>DASZSW010000028.1:0-58284 GCA_035548515.1 Bauldia sp. | reverse complement strand
AACCTCCGGCCGCTCCTTTTCCACCATCCGCTTGGCGGCCTTGATGGTGGTGGCGTGACCGTACTTCTCCAGCTTCGAGTAGATGAACGGCTTGAACAGCTCCAGTGCCATCTTCTTCGGCAGTCCGCACTGTTGCAGCTTCAGCTCCGGCCCAACCACGATCACCGAACGACCCGAGTAGTCGACGCGCTTGCCCAGCAGGTTCTGCCGGAAGCGGCCCTGCTTGCCCTTCAGCATGTCGGACAGCGACTTCAGCGGACGCTTGTTGGCACCGGTGATGGCGCGGCCACGCCGGCCGTTGTCGAACAGCGCGTCAACGCTCTCCTGCAGCATGCGCTTCTCGTTGCGCACGATGATGTCCGGCGCACGCAGCTCGATCAGCCGCTTCAGGCGGTTGTTGCGGTTGATGACGCGGCGGTAGAGGTCGTTGAGGTCCGAGGTCGCGAACCGGCCACCATCCAGCGGAACGAGCGGACGCAGATCCGGCGGGATCACCGGGATCTGGGTCATGATCATCCAGTCCGGCTTGTTGCCGGATTCCATGAACGACTCGACCAGGTTCAGCCGCTTGGCGAGCTTCTTCGGCTTCAGCTCCGACGTGGACTCGGCGATCTCCTGACGGAGGTCAGCGGCCAGCTTGTTGAGGTCGAGACCGAGCAGAATGTCGCGGATCGCTTCGGCGCCGATCTTGGCGGTGAAGCCGTCCTCGCCGAACTCGTCCTGCGCCTTTAGGTACTCGTCCTCCGTCAGGAGCTGACGCTCCTTCAGCGGGGTGAGGCCCGGCTCGGTGACGACGTAGTTTTCGAAGTAAAGAATGCGCTCGAGGTCCTTGAGCGTCATGTCGAGCAGCATGCCAATGCGGCTCGGCAGCGACTTCAGGAACCAGATGTGCGCGACCGGCGCGGCGAGCTCGATGTGGCCCATGCGCTCGCGCCGCACGCGCGCCAGAGTCACCTCGACGCCGCACTTCTCGCAGATGATGCCCTTGTACTTCATGCGCTTGTACTTGCCGCACAAGCACTCGTAGTCCTTGATCGGGCCAAAGATGCGCGCGCAGAACAGGCCGTCACGCTCGGGCTTGAACGTGCGGTAGTTGATCGTCTCCGGCTTCTTGATCTCGCCGTAGGACCACGACTTGATCTTGTCCGGCGAAGCGATCGAGATGCGAATTTGGTCGAAGACCTGAACCGGCGTCGGTGCCGGATTGAAGATGTTCGCGATCTCTTGGTTCATCGTCTGTCTCCTTCGCGGTCCGTTGGGAGGGGAGGCTCCGGCGGGACCGAATGTTCAGTTCAAAGCGCGGAAAGTGCGGGTCGCTGACGACCCGCTATTCCGCCGCGTCCGCGGCCGCTGCCGGCCGCGCCTTTGAGTTATCGAGCTCGACGTCGAGGCCGAGCGAGCGCATTTCCTTGACCAGCACGTTGAAGGATTCCGGAATGCCGGCCTCCAGCGTGTCGTCGCCGCGCACGATCGCCTCGTACACCTTGGTGCGGCCGGCAACGTCGTCCGACTTCACCGTCAGCATCTCCTGCAGCGTGTAGGCCGCGCCGTAAGCTTCCAGCGCCCACACCTCCATTTCACCGAAGCGCTGGCCGCCGAACTGCGCCTTGCCACCGAGCGGCTGCTGGGTGACCAGCGAGTAGGGCCCGATGGAGCGGGCGTGGATCTTGTCGTCCACCAGGTGGTGAAGCTTAAGGATGTAGATGTAGCCCACGGTCACCGGACGATCGAACTTCTCGCCGGTGCGGCCGTCGTAGACGGTCGACTGGCCGGAAGAATCGAGGCCCGCTTCCGCCAGCATGTTGACGATGTCCGCCTCGTGCGCGCCGTCGAACACCGGCGTCGCAATCGGCACACCCGTCTTCAGCTGATCGGCCAGCATGAGCGTGGACTCGTCGTCGTACTCGCCGACGTCCTCGTTCTTGCTGTTGGCGCCGTAGATCTGCTTCAGCATCTTCTTGATCGGCTTCACGTCGTTCGACTTCTGGTAAGCCTCCAGAAGCTTCCCGATCTTGATGCCCATGCCGGCGCACGCCCAGCCGAGGTGCGTTTCGAGAATCTGCCCGACGTTCATGCGCGAAGGCACGCCGAGCGGGTTCAGCACCACGTCGACATGGGTGCCGTCCTCGAGGAACGGCATGTCCTCGACCGGAACGATCTTGGACACCACGCCCTTGTTGCCGTGCCGGCCGGCCATCTTGTCGCCCGGCTGGATCTTGCGCTTCACCGCGACGAAGACCTTGACCATCTTCATCACGCCGGGCGGCAGTTCGTCGCCGCGCTGCAGCTTCTCGACCTTGTCGATGAACCGCTTCTCGAGACCCTTGCGGCTCTCGTCGTACTGGTTCCGAAGCGCCTCGATCTCCGCCATCAGCTTCTCGTTCGAGACCGCGAACTGCCACCACTGGCTGCGCGGATGCTCGTCGAGAACTTCCTTCGTGATCTTGCCGCCCTTCTTGAACGACTTCGGTCCGGCGACCGCCATCTTGTTGACCAGCATGTCGGACAGCCGGCCGAAGACGTTACGGTCGAGGATCGCCTGTTCGTCGTCGCGGTCCTTGGCGAGACGCTCGATCTCCTCGCGCTCGATCGCCATGGCGCGCTCGTCCTTCTCGACGCCGTGCCGGTTGAACACGCGCACTTCCACGACCGTGCCGGTGACGCCCGGCGGAACGCGCAGCGACGTGTCGCGCACGTCGGAGGCCTTCTCGCCGAAGATGGCGCGCAGCAGCTTCTCTTCCGGCGTCATCGGGCTCTCGCCCTTCGGCGTGATCTTGCCGACCAGGATGTCGCCTGCCTGCACCTCGGCGCCGATGTAGACGATGCCGGCTTCGTCGAGGCTCTTCAGCGCCTCTTCCGAAACGTTCGGAATGTCGCGCGTGATCTCCTCGGGCCCGAGCTTGGTGTCGCGGGCCATGACCTCGAACTCCTCGATGTGGATCGAGGTGAAGACGTCATCGCGCACGATGCGCTCGGAGAGGAGGATGGAGTCCTCGAAGTTGTAGCCGTTCCACGGCATGAACGCGACGAGGCAGTTCCGGCCAAGCGCGAGATCGCCGAGATCGGTCGACGGACCGTCGGCGATGATGTCGCCCTTCCCGACGCGATCACCCACGCGAACCAGCGGGCGCTGGTTGATGCAGGTGTTCTGGTTCGAGCGCTGGAACTTCATCAGCCGGTAGATGTCGACGCCGGACTTCGACGGATCGAGGTCCTCGGTCGCCCGGATAACGATACGCGTAGCGTCGACCTGGTCGATGATGCCGGCTCGGCGCGCGGCAATCGCCGCGCCAGAGTCACGTGCCACGATCGGCTCCATGCCGGTGCCGACGAGCGGCGCCTCGGCGCGGATCAGCGGCACCGCCTGGCGCTGCATGTTCGAGCCCATCAACGCACGGTTGGCGTCGTCGTTCTCCAGGAACGGAATCAGCGCCGCGGCCACCGAGATGACCTGCTTCGGCGACACGTCCATCATGTCCACCTTGTCGGGCGACACGAACACGTTTTCGCCCGCCTGCCGGCAGACGATCAGATCCTCGGTGAACTTGCCCTTGGCGTCGAGCGGCGAGTTGGCCTGCGCCACCGTGAATTTCGCTTCCTCCATCGCCGAGAGGTACTGCACCTCCTCGGTGACCCGGCCATCCTTCACCTTGCGGTACGGCGATTCGATGAAGCCGTACTTGTTGACGCGCGCGAACGTCGCGAGCGAATTGATCAGACCGATGTTCGGACCTTCCGGCGTCTCGATGGGGCAGATGCGGCCGTAGTGCGTCGGATGCACGTCGCGCACCTCGAAGCCTGCCCTTTCACGAGTAAGACCGCCCGGCCCGAGCGCCGAGAGGCGACGCTTGTGCGTGATCTCGGACAGCGGGTTGGTCTGGTCCATGAACTGCGACAACTGCGAGGAGCCGAAGAATTCGCGCACCGCCGCCGCCGCCGGCTTCGCGTTAATCAGGTCCTGCGGCATGACGTTGCCGATCTCAACCGACGACATGCGCTCCTTGATCGCGCGCTCCATGCGGAGCAGCCCAATGCGATACTGGTTCTCCATCAGCTCGCCGACAGACCGAACGCGGCGGTTGCCGAGGTTGTCGATGTCGTCGATCTCGCCCTTGCCATCGCGGAGTTCCAGCAGCGTCTTGATCACCGCGAGAATGTCATCCTTGCGCAGGATGCGCACGGTGTCCTCGGCGTTGAGGTCGAGGCGCATGTTCATCTTCACGCGGCCGACGGCCGACAGGTCGTAGCGCTCCGTGTCGAAGAACAGGGAGGTGAACATCGCCTCCGCGGTCTCCACCGTCGGCGGCTCACCCGGGCGCATCACGCGGTAGATGTCGAACAGCGCGTCCTCGCGCGACTCGTTCTTGTCCACGGCCAGCGTGTTGCGGATGTAGGCACCGGTGTTGACGTGGTCGATGTCGAGGATGGTGATCTCGTTGCGGCCCGCGTCCGTGAGGACCTTGAGCAGCTTCTCGTTCAGCTCGTCCCCGGCTTCGGCAAAGATCTCGCCGGTCTCCATGTTGACCTGATCGTCGGCGAGATAGTGACCGTAGAGGTCCTCGTCAGCGACCTTGAGGGCCTTGATACCCTTCTCGGCGAGCTGTTTGGCCTGACGCACGGTGATCTTCTTGCCGGCTTCGACCACCACCTCGCCGCTATCGGCGTCGATGAGGTCGTTGACGGCGCGCATGCCCTTCATGCGGTCGGCATTGAACGGCAGCCGCCAGCCCTGCTTGGTCTTCTTGTAGGTGACCTTGCCGTAGAAAGTGTTGAGGATCTCACCGCCGTCCATGCCCAGCGCATAGAGCAGCGACGTCACCGGGATCTTGCGGCGGCGGTCGATACGCGCATGCACGATGTCCTTGGCGTCGAACTCAATGTCCAGCCACGAGCCGCGGTACGGAATAATGCGCGCCGCGAACAGCAGCTTGCCCGAAGAATGCGTCTTGCCCTTGTCGTGGTCGAAGAAAACGCCCGGCGAGCGGTGCATCTGCGAGACGATCACGCGCTCGGTGCCGTTGACGATGAAGGTGCCGTTCATCGTCATGAGCGGCATCTCGCCCATGTAGACTTCCTGCTCCTTGATGTCCTTGACGGACTTCGCGCCGGTTTCCTGATCGACGTCGAACACGATGAGGCGCAGCGTCACCTTCAGCGGCGCCGAGAAGGTCATCCCGCGCTGGCGGCACTCGTCCACGTCGTACTTGGGCGGATCGAAATCGAAGCGCACGAATTCGAGCAGCGCGGTGTTCGAGAAGTCGGAGATCGGAAACACCGACTTGAACACGGCCTGCAGGCCTTCGTCCGGACGGCCGCCGTCCGGCTCCTCGACCATCAGGAACTGGTCGTAAGACGCCTTCTGAACCTCGATAAGGTTCGGCATCTCCGCCACTTCGCGGATGGAACCGAAGAACCTGCGAACCCTGCGGCGACCGGTGAACGGCTGGTTCATGGTGACTCCTGGCTAGTCTAAATTTTCGAAACGGATGACCGGAAAGTCGGCAAAGCCGGCGTTCTGGACAGCAGTCTCGTCTGCTACGCGGTACTTGGAGTGGGGCAGCGCCACATGGGCGCCGCCCCGCATTCGCTTCAAGCAGCGCGAGCGCTACTTGATGTCGACCTTGGCGCCAGCCCCTTCGAGCTGCGTCTTGATCTTGGCGGCTTCGTCCTTGGACACGCCTTCCTTGACGGCCTTCGGCGCGCCTTCGACCAGGTCCTTCGCTTCCTTCAGGCCGAGCGAGGTGATCGCGCGGACTTCCTTGATGACGTTGATCTTGTTGGCACCGGCGTCGGTGAGAATGACGTTGAACTCCGTCTTCTCCTCGGCCGCAGCGGCACCCGCGCCACCGGCAGCGCCGCCCGCCATCATCGCGACCGGAGCCGCAGCGGAGACGCCCCACTTCTCTTCGAGCATCTTCGACAGCTCGGCCGCCTCAATGACGGTGAGCTTCGACAGCTCGTCTACGATTTTCGACAGATCAGCCATTTCATTTCTTCCTTACGGTTCGAACCTTGTTGACTAGTCGAGACCGGCCTACGCCGCCTCGCCCTTCCTGGCATAAGCCCCGACCACGCGGGCCAACTGGCCGGCGGGCGCCGCGACGACCTGCGCGATGCGGGTCGCCGGGGCCTGAAGCAGGCCGACGATCTTCCCGCGCAGTTCATCCAGCGACGGCATCGCGGCGAGCGCCTTGACGCCTTCGGGATTGAGGTTGGTCGCGCCGAACGCCCCACCAAGAATGACGAGCTTCTCGTTCGTCTTGGCGAAGTCGGTCGAGACCTTGGCCGCCGCTACCGGATCCTTCGAGTAAGCGATCACGGTCGGACCCTTGAACAGGTCCGCGATGTGAGCGACGTCCGTGCCCTGAAGAGCGAGCTTGGCAAGGCGGTTCTTGGCTACTTTCACGCCGCCGCCTGCCGCCCGCATCTTCCCGCGCAGGGAAGTCATCTCGGCGACAGTCAGACCGGCGTATTGCGCGACAACCACCGTCCCGGTGTCTTTGAACACCTGGTTCAGCGCGGCTACCGCTTCGCCTTTTTCCGCTCTCTCCACTGCCTCTCTCCATTGGCGGCCACTAAGAGGGACCGCCGGTTGCGTTGTCGCCCGCCGGTATTGGCGGACGACGCTTCCGTGCCTGTCCCCCAGCCGGCATCGACGTGATGCCGTTGGGCCAAGAGGTTCGAACCGGAATTGCTTCCGGCTACCCCCGTCTATTGCAGGTCAACTCGCGATTAAGCCGGCGAACCGGCACCTGCAGTCTCGGACAGGATCGGGTGGTGTCTGGTTTCCCTTCCGCCACCCACTCCGCGAGATGTGACTCCCGCGGAGGCCTTGCCCGCCGGTGTGATCCGGCGGGAAGCTTGTTGGAGCGCTACGCGCCCTGAATCGATGTCGGGTCGACCTTCACCCCCGGACCCATGGTCGAGGAGATGGCCACCCGCTGAACGAATGTGCCCTTGGCACCGGCCGGGCGCGACTTCTGCACCGCATCGGCAAACGCCTTGATGTTGGCGATGATCGCCTTCTCGTCGAAGCTCGCCTTGCCGACACCAGCCTGGATGATGCCGGCCTTCTCGGCGCGGAACTCGACCGCGCCGCCCTTGGCATCCTTCACCGCCGCGGCGACGTCGTTGGTAACGGTGCCAACCTTCGGGTTCGGCATCAGGCCGCGCGGGCCCAGAACCTTACCCAGACGGCCGACCAGAGGCATCATGTCGGGCGTCGCGATGCACTTGTCGAAGTCAATCGCGCCGCCCTGCACCTTCTCGACCAGATCCTCGGCGCCGACGACATCGGCACCCGCCTTCTTCGCCTCGTCCGCCTTCGCGCCCTTGGCGAACACGGCGACGCGCTGGGTGCGGCCCGTGCCCGACGGCAGCGAGACGACGCCGCGCACCATCTGATCCGAATGACGCGGATCGATGCCGAGGTTCATCGCGATCTCGATGGTCTCGTCGAACTTCGCCTTAGCGCGTTCCTTGACCATCTTCACAGCTTCGGTCAGCGCGTAAAGCTTCTCGCGGTCGACGCCCTCGAGGGCCGTCTTGTTTCTCTTGCCGATCGCCATCGCCCTTACTCCGTCACCGAGAGGCCCATGGAGCGGGCTGAGCCCTCGACCATGCGCATCGCTGCTTCGACGTCCGTCGCGTTCAGGTCCTTCAGCTTCTTGGTCGCGATATCGCGCACCTGAGCCTTGGTGACCGAACCGGCCGAGCCGCGGCCCGGCGTCTGGCTGCCCTTGTCGAGCTTCGCCGCCTTCTTGAGGAAGAAGCTCACCGGCGGCGTCTTCATCTCGAACGTAAAGGACTTGTCCTGGTAGTAGGTGATCACCACCGGGATCGGCGAGCCCTTCTCCTGCTCCTGGGTGCGCGCGTTGAACGCCTTGCAGAATTCCATGATGTTGATGCCGCGCTGACCGAGCGCGGGACCGATCGGCGGCGACGGGTTAGCGGCGCCGGCCGGTACCTGGAGCTTCAAATACCCGGCAACTTTCTTTGCCATGTCACTTCCTCTCGCGACGCCGGCGATGATGCCGGCAAGGACGCCGTGGTCCGGTTCGTAGAGCGTTGGCGACGCTCACCTCGCCTTCCACAGCCACTGACGGACAAAAACGAGGAGCTAGAGCTTCTCGACCTGTCCGTATTCCAGCTCGACCGGCGTAGCGCGGCCGAAAATAGAAACCGCCACCTTGAGGCGGGCGCGGACCTCGTCGACTTCCTCGACCAGTCCGTTGAAGGAGGCGAACGGACCGTCCGCCACCCGAACCTGTTCGCCGATCTCGAACGAGACCGACGGCTTGGGGCGCTCGACGCCTTCCTGCACCTGCTGCAGGATGCGGTTCGCCTCCGCTTCCGAAATCGCCATCGGCTTGTTGTCGGCGCCGAGGAAGCCGGTGACCTTAGGTGTGTTCTTGATGAGGTGGTACGCCTCATCCGTCATGTTCATCTTCACCAGCACGTAGCCGGGGAAGAACTTGCGCTCGGCGTCTACCTTCCGCCCGCGGCGTACCTCGACGACCTTCTCGGTCGGCACCAGGATTTCGTCGAACAGGTCGGCCAGACCCGTCGCCTGCGCCTTCTCACGAATGGAGTCGGCCACCTTCCGCTCGAAATTCGAGTATGCGTGGACGATGTACCACTTCTTATCCATTGAACCGCGCCGCCGCCTTTAGCCTGTAGGAGTCGTGCCGCTGCCGAGACCGAGCAGGAACTTCACGCCGTAGCTGATGATCTGGTCAGCGGTCAGGAAGAAGATCGCTGCCAGGAACGCCATCGCGATCACCATGACAGTGGAAACCGCGGTCTCCCGGCGGCTCGGCCAGACAACCTTGACCGCTTCCGCCCGCACTTGCTGGAGGAACTGAAAAGGATTGGGTCTTTCGGCCATGTACCGCTCATAACTGATCGACGCGCGAACCTATGGCTCGCGCGTCGAGCGCTTGGGAAAGGCTACATAAGGCCTTTAATCTGGATTCTCAAGCCCGATAACCCACGAAAATGCGGGTAGTCAAGGCTATTTTGTGGCAGCCCACCGTATGGTGGGATGGCAGGGGCAGTAGGGCTCGAACCTACGACCTGCGGTTTTGGAGACCGCCGCTCTACCAACTGAGCTATACCCCTACGCAAAGCGCGCGGGAGAGATAGCAAGCCGAGCCGCCGACCGCAATTTCCCTCACGTTATTTCTTGCGGGAACTGCGTGTGCGAGCACCCTTTCGCGCCGCCGTGCTACGCTCGGCCGGACCTTTGGTCGCCGCAGCCTTCTTTGCCGAAGCCGAGCGCGACCCCGCCGATCGCTGGGAGGCCGCAGTCCGCGCCTGCCGAGAGAGCGCCGCACGCGAGACCGTATCAGTGGGCTCACGTTTCAACGCACGTTTCACGGCCTTGGCAACTTTCGGGCGCCGCGTCGTCTTCCGCTCCCCTTGCCCCACCTCATAGGCGTATTCCGCGCTTTTGCGGGTCCGTTCCGTGGTCTTTCCCCGCTTCGGCGGTGGCAGGTCGACACCCGCCCGCCGGGCTTCCGACAATCCGATTGCGATCGCCTGCTTCGCCGAGCGCGCACCGTGCTCGCCATGCCTGATCTTATCGATTTCATCGTGGACGAACTCCCCGGCCTGGGTCGACGCGGATTTGCCAGCACGTTTGTCGGCGACGGCTTTTTCGATGGTGCGTTTGTCCGGCATGACGAGTCCTCCTGGATTCATCAGCCGCAACGCGCTCTCGCGGAATTTGATCCGGCGCCAGTCAGGCGTCCGTCATTTTTGACGTCGCGCAATATCTTTCCCGCATCACGGCGCTCGCAAGTACCATGTAGAACATTGATCCAGATGGGACGTTTTTAAAGCATCATCTTCCGCGCTTGACCGCTATGGTCGCGATTAGGAAGTGCACACGCGATACGGGTTCAGAATTTGTTAAAGGGGCATACGCAGGCTTCATTCGTTTCGTCTCAAACTTACTTGGACAGTTGCCGCGATGATCCGGACAATTCAGATCCTTATCGATGAATTGGCACGTTTTCGCGCACATGACGGCGGGAATATTGCCGTCATCTTCGCGATCGTTTCGGTGCCGCTGCTGATGGCGGTTGGGGGCGCGTTGGACTACGCCCGCGCTTTCCGCGCCCGCATCGACATGCAAGATGCCCTGGATGCCGCCACGTTGGCGGTGGCGACCGATCCGTCGCTGCGCTCGTTGGGGAGTATTAGGGTCAATCAGCTGGCCAACAATTTCTTCGCGGCCAATCTCGGCGAGTCCGACCTCAAGGACATCTCGCTGAGCGCCTCGTTCAAGACACAGGGCGGACCATCCGTGGAAGCCGTCGCGACCGGCGACGTTATACCGTATTTCGGTGCCCTTTTTGGCCTCTCGCGCGTCCCCATCAACGCCAAGTCGACGGCGGTTTGGGGCAGCTCCCGCCTTCGCGTCGCGCTTGTCCTGGACAACACGGGCTCGATGGACGACGACCGAAAGATGTCCGCGCTGAAAACAGCGTCGCACAATCTGCTTGATGAGCTGGAGGATGCCGCAACCGTCGACGGCGATGTGTATGTCTCGATCGTGCCATTCGCCACGGGCGTGAACGTCGGCAGCAGCAACTACGCCAAGACCTGGCTGCGCTGGGACCTGTTCGACGAAGTGAACGGGTCGTGCAGCAAGAAAAACTATACGACCAAGTCGTCATGCGAGAACGCGCGCCGCACTTGGACCGCCACATCGCATCGCAACTGGAATGGATGCGTCACCGATCGCGACCAAAACTATGACCTCGACAACACCGCGCCGAGCACATCACGCAGCGCGACTCTCTTTCCGGCTGAGCAGAACGAAAGCTGCCCCGCCCAACTGGCCGGCCTGAGCTACCGGTGGTCAGATCTCAACGATGTGATCGACGCCATGAAGCCGCTGGGCGCGACCAATCAGGCGATAGGGCTGCAATGGGGATGGCAATCCCTCACCCAGTCGCCATTCACGATCCCGAGCTATGACAGCAGCTACAAGTACAAGCAGGTGATTATTCTCCTGACCGACGGCCTGAACACGCAGGACCGCTGGTACGGCGACGGGCGCAACCCGTCATCTCGGGTTGACACGCGGCAGAAGAAGCTGTGCCAGAACATCAAGGACGCGGGGATCGAGCTCTACACGGTCCAGGTGAACACCGGCCGCGATCCAAAATCCACGATGCTCGAACAGTGCGCGAGCTCGACCGACAAGTTCTTCCTGCTGACGTCGGCGGACCAGATTGTCACGACTTTTGAAAGTATCGGATCGGCGTTGTCAGGACTCCGCCTGGCGATGTGACTGACGGCCGGACTAGTCCTGCGTCGCCACAACGACGCCGCCACCGACGCTGCGCCCGCCGTCAGTGACGTCGAACCGGTCGCCAGGCTGCGCCACGGTCGCCTCCTCGAGGGTAATCGACACGCGCCCCGTGGCGCCAAGATCGATCTGGCCGCCGCCAAGATCGAAGGTCCCGGGCACGGATTGTGTCCAGATCTTGAGCAGTGGCCGATAGCCGTCATCCGCAGGCCGTGCCCGGCCACCGGCCGCCAGCAAGGTGACATCCGCGGTTATCTTGGCGTGCGCCTTCAGGACCCCAGGCGCGCCGATCACCCGGCCCCGCTGCACCTGGTCCTGTTCGACGCGACCGAGGATGACGGATACCTCGGTGCCCGCGCCAGCCTCCGCGACTGAACTGAAGTTGACCTGGAGATCACGCACGACCGCCGGCGTCGGATCGCCGGTGCCAACCAGCTCTACCTGATCGCCGGTGTGGATCGTACCCCGCACGACAGTACCGGTCGCCACGACGCCCATGCCCGCGATGACGAAGGAATCCTCCACGGGCAGGAACAGCGCATCATCCGCCCGCGCCCCGGAGGCCGCGCCAAACGTGGCGAAGACAACGACGAGAATTGCAGCGAGATGCTGGTGCTTCATGTTTGACCATAGCGGGGTTGGAGCGGGTGAAGGGAATCGAACCCTCGTATTCAGCTTGGAAGGCTGCTGCTCTACCATTGAGCTACACCCGCCCGGCACGCCCACCTTAAGCGAAGCATGGTGGGAGAGGTAGGACTCGAACCTACGAAGGCGTAAGCCAGCGGATTTACAGTCCGCCCCCTTTGCCACTCGGGACACTCTCCCTCTGGGGCGGGGAGCCGCCCGAAAAGGTGGGCGTCTTATGGCGACGGCCCCGTTTGCTGTCAACGCGGCCGGTATCTATAGAGACGGCATGGCGGTACCTCCTGCACATAAAGTGGCCGAGCGCGCGCTCGTGAAACATGCCCTCGCCTTTCCCGAGGCCACGGAGGAATGGCCGTGGGAGGAGCGCGTGGTGAAAGTGCGCGGCAAAATCTTCGTCTTCGTCGGCATGGTGGAGGGGGCGCTCCGCGTCGGCGTAAAGCTGCCCATCTCGTCCGAGATGGCGCTCACCCTGCCCTACGTGCAGCCAAGCGGCTATGGCCTTGGCCGCGCGGGCTGGGTGACGGCCCGCTACACCGCGCGGCAAAAGCCCGACGTCGGATTGCTCAAGGACTGGATCGCACAGAGCTACCGCGCGGTGGCTCCGAAGAAACTGGCCGCGAAGGTGCCCGCATGAGCCGCCACAACACGCCGGCCGAACGGCGCGAGCGCCAGCGTCAGCAGAGCGAGGACCGCAAGCGTCAGGCGCAACTCTCGCCCGCCGCCCGGCGCCCCGATTCCCTCTGGCTCTACGGCATCCACGCCGCGACCGCCGCCCTCGCCAATCCAAGCCGCAAGGTCCTGCGCATCCTCGCGACACCAAACGCCCTCGGCCGGCTGAGTGAAGCTGGCGCCCGTCTGCCCTTCGCGGCCGAAGAAACCACCCCGCGCGACCTCGACCGCCTGCTCGGCGGTGATGCCGTCCACCAGGGCATCGCCCTCGAGGCCGCACCGCTGCCGACGCTCGGGCTCGACGCCCTGTCCGGAGCGAAGCTGATCATCGTGCTGGACCAGGTCACCGACCCGCACAACGTCGGCGCGGTGCTGCGCTCCGCCGTGGCATTCGCCGCCGATGCGATCGTGACCACCGGACGACACTCGGCCGCGGAAAGCGGGACGCTCGCCAAAGCCGCATCCGGCGCGCTCGATCAGATCAAATGGATCGAGGTGCAGAACCTCGCCCGCGCCCTGGAAGAAATCGGCGGCATGGGGTTCACCCGCATTGGACTGGACAGCGATGCGGATACGCCGATCGAGACTGCCATCGCCGGCAGTCGCATAGCACTGGTGCTCGGGGCCGAGGGCAAAGGTCTGCGCCGGCTCACCCGCGAGACCTGCGATGTCGTCGCCAGGCTGGCCATTCCGGGCGCCATCACCAGCCTGAACGTATCCAACGCCGCCGTTCTGGCGCTCTACCTCGCCCACCGTCACCTGACGGCCTCGTCGTGAAACGCCGGCTTGTCGGCGAATCGGGCCGCTGCTACCTCCTCGTGCGGGCCGGATTAGCTCAGCGGTAGAGCAGCGGTTTTGTAAACCGAAGGTCGGGGGTTCAATCCCCTCATCCGGCACCATCCGCACTTCAAACGATCGTGAAAAACCGCGCGAGCGGCAAAGCCTCTGCAACTGCCGGTCTGATCGGTTTGACTCGAATCCTAGGCATTTCCTTCATCGCTGCTTAGAAAACGAAGCGTCCAGTGCGTGCAGAGGCACCGGCGGCGTAACCATTACCTGTAGCGATCGTCAGAGCGGGCCCGGCGGAACCTCCCTCCGCCGGGCTTTTACGCGAGCTTCGGCGCGTGACGCCCCACACTGCGGAACGCCGCGGTCAGCGTGTTCGCCATCAGCATGGCTATCGTCATCGGTCCCACGCCGCCGGGCACCGGCGTGATCGCACCGGCAACCTCAGCCGCCTCGGCGAACGCTACGTCCCCGACGAGACGTGTCTTGCCGGGCCCCCGCTCCGGCGCGGGCACGCGCGTGGTTCCGACGTCGATCACCACCGCACCCGGCTTGATCCAGTTTCCGCGGATCATCTCCGCCTTGCCCGCGGCGGCCACGACGATGTCACCCTCGCGCACGACGGCTGACAGGTCGCGCGTCCGGGAATGCGCGACGGTGACGGTGCAGTTTGCATCGAGCAGCAGCTGTGCCATCGGTCGACCGACGAGCGCGGAGCGGCCGACGACGACCGCATGCTTGCCCGCCAGCCCCTCCGGCAAAGCGCGCTGGATGAGCAGCAGGCATCCCGCCGGCGTGCATGGCACCAATCCGCCGGGCAACGCACCCGCTAGCCGCCCGACATTGATCGGGTTCAACCCATCGACGTCCTTCTCCGGCGCGATCGCCTCGACAACCTTCACGCGGTCGATCTGCGACGGCACCGGAAACTGAACGAGAACGCCGTGAACCGCGGGATCGCGGTTGACGGTGGCGAGCAACGCCAGCAACGCGGCCTCGCTGGTCTCCGCCGCGAGCGTGTGCTGCACGGAGCGGAAGCCCAACTCCTCCGCCTTCTTCCCCTTGGATGAGACGTAGATCTCGCTCGCCGGATCGTTGCCGACCAGAACGACGGCGAGGCCCGGCACGATCCCGGTCTCCGCCTTCAGCAGCCGCGCGTGCTCGGCAACACGCGCCGTGACGTCCGCCGCCACCGCCCGGCCGTCGATGATGCGCGCCGCCATCTCAGGGAAACACGACGGTGCGGTCGCCGTTGACCAGAACGCGATGCTCGAGATGAAAACGCACCGCGCGCGCCAGCACCGTCGCCTCTATGTCTCGCCCGGTCGCGATCATCTCGTCTTCCGTCATGGCGTGGTTCACGCGCCCGACGTCCTGTTCGATGATCGGACCGGCATCGAGCTCGGGCGTCACGTAGTGCGCCGTCGCGCCAATCAGCTTCACGCCGCGCAGCCGCGCCTGCTGGTAGGGCCGCGCCCCGACGAAGCTCGGCAGGAACGAGTGGTGGATGTTGATGGCGCTGACATTTCGGCCAGCGAGACGCGCGAGCATGGTCGGCGAGAACACCTGCATGTAGCGCGCCAACACCAGCAGGCTGACGTGCTCGTCATCGACCATCGCGAGCAATTTCGCTTCCTGCTTCTCCTTATCGGCCGCTGTCACCGGCATATAGAAATAGCGCTGCCCGTCGGACTCGACCCGTCGCCGCATCGTCTCGTGGTTGGAAACAACGGCGACCAGCTCCATCGGCAAGTGCCCAATCGAGTGGCGGTAAAGCAGATCGTTGAGGCAGTGCCCGAATTTCGAGACCAGAATGATCGCGCGCGGCTTCACCGCGAGATCGTGCACCGTCCAGGCGAAATCGAAGCCGGTTGCGACGGGCTGAAAGCCGTCGCTGAACGACTTCACCGTCATTGTCGGCGGAGCCGAGAACGAAACGCGCATGAAGAACCGCTCGGTCTCGGGGTCGCCGTACTGCGCGCTCTCCACGATGTTACAGCCCTGGGAGGCGATCGAGTTGGCGACCGCGGCGACGATGCCGCGCCGGTCTCCGCAGGACAGCGTCAGGACAAATCGGGCGGGATCGGCTGCCATCGGACGGGACTCGCGGGCAAGACTGCTGAAACGGCCCGGGACGGATAGCGCCTGCCCGCCGCCACCGCAACCGCTCGCGCTCCCACTGGTTACATTGGAAATGTTACGGTTGCCGTGCTAGTGCCTCCGCGCCCTTTCCCAAGGAGCGCTGGATGGTGGGCGGGCAGCTCAGGAATGCGTCCATTGCCTTTATCGCGAGCGCCGTCGATGAAGCGCGCGCTGCTCAGGCGCGGCTGACCGAACGCTATCGCGGCGTCTCGCCCGAAAAAGCGGACGTGATCGTGGCGCTTGGCGGCGACGGCTTCATGCTCCAGACGCTCCATGCATTCATGAATACCGGCAAGCCGATCTACGGCATGAACTGCGGCACCGTCGGCTTTCTGATGAACGATCTCTCGGAGGATGCGGTCCCCGATCGCATCGCCGCCGCGAGCGTCACCGAAATACACCCGCTCCAGATGGAAGCCGTCGACGCCGCGGGCAAACGCTACACCGCCTACGCGATCAACGAGGTTTCGCTACTGCGCCAATCCTACCAGGCCGCGAAGCTGACGATCGCGATCGACGGTCAGGTGAGGCTCGCTGACCTCATCTGCGACGGCGTACTGGTCGCCACGCCGGCCGGCAGCACCGCGTACAACCTTTCCGCCCATGGGCCGATCCTGCCTATCTACGCCCCGCTGCTGGCGCTGACGCCGATCAGTGCCTTTCGCCCGCGGACATGGCGCGGCGCCCTCCTGCCCGACCATGTGACCGTGAAGATCACCGCGCTCGAGACCGACAAGCGTCCGATCAATGCCGTTGCCGACAACGTCGAGTTCAAATCGGTGGTGGAGGTGACGGTGCGTCAGGACCGTGCCGCGACCAGCGTGATCCTGTTCGATCCGGATCACTCCTGGGACGAGCGCATCCTCGCCGAGCAGTTCAAGTATTAGGCCGCCTCGGCCGCGACCGCCGCTTTGGCGAAATCGCGCGCGGCCTCGCGCGCCTGGTCAGCCGCAAACCGGCGGAGCATCGCGGTGAGCTCGTTCACCTCGCCGTCAGTGATGTTCGTGTAGCGCGCGATCACCGCATCCACCATTTGCATGGTGAAGCGATACTTGTCCTTCGGACCGCCCTCGCCTGCTGCGCGCCGCCAGGTTTCCAGCGCCGCCGCGAAAGCGTCGAAGGCCAGCGGCGGCAGGCCCGCCTTGGCGTAGGCAGCCCGCAGTCCCGGGATCCGGCCCGCCCGCACGAGGCTGGAGATGCGTCGCAGCGGCGCACCCGACAGCGCCGCGAGCGCCGCCTCGAAAAACGCAACGTTGCCGGCGCAGACGGCGCGAAGCAGCAATGCGGTGGTGAGTTGCTCCGTCACGCGCAGATGCTCGACCAGCGCCGCGAGTTCCTGCGTCTCGGTCTCCGCTGCGATGGCGACGGTGGCGCGGTCGCAGGCGTCTCGTATGACGGCCTTGGCGCGGTTTTCCGGCACCCATGCTTTCTGCACGATCAGGTTTCCGAGCTGGTCGCCAACCGCCCGGATGATCCTCTGGTGCACGTCGGCGGGCAGGTCCTTCCGCGCCAGCAACGCATCGCGCACCGCGAAATCTTCGGCAAACCGCTCGGCGATACGGCGGAAGCTAATGCGCGCGACGGTCGCGCCGGGATTGTCGAGGAGCGCCAGGCAGGCGTCGCGATCCCCCACTTCGGAGATCGACGCTGCCACCGCGTGCGAAACGACGGGCCGCCGGGCGATGGCGCTTTGCAGCCGGCCGGTGACGGCAGCCGCGATATCGACCAGTTCCGCGTCGATGAACAAAGGCGAGCGCGACAGCACGAGTTCAGCGATGTCCGCCTGGTCGGTGGCGAGCGTCACGATCACATGGCGCGGCGCGTGGTCGCTCGACCCCAGCGTATCGGCAAGCGCCAGCCGCACGTCAGCCGACGGATCGTCGAGGAGCAGCGTCAGCGCTGCTTCCATGGCGTTCCGCGTTTCCTCATCGACGTCGGCATAGAGATAGGCACGGCAGAGTGCATGCGTAGCCTCCGCCCGACGCTCCGCCGGCGCGGTCTCCATCCAGATCAGGAAGTCGCGGACGATCATGCCGCGAGTGTGCGGCGGCAATTCTTAATATTCCGTTCACCATGGAAACGGCGATTTACCGCCTATTCCGGCGCCTGCCAGTCGCTGACCACGTCGGCGATCGCAGGACGCGGCCGGTCTGTGAACGGCACCGTTGACGTGCCGACATGGATGAAGCCGACAAATCGTTCGCCGTCCTTCAATCCCAGGATCTTTCCCGCTTCCGTGTCATAGGCTGGCCAGCCGGTCGTCCATTGGGCCGCAAACCCCATCGCATGGGCGGCGAGCTCGACGTTGAAGGCGGCATTGCTCGCCGACAGCAACTGCTCGAATTCCGGAATCTTGGGATGCGCCGCGGCGCGACTCACCACCGCGACGACCAACGGGGCGCGCGAGAACCGGACCCTCTCCTCCTCGATCTGTTTCGCCTCCGCGCCGGGATTCCGAGATGCGAAGAGCCGCGCCAGCGCCTCACCCGCCTGCTGCCGGGCCTCGCCGCGGAAAAGGATGAAGCGCCATGGCGTCAGCTTGCCGTGGTCCGGCACCCGCGTGGCGACGGTCAGGATCTCGGCGAGTTGCGCTTCGTTGGGACCGGGTTCGGCGAGGAACTGGGCGGATATGGACTTGCGGGTCTTGAGAAGATCGAGGGCATCGGGCATGCCCGCGACCTTGGCCGATTCCATGGGGAATGCAATTGGCCAAAGACACTCAGGGCCTTGAATTCGCCACGGAAAGGCGGAGTCTGCCGCTCGTGTTGCGAACCCCAGCCATCGCTGCCGTCCTCTGCGCCGCGCTCACCGCCCTCGGCGGCCTCGCCATAGCCTCGTCGGCCAGGGCGGAGACCGTGCAGATGCCCCTGCCCCGCCTCGCGCCTGACAATGCCGGCACCAACGGTGCGCCGGTTCTGTCGGCAGCGTCGGGAGGCGCGAAGGCAGCTCCGGCCGCGGCCAGCGACAGTGGCGATGCTGACGACAGCGGCGACGCAACCGACGGTACCGACGACATCGGTGCCGGCAGCGGTGACGACCTGGACTCAGTACCGGCTGACACGGCACCCGACCAACCGGACGTGGGGCCACCCTCTGACATCCGGCCGGGCTCCTTCACGCTCGAGGCTCGCCTCGCCCCGAAAGCGCCGCCGCTGGGCGATGGCGTCAAATGGCGCATCTTCGGAGACACGCCAGGACCGGACGGCCACCTCCAACTGCTGGGCGAAGCGGATGGCGGCATCGTCTATTTCGGCCTGAACCCCGGCACATACTACGTTCACGCCGCGTATGGTCGCGCCGG
This sequence comes from Bauldia sp., assembly GCA_035548515.1. Classification (GTDB taxonomy): domain Bacteria; phylum Pseudomonadota; class Alphaproteobacteria; order Rhizobiales; family Kaistiaceae; genus DASZQY01. The sequence continues at coordinate 39,421 of DASZSW010000028.1, read as the reverse complement.
CGCCACGCGCAAGATCGCGGTCAACGGCCGCACCGGCGGCGAGGTCGTGGTGCTGAACGCCGGCGGCATGCGGCTCGCCGCGACTAATGCCAAGGACCAGCCTCTGCATCAGGGTGAAGTGACGTTCGATATCTACGCGCCTGACGAGGCCGGCGACGAAGGGCGCTTCCTTCTCGTGCCCAACGCGCCACCGGGCCACATCATCAGCCTGAACGCCGGCACGTATCACGTGGTTTCGAAATACGGCGACGCCAACGCCATCGTGCGCACCGATATCAAGGTCGACCCCGGCAAATTGACCGAAGCGACGGTGTTCCTGAAAGCCGCACGCATGACGCTGAAGCTGGTCGAGCAGCACGGCGGCGAGGCGATCGCCGACACGGCATGGACCGTCACCACCAACGGCGGCAGCGCCAGCATTGCGAAGAACGTCGGCGCTTTCCCGACGGTCATCCTCGCCGCGGGCGACTACACCGCAATCGCCAAGCACGACGGCAAGACTTTTCAAAAGAACTTCTCGGTCGAGCCCGGTAGTGACCGCGACGTCGAGGTGCTGGCGCAGTAGCGCCTACTCCGCCGCCTCGGCTGGCACGGCCTCGCTGAGATGGCGGTGCCCCCAGGCACGTATCCCCGCGATCACCGGCACGAAGCTCCTGCCCTTCGCGGTCAGCCGGTATTCCACCTTCGGCGGCACGACACCGTAGTCCTTCCGATCAATCAGTCCGGCCGCCGTCAGCGCCTTGAGCTCGCGCGACAATACCCGCGGTGCAATCTCGCTGGTGCCGATGGCACCGCGCAACAGCCCGGACCGGATCGCGCTGTAGCGCAGCGGACCGTCTTTCAGGTCCCATACGATCCGCAGCTTGTATTTGCCCGCGATCATCTTCTGGAAGGCGAGGACCGGACATCCGCTGCGCCCGCGTGGCATGGCAATCCTCCTACAGTATCAATTTTGTCCATACTTGCACGAACGCCCCTGTCGGCGCCACATCGAAGGGCAGCCGGAGGAGAGGACAGCCATGCCGCAGTCGATCATTGTCTACACGTTCAAGACAGGCCCGCGCGATGAATGGAGGCGGCAGATCACGGCGATGGTCGCCGAGATGAACGGCGACCCTGACCTCAAGGGCCGCATCTCATATCGCGTGCTGAAGGAGCGGAACGGTGACCGATACTGGCACGTCGCATCCGCCGTCGACGATGCCGCCCTGAAGGCCCTCCAGAGCAAGGACTATTTCCGCCGCTATCAGGCCGCCACCCGTGAGATCTCCGGCGGCACGGTCGAGGTGATCGGCACGGAGACCATGGCCGAGACCGATTTTCGCGGCTGAAGCCCTGAGCCGGTGAGTAGCTGACCGGCCCTAACAAGGTGGCAAAGCTGCCGAAGAGCCCGTGAAAGGTCTAAGCCGTCCGCTTCACGTCGGGCGGCTCAGCCTCCTGCTGCAAGGTCGCCACGGCCTCCGCCAGTGACAGCGACTTCTGGTCCTGCGACCCGAGGCGCCGCACGTTGACGGACGACTCCTCGGCCTCGCGCCGGCCGCAAACCAGGATCACCGGCACCTTCTGCAGCGAGTGCTCGCGAACCTTGTAGTTGATCTTCTCGTTGCGCAGGTCCGTCTCGACGCGCAGCCCCGCCTTCGTCAGCTCGGCGGCAACCTTGTTGGCATAGTCGTCGGCGTCGGAGGTGATCGTCGCGACCACGACCTGCACCGGCGCGAACCACAATGGGAAGTGGCCGGCGTAGTTCTCAGTCAGGATGCCGAGGAAACGCTCCATCGAGCCGCAGATAGCGCGGTGGATCATCACCGGCGTCTTCTTCTCACCGTTCGAGTCGATGTAGAAGGCGCCGAAGCGACCCGGCAGGTTGAAGTCGATCTGCGTCGTCCCGCACTGCCAGTCGCGACCGATGGCATCGCGGAGCACATACTCGAACTTCGGCCCGTAGAAGGCGCCCTCGCCCGGGTTGATGCCCGTCTTGATGCGCCCGCCGGACTGCGCCTCAATCGTCTTCAGCACCTTCAGCATGACGTCTTCGGCGTAGTCCCACGCCTCGTCCGAGCCGACGCGCTTCTCCGGCCGCGTCGACAGCTTCACGACGATCTCGCTGAAGCCGAAGTCGGCGTAGGTCGACAGGATCAGGTCGTTGATCTTCAGGCATTCGGCCGCCATCTGCTCCTCGGTGCAGAAGATGTGCGCGTCGTCCTGCGTGAAGCCACGCACGCGAAGCAGTCCGTGCAGCGCGCCCGACGGCTCGAAGCGATGCACCGCGCCGAACTCGGCGAAGCGCAGCGGCAGGTCGCGATACGACTTCAGGCCGTGCTTGAAGATCTGGATGTGGCCCGGGCAATTCATAGGCTTCAGCACATAGACGCGATCGTCATCCTCGATGTCGTCGCCGGCCGGCTGCACCTTGAACATGTTCTCGCGGAACGTCGTCCAGTGCCCGGATGTCTCCCAGAGCACCTTGTCGAGCGTCTGCGGCGCGTTCACTTCCTTGTAGCCGTCGCGGAGCCGGCGTCGCATGTAGGCGATCAGCTCCTGGAACATCGTCCAGCCCTTCGGGTGCCAGAAGACGACGCCCGGCCCCTCCTCCTGGAAATGGAACAGATCCATCTCGCGGCCGAGCCGGCGATGGTCGCGCTTTTCCGCTTCCTCCAGCATGGTGAGGTAGCGCTTGAGCTCGTCTTCCGTCCGCCATGCCGTGCCGTAGATGCGCGTAAGCTGCGGATTGCGCGCATCGCCGCGCCAGTAGGCGCCGGCAACCTTCATCAGCTTGAACGCCATGCCGATCTGGCCGGTGGACGCCATGTGCGGCCCCCGGCAAAGATCAAACCAGTCGCCCTGCTTGTAGATCTTGATCTGCTGGTCCGCCGGGATCGCATCGACCAGCTCGACCTTGAACATCTCGCCCCTGTCGGCGAATACGCGCTTGGTGTCGTCGCGCGACCAGACTTCCTTCGTGAACGGGCGATTGCGCTGGATGATCTCGCGCATCTTCGCTTCGATCTTCGGCAGGTCGTCCGTCGTGAACGGCTCGTTGCGGAAGAAGTCGTAGTAGAAGCCGTTCTCGATCACCGGACCGATGGTAACCTGCGTGCCGGGATAGAGCTCCTGCACCGCCTCGGCCATGACGTGCGCCGCGTCGTGGCGAATGAGGTCGACGGCGCGATCGTCGTCGCGCGTCACGATCTCGATCTTCGCATCTTTCTGGATCGGGTCGGATAGGTCGGCGATCTGGCCGTCGAGCGCCATCGCCACCGCCTTCTTGGCGAGCGACTTGGAAATGCCTTCGGCGACATCCTTGCCGGTGATGCCGGCAGGAAATTCGCGCACCGAATTGTCGGGAAAAGTCAGGTGGATCATCGTTCTCTCCTGCTCACTCCCGCGTACGGGCGCGGGTAAGCGTGGGGTTGGACGACGGGTAGATACAGTCGCGGCCGGCGAACGTAAAGTGGGGCTATTCCTCGCCGTAAGCGAACATCGTCTCGTAGTAGGCAGCGCCAACGAAGCGCACAGGGTGCTTGCCACCGATAGGCTGCGCAGTGCTGATAGCCTGTAGCGCCGCCTGACTATCGGCCGGAACGGCGTCGACTGGCGTCAAGACGGCGACCGGCGTTGCATCGGGAATAGGCGTCACAGGCTGTCCGGCTTTCGTCGCTTCGAGAGCCGCCATGCCGTCTTTCAGCTCGGCGTGACACGCAGCATTGAAGCTGTCCCGGTAAAGGAAGGCGAATGCCTGGTCGCCGTAGCGAAGCTTGCCATCGGCAGAGCGGGCGTCGGCGACATCGTCGCTCCGCTGCAGGTAGAGCGTCGCGATGCCCGGCTGGCCGTACATTGCCTGACATGCGGCTGCGTCAGCCTTCACGCCCTTCGACGAGATGCGATTGTTGATCGGGAAATAGTAGCCATCGCACGTGCGCACGCAGAGCGTCCGGCCCGGCGTTGAAAGCGACGGGATACTGCAGCCATTCTGCTGGAGGTCCATCTGGAGGGCGGCCTTCTGCTCCTCCGGGGTTGGACCAAAATCCCCGCCGAACAGCGACCGCTGACCCTGAACGGCCGCGAGCTGCTGCTGCAACTGAGATATGGTGGCCTGGATAGCGGGGCACGCGGGGCTCTTCGGCGGCCCGAAGAAAAGGAAGCGGTTGCAGTTGCCGCGCTGCTCGTCGGCCTTGGCGGCAGCGAGCTGCTTGATGATCGCGTTTGTGTTGGTGTTATTCGGCTGCGTTTGACGAAGCAGCGACGTGTACTGTGCCTGCATCGGCGCGCAAATCGGCGACTCAGCCAGCGCTGCGCTCGAAGCGAGCAACGCGGCGGTAGCAGCCACAATACAGACAGCGTTCATGCCGCCACAACGCGTCCGTGACGCACGAGTTCCGCTTTGGCGCTACGCCGAAGACGAAACGGTAAACGAGGGTTCGCAGCGCGGCCATCGACCTCGACCCCAAAACCACCATATATTAGAATAATTCCAATATCGGTGAGCGCATGCCCTTCCCCTCGTTTTCATTCCGTCCGCAGAAGTCGTTCGCCGAACTCAGCGACCGCGAGGTGCTGGCTCTGGCCATCCAGAACGAGGAGGAAGACGGGCGCATCTACCGCGACTTCGCCGAACGTTTGCGGAAGGATTTCCCGGCATCGGCCGCGATATTCGACGGGATGGCGGTGGAAGAAACCGGCCACCGCCAGATGCTGTTCGACCTCTATCGCCAGCGTTTCGGCGAGCACATCCCGCTGATCCGCCGCGAGGACGTTCGCGGCTTTATCCGCCGCAAGCCGATCTGGATGACTGCCAGTTTCGACGTCGAGGCCATGCGGCACCGCGCCGAGTCGATGGAGCAGGAGGCGGCGAACTTCTACCGTCGCGCCGCCACACGCACGAGCGATGCCGCCGTCCGCAAGCTGCTCGACGATCTCGCGGATATTGAAGCCGGCCACGAAGCCCATGCGCGCGAGCTGACCACCGGCATCCCCGAAAATGCGCGGCAGGAAGAGAAAGAAACCGCGCGCCGCAACTTCGTGCTCCAGGTGATCCAGCCCGGCCTCGTCGGCTTGATGGACGGATCGGTCTCGACCCTGGCACCGGTGTTCGCCGCCGCCTTCGCCACGCACGACTCGTGGGACACATTCCTGGTCGGCATGGCCGCGTCTGTCGGCGCCGGCATATCCATGGGCTTCGCCGAGGCGTTGTCCGATGACGGCACGCTCTCCGGCCGCGGCCGTCCATGGGTGCGCGGTGCAGTGACCGGAATCATGACCACCATCGGCGGCATCGGGCACACGATCCCCTACCTCATCCCGCACTTTGGCGTTGCCACCGGCGTCGCCATCGCGGTTGTGATCGCCGAGTTGTGGGCGATCGCCTGGGTGCGCGCCCGTTTCATGGAGACGCCCTTCGTACGCGCGGCGATTCAGATTGTGGTCGGCGGCCTTCTCGTCTTTGCCGCCGGCATCCTCATCGGTAGCGCCTGAACGCTAAAGGTCCAGCCGCGTGTCAGGGTGAATGTGACCGCCGGTCCAATGACCGTAGCGCCATGGCGTATACCAGGCGGCGTCGGCCGGTAGCGTCTCCGGCACCGGATCGAAGCCGGACGCCCCAAGCGGCCCGCATCGCTGCAGCCGCGCGAACCCGATCCACGATCCGGCCCACAAACCATATTTGCGGATTGCCTCCTCGGTGTACTCAGAACAGGTCGGCAGATAGCGGCAGGACCGCCCGATCAGCGGCGACAGGAACAGCCGGTAGAGCCGGATGGCGCCAACGCCGAGCAGCCCGGGAATGCGCGCGAAGAAAACGTCCGCCATGCTTCTCATATAGTGGTGGGGCGGCAAACAGGTGTCACATAAACCCACCAGGCCAGCGTCGGCTCGGCGAGCCTAACTGAAAATTCACCACTCGGGCACAGCCTGCACAGAGACAGGTTTGGGACGCCTGCCGGGGGCCGCGGTACGGGAACGCTAGAGATGGTCAGCTTCATCCAGCACTACCTCGACTATCGCCGTGTCGGTATTGGCCGGCTGGCGGCGCTGCGCTTTGCCTGGGCCGTCGTGGCGACCCGCTCGCGTCCGATGCAGATCCGCTGATCGCGGCTGGTTCAGGCCAACGCCCGCTTCGCTTCGATCTTGCCGATAGCGTCCACCACTGCGTCGAAGGTCAGCATCGTCGAGGCATGGCGCGCCTTGTAGTCTCGCACGGGTTCGAGCACGTGCAGATCGGCGAAGCGCCCCTCGGGCGGCGGGCCGTTTTCCTTCAGCATCTTCAGCATCGCCTCGCGGACAGCACGGAGCTCCGTCGCGCTGGCGCCAATCACATGGTGCGCCATCACCGACGACGACGCCTGTCCAAGTGCGCAGGCTTTCACGTCGTGGGCAAAGTCGGTGACGATGTCGCCATCCATCTTCAGATCGACCGTTACTGTCGACCCGCACAGTCGTGAGTGCGCCGTCGCACTCGCATCCGGCATGTCGAGCCGCCCGAGCCGTGGAATGGTGCCCGCAAGCTCCAGCACGCGCCTGTTGTAGATGTCGTCCATAGCGCCCCGGAATATAGGAAACCGCAACGGCGCATGCCATCTCGGCAAACGCCCACTGTGCACAAGCCACGGATTTGGAAAGCTTTTTTAAGTCTGGTCACGCTGCTGACATGAACCGCGCTTCCAAGCCTGTAGGCACTGCCTATATAAGCCAGCACACTATCTGAGGGGCCCTGGCGCCCCACGGGGAACTCCAATGGAAGCCGTGTTCAAGAAGCCTGCCGCCGTTGCAGCCGCGCCCAAGCGCGAGCGTCCGAGCCGCGAGGAAGCCGAAAAAGCCGTCCGCACGCTCATCGCCTGGGCTGGTGACGATCCCGATCGCGACGGCCTGAAGGAAACGCCGCAACGCGTCACCGACGCCTATGGCGAATTCTTCTCGGGCTACGACCAGTCGGCCGAAGCGCCGCTCGAGCGCACGTTCGAGGACATTGGCATCTACGACGACATGGTTCTGGTCCGCGACATTCCGTTCTTCTCGCACTGCGAGCACCACATGGTGCCGTTCGTCGGCAAGGCGCACGTCGCGTACTATCCGACCGACAACAAGGTCGTCGGCCTGTCCAAGCTTGCCCGTGTCGTGGAGGTCTTCGCGCACCGCCTGCAGACGCAGGAGCGGCTGACATCGGAGGTGGTTTCCGCGATCGACGAGACGCTGAGACCGCGCGGCATCGCCGTGATGATCGAGGCCGAGCATCAGTGCATGACGCTCCGCGGCGTGAGGGCGCACGGCGCCAGCACCGTCACCACCCAGTTCACCGGCGCCTTCCGCGACGATCCGGCCGAGCAGATGCGGTTCGTGACTCTGGTCAAGGCCGCGCATCCGGCGGGCTAAGCGCCGCCTGCACGTCGAGTCTATCTCCGCTCATCCCCGCGAAAGCGGGGATCGACGGTTCCATCGCGCTCCGTCCTGTTGATGGATCTCCGCTTTCGCGGGGATGAACGGGTGGGTAGGTTCGGCCTCGCAACTAATCCTGGGACCAACCCGCCATGCCCTTCGCTCCCCGCGCCGATGAGCACACCGTCGAGACCGGCACCGCCCTGTCCCCCAAGTTCGACGCCGACGGCTTGATCACCGCCGTCGCGGTCGATGCCGACAAGGGCGATGTACTCATGGTCGCGCATATGAACGCCGAGGCGCTGGCGCGCACGATCGAAACGCGGCAGGGCTGGTTCTGGTCGCGCTCCCGCCGCAGGCTCTGGAGGAAGGGCGAGGAGAGCGGCAACACGCTGACCGTGGTCGACGCGCGCGTCGACTGCGACCAGGACGCGGTGCTGCTCAAGGTGCGCGTCGCCGGCGATGGCGTCACCTGCCACACCGGCTATCGCTCATGCTTCTATCGCAGCGTCCCGACCGGCAAGGCGCCGACGCCCGAGCTGACTCTGGTCTTCGACCAGGCGATGCCGAAGAAGGCCTAGGCCGTCGCGATATACGCGCGCATCTCTTCGGCCTCGCGCTCGACCTGGCCGATGCGCGCCTTCACGACGTCGCCGATGGAGACGATGCCGTCGAGCCGTCCGTCCGTGACAACCGGAAGATGCCGGAAACGGCCGCGCGTCATCCGTTCCATGACACTGTCGATGGTCTCGCTCTCGCCGCACGTCACGACACCGCGCGTCATCACCGTTGCGACGGGCTCGGCCAGTGCGGCAGCGCCCTTGCCTGCGATGACACGGACGATATCGCGCTCGGAAATGATGCCGACGATGCGGTCGCCGTTTTCCACGACGACCAGCGCGCCGATCTTGCGTTTCGCGAGGGAAGCCACCGCTTCCGCAAGAGTCTTCGCCGCGGTCGTGGTCGCGACCTCGCGTCCCTTGGATGAAAGAATCGCTGCTACGGTCATGGGCCAACCTCCGTCAGGTTGATCGCCGCCCTGCCCTTACCCGCTAACGATGCGACTCGATTGCGGCGAAGACAAGCTGCACCGCAGCATCGCGCTTAGGGAGCGCGCGGCACCGGATCGAAGAGGCGGAAAAGCAGCAAGCCGGCCAGGAACCCGCCGACATGCGCCGCCCACGCGACCGCACCGCTGGCGAGCCCCGCTCCGCCGGTGAGCCCGAAGATGATGTTCACGACGAACCACACGCCCAGAAACATCATCACGCGCCCGTCACGCACCAGCACCCGCAGCGGCGCCGCCGGCTGACGATACGCATCGAAGCCACCCAGCGACCACATCGGCCCCTGCGGCTGGAAAATGAAACGCGCCGCGCCAGCCATCAGCGCGGAGATGGCGGCGGAAGCGCCAACCACCGGCGCCACTGAGCTCGGATAGATCGCGAGATGCACTGCCACTCCGGCGATGGCGCCAACCGCGGCGTACGCGAGGAAACGCACTACGCCAAAGCGCCGCGCCACCGGACTGCCAAAAGCCGCCAGCCAGACCGAGTTGATCAGCACATGGCCCCAGTCCGCGTGGAGAAACGCGTAGGTGAGGAAGGTCCACACCCGCGCGCCCTGCCCCACGGCGGCGAGGTCGCTGTACACCTCCGGATGCGTCTCGCGGATCGGAATGAAGGCGAAGTCGAGAATCACCTGAAGGCCGGCATCCCGCGACAGCAGGAAGACGCGGCCCGCATGGATCGCGAGCAGCAGGGCAATCAACCCGCTGACCACCGCCGGCAGGTTGAAAATTGGCTGGCGCGTCGCCGGGATGTGGGGATTGGGAATGGGTGCGTTCATCGCATTCGGTCGTCGACTGGAACCCCGACTGAACTAGGGCGGCGCGAGACTACCGAAACATGGGGCAAAACAAAAACCGCCCAACGCCATTTGGCGCGGGCGGTCCGGTCGCATCCCGTCTTCCCCCGGGCTGAACGCTGGGCGCAAGCCTCGCACAGCTGCACAGTCCCCAACAATCTCCACCGCAAAATCAACCTTACCGGCGCCGATGGCACACCGCCTGCAGCTTCGTCGTGAGGTTGGGGAACAAGACGGAAAGCCTGTCCCGAACCTGGACGTGGAATCCGGCGGCGGGACGGCCGCCGTTCCGCCACGGCCTCATAGTGGGACGACGGGGATTGGCGACGATGAAGCACAGCGCGTCACGCGAGCTGTTCGAGTACTGGAATCGCGTGCGCGGCAGCGACCGCGCTCCGCATCGTGGTTCGATCGAGCCGAGCGACATCCGTCGCGTGCTCGCCGACACCTTCATCCTCGAGGTCGCTGATCGCGAGCACTATCAGGTGCGGCTCGCCGGCACCCGCGTCTGTTCGATCTACTGCCGCGAGCTAAAGGGCACCAACTTCTTCGACCTGTTCCAGGCCGACGACCGTTCCGCGATGCAGACCCTCGGCGCGGCCGTCACCGAGGACGGCGCCGCCGCGGTCGTCACCGTCGAGGCGAAGACCGCCCGTGGCCAGGAAGTCGCGGCCGAGCTGATCCTGCTGCCGCTGCGCCATTCGCACGGCTCGACCTTCGACCGCGTGCTGGGATCTCTCGCAGTGCTCGAGCGCCCCTACTGGCTGGGTACCGAGCCGGTAGAACGCCAGACCATCGCCAGCCTCCGGCTCATCTGGCCCGACGAGACCCCGAAATACGGCCGCCGCCGCACCGACACGCCGCAGAAGGCGGCACCGCGCCCGGTCGCAGTCCCGGGCGCGAACGCCGGCATTATCCAGATGCCGCTCCCGAACTCCCGTCGCCACGGTCATCTTTTCGTACTCGACGGCGGCAAGGAATAAGCGGCAGTCGTAAACGGAGCGCCGGGCTCCTTACGCCTTGTTAACCGCGATGGTTGAAGATTTGGGCGTCGCGACAAACCCGAGCGCTGCCCGTACAAATGGCTGCCCCCCAGACTTTCCGACAGCGTTCGCTGATCCGGCAGCATGACCGGCGTCGCAATCAGCGCGTCACCGTCAACCTTTTGGGCCGTTTCATGCTCGAGGACCGGCGGGAATTTCCCTGCCAGACCCAGAACATGTCCCCGGGCAGCCTGGCGCTGACCACCCCGATCGTCGGCCGGGTTGGGGAACGCGTCGTCGCCTACATCGACCATATCGGCCGCGTCGAAGGCCAGATCACCCGCGCCTACGATGGCGGCTTCGCCATGACCATCAACGCGACGCTGCGCAAGAAGGACAAGCTCGCCGCCAAGCTTACCTGGCTCGCGAATCGCCACGAGCTGAACCTGCCTGAGGACCGCCGGCACGATCGCGCCACGCCAAAGATTACCTCGGTTTCCATCGCGCTCCCCGACGGCCGCGAATACCGCGCCAAGGTCGTCGACATGTCCCTGTCGGGCGCAGCCCTGACCATGGAAGTAAAGCCGCCGATCGGCTCTCCGCTGATGATCGGCAAGCTGCGCGCCTCGGTGGTTCGCCACTTCGAGGAAGGGATCGCCGTCGAGTTTGCGACGCTGCAGACGACAGCGTCCCTCCAGCAGAACCTCGCCTGACCTCCTGAGCGAAACGGGGATAGCCGCGCGTCGAGCGTAGCGCCCCTTTCTTTGATCGAATACGCTTGCTCCGCGGGAAGAAAAAGCGGGGCTCGATCGTCTGTGCAGTGCGGCGCGGACGACGTGGTAAATACAAGCTTACCCTGAAACCCGGCATTTGAATCGACTTTACGGCCCAAACTTAGACGGGCCTAAAAGCTTGCGTGCCATAGTGCTCGCGGGTTGGGGGAGCGTATTATGTTCAGTAACACTGGTCGTAAGCTTGCGCTTGCGGGGGCGATACTTGGTTTGACGATGGGTATGGCGGCGGCGAGCCAACCTGATGGCGGGGCTTTCATGACCACCACAGGAAAGACGACGCAGCCGATCGGGCACTACGAATTCTGCCAGACCCACATCGGCGAGTGCACTGTGAAGAGCAGCGGCTCCGAGCGCGTGCGCCTGACGCCGGCACTCTGGAATCAGTTGGTCGCCGTGAACGCCGAGGTGAACCTCGCGATCAAGCCGGCGACCGATGAGGAAGTATATGGCCGCCCCGAGGTCTGGGCTTACCCGACCACCCGGGGTGACTGCGAGGATCTGGTGCTTCTGAAGCGCCGCGACTTGATCGAGAAAGGCTGGCCGGTAGGCGCCCTCCTCATCACCGTCGTGCGCCAGAGGAACGGCGAGGGTCATGCGGTGCTCACCGTTGAGACCGACCGTGGCGACCTGATCCTCGACAGCCTCCAGCCGCGCGTCCTGGTCTGGAGCGATACGGACTACCAGTACGTGAAACGTCAGTCGGAAACGAACAGCGGGCAATGGATGGCCATCGAAGACGCCCGCACGAGCTTGGTCGGCAGCCTCACGCGCTGATTTCTCTTCGCGGCGAAATCATCAGCGCGCTGCCGACCATCAATTGGGAAGACACGAACCTGGACCTGGTCGCGTCCCACCCCCGTCCCCAAGATCAGGTCCTTGAGAGCCGGCCCCTGCCCCGGGGCCGGCTCACTTCTTTTCAGGGCGCCGCATCCCCACATGCCCTGCCTCACCAGAGGGTCGCGGGATGCTCGAGATACTCAACCAGCCTGAATCCGGCCAAAGCGCCGACGCCGCTGATGACGGACCGCTGCTCGATGCCTACTCCAGAGCCGTCGCAGGCATCGTCGAGCGCGTCGGCCCCGCCGTTGTCCGCGTAGAGACGCGCCAGACGGCCGGCAACCGTCGCAGCGGCACGGGCTCCGGCGTCATCCTGTCGTCCGATGGCCTGATCCTCACCAACAGCCATGTCGTGGCCGGCGCCGCTTTCATCGGGCTGGCCGACACCGAGGGCCGCACCACCGACGCGCAGCTGCTGGGTGATGATCCTGATACCGATCTGGCTCTCATCCGCGCCAATGCCGCGCGCGACCTTCCTGCCGCCGCCCTCGGACCATCCGCCAAGCTGAAGCGTGGGCAGCTGGTCGCGGCCATCGGCAACCCGCTGGGGTTCGAGTGGACCGTGACCGCGGGCGTCATCTCCGCCCTCGGGCGATCACTGCCAACCGGTACCGGCCGCCTGATCGAGGACGTGATCCAGACCGACGCTGCGCTCAACCCCGGCAACTCCGGCGGCCCGCTGGTCTCCTCGGCCGGCGAGGTGATTGGCATCAATACCGCAGTCATCCCTGGCGCACAGAGCATCAGCTTCGCGGTCGCAAGCGACACCGCTCGTTTCGTGCTGGGCGAACTCGTCCGCCACGGTCGTGTCCGCCGCGCCTACATCGGCGTCACCGCCGAAACCGCCGCCATCCCGCGGCGTTTCGCGCTCGCCGCCGGGCTGGCCAACAGTACCGGTGCCGTCCTGCGCACCATCGACCAGGCGGGCCCGGCCTCCTCGGGCGGTTTGCTCACGGGAGATGTGGTTGTCGCACTCGACGACGTGCCCGTGGCCGGCGTCGGCGACCTCATCCGCCAGCTCACCGCGGACAAGATCACACGCGTGATCGCGATGGATGTGTTGAGGCTCGGCAAGCCGCGTCGTTTCTGGATCGGACCGACCGAGCGCCGCCCGACGCGACGGCGCGGCTGAGGCTCAGAGGCAGGCGGACGCCACCCCTACCGGTCCAGCCCCTTGGCAAACCGCCGCCAGTTCGCGGCGTAGTGCGTCGCCGACTGGCGGTTGCGCGCGATCTCGTTGTCGCTGAGCGGCCGGGCCACCTTCGCCGGCGAGCCGATGATCAGCGACCCGGCCGGGAATACCTTGCCCTCCGTGACCAGCGCGCCGGCGCCGACGAGCGAATTTTCGCCGATCACTGCGCCGTTGAGGACGGTCGCGGCCATTCCGATCAGCACATTGTCGCCGATGGTGCATCCGTGGACGATCGCGCCGTGACCGACGGTGCACCCTCTCCCGATGGTGACCGGATAGCTCGGGTCGGTGTGGACGACCACGTTCTCCTGGAGGTTGGTGTCCGCGCCGACCACGATCGGCTCGCCGTCGCCGCGCAATACCGCGCCGAACCAAATGCCGACACCCGTGCCAAGCGTCACCTTGCCGATGACGGTTGCGGTGGGCGCCACCCAGAAGTGGCCGTCGCCCGGAAGAGTCGGAGAAATGCCGTCGAGGGAATGGATCGCCATGTCAGGCGAAACTATCCCGCAAGTTGATCACGACGTCGAGGACCAGGATGCCCGAGCACACGCTCCACAGCAGCGCGACAAACAGGCCGAACAAGGCAGTCCCAACCGCGCCGCGATCCGAAATGCGCGACTTCAGCACCATATCGATGACGATCGCCGGTCCGGTGACACCACAGAAGACGAAGGTGACCACCAGCGCGCCAATCCCCTTGCCGAGCAGCGCAAAGCGCGGCGTCTCCGTCGTCATCATCTTGTAGAAGCTGGCCGCCACGCCGGACGCGACGAAGCCCACCGCCGCGCAATACAAAAGGAGAAACCCATCGCGAAGCACGTTGACGCGTCCCCAGATCCGTCCCACGCGGGCACAGCCCGCCGCACCGTTGAGCGGGGGCTGCAAGCCGCGTACCGTCGGTTAAGCATACGATTCGCGCGCCAAAGGCGTGGAATCGCGGGGCATCGCCAGCGGGCGGACGGATGGCGGATGTATCGATAAGACACAGACAGGCCGCGCCGGCACAGGCGCCCGGCCCGCAATTGCGGCTGCTCCAGCCTTACAAACCGCTGGTGCTGACCGTCGCGAGCATCCTGCTGATCATCGCCATCGGCGGCCTCACGCGGTCGATCATCGAGGTCTACCACGATGCGATGACGCTCACCGGTCTGAGCGCCGATCCCGCACCGGTTCACCTGGCGATCGGCCCCGAGGAACTGGCAATCCCAGGCAACATGATCCGCTCCGATCGCACGCGCCGCGGCGGACCTGTCGAGCGGGCCGACCTCGCGCTCTTCTGGCCCACGCTGGAAGGCTATTCGCCGCAGCTCGCGGACGTATTCCAGAACGCCGGACCAAACGCGCCGTTGATCTACACGACGATCTCGACGCGCGACGAGCCACTCGATTCCACTGGCCGCCTCGATGAGGTCTATTCCCGCTTCTTCGTCGAGAAGCCCCTGCCCGGTCCATCGGGCCTGGTCGGCCGCAAACTCAGCGCTGAATCCGGTTACGGCGGCGAGATCATCTACTTCATCCCGTCGGAGCCGCGCCCGTTCGTCGCACGCTGCGTTGCCGACGGGACGCCCGAGATGCCCGCGATGTGCCTCCGCGACATCAACTTCGGCCGCGGGCTGTCCGTGCTCTATCGCTTCAACCGTAGCCTGCTGCCGCAATGGCGACAGCTGGATGCCGGCATACAGAAGCTGGTGACTGGATTTATCGTCCCGAACTGAGCCGGGCTACTCGAGATCGATGTCGAGGATGGCCATCGTAAAATTGTACGACAGGTCGCCGTCCTCGTCGTCGCGATAGATTACGCCGACGAATTCATCGCCAATGTAGAGCTCCGCGGAATCGTTCTTCTGCGGGCGCTGTTTCACTTCCATCTGCGGCATGTTGAACCGCTTGCGGAAGAATACCTCGAGTTTCTGGATCTCTTTGCGATCCACGGCCTCGTCCCCTTTTTCTCAGCAATCCTCGAACGTCTGATCCATCGTCTGGACCGACGCCGCGTTGCCCCCGATCTCGCCGATCACCTTCGCCGGCACGCCAGCGACCGTTGTATACGGCGGCACCGCGTGAAGCACTACCGATCCCGCCGCGACCTTTGCGCCTTCGCCGATCTCGATGTTGCCGAGAATCTTCGCGCCGGCCCCAATCAGCACGCGGTCGCGGACCTTGGGATGGCGGTCGCCCGTCTCCTTGCCCGTCCCACCAAGCGTGACGTCCTGCAGGATCGATACGTCATCACCGATGGTCGCCGTGCGTCCCACGACAATGCCCGTGGCATGGTCGAGCATGATGCCGCGGCCCATGGGCGCCGCCGGCGAAATGTCGGTGCCGAAGATCGACGACGAGCGCGACTGAAGGTACAGGGCAAAATCCTTTCGGCCCTTGTTCCACAGCCAGTGCGCCAGACGATGCGTCTGGATGGCATGGAAGCCCTTGAAGTAAAGCACCGGCTCGATCCGCCGGTCGCACGCCGGATCGCGGTCGTAGACCGCCGCGATATCGCAACGAAACGCCTCCGCGATCGACGGATCGTCGGCCAGCGCTTCCTTGTACGCCAGCCGGATCACCTCTGCACTGACGACGCTGTTGTCCAGACGCTGCGCCACGCGATGGACGATCGCGTCTTCCAGCCGGTCATGGTTCAGGATCGTCGCGTAGACAAAGCTCGCCATCGCGGGCTCCGCAGCGACAATGGCCTCGGCCTCGCGCTTGATGGTTTCCCAGGCGGGATCGACCTCGCGGATGGCTTCGGAATGCTTGGCAACCATGGCTTAGACCTCGAGAAGGCGCGGGACACTATCATAAGGCTGGTGAACCGCCATCGGCGTCCGGAAGTTCCATATCCTCAAGGGGTTAACGCCCGCTGTCAGTCCTGGCGGCTCAAAAAGGCCAGAACACCGGCTTTATACGTGCGATCGCCCACCGCCAACATGTGGTCGCGGTTTGGAATGTCGAGCACCTCGGCACCGGGGATGATCGCCGCAAGACGGTGCGCCGACCCTGCAACGTCGTCCCTGGTCCCGACGGCAACGAGCGTCGGGGCGTGGATCTCCGCGAGATCGGCGACCTTCAGTGGTTCGCGCTGGCCGATGATGCACGCCGCCAGCGCCTGAAGGTCGCTGTGCGTCAGCTCGGCGAACTTGCGGTACCGCCTGCCGACTTCGCCGATGGCATCTTCCAGCGTCGGCGCCTTCAGCGCGGCGGCGATCTCTTCGTCGTGGCCAATGCCCTCCACCAGGCCCATGCCCATCCCGGCGATGATCAGCGCATTGATCTTTTCCGGATGCCGGACCGCAAGCGTCGCGGCAATCCGGCCGCCCATCGAGTAGCCCATGACATCGGCACTCGCGATGCCGAGATGATCGAGGAGCAGCGCGGCATCGTCCGCCATCAGCGCCGGCTTGTAGGCTGCGACCTCGTAGAGCTTGGCGCTCTGCCCATGGCCGCGCACATCCATCGCGATAACCCGGCGCCCGGCTTCGGTCAGCGTGCGTATCCAGCCCGTCGCCTCCCAGTTCACCGCGACGCTGGAGCCAAAGCCGTGAATCAGCAGGATCGGCGCACCGGAACCCGTGTCGAGGTAGGCAATGTCAGGACCGGCTGCGGAGAAATGCTGCATTCTCATGTTCTCCGAACTACCGGTTTGTCGTCCCCGCGGAGGGATGACAGTTGCGAATGCCAACGCTGCGGCGCCCCGCCCCTACCACTCCGGCGCCTGCGCCGCTATTGTCCGCCGCGCAACTTAAGGAACGCGTCCATGGCTGACCACGGCACCCCGCATTTTCAGAACAGCGCCGGCGACCGCGCCATCGCGATCGGGGTCAAGGAATTCATGTGCGTCGGCGCCGAGCCGCCGTTCGACCACCCGCATATCTTCATCGATATGGGCGACGCGGACGAGAAGGTCTGCCCCTATTGCTCCACGCTCTATCGCTACCGGTCGAGCCTGGGCGCGACGGAAACCGATCCGCCAGGCCACCTTTACCTCGGCCGCGCCGCCTGACCGCGGCCGCCTGTGGCGATTCTCCCGCAGGCGAAGGGCGGCGAAAGGCAAACCATCGTCGTCGTCGGCGCAGGGATCGGCGGTCTGACCGCCGCGCTGGCGCTCGCTGCGGCCAACTTCCGCGTGATCATCGTCGAACGCACCGACCATCTGTCCGAGGCCGGCGCCGGTATCCAGATCGGGCCCAACGCCGGACGGGTGCTGGCTGATCTCGGTGTCGCGACCAAAGTCGCCGCCGCCGCGATCGAGCCGGAGGCGATCGAAATCAGAAGCGGCGCGAACGGCAGGACGTTGGCCTCCATCCCGGGCTCGGCGTTCCGCGCGCGCTACGGTGTGCCCTATCACGTCATCCATCGCGCGGATCTCCAGCGCATCCTCGCGGCCGCAGCCGAGGCGAGCCCGCACATCACGCTGGAGCTTGGCGCCACCATCGCCACCACGCTGCCCCAGACGGACGGCCTGCTGGTCCGCATCCAGAAGGCTGCAGGCATTGACGTCGTGCCCGCCGCGGCGATCGTGGCGGCAGACGGCGTATGGTCCACGTACCGGGCGAAAATTCCGGGAAGCGCCAAGACTGTGCCGACCGGCCGCACGGCTTGGCGTGCACTGGTCGCCACCGACGCCGTCCGCAACCTCATCTCCTTGACGCGTGTCGGTCTGTGGCTCGGACGCGAAGCCCATCTCGTGCACTACCCTGTCGCGCAGGGCGCGGCCGTGAATATCGTCGCCATCGTCGACGAGGTTTGGGATCGACCGGGCTGGAGCGGCGTCGGTGACCGCGCCGAAATCATGCGGCGCTTTCAGAACTGGCCACCGCGCGCACGTCACCTGCTGGCCGCACCGGTGAGCTGGCAGAAATTCGCCATCCACCGCGTCGACCCGAACGCACCGTGGACTGACGGCCGCCTTGCCCTTCTGGGCGACGCCGCGCACGCCATGGCGCCGTACCTCGCGCAAGGCGCCGCGATGGCCATGGAGGACGCTGCCACGCTTGCCGCGATGCTGCGGGGCGCCTCCGATATCCCGGCGGCGCTGCGTGCCTATGAGAGCGTCCGGAAGCCGCGGGTCGCGCGCGTCGCGAAGGCCGCCGACCTTACCGGCCGCGCATACCATTTCGGCGGCGTCTTCGCGCTCGCCCGCGACACGGCGCTACGCTACGCGGCCGAGAGATTCGTGCTGGAACAGAACGACTGGATCTATCGCTGGCAGGTCAGCGACGGATGACGCCAATCCATCGCAGAATGAAATAAGTCGCTGCGGCAGCCACGGCGCCAAGCGCGATTGCCCATGCCGAACCATGCGCCGAGTGTGAGAATGGCAGCGCGGTCGTGTTCATGCCGAAGATGCCGGTCACCAGCGTCGCCGGCAGGAACAGCGCGGTGAGGACTGACAGCGCGTTCAGGTTCCTCGCGCTCTCTTCGGACAGGCGCGCGCCGATCTCGTCCTGAAGCAACCGCGCCCTCTCCTGTGCCGCGATCACCTCCTGGTCCAGGGCGTCGAGCCTTTGCACCAGGCGATCCGTGGCGATTTCCAGCGCCGGTGTCCTTGCCTCCTCGTCGGAGGCTTCAAACCGGTCGAGCAGCACGCGCAAGCTGACGACCTGACGGTGCAGGCGCACTACGGTGCGACGAACCCGGGCCACGCGCTGGCGCTCGTCCGGTACTGAATCGATCAGCACGAGGTCCTCGATCCGATCGAGTTCCTTGCCAAGATTCTCGAGCAGCCCGTCGATGCCGGCCGTTGCCCGCTCGACAATCGCCTCGATGAGCGCAGCGGCGTTGGCGACGCGTCTGCCGCCCGCCATCGCCGCGCGCACCGCCTCCACAGATTGCAGCGACTGGCGGCGACCGGTGACGACCAGCCGCTCGGTCATTGCAAAGTTGAGGAAGGCGGTTTCCTCGACCGCGCGATCGAGTGCCCGCACGAGATCGGAGACCACACCGTAGACGCAGTCACCCGTCGTGTAGAGCTGCTGGTGATCGTGCAGCGCGACGACCAGCGCGCGGGCGGCAACGGGAAGCGAAGCTGAGCCGCTGATCCATTGTCCGGCACGCTTGTCGGCAAGATTGAAGTGCAGCCAGAGCCAGGCGCCGGACACGGCAGCAAGATCGATCGGCTTGTCCGCCGGCAGTTCGATGGCGAGCCCGTCGGCGTGAACACGGAAGGCGAATACCAGTCCCGGCAGGACGCCTGGCGCCATCGTTGCGGCCAGCAATGGAAACCGAGGCTTTCCGTCTCCGCCAATTTCCATGCGTCTCCGCCTCCAGACTGAAGGTGCGGAGCCACGCATCAACCTGTGACAGGCGGATGAAAGCCTGTGCGCGCTGGTGGAAAACTAGGTGCGCCCGAGTGCCGCCGTTGCCGCGCCCATGCCGACCAGACACGCGGCGCCCGCCCGGTTCATCCACGTCAGGACACCGCGCTGGCGCACACGCGCACGCAATCTGTCCGCAGCCAGCGCATAAGCCAGCGCGTTTGCGGTCGCGAACGTCACGAACGTCGCTTCGAGGATCACGAATTGCGGCAGAAGCGGTCGCGCATGATCGATGAACTGCGGCACGAAGGCGACGAAGAAGGCGATGCTTTTCGGATTGAGCGCCGTCACGGCAAAGGCATGCGCGACAATACCTCGCGCCCGGGGCGCTGCCTCGAGCTCAGGCAGCACGGGCGGCGCGCGCCAGAGCCGGATACCGAGGTAGATCAGGTACACCGCACCGATCCACTTCAGCACGGTGAACAGCGTCGCCGACGTAAGCAGCAAGGCGCCCAGCCCTGCCAGCGACAACGTCATCGCGGTGAAGTCGCCGAGCGCAACGCCCGCCGCCATCGCGACGGCAACCTTGCGGCCCTGTGTCAGCGAGTAGCTCACGACCAGCAGGACGGTCGGTCCCGGGATGAGCAGAAGGACGATGGAGGAGATCAGGAAGGCGAACCAGGTGGCGAGCGTCATGTCGCCACCAAGCATCGCTGGCGGTCCCGCCGTCAAGCGGGACCGAGATGACTAGCGCGGGCCTGCGGCGCGGGCCGGACGCTCGACCTTCTTCGGCGCCGCGATCAGACCTTCGCGCTGTGCCTGCTTGCGGGCGAGCTTGCGGCCACGACGGATCGCCTCCCCCTTCTCGCGCGCCTTGCGCTCGGACGGCTTCTCGTAGAACGCCTGCCGCTTGAGCTCGCGAAAGATGCCTTCGCGCTGGAGCTTCTTCTTCAGGACCTTCAACGCCTGGTCGACGTTGTTGTCACGAACCATGATCTGCAAAGTCGTGTGCCTCAACGGAATCGGATTGGGAGGAGGCGCGGAATTAGGCCTCCTGCCCGACTAAATCAAGGGAAATCGCCTCATGCCTGGGCTGGCAGGGCGGCAAAATCGAGCTTTGTCAGCCCCTGCTCCACGTCGGCAAAGGGCGTCTCCCGCAGATAGCGCAGGAGTTCGGCGAGGCTTTCGCCGTGCCAGTGCGGCAATTGCGGCGCCGGCGCTGGCCCTCCGCCCGCCACCAGGCTCGGATTGCTGCGCAAAAGGAAGTCCGGCCACGGCGAAGACTTGAGGAAAGCCGGCAACTCCTGCCGTATCGGGTGCGGATCGACGAACGCCCGATGCCACGGCTTCAATCCACCCGTGAAATGCACCAATACCGGCCGCGCGAAGGCACGGATGAATGACCCCCACGCCCGCACGATCATGTTGAACGCCGGCGACAATTCCAGCCAATCCCCCCGCAAAACCGCGTTGGTCACGGTCTGGTCGACGTAGATCGGCTTCGGGATGCGGCCCGGCATCATGGCCAGCGCCTTCTTTTCTATCCCGGCCGCAACAAAAGCATCGACGTCGTACAGCGACACGCCGGTGTTCATGTACTTCACCCGGTAGTAACGCGCCGGCGGATCCTTGTCGGTCAGCCCGAATGTCGCGCGCAGTTCAAGCGCGTTCCCCTTGTTGGGCACGAACGGAATGTTCATGTCGCGCACGCCGGCGATGGCGTGGCCACGCATGTCGAGATCGAACAGATCGAACAGCCGCGGGGATTCCACGTAGATGTCGGCGTCGAGATAGAGGATGCGGTCGTATGACTTGGCCAGCAGCCGGGGCAGAAACAGCCGCAGGTACGCCGCGCTGGTGATGCCGATCTGCGTCGGCAGTGTGCGCACGCGCTCGAACTCGGCGAGATCGATCAGCATGAGGCCGACGTCCCACGCCTTCGCCTGTTCCAACGCCGCCTGCGAATTGCTGCCAAGCAGGATGTCGGTATCGTCCCGCCCGTTCAGCGCACGCAACCGCGTCGCCAGGAACGCCGCCGGCGGGAACTGGTACTCGTCGGCGATGACCACCACGGCATTCCGGCGCGCCATCGCGTCGGGCCTCCATACATCTGACGATGTACATAGGGTGGTCTGGTGCGGACGCCCGGGGTCGAACCGGGACGGAGTTGCCTCCGAGGGATTTTAAGTCCCTTGCGTCTACCAATTCCGCCACGTCCGCGCGCCGCTTGGGTAAGCCGCGACTCGACCGCACGCAAGCCAGCACATGATTATCGTACGATAGGTCTTGACGTGCCTACTTGCCGTCAATAGATATATCGCACGATACACGACCAACGGAGGTCTTCTCATGCATGAACATTGGCGCGACGCGCGCGATCGCCTGCGCGAAGAGCGGATGGCCTGGAGTTTCGCCGGACGGGGTGGCCCGGGCGGCGGCTGGGGCCGGCACGGCGGGCGCGGTGGCCGCGGCTTCGGCGGCGGTGCATTCCGCGTCGGCAAGATGCTGGCTGACGGCGACCTGCGGGTCGTGGTCCTTGCCCTGCTCGCCGACGGCCCGCGGCATGGCTACGACATCATCAAGGCACTCGAGGACAAATCGAGCGGCATCTACAGTCCCTCGCCCGGCGTGGTCTATCCGACGCTGACCTACCTCGAGGAAGCCGGTTTCGTGACGGCTACCAGCGAAGGCAACAAGAAGGTCTACGCGATCACCGACGGCGGCCGGAAGCATCTCGAGGAGAACCGCGACCTCGCCGACATGGTCCTCGATTCGCTGGAGAAGTTCGGCCGCCGCATGGCCCAGGCACGGGCCTGGTGGGAAGGCGGCAAGCAAGGCGGACCGAAGCCCGATCGTGACATCCCCGGCGTCATCGACGAAGTGAACGACGCCCGCCGCGACCTCAAGGAAGCGATCGCGGAGAAGCTCGAGGATGCGGCCGAGGAAGTCCAACGGCGCGTCGCCAAGGCGCTCCGGGACGCTGCCAAGGCCATTCGCGGGCTCGGCAACAAGGACGACGTCATCGACCTGTAGCGGCACGGTGGGCGGGGATAGCGCGCCAAGTTAGTCCCGCCCGGCGCGTCGCATTCGCAGAAGAGGCGCGTGGGGAAACCCGCGCGCCTTTTTTGCGAGGGCCGTACAGGCGGCGCTACGGCTCGTTGCAGCTGCCGGCATAGGTGTGGAGCTGCGCCGGCGCGCGATCATCCATGATCGACCAGGTGCCGTTGAACGTGGTGCCACCGCATATCGTGGTCACGCCGGTGGTACCGGCCGCGATGCTGTTGCCGGTGCTGCCCGTCAAGATGTTGGCATGGCTGTTCGCAAGAGCGACGACCGTCCCCCCGACAGCGCCGGTGAAGAGGTTATCCGCAAGCAGGTAGCTTCCGTTGTCCAGATGGATACCGGTGCTCCCGGTCGTCAGCGTGTTTCCACTGATCTCCAGGTTGTCCGAGCCGACCAGGACGTTGATGCCCACGCCGCTGACCGAGACGAGGTTATTGGTGATGTACGAGTTGGTTCCCAACTGGGAGTCTATGCCGACCGTTGCCGAGGCCGTGGAGACACCCGTCACCGTGTTGTGGTCCAGCTTAGACCGGGTCGGCGAATTGAAGACGATGCCCTTGCTGGCGTCGCCGTCGCTGATGGTCACCCGGTTGTAGTCCACCAGAACGTCCGTGATCCGGGAAAGGACGATGCCCCGGCCGGTGTCTCCGGACAGGTCGATCTGGTTGCCGTGCACGCCGCCGGTTCCGTAGTACTGCACGCCGACGCTGCTGCCGCCACTGACGTAGATGACGTTATTATCGACATGGCTGGATTGAGCCGCGTCTCCCGATAAGGCGATACCGAAGCTCAGCAGGCCGTCGGCATGGACCTCGTTTCCATCGACGATGACGTTGCTCGAATCTCTGAACTGCGCGCCACTCGACGAATGAAGCACACCCGCGCCCGGGTCGTGGAAGTCCACGCTCGTCTTCAGCAGATTGCCGGTGACGGCGACATTGTCCACGCCTTCGCCGTAGATGCTCCCCGTGATGTAGGTTATGTCTTCGTAGTTGTTGGGTATCTGCTTCCCGACGCTGTCGACCTCCAGCCCCGCGAAGTGCGTGTTGTCATTGGCGATGAGCACGCGCTGCGTCACATAGAAGTCGTCGTGCACGTCCTGCAGTACCGGCCGCGCGCCCGCGGCGGTGAAATCGGCCACCGTGCCGGTCGTGAGGCCGCGCACCGCGATCGTCCCGCCGCCGCCGAGCAGCGTCTGCGAATCGCCAAGCGCCCACGAGCCGATACGATCGCCGTTGACGATGAGAAGGCTGTTCAGCCCCGCCGCGGTGATTGCGGCCTGTAGATCGTCGCCGGCGCCAACTGTCAGCGCGCGGTCGAAATGTACGCCGGTGATGTCGTCCGCGACGTGCTCGGTGGTGCCTTCCACGACGATGTCGGTGTCACGGACCAGCGGATCGGCCATGCGCGCCTCCTGCGCGCTCGCGGGCGTGCTCGTCGCGCCGCCGAGGGGAATGCGGAGGCTGGCGCTCACCTCGAAGCGCGTGTTGCGCACATCGTCATGGCTGGCCATCGCGCCGAGGCTCAGCCGTGAGCCAGGAAGAGAGGGCAGCACGTCGTTGATGCGCCACTCCGCCCGCACCTTCGGTCCCGCAATCGTCTGCGCCGCGGCGTTGCTCGCGAACCAGAATGCGCCGCCATAAGCCCACAGTTCCTGCTTCGGCGCGCCCGGCCCACCGCTTGCGAACACCTGCGCGCCGGCTTCCCCGTCCACGCCATGGAGCGGGATCTCCTGACCGCCGCTCATCAGAATGTCGTTGCCGCTGAGAAACACCATCGGCGTGCCGGCGGCAGCGCCGCTGAGCGGCAGGTAGCCATTGGCTCGGAACGCCAGCCGGTCGCCCAGAAGCTCGACGCCGCCGGACAGTTGCTGGAACACGTTGCCGGTGGCGCCGGAGCGACGCGCGTCATAGCCACCCCAGACGCCGAAATTGTAGCCGCCGGGAAGCATCGTGCGCGCACCGAGCGCGACGTTGCCTTCGAGGTAACTGCCATCAAAAATCTTGCCGCGGAAGTCGAGGAAGCCGACCGACGAGGGTGTCTGCCAGAGCGGCGCCCAGTAGATCGCCTCGCCTCGCGAGGAACCCGATGTCGCGACCGCCCCACCGGCTGACACCCACGGATTCCACTGCGCCGTTTCTGCAGCCGCCACGCTCACAGAAAGAAGGCCCCCGACAAGCACGGCGGCGAAGGGAGAAAAAAGGATCCGCATTTGGACTTTCGATCGTTTGCCGCGAGGACGGGTGCGGCCGTCGCCCCCCGGCCAATCTCCCCGCCGGCATCGGCAAAGGAACCGCATCCCGTCCCCCGAGGTGCAGCGTGAAGCTGCCCCCTCGATCTCGCGGCAATCAATCAGCCCGTATTATGCGGCGGGATTCCATAATGCGCCGCGCTCCGAGTGTTGCCGCGCGGACGCACACCGCTCTCGCGTCAATCCTCGCTGGCGCGGCCGTGGCGATAGCGACGTGGCGTCTCGCCAAAGCGCGCGGCGAACGCGGTGATGAAGTTGCTGGCGTGACGGTAGCCAACGCGTGCCGCGACCAGCTTCAGCGGCAGGTTCTCCCGCTCGATCACGACACGCGCATGCTCCAGCCGCTCGTTGCGCAGCATTTCGAAAACCGTCACGCCAAAGACATCACGGAACGCTGCGTTCAGCGCCTTCTCGCTCATTCCAGCTGTAGCCGCGAGATCGGAAAGGGTCGGCGGGTTGCGAATGTCGGCAAGCAGCTGCTCGCGCGCGAGCTTCGCCTTTCTGGCAATCGTCGCGTCGATCGCGCGACCGCCCGCCTCCGCCATGGCAGCGTCCGCCGCGGCCGCCTGCACCGCCAGCAGTTGCAGGATGACGCCTTCGAGGTAAGCCGAGCGCAACGCGCCGGACAGATTGGCCGAGTGATAGAAGGCCTGCGCCGCGCGGCGCATTTGTCCGCTGGTGCGGAAAGTCAGCGTGCGGGTCTCGGCATGGTGGGCGTTCAGCAGATGCTGGAACGAATCCGGCAGCTCGGCTCCGAGAATGCGGTCGAGCCGTTCGCGACTGATTCGATAGCCGCTCAGCCGAATCTGCTGCCCTGCCTCGACGAGGTAGCGTGCGCGACGATCAGCGGGATGGAACGTGACGGTGCGCGTCGTATCCAACGTGGCATCCCGGCCATCGGCGAACACCAGGCGAGTCCGTCCCTTCAGCAGCACGTTGGTGGCAAACCACGGCTGGTCCTCGTCGTGGGAAGGCTCCAGCCCCGCATCCGTGCGCGCCTGCGCCTCAGTGAGGAAGACGCGCAGGCCGACGCCAAGGTCGATCGACTCGACCTTCGCCTGCCAGGCCGCGCTGTTGATCGATAGCCGGTGCGGCATATCGCTGATCCGGCCCGTCCTGTCCGCGTCCAGAAGCCAGTCCGTCTTCGCCACCAACGCCACCACGCAGCTTCGTATTCAAGCGACCGGAGACTAAGCCGATCAACGGGCTGACGGAAGCGCAGGCCCACTGCGCCGCAGCAGGCGGCTGGCCAGGCCTACGGCAAAAAGCCGGCGAATGGCGCTAGGCGATGCGGGACATGCGGATATATACCGGCGCGCGCATCCACCCGTGCAGATCCCGCCCGTGAACTCCCCCGTCAAGCCCGCTCCGCTCGCCACGACCGCCGAATCGACCGTGTTCGCCGTCCTCGCGGCTGCGAGTGTGTCGCACTTCCTGAACGACACCATCCAGTCGCTGCTCCCGGCGATCTATCCGGTGCTGAAAGACAGTTACGCGCTGTCGTTCGCGCAGGTCGGCGTGATTACGCTTGTCTTCCAAGGAACGGCGTCGCTGCTCCAGCCGGTCGTGGGGCTGATCACCGACAAGCGGCCCATGCCCTACTCCCTGCCGATCGGCATGGGCGCGAGTCTTGTCGGACTGCTGCTGCTGGCGGTCGCCCATTCCTATCTCGTGCTGTTGATCGCCGCCGCCCTCGTCGGCATCGGCTCGTCGGTGTTTCACCCCGAAGCCTCGCGGATCTCCCGGCTGGCGTCAGGCGGACGCTACGGCTTCGCGCAATCTTTCTTCCAGGTCGGTGGCAACGCCGGATCGGCGCTGGGGCCCCTCCTCGCCGCTGCGGTCGTCGTGCCACAAGGGCAAGGCAGCCTAGCCTGGTTCTCGCTGGTAGCGCTCGCCGCGATCGCGGTGCTGTGGTTCGTCGGCGCCTGGTACAAGCGCAATCACCTGATGCCAGGCCGGCGCGTTACGTCGCGGAAGATTGTACCGACCGGACTTTCGAACACACGCACCGTCGTCGCATTGACGATCCTCGCGGTGCTCGTCTTCTCCAAGTACATCTACATGCAGAGCATAACGAGCTACTACACATTCTATACCATCACGACCTTCGGCGTGTCGGTGCAGACCTCGCAGGTGCTGCTGTTCGTCTTCCTTTTCGCGGTCGCGGCCGGCACGTTTATCGGCGGCCCGCTTGGTGACCGCTTCGGCCGCAAGGTCGTGATCTGGGCGTCAATCCTCGGCGTCCTGCCGTTCACGTTGATCCTGCCCCATGTCGGACTGGTCGGCACGGTCATTCTCACCGCGATCATCGGCGCCGGCCTCGCGTCAGCCTTCCCGACGATCGTCGTGTTCGCGCAGGAACTCCTGCCGGGCAAGGTCGGCATGGTGTCGGGCATCTTCTTCGGCTTCGCGTTCGGCATTTCCGGTATCGGCGCCGCTGCGTTGGGTGCGCTCGCCGACGTAACCAGCATCGGCTTTGTTTACAACGTCTGCGCCTTCCTGCCGGCGATCGGGCTGATCACGGTGTTCCTGCCGAATATCGAGCGGCACCGAGCGTAACGCGGAGCTATTCCTCCATGAACTTCGCGAACGCGTCCTTGTAGCCGGGGTGCCAGCGCGACAACGGCGGCCGGTTCCGCGTGATGTCTTCGGCCGCCCACGCGATACGCTTGAAGTCGGTCGCGTTGGTGACCTCGTTGTCTTCGCAGATGATGTAGAAGTCCCCTTTCCCCATGCGGTCGAGGAGCACGTCGATCACCTGCTCAGGCGCCCACGCGCCCGCCGGCTTCGGACCGCCGTCGCGGGCCGTGAGGCCCGTGTGCACCCAACCAGGCACCAGAAGATGCGCGCTGACCTGGCAGCCAGGCGTGTTGCGGAGCGTGTGCTGAAGGCCCTCGGTCAGCACTTTCACGCCCGCTTTGGATAAGTTGTACGCAGTATCGCCCGGCGGCGTGGTGATGCCCTGCTTCGATCCGGTATTGACGATCGCAGCCGGCGTGCCTTGCGCGATCATCGCCGGGCCAAACGACTGAACTCCGTTGATGACACCCCACAGGTTCGTGCCGAGCACCTTTTGCCAACCGGCGTAGTTTTCGATCGCGCCCCCGCCCGCCCCGGTGCCGGCGTTGTTCATCATGATCGCGACGTCACCGAAGACGGCGTAGATGCGGTCCCGAAAGGCGTCAACGGCGCTCTTGTCGGCAACATCGAGGGCAAAGGTCAGGACTTCGCGTGCGCCAGCCTCACGGATCGCGGCCGCAGCCTTGTCGAGATCGCCCGGCCTCAGGTCAGCGATGGCGACTTTCATGCCGAGCGTAGCGAAGCGCCTTGCGGCGGCAAGGCCAATGCCATTGGCGCCGCCGGTGATGACGGCGCTGCGGCCCGGTGCGATGGCGGGGTGGGTCATGGGGCGTTCTCCGACGTCATGTCTGCGAAGGGCCGTGCGCCCCTCCCCCTGTGGGAGAGTGGTGCCTCATTGGGATAGGCGGGTACTCACTTAGAGGCCAGAACTACACAACCAGGCGCGACGGCGGCAGGACGGCGCGGGCGGCATCGCGCCGGGCGCAGCGGCGTTCGGCTTCCTCCAGCGACGTCGGGCGGCCGTAGAGGTAGCCCTGGAACGCGCGGCAACCGAACCGGCGCAGCAGTAGCGCCTGCATCTCTGTCTCGACGCCCTCGGCAATTGCAGCCATGCCGAGGTTGCGCGCGATGTTGAGGATCGTCTGGACGATGACGCGGTCGTTCTGGTCCGTCTCGATATCGCGCACGAACGAGTAGTCGATCTTGAGCGCGTCGATCGGCAGGCGCTTCAGGTGAGACAACGACGAATACCCGGTGCCGAAATCGTCGAGGAAGATTTTTACGCCGAGCGCTTTCAGCGCGACCAGGGCGCGATCAACCTCGGTGGCGTTGTCGAGCATCACATGCTCGGTGATTTCGATCGTGAGATGCGACGGATCCGCGCCGCTCGATTCCAGCGCCGCCGTCACCAGATCGACCAGATCCGGCCCAATGCGCCGGCCACCGATGTTCACCGCCATCTGCAGATGATTGAGGGCAGGATCGTGACTCCAGCGCTTCAGCGTGTTGCACGCCGTGGCCAGTACATAAGCGTCAATCCGCTCTGTGAAGCCGGCGCGCTCGGCCAGCGGAATGAAGACAGCAGGCGGAACCTGGCCCCGCGTCGGATGCTGCCAGCGCAGCAACGCCTCGACGCCGAATGGAACGCCGGAGTCGTCGACCTCCGGCTGGTAGTGCAGCACGAGCTGGCCTTCCTCGAGCGCGTTGCGCAGTTCGTTGGACAGCGCCAAGCGCTCTTCCAGCACCGCCTGCATCTCGGAAGCAAAGAATGACGCGGAGCCTCGGCCAAGGGCTTTGGCTTCATACATCGCCATGTCGGCACGCTTCAGGAGCTCGTCGACACCAACCTCCCGCCCCCGGAAAAGCGTGACGCCGATCGAGGCGGAGGTGTGGAACGGGAAGCCATCGAGCACAAAAGGATCGGCAACGGCGGCGTGCAGTTTCTCCAAAAGCCTCGTGACCTGCTGCTCGGCAACGTCGCGATCGATAGCGAGATCCGGAAGCAGGACGACGAATTCGTCGCCGCCAAGCCGCGCTACCATGCCCCTGTCGTTGATTAGTGGGCGCAGCCGTTCGGCAACTTCCACCAGCAGCCGGTCGCCGATGTGGTGGCCCTTGGTGTCGTTGAGCATCTTGAACTGATCGAGATCGATGAACAGGAGCGCGTTCCAGTGCACCGACTGGCCGGGCGCATTGATCGTGACCTGCAGGCGATCGACCAGCGCGCCGCGGTTGGGCAAGCCCGTGAGCGTGTCGCGATATGCCAGATCATACACGCGCGCCTCGGCGCGCTTGCGGGCGGTGATGTCGGCGATGAAGCCGTGCCACAGGACAGAACCGTCGGCCTCGCGCTCGGGCACGGACTTGCCGTGCACCCACCGCTCGGTGCCATCGACGCTGACTAGGCGATAGTCGAAATCGCGCATCGACATCGTCTCTACCGCCCTGGCGACCGACGCCACCAGAGCCGGACGATCATCGGGGTGAACGCAGGCGAACATGCGCGCGGGATCGTTGCGCACCTCGTCGGGCGTAAGACCCAGCAGCGTGCTGACGCCGATGCTGATGTACGGGAACTCATACGATCCGTCCGGGAAAATACGTTGCTGGTAGAAGCAGCCCGACACAAGCGAGGCGATCTTCTCGGAGCGCGCCTGAAGCTCCGCGCGCTGCACGGCGTCGGTGACATCGCGCACCGTGCCTTCGATGAAACGTGGCTGCCCGGTGATGCGATCGGGGACGACGCGAATGCTTTCCTCGACCCACCGCCGTTCGCCGGTCTTGTAACGCCGCACCTCGGAAACGAGGCCATCGACGCGACCGTGCTCGGCGAGCATGCGGTCAACCTCGGCGCGCCGGTTGGGATCGACGTACCACTTGCGCGCCATGTCGTGAGCATGCTCGTAGAGCTCGGCATCGCTGATGAAGCCATGCAGGCGATACACCGCGGGATTTGCCTGAACCACGACGCCGTCCAGCGTGCAACGGCAGACGCCGTCGCTGATGTGCTCATAGAGGTCGCGGAAATTGCGCTCGGCCTCGCGGGTCGCAAGGTAGGAGTTGTGGCGGTTGGCGAGCAGCGCCAGGAGCGCCAGCGACAAGGCCGCCAGCCCAATCGTCATCCCGACCAGAATGACCGGGTGAACCTCGAGGAATTGCATTCCGCCGCCCACGCCGGAAAGTAAGGGAAACCGTTGTCTCCCTATAGGCGGACAACCGGAAATATACGATTAAGCCGCTGGTTGAAAATTCGGCTCAAATTTTAGGAAGATTCAACCAGCCGTATCCTGCGCGATCGGCGGTTGGAACGACCAGCCCATGTCCCACGGGAAGTAGATCCACGTGTCCTGACTGACTTCGGTAACGAAGGTGTCGACCAGCGGCCGGCCGGCCGGCTTGGCGTACATGGTCGCATAGTGCGCCTTCGGCACCATGTCGCGCACCAGCTTGGCGGTTTTGCCGGTATCGACCAGATCGTCGATCACCAGAATCCCGGCCCCCTGCCCGCCGCCGAGCGCGACGATGTCCTGGCCGATCGGCTTAAGCACCTTCAGTCCGCCCTGGTCCTTGTAGTCATGGTAGGAGGCGACGCAGACCGTCTCGATAAGCCTGAGGCCAAGCTCCCGCGCGATGATGGCCGCCGGCACCAGCCCGCCACGCGTCACGCAAACGATCGCCTGCCAGTTGGCCTTCTGGCTGGACAGCCGCCACGCCAGCGCCCGCGAATCCCGATGGAACTGGTCCCACGAGACAGGAAACGCCTTGTCCGACCGCGGCTCCGTCATGTGAATCGCTCCCCCGTTGTTGCGGTGAATTTAGCCGAGGCTTGGCGGGAGGAAAATGCGGCGCGGCGGGAGCGGGATTGCCTTCCCTGTCCGTCACCGCTGCCCGAGCCGCGCGCGTGCCTCGCCGAGCATCTCCCGGACCGCGGTCTCCGCCTCGGCCAGCCGCGCCTCATCGCGGGAGCGCAGCACAAGCGACGTCGTGAAACCGACGCCCTCCTGGAAGCTCGGGTAGCTGCCCATCGATACGTCGGCAAAGCGCGCCTGAACCGCACCGAACGCGGTCGCGATGTCGCCCTCCTTGAGGCCGGCGTCGATCGAGACCGAGTGCATCTTCCGCCCGGTCGGGAGCGTCAGCGCGAGCGCGTCGAGCATCGCGTGCATGATCGACGGCACGCCGGCCATGACGTGCACATTGCCGATGGTGAATCCTGGCGCCTTGGAAACGGAATTGGCGATGAGCGTCGCACCCTCCGGAATGCGCGCCATGCGCAGGCGAGCCTCGTTGAGGTCGGCCCTGGGGATGCGTTCCAGCAGCATGGCGACGGCGCGCTCGTCGATGTCGATCGGCACGCCGAAGGCCTTGGCGATTGCGTCGGCGGTGATGTCGTCGTGCGTCGGGCCGATGCCGCCGGTAGTGAAGACATGGTCGTAACGCGCGCGAAGCGCGTTCACCGCCGCAACGATCTCCGCTTCCACGTCGGGCACGACCCGCACTTCGCGGAGATCGATGCCAATGCCGGTCAGATACTCGGCGATGTAGCCGATGTTCTTGTCCTTGGTGCGGCCGGAAAGGATCTCGTCGCCGATGACGAGGATGGCGGCGGTGACAACCGCGGCGCTCACGGGAGCGGATCGACGCCGACGAGGATGAAGGGACGCTCGGCCGACCCGAGGTAGACGTCGTTGATGCTTGTCGCGATCGCGGCCAGCGCACCGGCCTCATCGCCTGAGGCCAGTTCTTCGGAACCGCATGGCGCGTCCGGATAGGCGGCCTTGCACGAGGCGACCCCTTCCTGCGCACTCGAGGCCGCGGCGGAGACCACACCGGAGATGACGCTGACGCCGAACGGATCGTCGCTCTGGACGTGATCGAAGGCGAGGTCCAGCTCCGCCTGGGCATCCTCGGGCTGGTTGTCGGCGAGATACGTGAGGCCGCGAAGCACGAGATAGGGGATACTTTCGGTCTCCTCTGCGAGCGCCGCGTCGGCGGCCGTGGCTGCGTCCTCGATCTCCCCGCGCTGGAGGTGCGCCTGGATAAGCAGCGCCCGCGCCCGTTCCGCGCTCGGCTCGTTCTCCGGCGGTTTCGCGGCGCCATAGCTGACGCGGCCTAGCAGATGCTCGGCCTCGTCGATGGCAAGCCCGGCGTCGTCGTTGTGGACGTCCGCCAGGATGCGGTTCGTCTCGGCAGCGTAGCGCTCGTCCGGCGTGACCTCGCCGGCGAGAATGGTGTCACAGGCCATGCCGGCGTACTGCGGCTCGGGCGCCTCGCAATCGCTCCATGTGCCGGGCGCCTCCTCCCTGCTCATCCGGCTCACGTCGCCGCGAAGCAGCGGCGCGAGCAGACTGGAGATGAGGTCTGCGGCGGCCTTGTCCTTTTCGAACAGCGCCAGCGCCTTGGCGCCGCACTCGCCGTTGCCGGTGCGCTTCTGGCACTCGGCGACGCCGGCAGCAGGATCGACCTGCCAGGCGTCGAACAATTGCTTCAGCTCCACGGCGCTTCGGTCGTTCGGATACAGGCGAATAAACGCGGTCAGCCGCGTAACAGCGCCCGCTGCATTTCCCGCAGCGAAGGCAGCGTAAGTCTTGAGGATGGGCAGACGGGTATTGCTGGCATCCTTCGCCTCGGCTTGCCGCAGCGCATCCAGTGCCGACTCCGGGTCACTGTTTCTTAAGTGCGCGATCGCCGTCAGCGCCAGCACGTCGGCGACCTGGTTGTACCCCGGGTCGGCGCCGTTCTTCGCCAGCGCATCCATGGCGTCGGAGAAATCGACCAGCGCATAGTCGATGTTGCCCCGCGCGAGGTACGCATTGCCCTCGGCCGCCTTCATTCGGAAAATTTCGGTTGGCGAATGGGAGCTGCTGTCAGCCAACGCCGCGGTGCAAGCCTCGACGGAGAAACGCGGATCGGCTGCGAGGCAATCGTCCTCGACGACGTTGGCGCGGGCGCCTGCGGACAGCACCATCAACAGGCCAAAAGACAGGAGAAGCGAACAGCGCACGGCGGGGAACTCCCATTGGCGGCAAGGCGGTCAGGCGACACTATGCTATCCAGATTCCGTCCGTCACCTCTCCCGCCCGCGATGCGTTTCCCACAGCCCCTCGTCGAAGCCCGCCTGGTGCAGCGATACAAGCGCTTCTTTGCTGCGGTGCGGTTTGCCGATGGCGCGCTGGCGACCGCACACTGCGCCAACACCGGCGCAATGCTGGGACTGAGCGAGCCCGGAACTCGTGTCCTGGTAGCCGATGCGTCCGGCGGAACCCGGACGTTACCCTGGTCCCTTGAGATGGTGGAGCAGTTCGGCACCTGGGTGGGGGTGAATTCGGCAAGGCCGAACGCGCTGGTGGCCGAGGCGGTCGCCGCCGGAAGGATCGCTGAGTTCGCCGGCTACGACCAGGTACGGCGCGAGGTTCGTTACGGGGCTAACTCACGCGTCGATTTTCTCTTAGCCGGTGAAGGGATGCCGGATTTGTACGTCGAGGTGAAGAACGTGCATTTCTCGCGGACGAAGGGCCGCGCCGAGTTTCCCGACACCCCGACCGAACGCGGCGCCAAACACCTGCGCGAGCTGATCGCCATGCGCGCCGCGGGCCATCGGGCCGCCATGCTCTACCTCGTCCAGCGCGGCGACGCTAAGGCAATGTCCATCTCACGCGACCTCGACCCCGTCTACGGCGCCGCCTTCGACGCGGCACGAGCAGCCGGTGTGGAGATGCTGGCCTACAAGTGCAGGCTGTCGGCCCGGGAGATCACCGTCACGACTCCGGTACCCATGCTTCCCTAAGCTTGCGCCGCACCGCGAAAGTCGCCATATCCTGCGCAATCATGGTCAACTACGTCGAAGCTGCCCTCGCCCCCGTCCGCAATGACGGGCAGATCAAACTGCATAACGCCGCCGATTTTGCCGCCATGCGCAAAGCCGGCCGGCTGGTCGCCGAGTGCCTCGATGCGGTCGAGGAAATCATCAAGCCCGGCCTGCCCACGATCGAGATCGACAAATTTATCTACGACTTCGCGACGGCCCACGGCGCGCTTCCCGCGACGCTTGGCTACAAGGGCTACATGAATTCGACGTGCGTCTCGATCAACCACGTCGTCTGCCACGGCATCCCGAGCGACAAGCCGCTACGCGATGGCGATATCGCCAATATTGACGTGACGCTCATCGTCGACGGCTGGCACGGCGATTCCAGCCGCATGGTCAAAGTCGGCGACGTCAAACGCGCGGCCGAGCGGCTGGTCGACGTGACCTACGAGTCGATGATGCGCGGTATCGCGGTGATCAAGCCAGGCGCCACCACCGGAGACATCGGTTTCGCCATCCAGGAATACGCCGAGGGCGAGCGCTGCTCGGTGGTGCGCGACTTCTGCGGCCATGGCGTCGGCCGCCTGTTCCACGACGTGCCCAACATCCTTCACTATGGCAGCCCGCGCGACGGCGTCGTGCTGAAGCCGGGCATGATCTTCACCGTCGAGCCGATGATCAACCTCGGGCGCCCGCACGTGAAGGTGCTGGCCGACGGCTGGACGGCGGTGACGCGCGACCGGTCGCTCTCGGCGCAGTTCGAGCACACCGTGGGCGTGACCGAAACCGGCCACGAAATCTTCACGCTGTCGCCGAAGCACGCGGAGACCGACCGCACGAACGCATGAGCGGCCTCGAGGACAAGGGCGCCGGCGGTGTGCCGCGAGCGGCGGAACCCGAGCCGCATTTCCTCGGACACCGCGAGCGGCTGAAGGCACGCTTCCGCGACAACGGCGCTGGCGCGTTTGCCGACTACGAATTCCTCGAGCTGCTCCTGTTCCAGGTGGTGCCGCGGCGCGACACCAAGCCGTTGGCCAAGGCGCTACTGGCGAAGTTTCATACGTTCTCGGAAGTGCTCGCCGCCCCCGAGGGCCAACTTCGCGAGGTCGAGGGAGTTGGCGACGCCATTGTCCATCACTTCAAGCTCGTCAA
This sequence comes from Bauldia sp., assembly GCA_035548515.1. Classification (GTDB taxonomy): domain Bacteria; phylum Pseudomonadota; class Alphaproteobacteria; order Rhizobiales; family Kaistiaceae; genus DASZQY01. The sequence continues at coordinate 4,273 of DASZSW010000028.1, read as the reverse complement.
GGCGGCGGTAGAGCGCTTCACCAAGAGCGAGATGGCTGGCCGTACGCTGCTCGATTCATGGAAGTCGGTGATTGACTACTGCAGGACGGCGATGGCCTACGAGCCGATCGAGCAGTTCCGGATCCTGTTCCTCAACAAGCGGAACCAGTTGATAGCCGACGAAGTTCAGCAGCGTGGCACGGTCGATCACACGCCGGTCTACCCCCGCGAGGTGGTCAAGCGGGCATTGGAACTTTCTGCAACCGCGGTCATCCTTGTCCACAATCATCCCTCAGGCGATCCCACGCCGTCCTCGGCCGATATCCAGATGACAAAGCAGCTCGTGGACGTGGCTAAGCCATTGGGAATCATGGTTCATGACCACATAATCGTGGGTCGCGGCGGGCACGCGAGCTTCCGCGGGCTACGTCTGATCTGATGCTGGAAAGCCCTTGGCTTTCTGTCACATAGGCGTCACATACTCTTGCTTCAGAGGTCACAAATGATGGACATTGTGCACCGCAATGACGCCAAATGACCTGATTCTCTTCTGCCTGATCCTCGCGGCGTCAGCGCATTTCATCAGCATCGGCGTGCTGGTTGCACGCTCGTATCTGAAGCCGCCAGCAAAGGCGGCTAACCGCCCGCCGATCACGATCCTGCGTCCGGCGACCGGGATCGAGAACCACGTCGAGCGCACGCTCGAATCGGCCTTCTTCATCGACTATCCGGAATTCGAGATCGTCTTCTGCGTCCAGCGCGAGAACGATCCGATCATTCCGGTGATTGAAGCGATGCGCGCGCGCCATCCGAACGTGCCATCGCGCCTGCTCGTCGGCGACGACCGCATCTCAATCAATCCCAAGCTCAACAACCTGGTGAAGGGCTGGGCGGCAGCAAAGCACGAGTGGATCGTGATGACCGACTCCAACGTGCTCGTCACGCCAGATTACCTCGATACGATCCTGGCGCGTTGGACCAAAGGCGTCGGTCTCGTGTGCTCGCCGCCGGTCGGCACGGAGCCGGACGGCGTCGGCGCCGATCTCGAAGCAGCCTTCCTCAACACGTATCAGGCGCGCTGGCAGCTTACCGCTGACGTCTTCGGTATGGCGTTCGCGCAGGGCAAGACGATTTTCTGGCGCCGCGAGGACCTCGACCGCGCCGGTGGCATCGCGGCCCTCGCCGCTGAGCCCGCTGAGGATGCGGCGGCAACCAAAGTCGTGCACCGCGGCGGCAACCGCGTGCGGCTGGTCCGCAACCCCTGGCCGCAGCCGCTGGGATACCGCTCCGTGCAGGAAATCTGGAAGCGGCAGCTGCGCTGGGCGCGCCTGCGCCGCGCCACCTTTGCCCCGCTCTACGCGCTCGAACTGGTCTCCGGCGGCTTCCTGCCGCTGGTCATGGCAGCGGTTCTGATCGCCTTTGGTCCGCCCACCTGGCCGGGCCTGGTGATGCTGTTCATCGCCTGGTACGCAGCGGAGCTCCTGCTTGCCTCGCGCATGGGCTGGCCTATTTCGCCGCGCATCGCGCTGATGATGTTCGTCCGCGACCTCGCGCTTCCGGCGTTGTGGGTGGCGGGCTGGACCGGCAATACCTTTGTCTGGCGTGGCAATGCGATGGACATGAAGACCAGCCAGCTCGCGACGGCGCCGATGGCGGCACCTTCGCGCTCGCTTGCCGACCATGCACTGGCGTTGCGCATCCGCAGCGCTCGTGCCGTGCGCTCTTTCCGTGCCCTCGGCGCCTTCCGCGCCGTTGGATCCAGGAGCCTTCGCGAAAGCCCGCTACCGCGCTGGACCTGGAAGACTGGGAACAAGACCCGATGAACGCGATTGAGCCCGCTCGCCGGTACCGGACCCTGTTCCTTTCCGACATGCATCTCGGCACGCGCGGGTGCCAGGTCGGGCAGCTGCTGCATTTCCTCGTCAACCACGACGCCGACACGATCTACCTCGTCGGCGACATCATCGATGCGTGGCGGCTGGACGCGAAGTGGTACTGGCCTGACGAGCACAACGCCGTGCTGCGCCTCCTGAAGCGCAAGGCCGAACAGGGCACGCGCATCGTCTACCTGCCGGGCAACCACGACGACTTCGTGCGCCAGTACGTAGGCTCGAAGATGGAGACCCTGGAGATCCAGGAGTCTGTTATCCACGAAGCCGCGGACGGGAAACGCTACCTCGTGCTCCATGGCGACTGCTTCGACCCGGTACAGTCCAAGGCCCGCTGGCTGGCCTTCATCGGCGACCACGCCTACGTGACCGCGCTCGCGGTCAACACCGCCATGAACCGCGTCGGCCGCATATTCGGCCTGCCCTACTGGTCATTCTCCAACTGGGCGAAGATGCGGGTGAAGGGCGCGGTGAATTTCATCGGCCACTACGAGGAAAGCCTGGTCGCCGCGGCCCGCGAGAACAGCGTCGACGGCGTCGTCTGCGGCCATATCCACCGCGCTGCCGCCCACGACGAACTGGGCGTGCGCTACGTCAATTGCGGCGACTGGGTGGAGAGCTGCACAGCCGCAGTCGAGCATGAGGACGGCCGCATCGAGATCGTCGGCTGGGCCAATCTCGAAGACCAGGCCATCGCCGGCATCGAGGAAGACGGCGAGAGCGAAGAGGCCATCGCGTAGTTTTCGCGGCTTTTCGCCCGAGGTGGCGTTTTTCTTGCACGTCTTCAGGCGCCCTCCTTAAGATGAGCGCCGATGTCTGTTGCCTTCAATGAGATGTTCGCCGAGTCGGGCGCCGCGCGGCCCGGCTACGAATTCATCGACCGCTGGCTGAGGTCGACGCCGGCCGAGCTGCTGTCCCATCGCCGCACCGAAGCCGAACTCCTGTTCCGGCGCATCGGCATCACCTTTGCCGTGTACGGCAACGCCGACGGCGAGGAACGCATCATTCCGTTCGACATCGTCCCGCGCGTCCTCACCAAAGGCGAATGGCAGCGGATGGCGAAAGGGCTGGAGCAGCGCGTCAAGGCGCTGAACATGTTCCTCGCCGACCTCTACGGCAGGGCGGAGATCATCGCCGCCGGCAAGGTGCCGGCCGACCTCATCTACCGCAACCCGTACTTCCGCCCCGAAATGGCAGGAGTGAAGCTGCCGCACGACATCTATGTGATGATCGCCGGCATCGACATCGTGCGCGTCGACGACCAGGACTTCTACGTGCTGGAAGACAACGCGCGCACGCCTTCCGGCGTCTCCTACATGCTGGAGAACCGCGAGGTGATGATGCGGCTGTTCCCCGACCTGTTCGCGGAAAACCGCATCGCGCCAGTGGAGAACTACCCGGAGGAGTTGCTCGCGACCCTGAAGTCGGTCGCGCCGCACTCGGCGCCCGACGATCCGACCGTCGCGCTGCTGACACCCGGGCCGTACAACAGCGCCTACTACGAGCACTCGTTCCTCGCCGATAAGCTCGGCATCGAGCTCGTCGAAGGTCGCGACCTCCTGGTGCGAGACAACGTCGTGTTGATGCGCACGACCGAGGGCCCGAAACGCGTCGATGTGCTCTACCGTCGCCTCGACGACGATTTCCTCGATCCCCTCACCTTCCGCCCTGACTCCACGCTCGGCGTACCCGGCCTGATGAACGCCTACCGCGCCGGCAACATCTCGCTCGCCAATGCGGTTGGCACGGGCGTCGCCGACGACAAGGCCGTGTACTCGTACATGCCGGAGATCGTGCGGTTCTATCTCGGCGAGGAGCCGATCCTCAAAAACGTCCCGACTTACCGCTGCCGTGAGCCCGACTCGCTGAAGTATGTCCTGGAGCACCTGCACGAACTCGTGGTGAAGGAAGTCTCCGGCTCGGGTGGTTACGGCATGCTGGTCGGCCCCGCCGCCGACAGTGAAACGCTCCGCGACTTCGCCGTGAAGCTTCGCGCCAACCCGGATGATTTCATCGCCCAGCCGACACTGGCGCTCTCCACCTCGCCGACGTTCGTCAACGCCGGCATCGCGCCGAGGCACGTCGATCTCCGTCCCTTCGTGCTCTCGGGCAGCGACAAGGTACGCATCGTGCCGGGAGGCCTGACGCGCGTTGCGCTCAAAGAAGGATCGCTGGTGGTGAATTCGAGCCAGGGCGGCGGGACGAAGGACACGTGGGTGCTGGACGCATGAGCGCGGGAAACACCACCGCGTCCCCTTCCCCCGGAGGGGAGCCCCGCCGCAGTGCTCCCCCGTTTACGGGGGAGCTGTCGGCGAAGCCGACTGAGGGGGCCGGCGACGGTGCCGTGGCGGGGGGGGGGGGGGGGGGGGGGGGGGGGGGGGGGGGGGGGGGGGGGGGGGGGGGGG
>DASZSW010000027.1:0-21138 GCA_035548515.1 Bauldia sp. | reverse complement strand
TCGGCTTCCACCCGCTGCCGCCGCTGCCGGAAGATTCGAACTAGGCCGCTGGCCGGAGCGGATCGGTCCTCCCCCGCGAAGCGGGGGAGGGGACCATGCGCAGCATGGTGGAGGGGGCAGGCACCACGGCCCCGTGGCATGTCCCCTCAGTCGGCTAACGCCGACAGCTCCCCCGTAAACGGGGGAGCTCCCAGACCGCCGGTGCAGCGGCGGGTCCTCCCCCGCGAAGCGGGGGAGGGGGACCATGCGAAGCATGGTGGAGGGGGCCTGCACCGGCGGCATCCGGGCATAACTCCAAACTTATCCCCGCCGCCAAAACCACGCGTACACTCCGCCCCATCCTCCCTCGACGAGGGCGCCAACCGGTGGCGACCTGAAGGCGGAGGGAGGATGCGGTTCCCTGCCGATACCCGGACACGCACCGGTATCGCGGGGCGAGCATGAGCGGACCGGCGGCACTACGACCGCCTGCCCACGTCGGGCTGTAGGTACGTCGCGTTAAGGCCTAGTCGGCGAAGCCGGAGAAGGCGCTCTCTCGCCAATGGGTAGAGCTAGCCGCGAAGAGGACCGAAGCGCCGGTCATGTCCGATAACGACCGCGGCGGGCGCCCGGAAGGTGCCCCAACAACGCGGACTACCCGCTTGGCACCCGCCAGGCGCCCGCCACCCCTCGGCTTAAGCCTCGGACGCCAACGCGTCGCGAGAAGGAGAGCCCATGCCCGGCGTCGCGAGACCCCACCCGCCTCGCTGTCGCTCGGCACCCTCGCAAGGGAGAGGGAAGGCAGCGCCATATCCTCCGACGAAGCAGGATGAGGCTGCATCCCTCCCCCTTGCGGGGAGGGGGGACCGCCGAAGGCGGTGGGTGGGGGTCGCGCGACGATGCCGCCGCTACGCCTTCGTCGCCGTCATCATGTAGTTCACGTCCATATCCGATGTGAGGCGGAACTCGTCGACGAACGGCACGTACATCACGCCGGTTTCATCCGCGGGCGCTACGCCTGCGGTGGTGAAGGCGGCCCGCAGTTCCTGCGGCGTCACCAGCTTGTCGTAGGTGTGCGTGCCGCGCGGCAGCCAGCGCAGCACGTACTCCGCGCCGACGATCGCCAGCACGAATGCCTTGATGGTGCGGTTGATCGTGGAGGCGACGAGCAGGCCGCCGGGCCGCACCAGCGAGGCGGCGGTGGCGACAAACGCGGTGACATTGGTGACGTGCTCCACCACCTCGAGGATCAGCACCACGTCGAACTGCTCGCCTGCGGCAGCGAGGGCCTCAGCTTCGACGGCGCGATAGTCGATCGTGAGGCCGGATGCCGCGGCATGAACCTTTGCCGCCGCGATGAGTTTCTCTGTCGGATCGATGCCGGTGACGCTGGCGCCCATGCGGGCCAGCGGCTCGTCGATCAGTCCGGCGCCGCAGCCGACGTCGAGGATGCGAAGTCCCGCCAGCGCGTCCGGCGCCTGCGGATTGCGCCCGAAACGCTCGGCGATGCGGCCTTTGATCCACTGGAGCCGCAGCGGGTTGAACTTGTGGAGCGGGGCCATTGGTCCGCGTTCGTCCCACCACTTGGCGGCCAAAGCCTCGAAGCGGGCGATTTCCTCGCGGTCGACGGTTGACGTTCGAGCCTCCTGCGTCACATGGCCTCCTTATCACATCAACCGAACAGGAAGAGGGTGGGTCGTCCCCCTCGCAGTGCCATTGAAACCCGCCGCAGAAATGTCGCAGTCCGCTCCGGCCCCTGAGGCCGGTTACAAATGGATCGCGCTCAGCAATACGACGCTGGGCGTGCTCGCCGCCACCATCAACTCGTCGATCCTGCTCATCAGCCTGCCGGCCGTCTTCCGCGGGATCAACCTCGATCCGCTGCTGCCGCAGAACATCAACTACCTGCTGTGGACGATCATGGGCTACCTGGTCGCCACCTCCGTCCTGGTCGTGACCTTCGGCCGCCTCGGCGACACCTACGGCCGGGCGCGCATGTACAACCTCGGCTTCCTGATCTTCACGCTCGCCGCCGCGGCGCTGTCGTGGATCCCGGGTGAGGGCGGTACGGCCGCGACGTACCTGATCGTGGTGCGCATCATCCAGGGCATCGGCGGGGCGCTGCTGATGGCGAACGCCAGCGCGATCCTCACCGACGCGTTCCCGCAACGTCAGCGTGGGCTGGCCCTCGGCATCAACACCATCGCCGGCATTGGCGGCTCGTTCATCGGCCTGATCATCGGCGGTCTGCTCGCCGACATCGACTGGCGCGCGATCTTCTGGGTCAACGTGCCGTTTGGCGTTTTCGGAACGGCGTGGGCCTATTGGAAGCTCAAGGACATGCGCCCGCCACGGCGCGAGAAGATGGACTGGGCCGGCAACCTGACGTTCGCCTTCGGCTTGATCTTCATCCTCATCGCCATCAACGAGGGCATCCAGCCGTATGGCGACTCGGTGATGGCCTGGGGCGATCCGAAAGTTTACGGCCTGCTTATCGCGGGCGTCGCGGCGCTCATTGCTTTCGTGTTCATCGAGCAGCGCGTGGCGCGCCCCATGTTCGATCTGAAGCTCTTCCGCATCCGGCCGTTCGCTTACGGCAGCCTCGCGTCGCTCCTCTCGGCGATCGGCCGCGGTGGCCTCCAATTCATGCTGATCATCTGGCTGCAGGGCGTGTGGCTGCCCCTCCACGGCTATACCTTCGAGCAGACGCCGCTGTGGGCGGGCATTTTCATGCTGCCGCTGACGGTGGGCTTCCTCGTCGCGGGGCCGATCTCAGGCTGGCTCACCGACCACGTCGGGGCGCGGCCGTTTGCGACCGGCGGGATGATCGTCGGCGCGATCAGCTTCGCGCTGCTGATGCTGCTGCCGGCGGATTTCAACTACTGGGTCTTCGCGTTCCTGATCTTCCTCAACGGCCTCGGGTCGGGCCTGTTCAGCGCGCCCAACTCGACGCAGATCATGAATTCGGTGCCGCCGTCGGAACGCGGGCAGGCGTCCGGCATGCGGGCGACGACGATGAACGCCGGCATGGTGCTGTCGATCGGTGTGTTCTTCTCGCTGATGATCGTGGGGCTCGCCTCGACGCTGCCGACCACGATGAAGGATGCGCTGGTCGGGCAGGGCGTGCCCGCCGTCGTCGCGCAACGAGCTGCGGAGGCACCGCCGGTCGCAAGCCTGTTCGCAGCGTTCCTCGGATACAATCCGATGGAGGAGCTGATCCCGGAGGATACGCTGAAGGCGCTGCCGCCCGACAACGCGGCGACGATCACCGGCAAGCATTTCTTCCCCGATCTCATCTCAGGCCCGTTCATGCACGGGCTGGCGTTCGCTTTCACCTTCTCGCTGGTGCTGTACCTGCTGGCGGCGGTGGCGTCGTGGCTCGGCGGCGGACGCTATGTGCACGACGACGAGGTCGTGGAGGGCCTGCCGGCGCCGGGCGAATAGCTCAGAGCTGCCAGCCGGCGGCGTCGTACACCTGGCGCCGCGTCGTCGCGCGGATTTCGTCGGCGAGGTCCTCATCGCCGACGGAGCGGGCGAGCACCATGCCGCCGACAACCATCGACACCAGCGCAAGCGCCCGCTCGCGCGCCGGCCGCTTGCCCTTCGGCAGGTTCGCCTCGAAGGCGCCTACCATCATCTCCATCACCTGGCGGAACGCATCCTTGACGGTGCCGTTGCCGCGCGCGACGTCGGAGGGAAACGCGATCAGCGGGCAGGAGCCGTCGAGGTCGTCGTAATGGTCGCGCGACAGGTACGCGTCGACGATCATGCGGGCGAGCGCCTCGCCTTTGGCGTTGGGGTCGATGTGCTTGGCCTGCCACTGCTCAGGGCCATCGCCGCAGATGAACTGGAGGACGGCCGCCTGATAGAGGTCCTCCTTGGCGGCGAAGTGCTTGTAGAAGCCGCCGTGGGTGAGGCCGGCGTCGCTCATGATCTCGCCGATCGAGACGGCCTCGAAGCCGTTGCGGTTGAACAGGCGTCGGGCGCTTTCGATGATGCGGGTTCGCGTCTGCTGCTTGTGCTCGGCCGTGTAGGGCATGACTGTCTCTCCGGTTGGCCAAGTCCTAGCGCTATTTCAAAAGATGTTCTTGAACATCTTTTGTCGCGCTTTCTTATGCGGGTCCACCAGCCGGCGGCGAGAGCCGGCGATAACGGAGGACCTCGACCATGACTGCCCTTCCCTTCAAGCTTTCGATCAACCCGGCGCCGACCCAGGTGCTGCTCACCGTGCGTGGCAACATGGCCGCACCCAACCTCGACGGCGGCAGGCAGGCGCACAACCAGACCGCGGGCAACGATCAGGGCGTGGCGATGGCGCGCTCGTTCGGCGACCTCAGCCACGCCGTGTTCGTGCCGACCGACGCGCCGAAGTCAGGCGCAGGCGAGCTGCTCATCGTCGACTACTGGAACAGCGTCGAGGGGCTCCGGCAGTTCTTCTCCAACGAGCAAGTGCAGCAGGGCGGCACGTTCCTGTTCAAGAAAGACGGACGGGAGAGCGTGGTCTGGCAGCCGACCACGGGGCTGCCGCGCTTCAACCTTCCGGCTCCGGCGGGCAAGAACGACCGCTTCCTCGGTTATGTCCGTGGGCCAGTGGCCTCGCGCGAAGTGGCGGAAGCTTCGCTGACTGAGATCATGCGGAAGGCAGTGAACACATCGCGGGCCAAGGGGCTGATGGCGCGGGAGTGGTACTTCCGCTTGACCCCGCCGGGCGAGAAGCCGTCCACGGAGATCATCGGCATCGACACATGGTTCGACGAAGACGGCATGAACGCCGTCTACGCCGATCCGGCCGAGATGGAGGGCTTCGACAAGCTGTTTACCGCCGAGCCGTCCTCCATGACATGGAAGAAGCCGGCCGGGCATTGGGTCGAGTGGTAGCCTGAGCTCGCAGGAAATCGCGGGCAGCCGGGCTCCGGCTGCCCGTTGCACCGCGGAATCGGCGCGCCATTGCCGGGAACCACTACGGTCGCTATGAAAGCGCGCTTTTTCTGACGCGAGCGACCTGTTTTCCATGGCACGGCTGGTGATGAAGTTTGGCGGGACGTCGGTCGGCGATGTCCCCCGCATCAAGAATGTCGCGCGCCATGTGAAGCGCGAGGTCGACGCCGGCCATCAGGTGGCGGTCGTTGTCTCGGCGATGTCCGGCTTTACCAACCAGCTCGTGGCATGGACGCGTGAGGCGGCGGCGCTGCACGACGCCCGCGAGTACGACACCGTGGTGGCGGCCGGTGAGCAGATCACCTCGGGCCTGCTGGCCATCGCTCTGCAGGACGCCGGTGTCAACGCGCGCTCCTGGCAGGGCTGGCAGATCCCGATCCAGACGGACAATGCGCACGGTGCGGCCCGCATCCAGGCGATCGACGGGCACGAGCTGGTCGAGCGGCTGAAGCAGGGGCAGGTGGCGGTCGTCTCCGGCTTCCAGGGCATTGGGCCGGACAACCGCATCGCGACGCTTGGTCGTGGTGGGTCTGATACGTCGGCGGTAGCGCTCGCGGCGGCGCTCAATGCGGACCGTTGCGACATCTACACCGACGTCGACGGCGTCTACACGACCGACCCGCGCATCGAACAGAAGGCCCACCGCCTGTCACGCGTTTCTTACGAGGAGATGCTTGAGATGGCGTCTCTCGGGGCGAAGGTACTGCAGGTGCGTTCGGTGGAACTCGCCATGGTGCATGGCGTTCGCACGTTCGTGCGTTCCAGCTTCGAGCCACCCGATGCACCGCAAGTTGACGGCGACGGGAATCCTCCGGGTACTCTCATCTGTGACGAGGACGAGATCGTGGAAAAGAAATACGTTTCCGGCATCGCCTACTCCAAGGACGAGGCGCAGATTTCCCTCCGGCACGTGGCCGACAAGCCCGGCGTCGCCGCCGCGGTTTTCGGACCACTGGCAGCGGCCAACATCAACGTCGACATGATCGTCCAGAACATCTCCGAGGACGGATCGCAGACCGACATGACGTTCACCGTGCCGACCGCCGACTACGAGCGGTCGCGGAAGGTCATCGAGGGCGCGCGCGAATCGATCGGCTACAAGACAATGCAGGGCTCGACCGACGTCGCTAAGGTTTCGGTGATCGGGATCGGTATGCGCAGCCACGCGGGTGTGGCGGCAGACTGTTTCCAGGCGCTGGCCGCAAAGGGCATAAACATCCGCGCCATCACAACGTCTGAAATCAAGATATCGGTATTGATCGACGCAACCTACACCGAGCTTGCGGTCCGGACTTTGCATTCGCTATACGGGCTCGACAACGCCTAACGGCGCTTCCGGGCGCACTTAACGGCCGGTTTTCCGGCCACTCCTTCGAGGATTGGCGGACATGCGGGGAGCCCCCGCCGGGCCGCGCGTCCTGCTCCGCCGCCTCAGGGAGGTCATGGCGGAGCCGATCAGCGCACAAGCCCGGCTCGACAAGATCGTGACGCTGATCGCGGCCAACATGGTTGCCGAGGTGTGCTCGGCCTATGTGCTGCGCTCCGACGGCGTGCTTGAGCTCTACGCCACCGAGGGCTTGAAGCGCGAGGCGGTGCATAAGGCCTCGCTGCGCGTTGGCGAGGGTCTCGTCGGCACGATCGCCGAGGAGGCGTTGCCGCTCAATCTGTCGGACGCGCAGAAGCACCCGGCGTTCCAATATCTGCCGGAGACCGGCGAAGAGATTTACAACTCCTTCCTCGGCGTCCCGATTCTGAGGGCAGGGCGCACGCTCGGCGTTCTGGTCGTCCAGAACCGGGCGCGGCGCACCTACCACGAGGAGGAGGTGGAGGCGCTGCAAACGACGGCGATGGTGCTGGCCGAGATGATCGCGGTCGGCGAACTCGCCTCGCTGTCGCGGCCGGGCACTTCGATCGACTTGAAGCGGCCGGTGTCGCTGACCGGCGTCGGCTTGGGTGAGGGCGTCGGCCTCGGCCACGTGGTGCTGCACGAGCCGCGCGTTGTGGTGACGGCGCTGATCGGCGAGGACGTCGAGCACGAATCCGGACGGCTGGACGAGGCGATCTCGTCGCTCCGCCTGTTCGTCGACGACATGCTGTCGCGCGACGACATCGCGGAGACCGGCGAGCACCGCGACGTGCTCGAGGCGTACCGGATGTTCGCCTACGACCGCGGCTGGGTGAAGCGGATGCACGAGGCGATCCGCAACGGCCTGTCGGCCGAAGCGGCGGTGGAGAAGGTGCAGAGCGACATGCGCGCGCGGCTGCAGCGCCAGTCGGATCCATTCCTGCGCGACCGGCTGCATGATTTCGACGACCTCACCAACCGGCTGCTGCGCGTGCTGATGGGCAAGGAGCACGGGCCGGGGGACGCTTCGCTCCCCAAGGACGCCATCATCGTGGCGCGCACCATGGGCGCGGCGGAGCTGCTCGATTATGGGCGCGAGCGTATCCGCGGCCTGGTGCTGGAGGAGGGCGGGCCGACCAGCCACGTCGCGATCGTAGCCCGCGCGCTCGGCGTCGCCTGCGTCGGGCGGGCGGAGAACATCGTGTCGCTGGTCGAAAACGGCGACGCGATCATTGTCGATGGCGTCGCCGGCGAGGTGCACGTCCGGCCGCGGCCGGACGTCGAGTCCGCGTATGCGGAGAAGGTGCGATTCCGCGCCAAGCGGCAGGAACAGTACCGACTGCTGCGCGACAAGCCGGCGGTGACCAAGGACGGTGCGCGTGTCTCGCTGCTGATGAACGCGGGGCTGCTGGTCGACCTGCCGCACCTGGAGGAATCCGGCGCCGAGGGCATCGGGCTGTTCCGCACCGAGCTCCAGTTCATGATCGCATCGACGCTCCCCAAGATGGAGGAACAGCGCGCGTTCTACGCCTCGGTGATCGCGGCGGCGGGCGACAAGCCGATCACCTTCCGCACGCTCGATATCGGCGGCGACAAGGTGCTGCCATACATGCGCACGGCCGAGGAAGAGAACCCGGCGATGGGCTGGCGGGCGATCCGCCTTGGGCTCGACCGTCCGGGCTTGCTCGGAACCCAGCTTCGCGCGCTGATGCGTGCTGCCCCTGGGCGCGAACTCCGCGTCATGCTGCCGATGGTCACCGAGCTTGACGAGGTGCGTAAGACACGCGCGCTGATCGAGCGCGAGTTGGCGCACATGCAGCGTCACGAGCGCGCGGTGCCGTCGAAGCTGCTGCTTGGCGCGATGGTCGAGGTGCCGGCGATGTTGTGGCAGCTCGATGGGCTGGTCGGCGTCGCGGATTTCATTTCCGTGGGCTCCAACGACCTGCTCCAGTTCATGACTGCGAGCGATCGCGGCAACACGCTTGTCTCAGGCCGGTTCGACCCATTATCCAAGCCGGCGCTGAGGGCGCTGCGCTCCATCGTGCGGGCGGTCGGTAAGGCGATGCCCGTGACGCTGTGCGGCGAGCTGGCGGGCAATCCGCTGGCCGCCATGACGCTGATAGGGCTCGGCTACCGTTCGCTGTCAATGTCGCCCGCTGCGATCGGCCCGGTGAAGGCGATGGCCATGGCGCTTGACGCCGGCAAGCTCGCGCGCACGCTCGATGGCCTGCTCGACGGCGGCGATGGTGCCACCGGCCTCAGGCCGGCGCTCACCGCCTTTGCCGACAGCGAAGGCATCCCGTATTAACGCTGCCATGCTGCCCAGGGAAAAGATCAACGGCCTCGTCGCGCGGCTGGCGGAAATCGACAACCGCCTGATGCAACCGCTCGACCGAGAGGCGCGCATCAAGCTGTCGCGCGAGCGGGCCGAGATCGAGCCGGTGAGCGTCGCCAACGGCGAGCTGCTGCAGGCGGAGAAGGAACGCGCCGACCTCGATCTGTTGATGGCTGATCCCGAGATGGGCGCGATCGCCGTCGAGGAAGCGAAGGCGCTCGACGCCAGGATTGCCGACCTCAACGAGAAGATCCGCCTGCTGCTCATCCCCAAGGACGCAGCCGACGAGAAAAGCGCGATCCTGGAAATCCGTGCCGGTACTGGCGGCAACGAGGCGGCGCTGTTCGCGGGTGACCTGTTCCGTATGTACTCGCGCTATGCCGCCAACCACGGCTGGAAGGTGGAGCTGCTTTCGGAGAGCGAGGGCGAAGCCGGCGGCTATAAGGAAATCGTCGCCAAGGTGGACGGCCGCGGCGTGTTCGCCAAGCTCAAGTTCGAGTCGGGCGTGCACCGCGTGCAGCGGGTGCCGGCGACCGAGGCGCAAGGGCGCATCCATACGTCGGCGGCGACGGTGGCGGTGCTGCCGGAAGCCGAGGAAGTCGACATCGATCTCAACCCGGCTGACCTGTCGGTCGAAACGCTGCGCGCCTCGTCCAAGGGCGGGCAGCACGCCAACACCACTGACTCCGCGGTGCGTATGACGCACATCCCGACGGGCATCTCGGTCACGGTGTCGTCGCGCTCGCAGCACCAGAACCGCGCGCAGGCGCTGGAGGTGATGCGCTCGCGTCTCTACGAGATCGAGCGCGAGAAGCTGGACAAGGAACGAAGCTCCAGCCGGCGCGAGCAGGTGGGATCGGGCGACCGTTCGGAGCGTATCCGCACGTACAATTTCCCGCAGGGCCGCGTGACCGATCACCGTATCAACCTGACGCTCTACCAGCTCGACAAGGTGCTTTCCGGTGAGGCCCTCGACGAACTGGTCAATGCGTTGACCACGGATCACCAGGCCACCCTGCTCGCCCAGCAAGAGAACGCGTGAGCAAGACCGTCGCGGAGCTCAGGCGTGAGATCGCGGCGGCGCTGGCGCCTTCCAGCGACAGCGCGGCGCTCGACGCACGGCTGCTCGTGGCGCACGCCATGGGCATCCAACCGGATGCTGTGTTGTTTCGCGACGGTGAGGCTGCGGGCGCCGGGGTCGCGTTGCGGGCGATGAATCTAGCCGACCGGCGGAAACGCGGCGAGCCGGTGGCGCGCATCGTTGGCGAGAAGGAATTCTACGGCCTGACCTTCGGCCTGTCGCCGGCGACGCTCGTGCCCAGACCCGATACCGAGACGCTGGTGGACGCCGTGCTGGAGGTCATCGACCGCGACGCCCCGGTGGCCATTCTCGACCTCGGGACCGGCACGGGCGCGATCCTGCTGGCGCTCCTGTCGCAGCTCCCGAACGGCGCCGGCGTCGGTGTCGATGTGTCGGCAGATGCGCTCGCGACGGCGGCCGAGAACGCGGCGCGGCTGGGCCTCGCCACGCGCGCGGCGTTCGGCGTCGGGGACTGGGCGCGCGGGATCACGACTGAATTCGCCATCGTCGTGTGCAATCCGCCTTACATCGCACACGGCGAAATCGCGTCGCTGCCGGTTGACGTGCGCGACTACGATCCCCATATCGCATTAGACGGCGGTGATGATGGCCTGGATGCCTATCGCGCCATCCTTTCCGATCTCGATCGCGTGCTTGCAGAAGATGGCGTCGCGTTTCTGGAGATCGGTTTCGGCCAGGGCGACGCGGTAGCGGCGCTGGCCGCTGAAAACGGGTTCAGCACCACCTTCCGGCGCGACTTGGCCGGCATCGAAAGGGTCGCAATTCTCGGTCGCGAAACGACTGTTGGTTAAGGCAGCGTTGCCGAAAAATGCTCTTGGAAATCAGCGGCGAACCGGCTAGGTTCCTCGCGCCGTAAAGACGAGATCGTCCAGTGATTTGGATGACAGGTCGCGGCATCGGGCGCTGGGAAGACAAGCCCAATCGAACGACGCGCAACCTCACAAGTCCCAACCGTTCGGACCGTATGTAAGTCCGAGCGGATCGGCATGGCGGGACTCCCGCTGGGGGAAACCTGGACCGCGTGAGTCAAAGTTGACAGAGGCCAGATGCGGACCGGCTGTGCCGGAGACCGCGCCTTTACCCGGCGCTGCCGCAATGAGGCGGACGGCGACGGGCTGTATGCCGGAGTGTTTCCGGCCGTAGCGAAGAGAGCCTGCCAATGAGGCCAGGACAACCGAACAGCAGAAACATGCGCAACAGAAATCGTAACCGTAAGGGACCCAACCCGTTGTCGCGCTCGTATGAGAGCAACGGGGGCGACGTGAAGATCCGCGGCACCGCGCTTCACGTTGCGGAGAAATACGTCCAGCTCGCGCGCGATGCGCAGTCGAGTGGCGACCGGGTCGCCGGCGAGAATTATCTCCAGCACGCCGAGCACTACTACCGCATCGTTGCCGCCGCCCAGGCGCAGATGCCGCAGCCGCAGCAGTTCTATCGCAACGACGCCGATGACGGCGACGACGAAGACGGTGACAACGCCGGTTTCAACGGTAGCAACAACGGCAACCCCTACCAGCAGGGCGGCAATCGCCAGCCTTATCAGGGCGGTGGCCAGAACCATCAGGGCCAGCCGCAGCAAGCCAACCAGAACAATAACGGCGAGCAGCAGCCGCAGTTCAACGGTAATGCCGAGCAGCCGCCCTACGAGGGCCAGCCGGACGAGCCGCGCGGCGACAACAACGGCGGCGGCAACCAGCAGCGCCACTACAACAATAACAATCAGGGCGGTGGCCACCGCGACGGCAATTTCCGCGGCCGGCGTCGCCGTCCGTATCGCGACCAGTACGGCAGCGATCGCAACAACGGTGGCGGCAACAACGCGCCACAGCAGGTCGACCAGCCGGCGGCCAATTTCGACGCGCCGCAGGGCGAGGAATAGTCAGCCGGCGAGTTGGTCGCCGATGGCGATCGGCCCGCCGGAGACGACCCTCAGATAGACGCCGCAATCGGCGTGGCCATAGGCCCGCATCAGGCTGACGGGTATCGTCAGGTCGCGTCGTGCGCTCAGCGGATCGACGTTAGTGGCGGCGCAGCGCTCGATGCGCTTGACGCCCTCGAAGGTGACGCCGCCGATCGTCACCGTGCGCCCGACGAGCGCGAATTCGTCCCACGCAGCCATGCCCTCGACGTGCAGGTTGCCGCGGAAGCGGAGCGGGTGGACATCCGCGCCGATCTCGCGGCCGACGGCACGCACCGTTTCCAGGTTGATCAGCGACACGACCTTCTTCGCGACATCGGAGAAGGAGAAGCCGGGCGGGGCTGGCAGCACCTTCGCCGGGCCGCGCAGGTCCTTTGCCGAATAGGCATCGAAGAACGTCTCGATCGCTCGGCGGCCTTCTGGCGTCGCGAGGTTGCCTTCGGCGACGACCGCGCCGTTCTGGCGGATCGTCAGGGTGGATGTCGCGTCGTCGAAATGCGTCTGGAGTGCAGCCAGGCTCTCGTTGCGCATCAACATCAGAAACATGATCTTGGGCAGCGTCCTGGGCTCCGCCGGATCGAACGGCGAAGGCCCATTCTCGATGGCGAATGCGCGGTCGTACGGGATTGTCTCGCCCGCGCTCAGGAACGCCGTCTCGAGCGGCTCCGGCGACAGTCCTTTCACCGGGTAGCGGTAGATGGCGGCGACATGCGGCATCCCGGCAGGGGAGCCGAGCATGCGCGCTGCGTCAAGGGAGCGTCGGCCTCAACGGCGTGCGGATGTGCACGACCGCCACGTCGTCAGCATAGAGGCGCTGCCAGCCCGGCAGCCGGTCGAGCAGCGCATTGGCCGGCGTGCCAGCAGTCAGCAGGGTCGTCTTGATGCGGTTGGCGTCGAGCATTTTCACGAAGCCATCGAGATCGGCGAGCGTCACGGCGCGGTAGTACTGCGCAGTAAAATCGCCTCCGTAGAGCTCGGTGC
Source organism: Bauldia sp. (assembly GCA_035548515.1). GTDB lineage: Bacteria > Pseudomonadota > Alphaproteobacteria > Rhizobiales > Kaistiaceae > DASZQY01. The sequence continues at coordinate 8,540 of DASZSW010000027.1, read as the reverse complement.
GGCCATCGATGAAGGTCGGCACGCCGGAAAAGATCAGGTAGCCGCCGAAGTCGTAATCGTTGAGGACGGGATCGCCGTCTGCCGCCTTCACCGCGGCGACTGCCGCTACCGGGGTGTTCGTTGCCGGCGGCTGATAGGAGGCGAACGTGGCGAACGCGGCCGTGGCCGGCACGACCAGCGCGGCGAATGCGGCGCCGATGGCGGAGGCGGCAGGCGCGCTATCCGCGCGGAGCGTGGCGAACTGGCGGGCCAATGGTACTGCGATCACGAGGGGCGCGACGAGGCCGAGGATTTCCGCATTGCGGTCGGCCGACAACGCCATGTGCAGGACACCGAGCAGGATCAATACCCGGACCGGCGGCAGCGTGAAGCCGCGCCACAGGGCGAGGCCGAGGCCACCAAGGAGCGCCAGTTCGAGCGGCCCAAAGGCAGCGAAGTTCGCCGGCTTCCATTCGCCAATGATCGACAGGGCGGGCCCGAGTCCCAGCACCTTCAGGGTCACCAGCATCGATTGCGGGCCGTAGGGCGTGAAGCAGCCGGCGATCAGCGTCAGGAGGCCGAAGCGCAGCCAGGCGAGCGCGAGCCGATAGCGCTCCGGCCTTTCGGCGGAGGCCACAGCGTCGAGGCCGAACGCCGCGACGAGAAGGATGCCAAAGGTGAAACCCGCATGGAGGTTCGCCCACAGCACCATCAGCAACGCGACGCTATACGACGGCGCACGATGCCGATCGGCGGCGCGCAAGAGCGCTGCCGCCCAGGCGACCATGACCGGCAGCGCCAGGAGGTGCGGACGTGCGGTTGCATGGGGCGCGGCGAGCATGAAGGCGACGGCGACTAGCGCCAGCGCTGGCAGCGGCGCCAGATACTCGCGGAGAGCGCGCGTCAGCACGCCGAAAGCGAAGGCCATTGCCGCAGCGGAGACGACCACTACCGCGGTCCAACCCGCCACGGCGTATGCCTCGGCGAAGACGATCTGCGACAGCCACTCCTTCGCGATCCACGGCTTGGCGAAGAACGTGAAGGAGAAGGGGTCGGCGTGCGGGAAGCCGTTCGCCAGGATCCAGCGGCCCGAGGCGATGTGCCAGTAGGTATCGGCGTCGTGGAGCAGGCCGTCGCCCGCCGCGAGAAGGACGACGTAGAGCGCCGCGGCTACCAGAAACGGCAGGGCCGGAGCGACGATACCGGGTCGTGCTTCTGCCGGAAGGGTGGTGCTCGCCATGGCCGGAATCCTAGGGTTGCGGCCGTTAAATATTGACGAAGGACAAGGCTGGCGGCCCCTTTTGCTGGCAGGGTGCAGTTCCTATTTTTGTTGAGACGGACCGCCCGTATGGGGGCCGAAACCGCCGGGAACCGGCGGCGCACGGAAAGGGTTGCCGGGCCATTCGGCCGGCGGCTTTGAGCCGGGAAAGGACGACAGATGAACTTCGACCAATACACGGAGCGGGCGCGTGGATTCGTGCAGTCCGCACAGACCGGGGCGCTCAGCGCCGGCCAACAGCAATTCACGCCCGAACATATTCTCAAGGTTCTGCTCGACGACCCAGAGGGTCTCGCGGCGGGGCTGATCGAGCGCGCCGGGGGCAGGGCGCGGGACGCACTGGCGGCCACCGAGCGCGCGCTTGCCGCCATCCCCAAGGTTTCGGGCGGCAACGGCCAGCTTTACATGGCCCCGCCGCTCGCGAAGGTTTTCGATACCGCCGAGAAGATCGCCAAGAAGGCCGGTGACTCGTTCGTCACGGTCGAACGGCTGCTGCTCGCGCTGGCGATGGAAAAGGAAGCGGGCACCGCGAAGATTCTCGCCGACGCCGGCGTGACGCCGCAGAAGCTGAACGCGGCGATCGAGGAAATCCGTAAGGGCCGCACGGCCGACTCCGCCTCGGCGGAGAACCAGTACGATGCGCTGAAGAAATACACGCGCGACCTGACGCAGTTCGCCAAGGACGGCAAGCTCGACCCCGTCATCGGACGCGACGAGGAAATACGCCGCACCATCCAGGTGCTGGCGCGCCGTACCAAGAACAACCCTGTGCTGATCGGCGAACCGGGCGTCGGCAAGACCGCAATCGCGGAAGGCCTGGCGCTCCGCATCGTCAACGGCGACGTGCCGGAGAGCCTCAAGGGCAAGCGCCTCTTGGCGCTCGATCTCGGCGCCCTCATCGCAGGCGCCAAGTATCGCGGTGAGTTTGAGGAGCGGTTGAAGGGTGTGCTGAACGAGATCAGCGCGGCCGAAGGTGGCGTGATCCTGTTCATCGACGAGATGCACACGCTGGTCGGTGCAGGCAAGTCGGATGGCGCAATGGACGCGTCCAACCTGCTGAAGCCGGCGCTGGCACGCGGCGATCTGCACTGCGTCGGCGCCACCACGCTCGACGAGTACCGCAAGTATGTCGAGAAGGACGCCGCGCTGGCGCGCCGCTTCCAGCCGATCTTCGTCAACGAGCCGACGGTCGAGGACACCATCTCGATCCTGCGCGGCCTCAAGGAGAAGTACGAGCTGCACCACGGCGTGCGGATCACCGACTCCGCCATCGTGTCGGCGGCGACGCTGTCCAACCGCTACATCGCGGACCGCTTCCTGCCCGACAAGGCCATCGACCTGATGGACGAGGCTGCGTCGCGACTCCGGATGCAGGTCGACTCCAAGCCGGAGGCGCTGGACGAGCTGGATCGCCGCGTCATGCAGCTCAAGATCGAGCGCGAGGCTCTGCGCAAGGAGACCGACCAGGCGTCGAAGGACCGCCTCGGCCGGCTTGAAAAGGAACTCGCCGACCTCGAGGAGCAGTCCAATTCGCTGACCCAGAAATGGATGGCGGAGAAGGAGAAGCTCGCCTCGGCCAACAAGATCAAGGAGGCGCTGGACGGTGCGCGTGCCGATCTCGACCGCGCGCAGCGGACTGGCGATCTCGCCAAGGCGGGTGAACTGGCCTATGGCCGCATTCCCGATCTGGAGCGGCAGCTGAAGGCTGCCGAGGACCAGGAGCGGGCGGCCGGCGACATGGTCGAGGAGGCGGTGACGCCCGATCACATTGCGCAGGTCGTGTCGCGCTGGACCGGCATCCCGGTCGACAAGATGCTTGAAGGCGAGCGCGAGAAGCTGCTCCGCATGGAGGACGAACTCGCCAAGCGGGTGGTCGGCCAGGCGGAAGCCGTGCATGCCGTCTCGACGGCGGTTCGTCGTGCGCGCGCGGGCTTGCAGGACCCGAACCGGCCGATCGGCTCGTTCATGTTCCTGGGTCCAACCGGCGTCGGCAAGACGGAACTGACCAAGGCGCTGGCGTCGTTCCTGTTCGACGACGAGACGGCGCTCATCCGCATCGACATGTCGGAGTACATGGAGAAGCATTCGGTCGCCCGCCTCATCGGCGCGCCGCCGGGCTACGTCGGCTACGAGGAGGGCGGTGCGCTTACCGAAGCCGTGCGCCAGCGGCCTTACCAGGTGATCCTGTTCGACGAGATCGAGAAGGCGCACAGCGACGTGTTCAACGTGCTGCTGCAGGTTCTGGACGACGGTCGGCTGACCGACGGTCAGGGCCGCACGGTCGACTTCAAGAACACGATCATCGTGATGACGTCGAACCTTGGTGCTGAGTTCCTCGCCAACCTCGGCGAGAACGAGGACGTCGACTCGGTGCGCGCTCCGGTGATGGACGCCGTGCGTGCGCATTTCCGGCCGGAGTTCCTGAACCGGCTCGACGACATCATCCTGTTCCACCGGCTCAAGCGGCGCGACATGGGCGAGATCGTCGACATCCAGCTCAAGCGGCTGGCGAAGCTGCTCGAGGATCGCAAGGTCACGCTCGATCTCGACGAGAGCGCGCGCGCGTGGCTCGCCGACAAGGGCTACGACCCGACCTACGGTGCGCGGCCGCTGAAGCGGGTGATCCAGCGCGAGGTGCAGGACCCGCTCGCGGACAAGATCCTCGCCGGCGACATCCCGGATGGTTCGCGTGTGCGGATCACCGGCGGGACGGACAAGCTCCTGTTCCTGCCCCGCGTGGAAGGCGGCAAGAAGGGCGGCAAGGCGGCGTAAATCGCTGACGCTCGGACTCATGGGCCCGGCCGATGTGCCGGGCCTTTTTCTTTTGACTGAGCGCCCCTCCACCATGCTTCGCATGGTCCCCCTGCCCCGTTTCACGGGGGAGGATCGCCGCTGCGTCGATGGCGCCGGTGCTCCCCCGTTTACGGGGGAGCTGTCGGCGAAGCCGACTGAGGGGGCCGGCGACGCAGGTCGCTTAAGGCGTCCCGTTGCCCGACAACACCAGCGCGGCACCGCTCAGACCTTCGCGGAAGGCGTCGTCGAAGCTGATGCCGCGGATCTGCCAGTGGACCGGCTTGCCGTCGTGCACGACGGTCCAGTCGGCCACCCAGCCGAGATCGGCGTCGCTCCAGTTGAGCGTGCCCGTGAGCGGGAGTTCGCCCGTCCCGGCTGCGGCCGTTGATGCATCCGCGGGATTGAACTTCGCCGCGGCGTCCGGCGACGGAAAGGTGGCCGGGACGCTATAGAGCAGCGATGCGTTGCCGAGCGATATGCGCATCGCGTCGTCGCGCGGGTTCGTCGCGTCAGGGACGAACGCCGGCTTCGGCTGTTTGTCCACTGCGAGATAAACGACGAGATTGGGTCGGTCTGCCCACACCTTGCGATGGAGCTCGGCAAGCGCGGCGTCAATCTTGGCCTTGTCGAACGTGACGGTCAGGTAGTGCGGGCGGTCATATGAGCCCTGCTCGTCGCTGAGCTTTATGCCTTCCTTCAGGTCGAGATAGCTGAAGTCGACGACGTAGTCGGCGGCGCGGGCGATCATCGCCTCGACGACAGGATCGGTCGCCAGCCGGCGGTCGCCGGACACCTTCACCATCAGGCGGCGGAGCGCCTCCTGGAAGCCGACGGGGCGGCGCTCGGGGGCCTTCCCGGAGACCACGTACATCGATTGATAGAGCGTCTGCGGTGGTGGCTGGCGCACGCCGGTCAACAGCGCGGCGGCGATGACGACGAGGATTAAACGTCCCAGCATGGTTCCTCCCCGTATCATTCTGTCAGCGCGGCGCTCGCTACCTTCTGCGATGGAGCGGGCGCGCCGGGCGCGTTGCCGAGCAGCGCGTCGATGCGATCGCGCTCCTTGTCGAAGCTCGCCAGGTAGTCGCCTTCCAGTACGCGGCCGCGCGGCAGGCGAATGCGAAGCGGATCGACCGGCTGGCCGTTGACGCGGATCTCGAAGTGCAAGTGCGGGCCGGTGGAAAGGCCGGTCGAGCCGACGTAGCCGATGATCTGGCCCTGGCGGACGCTGACGCCGGGAGCGATGCCCTTGGCGAACGCGGTCTGGTGGCCATAGGCCGTCTCATAGCCGTTGGTGTGCTTGATCAGCGTGAAGTTGCCGTAGCCGGATGACGGGCCGGCGCGCTCGATGACGCCATTGCCGGCGGCAAGGATCGGCGTGCCGCGCGGCGCGGCGTAGTCGACGCCCGGGTGCAGGCGGCGGTAACCCAGGATCGGATGCACGCGCCAGCCGAACTGCGAGGAGATGCGGGCCACTACAGTGAGCGGCTTGCGCACCAGGAACTTCTTCGCGCTGCGGCCTTCCTCGTCGTAGTAGTCGACGACGTTGTCGTCCGGCGTGCGGTAGCGGTAGAGGCGCTTTTCGACGCCGCCGATGGTGAGCGAGGCATAGAGGATTTCGCCGTCACCCGCTTCCGTATCGGTCGGGTCGGGCATCGAGTGGAACACCTCGAGCGAATCCCCGGGCGTGGTGCGTTGCGTGAAGTCGACGTCGTAAGCGAACGCGCGGATGAGATCGTCGATCATCGGCGCGGGCACCTGCTGCTCCAGCGCGGTCTCGTAGACGGCGTCGTAAAGCTTTGGCGGTCCGCCTTCCGGCACGGCCTGCTCCGGCTCATCCTGCGCCAGCAGGGCAGGCGTGGAGCTCGGCTCGTCGGCGCGCACGAACGCGTTGTTGTCGGCGCGCGCCACGGTCGCCTGGTGGGCGCCGTTTTCGTAGATCGAAACGCGGATCGGGCGGAGCACGCTCTGCGCGGCCTTGCCGGCGTCGTCGTCGCCCGTATCGGCGTCGCTGTCGGGCGTATCGAGGCCGGCCGTGGCCGGATCGGTCGCGAACGCCACGCGGATCTTCTGCCCGGGGCGCAGGCGGCTTACGTCGACGAGCTGCGATAGGGCGGCGATAATCTCGTCGGCGTCGTCGCCGGTGATGGCGTTGTCCTGGAAGAGGGCGCGCAGATTCTCCGCTTTGGTGACGGAGAAGATCTTCTCCTGGTAGCCGTCGTCGAGCGCGACGCCGGCTTCGCTCTTGGCGATGTTGGAAACGTTCTCCGTTTCGATCTTCACGCCCAGCGCCGTGACATCCAGCGCGCCGCCCGATGCGGCGTCGCCGGCGTCGTCGAGCCCCGCGAAATCGTCGCCCGACTCGTCCGTGCCGATGTGCGCGGAGGCGCGCACGATCTGCTCGACCTCGGGGGTGTCCAGCATGACGCTCGGCTCGAGGTCGGGGTTGGCAATCGGGAAGTCGGCGACCTTGATCGAGACTTCGCCGGCCGCTGTGGCCGCCGCACTGTCAGCTTTGGCCGCGTCTTCCTGTGCGGCTGTCGCAATCTGCACCGGCGAGGGTGCGTCGGGCGCCGAAGTGTCGGCGAAAATTTTCAGCGGATCGTATGCGGGCACCTTCGAGGCGAAGGTGTTGCTGGCCAGGGTCAGCGTAGCGTGGATCTTCGCGAACGGTTTCAGCTTGATGAAATCGCGCTCGCCCTGCCGGGTGACGGTGGAGACCTGGATGACCTGGCGGTTGGCGACTTTCTCCTCGACCGCGTGCACGCGGTCGCCCTTGCGGCCGTAAACCAGCCCGCCGTTGTCGGGCAGCAGGGCCAGGAAGGAGTCGGGGAGGGACGCGAACTGGTTGGGATTGGCGATGGCGACCATCAGCGCGGCGCCCATCAACAGGATCGATGTAACGCCGGTAAGGACGGTGCCGGTCATCCAGCGCCAAGAGACGGCGCGCGGAATGGGGATCTTTTCGGCCTCTTCCTCTTCGCCCACAACCATCGGGGGCTCGTTCCCAAGGTCGATGGTGCCGGCGCCGGCTCCGTAGGCAATCAGTCCGAGGCGCGCGGGTCCCCTCACGATCGTCCCAATCCCCCCAACGGATCATCCCCCAAAACCGGCCAAAGGCTTGGTTCGATAAGGGGCCGCGACCTTGCCCACGCACAGAATCAATGTCAACGCAGGCTGGTCGGCTTGGCAAAATTGCCGGAGGATTTGAGGCGCCAGTATGGCTAACGGGTCTGTTGCTGCCGCCCGTTTCGTGCCGGTCAGGAATGCAGGAGAAACGCGCGATTTTTTGTTGTCACGCTGTTGACACTCGTAAACGGCAACGACTATATAGCGCCCACACGAGGGCGGCGCCGCCTTGAAGGCGGCTCTGAGGTTTACCCTCGGTTCTCTCGATGCAAGCCGTAAAACGAATTCGCTTCGGCGAATATCGTGGCTCGCGTGGCTCCAGACCCCACAAGGGTAGGGACCAAACGACGGTCTTCCGGTTCGCCGGGTAGTTCGTCGGCTCTTTGACAAGTGAATAGGAAGAAAGAGAAACGTAGGCGGCGGAGTCCTTGCGGACATTCGTTCCTTCGGGAGCGGATGTCGAACGAGACTTCGGCGGTACTACGTTTCAAGCATACACATTTGCTTCGGTCGCAAGATTGGAGCGGATGGATATCGCTTGGGAACTCGTCAAAAACTGACAAGTCAACGTAGTGATCAGCCGGAACAAATCTCAGTTAAACCTGAGAGTTTGATCCTGGCTCAGAACGAACGCTGGCGGCAGGCTTAACACATGCAAGTCGAGCGCCCCGCAAGGGGAGCGGCAGACGGGTGAGTAACACGTGGGAACGTGCCCTTCGGTTCGGAATAACTCAGGGAAACTTGAGCTAATACCGGATACGCCCTTACGGGGAAAGATTTATCGCCGAAGGATCGGCCCGCGTCTGATTAGCTAGTTGGTGGGGTAATGGCCTACCAAGGCGACGATCAGTAGCTGGTCTGAGAGGATGATCAGCCACACTGGGACTGAGACACGGCCCAGACTCCTACGGGAGGCAGCAGTGGGGAATATTGGACAATGGGCGCAAGCCTGATCCAGCCATGCCGCGTGAGTGATGAAGGCCCTAGGGTTGTAAAGCTCTTTCGGCGGGGACGATAATGACGGTACCCGCAGAAGAAGCCCCGGCTAACTTCGTGCCAGCAGCCGCGGTAATACGAAGGGGGCTAGCGTTGTTCGGAATCACTGGGCGTAAAGCGCATGCAGGCGGATTGTTAAGTCGGGGGTGAAATCCCGAGGCTCAACCTCGGAACTGCCTTCGATACTGGCAATCTTGAGTCCGGGAGAGGTGAGTGGAACTGCGAGTGTAGAGGTGAAATTCGTAGATATTCGCAAGAACACCAGTGGCGAAGGCGGCTCACTGGCCCGGTACTGACGCTGAGGTGCGAAAGCGTGGGGAGCAAACAGGATTAGATACCCTGGTAGTCCACGCCGTAAACGATG
>DASZSW010000026.1:0-207304 GCA_035548515.1 Bauldia sp. | reverse complement strand
GACCGGCGGCACTACGACCGCCTGCCCACGTCGGGCTGTAGGTACGTCGCGTTAAGGCCTAGCCGGCGAAGCCGGAGAAGGCGCTCCCGTCGAGGAGCTAGCCGCGAAGAGGACCGAAGCGCCGGTCATGTCTCGATAACGGCCGCGGCGGGCGCCCGGAAGGTGCCCACAGATGCGGACTGCCCGCTTGGCACCCGCCAGGCGCCCGCCACCCCTCGGGATCGTCCCGAGGGCGGATGCCCAAGCCCCGGATGCGAGACGCATCGCGGGAAGGCGAAGCCGCGTCTCGATCACGGCACGGTGCAAATGCTGCCATTGCCCTGATCCCCGCTTGGTGGAAATATGGCGGATATGCCGGCATCCGATTGAAATATCGGCCGAAACCCGCGGAAACCCCCGCGGGTGCCGCCTGTCGTTGAAAGAAAAGAGAGAAGAGTCACCCCATGCGTTTGCACCGCTTCGTGATCGCAGCCGCCGCGCTGCTGGCCGCGACCAGCCTCGCCGCCGCCAAGGACTGGACCAAGGAGACCATCCGCTTCGGTTCTGACGCCACCTACCCGCCGTTCGAGTCGCAGGATGCCGCCGGCAACATCGTCGGGTTCGACATCGATGTCGCCAAGGCGGTCTGCGACGAGCTGAAGCTGACCTGCACGTTCCAGAACCAGGATTGGGACGGCATCATTCCCGCGCTCACCTCGAACAAGATCGACGCGATCCTTTCGTCCATGTCGATCACCGAGGAGCGGATGAAGACGATCGACTTCACCGACAAGGTCTACAACACGCCGCCGGCGATCGCGGTGCCGAAGGACAGCACCATCACGGGCGTCGATCCCGCCAATTTCGCCGGAAAGGCGATCGGCGTGCAGTCTTCGACCACGCACGCGACCTACGCCGAGAAGGTCTACACCGGCGCGGAGGTCAAGTACTACAAGACCGCCGACGACTATAAGCTCGACCTCGCCGCCGGGCGTATCGATGCGGCGATGGACGACATCATCGTCCTGTCGGACTGGCTGGCGACGCCGGATGGCGATGCCTGCTGCAAGCTGCTCGGCACCATCAAGCCCGACCCGGCCATCCATGGCGCCGGCGCCGGCATCGGCGTGCGCAAGGAAGACACCGACCTCAAGGAACTCCTGAACAAGGGCCTGGCGGCAGTACGCGCCAGCGGCAAGTACAAGGAAATCAACGACAAGTACTTCAAGTTCGACGCCTATGGCGGCTGACGGACTGAAGCTTTCATCGTAAGGTTCGAGCGGCGCGATCCAACGCCATAGGATCGCGCCGCTCTCGTTTCCACGGCGGGCGACACGACTTGCCAAATCTCATCGCTCTTCTCGCTTGGGGCCCGAACGGCTGGGGCGACGAGCTGGCCATGGGCGCCTTCGTCACCATCGCCCTGTCGATCGCCACATTGCCGGGCGGTCTCGTCGCAGGCTTCTTCATCGCCCTCGCCAAGCAATCGCGCGATCCGCTGATCCGCCTTTCGGCGCAGATCTACACGACGCTGTTCCGCAGCATGCCGGACCTGTTGACCCTGTTCGTCGTCTACTACGGCGCGCAGTCGCTGTTCTCCGCCTTCACGAACGCGACCTTCGGGGTTGGCCTGAATTTCAGCCCGTTCGTCGCCGGCATGATCGCGCTTGGCGTGGTGCTGGCAAGCTACGTCAGCGAAGTTTTCCTCTCCGCGCTCCGCGCCATTCCCCACGGCCAGTATGAGGCGGCCCATGCGATGGGCCTGCACCGCTGGCAGACGCTGCGCCTCATCATCCTGCCGCAACTGATCCGCCTCGCCCTGCCCGGCCTCTCCAACCTGTGGCTCGGCCTGATGAAGGACACGGCGCTGGTTTCCGCGATCACGCTGAACGACCTGTTGCGGGAGACGCAGATCGCGGTCAGCTCGACCAAGCAGCCGTTCTTCTTCTACTTCGTCGCCTGCATGATCTATCTCGCCTTCTCGCTGATCTCGTCGGTCGGCATCCATCGCGCCGATGCGTGGGCGGCGCGGGGAGCGCACCGATGACCATGGTCCTCACCGCCACGCCGCCGCGACACCGCCGCTTCGCCAACGTGACACCCACGGGCGCGATCATGATCGGCGTCTGGGTGCTGGTGCTCGCCGGAATCCTCTACGCGTTCTACGACAGCATCGACAGCGAGCGGCTCACGACTTACGGCGGCCGCATCCTGACGGGCTTCGGCGTGACGCTGAAGCTGGTCGTGGTATCGCTGTTCTTCGGGGCGATCCTGTCACTGCCGATTGCCGCTGGCCGCCTGTCGAAGCACAGGCTGATCGCGGGGCTCACCTTTGGCTACACCTACTTCTTCCGCGGCACGCCGCTCATCGCGCAAATCTTCCTGATCTATTACGGCGCCGGACAATTCGCGCCGCAGCTGAAGGCGGTCGGGTTGTGGCTGTTCTTCCGCGACGCCTTCAATTGCGCCGTCCTGTCGTTTGCGCTGAACACGGCCGCGTACCAGGCGGAGATCCTGGCGGGCGCCATCCGCACGGTGCCGATGGGCCAGCGCGAAGCTGCGCGGGCGCTCGGCCTCCACGCCTTCAACGAGCTGCGCAAGGTCGTGCTCCCGCAGGCCTTCATCAGCGCGCTCCGGCCTTACGGCAACGAGGTCATCCTCATCACCAAGGCGTCGTCCATCGCATCGATCATCACCGTGCTCGACCTGATGGGCCAAACGCGATTTGTTTTCTCCAAGACGTACGATCTGTCGTTCTACTTCTGGGCAGCGGCGTTCTATCTCGTCTCCGTCGAAATCTTCAGCCGCTTCGTCAACGCGCTGGAGCGGCGCATCACCCGCCATCTTCACATGCGTCAGGCGCCGCACTAGCGAAGTTATCCCCGCCGTCCGCGCCTGCCGTATAATCTTCCCGCGCAAACAAGAAGGATGTCGTCGTCATGGCGAAAGTCGCTTTCATCGGTCTGGGTGTCATGGGCTTCCCCATGGCCGGACATCTCGCCAAGCGCGGCGGGCACGATCTCACGGTGTACAACCGCACCGCCGCAAAGGCGGGCGATTGGGTCGCCAGGCACGGCGGCAAGTCCGCGGCGACCCCGAAAGCTGCGGCCTCGGGGGCGGAATTTGTGTTCACCTGCGTAGGCAATGACGACGATCTCGGCTCCGTCGTGCTCGGACCGGACGGCGCGCTCGCCGGCATGGCGCGCGGATCGACGCTGATCGACAACACCACGGCGTCGGCGACGGTGGCGCGTGAACTTGCCGACGCGGCAGGAAACAAGGGCGTCGGGTTCCTCGACGCGCCGGTTTCGGGCGGACAGGCCGGCGCCGAAAACGGGCAGCTCACCGTCATGGTCGGCGGCGATGCCGCGACCTTCGAGAAGGCGAAGCCGGTGATCGACGCCTACGCCAAGATGGTGGGGCTGATGGGACCGGTCGGCAGCGGCCAGCTTACCAAGATGGTCAACCAGCTCTGCATCGCCGGCGTCGTGCAGGGACTGGCGGAGGGCATCCACTTCGCCAAGCGTGCGGGCCTCGATGTCGAGAAGGTCGTTGGCGTGATCTCCAAGGGTGCGGCGCAATCCTGGCAGATGGAGAACCGCTACAAGACCATGGACGCCGGCAAGTTCGACTTCGGCTTCGCCGTCGACTGGATGCGCAAGGACCTTGCGATCGCTCTGGATGAGGCGCGCACCAACGGCGCCAAACTGCCGGTGGGCGCCCTGGTCGATCAGTTCTACGCCGAGGTGCAGGCGCTGGGCGGGAAGCGGTGGGACACGTCCAGCCTGATCGCACGGCTGGAGCGCAAGTAGCTACCGCCCGACCAGCTCGCGCAGGCGCGCAATGTGCTCGTGGTAGATGGCCTCGTTCGGCACATCGGCGTTGAACGGATTGTCGCCGCCGAGCGTGAACTTGTCGATGTTTCGATGGACGAACAGCGGCGCCCCTTCGCGGTCACGCTGCACCATCACCGTGCCGCCGCCCCATTTGTGCACGGGATTGGGTCGGCCCATGTGAAACGGGCCATACGGCATGAAGCCGTAAGGCACGAACTCGGGCTTGGCGAGGTAGGCGTCGAACGGCGGCGCCTTCTTGCGGGCATGCGCAAGGTTCTGCCACGCGAGGCGGAACATGTCCTTGTCGCCAAAGACAACGCGGCCGTAGACGTCGGGACGGGAATTGAAGTGCAGCGTGAGTCCAAGCTCGGCCCAGCACTTCTCCTTGTTGATCAGAAGCTGGCCGCTCTCGAATTCCTCGGCGTCGTTGGCGGGTACGTTGAACAGGGGCCAGACGGGAGCGCCGGCATGCCACAGCGTGGAGCGCTCGACACCGCTGACGTCCCGCCAGAACAGCGATCCCTTCGCGGTGTAGTCCGGATCGGCGAACAGGAACGACGGATCGCGCAGCGGGAAGCTGTCGGCATCGACCCACAGCACCTCCTGAAACGAACTGCGGAAGATCGAGATGGGTTTCACCGCCACGCCGCGCACGGGATCGGTGAGCACGCGGAGCGTCAGGTTCAGACCAAGCGAAGTCACCAGCCGGGCGTTGTCGGCGGACAATTCGCCGGGTCCGTGGAACGCCTCGATCGGCAAATCGACCTTGAGGCGCGCGAGTTCGGAGAGCAGGACCCATGTCGAGGGGAACTGCCGGTCGTAGACGCTGGTGACGATACCCCTGCCCTTGTGATTGCGTGGCTCACGGGCAAAATTGAGCACAGCCCGACGCTGGGCGGCGTGCAACTCGGCATACGCGGGGTCGGGCGTCATCTGCGCGGGTATAGCGGAACTGCGGGGCGGGAGAGAATAGCGTGAGCGACAAAGCGCCCTCTGCGCGGCAGGTGCTGGCGGAACTGCGCGCCCTCGGCTCCGAGGAAGGCCGCGCCGGCATGGCGCGGTTCGGCATCAACACGGCGAAGGCGTTCGGAGTGTCGATGGCGGCGCAGCGGCCGCTGGAGCGCAAATACCGGCGAAACCATGCGCTGGCGGCGGAGCTGTGGGCCTCCGGTTTCCACGAGGCGCGCATCCTTGCGGCGCTCATCGAGGATCCGAAGCTGGTGACGCCGCAGCAGATGGACGCCTGGGTCGCCGACTTCAATTCGTGGGACCTGTGCGACCAGGCCTGCATGAAGGTGTTCGCCCGCACGCCTTACGTCGCCACGAAGGTCGCCAAGTGGGCGAAGGACAAGCGCGAGTTCGTCCGCCGTGCCGCGTTTGCGACCATCGCGGGGTACGCGGTCGCGGCCAAGAAGGCGCCCGACGCCGAGTTCGCGCCGTTCTTCGCGCTGATCGAGCAATACGCGACGGACGAACGCAACTTCGTGCGCAAGGCGGTGAACTGGGCGCTGCGGCAGATCGGCAAGCGGTCGCCATCGCTCCATCGTCCTGCCCTCGCACTCGCGGAGACGCTCGCAGCATCTGACGACAAGACGGCGCGATGGATCGGCAAGGATGCGACACGCGAGCTCACCGATCCGGCGCAGCTCGCTCGTATCGCGAAACGCGGCTAGGCGGCCGGCGCTTTCGCCTTTTCCTTGTCCACCACGACGTAGCTCAGCGGCACCGCCGTCGTGTACTTGATCTGCTCCATCGCGAAAGTCGTGGAGACGTCCGAGATGTCGATCTTGGAGATCAGCCGCTTGTAAAAGGCGTCGTACGCCTCGATATCGGGCACGACGACGCGCAGGAGGTAATCCACCTGGCCGGCCATGCGGTAGAACTCCACGACCTCCGGCAGCTCCTGGATCACCTCAGCGAAGCGGCGCAGCCATTCCTCGTTGTGCTGGTTAGTGGTGATGGCGACGAAGGCGGTGACCTTGGTGTTCACCTTCTTCGGGTCGAGCAGCGCGACGCGGCCGACGATGACGCCGTCTTCCTCGAGCTTCTGGATGCGGCGCCAGCACGGTGTGGTCGACAGGCCGACGCGGCGGCCGATTTCGGCCACGGGGACGGTGGCATCCTCCTGCAGAATCTGCAGGATCTTGCGGTCCAGACGATCGACCATTTCGGCGCCTCCCGGCAATCTCATTTCAGAAACGGCGCAACCGGGGATTTTATCTCCAATTCTCGCCGCCAAGTGCGCGCTTGTAGAAATATTTTCTCTCCAAGTCAATCGCGAGCCGTCAGCACGAAATTAATCCTTCGTCCGGCATGGTCGGCGCGATGCTGCCTTCGCCGGAAAGCGACAAGACCGCCGCCAGCCGCGAGCGCGCCGAACGGCGGCGCTCGGTGCTCAGGACCGTGCGCGAGACGCGCGAGCGGCTGACGTCGGGCGGCGATACGCGTCCCGAGTTTGACTACGACCTCGCCCTCACCTTCGCGCGCAACCGCCTCAGCGCCGCTTACGCAATTCCGCTGCTGATCTTCATCGTCGCTGCAGCGTCGATGCTGTGGGTCGACCTGACCATCGTCATCGGCTGGGCGTCGCTGGTGCTGGCGCTGCACTTCAGCACGATCCTGCTGTGCCGCAAGTTCACCACCATCCCGCAGGCGGACGCCGCAGCGATGGCCATGTGGCGGCGACGTTTCATCGTCGCGGAGTTTTTGGGCGGCGTCGGCTGGGCGATCCTGATGTTGCTGCTGCCGCGCACGAGCGGCGGCGTGGAGGGCGTCGAGGTCTTCCAGTTCGCGACGATGCTGATCTACGTCTCGGTGATCACGTCGCTTGCCTCGACCCTGCTTCCGGCGGCCGCGGCAGGTACCGTGCCGATGACCGCGGCCCTGACGGTGCTGTTCATCCTGCGCGGCGGGCTGCTGTTCCCGGCACTCGCCGTCATGGCGGTGGCTTCGCAATTCTTCTTCCTTATTCTCGCCTCGCGTCTCAATTTCGCGACCAAGACGATGCTCGAGTTCCGTGCGGAAAAGGATCTGCTGATCGCCGAACTTGGCACTGCCAAGTCGATTTCGGATGAATCGCGGCGGCGCGCGGAAGAGGCGAACCTCGCCAAGTCGCGTTTCCTGGCAACGATGTCACACGAACTGCGCACGCCGCTGAACGCCATCCTCGGCTTCTCGGAAATCATCAAGAACGAGGTGCTCGGTCCTGTCGGCAATGCCAACTACAAGGACTACGTCGGCGACATCCACACGTCGGGCCAGCACCTCCTCAACCTCATCAACGAGATCCTCGACCTGTCACGCATCGAGGCGGGGCGGTACGAGCTGCACGAGGAGCCGGTGCAGCTCGTCTACATCGTCGAGGAATGCCAGCACCTGATGCAGCTTCGCGCCAAAGCGAAGAACATCACCATCACCGACTCCTACACGCGGAACCTGCCGCGCCTGTGGGCGGATGAGCGGGCGGTGCGGCAGATCGCGCTCAACCTCTTGTCCAATGCCATCAAATTCACGCCAAGCAACGGCGAAATCGCGATCAAGGTCGGCGTGACCGAGGCGGGCGGGCAATACATGTCGATCCGCGACAACGGGCCTGGCATCCCCGAGGAAGAGATCCCGATCGTGCTGTCGGCTTTCGGCCAGGGCTCGATCGCCATCAAGAGCGCCGAGCGGGGCGCGGGCCTTGGCCTGCCGATCGTTCAGGCCCTCATGCAAATGCACGACGGCACCTTCGAACTGAAGTCGAAGCTGCGCGAGGGCACCGAGGTGATCGCGACTTTCCCGCAGTCCCGCGTCATGGAGGCCCTGCCGCCGATCGACCGCGATCCGCCGCCGAAGCGCGGCGGTGGCTGGCTCCGCGCGGGCTAGGTGCCCTTGGTCGCGACGCCTGCCTGAGTGAACGTCGCCATGCCGGAGTGTAGCTGGACGGCGGCCTTCACGATGCCGGCGGCGAGCGCGGCGCCGGTCCCCTCGCCCAGCCGCATGCCCAGGTCCAGCAGCGGAACCTTGCCCATCGCAGCGAGCGCCTTGCGATGCCCGCTCTCGGCGGAGACGTGACCGAAGAGGCAGTGGTCGAGCGCGGTCTTGTCCATGGCGTAGAGCACCGCGGCGGCGGATGTCGCGACGAAGCCGTCGACGATCACGGGGATGCGGTTCATGCGCGCCGCCAGGATCGCGCCCGTCATCGCCGCGATCTCGCGGCCGCCTACGCGGCGCAACGCCTCGAGCGGATCGCGGAGATGGCTGCCATGAAGCGCGAGCGCGGCATCGACCGCGGCCCGCTTGCGGGCGAGGCCTGACTCATCGACACCGGTGCCGCGACCGACCCAATCGGCGCCCGTTCCGCCGAACAGAGCGGCGAACAGCGCTGCGGCGACGGTCGTGTTGCCGATGCCCATCTCACCGACGCAGAGCAGATCGACGCCACCCGCAGTCGACTCCATTCCGAACGCCATGGTCGCGGCGCAGGCGGCTTCGTCGAGCGCGGGCGCCTCGGTGATGTCGGCGGTTGGAATATCGAGTGCCAGATCGAAAACCTTCAGCGACAGGTCGTACGCCAGGCAGATCTGATTTATCGCCGCGCCGCCCGCGGCAAAGTTTTCGACCATCTGCTGCGTAACCGCTGCCGGAAAGGCGGACACGCCCTTGGCGGTGACGCCGTGGTTCCCCGCAAAAATCGCCACCAGCGGATGGCGGATGGCGGGCGGCGCCTTGCCCTGCCAGGCGGCCAGCCACTCTACGATTTCCTCCATGCGGCCGAGAGAGCCCGAAGGCTTGGTCAGTACTGAGTCGCGCGCCCGGACGGCCTGAACCGCCGACTCATCGGCTTTCGGCATCGCGGCGACGAGGGCGCGGAAATCGTCGAAAGGCAGGCCGGAAGACGGCGAAACCACCCGCGGCTCCATTGGATTCTTTGAAGGAAAGCGGCGAGGTTCTATAACTTTGCGGGCGCGCGGCCCGCAAGCGACCGGGCCTGCGGCATGGGAGCCGGGGATGAGCGACAGCCAGGGACCGTCGGAGATCGGCGTCGCGATCGCCGAACTCAGAAGCGCGTCGATCTTCCTGACGCGGGTGCCCCCGCGCTACGTCGGCGCGAGCCCGACCGAGGTCCCCGACTTCCGGCATGCGGCGCGGGTGTTCCCCGTCGTCGGCGCCGCGGTTGGTCTGGCCGGTGGCGTCGTGTTGCTGGTCGCCAATACGCTCGGCATGTCGGCGCTGGTTTGCGCCGGCCTGGCGATCGCCACGACGGCGATCGTCACCGGCAGCTTGCACGAGGATGGGCTCGCCGACGCTACGGACAGCCTCGGCGGCGCGACGACCGAGAAGAAACTGGCAATCATGGATGACAGCCGCGTCGGCACCTACGGCGCGGTCGCGCTCATCCTGTCAATCGTCTTGCGCGTCGCCGCCCTCGCGGCGGTGGCGGTGATCAGTCCGCTTTCGGCAGCGCTGGTGCTGATCGCGGCCGAGGCCGTATCGCGCGCCGCCCTCGTGCGGCTCTGGCACGACCTTCCGGCCGCCCGCCTCGGCGGGCTATCCAACGATGCCGGCGTGCCGGACCAGAACGCAATGCTGGTGGCAATCGCAGTCGCAGCCGTCATCGCGGTGGTGCTTGGGTTGCCGGCCGTCGGCCTGTGGCCGACGATCCTCGCCGGAACGCTGGCGATTGTCGCCACATACGTCGTCATCCGCGTAACGGCGCGCACGCTGGGCGGGCGGACGGGCGATACCCTTGGCGCCTGCCAGCAGGCGGCCGTGGTAGCCTTCCTTATTGGCGCCTCGGTTAGCTGATACCGTCGCTGTCAATGGCTGGTCCCGCCTCGCGTCGTCCGCAGTTCATTCTCTGGATCCTGCTCGCAGCGCTGATCGCGCTCGTGATCTCGTTCACTTCGCAGGATGCGAGCGGCAAGACGTTTGGCCTCGACAACCACGACCTTTTGCAACTCGGCTATCTGCTCATCATTCTCATCTTCGTGGGTTCGGCGCTGCTCGGCCGCGGTCTTGGCGCCGGCGAAATCGTCAGGGCGACTGCCGGCTGGCTCGCGGTGTTGCTGTTTCTCGTGGGCGCCTATGCCTACCGCAGTGAACTCACCGGCGTCGGCGCCCGCATGCTCGGCGTACTGGCTCCGGGGGTGCCCATTTCGGGAAAACTTGCCGGGGAAGCAGACGACGCGGTCGTGATCGCGCGCGGGATCGACGGGCACTTTGGCGTACGGGCGAAAGTGCAGGACGTGCCGATGATGATGCTGGTCGACACCGGCGCCAGCTTTGTGACTCTGACGCAGGCCGATGCGAAGAAGATCGGCATCGATCCCGGCGATCTCCACTTTTCGCTGCCGATCCGCACGGCGAACGGGATGATCCAGGCGGCGCCGGTGACAATCGCGAAGCTGGCCGTCGGTTCGATCGAACGGAAAAATGTTGCGGCGCTCGTAGCGCCGGCGCGGTCGCTCGATCAGAGCCTGCTCGGCATGAGCTTCCTCAACACGCTCGACGGCTACGCCATATCCGGCGACCGGATGGTACTGACGCCCTAGAGCAGGCTCCACGCGAAACGAGCGGCGACGAACAGCAGGAAGCAACCGAACGCCACCTCGAGCTGGCGGCGTGACAGGGCATGGGCCAGGCGCACCCCGTGGGGCGCCGCCAACACCGACGTCGGGATCAGGATAAGCACCGCCGGAAAGTTGACGAAGCCCGTGGACAGCGGCGGCAGGCCCGGCGCGCCCCATCCCGCCCAGATGTAACCGATGATGCCGGGGATCGAGATGATGACGCCGACACCGGACGACGTCGCGACGGCCTGATGCATCGGACGGCCGTAGAGGGTCATGAAGGTGTTGTTGAGGACCCCGCCGCCGATTCCCATCAACGTCGACAGGAACCCGATCACCACGCCAACAATCGCGCGGACGGGATTGCCGGGGATGTCGGTGCCGAGGCGCCAGGACTCGCGATTGAAGATAAGGCGGATCGCGACCAGCAGCGCCACAACGGCGAAGATGGCGCGGAGCGCGCCGCCCGAAATGTACGCCGCGACGATCGACGCGCCGATCACGCCGACGGGCAGCGGGACCAACCAATCCTTGAGCAGCTGCATATCGACGGCGCCGCGCTTGCGATGGGCCATGAACGACTGGATCGCGGTCGGGACAATGATGGCGATCGATGTTCCGACCGAGACCTGCATACGCACGGCCTCATCGACGCCAATCAGCTCCAGACCTTGATAGAGCACCGGGACGAGGACGGTGCCGCCGCCGATGCCGAAAACGCCCGCGAGCAGGCCGCTGATCGCGCCCGAGACAAGGGCGGCGACAATCAGTTCGGCTATGTGGACGACGTTGAATTCCATCAGGCGACGAGCGCTGGGCGCTCCCGCACCGCCGCCAGCGCCTCATGGATAAGCCCGATACCGGCGCCCGGCTTGACGGCGCCGACGGTGAGGATGCGCCGCCAGGCGCGCGCGCCGGGCGCGCCATGGAACAGGCCCAGCATGTGTCGCGTGATGTGCGACAGGCGCTCACCGGCGGCCAGCTGGTGTTCGATGTAGGGGATCATCGTCTCGACCACGTCGGCGCTTGGCGTCGCTTGATCGTAGAAGCGCGCATCAACGTCGGCGAGGATTCCCGGCGTGTGGTACGCGGCCCGGCCGAGCATCACGCCATCGACATGCGCGAGGTGCACCGCCGCCGCATCCAGGGAGACGATGCCTCCGTTGATGCCGACGAAGACGTGCGGCAGGCGCTGCTTCAGGCGATAGACCCGGGCATAGTCCAGCGGCGGGATCTCGCGGTTCTCCTTCGGGCTCAACCCCTGTAGCCACGCTTTGCGGGCGTGCACCCAGATCGCGTCGGCGCCAGCGGCAACCACGGCGTCCGCCAAGGCATCGAGTGCGACCTCGGTATCCTGATCGTCGACACCCAGGCGGCACTTCACCGTGACGGGCATGCGCACCGCCGCCTTGATCGCGGCGACACAATCGCCGACGAGTGCCGGCGTGCGCATCAGACATGCGCCGAATGTGCCGGACTGCACGCGATCGGATGGGCAGCCGACGTTGAGGTTGATCTCGTCGTAGCCCCACTCCACGCCAATCGCCGCCGCACGCGCGAGCTTCGCCGGATCGGCGCCGCCCAGCTGCAACGCCACCGGGTGTTCGCCGCCGGAATGTCCGAGCAGCCGCGCCAGGTCGCCGTGCAGGATCGCGTCGGCGGTGACCATCTCGGTATGCAGCAGCGCGCGCCGCGTCAGCTGCCGGTGGAAGAAGCGGCAGTGACGGTCGGTCCAATCCATCATGGGCGCGACGGCGATGACGTAGCGGGCGGTCATGGTGGCGGTGAATGAACCCGGATTGTTGGAAAGTCCAGTGTCAGACGTTTTTCGCCAGCACCTCGGCCAGGTCACCGTTGCGGTCGACCCGCATGTTTCGCAGGCCCAGCCAGCCGGCCATGCGGCGGAGCTCGGCCGCCAGGTCGGGGGCCAGGCCGTCGCGGTCCGCGCCCTGCTCCGCGTGGGCACCGCGGACGGCGAGAGTTGAAGCCTCGCGTTCGGCTTTCAGGTCGATGCGCGCCTTCAGGCGGCCGCGATGGAGAAAGGGGAGCACGTAGTAGCCGAACCGCCGTTTGGCCTGCGGCGTGTAAATCTCGATCCGGTAATGGAAATCGAACACCCGCTCGGTGCGCGGCCGGAACCAGACGAGCGGGTCGAACGGCGACAGCAAGGCGCTGGCCGTGACGCGCGCCGGCGTTTCGCTGCCGGCGGCAAGATACGCTGGCTTGTCCCAGCCTTGCACCGCGGCGGGGATCAACGTCCCCTCCTCCGTCAGTTCGGCGATGGCGCGCCGCGCTTCGGGGATGGGCAAGCGGAAGTAGTCGCGGATATCCGTTTCCGTCGCGACGCCGAAGGCGCGAGCGCCGCGCGCCGCCAGTTCGCGGATTGCGTCGCGTTCGGAGGGCGTCGGCAGGGAAAGGATCGCGGGCGGGATTACGCGCTCGGGGATGTCGTACACGCGCTCGAAGCCACCGCGGCGGCCTGCCGCTGTCACCTCGCCAGTGTGAAAAAGACGCTCCAGCGCCCCCTTCCCTCGGTGCCATCCCCACCACGGGCCGGAACGTTCGCCGGGATCTTCCAGCTCGGAAGCGGCTAGCGGACCGCGGCGCTCAACTTCCTTCAGGATGGCGCGGTAGTACGCGCGCATCTCACGGTGCGCCTTCGCCCGCGCTGCGGTGTGGCCGATGAGGCGCCGGGCGCGGTCCATACGCCAGCGCAGCAATGGATGGAGTTCCAGCGGCAGCAGCGAGGCTTCGTGCGCCCAATACTCGAACAGCGTGCGCTGGCCGGACTTGCCCAGCGCAAAGCCGTGGCGGTCAAGCGCCGTGCGGTCGTAGTCGCCAGCGCGGGAGAAGACCGGCAGGTAGTGCGAGCGCACGAGCACGTTCACCGAATCGAGCTGAAGGAAGCCGATGTCGGCAATCGTGTCGGCGACGACCGGCCAAGGCGAACGGCCGGCGGTCTTGCGGCGCGTGAAGCCCTGCGCGGCGAGTGCGATGCGCCGCGCTTCGTCGTTGCTGAGCGAGACTTTGGGCGGGACGGCGGCGGCGGGCATGTGCCCGCCTTATGCCAAGGCGCCGACGGCCGCGCCAGTGGTCAGGCGATAGCGGCGCGCAGCTCCGAGGCCTGCACACCCCGCGGATTGTAGCGGGCGAGCAGCGGGTCGATTTCGTCAGCCGGAACGGGCCGGCTGAACAGGAAGCCTTGCATCTGCTCGCATTGCGTCAGACGTAGCAGCCGCATCTGCTCCTCTGTCTCGATGCCCTCGCAGACCATCGACAAGCCGAGCGCATCGCCCAGCGCGACCAGCGACTGGAGCAGCGCGTTGGCCTCGGCGTTCATGCCGATCTCGCGCACGAACGAGCGATCGACCTTCAGCGTGTCGAAGGGGAACTGGCGCAGGTAGCCGATCGAAGAGAAGCCAGTGCCGAAATCGTCGAGCGAGATGGCAAAGCCGAATTCCTTGAGCTTGCGCAGCTTGCGCTCGGCGATCGTCGGATTGTTGACCAGGATACCCTCAGTGAGTTCCAGGTCGAAGCGCGACGGGTCGTGGCCGTGGCTGACGACGATCTGACGCACCTCGTCGGCGAAGCCCGGATCGCGGAGCTGCACAGGCGACACGTTGATCGCCATCTTCAGGCCCGGCCAGCGGTGAAGATCGACACAGGCGCGGCTGACGACCAGCCGGCCGATGTCGTGGATCAGGCCGGTCTCCTCGGCGACAGGAATAAACACGGCCGGCGAGACGGCGCCGAACTCGGCGGACGTCCAGCGCATCAGGGCTTCCAGCCCGAGTATCTCGCTTGTGCGCGCGCACACCAGCGGCTGATAGAACACCTTGAGGTCGCCGTTCTCGATTGCGCGGCGAAGACCCGTCTCGATCTGCTTCTTCTCGAGCGCACCGGTCTCCATGGTCGCGTGGTACATCACCGGCTCGCGCTCGGCGCCGTTCTTGGCCTGGTACATGGCAAGGTCGGCGCGGCGCACGACCTCCGACGGTTTCATGCCGGTCTCGTTAGCAATGGCGTAGCCAACTGACGCCGTGACGTGGAACTCGAAGCCCGAGATCGTGAACGGCCTTTCGATGGCATGAGCAATGCGGCGCGACGTCAGGGCAACGTCCTCAGCCCCGTCGCCAAGCATGAGAGCAACCGCAAATTCGTCGCCTCCGATGCGCGCAAGCTTCGCGTTTTCGGGAATTACACTGCCGATGCGCGCGGCCAACAGGCGCACCAGATCGTCACCGCCGTGGTGGCCGATCGAGTCGTTGACGGTCTTGAAGCCGTTGACATCCAGGTAGATCACGGCCAGTTCGCTGGCGCCGCACGCCGTCTGATATTCCGGCGACTCGAGCAGTTCGCTAAAGCCGGTGCGGTTCATCAGGCCCGTCATCGAGTCGGTGCGGGCGGCCGTGACGGCTTCCTTCTCGCTATCGGTCAGGGCAATTGCCATGCGGCGGGCGCGGAAGGCGGTGGTGGCCGCAACCAGGCAGAACAACAGCAGAGCGATGCTGATGGGCCCGAGCACGCTGCGCAGGAGCGCGTTGCCTGGTGTGGGCGGTGTCCAGGAGAAATAGCCTATCGTCTTGCCGACAAGATTGATGACCGACGGCTGGCCCTCCGGCGCTGCGTCGGCGCGGACGAAGTGGAGATCGTTGATCAGGAAGGCCTTGCCCAGGTCGACGAGGCGCTGCTCCTCGAGATACTGGCCGAAGACGATGATCGGCAGGTCGGCGGCCTTGACCTCGCCGGCGCGCGAGACCGGGCTCAGGTGCTGGATGCTGATCATCATCGGCACCGACGGCGTGTCGATGTAGATGACGCTCTTGGCAGCGAAATTTTCGACCGGCAGCGTGTCAGCGAGTTTCTTGATCGCCGCGAGCTTCCCGCGACCCAGGATCTTGTCGATCGTATCGGGCGCGCTGTCGATCAGCCACTCGTTGTTGGCATCCGTCTTGCCGTCGGGCGAGAGAATTACGAGCATGTCGGCGATGTTGGTATCGGTGATACCGGTGCCAACGTTGGCGTCGATCCATTCCTTGTCGTGGCGGTTGTAAGCGTCATACGCCTCTTCCCACCAGCCGTAGTCGTTAGCGAGCGAAGCGAGGCGCTTGCCCATCGCCTGGACGCCACCGGCGACCATGGTTTCGGTGCTGATCGCGGCCTGTTCGTTGTGCTTATGCGCCATCCACGAGATGGTGATGAGCACCGTGCCGACGGTAATGACGATACCGGCGACAAGGTTGGCGGTAATGCGCCCGGTAATTGCTCGTGCCATCGTGGAAAGGTCCGCAATCCCCCAATGATGGCGGAGGGCTAACAGGTCGGACTTGCGATCTGTTTAAGACCGAGGTGAGACTCTATTAAGCATAAGCCCTGCTCCTCGCGATATCTCGCTGGCTTAGCCGAAGCCAGGTGCGCGAAACACTTGGCGGAGCAAGTATTCGCGCCCGGCGTCGGCTGGCGGGCTGGGGCGCGCCCGCCGCACCGCCGTCATCGACCGGAGATTGCGCTCATGGTTAACACCTAGTGAAACAAGATGAATTTCGCCTGCTCGGCATGTGACCGGCGTCACAGGCCGCGTCGTAAAGGTTGACAGGAGGTTAATAGAGCGCGCTTAGATCGGCGCGGCGGACAAGTATTGATGTGGCGTACGAGGAGCCTCCCATGAGTCTGGCGGATTTCGCTTCGGCGAAGGCTTTGCTGCGTCCGGGTGCTTCTGCGCCGATGGAAGCCCAGGCCGGCAAATGCCCGTTCCACCAGGGTGAGGACAGCTTCAACGCGTGGCTCGAGCAGGGCCTCCAGTGCATGGCGGGCAAGCGCGAGTTCCGGCTCGGCCGCTACCACGTCGCCCGCTTCCGCAGCGGTCGCGAATACGCCACCGCGCTCGCCGAGTTCCGCCATCTGGTCGCAACCCACCAGAAGACCGGCTTCCTTGCGATCCTGATGACAGACGAGCGGTGCCCGACTGTCGAGGATGAATTGAACATGCTTGGCGCGGCGATGTACGACGCCGGCCTGACTGATGACCTCGAGGCATTGATTGGCGGCAAGGCTCTCGCGCATTCCATCGAAGTGCCCTGCCCGGTGACCGGGCGGGACACGTTTTATGAATTTTTCTCGGTCGCCTTCACGCGCAACGCGGCCAACCCGCTCGATCCTCTCTACGATCCCTCGCTGTCGGCGCCTTTCACGGCCGTCAACACGACGTCGGATGCCTTCGCCTTCGCGCGGCTCGTCAACGACCAGGCGATGCGTGCCTGGGGTCGCCCCGTGCACGCCATGACGCATGATCGCGATGCCGTGGAGCGGCTGTTCAGCCGCTGCGTGACGGCCTGGCAGAACATGTCGATCACCACGATTTCCAATTACAGCCGCGTCACGGCGGTCCCTTCGCGCGGCGTTCATCTCAGCGAGGACCGCATGAGCTGGTTTGCCGCGCACAACGATCCGGTGTTCGCCGAGCTCAAGAAGTGCCCCTACCAGCACGAGATGCCGGCCACCTACGCGACGCGGCTGACGGCTAAATGGTCGGCTAACCTTTTCGATGGAAAACCGTACGTGCCAAGCCGGGACGGGCAATCGGGCGGCGTGGCGGTGTCGGACGAAGTGTTCGAAGTCGAGGGGCTTTCCAGTGAGCTACTCCAATTTTGAGTTCCTCGAGGTCCGCGCGATCAGCGCAGATCACAAGGCCATCTACGCCATCAAGCCGATCGCCAAGGACGAGCTGATCGGCTTCTTCGACGGCAAGTCGATCATGGTCGACCTCGCCGACAAATCGGCACTGGACGATTATTGGTGGCGCCAGTCGGTCCACCTGAAGTTGGAAGGCACGAAACTTCTCTGCCTGCTGCCGATGTGGGAGCCGGAAGGCGTCGACTACCTCAACCATTCGTGTCATCCGAACGCGCGCGTCGAGCAGCAGCTCTACGTCTACGCCGATCGCGATATCGCACCCGGCGAGGAAATCACGGCCGACTACCGCACCTTCAACCTGGTGCCGGAAGGCAAGCAGTGCTGGTGCCAGACGGAAAACCGCTGCGAAATCTGAGTAACCGCCGATGAAGTCGTGGCGTGTAGCTGGCGTACTAGTCCTGATCGGCGCGGAAGCGCTGCTCTACGGCTACAGCTATCCGTTCTTTTCGCTGGCGCTGGAAAAGCGCGAGCTGGCGACGTGGCTGATCGGGCTCAACGCCTCGCTCGCCGGCGCCGGCATCCTGATCGTCGGGCCGGTGCTGCCGTGGCTGATCGACCGGCTGGGGCTGCGCCAGCTCGTCACCGCCCTCTTCGCGATTTCGCTTCTCTCCTTCGCTGCGATCCTGGCGGCTGACCATGTCGTGGTCTGGTTCGTCGCGCGTTTCGTCATGGGCGCCTGCTTCGCCGCGTTGTGGACCACGACCGAGATCTGGTTGAACGGCGTCGTCGACGATCGCCGTCGCGGTCGCATCATAGGCGCGTCGGGCACGCTTTACGCGGCGTGCCAGTTTGTCGGCCCGCTGGTGCTGGGTGGTGTTGGAGTCACTGGCTCGCTGCCGCTGATCGTGGCGATGGTGCCGCTTGGCGTCGGCGTGGTGGTTGCTCTGTCGATCCGCTCCGCCAAGGGCGAGGTTGAAGAAGAAGAGAACCTCGGCGACACCAAGAGTCTGCGGCTAGCGCTGACCGTCGCCGGCGCGCTGGTCGCCGCCGCGTTCCTTGGAGGCATCGGCGAGACCGCCATGCAGGCGCTGCTGCCGCTCTACGGCCTGGCGCACGGCGTGAGCGATGCCGGCGCGGCGCAGCTGGTGGCCGTCTTCAGTCTCGGTGAGGCCGTTCTGGTGGCGGTGCTCGGCTGGATGGCGGACCGCTATGGGCGCCGCTTCACGCTGCTCACCTGCTCCATTGTGGCGAGCGTGACGTGTGCCCTGCTCCCGTTCGCCGTTGCCACGCAGTGGACGCTGTGGCCGCTGCTATTCCTCGCCGGCGGCGCCATCTCCGGCATCTACACGTTGGGCGTCATCCTTATGGGCCAGGATTTCCGCGGCCAGACGCTGGCTTATGTCTCGACCGGCTTCGCCATGGCCTACGCCGCAGGCTCCATCGTCGGCTCGACCCCCGTCGGCTACCTGATCGACCTGTTCGGGCCGGAGGCGCTGCCCGTGTCGATCGCGGCGGGTTTCCTCGGGCTCACCGCATACCTCGCTTGGCCGGCGCGACATACCGACGATGAAGGCCGCCGCGCGCCGCTGCCCGCAACCGTGGCCGACGACTTCCCCGAGATCAAGTTCGACCTCTCGTTCCTGTTCGAAGCGCCACCGGCTGGCCTGGTCCCCGCGTTCGACGATCAGCAGGCGCCGCTGACAGAGGAAAACGAGGCACCTCCGGTCGCGATGGAAATCGCGAACCTGCCCGAAATCGCGTTCGACCTGTCGTTCATCTCGGCGGAATGGACGCTGGACGCCGGCTTCCGTGAGCGCGCGGCCGAGATGGCGGAGCATGCCCGGCAACGCTACGAAGCCGGCAATACGCTGGCGCTGCGCGCCGGCTAGGGCTGCTCGACCAGCGCGAATTTATCGACATCAAACAGGCCAAAGTCGGTGATCTTCATGTGCGGGATCACCGGCAGCGGGAGGAACACGACCGTCAACAGCGGCTCGGGCAGCGTGCAGCCCAGTTCGTCGTGGGTCGCGGCGCGGAGCTTCTCCAGCGCATCTTTCACCTCGCCAAACGGCTGCAGGCTGATTAACCCGGCCACCGGCAGCGCTATCTCGGCGACCACCTCTCCGCCCGCAGTCACAACGTAGCCGCCGCCCAACTCGCGCAGGCGGTTGACGGCGCCGGCCATGTCCTCATCGTCCATGCCGATGACGCAGATGTTGTGGCTGTCATGACCGACCGATGATGCGATGGCGCCGCGCTGGAGGCCGAAGCCGGTGACGAAGGCGCGGGCGATGTTGCCGTTCTTGCCGTGGCGCTCGATGACCGCGACCTTCGCGACATCGCGCGAGACATTGGTGACTCGCTCACCGTCGAGGCTGTCGACCCATTTCACGACGCGGTCGGTGACAACGCGGCCTGGCGCGACGCCGATCATCTGCAGCTCCGCGGCCTCACCCGGAATGCGGAAATCGGCGGCACTGACCTCCCGCGCCTTCATGCTGTCGAGGCCAACCGGCTTCACCTGCCGACGCGAGGCGAATAGTGCATCGTCGACAACGCGTCCGGCTGAAATGACGGTGCGCACGTCGCACTGCTTGAGGTCGCCGACCAGGACGATATCGGCGCGACGGCCAGGTGCGATCATGCCGCGATCGCGCAGGCGAAAGGCGTTCGCCGCCGACCAGCTCGCCGCGCGGTACACATGATGCAGCGGCCGCCCGAGTTTGATCAGCGTGCGGATCATGTAGTCGAGGTGGCCCTCTTCCGCGAGATCGAGCGGATTGCGGTCGTCGGTACACAAGCAGCAGAAGCTGGACGTGTTCTCGTCGAGGATCTCGGCCAAAGCGTGCAGGTCCTTGGTCACCGATCCTTCGCGGATCAGCACCTGCATTCCCTTTCTCAGCTTCTCGCGTCCGTCAGCGGCGATGGTCGTCTCGTGGTCGGTACGGATGCCGGCGGCGAGGTAGCCGTTGAGGCTCAGGCCACGAACCAGCGGGGCGTGACCGTCGATGTGCGAATCCTGGAAGGCGACGAGCTTGTCCAGCACTGCCGGTTCACTGTTCAGCACGCCGGGGAAGTTCATGAATTCCGCAAGGCCGATGACCTTGGGATGGTTGCGGAGGGCGATCAGATCGGCGGCGAGCAACTCGGCGCCGGCGGTCTCGAATGCTGTCGCCGGCACGCAAGACGACAGATTCACGCGGAGGTCCATGATCGTGGCCTCGGCGGAATCGAGGAAGTAGCGGATGCCCTCGGCGCCCAGCACGTTGGCAATCTCGTGGGGATCGCAGATCGCGGTCGTCACGCCATGCGGCAGGACGCAGCGGTCGAATTCCAGCGGTGTCAGCAGCGAGGATTCGACGTGCAGGTGCGTGTCGATGAAGCCCGGCACTGCAAACAGACCCTTCCCATTGATCTCGCGCTTGCCCGCGTATGCCTCATATGTGCCGACGATGCGGTCGCCGGTGATAGCGATATCGGTGTCTGTGACGCCACCGGAGACGATATCGAGCAGGCCGACGTTCTTGATCACGACGTCGGCGGGCTCGGCGCCTTTGCCCTGGTCGATCGCGCGCGAAAGAAAGGCTTTGTCGATCATCGCTCCACCTCGGTTGGAGCGAGAATGGCAGACCGCGCGAACCGTCGCTAGTCGTCGCCCATCGCGATGAGCGAGGCGTTGCCGCCGACCGCCGCGGTGTTGACTGACACCACCTGCTCCAGCGCGAAACGGCGGAGATAATCGGGACCTCCGGCCTTCGGCCCGGTGCCCGACAGGCCCGAGCCGCCAAACGGCTGCGTCCCGACGACGGCGCCGATCATGTTGCGGTTGACGTAGACGTTGCCGACCGGCAGTCGATCGACGACGCGACGCGCGGTTTCGTCGATGCGCGAGTGGACGCCAAGCGTCAGGCCGTAGCCGGTCGCTGCGATCGCATCGATCAGCGCGTCGAGCTCCGCCGCCTTCCAGCGCACGACGTGGAGGACAGGACCGAACACCTCGCGATCCAGTCGCTGCGGCTTGTCGAGCGCGATGATGTGGGGCGCGACGAATGTGCCCGCTGAGGGCGCCGTGCCGGCGTAGACGATCTTCGCCCAGGGCTCGGCGCGCATGCGGGCGATATGGGCGTCGAGGTTGCGCTTGGCCTCGGCGTCGATGACCGGGCCGACATCGGTCACGGGAAGTCGTGGGTCGCCGACGGTCAGCTCGGCCGCCGCGCCGGCGATCATCGCCAGCACGCGATCGGCGATATCGTCCTGGAGGCACAGCAGCCGCAACGCCGAACAGCGCTGGCCGGCGGAGCGGAAGGCGGAGGTCACCACGTCGTCGGTCACCTGCTCGGGCAGCGCCGTGGCGTCGACGATCATGGCATTGATGCCGCCGGTCTCGGCAATGAGCGGGACGATGGGACCCTGCTTCGCGGCGAGCGTGCGGTTGATCGACCAAGCGACCTCGGTCGAGCCGGTGAAGGCAACGCCGGCGGTCTTCGGGTGGGCGACCAGCGTCGCGCCGATCTTGCCATCGCCGGGTGCCAGTTGCGCGGCGTCGGCGGGGACGCCGGCGCGATGCAGCAGCGCCATGGCGCGGGCAGCGGTGCGCGGCGTTTGCTCGGCCGGCTTGGCGACCACGGCGTTGCCGGCGGCCAACGCGGCGGTGACCTGGCCGAGGAAGATCGCCAGCGGGAAATTCCACGGCGAGATGCAGACGAAGACGCCGCGGCCGCGATAGCGCAGCCGGTCATCTTCGCCCGTCGGGCCGGGCATCGTTTCGCCGGCGAACGTGCGACGCGCTTCGCTGGCGTAGTATCGGCAGAAGTCGGCAGCTTCACGCACCTCGGCAATGCCGTCGACCAGGGTCTTGCCGCCCTCGTCGGCCATCAGCGCCACGAGGTGGTCGCGATCGGCTTCGATCAGGTCGGCGAGACGATCCAGCGCCGCAGCACGGTCTGCGGCGGGCACGCGCGACCATGCCGCGAAGCCTTTAGCGGCGGTCGCCATGATGCCGTCGATGGCGGGCGCGGTGTCAGCGACAGACTTGGGGGTGAGGTCCGCACGGGCGGTGCCTGCGACCAGCGCGGCGAGATCGGCGTCGGAGCCGAACTCCATGCCACGGGAATTGCGCCGGCTTGGCGCGTAGATATCGGCGGGCAACGGCACGTGGCGATGGCGCACGCGGGTGCCGCCTTCCAGCAACGCGGCGGGACGGCGGAGGAGCTGCGTCACGGGGACGTCCTTGTCACCGACGACGGCGACGAAGGATGAGTTGGCGCCGTTCTCCAGTAGGCGGCGTACGAGGTAGGCCAGCAGCTCGCGATGCCCGCCGACCGGGGCGTAGATGCGCCACGGCACGCGGACGCCCTGCTTCGCGGTTGCCTCCTGCAGCGTCTCCCCCATGCCGTGCAGGCGCTGAAACTCGAAGCCGTCCGGCTGGCCCGCCATCTCAAGGATGGTCGCGACGGTCAGCGCATTGTGCGTGGCGAATTGCGGATAGATGCGGCTCCGGGCAACGAGCAGGCGCTGTGCGCACGCAAGATACGACTGGTCGGTCGCGGCCTTGCGGGTGAAGACAGGGTAGCCGGCCAGGCCCCGCTCCTGCGCGCGCTTGATCTCGGTGTCCCAGTAGGCGCCCTTCACCAGCCGCACCATGAAGCGGCGGCCGAGCGAACCGGCGAGCGCGTCCATCCACTCCACCACAGCCGGCGCGCGCTTCTGGTACGCCTGGATGGCGATGCCGAACCCATCCCAGCCGGCAAGCGATGGATCGGCGGCGACGGCACCTACGACCGCCAGCGACAGTTCCAGCCGGTCGGCCTCCTCGGCATCGACAGTGAGATTCAGGTCGTAGCTTTTGGCCTGTCGGGCGAGCAGCAACAGGCGCGGCGCGAGTTCGGCCAGCACACGCTCGCGTTTCACCGCTTCGTAGCGCGGATGGAGCGCGGAAAGCTTCACGGAGATGCCGGGCCGATTGGGCAGCTTGCTGCTCCCGGCCGACTTTCCGATCTCGGCCAGCGCCGCGGCGTACGCCTCGAGGTAGCGCTCGGCGTCGGCGGCGGTGCGCGCGCCCTCGCCCAGCATATCGTAGGAATGGCGGCTGCCGCGCGCCTCCGCGGGCGCGGCGCGGCGGAGCGCATCGCCGATCGTTTCGCCCAGCACGAAGTGATGGCCGAGCACGCGCATCGCCTGCCGCGTAGCGGCACGTACCGCGGGTTGACCAAGGCGGCGAACCATGCCGCCGAAAACGCTTTGGGGCGTGTCTTCCGGCTGGACTATCCGGCTCGACAGGCCCAGCGCCCAGATCGAGGCGGCAACGAACAGCGTATCGTGCTTGCCGGCGTGCTCCTCCCAGTCGCCACCGCCGAGCTTCTCCTCGATCAGCCTGTCCTGCGTGGCGTTGTCCGGGATGCGGAGCAGCGCCTCGGCGAGCACCATCAGCGCCAGCCCTTCGCGCGTTGACAGCGCGAACTCGCGGAGGAAGTCTTCCAGTCCGCCGATCGAGCCCGCGCTGGCCCGGATCGCCTCGATCAGCGCCGTGGCGCGCTTGTCGATGCGCGCTTCAGCTACGGCGTCGAGGTGCGTTTCCGCGATGTAGCGGCGGATCAGGGTCTCATCGTCGGGAGCGTAAAGGGCGGAAAAGGGCGGGACGGCCGGCGTGGTCATAGGGCCATTCTAGCGGAGCGGTGGCCAATGGCGATGGCGCTACACTATGCTCGCCGCGCATGGCGGATTCGCCCGACACGCCCACCTACACCGTCCGCGCCAACGCCTTCGTGCCGACGCGGACTTATCGCCTGACCGGCGACGCCCTGACATGGCAAGACGATGGGAGGCCGCTGGACGGTGTGTTCCTCGACCAGATTGCGGAAGTGCGGCTCGCCTACGCGCCGACGCGCGTCGTCACACGGCGTTTCCGGATGCGGGTAATCCTGAAGGCGGGCGGGATGGTAGAGCTGTTCAACCAGAGCTACCGCGGCTTCGCCGATTTCGAGGACCAGAGCGCGGGCTATGCCACTTTCGTCGCCGAGTTTCACCGGAGGCTGGCGGCGCAAGGCCGCGACGTGCGCTACCGCAGCGGCAACACGCCGGCCGGCTATGTGGCGAACCTGTTCGTCGCATTGCTCACATTCGCAGCGCTGGCATTCGTCCTGCTGCTGTTCCCGATTGCGGCGCTGCCCGGCATTATCATCCTGAAGCTGGCAATCATTGCGGCGTTCATCCCGACGCTGCTGCGATACCTGCGGCGCGCGCGGCCGCTGACGTACGATCCGCTTGCGGTGCCGCAGGAGATGCTGCCGTAGGAGCAAATGCTCTACACGGGCATGGGTCGTCCGCGTTCGCGTGGATCAGCGCGGTGCTCGTTCCGCGAACGCAACAGGGCTACACCTTCACCCAGGTCGCGCCCTTGGCGCTCGACTTCACGGCCGCCTCGATGAATTCCATGCCCTTGAGGCCGTCCTCGACGGTCGGGAAGATCACCGCGGGATCGAGCTTGGCGCCGGTGCGTGCGGCGATGATCGCCTTGGCGACCTCGCTGTAGATGTTGGCGAAGCCTTCAAGGTAGCCCTCCGGATGGCCGGACGGTACGCGCGTCAGGCGGCCCGCTTCCGGGCCGGACCCGGCGCCGCCGCGGGTGATCTTGCGGGGCGGCTGGCCGAAGGGCGCGAACCATAGGTAATTCGGGTCCTCCTGCTTCCAGAATAGACCGCCTTTGGTGCCGTAGACGCGGAGCGTCAGGCCGTTCTCGTTGCCGGGCGCGACCTGGCTTGCCCAGAGCATGCCCTTGGCACCGCCCTTCCAGCGCAGCAGCACGTTGTCGTTGTCGTCAAGTTTGCGGCCCTTCACGAAGGCGGTGAGGTCGGCACAGAGCGAATCCAGCGTCAGGCCGGTGACGAAGCAGGCAAGGTTGTAGGCGTGCGTGCCGATGTCGCCGAGCGCGCCGCCGGCGCCAGAGCGCTTGGGGTCGGTGCGCCAATCCGCCTGCTTCTGGCCGGTCGCCTCGACGCGCTCGGTCAGCCAGTCCTGCGCGTATTCGGCCTGCACGACGCGGAGCTCGCCGAGCTCGCCCGCCGCGATCATGGCGCGCGCCTGGCGGATCATCGGATAGCCGGTGTAGTTGTGCGTGACGGCGAAGATCTTGCCGGTCTTCTTCGTCAGCGCGACCAGCTCCTTTGCTTCCTTGGCGGAGAGCGCCAGCGGCTTGTCGCATATGACGTGGATGCCAGCCTTGAGGAAGGCCTTGGCCGGGCCGGCGTGCATGTGGTTCGGCGTCACGATCGCCACAGCCTCGATGCCATCGGGGCGCTTCGCTTCGGCTTTCGCCATCTCCTCGAAGCTGCCATAGGCGCGGTCGCGGGCGATGCCGATCTCGAGCGCGGAATCGATCGCCTTCTTCGGCGTCGACGACAAAGCGCCGGCGACCAGCTCGTACTGGTCGTCGATGCGTGAGGCGATGCGGTGGACGGCGCCGATGAAGGCGCCCTGCCCGCCGCCGACCATGCCGAGGCGGATGCGCCGGCCGGCGCCGGCGTCACTGCGTGCTTCAACCATCGTCGTTCCCCCTCGTTACGACCGATATGCCTGGCGACCGACACCTTGGATCGGAATGTTTTGCGACTTCAGCACCTCGTGCTGAAGCGCGAACATCGCGGCCGCCGCCTCGTCGATGTGCCGGGTGAAGGCGATCGATCCTTGCAGGATCGGCTTCAGTTTCTCCTTCTCCTGCACGCGGGCCGGGCCGTATTCGTGCTCGACGACGAGATGGGTGTTGGCAACGTCGAGCGGCAGCAGCTCACGTGCTGCGAGCTGATGGTCGAGCCAGTCGACCGTGCGGTTCTGGAGATACGCGAGCGGATCGTGACGCGCCGTGCCCGGCAGTTCGTGCTCGCTGAAGGCCACCTGCTTCTTCCAGGCGTTGCCCCAGTCGGCCGCGTCCGTCGAAGGCTTGCCGTTCTTCCAGTCGCCGCGCTCAAGCGTCTGGCCGCCGTAGCCCCAGGCGGCGATGCCCTTGGAATCGATCACCTGGCCCTTCACGTGGAAACCCGCGATCAGGAAGCCGTAGCCGGTGTCCTTGAGGTACTGGAAGATCGAGCGCGTATCCTGACCCATCAGGATCGCGTGCGACGGGTCGTAGTGGATGCGGAACTGGTCCGCGACCTTATGCTTCTCCGCGATCTTGTGGAGCGCGATCCAGGCGCCGGGCGTGTAGGCGATGTTGTTGTGCCAGTTGTCGCTGACCGTCCAGCCCGGCATCGGACACTGCTCGACGCGGTAGACGAGGCCGCGATCCTTGGCGGCCTTGAGCAGCGGGATGAAGTGCTGCTCGAAGTCCTGCAGGTTCTCGTCCATCGAGTGCTTCTGGTTCCGCCCGACGAACCCGCAGACGGCGTCGGTGCCCAACAGCACGGCCGCGTCCATGGCGCGGATCATGAAGTCGATCTTCTTCTGCCGGATGGCACCGTCTTCGTGCAGCATGTTGTCGAAGTAGCCGATGTCCGACAGCGACACGCCGGTCGCCTTCATCGCGTTGGTCACGCGGGCCGCGCGCGTCTTGTCGAAGGGCTTGCGAAGGTCGAGTGTGTTGGCGACCGGGTCGAGCATCGCCTCTGGCGGGATGTCCGACTCCGAAGGGTGGAGCGCCGCGGAAAGCTGGATGTAGTTGACGCCCAGCTCCCTGGCGAAATCCAGCCACTCCTCGATCGCCTTGTCCGGATCGGGATCGCGGACCTTGCGCGGTGTCAGCTCCTGCAAGGCGGCGGTGAGCACGCCGACCTTCATCAGCTTCGGTTCGAATGCCTTGACCATTGTCGTTCTCCCTCCCCTACCGCGGCTTACAGGTAGTCGTTGAGCAGGCCTTCCAGGTACTCCTGCTTGCCGCTCTTGGGCTGCGGTTCGATCTTCTTCTTCAGCACATAGTCGGAGAGGTCGTCCAGCGACCTCTTGCCGGCGAGGATCGCCTTGCCTTCCTTGCCGTCCCAGCCGGCGTAGCGATCCGTCACGAACTGATCGAGCTTGCCGTCGTTGATGATCCGCTCCGCGATCAGCAGACCGCGGGCACAGGCGTCCATGGAGTTGACGTGGGCGATCAGCAGGTCGTCCGGCTCGATCGACTGGCGGCGGATCTTGGCGTCGAAGTTGTAACCGCCGGTGCCGAGACCGCCGGCCTTCAGGATCGCCAGCGCCGCCAGGACCATCTCGGGAATGTTCATGGCGAACTGGTCGGTGTCCCAGCCCAGGAGATAGTCGCCGCGGTTGATGTCGATGGAACCGAGGATGCCCAGAGCGCCGGCGAGCTGAAGCTCGTGCTCAAACGTGTGGCCGGCGAGGATGGCGTGGTTCTGCTCGATGTTGATCTTGACCTTCTTTTCGAGGTCGAACTGCTTGAGCATGCCGTAGATGGTGCCGACGTCGTAGTCGTACTGGTGCTTGGTCGGCTCCTTCGGCTTCGGCTCGATCAGGATCGTGCCCTTGAAGCCGATCTTTTCCTTGTGCTCGACGACCATGGTCAGGAAGCGGCCGAACTGTGCCAGCTCGCGCTTCAGATCGGTGTTGAGCAGAGTCTCGTAGCCTTCGCGGCCGCCCCAGAGCACGTAGTTCGCGCCGCCGAGTTCATGTGTCAGTTCCAGCGCGTTTTTCACCTGCGCTGCGGCATAGGCAAACACCTCCGGATCAGGATTGGTCGCCGCACCCGCCATGAAGCGGCGGTTGGAGAAGAGGTTGGCGGTGCCCCACAGGAGCTTCACGCCGGTCTTCTCCATCTTCTGTGCGAAAATCTCGCCGATCTCGCGTACCATGCGATTGGATTCCGCCAGCGTCGCGCCCTCGGGCGCGATGTCACGATCGTGGAACGTGAAGAACGGGACCCCCAGCAGGCGGAACATCTCGAAGGCGACGTCAGCCTTGTCGCGTGCGCCCTGCATGCCGTCGGCGGTGTGCATCCACGGGCGATTGAAGGTCTCGCCACCGAAGGGATCGCCACCCGGCCAGGTGAAGGAATGCCAGTAGCAGACGGCGAAACGGAGGTGATCCTCCATCCGTTTGCCCAGCACCTTCTTGTTCGGGTCGTAGTAGCGGAAGGCAAACTCGCCGGGCGCCGCCTTGGGACCTTTGAACTTGATCGGCTTCTCCTGGCCGAAGAAACGGGCACTCATGGCGACGTTGCCTCCTTGATGGCGGGGTAAAGTTTCTTGTAGGTCGCGTACGCCGCAGCGTAGGCGGAAACGAGATACCTGTCGGGCTCGATGGTCTCCCGGATTTTCGGCGGCGCGCAGACCGCAAGCGGGTCGGCGCCTTCAGCCGCGATCAGACCGAGGCGCGCGGCACCGAGGCCGGCGCCAAAGTCGCCTTCCTCGGGGATATCGATGGCGATGTTCAACGTGCTGGCGATCATGCGCAGCCATGCCTTCGAGCGCGATCCGCCGCCGACCGCGAGTGCGCGGCTGACATCGGCGCCGGCTTTGCGAAGCGCGGCAAGGCTGTCGGCGAACGCGAAGGACACGCCCTCCAGCACAGCCTTGGCCAGCGCCGTCTTGTCGGTGCCGTAGTTGAGGCCGGTGAAGCTGCCGCGGATGGCGGCGTCGTTGTGCGGCGTGCGCTCGCCGCCGAGGTACGGCAGGAACATCACCTCGCCCGGTCCGCTCCGGTCGTCGTCCAGCGGACGCGTCAGGTGAGCGGCGTCGGTCGCGAACACGCCAGCCAGCCATTCGAGGGCGCCGGCGGCTGAAAGTATGACGCCCATCTGGTGCCACGTATCCGGCACAGCGTGGCAGAAGGCGTGCACCGCGGTCGCGGGATCGGGCGAGAAGCGCGCGTTGGATACGAACAGAACGCCAGAGGTACCGAGCGAAACGAACGCGGTACCGGGTCGCACGACGCCGACGCCGCAGGCCGAAGCCGCGTTGTCGCCGCCGCCACCGGCCACCACCGGTGCGGATGCCATGCCCCAGCGGCTGGCGAGATCGGCGCGCAGCTTCCCGGTCGGCGCGGAGCCCTCGTACAACTCCGGCATCTGCTGGCGATTGAGTTTGGTCGCGGCGAGCAGATCATCGCTCCAGTCGCGCTTGCCGACATCCAGCCACGACGTCCCGGCCGAGTCCGACATCTCCGAGGCGCGGTCGCCGGTAAGCTTCAGCCGCACGTAGTCCTTGGGCAGCAGGACCATCGCGACCTTGGCGAAGGTTTCCGGCTCGTGCTTCGCCACCCAGGCAAGCTTCGGCGCGGTGAAGCCCGGGAAGACGATGTTGCCGGTCAGCTTGCGGAAGATCGGATTGGCGTCGAGCGCCTTTGCCTCTTCCGCAGAACGTACGTCGTTCCACAGGATGCAGGGGCGGAGAGGCTTGTCGGCGGCGTCGAGCAGAGTCGCGCCGTGCATGTGGCCCGAGAGGCCGATACCCTTCACTGCGCCAATCTCGCGCGGATGGGCCTTCGCCAGGCGATCCATCACCGCCTCGCACGCCGTCCACCACGAATCC
This sequence comes from Bauldia sp., assembly GCA_035548515.1. Classification (GTDB taxonomy): domain Bacteria; phylum Pseudomonadota; class Alphaproteobacteria; order Rhizobiales; family Kaistiaceae; genus DASZQY01. Next base: position 177,841 of record DASZSW010000026.1, on the reverse strand, counting down.
GGGTCCTGTTCCGACCAGCCGGAATGGGGACGCGACACCTCAAGCGGCGCGGTCTCGCTCGCGATCAGGCGCTGGTTCTGATCGATCAGCACCGCCTTCACCGAAGACGTGCCGATATCCAGTCCGACGTACATCCGTCCCTTTCCTCTCCTTGGCGGCCGTCCTCTACGGGACGTTCTCGCGCAGGAAAATATCTATGCGTATGCGTTCCTGGCCCGGGTAGATCGGCAGGCCCTCACGCTCCGCGATGAGCAGTCGCACGGCGCTGCGGACCTCGTGGCCCGGGTCCTGGTGGATGATCGCGTCGATGGCCCCGCGGATCAGGAACTTGCGATTGAATGTGGTGAGGTCGTGGGCGACAAAGACGATGTCGCGCTCGCGCCCCTCCGACTCCAGAGCTGTGACGATTCCGGTGGTGCCGGCGCCGATGTTGTACAGCCCGACGAGATCGGGGTTGGCACGCAGGAGATCGCGGCAGAGTGCCTCGGCGCGATCATCCTCGTCGCGGCCTTCCCGGATGGGCAGCACTTTGAGGCGCGGGAAGTCGCGGCTCATCACCTGCTCGAAGCCGAGCTGGCGCTCGATGTGATCGCGCAAGGCGACGGAGCCGGCGATCAGCCCGACAGTTCCCACGTTGCCACCAAAGAAGCGGCCAAGCAGGCTCGCTGCTGTTCGGCCGGCGGCGGAGTTGTCGATGCCGACGTAGTGCGCGCGGCTCGCCCTCGGTACGTCCGAGACGAGCGTCACCACCGTCACGCCTGCGGTCGCCAGTTCGTCGATCGCTTCACGCACGCGCGGGTGGTCGAGGGCCACAACTGCGATGCCATCGACCTCGCCGTGCATCCCTTCGAGCGCGGTGGCGAGGACGTCACCGTCAAAGACGTCAACGTGGGTGATGGAAATCTGCACGCGCTCGTCAGCAAAGCGCTCGGCTGCTGCGCGCACCTCTTTTTCCAGCGCCTGCATGAAAGCGTTGTCACCGGTTGGCAGGACGAACCGGAAGCGATGATCGCGACCGCGCGCCAGACGCGCCGCGAGGCGATCGGGACGATATTTCAGCAGATCGACCGCGGCCTGAACGCGCTCCGCCGTTTCGGCGTGAACACCGGGGCGTCGGTTCAATACTCGATCGACGGTCGCGAGGCTGACGCCTGCTGTGCGGGCGACATCCTCCAATGTTGTACGCGGCATCAAAAACCCCTCCGCGCGTTGCTTTAACGCGACCGTCAACCGATTGCAATTCCGCCATTGGCGGCCACGAGGGGCGCACTTCAAATATGAACAGGACCCATCGTCGGCGCGATGCTGAAAGCGCGTTCATCTGGGCATTTGCCGAGCCGCTCCGAATACGCCAGAAAGGATGCGGCTACTCCAATCCGACCAAGCAGATCGCGACATGAAGACCGAGACGGCGCCCGTTCGCCTTGAAGATTATCGCCCGCCGGATTTCTGGATCGACACGGTTGAGCTGACGTTCCAGCTCGACCCGCAGAAGACGCGTGTCACCGCGAAGCTGGCGCTCCGTCCACGCGACGGTGCCACCGATTTGGTGCTGGTCGGCGACGAACTCGCGTTGGTCTCGGTAGCGCTCGACGGCGCTGTCCTGCCCGCTGCGCGTTATCACGCGACGCCACAGAAGCTGACTGTGCGCGGCGTGCCTTCCGGCCGTTTCACCCTGACGGTCGAGACGGAGATCAACCCGACCGCCAACACGAAGCTGATGGGGCTTTACCGCTCCAGTGGCACATACTGCACGCAGTGCGAGGCGGAGGGATTCCGGCGCATCACGTATTTCCTCGACCGGCCGGATGTACTCGCCGTCTACACCACACGGATCGAGGCGCCCAGGTCCGCGCCGGTGCTCTTGTCCAACGGCAACCTGACGCAATCCGGCGATCTGCCGAACGGGCGCCACTTCGCGGCGTGGCACGATCCATTCCCGAAGCCGGCGTATCTCTTCGCCATGGTGGCCGGCGATCTCGGCGCGATCCACAGCACCTTCAAGACGATGTCGGGCCGTGAGGTGAAGCTCGGCATCTACTGCGAGCACGGCAAGGAGGCGCGCTGCGGCTATGCGATGGAGGCGCTGAAGCGCTCCATGCGCTGGGACGAAACCGCTTTCGGCCTCGAGTACGATCTCGACGTGTTCAACATCGTCGCGGTGTCGGACTTCAACATGGGGGCGATGGAAAACAAGGGCCTCAACGTCTTCAACGACAAGTACATCCTGGCCGATCCCGAAACCGCGACGGACATCGACTTCGGCTTCGTCGAAGGCGTGATCGCCCACGAATACTTCCACAACTGGACCGGCGACCGCATCACGTGCCGTGACTGGTTCCAGCTGTGCCTCAAGGAAGGCCTCACCGTTTATCGCGACCAGGAATTCTCCTCGGACGTGCGCTCGCGCCCGGTGAAGCGCATCGCCGACGTGCGTACCTTGCACGCGCGCCAGTTTCCGGAGGATGCGGGTCCCCTCGCCCATCCGGTGCGGCCCGAGGTGTACTCCGAGATCAACAACTTCTACACGCCAACCGTCTACGAGAAGGGCGCCGAGGTCGTGCGCATGTTGCAGACCCTGATCGGGCGGGAGGGTTTCCGCGCCGGCATGGATCTCTATTTCAAGCGCCACGACGGCCAGGCCGTCACGATCGACGACTTCCTCGCCGCTTTCGCCGACGCCAACCAGATCGACCTCACACAGTTCAAGCTCTGGTACAGCCAGGCAGGCACGCCGGAGGTGGCGGCCAGCGGCGTCTACGACGCGCAGGCCAAGACCTACACGCTGACGCTGTCGCAGACCTGCCCGCCGACGCCCGGCCAGCCGCTGAAGAAGCCGATGGTCGTCCCGGTTCGTTTCGGCCTTGTCGGTCAGAACGGCGAGGATCTCACCTTCGAAGGCGCAACCGGTGCGAAGGTGGTCGACAACGTCATACACCTCACCGAAGCGAAGCAGACGGTCGTGTTCCGAGGCGTCTCTTCGCGGCCGGTGCCGTCGCTGTTCCGCGGTTTCTCGGCGCCAGTGCGCTTGGCGATGGATACGCCGGCCGCCGATCTCCTCTTCCTGCTTCGCACCGACGCGGATCCGTTCAACCGCTGGCAGGCGGCGCAGACCCTGATCGTGCGCACGTTGATCGCCGGCGCCGGCGCGGCGGCCGCAGGGCGCGCCGTGACGGCCGACGCGAAGCTGGTGGATGCGCTGGCGGATGTTGCGGAGAACGACGACCTCGAGCCGGCGTTCCGCGCGCAGGTGCTGGTGCTGCCGTCGGAGGCGGACATCGCACGCGAGATCGGCCGCGATGTCGATCCGGACGCCATCGCTTTGGCCCGTAACGCCGTACGGGCGGCGATCGCGGAGCGCGCAGGCGCCCGGCTGGCGGCGGTGGCGGAGCGCATGAAGGTGCCGGGCGCATTTACGCCGGACGCTGCCTCGGCTGGGCGGCGGGCGCTTGCCAATGCAGCGCTCGATCTGGCCGTCGCCAGCGGCGAAGCGGATGCCGTCTCGCGCGTCGTCCGCCGCTACCACGACGCTGACAACATGACCGACCGCTCGGCGGCTCTGGCGACGCTGGTGGCCGCGGCGCGGCCGGAACGTGTCGCGGCGCTCGACGACTTCCAGCGCCGTTACAAGGACGACCCGCTGGTATTGGACAAGTGGCTGGCCTTCGAGGCGTCGGTGCCCTCGCCCGAGACTCTCGACCGCGTGAAGGCCCTGCTCCACCACCCGAACTTTGCGATCACCAACCCCAACCGTATCCGGGCGCTGGTCGGGACGTTCGCGGGTGGCAACCAGACCCAGTTCAACCGGGCGGACGGCGCCGGCTACGAATTCCTGGCCGACTTCGTCATCGACCTCGACAAACGCAATCCGCAAACCGCGGCGCGGCTGCTGGTCAGCTTCCGGTCGTGGCGCGCGCTGGAACCGAAGCGGCGTGCGCTCGCCGAGAAGGCGCTGCGCAAGGTGGCGCAGGTTTCCGACCTGTCGTCGGACACGCGCGACATCGTCACGCGCACGCTGGCCTAAGCAACCAGTCGGCTGACCGCGCCAAGGGCGATCAGCGCCAGCGCGATCGCGCCGATCACGTCGATGTGCGGGAAGCGGCGGGCACGCGGGCGTTGCTGGCAGTAGTAGGCATCCTCTGCCGTGTGGGCGGACTTGGCGAAGGCAGCGGTCTGACCGGCGAAAATCATCGTTTCCATTTTCGTGCTCCTCAGGTTGGCCCGTTGGGCGTTTCGATGAGGAGAGACTGCCCGCAACACGCGAATTTATGAAATGGATAGATGATATATGATATATTCACCGCATGAATTGGCATGCTCTCGACCTGAACCTCCTCCGCGTTCTCGATGCGATGCTGGCCGAGCGCAGCACGGTGCGCGTCGGTGAGCGCGTCGGGCTCAGCCAGCCTGCCGTCAGCTCGGCACTGAACCGGCTGCGGCACGCGCTCGGCGATCCGCTGTTCGTGCGCGAAGGCAATCGCATGGTGCCGACGCCGTTCGCTGAGGCGCTGGCGACGCCCCTCCGCCGCTCGCTCGACCAGATCGAAGGCGCGCTTTCCGGTGCGACGTTCGATCCGGCGAAGTCGACGCGCACATTCCGCGTTCTCGGCGAGGATTTCCTGGCAGAACTGGTGATGCCACGCCTGCTCACACTGATGTCCGAACAGGCGCCGTTGATGCGGTTCCAGCTTCTGCCGCTCGGGCCTCAGCCTTTGCCGGTGCAATTCGCCGATGGCGCGATCGACCTTGCCTTTGCGCCCGCTACCGATACGCCCGATTGGATCGAGCACGTCGCCGCCACCCGCGGCGTTTCAGCCACAGTGGCGAGCCGCAGGAACGTTCGCCTGGCCCGCGCCGGTCTCAAGGACGGCGACACCATCCCGATGGATCTCTACCTCGAGATGGGACATGTGCTGTTTGCGCCGAACGGCGTGCTGTCCGGGAGTGAGGATGCGGCGCTCGAGAAGCTTGGGCTCAAGCGAAACGTCGTTGCGAGCGTCCCGCAATTCTTCGCAGTCGGGCGCATCGCCGCACAGACCCAGTTGGTCGGCAGCGTCCCGCCGCCATTTGCGCGCGCGATCGCGGAACGGCTCGAACTCAACGTGTTTCACAATCCATTCGACGTGGTGCCGACGACGCTCCAACTTTACTGGCATCGGCGCCACACCGATGACCCCGATCATCGCTGGATGCGCGCGAGGCTTGCGGAACTGCTGGCGCCACTCGACCTCGTGCACTACCCGGAATGGACGGCCGGCGGGGGCAAAAAGGCGCGTGAACGCAGGCCGCGGCGGCCGGCGTAAATACTTCATTTACGCACTGGACAAGCCGATTCGCGTCGATTCAAATGCAGGTGATTCGGTCGTGGCGTCCCCGAACAATCACATTGCGAATCGAGAGGAGCGCGCATGGCGCGGGCCGAGGCGGCCGAGCCGCCCGTGGCGAAGCGTTTGCCTTTTTCCGGGCGCGCGGGAATTCCGGGACACGCGCAATTGCTTGCGCATCCCGCCTACCAGAAGCTGCTCGCGGCGGAGCCGGCGCTCCGCCGGCTGATCCCCGTCCTCATCGTGATGTTCCTGTTGCTCGTGGGCTTCGCGCGCGGGCTGGAGCTCTATCAGCAGCGCGCGGACCGCGAGGTTTCGGCCCGGCAGAGCGTGGCGATGATTGCCGCTGTGGCCGCGGCAGCCTTCGCCAAGGACAGTCCCGCGGCCTCCGACACGGTGGTGATCCTCAATCGCCTCGCGGACGCTCTCCCCGCCGGCGCGACCGCCGAAGGCCGTCGGCTATACGTGACAGACGACGGCGGCAAGATCGTCGCCACCGCGCCGCGGGCGGCTGACGTTGAAGGGCGGCTGCTCACCGACATCATCGGCGACGCGCAGCCGCTCACCATCTTCGGTTCGCGCGCCGGTGTCCTGGAAATCAGCCTTACCAACGACGAGCCGGCGCTCGCCGCCGCGACCGAGATCGGCGAGCCGCTCGGCTTTGTCGCGGTGGTGCAGCCGATGGCCGGCGTCTACGCCACCTGGCGGCAGGAGGTGTCGCTCAACGTCACCATCTTCGTCGGCACCAGCGCCATCCTGCTCGTCATCCTCTACGGCTACTTCGCGCAGGCGACCCGCGCGCGCGAGGCTGACCGTATCTACGGCGAAACGCAGGCGCGCTTCGAGACGGCGCTGATGCGCGGGCGCTGCGGCCTGTGGGATTGGGATCTAGCCAGCGGCCGCCTGTTCTGGTCCCGCTCGATGTTCGAACTGGTGGGGCTGGAGCCGCGCGACGCGTTGCTTGGCTATGGCGAGGTGGCGCGATTGATCCACCCTGAGGACGGCGATCTGATGGCGCTGGTCGAGTCGATGTACGGCACGTCGGAGACGACGGTGGACCGCATGTTTCGCATGCGCCACGAAGACGGGCGATGGGTCTGGCTCCGCGCCCGGGCCGAGCTGGTCGACGGCACGGGCCCGGAGCCGCACCTGATCGGCATCGCGGTGGACGTGACCGAGCAAATGAAGCTGGTCGAGCGGTCGAAGACCGCCGACATCCGTCTCCGCGACGCGATCGAGACCGTGTCGGAAGCCTTCGTGCTGTGGGATGCAGAAAACCGGCTGGTGATGTGCAACTCGAAGTACCAGCAGCTGCACGGCATTCCCGACACCGCGATCCAGGCGGGTGCGGCCTACACCGACGTCATCGCGGCGGGGCGCAAGCCGCTGGTGCGCTCGCAGGTGGTGGCCGAGGGCAAGCCCGAAGACGGTGCGCGCAGTTTCGAGCTTCAGCTCGAGGACGGCCGCTGGCTCCAGATCAACGAGCGCCGCACCAAGGACGGCGGCTTCGTGTCCGTCGGCACCGACATCACGCAGCTCAAGCGCCACGAAGGGAAGCTGATCGACGGCGAGCGCCGGCTGATGGCGACGATCGCGGACCTGCGCCAATCGCGCCAGAAGCTGGAGCAGCAGGCACAGCAGATGGTCGACCTCGCCGAAAAATACGCCGAGGAAAAGGACCGCGCCGAGGCGGCTAACCGGGCGAAGTCAGAGTTCCTCGCCAACATCAGCCACGAACTGCGCACGCCGCTGAACGCGATCATCGGTTTCTCAGAGATCATGGAGTCCGGGATGTTCGGCCCGCTAGGCTCGGCCAAATACGCCGAGTATTGCCAGGACATCCACCAGAGCGGCACTTACTTGCTCGGCGTCATCAATGACGTCCTCGACATGTCGCGGATCGAGGCAGGGCGGATGATGCTGCATCCGGAGGAACTGACGCTCGACGAGTTGGCCGAGGAATCCATTCGCGTCGTTTCGACGATGGCGGCGGCGCAGCAGATCGAGGTAGTGCCCGAGATCGACGGCGAGCTCCGGATGCGCGGCGATCGTCGCGCGCTGACCCAGATCATGCTCAACCTTTTGTCGAACGCGGTGAAGTTCACGCCAGCCGGCGGACGCATCCGCGTGCGCGCGCACCTCGCCGGCGACGCGGCGCTGTTCACCGTCGCCGATTCCGGCATCGGCATTCCGCGCGAGGCGCTGAACAAACTCGGTCGGCCGTTCGAGCAGGTATCCAACCAGTTCACCAAGAACCACCGCGGGTCCGGGCTCGGCCTTGCCATCGCGTCGTCGCAGGCGTCGCTCCACGGTGGCGCCATGCGGATACGCTCGACCGAGGGACGTGGCACGATCGTTTCCGTGCGGCTTCCGCTGGCGCCGCCTGCCCCGCCAGAGCCACTGCCGCAGAAGGCGGTGGCCTAGCCGGGCAGCTTGCCGACGATTCGCTCGAAGGCGGCGCGCACGGTCCTCTCCGTCTCTCGCAAATGCGCATCGAGGGTCGCGAAATCCGGTAGATCGGCCGCCTTGGCGAGACGGTCGAGGAGTTCGTGCGGCGCCTTTGTCGGGTCGAAGACGCCATCCACGCATAGCCGCAGGATCTGGATCAGGGCCTGGTAGAGCGCCAGGGCCGGGACCAAAACATCGGCCTCGGCCGGCGCCAATAGACCCGCTTTGGCCGCGGCGGCCAGCACCACGGCGGTTTCGGTCGACACGATCTCGGGATGCTTCGCGGCGTGGAGCAGCTGAAGCTCCTGTGCGACGAACTCGATGTCCACGAGGCCACCCGGCGCCTGCTTCAGGTCCCAGGCGCCCTCGCCTCCCTTGGCATCTTCGACCATGCCGCGCATTTCCAGCACGTCCGCTCGCACCTTCGCTTGATCGCGCGGCCTGGCGATAATCTTGGCGACCTCGGCACGCGCGCGGGCGACCAGCTTCTCGTCGCCGGCAATGACGCGGGCGCGGGTGAGCGCCATATGCTCCCAGGTCCACGCATCTTTCGCCTGATAGACGGCGAAGCCGTCGATGTGAGTTGCGAGCGGCCCAGAGTTCCCCGACGGACGCAGGCGGAAGTCCACTGGATAGAGCATGCCTTCCGCAGTTGGCGCGGATACTGCGGCGACCAGCCGCTGGGTCAGGCGGGCGAAGTATTGCGCCCCCTGGAGCGGCCGGCAACCGTCGGATGCGGACGCCTTCTCGTCGAAGTCGTAGAGCAGCAGCAGGTCGAGGTCCGACGCAGCCGTCATCTCACGCGCTCCCAGCCGGCCCATGGCGACGAGGGCCACAGCGCCGCGCTTCATCTTGCCATGTGCGGAGGCGAATTCGTTGCGCACGGCGGCCAGCAACGCGACCAGCAGCACCTCGGCGAGATCGCTGTAGGCATAGCCGGCGCTCCGCACGCTGACGGTGCCGGCCAATGCCCGCACGCCGATCAGGAACGTCTGCTCCTGCCCGAAGATGCGCGCGCGGTTCAGCAGGTCCTCGAACGATTCCGAGTCCACCAACGTGGCGTCGAGACGCCGCTCCAATGTCTTGCGCTCCGGCAGGCTGCCGAAGAAGGCCGGCTCGATCAGCGCGTCGAGCACATGCGCGCGCTGCACGATGGTCTCGGCCAGACGCGGGGCCGTTCCCAGGATCATGCCGAGCAAGCCGAGCAACCCGCGATTCGACTGAAGCAGCGCGAAAAGCTGCACGCCGCTCGGCACGCGAGCGAGAAACCGGTCGAAGGCGGCGAACGCCGCATCGGCGTTGTCGCTGCCGCCCAGCGTCTCGACCAGCAACGGCACGAATTCCGTCAGCCGTTCGCGCGCGCTGGCAGAACGCGTCGCAGGATAGCGCCCATGATGCCAGCCACGGATGGCGCGAGTGACTTCCTCAGGCTTGTGGTAGCGGAGGCGCCGCAGCGTGGCGAGCGTCTCCGGATCGTCCTCGTCGCCTGTGAAGACGAGACTGCCAGCGGCGGAAGTAAGCGACGGCGCGGCTTCGAACAGACGGGCATACCGGTCGCTAACCGTGGTGAGGATCGCGGTGAGCGCGACGGAAAAATCGGCGGCGTCGGCGTAACCGGCCATGCGGGCGATCACCGCCAGGGCTTCCTCGTCCTCGGGCAACGTGTGCGTCTGCTCGTCGGCGACCATCTGCAGGCAGTGCTCGACTTCGCGCAGGAACAGGTACGCGCGGGTCAGATCGTCGCGCGCCGCGGCATCGATCCAGCCGCCCTCTGCCAGCGCCATCAGCATGGGCAGCGTTGCGCGGCCGCGAAGCGCCGGATCACGGCCGCCGGCAATCAGCTGCTGCGTCTGGACGAAGAATTCGATCTCGCGGATACCGCCGCGGCCAAGCTTGATGTTGTGGCCGGCCACCGCGATCTCGCCGTGGCCACGATGATCCTGGATCTGCCGCTTGATCGAATGGATGTCGGCGATCGCGGCGTAATCGAGATACTTGCGCCAGATGTAGGGCGTCAGCTCCGCCAGAAACACCGTACCGGCATGGATGTCACCGGCGACGGCGCGCGCTTTGATCAGCGCGGCGCGCTCCCAGTTCTGGCCGAGGCTCTCGTAGTACTGCAGCGCCGCTTCGGTGGAGATGGCGATGCTGGTCGAACTGGGGTCGGGGCGCAGCCGAAGGTCGATGCGGAAGACGTAGCCGTCGGCGGTGCGTTCGTGGAGCAGCGCCACGAGCCGCTTGGTCAGCTTGACGAAAACTTGAGCCGCCTCGCGGCCCTCCGCCACGCGCGCCCGCGCACGATCGAAGAGGACGATGAGGTCGATGTCGCTCGAATAGTTGAGCTCGGCGGCGCCGAACTTGCCCATCGCGAGCACGATCCAGCCCGAGTCTTCCGCGTCGCCCGACGCGATCTCGCCGGCAGCCGCAGCCTGGGCCAGCAGGAAGCGTACGGCCGCTCCGACGGCCGCATCGGCGAACGCAGACAGCACCGCGGTGACTTTCACCACGTCCCACACGCCGCCGAGGTCGGCCAGCGCCGTCAATAGCGCCACCTCGCCACGCGCATGCCGGAGCGCAGCCATGAGGTCGGCTTCGTTCGCGTCACGCCAGGCTGTAGCCGTGGCGGCGTTCAGTGCGTCGATGCGTGTGGCAGGGTCGGCGGCGAGGAGAGCGGCGACGCGGGCGGAATCCTCCAGCATCAGGTCGCGCAGGAATGGCGACGCCTCCATCACCGCGGCGAGGAATGCCGCGACCGCCGGCGGCGGCTTGGCGAGGCCGAGTTCCGCCATGCGCTTCCTGGTCACGGCCGAGCTGGCGGGCTTGATGCGCGGCTTCAGGCTCGCGGCGAGCGATCGTTTCTGGCGTGGCTTGGCGGCCATCCGGTCATTTCAGCGGCAAGCGCATGGTCACGACGAGACCCGGATTGCCGTCGCCGAGCTCGATCGCGCCATGGTGCAGGCGCGCGACCGCCGCCACAAGGCTCAATCCGAGGCCACTCCCCGGCTGCGTCCGGCTCTTTTCCAGCCGCACGAAGCGTTGCAAGGCGCGCTCACGGTCGTCGGCCGGTATACCCGGCCCGTTATCGGCCACGCGCAGCACCAGGGTGTCGCCCTCGCGCGTCGCGCTCAGCGCGATGTGCGCCGCGCCCTCGACCGGCGCGCCATACTTGATGGCATTGTCGATAAGATTGGCGAGGGCCTGGCCAAGCAGCTCGCGACTCGCCTTGATCATGATCGGCTGGGGCGCCGTGTTCGCGGTCAGTTCGACCCCTGCCTCGTCGGCTACTGGCTCGTACAGCTCGGCGACATCGTGGACGACAGCGTTAGCGTCGATCTCGGTCATCTCGCCGTCCGGCGACCCGGCCTCGATGCGCGCGATCATCAGGAGCGCGTTGAACGTCTTGATGAGCTGATCCGACTCCTCGATCGTCGCCTCCAGCGCAGCGCGATAGTTGGCCGCGTCCGCCGGACCGGCAAGCGCCGTCTCGACGCGATTGCGCAGCCGCGTCAGCGGTGTCTTCAGGTCGTGAGCGATATTGTCGGAAACGTCCTTCACGCCGTAGAGCAGGTGCTCGATGCGGTCGAGCATCGCGTTGAGGCTGTCGGCGAGACGATCGAACTCATCGCCGGAGCCGGTCACCTCCAGGCGCCCGGCAAGGTCGCCCTCCATGATGCGCCGGCTGGACGCGGAAAGCGAGTCGATGCGCCGCAAAACGACGCGCGAGACGAAGATGTAGGAGAGGGTCGCCAGCGCGATCATCAGCACCAGCGCCCAGGCCAGCGCGCCGCCGATGATCTGGCGGAACTGCTCGCGCTCGCCGGTGTCTCGCCCGACCAGCAGCAGGAAACCGCTCGGCAGGCGCACGACCTGCACCAGGGCAGTGCGCTGCTCGGAATCACCAGTGTAGCGTTGATAGCGCACGGTGATCGGATCGATACTCGACGTGCTCAGCACATCGTTCGCGACTTCGGCGACGTTGCCGGCGAGGATACGTCCGGAGATGTCTGTGACGAGATAGAGGCTGGCGCCCGGCTGATGTGCGCGCTGCTCGATGACCTCGACGACGGCCTGCAGACCGCCGACGCGGTACTGATCGCTGAGGCCAAGCAGCTCCGTCGCAATTGTGTCGCGGAGCTGCTGGTTGAGCAGCACGTTGGTCGAGTACGAGATGTACAGGATGAAAAAGAGGGAGAAGACCGAGAAGACGGCAATGTAGATCGCCGACAGCTTGAAGGCTGTGGTGCGGACGACCTTGCCGATGCGCGTCACTTGATCATGTACCCCGCGCCGCGAACGGTATGGAGCAGCGGCTCGCGGAAGCCCTTGTCGATCTTGGCGCGCAGACGCGATATGTGCACGTCGATAACGTTGGTCTGCGGATCGAAGTGATAGTCCCAGACGTTTTCGAGCAGCATGGTGCGTGTCACCACCTGGCCGGCGTGCTTCATCAGATATTCGAGCAGGCGAAACTCGCGCGGTTGAAGCGGGATCGCCTGACCGGAGCGGGCGACGGTGTGACTCAGCCGGTCGAGTTCCAGGTCGCCGACGCGGAATACGGTTTCCGCCGCATCGGGAATGCGGCGCCGCGCGAGTGCCTCGACGCGGGCAAGCAGCTCGGAGAAGGCGTATGGCTTGGCGAGATAGTCGTCGCCGCCGGCACGCAATCCGGCGACGCGATCGTCCACCTGGCCGAGCGCGGAGAGAATCAGCGCCGGCGTGTGATCGCCTTTCTTGCGCAGGTCCTCGATGACCGAAAGGCCGTCGCGCTTGGGCAGCATGCGGTCCACGACCAGAACATCGTAGCCGCCATCGGCCGCCATACTGGCGCCCTGGTCGCCGTCCGGCGCGTGGTCGGGCACATGGCCGGCCTCGCGCAGCGCCTTTGACAGATAGGCGGCGGCTTCCTTGTCGTCCTCGATCAGCAGAATACGCATCGGCTAACCATACAATGCGGTGCCCAGATAAGAGAACGGCAGGCCGGGGTTAACCGGCCTGCCGTCCGCGTTGGCGAAAGCCTCGGGGCGACGATCGAGTACCTTCGCCGCTCGCAGCGGGTCAGGTCGTCGCGAAGGTCAGCGCGACGAACTGCGTGGTGTCGCCGGACTGCACGCGCAGGCGAACGGCCTTGAGGCCATCCTTCTTCGCGGCAGCGATCTTGCTCTCGACGTCAGCAGGGCTGGTCACCTCGCTGTCGCCGACCGACAGAATTACGTCACCGGACTGAAGGCCGACTTCGGCCGCCTGGCCATTCGGGTCGACATCGCTGACGACGACACCGGTCTTGTCATCGCTGGGGGCGAGCGACAGACCGAAGTCGGAGAGCGCCGACGCCGCCGGCGCTTCCTTGGACGAGTTGTCCTTGGCGTTGGCCGAAGCGAGCTGGTCATCCGACGGGAATGTGCCGATGGTCACATCGGTGTCATGGCTCGCGCCATCGCGCCAGTACGTGACCTTGATGGTCTTGCCGGGCTCGAGCGTCGAGATGCGGAGCGCCAGGTCGCGCGAGTCCTTGACCGGCTGACCGTCGACCGCGGTTATCGCGTCGCCGGCCTTGAAGCCCATCTTGGCTGCCGGGCTGCCTGTCGTCACGTCGTTGACGAGCGCGCCTTGCGTGCTCGCCAGCTTCATCGAGTCGGCGAGGCCCTGCGAGATCGGCTGGATCTGAACACCCAGCCAGCCGCGCACGACCGAGCCATGCGACTCGATCTGGTTGACGACACGCTCGGCCATCGACGCCGGAATGGCGAACGCGATGCCGACGTTGCCGCCGGACGGCGAGAAGATCGCCGTGTTCACGCCAACCACCTCACCGTGAGCATTGAAGGCGGGACCGCCCGAGTTGCCGCGGTTCACCGCCGCGTCGATCTGCAGGAAGTCGTCATACGGACCCGCGCCGATCTGGCGGCCGTGGGCCGAGATGATGCCGGCGGTCACCGTGCCACCAAGGCCGAAGGGATTGCCGACGGCGACGACCCAGTCGCCCACGCGCGGCTCAGCCTCGGAGAACTTCACGTAGGTGAACTTCTCGCCCTTGCCGTCAATCTTGAGGAGCGCAAGGTCGGTCTTGGAATCGGTGCCAATGACCTTGGCGTCATATTCCTTGCCGTCGTCCATGATCACGGTGACGGACTTCTCCTTGTCGACGACGTGGTTATTCGTCACCACGTAGCCGTCCTCGGAAATAATGAAGCCCGAGCCGAGGCTAGTCTGCATGCGCTGCGGCTGCTTGTTGTTCGGGTTCTGCTGACGGAACTGCTTGAAGAAGCGGTCCATCGGCGTGCCCGGGGGGAAGTCGAAGAACGGGGTGTCGCTGTCGTCGGCGCTGACGTCATCGGCCGCGGACTTGACGCGGACGCTGACCACCGCCGGACGGACCTTGTCGACGACGTCGGCAAAGCTTGCCGGCTCGACGCCCTGCACCGACACTGCGTCGGCGAGCGCCGCGTTGGGACGCACTACTTCGAGCGCACCACCGCCCAGTACGGCGCCACCGAGTACGAGCGCGAGCGCGGTACCGGCGAGCGCCAGCGAACGGACGCTGCGCTTCCTGGAATTCTGATTGTTGATCTGGTCGTTCATGGAAGTCTCCGTAGCCTCTCAGATGCCGATCGGCGCCAACGGAAAAGGGGCGTCATCAGTTGCCGCAGAATATGGGAGAGAGGACCTTACGGAGCACTGTCAGCCCCATTAAGATTCCGTAATGTTAACCGCGCCGCGTCTCGTCGGACATGAGGCGGCGCAAGGCTTCCTGTTCGGCGGGATCGAGGGGCGGCGATGCCCGCCCGCGCTGGCGGCGCCAAGTCAGCGCCGCGATTCCCGCCCCCAGCACGAGCACTGCGAACGGCGTCACCCACAGCAGTGCCGTGTGCGCGTTGAACTGCGGTTTCAGAAGAATGAATTCGCCGTACCGGGCGACAAGGAAGTCGATCACCTGCTGGTCGCTGTCGCCGGCAGTGATTCGCTCGCGGAGCAGCACCCGGATATCGGCGGCAAGCGGCGCGTCGGAGTCGTCGATGGACTGGTTCTGGCACACCATGCAGCGCAGCTCCGCCGACAGCGTGCGGGCGCGTGCCTCCAGTGCGGGATCGGGAAGCATCTCGGACGGCTGCACAGCGTGGGCGGGCAGCGCCATCAGAAGGAGAAGGAGGAGCAGTGCCGCGCGGCTCATTCCGCCGCCACCACTTCCCGCCGCGCCGCGCGCTTCGGCGCCCCTACCCTCAGCCGGCGGTCGCTCAGCGACAACAGCCCACCCGCGGCCATCACGATCGCGCCCAACCAGATAAACGTCACCCACGGCTTCCAGAAGATGCGGACGGTGACCGAACCGTCGGCGGCAATATCGCCCAGCGAGACGTAGAGCTGAGAGAAGCCGAAGGTGCGGATGCCCGCCTCCGTCGTCTCGGTCTGCCGCGTCGCATAGCGCCGCTTCGCAGGCTCCACGACCGCGATAAGCGAGCCGCCGCGGCGGACGGAAAACTGCACCGCCGTCTCATCGTAGTCGGCGCTCGGCCGATCGACGAAGCCGTTCAGCGTCACCGCATAGTCGGCGACCTCGGCAGTCTCGCCTGCCTTCATGGTGCGGATCGTCTCGCTGTTCCACGTCGTCGCGATCACGATGCCCAACACCGTGACGCCGACGCCCGCGTGCGCCAGTGCGGTGCCGTACGCCGAACGTGGTAGGCCTGCCGCGCGCCGCCACGTTTCGGCCAGCGGCGCCAAGCCAAGCTTGGTGCGGAACGCCAGCTCGGCGATGGCACCCCCGATCAGCCACAGCCCAAGCCATACGCCCAGCAGCGGCAAAGTCGCGTCGACGCCGGCGAAATCCGAGCCGATGATCGTCGCGCCGAGCGTCAGACCAAACGCCAGCATCAGCCGTTGCGCGGCGGCGTAGAGGTCACCGCGCTTCCAGGCCAGCATCGGACCGAACGGCACGATCGCCAGAAGAGGCACAACGAGCGGTACGAAAGTCAGGTTGAAGAATGGCGCGCCGACGGAGATGCGTTCGCCCGTCAGTGCCTCCAGCGCGAGCGGGTAAAGCGTGCCGACGATCACCGTAGCAGCCGCCGCGGAAAGGAAGACGTTGTTGAGGACAAGCGCGCCCTCGCGGCTGATCGGTGCGAAGACGCCGCCCGGCGCCAGCGTGCCCGCTCGGAACGCGAACAGCGCCAGCGCACCGCCGATGAAGACGATGAGGATGCACAGGATGAAGATGCCGCGCGTCGGGTCCGAGGCGAAGGCGTGGACCGAGGTCAGCACGCCTGAGCGGACGAGGAACGTGCCGATCAGCGACAGCGAGAAGGCGAGGATCGCCAGCAGCACGGTCCATATTTTCAGTGCGTCGCGCTTCTCCATGACGACGGCGGAGTGGAGCAGCGCGGTCGCCGCCAGCCAAGGCATCAGCGACGCGTTCTCCACCGGATCCCAGAACCAGAACCCGCCCCAGCCGAGCTCGTAGTAGGCCCAGTAGGAGCCCATCGCGATACCGACCGTGAGGAACATCCATGCGGCCAGTGTCCACGGCCGCGCCCAGCGCGCCCACGCCGCGTCGATGCGCCCCTCGATCAGCGCCGCGACGGCAAAGGCGAAGGAGATCGAGCAGCCGACGTAGCCGAGGTAGAGCAGCGGCGGGTGGATCGCGAGGCCGATATCCTGGAGCACCGGGTTGAGGTCATTCCCCTCGAGCGGCGGCGAGGCGACACGCAGGAACGGGTTGGACGTGGTGAGGATGAAAAGAAGGAACGCTGCGGCGATCCAGCCCTGTACTGCCAGCACCAGCGCCTTCAGCTTCTCGGGAAGGTTCGTGCCAAATGCGGCCACCAGCGCGCCGAACAGCGCCAGGATCAGCACCCAGAGCAGCATCGAACCTTCGTGGTTCGACCACACTCCGGTGACCTTGTAGAGCAGTGGCTTGGCGGAGTTGGAATTCTCCACGACGTTGGCGACGGAGAAATCCGACACGACGTAGGCGTGGACGAGCGCCGCGAAGGCGAGGCCGACGAACAGGAACTGCGTCAGGGCCGCCGGCGTCGCGATCGCCTGAAGACGGGCGTCGTTGCGGAGGGCCCCCGCGAACGGCACCACGGACTGCACGAGCGCCAGCCCCAGCGCAAGCACCAACGCGAAGTGGCCGAGCTCGGAGATCATTGCGCCGGCGACGTCAGTGGCATCGGCGGGCCGTTCGCCGCGTCGGAACCCTGCACCGTGTCCGCGCCTTCCTGCCAGCGACCTGCCTTCTTCAATGCCTCGACGACCTCGGGCGGCATGTAGCGCTCGTCATGCTTGGCGAGCACCGTGTCGGCCGCAAAGGAAAAGTCGCCGGCCACGACACCTTCGGCGACAACCCCCTGCCCTTCGCGGAACAGATCGGGCAACAGCCCCTGGTATGAAACCGCGATCGACGTACGCCCGTCGCTGACGTCGAAACGTACATGGCCGTCGTCCTGCTTGACGACGCTACCCGCGACGACGAGTCCGCCGAGGCGCAGCCGCGTGCCGGCAGCGATCTGCTTCGTGACGATGTCGGTCGGCGAGCTGAAGAACACAATACGATCGGACAGGGCGTAGAGCACCAATCCGGCCGCCACGACGAGCACCAGCCCGGCAACGCCAATCAGTGTCAGTCGCCGCTGCTTGCGCGTCACTGGCCTGCCTCCACGCCCGCTTCCCGCGCCGCTGTCTCCACGATTGCCACCTTGGCTTGGTCCGCCGCCAGCGCTGTGCGTGCGTCGGCCAGGGCCGCGCGCGCATCGTCGGGCCGGCCGAGCACCATATAGGAACGGACGAGTTGCGCCCAACCTTGGGCGTCGTCGGGTGCCGCCTTCAGCCGCGCCGCCAGCGAGGCGACCATGCCCTCCGGCCCCGCGACCTTGGCGAATTCCATCCGTGCAATCGGCAGCCACTGGGCGTCGGGCGGGGCGGTATCGATCAGCTGACGCCAGGCGGCGGATGCCGCGTCCTTTTCGCCGGACTGCGAAAGCGCGAGCGCGAGATAGAACCGGGGGCGCGGGTCGGCTGGGTCGAGGTCGCGCGCCCGCTCGAACGCGGCCTTCGCGTCCGGAGTTACGGTGCCGCCGGCCGCCGTCATCAGCGCCTGCCCGAGACTGGCCTGACGCGCCGCTGTCGATCCCAGCAGCGCGATCGCGCGCGACCAGGCATGCGCTGCGTCTGCATCACGGCCGAGCCCGGTGTAGACGGGGGCGATCACTTCCCAGCCCTTGCCGTCATCCGGTACCTGAGCGAGGTGCTGCTCCACCAGAGCCACGCGCTGCAGCATATCTTGGTATTCGACTGCCTCGGGACGTGAGAGCAACGGCTGATCAGGGTCGAGAGGGGAACCGAGAAGGAGATAGAGCCCAAGCGCCGCGACGGGCATCGCAACGACCAGGATCGCGGCTATGCGGCGACGCCAGTCGGAGGCCGCCGCCGCGGGCGTGCTTTCGCTGCCCGCCCGGATCAGGCGTCGCGCGATCTCGATGCGCGCGCCCTCCGCCTCGTCGGCGGCAATGACTCCGCGGGCGACATCGCGCGACACTTCGCCGAGTTGGTCGCGATAGATCGCGACAGCTTCCGCTTCGCCCGCCGCGGTTCGCGGCGAACGTCCGAGCGCAACGAGGAGGGGCAATGCAGCCGCGGCGGCGAGCACCGCCATGGCGATCCAGAGAACCATCGGCCTTGTCCGGGGCGGGTCTTAGCCCTGCCGGTCAGCAGCCGCCCGCTGACATAGTGTCGCGAACGGCGCGGAAGGCAATGCCCGGCGGCCTAACTCACCACCCGCCAGGTGCCGTCCGGCTGCCGGCAGGCGGTGCCGCGGGCGACCTGAGGCTGGCCGTCGATATAGATCGTGTGGGTGTAGTCGCGGCAATTGTAGTCGTTCACGCGATACGGTGAGCCGGCCACGACGTTCCCATAGTTGCGCCGGCCGTGCCACTGCACCGGTGCTCCGGTCGGCCCGCTGTTTAGCGCAGCGTACTGCGCATTTGTCGCCAGACGCTGGTCGTTGGCGTCGAGTTCGCTGCCGATGGCGTTGCCGAGGAACCCTCCGATCACGGCTCCGGCCGCAACCGCGCCGAGGTTGCCGTTGCCGAGGGCGGCGCCAACCACCGCGCCGCTGGCAGCGCCGAACAGCGTGCCGGCGTCCTGGTTCGGTCCATTGCCCATGCAGCCCGCAAGCGACAGCGACGCGGCACCAAGGACACCAATGACGGCAATGCGGCTCATTCCATTTCTCCAGCGGGATTGATTCGGTCGGGTGGACCGCGCGGGAGATCACACGCGAGCGTGGCGAAAACTAGGCCGCCGGCAACGTCACCACCGCCCGAAGCCCGCCGATCGGCGATCGGTCGAGATGGAAGGTGCCCTGGTAGAGCTGGACCAGATCGGTGACGATGGAGAGGCCCAGTCCCGACCCCGGCTTGGTTTCGTCCAGCCGCTTGCCGCGCGCCGTCGCCTCGCTCATCTGCTCGGGCGTCAGGCCTGGGCCGTCGTCGTCAACGGTGATCGTGAGGCCCCCGGCGTTGCCGTCCGTCGGCGCAGTGTAGGTCGTTGCCACCGTCACCCTGCCCTTGGCCCACTTGCAGGCGTTGTCGACGAGGTTACCGACGATCTCCTCGAGATCCTGCTGCTCGCCTTTGAAGAGCGCCGGTTGCGGCCCTGTTTCGGAAATCTCGATGCCACGCTCGGAATGGATGCGCCGCATAGCGCGCACGAGGCGGGCGATCACCGGCGGCACGTCCGTCACGGCACCGATGACGTTGACCTGCGCCGCGATGCGCGCGCGATCGAGATAATGGTTCACCTGGCTCCGCATCGCCTCCGCCTGCTCGGCGACCTTGGTGCCGAACGGACTGCGGTTGGCGCGCGATTCATTGATGATCACCGACAGCGGCGTTTTCAGCGCGTGCGCGAGGTTGCCGACCTGGGTGCGCGCGCGGTCGATGATCTCCTTGTTCGATTCCAGCAGCGCATTCAGCTCCTTCACCAGCGGCTCGATTTCCGCCGGTAGCTGCTGCTCCACGAAGCGCGCCTCTTTGCCGCTGCGGACATCCGTGAGACCGCGGCGCACGCGGTCGAGCGGCCTCAGGCCCCAGCGTGTCTGAATCGTGGTGGCAAGGATCAATCCGATGCCGAAGATCGCCAGTGTCAACGCGACGTTGGTGCCAAAGTCGCGCACCTGCCGTTCGAGATCGCCGGCGTCGCCGGCGACGAGCACATCGAAGCGGCGATTGGGATCGAATGTCACCGTCTGGCTGAGCACGCGCAGATGCTGGCCGTCGGGCCCAAAGAGCGCGCCTGAGGTCACGCCATCGACAGTGGTAGTGGCGGTCGCTTTGGCTATGTCGAGGGTGTCGGAGAAAAGGGAGCGGGAGGAGAGGACGACAGCGCCACCGCCGGGCTGGCGCACCTGCCAATACCAGCCGGAATACAGCAGCTCGAAGCGTTGCTCGCCGAGGTTCCCGGGATCGGAGAACGGTTCGTCGGGATCCTGGCCCGCGAGGTTGCCGATCAGCGTCTTCAGGTAGACGCCCATGCGGTCGTCGAAGGCGCGCTCGGCGTTATGGCGGTAGAGAGACGTGAGGATGAAGCCGGCGACGATGAGCGCCAGCGCGCTCCATAGCCCGGCGGCAACGATCAGGCGTACGGCGAGTGAATTAGCCCGCATTGCCCGGCACGACCAGGCGATAGCCGAGGCCGCGCACCGTCTCGATGATGTCCGCCGACAGCTTCTTGCGCAGCCGGCCGACGAACACCTCGATCGTGTTGGAGTCGCGGTCGAAGTCCTGATCGTAGAGGTGCTCGATCAGCTCGGTGCGCGAGACGACCCGGTCGCGGTGATGCATCAGGTACTCGAGCACGCGGTACTCGTGCGAGGTCAGCTTCACCGGGTTGCCGTCGACCGTGACCTTGCCAGCCTTCGAGTCGAGCCGCACCGGCCCGATCTCGATCTCGTTGGACGCGTGGCCAGCGGCGCGGCGGACCAGCGCGCGGACGCGGGCCAGCACCTCCTCGATGTGGAAAGGCTTGGCGACATAGTCGTCCGCGCCGGCGTCGATGCCCTGCACCTTGTCGCTCCAGCGGTCGCGCGCGGTCAGCAACAGCACCGGCATGGTGCGACCGTCGCGCCGCCATTTCTCCAGCACGCTGATCCCGTCGAGCACCGGCAGGCCGATGTCGAGGACGACGACGTCGTAGGGTTCGGTGTCGCCGAGGAAATGGCCCTCCTCGCCGTCGCGGGCCGAGTCGACGACGTAGCCCGCCTCCTTCAGCGCCTCCCCGAGCTGCCGGTTCAGATCGGCGTCGTCCTCCACCACCAGCACGCGCACCGTCCGCCTCCTCAGTAGGTGATCTGGCCGCTCGTGGCATCCACCTGCACGTGGATGACGTTGCCGTTCTGAATCACATCGATGAGATACACCAGCCGCCCGCCCACGTCGCAGAGCATGGCATCGGTCGACACGATCTGCCCGATGGCACGGATCTGGCGGAGCACGCTGGACAAAGGCTGCGCCTGCCCCTGCTGGACCATGGCCCGCGCTTCGGCGGGCGAATAGCACTGGTCCGCCATCGCCGGAACGTCGAGCGCGGCGATCAGAGGCAGGGCCAGGGCGAGGCTACGAAACATGGGCAATGGCATAAGGCGCAGAACATGAACACCCGCTGAACGTGTGGCGCCGCCTGGGTTTCAGGCCCGGCGGCCGGCGAGAATGCGGGTGATGCGCTCGCCACTTTCGGACAGGAATATCGCCGAAATGATCCAGCCACTCCAGTCGCCGATGGGCGGTGGCAATGCTGCGACGTTCCAGCGAAAATGGCCAAGGCTGTCCGCAATGACCGCGGCGTAGTAGGCCGCCAGCGGATAGGCGAACGCCGGCCGCATCAGCGACGTGACCAGCCTGCCCTGCTCCGCCAGCAGCACGTCGCGCTGGGCCTGGCGGCGTGCCAGCTCGGCCCGCACCTGTTCGACGGCGACACTTGCCTCGATCCGCTCGTGCTCGACCCCGCTCTCCGCCCGCGCCTGAAGAGCGGCAAGCGTCTTGTCGAGCAGTCCGGACGAGGCGAGGCGCAGCACCCATCCAGCCAGCGCCGCCAGCACTACTTGGTGCCCACCGGGGTGTCGGTGAGCACGCGCAGCGCAGCCACGATGACACTGATCCCCAGCATCACCGGTCCGACAGCGATCGGGCTCACGATCGTCGCCCAGTCGGTGGTCTGCAAGACCCCGACGATAGCCAAAACGAGCGACAGGCCGAGGGTACGCCAACCCTTCAGGGCGTCCCAAATGTCCGCAATCTTCTCAGTCATCTGACTTCATCTCCGACAGCAATCGTCCCGCCATTCCGCTTCTCACGTTCACGGCGCCATGATCTCCCCTGCGTCAGCGCTGATTGCCGCCAGCAGCGCCAACGCATCCGGATCGTCGGCGTAGATCGACGGACGATCCGGAGCGTGCCAGCGCTCGCGCGCGTAGATGTCGGCGTCGAGCGCTGCGCTGGCCGCGACGAGTTTTCCGGCGGCGTGCAGGCGTTCGATGATCCGCGACTTCGCCACGCGCCGCCGGCCCTCCCCCGGTGTCGCTTCGACGACGTCGACGACTTCGTAGGCGCCGCCACTCCGCACGATCTGCTCGACGAGCGGATCGGCGCGCGGCGCCGGCACGCCCTCCGTCGCCGAATGCGCGGCGAGCGCCGCCGTGAAATCGGCTATCGCTGCATCGAGCAGCGCGCCACCGCCCCACGCCGTGTCGACCAGCTCCCGTTCGATGCGCATCGGCATGGCTTACGCTCCCGCATAGATGATGTAGTTGAGGATCATCGTCGGCTGGACGGTGTTGTGCGCCGTATTGCTGCCGGACGATCCGCTTGTCGCAGACGATCCACCGCCGTTACCGGGGCCCGGATTGGCCGAATCGCCGCCGGTGCCAAACGACGTCGGCACACTGTGCGTGTGTGTCGCCAGTTCGCCGGTCGTCAGCTGGTGCGTCTCCTCGCCGCCGGTCTTGCCCAGAACATCGCCGTCAAGCGAGCCAGTCGCCGAGCCGACGAGCCGATTAGCGCTGGTGCCTCCCATATCGTCGCGGCCGGCCACAACGCGGCCGCGCAGATCGGGGACGCCAAACGTCGTCGATCCGTCACCGTCGCCATACGGGGCGTAAACGCCGGTGTGGGTGCCCGACTGTGATCCGGACGTGTTGACCGCCGAGCCGCTGACCGTCGCCGAGATGCGGAAGCTGTTCGAGCCATACCCCGCCGAAATGACGTAGTAGACCGTGCCGGCGGTGATGCCCGTCGGCAGCGCGCCCGTCGTACGGAAGACCACGGGGTCGTTGACCTTGAGCGGATGGCCAGTCCACGAAACGACACCCGGCGACGCGATCGTGATCGTGACGGTCGCCGAGACACGCAGCGCTGCGAACAGCGTCGCATACGTCGAGCGGCTGACGTTCTGGCCGTAGCAGAAGAGATAGTTCGCCGGCGCGGTGATGCCGGCGTACGGCACTACCGTGCCAATCGGCACGCTGGTCCCCGAGCCGCCTGCGATCGCGGTGCCATCCGCGCGCTGATAGGCGAGCACGATCCAGTTGCCCGATCCCAGCGAAAGCGCGCGGAACCGATCGTTCGTGGCGGTCGTGATGCTCGCGCCACCGGGCAGCTTCAGGCTGGTCGCATTGTGGGTCAGCGTCAGCGCGCCCTCGAAGACGCCCTCGCGCACGATCCCCGCGGCGACATTGTCGAAGGCGGTGATCGTCGTCGTACCGCTGATCGTCACCTGGGACGAAGCTGCCGCGCCGATGTCGCACGTCGATGCCGACGCCACGGACGCCTGCGCCGGGAACAGGCCGGCCGGCGTCACGGCGCGTACCGTATCGGTGCCGGTCCCCGCCTCGGCTACCGTCGCGAGCTCCACCACACCGGTCGTGCTCGTGTCGGCCGCCTGCTTGATATTGCCGAACGCCGTGGCGGCGTTGGCGAGGTCCGATAGGTTCGACGCCTTCTGCGCCGCACCGGTAATGCGGCTGTCGTCGCCGGTCGCAACGGTGCCTGTCGTCGTGCCGGTGTTTTTCGTTGCCGAGTCGCCCAGGCCGAGATTCGTGCGGGCCGTCGACGCGCTACCGAGATCGGAGAGATTGGACGCCGCCTTGAGCTGCGCGTCGTTAGTGACGGAGCCGAGGCCAACGTCGCTCTTCGTCAGCGCAAGGTCCGTCTTCACCTGCGCCATCGTGCGATTGGTCCAGGTACCAGCCTTGCGCTGGATGACGTCGTCGTTCGACGGCGACAGTCCCGCGATCGCCGCAAGATCGGCGTCGTACGCCTGCACGTCGGTCCCGATCGCAACACCGAGGTTGGTGCGGGCCGTCGACGCGCTGCCGAGATCGGAGAGATTGGACGCCGCCTTGAGCTGCGCGTCGTTAGTGACGGAGCCGAGCCCGACGTCGCCCTTCGTCAGCGCCAGGTCGGTCTTGACCTGAGCCATCGTCCGGTTCGTCCAGGCGCCGGCCTTGCGCTGGATGACGTCGTCGTTGGTTGGTGACAGCGCCGCTATGGCGGTGAGATCGGCATCCACGGCCTGTTTTGCGCTTGCCAGCGCGTCGAGCGCATCCTTGACGCTCGCGCCGGACACACCGCTGTCATTGTCGACATCGCTGGCGGCGTAGTCGCCGCTCGTGGCAGCCACCGCGCCGGTGCGGCCGAATACGCTGACCACCGCGCTGCCGCCGCCACCACCACCGGCGGCGACTTCGTCGATCGCATCCTGGACCGTCGTCGCGCCAAGCCCAGAGACGGCGTTGTCGTACAGGATCGCCGCAAGGCCCGTATCCTTGTCGATCCGTATCGCCTCGATCCAGCTGCTGCCGTCGGCAGAAACCTTGACTACCAGATCGGTGTCGCCGGCGAGCCCGATCTCAGCGCGCCCCGACCAACCGCTCTGGAGCACGAGCGATGCCGTATCCGCGTCGCTCTCCTTGTTGAGAGCGACGCGGATGTCGCCGCTGCCGCCGTCGGCGGCTTCCACCGCGGTGAACAGCGCCGCCTCGGAGCGCACCGCAAGCCGGTTGGTGGTATCCGCGGTCGTGTTGACGCCGAGCATGCCCAGCGCGCCGGACGGAGCCGCAGCCGCCGGCGCCCACGCGCCGCTCAGGAAAACGAGGATCGCCTCGGCCGCGCGGTCGAAAGCCAGCCACCCCTCGCCGGGCATGGCGAATTCCCACAGCCCGTCCACCCAGGTCGCGACCTCGGCGTCGTGATCGGCCCAGTCGCCAGTCGCCGATGCCGCCACGATGTAGCGGTCGCCTTCGGCCGGCGAGCCGGGTGGTGTCGTCAGCATGGAGTCGAGGACCGCCAGCTGCACCAGCGTGTCCAGCTTCCGCAGCGCCTCGTTGTGCGTGACGTGCTTCTGCGCCTGGGCTGCCGCGATATACGGAAGCGCCAGGTTATTCGTCGCCAAAGGATCAGACATTGAGCGCAAAAAATGCGCCAGAACCCGGTCCCTCGGTCGGGCTTATCTGGCTGATTGCGATAGTGATTTCGTCCGGCAGCGCGCCGAAGTCCGCAAGCTGGTCGGCGGCCGGATAAAGTAGTGACGGCGAAGCCGCCGTCACCGTGCGGAAGGTCGTCATGCCATCGCCAATGGCAACGGAATACGCCTCGCTCGTCTCGCCAAGCGGCACCTCGACCGGCTCCCAAGCATCGCCGCCGATGCGCGTCTGCCGTATCCAGGACAACGTCACGTCACCAGTGCCTTCATCGCGATGCGCCCGCGCATGCACCGGCGCCAGGCAGCGCAGACCGCGACGGGCGGCCGTAATCGTCACGTCGGCGAATACATCGGGATCGTACGGCGCTCCCGCCGCACCACAGCGCAGCGTCAGCCCAAGCCCGGCCTCCGCCTCCGATAACGACAGCGGGACGACGGCGCGATCGAGCAGCACAAATCGTGCACCGGCGTCATGGCCTGCTGCCGCGATGTCTCCCGTTCCGGCCTGTCCGCGTAGCAGGCCTTCCAACCGCCAGGTCCGCGTGTCGATCAGCGTGGCAGCGCTGAACTGCACGACCTCGTATCCGGTCTCGCTTGAGCCAATCGCGGCGACGTTGGCGCCGTTGAGCACCGAAAGTTCGGGCGCGCCCGCCAGCGCACCGCCGTAAAGCCGAACTGTGACCGAGGCCGCCCGGTCCCAGCGCGCAACCGGTCCCGGCGCCAGTTCCGACGTAAGCTCGCCCATCACCGCACGCCGTTCGATCGCCTGTCGCGGCACGTAGCCGGTGTCGGCGGTTCCGACCGAAAGTGCGATCGCGCCGGGCCACGGCGCGGCGAACACGGCAACCCGAGGCGCATATCCGGGCTCGCTCCCGGTAAGCAGCGGCAGGTCGAGAAGCACGACCTCGGGCCGCGATGCCGATACCGCGACCGGCGGCGCGACCACCCGCGACGCGGCGGGAACCGGCGCCAGGATATCCGGCTCGATCGTGCGTGCCTCGATACGCCGCAGGCCCGCATCCTCGATGCGGGTCACGAGAATCGTGCGCACGTCACCGTCGATATCGAGCGTGCAGACGTCCGCCGGCTCCAGCGCGAGCGTGCGCTGCGGCAGCGCCAATGCGATCGATTCGCGCCCCGCCCAGAGGTCCTGCAGCATCGTGTCGGCCAGCCCACCAGCGACGGCATGACTGAGCACGGCGCCGGTATCGGTGCTGACGCTTCGCCGGCTGCCGCCAACCAGGCGGCGCGAACTGACTGAGGTCGGCCGATAGTCCGCCAAGGGATCGGAGAAGCCGATGCCGATCTCCGCAGGCAGCTCGGTCTCCTGCGCGCGACGGATGCTGATGACCGGCTTGTCCTTGTCCTCAACGAGATCCGCGCCGGTGAAGTCAAGCTTCGGCGCGCGGCCGCGTCGCGTAACCGCGAACCGATCGCCGGATTCGTGTCCCTCGAACGCAAGCAGCTGCGCCAGAGGCTCCAGCGCACCGCGCGCCGACGTCACCTCGCCGATCAGGAAGCCATCCACGACGCCGTCAAGATCGCCGATGTCCGCGTCGGTGATGCCGTAGTCTGCGAGAATCGCCGCGGCGAGCGACTCCGCCGTGAGCGCGCCGAGGCGGCCCGTCAGCCAGTGCCCGCGATCCCAGTTGCCGCCGTCCGACCACACGTCGGTGTAGAGCGGAAAGGCCGGGTACGGCCGCGCGTCCCACGTCCAAAGGTGGATGGCGGCATGGTCGACCATGCGGCCGGCGTATGCCGACGATTCCGGATTGGCCGCATCATCGAAGTCGGGCGCATCCGGATTCCAGTACGCCAGCGTCGCCGCGATGTAGCGGCGCTGGACGAGATCGTCGCGGAGGCCGTTGGAGAAGTATGGCAGCGCGCTCGCCGACGACTTCGCGTCGTAGAACACGTTCGGCTGGTTCGGTCCCTTGTCGATGGCCGGGCAACCGGCCTCCGTGAACCAGATCGGCTTCGATTGCGGTACCCACGCGGTGTGCGTTCCGGACTCCACCCCACCGGGGCGGTTGAAGTGCCGGTTGCTCCACCAGCCGACCAGGTCCTTGTAGCGGAACACCCAGGGCTTGCCGCCACCGCCATCCGTGATCGGTGTGCGTACCTGTACCGCGCGATCGGCATCGCTCGCATAGTACCAGTCGTAGCCCTCGCCTGCCGCGATGTTGCTACGGAGATATGCGGCGTCGCGGCCATTGTCCCAATCGGCAGCGTCGAGATGCTCGCTGCCGTCGCGCCAGTCCGACAGCGGCATGTAGTTATCGATGCCAACGCAGCCGACCGCGGCGCTCGCCCACAACGGGTCGAGGTGGAAAAATACGTCGCCACTGCCGTCGTCCGGATGATGGCCGAAATACTCGCTCCAATCGGCTCCGTATGTCACCGTGGTTGCCCCGCCGAGGATGCCCTTAACGTCGTCCGCCAAGGCCACCAGCGCCGTAACGAACGGATAGGTCGATGCCGCCGAGCGGACCGTGCTCAGTCCGCGGAGCTCCGAGCCGATGAGAAACGCATCGACGCCGCCCGCCGCCTTGCACAGCCAGGCGTAGTGTAAAATGAATCGCCGGAACGACCACTCGTCCGGCCCCGTGTAGACGACGCTGTCGCCAGACAAGTGAAAATCATCCACCGCCGCGGTACCGACGAATGCGGCGACTTCGTCGGCCGCGGCGGTGGTCTTGTCGGGCGAACCGGGAAGACCCGGCGCGACCGACAAAGTCATGCTGCCTCGCCATGGATAGGCGGCCTGTTCGGCCCCGCCGTACGGGTCATCGCGCCCGTTGCCCGGCGGCACATCCATCATGATGAACGGATAGAACGTGACCTTGATGTCGCGTTCGTTGAGGTCGCGGATCGCCCGCACCAGCGACGCGTCGGCCGGGGTGCCGCCGAACGCCGCCTTGCTCTCGAAGGTCGAGACGAGCCGCGCGGTGTCGCGCGTCATCCCCGCGGCCGACCAGGTATATGGGCTGGTGACCGTCGTGCGATCGACCACCGCCGGCTTCAACGTGCACTCGCCGGCGCGCAGGTCGTTGCCGAACCACGCGGTCACCAGGCCGACGCGACCGGCGTTCGCGCATACCGCCTGGAGCTCGTCGACCGATGCCTGCCAGTCGGTGCGCACGCCATCGACGTGACGGTTGACGGTCGTGCTGCTGCCGGGCGTGATCGTCGACGTCACCGGCTCGGGGTCGTAGCCAAACTCGGTCGAACCGGGGATCATGCTCACCGCCCGCACCGCCGTCTCGATGCCGTCGACGGGCCGGATCACCTCGAAGGAGAGCTGCGGGATCCGGTTGCCGAAATTCTCCAGCGGCAACCGCTCGAACACGATCATCGCCGTGTCGCGATAAGCCGGCGCGTCGCCTTGCTTCGCCTCGATCAGGCTGTCCACGTCCTGCGCCGCGTCGCCGCGATAGATGCGACATGTCACCGTCGAAAGGTCGAACGGCTTGCCGTCCGCCCACACGCGCCCGATGCGCGCAATCGGCCCCTCGCAAAGGCCCACGGCGAAGTTGGCGAAATACGCGTAGGTGCGGAGCGTCGTGCCGCTGCCCCCGCCCTTTCCGCCTTCGCCGACATCGGAGACCGTCTCCTCGAAGCGTGTCGCCCAGATCACCTGCCCGGAGATGCGCACGCGGCCGTAAAGCCGCGGAATCGGCGCGCCCTCACGCGATGTCTGGACCGTAAGGTCCGCAAGTCTCGGCCCCTCGATCGTGCGGTGCTCGCCAAACAGCGACTGGTCGATCGCGTAGCCGGCCAGCCCGCCGACGGCGCGGCCGACGATCGTGCCGAGCGGCCCGAACAGCGAACCGATTGCCGCGCCGGCTGCCTGCAGAACAAGCGTTGCCACTACTCGATCACTCCGGGAAACTGAAATGCGAAGGCGATGCGGCGGCGCCACCAGGCCGAGAGCGTCGCAGTCGCAACCGCAGCGCCCTGCTGGGCATGGATCATGCGACCGGGCGCAACGAGGATCGCCGCGTGCTTGGCAGGAAGATTCTCCCGCCAGCGGAACAGCACGACGTCGCCGACACGCGCTTCCGCTACGTCAACCGGCGTCATGTGCCGGCCCGCGGCCAGCGCCAAAGTCTCGGTGCCGGACGCCTCCGCCCAGTCTGGCGTATAGGCCGGCGCGGCCTCGGGTTCGGCCCCTTCAACCGCGCGCCACACACCGCGCAGCAGCCCGAGGCAGTCGCAGCCGACGCCCTTCAGCGATGCCTGGTGCCGATATGGCGTCCCTAGCCACGACAGCGCCTCGGCAACAATCGCGTCGCGCGTCATGGGATCACCGGCCCGCCGTCGTTGACGTCGCCGGCGCGGGCATAGGACAGCGCGAAGTCATTGCCTGGCATGTGCGGAAAGCCGCGGAAGTTCGCCGCGTTGTGAAATTTCGCCACGCACGTCGCGAACAGCTTGTCGCAACCCGCCGTCACGACGAAAGCGTCGCCATCGGCGATGTCGAAATGCATCGGCTGCCACAGCTCCAGAACGACGTCGCCGGAGAGCACGCGATGTGCACGCACCTCGATGGCGCGGCCGGCATTCGCGCCACTCGTCCACATCAACCGCCCGCGTTCGAACCAGCCGGCGTCGAAATCCGTAAGCCCGCTCGCGATGAAGCGCCGCCGCCCGGTGGCCGCGGTCACGGCGCCCTCGCCGCGCAGGTCCGCGCTTTCCAGATCGACGCCACATCGTGCGTCGCCGAGGTCGGCATCGCAGGCGTGCCTGAACACCCGCCCCTGCGGCTCGTCGAGCGCCGACGCCAGTCCGCGGATCTCGGCGCGAAACACGCCGTCTTCGCGCGTCACCTCGCCAAGATGGCCGACGCGCAGCAGATGTCGCTCGCTCGGCGTGGTCCAGTTGACCAGGTAAACCCGCACCTCGGCGTTGTCGTAGACGCCAGCCGCGAGATCGTCCGCAGGCAGGCGGTCGGAGGACAGCGCACCCAGCACCTCCATCCCGCCGATCGCGAAGCCCGTCGCGCTCGTCTC
The DNA here is from genome assembly GCA_035548515.1 of Bauldia sp. Taxonomy (GTDB): domain Bacteria; phylum Pseudomonadota; class Alphaproteobacteria; order Rhizobiales; family Kaistiaceae; genus DASZQY01. Next base: position 147,588 of record DASZSW010000026.1, on the reverse strand, counting down.
CTCGCTGGCGTCGAAGCCGCTCTCCGGCTCATACGTCAGCGCGTCGAACGCCAGGGCGCGATCATGATCGGTAAAGCCCAGAACGACTCCGTCCGTGCGTGTCAGCTTCCAGCAGCGGCATAGCGTGGTGACGCCCGTCGCGAGATGGGCGGTGAGGCCCGGATCGATGGTCCTCACAGCCGAATCTCCACCAGCGGAATGGCGGGTATGTCGCCGGCCGCGAAACTCGTGAGGTTCACCTCGAGCTTGTCCGTGTCGAAGCGCACCGGCACGTCGAATTGGAAGCCGGCGGTGACGAGCGCCGTCTCGGCAGGCGCCGCGTCGAAAGTCACGACGCCCGTCGCGACATCGACACTCCATCCGTCCTCGAGCGCCACGCCATCGACGGCAACCATGACCGTGCCCGCCACCGGCTTGTGAATCGCGCGCACGTACGGTGCGTGTTCGGCTCCATAGGTTTTGGCGAGCTGGAACGTTGCCGTTTCGCCGTCGCCCTCGCCCATCGTCTGATCGGTGGCGGCAACGACGGCGCCTGGTGCGCACGACTGGAAATCGGCGCGATCCTTCCAGCGAAATCCGTAGAGCCGCCCGCGCCGTTCCTCGAAGAACGCGATGACCGCGTGCAGGTCGTCCAGCGAGCGCACGCCGTAGCCGGCGTTGTAGCGCCGGCGCGAGTCCGCCCAGCGGCTGTTGCGCTCCTCGTGGCCGGACGCCAGCGCGACAATGTCGGTACGCCGCTCCGGCCCGCCGCTCGCGCCGAAGGCGATGGCGGTCGGAAAGCGCACCTCGTGAAACGGAACCAGCGCCGGCATCAGAGGCCCCTTCTTCCGCGACCGACGGCGCGTGCCAGCATTGCGGTGACCTGTGTCTCCGCCTTGCGGAAGCTGTCCGCGTCGGCCGTCGTGATGTTGAAGTTGACGACAACAGGTGCGGCCGCGGAGGTCCGCACCCCAAGGGTGCCGTCGCCACCGCGCGCCAACGGCAGCACCGCCTCCGCTCCGGCTTCCCCCATCAGGCCCAGCCCGCGCGCCAGGGGAAATAACGTTGGCGCTGAAACCACACCGCCCTGCGCGAACGGCTTCACCACGCCGGCGGAAACGACACCGCCGTTGGCGAGTCCGAAGCCCTTGAACAATCCGTCGACCAGTCCGCCGAACAGGTTGGACAGCGGCTGAATGGCGCGATCGAGCGCCAGGCCGGCCAGCTTCAGAGCCAGCGACGACAGCACGGACTCGAAGTCCTTGCCGCCGACCACCGCGTCCTTGAATGCGCGACTGATGGACGACGAAAATGCGGTGGCCCGCGACGCAAGCTGCGTCAGCTTGGCCTCGACCGGCGCGATGTTCGCGTCAAAGTCGATAGTCAGACGGTCGATCGCCATCAGGCTCCATCCGGAAATCGTTTGATCAATCGGTCGAGCGCGTCACGTTCCATGCGGGCGCCGCGCGCGGCGCCCGCTCCCTCAGCCGCTGCAGAAAGCTCACGCAGGGTCGCGCGCCAGAACGCGGCCGGCGGCAGCCGCAATCGTCCAAGGCCAAACGCCATGACCTCGCGCCAGGGGAACCGATCAGCCACCGAACGTCGCCGCGAGCAGCTCCGCCACGATGGCGACATATCCCGCCGCGCCGCCGTCCACCCGCATTCCCGCCACCGCCGCGTCATCGACGTCGTTGCCGGCGCCGCGCAGCCCAGCGCCGATCACGTGCACCGCATCGGTTGCGCTCAGCCGCCCCGCCTCGAACCGTTTGGCGAGCGCCAGCAGGTCGCCCTCACCCAGCGCCGCCTCGAGTTCGGCCAGCGCACCCAGCGTCAGACAGAGCGTCCACGACCGCCCGTCGAGCGTCGCTTCGATCTCGCCGCGTTGCCGGTTGACCACGCCTAGGCTCCGCTAAACGAGATCGCGCCGGCCGACTCAAGTACCAGTTCGTACGCGACCTCGCCGTTGTGCTCGCCGGAGTACTCCAGCGCTGTGATCTGGAATGGCCCAGCCAGGGTGCCAAAGTCCGGCACGATCACCTGCCAGTTGCGAATGGTGCCGTCGAAGAACACTTGGCGCACCGTGGCGTCGGTCGATGCGTCCTTGAAGATGCCCGAGCCGGCGATGCTCGCACGTTTCACGCCGGCGCCTTCCAGCAGCTCGCGCCAGCGCCCGGAGGAGTCAGCGTTGCTGATGTCGACGCTCTCCGCGTTGAACGCGATATGGCGCGAACGCAACCCGGCGACGGTCGCGAACGTGCCGCCACCGTCCGTATCGATCTTGAGCAGTAGGTCCTTGCCCTTCTGCGCGGTCATTGGCGACTCTCCTATGTCGGTTCGGTTACGGCGCGGAAGCGGATCGCGCAGTGGTAGGTGATCCCGTCGGGATCGCGCCGGGTTTCGGCGAATTCGAATCTGAGATTGACCAGGGCGTGGTCCTGAAGCGTCAGCGCCGCGTCATGCAAGGTCGCCTCCACGGCCGCCGCGATCGCGTAGCACTCGCGCTTGCCGCGCTCGCGCGACCAGGCATGCAGCGTCAGCTGATGTTCCGCGCCGTCCTCACTGCCGGTGCTCCAGTCCGTCGTGTTCACCTGGCCAATGGTCAGATACGGAAACGTCGCGTCGCGCGGCGGTGCATCCCAGATGCGGTCGCCGATCAGCGCCCCGACGGCGCTATCGCCGATCAGCGCCGCGACGATCGCTTTCTGCAGGGCGAGCGAGGGATGCGTCACAGCTCATCTCCCAGCGCGCCGAACGTGCGCTCGAAGAGGGAATCGCCCGCTACTTCGACGGTATAGGCGCCCTCGCCGCGGCGCAGGACGCGTGTCGCCACGCCGTCGCGCGCCAGCTCCGCTGCTCGCGCGTCGGCCCTGTCGCGCACGGCGTCATCCACCGCGGGCAGCGCATCGCGCAATGCGCGGATGAGATCGGCGCCGGTGATCGAGAGAGCCGACGTCATGGTGCCTCCTCGCTCGTCTTCGCGACGACGTAGCGTCGTGTTTCATCGGGGTCGTACACCGCCAGTATCCGGAACGTCCGTCCGCGGTAGGCGATGCGCATGCCCCCGGCGATGTCGTCGCGCCAGCGCAGCGTCACCTCATGCGTCACGACGCCGGACAGGTGACCCGCCACGATCTTCTCGCCGTCGGAAACCGGCGCGAGATGCGCCCACAGAGTCGCGAGCGTGTCCCACGTCACGGTTTCGCCGCCAGCACCGTCGGCGACACCTGCCGCCGACTCCACCGTCACGCGGTGCCGCAGCCAGCCCGGATCGTAAAGCGCGGCGCTCATAGCGACAGGATCCGGTACGGCGCGATCAGCGCATCGAACCCGTGCGGCGGTATCTCGCCGGCGCGATCATGGCCGACGACACCGCGATGCTCATACCAATGCGCGACCAGCATCATGATCGCCTGGCGCAGCGGTCCCGGCACGTCGATGCTCGAGGGGCCGTACCCGGCCGTCAGCTCGATCTCGATGCCGTTGATCTGTCGCGCCGCCACGGGCACCGCTGCGGAAAGCAGCAGGCATCCCGGAACCGACACCGTATCGACCTCGTAGTCGTCCTCGTCGACCACATGTGGCGCGCCAGCCGCGTCGTAGACGGTAACCGACTCCACCGAGATCAGCGGCGCCGGAACGAGCGGCACGATCCGCCGGCGCGGCCACTGGTCGAGATACACTCGCCAGCTCTGCTCGATCAGGCACCGCCGCGTCAGCGCTTCGACATGCACCCGCGCCGCGGTGATCGCGGCGGTCACAAGCGCATCATCGTCATCTGCGTCGAGACGGAGGTAGGCCTTGGCGTCATCGAGCAACACCGGTTCGATCGCCGGCGGCGTGATCAGCGCTGCGGTCATGGGCATATCCGGGAGTAGGCAATGGGGAGAAGAGAACGGCCCCGCCAGACCGAAGCCCGGCGGGGCCGCCATTCGACACGTCCTTGAGAGGAGGGACGCGGGGCTCTAGGCCGTGCCGAATTTCAGGAGCTTGATGGCGTCGTAATCCTGGACGCCGCCGCCGACGCGCTTGGTCGTGTAGAACAGCACGTAGGGCTTGGCCGAATACGGATCGCGCAGCACGCGTACGCCGATGCGGTCGACGATCAGGTAGCCGTGCAGGAAATCGCCGAACGCGATCGAGTACGAGTCGGCACCGATGTCCGGCATGTCCTCCGACTCCGCGATCGGGAAGCCCATCAGGCTCGCGGGCGCGCCGAGAGTGGCCGCCGGCGCCCAGATGTAGTTGTCGTTCTCGTCCTTCAGCTTGCGTACGGCGCCTTGCGTCTTGCGGTTCATGACGAAGTGCGCGTTCTGCCGGTAGCCCGACTTCAGCGTGTAGACGAGGTCGACCAGGTTGTCGTAACCGCCGCCGTCCGCCGCGAAGCCGGCCGACACGCCGGTCTTGACGTAGCCGATCTTGGTCCACGCCCACGAAGCTTCTGCGATCTTGGTGCCATGCAGAAAGCCGGTCGGCTGGCCGTCGCCATCGCCGTTGACGAACGCCGTACCCTCCTGCGTGGCGAACGCCAGCTCGACCTCGCTCGCGATCCATTCGTCGATATTCACCGCGCTGTCGTCGAGCAGCGTGCCGGTCGCCGCCGGCATGGCGTAGAGCTCCATCGCCGGGAACTGCAGCTCGGCGAGCGTCGGCGTGTTGGTCTGCGTGCGCGAGTCCGTCTCAGCAACCCAGCCGGTGGCCGCCCCGCTCGTCGCGAACGGCTTCTTGTAGACGTTGCCGGAGATCTGCTTGACGCCCGAGATGCCGCGGATCGGCGAGATCGACGCCAGGCGGCGGCCAATCTCGCGCTCGACGTCATCGGGCACCGTGTAGCCGCCGTCGGCGCCGCTGTTGGTGGAGACCGCCAGAGCCTTCTGCTCGAAGCTGCGCAGCCCCTCCTCGGCACCGCCGCGGATGTACGCCTCGAACGCCGCCTTGTGCTCCAAGGCCGCGGCACTTGTCGCCGCGCCGCCGCCGAGAGCCGGACGCCGGGCCTTCAGCAGCATCTGGTCGAGTGCCCGCTTCTGTTCATCGAGCGCGCGGTTGATGCGCTCCACCTTCTCGTTGGTCACGACATCGGCCGCCATCTTGCGGTCGATCTCGGCCAACCGACGGTCGTTCGCCTCCTTGAACGACTCGAAGGCGTGCATGAATTCGCTAAAAGCTTCCGTCGCCTCGCCGGATTTCATCTCCGGCGCCGCGTTCATTTCCTGGGTCATCATTTTTCCTTTCGTGGGAATACCTGAGGGAGTGGGCCACACTCCACCGTCGTCCCGCGAAGGCGGGGACCCAGTATCCGCCGCGGCGTCAGAACCTGAGCCGACGGCGGACACTGGATGCCTGCCTTCGCAGGCATGACACCTGCGTTCGTTTTGCTAGCGGGTCGCGTCCCGCAGCATCGCCGTCGCCCGGCGAATGAGAGCTGCGAGCTGCAGCGCCTTCACCGACGACACGCGCGCCTCGGGCTGCATCGGGAACGTCACGACGGAAATCTCCCACAGGTCGACTTCCATTAGCCGCCGTACGCCGGTCTTGGCGTCCGTCTTGCCGCGCACCGTCCGATAGCCAATCGACAAGCCGTCGAGCGCGCCGGCGCGCATCAGCGCCAGCACCTCGCGTGCGCGAGCCACGTCGGCCGTCAGCCGCCCCTTGACGAACAGCCCCTGGCTGTCCTCGCGGATATCCGTCCACACGCCGATCGGCTGGTTGGGATCATGCTGGAACAGCATCTTCACGCCGCCCGCTCCACGCTTCGCCAGCGAAGCGCGGAACGCACCCGGCATCACCACGTCGCGGCCAAGGTCGGTCTTGCCGAACAGCGACGCGTAGCCGGTAAACGTCCCGTCCGCGTCAACGCTCGAGAGCGCCACGCGTGCGAATTTCGTTTCGTGTTTCATGTGACCTCGAATTTCCGGGAAGCGGCGCATCGCTTGCTTCACCGGCTCAACTTCACTGTCAGCGTTGGTGAGGCAGTTCGCGTTGCATTCATCCCGCCACCGCCCGCACCTTCGGCGCGGCGCGCTTCAGCGCGATCACGCGCGACAGCCGCCGCGCAAATCCGGAAAACACGGCGCGATGATCCGCGCCCGGCCCCGCGCCAAAGCGCGCCAGGAGATGCTTCATCTAGGTTTCCCTTGGTCCAGAACCCGCGAGGTCGTCACCCCGCCAACGGTCATCCCCGCGAAGGCGGGGACCCAGAACAGGCGCCTCGCAACACCACCCAACCGTCATGGCCGGGCTCGTCCCCGCCGCCCACGCCTTCGTCGGCGCAGTCGCGGCCACCACAGCGCGACTAATCCCGATCGAAAAACCGGTTCAGCCGCGCGATCTCGGAAACGAAGTCGTTGAACCGCCGGTTGGAAGCGGCGAGCTCCTTCAGCACCCACACGAGCAACCCGCTCGCCCCGCTCGCCCAAAGGAAGAGCACCAGGTGCGCAAGATCGCCGCGCTCGCTGATCGTGCGCGTGATGTCGTCCAAGTCCTGTTCCCATCATCGAACCCACAGCCTAGGCCATCGCCGAACGCCGGCGCCAGCCAGGCGCCGATCGCGCCGGCGATCTTCGCCGTCAGCGGAAGCACCGTGCCGCGCCAGAAGGCGGCGTTGGCTTCCTTGTAGTTGGCGCAGGTGTTGTCGCCGGGAATGCCGAGCAGCATTGCAGCGGCTTCGGGCCCAGCTACGGCGCCCTCAGAAAAAACCCCTGCCCATCCTCGTAGTCCAACACCTTTCCGTCGAACAGCGGATGGAACTGCTCGGTCGTGAAATAGATCAGCGGCACGCCCGACACTTCCTGTATGCCATGTTCGATTTCAGCAAACTGGGATTGCTGGTAAAATCCAACGATGACCTTCCCGGAAAGCGGATCGCTTCCTTCGACATACCCCCATGCAACGGATGCCACGGCCGGCGGATTGTCGGGAAAACGTGCAAGATAGAGTTCTCTGACGCGCTCCACGCCATGCTTTGCTGCCGCGGACAGCGTGAACGTCGCGATGAGCAAACCGTCCGTCATGACGCGACCTTTCAATAGTTGTCGTTCAGTCTTTGACCGTGCGTCACCGCCGACCAGGGCACCCAGTCCTGGCAGCGAAAGTTCACCGGTCCGTCAACCAAAATACTGAACGTGTCAAACCGGTAAACGCATTTTCTCCCGCCTCCGGACCACGGCAACTCCGCTACGAGGCGGCCAATATCATTTTCGGCGAGTGCTTCCGCGCCAACAGTCCACTGCCCGCCTTCCGGGCTCCCGGCCGGCACGCGGGGCTGATCGGGGCTGTACTTCCACGCCGCAGCATCCGCCCGCTTCACCTCATCGCCGCCGGCGAGCGCCTCATACCCAACCGCCGCGCGCTTCTCGTTCAGCGTCGGGAAATCCGCCGCGGCGATGCGGGCCCACAGCGCCTCGCGGTCAGCGCCAAGCGCCTCGACCTGGTCGGCGTCGAACCACAGCCTGAGCCCCTCGCCGAACGCCGGCGCCAGCCAGGCGCCGATCGCGCCCGCGATCTTCGCCGTCAGCGGCGGGTTTCGTTCTAACCCTTCGCGTTGTCGATCAGCGCAAACAGCCGTTCCTGATCGTCCAGTACGCTCTCGCTTCCTTCGAAAAAAGTGTACTCGATGTGGTCATCGAAAAAGTCGATCTCGATAAATGCGCCGATCAGGAAGAGCTGGATGGTCAACGCATCGTGCCGTGAGTGCTCCAGACGATATTCGACTTTCGCTGCTCTCAGCAAATTGGCGAAGGCGAGGAGATCATTGATCCCGTTTAGCGTCATATTTTTTCCTCCCCTTATTTTCGAAATCGATCGCGCCCGAGCAGCTTCAGACACGTGCGAGCGGCGGCATCACCAGACTTGGCGAGGCCCATGACGTCGATAATGGTCATCCCAAGGAATTGTCCGGGTAACTCGCTGTATATGCCAGCTCTACAGAATGCTGACACGAAATCCTGCACCGTCATGCTTTCCTGACCAGGCTCAAAGCCGCCGGCAACGACAATTGGCGTAGCGGCGGACACTGTGCCTGACGCGTCTGACGTGCCTTCATCTCTGCGACCTACCCCGGCGTCGATCCACCGCCCGCTTTCCTCACCGCTGCCCGCCGGCGCACGCGGCTGGCTGGCCCAGTCCGGATTGTAGCGGCGCTCCGGCGCGTGCACCGCATCCGCCCGCTTCACCTCATCGCCGCCGGCGAGCGCCTCATACCCAACCGCCGCGCGCTTCTCGTTCAGCGTCAGGAAATCCGCCGCGGCGATGCGGGCCCACAGCGCCTCGCGGTCAGCGCCAAGCGCCTCGACCTGGTCCGCGTCGAACCACAGCCTGAGCCCATCGCCGAACGCCGGCGCCAGCCACGCGCCGATCGCGCCCGCGATCTTCGCCGCCAGCGGCAGCACCGTGCCGCGCCAGAACGCAGCGTTGGCTTCCTTGTAATTCGCGTAGGTGTTGTCGCCGGGGATGCCGAGCAGCATCGGCGGCACGCCGAAGGCCAGCGCGATCTCGCGCGCGGCGCCGTTCTTCGCCTCGAGGAAATCCATGTCCTTGGGCGTTAGCGCCATCGCCTTCCAGTCGAGCCCGCCTTCCAAGAGCAGCGGCCGCCCGGCGCGCGCTGCGCCAGTGAAGCCCGTCTCCAGTTCCGACTTCAGCCGTTCGTACTGCTCGGCGGAGAGATTGCCGCCGTCCTTCGCCTGGTAGATGAGCGCGCCGGATGGCCGCGCCGAATTGTCGAGCAGCGCCTTGTTCCAGGTGCCGGCAGCGTTGTGCAGGTCGAGCGCCACCGCCGCCGCGTCCATCGGCGCGAAGCCGTAGTGATCGTCGAGCGGATGGAACAGCGAAAGGTGCAGGATCGGCGACATGCCCTCGCCAGGCACGGCGAAGCGCACCGAGCGCCCGCCCGCGGTGTACTCATAAGCCTCCGGCCAGCCGTCGCTGCCCGGCACCACCTTCATGCGGTCGGGCCGCAACGTGTGCAGTTCCCGCACGGCGCCATCCACATCCACGGCTTCGAGGTACGCATTGCCCGCCACCATCAGGTAGCCGGCCAGCGACTCGCGGAAATCCGCGCCGGCCTGCCGCCGGTTCGGCCGCGCCAACAGCGCCAGCAGCGGATGCTCCGTCAGCTCCGCCTCGCCCTCGTAGAGCAGCCAGGGCACCGACGCCGTCGCCTCCGCGATCATGCGCACGCAGCGATAGACCACCGCGTTGCGGGCGAACCCTTCGCGCGCCAGCGCCGCATAGTCGCGCGGCGTCCACACGGCGCGGTGCTGCGTCTGCCACGCGATCACCGGCCCGGCGCGCGAAGCCTTCGCCTCATGCTCACGGCGCGCGACGTCGTCCGCCGCGCTCCCGCGCGCCGCCAGAAATGGAATGCGCATGTGCTCTCCGAAGTTCACATCAGAGGTCGCGAGACCCCCACCTGCCTCGCTGTCGCTCGGCACCCTCCCCGCAAGGGGGAGGGAAGGCAGCGCAACATCCCGATGCCGCAGAATGAGGCACCATCCCTCCCCCTTGCGGGGAGGGGGGACCGCCGCAGGCGGTGGGTGGGGGTCTCGCCGACCTCCGCAAGAAACCCGCGTTAGGCGGGCGCTACCACCGCGCCTCGACCCACGGCGCGATGCGCCGCTGGTAAACTTCCGCCACCGCGGCCATCGTCCTGTCCGACAGCGGCGCGACGTCGTCGGCCGCCGCGTTGCCCTTCGCCTGGGCGGCATTGCGCGCGCCCGGGATCACCGTCGTCACCGCGTCGTTCATCAATATCCAGCGGAGCGCGAACGCCGCCATCGGCACCCCGCCAGGCACCAGCGGCCGCAGCTCCTCGACCGCGTCGAGGCCGACGTCGTACGGCACGCCGGAAAACGTCTCGCCCTTGTCGAACGACTCGCCCTCGCGGTTGAAGTCGCGATGGTCGTCCTCCGCAAACTTCGTCTCGCGCGTCAGCTTGCCGGTCAGCATCCCGCTCGACAGCGGCACGCGCGCGATCACCGCAACACCCCGCCGTTTCGCCTCGCGAAAGAAGAGCCGCGCCGGTCGCTGGCGGAAGATGTTGTAGATGATCTGGACGCTCGCAACGCCCGGATACTCGATCGCCTTCAGTCCCTCCTCGACCTTCTCGACGCTGACGCCGTAGGCGCGGAGCTTCCCCGCCACGACCAGCTCGTCGAGCGCGCCGAACACCTCCGGCATGTAATAGACCTGCGTCGGCGGGCAGTGGAGCTGGACGAGATCCAGCGCCTCCACCTGCAGCCGCTTCAGGCTCGCCTCCACCCATTGGGCGAGGTTCGCCTTCGTGTACGAATCCGCCTTGTTCGTCCCGCCGCGCCCGCACTTGGTCGCGACGAACGGCCGCCGCCCGCCGCGCTGCTTCAACACGCGGCCGATGATCTCCTCCGACCGTCCGCCGCCGTACACGTCCGCCGTATCGACAAACGTCACGCCGCCATCGAGCGCCGCGGCCAACGCCGCCTCGGCGTCATGCTCCGCAACCTCGCCCCAGCTTCCGCCGATCTGCCAGGCGCCAAATCCGATCGCCGAGATATCGCGCCCCAGCCGCGCCGCGTGCCGCGAATGCATGTGAATTTGCCCCGATCCGAGCGCTTCTAGTAACGCCCGTACTTGTTTACCGCGGCATCGACCTCGGCTTCCAGCTCCGGGAATGCTGCGACGGCTTTTTCCGTCGTCGCAGCTTGAATTTCCGCTGTGGCACGCGCAATCCCGATCGCGAATTCCTTGTGCGCCGCCGGCTCCCAGTGCGCCTTCGTGATGTGAATCAAAGTCTCCAGCTCGCGTCCGCTGCTGAACCCGGCCCGGATCGCAAGCCGCGCAAACTCGATATCCATCCCGCCCTCCCTGGGTGATCCGGCAACGATAGCCCAGGCCTGCGGTGAAGGACCAGAACTTGAACCGTCCCGTTTGAGGAGCCTCTAGACCCGCCCGATCCGCGGCTCCCCACCCTCCCCCAGCATCAGCGCCGTCACCGCCCACACCAGCGCGTCGAGCCGGTCCGGCGAGCGTCCCGCCGACAGCCCGTCCAATCCGAAATCCGCCATCTCGTCTTCCAGCTCGGCGAACTTGCCGGCATGGCGCACACGTCCCTGCGCATACAAGGCCGCCACCGGCTCGGCGCGCAGGTACTTGCCGCGCGTCGCCCGTACTTCCTTCACCGGCACGCCGGCGTCGACCTCGCGGATCACGGCGGCCACCATGTCGCCGCCCTGGTTCACCTCCGCCACCAGCGCGTCGGCGCCGAGCCGCCGGTAGAGCGCCACCGCCCGAGCTGCCCATTCCGTGGGCCGCGCCGCCGCCGCCGAAACGTCGGCGAGCACATAGCCGAAGCCGTCCTTGCCCAATCCTGCCGCGACGATCCCGCACGTGCCCGAGCGCCGCGAGGCCGGCGGGTCGACCGCCACCACCACGCGCCGCATCTCCGGCGCCGCCGCGACACGCGCCGCCTCGATCTGGTCGCGCACGAACAGCGCGTCCGCGCGATCCTCGATCAGCTCGCCGTCCAGCTCCTGCCGCCCCAGCCGCGTGCCGCCATACTGGTCGGCCATGCGCGCCAGGAATCCCGTCGCGAGGTTCGCCCGGTTGTCGGCCGTCCGCGACCGCGTCACCACCGTTCCCGCCGCCTCCATCAGCCGCCGGATCAGCGGTACCGGCCGCGGCGTCGTGGTCACCACCTGGCGCGGCCGCGCGCCCAGCCGCAGCCCGAACTGCAGCATGTCCCACGTCGCCTGGGCGTGTTTCCATTTCGCCGCCTCGTCCGACCAGGCCGCCGAAAACTGCGGACCGCGCAGCGACTCCGGATCCTCCGACGAAAACGCCTGCGCCCGCGCGCCGTTGTCCCACACTATCATGCGCCGCGCCGGCAGCCAGGTCGGCCGCCGCTGCCGCTCGTGCACCGCGAGGATACCCGACACGCCCTCGATCATCACCTCACGCACGTCTGCGAACGTCTCGCCAACCAGCGCGATGCGCCCGACCGGCGCGTCGGCGAACGGCCAAAGGCCGAGCGCCATGCCGCGCACCCACTCCGCGCCCGTGCGCGTCTTGCCCGAGCCGCGTCCGCCCATCAGCAGCCAGACTAGCCAGTCGCCCTCGGGCGGCCATTGATCACGCCGCGCCAGAAAATCCCAGGCCCGCGAAAGCTCGCCCCGCTCGCGCGGCGAGAGCGTCGCCAGCCGCGCCTCAATCGTCTCCTTCTTCGCGTAGTCCAGCAAGTCGTGCCGCAAGTCGCGCGCGGACTTCATCGGGATCGTATCGCTCCGGTTCATCCGCCGGTGCGCCGTCCTCCCGCTCGCCTCCCGCTTCAAGCGCAATCAGCGTTCCAAGCGTCCGTGCAAGCGTGCCCAGAGTGCGGGCATCTTTCTCCTCAGTCACCGCCACGGCATCAGCCGCGCGCGATTCAACATCCATCAGCTGCCGATCAAACACGCGGTAGAGGCGCCCGACCAGCACGTCCCGCCGCTTCTCCGCCGCCTTCGCGGTATCGCGTCCCGCAAACTCCGGCGGCGCCACCGGTGACCCTTCCGGCCGCATCCATCCCCACCGCTTCTTCCATAGCGAGACGGTGCTGTCCGAAACGCGAAGCTGCTGCGCGATAGCGTGCTGCGACAGCGTCGTCCCCTCGACCATTCGCCGCGCCTCGGCCACCGCCGCCGCATGATCCGGCCGCACCGACCCCAGTTCGGGAAAGGCGCCAGCCCCATTCAGATGCGTCACCACCGCGCCTCCAGAAACAAAACGACCCCCGAGGCAAACGCCGCGGAGGCCATGAAACCATCACACCCTTGATCGCAACTCGCGACATCGCCGCGCATGAGCCCTCCCCTTGCGGGAGGGCCAAAACCGCGAAAGCGGTTTTGGGGAGGGGTAACCTCTCCGCCGAACCAACGCCCCGACCCGGCAGCACCACCGCGCCGCCCACCTCTGCGACGTTGCCCGAACAATGCCGAAACACCGTCACGGTGTCAAGGACTTTTTTCCTAAGAACGGCGCCGCAGCGTCTCCAAGCTTTGCTTAATCAACTCTGAGAGAGACTCGGGAGCAAATCGCGAAATCAGCTCATTTTCGTGCACCACGGCTTTTCGCGCGAGTTCTCGCCATCCGCCTTCTTCGCGCATTTGCAGAATGAGAGTACAGCTTCGCTGGAAGACTATTGATGCAAAGACCTGCACGGCAAAGCCCCCTCGCACAAACGGCGCGGAGGACTTGACCTCTATGGGGGGCGACAGTGCGGCACCCGTTTCGTCAACAAACCTGAAGACCTGTGAAAAAAGACCGGGTTCGACGACGTCACCTTCAATGTGTGCGAACAGAGGAACGTTGGCTGGATAGGCCTGCTGGATCAGTAGGTCGCCACCGGGGACGCCAAGTAGCATCAGCTTGCCGTTGTCCTCTCGCCGAACTCCCTCGCAAAAGACGACGGCGCTGAACTTGAATTTTCCGTTGATCGAGGGCGGTGAGGGTGTCAGCGCCCCAGTCATCCGGCACCCCCAGTAGTCGCTTGATTGGGAATATTGGACGGCTCAATTTGCCCAAGGGTTACGGTAGAACCGTTGATGGCGACAGCAGCTAGAGGGCCGCTAGCGACGCTAACAGATGTTCCTGTTCCCGAAATCGAACTACTGTAGATCGCGGTGGAACCTCCACCACCGCCAGCGGCCGGCACGAAGTTTCCATAGGGAACCTGGCGCAACGTTAGATGTTCGATTCCTGTGCCGCTGAACACTCGGGTTTCGCTTGCGTTGTCCAGCAAACAGAACAGCAGGGACACGTCTAGAGCAACGCAAAGATCTGAAACGGTTCGGAGCGTCCAATTCTTGGGCTCTGAAAGCAGCTTGCTTACCGCAGTTTTGTCCTTGCCCGTTAGGCGTGCCAAAGCGGCCTGAGTTAGGCCGTCTTCATCGCGACGCGCTTCCACCGCAGTGAGGAACGCTCCATAGAAGGCTGTCCGCAACAGCTCGCGCTGGTACTCAATCTCAAACTTAAGTTCGGCGTCAGAGAATTCGCGCATCGACATCCATCGTGGGCTTGCTCAGATAGTCGGCGACAAAGTCACTTCTGACCACTGACGCCGCCGCGAGGAGTGAATTCCATCGCGTGATAAATTCGGCGGCTTTCTTTGCATAGGCGCCATCTACCAACTCGCGACGGCGATAGAGCGACAATCCAATAAAGACGTTTTGACGTACAAAGCGACCCATCAGCCGCCACTGATTGTCGCGGGGCCGGCGAAAGCAGGCGACCCACACCTCATCTAAGTCCACCAACCGCTCCATGTCCGGTCGATTCTTGTTGGGGTCACCCCGGAGACTCGCAGACACCAGCCCGCCGCCGACAAAGTTCGTGACAAAGACTGCGCCCTGGACGTCTGGGAAGCCACCGTTTGGTTGAGCCAGCTTCGCGTGGATATCTCTGTGAACCAAGAAGCACCGTTTTGGCGGAAAGATCATCCGCGCTCGGACTGGCGCAGAAACGAGCCAATCCGGGATTGCTCCGCCAATATGGGGGTGGGTTGACTTAAAAGTCAACCTTTGGGCGAGTTCTGACACGAAAGCAGGTTAATGCAATGGAAGGGGGAATTCCATTTCTGCTCATGATTGCACTCCGCTTCAACAAGTCACCCTTCCCCCCGCGCCAGAATCACCCCACCTTCCCCCGCCTGCGGCGCCTCGCGCGTCGCGGTCCATGCCTTGGAATGGCCGCTGCCCGCGCGTGGGTGGCGGGAAACGCCGCCGGGGACGCGCACATGGGCGGCCGTATCGGGGCGAAAGCGCCGGCGGCAACCGATTGTAGCTAGCAAGACCTCACATCTCGCCGCCGATTGGGGCTCCGCCACCCCAGAATTGCTGTAAACCCTCGCCTCATGACCAAAGAAAAAGTCCTCGCCGCCCTCGACAAGCCGCGCTCCACCCTCTCCCTCCGCGCCATCCTCAATCCGGGCGGCTCGGTTGATGCCGTCCAGATACTGCTGATGCAGATGCGCGACGAGGGGCTGGTGAAATTCGACATCAAGAAAGGCCTGTGGCACCGCGCCCCGCCGGCCTGACCGGCCGCGTCCGCAGGTTTCCCTTCCCCACAACCCAGAATCACGTCACTTTCCCCCTCCTGCGACGCCTCGCGCGTCGCGGCTCATGGCCCTGGAAAGTCCGTCACCCGCGCGTGGGCGGCGGGGAAACTGCCGGGGAAGCGCACATGGGCGGCCGTATCGGGGCGCAAGCGCCGGCGGCAACCGATTGCTCCCAACGGCGGCGCCACTCCGTTGGACCAGGCGTGAGGTTCCCGGACCCAATGCGGCCGGGAATGCGCGGTGAACCCGGCATCGGCATCGCTGCTGCGAAGCCGCAGAGTGTCCGTCCGGGCCGTTGTTCCTGACAGGGTAAGCGTCCGCGTCCGTGAAACCCGGCGCCCCTTTTTCGTGGGAAGGGGGTACGGCGCGGCGCTCCCTGCCGAAACGACATCAGGGGGGCGTCGGCGGGAAATTGCCCGCCGGCGTCTTCTCCTTTTAGCGACACGGGACAAGCACAACGCACCCTTCCCCCTTGTGGGGGAGGTTGGGTCGGGGTCGGCGCCGTCTCCCTGACAGGGCGGGATACACCCCCTCTCAGCTCCGCTACGCTCACTGACGCTCGCGAAGCTGCGCTATCTCCCCCACAAGGGAGGGGGAGGGCTCGGAGCTAATCCCTCGCCACCGCCTTCTTCTCCGAATGCCCGAGCGCCTTCTCCGGCGCGGCGACGTCACGCACCCGCTGCTTCAGTTCCGTAATCTCTGGAAACCGACCCTCTTCCTTCCGCGACCACACCACCCTTCCGTCCACCTTGACGACGAAGATGCCAACCGTGCCGGGCGCGAGCGTCACGCCGCCGAGTTCGTCCTCGAAGGTGGTGAGCAGTTCTTGCGCCATCCACGCGCCGCGCAGCAGCCAGCGGCATTGCCGGCAGTAGGTGATTTCAACGGTGGGAAGTTGCGGCTTGGCGGCTTCGCTCATGCCGCCGAGTTTATCACGGAGGCCCGGCGGCGGCGCGGCGTCGGCAGGGGTTGCACCATCGCGGCGACCTCGTGCGCCGGCTGCGGCCGGCCGTAGAGGTAGCCCTGCACCTCGTCGACGCCCATCGACTTCAGGAACGCCGCCTGTGCCGTGGTCTCGACGCCCTCGGCGTTAAGCTGCAGGTCGAGGTCGCGCGCCAAACCCGCGACCGCACGCACAATCGCGACCGAGCCGGCATTCTCCGGCAATCCCGCGACGAACGACTGGTCGAGCTTGATCTTGGTGATGGGCAGGCGGTGGATGTAGTTCAGCGACGAGTAACCGGTGCCGAAGTCGTCGAGTGCGAGCGAAACGCCGAGCGCGCGGATCGCTGACAGCGCCGCCTGCACCGCCTTGCTCGGCTGCATGAACAACGATTCCGTGATCTCGAGGTCGAGCCGATGCGCGGGGAGCCCGGAATTTTCCAGTGCCGAGGCAACCAGCCCCGCCATATCGCACCGCGCGAATTGTGAGGCGGAAACGTTGACGGAGAGGCGTACGTCGCCGGGCCAGGTTGCGACCTCCACGGTCGCCGTCTCCAACGCCCACCGGCCGAGGTCGTCGATGAGGCCGATCGCCTCGGCGACGGGAATGAATTCGCCGGGCGGGACGATGCCGCGCGCCGGATGATTCCAGCGCAGCAACGCCTCGACGCCGGTGATGCGCGTGGTCGCGAGATCGATCTGCGGCTGGTACCAGACCTCGAACTGCTTCTGCTCGATCGCACGCCACAGGTCCGCCTCGAGTTTCTGGCGTTCGACCAGCGCCTGGAGCATCGAGCGTTCGAAGACGGCGATCTGGTCGCCACCGCTGGCCTTCGCGCGGTAGAGCGCGACATCGGCGCGCTTCAGGATATCGTCCGGGCCTTTGTCGCGCGCATCGGCGAGCGCCACGCCCGCGCTCGTCGTGACCATCACACGGTGCGGTCCGAGCTGGAACGCGCCGTGGATCAGCGACACTGCCTGCTTCGCCAGTGCAACCGCGTCATCGCCCGCGGTCGGACCCGAGATGACCGCCGCAAATTCGTCGCCGCCCAGCCGCGCGATCAGCGCGCCCGCCGGCAGCAGTGCCGCCACTCGGTCCGCCACGGCTCGCAATAACAGGTCGCCGGTGTGGTGACCGACGTCATCGTTCACGCCCTTGAAGTTGTCTAGGTCAAAGTACACGACGGCGCTCGCGCGGACATCGGTGCGGGCCGACGAGAAAACCTGATCCAGCCGCTCGACCAACTGATGGCGGTTGGGAAGGCCGGTCAGCGAGTCAAAGCGTGCCAGGTAGGCGATCCTCTCCTCCGCTGCGCGCTGCTCTGTAACGTCGGTGAAGGTGAGGCTTACGACGCGTTGCGCCTGTGGCCGCGCGCCTTCGGTCGGCGCGCTTTCGACCTCGGAGACCGTGGCGACATACTCGAAGGCACGCGGCTTGCCGCTGCCAAGGCTGAGCTGCACGACGTTCGGATGCCAGACACGCCTGTCGGCACGCGGCACCGCCAGCACCGCATCGATTGCGGCCATGAGTTCGGGCGGCAACGTTTCGCGTGCGAGCGTGCCGATGAGAGGGCGGCTCAGCAGATCGGAGGCGCTGCGACTGGCCGTCCGGATCATGCCCGTTTCGTCCACCACCACCACGCCGGCGAAGTTGTCCGCGACGACCTTGGCGAGCAAGGCCTCCGCATTGCTGGCGCGCAGGCGCCACATGGTCTGCACCAATTCGCGGAAGTCGATCTCGCTGAGCAGCACGACGATCGCGAAGGTCACGAGCGCCGCATGCCATGGCGCGGTGTTGAGCACGAAGGCGAAGTCGCGTTGCAGTATCGAGGCGACCCATTCGGCGAGCAGGCCGACGATGACCAAGCCAAACAGGATAGCAAACCAGCGCACGCGTCCGATGACGAATGCCCCGGACGCGATGATCACCAGACCGGCGAATACCAGCCAGAAGTTGGAGGGCCGCAGCACGCGGTCCTGCATCAGCGTTTCGGTCGCGGCGACCTGAAGCATCGCGCCCGAAATCGTGCCCGCGACGGGCACTGTGAAGAAGTCGCGGAGTTCGAGCGCCTGGGCGCCGACGATTACCTTCTTACCCGCAAGGCGTTGTGGATCGACTCGGCCCTGCAGAACGTCGATCAGCGAGATGCGATCGACGCGCGCCAGATCGATGCTGAAGTCGATGGCGAATTCACGTCCGGCCGCACCGATGCCGCCAGCAAGGATCGCCGGAATCGAGGGAATGACTTTGCCGTCGTAGATCAAGGTGTAGCCGAACCGGCGCACCATGCCGTCGGGATCCTGCCTGACGTTGACGCTCCCGACCCATGCGTCGTCCGCGAAGCGCGGCAGCGGCCGGTTGAAGACCATGGCAGCGTCGGCGCTGGTCGTCTGTTTCTGGACAAAGGCGGCGAGGGTTATCTTGCCGGCGGCGCGTTTGATGGCGGCTTCGAGCGCGCCATCATCAACGGGGTTGGTGGCGGCGCTGAAGTCGACGTCGAACGCGATGTCCGAAACGCCCAGCGCAACCAGCTTGTCGATCAGATCGGCATGCAGATGCCGCGGCCACGGCCAACTGCCGATCGCCGCGATGCTCTTGGAGTCGATGTCGACGACGACCACATCGCCGGTCGGCGCGCGCGGCTCCGAGTACATGCGCAACGTCGTCAGCGTGTGGCTGAGCGGCCGCAGCAGGCCGCTCCCGAAGGCGCCAAGCGCAATCAGAACGATCAGAGCAGCGGCTACGGCGCGGCGGAGCATCTGGCTTCCCTGCGGCGGTCCCTGGAACTGTTGCCGGCGTCAGATCAGGTGTTGCGCCGGACGTAAGCGAGGCCGACCGCCAGCAGCGTCATAAGCCCGGCGGCAAGCGCGAACGTGAAGGGGCTGATGATGCCTTCCTCAGCGTGCGTGCGGCGCTTGAAGCCGGTGTTGCTGAGGTTGTCGAATGCGACCGTCTGCGTACCGCCGGCACCTGCGGCCGTTCCGCCGCTACCGTTCGACACGTCGACGCCTGTGCCGCCACTCGGGCCGCCACCGTTGCCGGCGCCAGCGCCCAGCGCGGCGAGATCGATTTTGCCGGTGCCGCCGCTCTGGTTCGACGCCTGCTCGGTCCCGCTCGCCTTGTTCTGGAGGACACGCAGTTCGCCAATCGACAGCGGCGCTACCATCGGAGAGCGCGGGCTGCCGGCGGCGATGACCGGCAGGAAGCCGGAACCGCCGATCTGAAGGCTGCGGCCCGTGCCGGTCACGCTGGCGCGCTGACCAGCACTGGTGTCGACGCGCTCGCCGGTCGCGAGGTCGGCCACCTCGACCATGCCGCGGTTCACAGAGACGGCGGCGTCCTCGCCATCGAGGCGCACGGTGAAGTTCGTGCCCTTCACCACCGCGGCGAGGTAAGGAGTCTCGACCGCGAAATGCTGAACCTTCTGGCGGTCGACGTCGAAGGTCACCTCACCGGCCCGCTGAAGCACCGTCGTGACGCCGGCCGTATCCTCGTCCGGCACCGTGATGACCGCGTTCGGCCCGACCATCATGGTCTGCTCGCCGCGCACCAGCATGGCGCGACCGCCCTCACCCGTGACCACCGTCATGCCGCCTGCGACATCACCCTTCGGATCGAGCGAAACCAGCTGTGCGGTGTCGGCGCCGACCCAAACCGGACCCGTCGTCTGCAGGACCTGCCACGGTTCCGCAACGGCGGCGCCCGCTGCCACGATCGAGAAGATTGCGGCCGCCAGACCAGCGCGCAGAGAAATATTGAACACAGAGACCTCCGTCCCGGGGTGAATCGCGGGTTTTCGGAATGAGGTCTATGAAGAAACCTCTGCCATTTCGCGAAATGCTCGGCGCGAATTTACCTAAAGTTTTATGCGCTTCCCGCCGGTGCCGGGCGGATGCAGCAAATGCCAAGTTCGAAAAGTTGGACCCAACCGCTATCCGCGGCCTTTTTTTGCCGCCGAGGGTGAACGGGCCGATGTCGGGATCTTGCCCGGCCATGCGACCACGAAATCTTCGTAGTCTTCGATGACGACGCCCTCCTCGTTCTTCGTCTTGCCGCGTACCGAGATACCAGCCGAGTGCACCGTTTCGGGATCGCCGGAGACGAGCGGGTGCCACCAGTACAGGTCGCGGCCTTCGGCGACGAGGCGGTAGCCACACGTCGGCGGCAGCCAGGTGAGCGTGGGGACGTTCTCGGCGTTAAGCGCCTGACAGTCCGGCACGCGGCGGTGGCGATTGGGATAGTCGGTGCAGCGGCAGCTTTCGCCGTCGAGCAGCTTACAGGCGAGATCGGTCCACGCGATCTCGCCGGTGTCTTCGTACATCAGCTTGTTGAGGCAGCAGCGGCCGCAGCCGTCGCAGAGCGACTCCCACTGCTCCGCGGACATCTCGGAGAGGGCGAGCGTCTTCCAGAAGGGCTCGGCTGGCGGCGGGTTGTTGGCCATTGTCGCCTACATAGCACAGAGCCCGCGGTCGTCACGGGCGGCCGTTTACTCTGTCGCGGCATGGATGCAGACTGTGGCCGCGGCATTCGTCTACGGTTCCTGTCATGCGAAGCCTGCCGCTCCTCGTCCTCATCGCCGCCGCCCTCGCCGTTCCCGCCGCCACCCAGGCGTCGCCTTCGGCCGTCAGCTACCAGGTGCAATACGCGCCCGGCACAATCATCGTGCGTACATCCGAGCGCCGCCTCTATCTCGTGGTGGCGCCGGGCAAGGCGCTTCGTTACACGGTGGGAGTTGGTCGGGCCGGCAAGCAATGGTCCGGCTCGGCCCGCATCGTGGCGAAGTTCATCAAACCGGCATGGAGCCCGCCCGCCGAGGTAAAGCGCGACAATCCGCGCCTACCCGATCTCATCGCCGGTGGCTCGCCGTCCAACCCGATGGGCGCCGCCGCGATGGTCCTGACAGGCGGCGAATACGCCATTCATGGCACCAACCGGCCGGGTTCCATCGGCGGGTTCGTCTCCTACGGCTGCATAAGAATGTACAACGCCGATATCCTCGACCTTTATTCCCGGGTCAGCGTGGGCACTCCGGTAGTCGTCGCGCGCTGATTGGCGTATCGTCGCGCCGCAATGCGCGATCCGTTCCAGTCCAACAAACCCAGACGCCGCCTCACTCCGATCGAGGTCGATGCGTGGATCGACTCCGCCATATTCCGCGCCGGCCGCGTCGTAGCGGGCGCCTTTGTCGCGGTCTCGTTGTTCCTGCGCCGGTTCCGGGTGAGCGGCGCCGCGCGGGTTGCGTTCGAATTTCTCGGCGATGCGACCAACCTCGCCGCCGGGGCGGCGGTGCTGCTGCTTGCGCTTGCCCTCCCCGCCTTTCAGGCGACCAAGGGCGACTGGCGGTCCAAGGGTGACCTCGCCATCACGTTTCTCGACCGGTACGGCAACGAGATCGGCCAGCGCGGATTGAAGCAGAGCGACGCGGTCCCGCTCGAGGAGATGCCCGACCATCTCATCAAGGCCGTTCTCGCCACGGAGGACAGGCGCTTCTTCGATCACTTCGGTATCGACGTGCCTGGTACCTTGCGCGCCATGGTGGAGAACCTGCGCGCCAACGCGGTCGTGCAGGGCGGCTCATCGCTATCGCAGCAGCTCGCCAAAAACCTGTTCCTGTCGAACGAGCGCACCATCGACCGCAAGATCAAGGAAGCATTCCTGGCGCTGTGGCTCGAGGCGAACCTGTCCAAGCAGGAAATTCTGAAGCTCTACCTCGACCGCGCGTACATGGGGGGCGGTGCCTTCGGTGTCGAAGCGGCGTCCGAGTTTTATTTCGGCAAGTCGGTCAAGGACGTGTCGCTGTCGGAGGCTGCCCTGCTCGCCGGCCTGTTCAAGGCGCCAACGCGCTACGCGCCGCACGTCAACCTTCCCGCCGCCCGCGCCCGTGCCAACGAGGTGCTCACTAACATGGTCCAGGCCGGCTTCATGACCGAGGGACAGGTCGTCGGCGCACGGCGTCATCCGGCAGACGTCATCGAACATGCGCAGGCATCCGGCTCGCCCGACTACTTCCTGGACTGGGCGTTCGAGAAGGTGAAGGAGATGAACCTCAGCGGCGATCGCGTGCTGACGGTTCGCACAACGATCGACATGGGCATGCAGAAGGCCGGCGAGGATGCGATCGAGTCGACGCTACGCCAATACGGCAACTCGTATCGTGTGAAGCAAGGCGCGATGGTGGCGGTCGATCCTGACGGCGCAGTGCGTGCGATGGTGGGCGGGCGCGACTACGGCGAGAGCCAGTTCAATCGCGCGACCGATGCGCTCCGTCAGCCCGGCTCGTCGTTCAAGCCGTTCGTTTACGCGACTGCCATGATGAACGGCTTCACGCCGAAAAGTGTCGTCGTCGACTCGCCGATCTGCATCGGCGACTGGTGCCCGAAGAATTATTCCGGCGGGTATTCCGGCTCGATCACGCTCACGACGGCGATCGTCAACTCGATCAACGTCATCCCAGTAAAGTTGGCGCAGGCCTTCGGCCGCGACAAGATCGTGGATACCGCCCGCCGCATGGGCATCACCAGCGAGCTGCGGATCACGCGCTCGCTTCCCTTGGGCTCGTCCGAGGTCTCGGTTGTCGATATGGCCGGTGCCTACTCAGTGTTCGCCAACGGCGGATACAAGGCGACGCCCTATCCGTTCACGCAGATCATCAGCGGCCAGGGTGACGTGCTTTACGACCGCAAGCGCGATGCGCCGCCGGCTGAGCGCGTGCTGGACGATAAGGTCGTATCGGAGATGAACTCGATGCTGGTGCAGGTGCCGGAGATCGGTACCGGCAAGCGCGCCAAGCTCGACGGCATTCGCACCGCCGGCAAGACGGGGACGACCTCAGCTTATCGCGATGCATGGTTCGTCGGATTTACGGGCAACTATGCGGCCGCCGTCTGGTTCGGCAACGACGGCTACGCGCCGACGCGGCGGTTGACCGGTGGCATCCTGCCGGCGATGGCGTGGAAGCAGTTCATGACCTACGCCCACCAGGGGATAGAGCTGAAGCCGATCCCCTTCGTCCAGCCGCCGTTCGAGAAGCCGCAAGCGGTCGTGGCGCAATCGGATGAGCGGGCAGACGCGGCCGCGCAGCGTGCCTCCAGTCTGTCCGCAGCGACGAGCGAGCGGCTTACGATCATTGAAGGGCTGATGCGCAACGCGCCGCGGCTGAAGCCGTTGGCCATGCTGCCGGCTGACGTGGGACCGACAGAGATGGCCGGCGGTGCGCTTCCTAATTGATCTCGCCGTTGCCTTCGCGGTCGCGGTGATCGTCGGCGTCGGCAGCGCGTGGTTCGCCGTCGATCGGGGTACTATCTTCGGCGCCGTCTCGGCCGGCGGGTGGACGGCATGGCCGCAAGAGGGCAGCGCGGATGCTGACCCCTACACCCTCGCGATGCTGGCGCGCACGGGTGAGGTGCCGCTAGGCGCCGGCGAAGGCCTGTCCTTCACGGCTACACGCGACGTGGACGGCAATCCCCTCTCCGGCCGCTGCGACTACGACGTGGCCGGCAACACGCCGGCTGCCAGGTTGTGGACGCTCACCGCGTATGACGACGATGGTGCGCTGATGGCGAACGTCGCCGGCCGGCCGGGATTCCATTCCCGGGAGATCGTGCGAGACGCGAATGGCGACTTCCGGATCCGCCTTTCGGCCGTCGTCCAGCCCGGAAACTGGCTGCCGATCGGTGCCGTCGATCGCTTCAGACTCGAGCTTCGGCTCTATGACACGCCGCTCACCACCGGCAGCCAGCTCACCGAACTCACCATGCCTGCGATCCGCAAGGTGGCGTGCTCGTGATCCGCACCATCCTCTTCGCGCTCGGCGGTCTCATTGTCGCCGGCATGATCCACCTGACGATCGTCTTTCTGATCCCTTCGCTGGCCGGAAAGGATGCTTGGGCGCAGATGGCGCGGTTCGGGCCTGACCGTCAGTTCCACACGATTGCCCAATCCCAGGCGGGGGCCGAGGCCGTGCCGGATCTCGATCCGCGCATGATGCAGGCGGTTTGCCGCTTCTCGCTCGCCGACGGGCCCGTGAGAATCACGGCGGACCTGCCGGACGAATTCTGGTCGGTCGCCGTGTTCGACCGGCGTGGCCGCAATGTCTACAGCCTCAACGATCGCGCCGCAGAACGGGCGCATCTCGATCTGGTAATCCTCACGCCGGTGCAGATGGCGCAGACACGGCAGAACCCGCCGGCATCGCTTGAATCGGCGATCACACTCGAGCAGGCGCTGGATGTCGGTTTTGTGCTGATCCGGGCGTTTGTGCCCGACGATTCGATGCTGCCAGCGGTGACGCGGTCACTCGCCGGCGCGAATTGCGCGGCCGCGCTTTAGCCTACGAAGACTTCCGCCGCCGCCCGCGTCCGCCGCCCAGCCCGTCGAAATCATCGCCGTTGCTGTCGATACGGTGCGCGAGGTCGATTTCCGTCGTCTCGTGACGTTCTCTCCGGACACCCGGGAAAATCACGATCTCGCACTCGCGCCCGTCCGAAAACGGCCGCCGTGGCTCGCGCGCCATCGCCTTGAACTGAAGCACCGTGCTCATGCGACCCCAACCCCCGAGATCTGCGCACAGCTTGCGCTTCGCCATTTAGGAGCCGCCAAGGTTAACGGAGCGCTAACGAGTTGCGGCTCACAATGCGCACGCTTGTTCCGATTGGCCGCGCCTTGCCGGAAATTCCCGAATGCAGCCGAAAGAATTGACTGACGGTCTTCCCGACGGCACCCGCGCCAACGAGCGCAAGCGCGACTCGGCGCTCCTGCGCGCGACCGCCGAGCTGTTTGTCCTCGACGTGATCCATGACCGTGACGAGATCCGTCGCTTTGAGGAGATCACCACGCATTTCCTGCCCAAGGTGTCGCCGGCCGACCGCACCTTCGTGGCTGAGCGCCTCGCGATCGCACAGGACGCGCCGGCCTCAATCATCCGCGCTCTGGCACGCGACGTGATCGAAGTAGCGGCGCCCGTGCTGAAGCATTCCACGGTGCTCGGCCCGATCGACCTCCTCGCTATCATTGCGGCCACCGGCGCGGAGCACCACCGGCTGATCGCGCGTCGCACGCATCTGTCACCCGAAGTCATCCGCGCGCTGCGTCTCACCGGCGACGCGACGGTCATCGCCAAGCTCGACCAGGCGCCGGCCGCGATCGTCCCGAAAACGACGGCCGTCGAGCACGCAATCGACACGTCGGCCGCGGCCGCCACCGCCGAGGTCGGCAGCCTCTACCGCAGCAACCGGCTCGATCCGTGGCGTTTCCTTTCGCTCGACCGGCCGTCGCGCCTGCGTCTCATCGCCGATATCGCGTCGCGCCCGCCGCCTTTGGCGTACGCTGCGCCATCGACCAAGCTCGACCGAGCCTTCCGCTCGATACTGAGTGCAGCGCAGATCGTTGGCTATGCCCGCAGCGGCCAGGTCGGTCCGATCATCGCTGCGATCGCGGATGGGCTTGGCCTGCCTTCCACGCTCGTTACCGCTGCGCTCAACGACCACAGCGGCGACCTTTTCGCCATCATGCTGAAGGCGCTCCGCCTCGATGACGTGCAGGCGCGGCAGGTGCTGCTGCTGGTCGCGCCAAGCGGCCGCGACGTGCGCGCCTTCTTCCCGCTCTCCGACCTCTATGGCGGCATGGAGCCGTCAGTCGCAGAGACTTTGGTCGGCGCGTGGCGGAGTGCCGTCGCCTCCGGCAAAGAGGTACACGAGCCGCACCTCGCGCCGAACGGCGAGCGCTATCGCCCAACCGGCGTGGAGGCGCCCCGCCCGTCTGCAAGCAATCCGCAGGAACAGGCGAAGCGAGCCTAGCCGCCGACGACGTCGAACAGGGTGCGGCCGGCGCGGTCCTCCACCGCAACGACCCAGAAATCCGGATCGAACCGCCCTTCTTTGGCCAGTCGCGCGTCGACCGCGGGCTGGTCCACGGCCGTGGCGATCTTCTGGAACAGGCGATCGCTCGGGTGCGCTTCATCGAACGAGGACTGCGGCGCGGGTCCATAGAGATCCAGCGACCCGTCCAGCTTGTCGAGCACGATGAAGATGACGCCAGCCTCATCGGCGCCGCGCCGGATCACCGCCGCGAACATCCCCTCGCCCGTGCAGCGACGCACGAACGCCCCGACCCACAGGGACGAGGTGACACGCATCTGCGAAACTAGGTCGGCTTGATCGCGCCGATAGCGATCATATGCGCGATAAGATCGTCGGTCGCCTCGCCACCGATCGGCAGGCCGTTGTCGAGTTCGAACCGGCGGATGGCGTCGGCCGTCTCCCCGCTGGGCTGGCCGTCGACGGTCAACGGGCCGTAGCCGATCCGGTTCAGCGCTGCCTGCACGATGCGATAGTTCTGATGCATCTGCGTTTCGGCCTGGGTCTGCTGCTGGGCCGCGATGCTTGCCGCGCGGTCGCGCTCGCGCTGATCGAGCGCGGCAGCTTGTGCGATAGAGTCTGTCGTCGTGGTCGTGTCGATCGCGGCCTGCGGCTTCAGCGGCTGCTTCATCGCGTCGAGCAGCATCTGGCTGGCCTTGCCCGTGACCGGCAAGCCCGCCGCGCGCTCGTATGCCACGATGGCGGCGAAGGTGCGCGGACCGGACGTGCCGTCGATCGCGCCGCTGTAGAGTCCGAGCCGCGCCAGTTCGCGCTGCACGGCCGCTGTGATCTGCGTTGCAATCTCGGCGGCCGAAGGCGCCGGAGGTTGGGCCGGAGCCGGCAAAGCGCGGCGCGGTGACGGATTGGGGAGCGGCACCATCACCAGCGGCTGGGGTGCTACCGCGGCAGGGCGTAGCACCGGGGCCGGCGGCAAGGTCGCCAGTGGCTTGGCTACCTGGCGGCTCGCGGCAGCCGGACGCGTGGAGAAAAGCGGATCGGGATGGTGGCCGTTCTGGAGGAACATCGCGTTGGAGACGATCGCGGTGGCCGTCAACGCCACCACCATCAGGCCGCCCGAGCTTGCCGGGTTTTCGAACACCCGGTCGATCAGCTCCGCGACCATGCCATCGCCCTCGGCAGGGCGAGCCTTACGCGAACTCGCAGATTTACGCGCCACGCCACGCTCCTCACGCTCCAGCCGCCATCAGAACCGATCTGGCTTAAGGAACGCTAAACCACGCGATGACCGGGAAAGCCGCCAATACCCACGCCCTCAAAAAGTCCGTAAAATTTGATGCAAATCGTCGAAGGCGTCTGAACGTCGTTTCAAGCGGCCATCGCTATGGTCGCCTGCAAGACCGCGGAAAACCGCGGCAAAGAACGACTGAAAAGGGCAGGCTCATGTTTTTCCTTCTCCGCGTAGCCTTCTGGCTATCGCTGGTCATCCTGTTGCTCCCCGCCGACGGCGAGACCGGCGACAAGGCGCCACGCGTCACCGCTTTCGAGACCCTGTCGGCCGCACAGGCGGCGGTCAGCGACATCTCGCAGTTCTGCGATCGCAATCCTGACGTCTGCGTCACGGGCGGCAACGCCTTCCAGGTGTTCAGCGAAAAGGTGCGCTACGGCGTCAAGCTGATCACCAACACCTTCGGCAACAAGAAACCCGCTGCCGATCAGGACGGCGGCGCGTCAACGCTCAGCCCCGACGATATGAAGCCGGCGTGGCGCGATCCGAAGAAGCACGAGGGCGCGGCCTAGCATCCGCTTACGGTTCGTCTTTGCGGTCCATACCGCAGGCCGCGAGCGGTTCCACTGCCCTTACTTCCGCTCGCGGCTCTTTCTTTTCTCTCGCCTGATGCAATGCGCGCGCCTATATCGCTGGCCATGACGAGCATCGACCAAATCATTGCGGACTTCGACCTGCTGGACGATTGGGAAGACCGCTATCGCTACCTGATCGAGCTAGGCCGTGCGATGCCACCGCTCGCCGACGGCGAGAAGAACGAGAAGAATAAAGTACGCGGCTGCGCGAGCCAGGTTTGGCTGTCCACCAGCAACGCCCAGCGGGACGGCGCACCCGTGCTACATTTTGAGGGCGACAGCGATGCGCTGATCGTGCGGGGGCTGGTCGCTGTGGCGCTGGCGTTGTTCGACAACAAGACGCCGGTGGAAATACGCGCCACCGACGCCGAGGCTGTGTTTGCCCGCATGGATCTGCGGGCTCATCTCACCGCTCAGCGCTCCAACGGTTTGCGTTCGCTTGTCGAACGCATCCGTGCGGAGGCGGAAGCTGCGGCCTCTCAGTCGATGGTCGGGCGGTAATCTTCCGTTCCCCAATGCAGCACGCGTCTGGCGCGGTCATTGCCGCGTGCTTCGCCCGCCAGGCCGTAGTGGCGTGCGAGCGCCGACAGCGCTACGCGCAATACGACCTTTGCCGAGCGGCTCGGCCAGCGTCGTTCCCGCTCGATCTCCTCGAGCCCCTTGAGGAAGCAACAGAAGTCGACGAGCAGTCCGCCGAGTTCCGGACCGACGGCCGCCAATGCGCGGTCGACGCGGAGGCGCGCGGCAAGCGCCACTTCGGTGATATCGCCTGTGCCGGCGCCTCGCGATCGCCCGGCGACCGCGGCATTCCAGTTGGCGGTGATGCGCGGCATCAGCTGGCCACGGGTATAGTCGGCGCGCAACCTTTCCCCGGCGGCAAATTCCGCCGCGTCGACGAGCGGCCGCCCGTCGCGATCTCGCCGGCGGCGGAGCCAGGCGAGCGGACTCTCGTCGTGATTGACGATCACGGACGCGTCGTCCATGTGCACTGCGCCACGATCCTGGTGCTGAGCGGCGAAGTCTCCGCCGGCTAACGCGCGCCGCAGGAACGCCGCGCCCACCGCAGTGATAGTCATTCCGTCGACCAAGCCCCGCTCGCGTAGTTCGGTGAGTACGGGTGAGTCGGCGATGGCCGAGCCACGAGTCGCGAGGTGCCGCAGCGTCCGAAGAAGGTCCCGCTCAATCATGTTCAGGCCGCCGGACGAAGATCGGGACACACCTCGATCGCCCGCTCGAGCACGTCCACAATCGCATCGATCTCCGGGTCCTCGCGCTTGTCCTCCACCGTCCGGCAAGCGTGCGATGCCGTAGTGCGATCGCGCCCGAAGTACGCCCCGGCTTCGGTGAAGCTCAGGCCCAATCGGGTATGCGCCAGATACATCGCCACTTGACGCGCGAATGCCGTCGCCGCGCGTCCACGTCGCGGATCGCGCATGGCGCTCGGGCCTAACGCGAATGCTGCAGTGACGATTGCCTCAACCTTGCGTGCCGCTCCCTCGCGACCGCGCTCGATGTTCGTATTCACTGATGCCTGAATGACCACCGCCATTTTGC
The DNA here is from genome assembly GCA_035548515.1 of Bauldia sp. Classification (GTDB taxonomy): domain Bacteria; phylum Pseudomonadota; class Alphaproteobacteria; order Rhizobiales; family Kaistiaceae; genus DASZQY01. The sequence goes on along the minus strand of DASZSW010000026.1, from coordinate 118,382 downwards.
CGCCGCTTATGCTCGCTATTGGTGTAGGATCAAATTCCTACACCAATTTAGACGCATTGCCGGACGCGGGGATAACTTTCGGCGCAATCCCCGGGCTTTCCGACGCACCCACACTGCCGGCTTTCGCGAAAAGCCGGAGCAACGGGAATGCGCTTACCGATTTCGACGACGGGCGTACCTGAACGGGGAGCGAGCGGATTCGACCGGCTTGTTGCACACGGAGGCGCGCGGTATCAGCGCGAGCTGCACCTACCGCGTATTCTTCCAGTCGGCCCACAGGAGATCAGCGACACAAGCGAATCCGGTAGGCGCAGCATCCTGCGCCGACTCGCGCGAGCGCTCCGCGCCGAGCGCAATCGCGGTCGCGCCGGACACTGGACCTACGACCTCAACCGGCACATCGCACTAGCCCAGGCCTATGCGGCCGAGCGCGCGATGTTCGCGAAAACTTACAAGGCGTGAGACGTTACTTGCGCCGGCGTTGCTGGCCGAGGCCCATCTTCTTGGCCAAGGCGGAACGAGCCGCCGCGTAGTTTGGTGCCACCATCGGGTAATCCGCGGGAAGACCCCACTTCTCCCGATACTCCTCGGGCGACAAATCGTAGTGCGTACGCAGGTGACGCTTCAGCGATTTGAACTTCTTCCCGTCCTCCAGGCAGATGATGTAGTCCGGGAACACCGATTTCTTCGGATTTACCGCCGGTTTCAGCGGCTCCGGCTCCGGCTCGGTCGAACCGCCAAGGGTATTGTTCAGCGCGCGGTGCACGTTGGCGATCAGCGCCGGCAGATCGGCGGCGGGCACAGTATTGTTGCTGACATAAGCCGAGACGATATCGGCAGCCAGATCAATGAGATCGGCGCCTGTGTCCTTGTCGTTCATGAAATCACCCGGAAGTTCTATTGGAAGACGTGGAACTAGTCGGCGGCAAGTGCCTATAAGGCTTTGGCCCGTTCAAAACAAGTTCAGGCCGCCAAATGACTTTGCCTTCTTCTTGTTCAATTTGCCAGCGCTCAGCCTTTTCTGGGCTGGCGATGATAAACCTAAGGTTGAATTCGGCTTGTTCTGAGCGCTTTTGACACTATCGTTGTATTTCCGCGCGCTTGCCTTGTCCTTCTGCGATCGTTGAGGATCACGGGTGGGATGCCCAGATAAGGCGGTGGCGCCCGTTCGGACGCACCCTTCAAAAACAACAAAACGGAGCGACAGATGGCGACACGCGAGGCAGGCTTTCCCGGCGCCGGTGCCGGATTGATGAAGCCTCCGGTCGCCGAAAAGCGTCCGGTCACGACCAGTCACCACAACATCGCGCGCACGGACAACTACGCGTGGCTGCGCGCGGAGAACTGGCAGGCCGTGATGCGCGATCCATCCGTTCTGGCGCCGGACATCCGCGCATACCTCGAAGCCGAGAACGCGTACGCCGCTCACGAGATGGCGGACGTCGAGGGCCTGCGCCTCGCGCTGTTCAAGGAGATGCGCGGTCGCATCAAGGAAGACGATTCGTCGGTCCCCTCCCCGGACGGCGCCTACGCCTACTCAACCCGCTACGAGCATGGTGCCGAACACCCCATGGTCCTGCGTTCACGCCGGGATGGCAGTGACCCGCATGTCATGCTCGATGCGAACAGGATGGCCGCGGGCAAGGCGAACTTCCGCCTCGGCGGCTTCTCGCACAGTCCGGACCACAAGCTTGTGGCGTATGCGACAGACGAGAAGGGGCACGAGTATTTCACGCTGCACCTGCGCAATGCCGAGACCGGCCAAGACCTCGTGGACAAGATCGAGGAGACCAGCGGCGGCGCCGTCTGGGCGAATGACGGCCGCACCCTCTTCTACGTTTGGATCGACGCCAATCATCGCCCGGCAAAGGTGTTCCGCCATGTGGTTGGCACTGATCCGGCCGACGATGTTGCGGTCTACGAAGAAGCTGATCCCGGCTTCTTCATTTCCGTCGGCAAGACGCAATCGCGCAAGTTCATCGTTATCGACACGCACGACCACGAGACGTCGGAAGTGCGCATCATCGATGCCGACGATCCCGCCGCCGCCCCGCGCCTCATAGCTCCACGCCAGGTGGGGCTCGAATATTCGCTCGGCCACAACGGCGACCGCTTCTATCTGCTTACCAATACCGACGGCGCGGAAGACTTCAAGATCATGACAGCGCCGCTTGCCACCTCGAACCGGAGCGACTGGCGCGATCTCATCCCTCACCAGCCGGGGCGTCTGATCCTGGATTTCACGGTCTATCGGGATCATCTCGTCCGCCTGGAACGCGAGTCGTCGTTGCCGAGGATCGTGATCCGGCACCTCCAGAGCGGCGTCGAACATGCCATAGCCTTCGACGAGGAAGCCTACTCGCTCGGCACGATGGACGGCTTCGAGTTCGACACGACGACGCTTCGCTTCACCTACTCGTCGATGACGACGCCGGCCCGCATCTACGACTACGACATGGCGACCCGGACGCGCGTCCTGCTCAAGGAAGAAGAAGTGCCGTCCGGTCACAACCCCGACGACTACGTGACGCGACGCGTCTTTGCGCCGGCCGAGGACGGCGAGACCGTTCCGATTTCCCTGCTGTTCCGGAAGGGCACGCAGCTCGATGGCTCCGCTCCTCTGCTGCTCTACGGCTATGGCGCATATGGCATCTCAATCCCCGCGGCTTTTGGCATCACGCGGCTGTCGCTGGTGGATCGCGGCTTCGTCTACGCCATCGCGCACATTCGCGGTGGCAAGGACAAGGGCTACCGCTGGTATGCCGACGGACGCCGCGAGAACAAGGTCAATACCTTCACCGATTTCATCGCAGCGGCCCGGTACCTCATCGACGCGAAGTTCACGTCAAAGGGACGGATCGTGGGCTGGGGCGGGTCGGCGGGCGGGCTGCTGATCGGCGCCGTCGCCAACATGGCGCCGGAGCTGTTCGCCGGCCTCATCGCCGAGGTGCCGTTCGTCGACACGCTGAACACCATGCTCGACGCAACGCTGCCGCTGACGCCGCCGGAATGGCCTGAGTGGGGCAATCCGATCGAAAGTGCGGACGACTACCAGCGGATCGCCGCCTATTCGCCGTACGACAACGTGCGGGCGCAGGCATATCCGGCGATCCTGGCGCTGGCGGGGCTGTCCGACCCGCGGGTCACGTACTGGGAACCGGCCAAGTGGGTGGCGAAACTTCGCGCCACCAAGACGGATGCCAAGCAGATTGTGTTCCGGACCAACATGGATGCCGGACACGCCGGCGCATCCGGCCGCTTCGACCGGCTGCACGAGACGGCGTTCGCCACCGCTTTTGCTCTCAAAGCGGTCGGAGTGACCTGACGGCGCAGAACAGAAGTACGCTGCCGGCGTTATGACGTTGGGCGCATCCAAAATGGGAGTGAAGACGATGCGGAAATCCGTTGCCATCGCTGCCGGACTGGCGCTGTGCCTAGGCGGCGCATTCTCAACGCCGTCGCTTGCGGCGAACCAGCCGCCACGCGTGCAGGGCATGAGCTGCCTAACCGCCGCCGCTAAGGTCGGCCACGCCAGAACATGGCAGGCGCTCTACTGGGGGTGGCAGAAGAACGAACTCGACGAGCGGCTCAACGACCAGTTCCTGCAGGCGCCGTGCTTCACGACGCAGGCGACCTGCAAGGCCTGGCTCTACTGGGCACAGGTGGACTACCCGAACGAGATCCAGATGGGCTTCTGCAAGCAGGGCCAACCGTACGGCTAGCCCCTGCTCGGGAGCGGCGCGGCTACTTGCCCGCCGCCTTCTCGTACATTTCGAGGACGTAGTCCCAGTTGATCAGGCTATCGACGAACGCCTCGAGGTACTTCGGCCGGGCGTTGCGGTAGTCGATGTAATAGGAGTGCTCCCACACATCGACCCCGAGGATCGGCGTCGCGCCGTGGACGAGCGGGTTCTCGCCGTTTGGCGTCTTCATGATGGACAGCTTGCCATCTCGCACGGCGACCCAGGCCCAGCCTGAGCCGAACTGGGTGACGCCCGCCTGGACGAAATCGGTGCGGAATTTGTCGTAACCGCCGAGGTCCGTGTCGATGGCGCGCTGGAGGGCGCCCGGCACTTTCTTGCCGCCGCCGCCCTTCTTCATCCACTTCCAGAAGTGGATGTGATTGTAGTGCTGGCCGGCGTTGTTGAAGAGACCCGCGTTTTTCGAATAACTCTGCTTGACGATGTCTTCGAGGCTCTTGTCCTCGAGCCCCGATCCCTTGAGCAGGTTGTTGCCGTTGGTCACGTAAGCCTGGTGATGCTTGTCGTGATGAAACTCGAGAGTCTCCTTCGACATGAACGGCGCGAGCGCCTCGTAGTCGTAGGGCAGCGGGGGAAGTTCGAACGCCATGGCAGGCTCCTCTGGTGACCGTCGCCCGGTCCGCCGCGTGCAGCGACTCTAACGGCCGAGATAAAACGCGCCGGGGAAGATAGGCCGGTGATGGCCCCCCGGCAACGGCGTGGCTTACCCGCGCAAAATGCCGCCCAATACGCCGCGGACGATGGCCCGGCCCACCGAACCGCCCAGCGAGCCACCCATCTGGCGGCCAACTTCCGCGGCGATGCCGCCGGCGACCCGGTTGGTGACGGTGCGGGTCACCTCGCGCGTCACGCGCTGGGTCGTCGTCATGCGCTCACCACGCTTGCGGTTCGTACCGAAGATATCGCCGATCATGCCGCCGATGCCGCCACCCGATTGGGAGGCGCCGGTGGGCGGCACACTGGTCGGCGGCGTTTGCGGGGCGGTTGTCACCGTCGTCTCGACCTTGGTCTCGACGCGCATGGAAAGGACTTCGAACGCCGACTGGCGATCGACCGGGTTGTCGTAGATTGTGCCGATCGGGCTTGCGGCGATCACCCTGCGGCGCTCGTCGTCCGTGATCGCACCGATGCGCGAATATGGTGGCCGCATCAGCGTCCGTTGCACCATCGACGGAACGCCCTTGTCCTCCAATGTTGAGACGAGCGCCTCGCCGGTTCCCAGTTGCGTGATCGCGTCGTAGGTCGAGAACGCGGGGTTGGGCCGGAAGGTTTCGGCGGCCGTCTTCACTGCCTTGGTCTCGCGCGGCGTGTAGGCGCGCAGCGCGTGCTGGATACGGTTGCCGAGTTGCGCCAGCACGATCTCCGGAACGTCGAGCGGATTCTGCGTGACGAAGTAGACCCCGACGCCCTTCGAACGGATGAGGCGCACGACCTGCTCGATCTTCTCAAGCAGCGCCTTCGGCGCCTCGTTGAACAGGAGGTGAGCTTCGTCGAAGAAGAAGACGAGACGCGGCTTTTCCGGATCGCCAATCTCCTCCAGATCCTCGAACAGCTCAGACATCAGCCACAGCAGGAACGTCGCGTAGAGGCGCGGCGACTGCATCAGCGTCGCGGCGGCTAGTACGTTGACCACGCCCCTGCCGTCAGTGGTCGTCCGGATCATCTGCTTGATGTCGAGCGCGGGCTCGCCGAAGAATTTGGCGCCGCCCTGCTCCTCAAGCACCAGCAGCGCCCGCTGCACGGTGCCGACCGTCGCCTTGGCGATGTTGCCGTATCGTATCGTCAGCTCATCCGCCTTCTCCGCAACGTGGGCGAGCAGCGCCTGCAGGTCCTTGAGGTCGAGGACAAGCAGTCCCTCCTCGTCCGCGATGCGGAAGGCGATGTTGAGGACGCCTTCCTGGGTATCGTTGAGGTCGAGAAGACGGGAAAGCAGCAGCGGCCCCATCTCGCTCATCGTCGTGCGGATCGGGTGTCCGTCCTTGCCGAACAGATCCCAAAAAATGACCGGCGATGCGGCCTGCTTGTATTCGGCAGTGAAGCCGATGTCCTCGTTGCGCTTGGCGATGAAGTCTTTGGGCTCGCCCGCGGCAGCAAGGCCGGCGAGGTCGCCCTTGATGTCCGCGCAGAACACCGGCACGCCGGCAGCCGAAAAACCCTCGGCCATCCCCTGCAGCGAGACCGTTTTCCCGGTTCCGGTGGCGCCCGTGATCAGGCCGTGACGGTTGGCAAACGGCAGGTTGATGTATTGCGGCGCCCGTTCCGGCGCAGCGGTCGCGCCGAGGAACACTTTGCCCTGTTGCAGCACCGTCATGATGTCGCCCTCCACGTCATGGCAGCTTACGGGAGGGGCGCTGCCGCGTTCAAGCTTGCGTGAGGCGCCGATTTGGCGCCTTGCCTGGCGTGTTCTCTGGTTGCGAGGCTTCGGTTCGCGACGAAACGGATGGAGAGGCGTGCATGCGCATGGGTGTCGGAATTGTGGTGGCGTTGTCGCTGGTGGCCTTTGCGGGCGCCGCGGTTGGGCAGGACGACCCGGTCAAGGCCCGCCAGCAGCTGATGAAGATGAACAACGCGTCAGCGCGCGCCGCATTCGGCATGGTGACTGGACGCACCCCCTACGACCCGGTTGCCGCTGCCGCGGCGATGAATGAGATCGCCTCCGACATGGAGCAGTTCGTGACGCTGTTCCCCGAGGGCAGCAATGGCCCAGGCAGCGAGGCCTCCGATGACATCTGGACTCACTTCGACGACTTCAAAGCCCTTGCGGCGAAGCTGAACACCGACGCGAAAGCCGCCGCAGCCGCGGCGCCAAACGGCGTCGATGCGTTCAAGGCCGCGTTCAGCACCGTCAACGGTGACTGCATGGCGTGCCACCAGAAGTATCGCGCCGAATGAGCGAGGTCAGCTCGCGAGTGCCGCCAGGATGCGCACCCACGAACGAATGCCCTGGTGGTAACTCCTGAGGTCGTACTTCTCGTTCGGCGAGTGAATCTGATCGTCGTCGAGACCGAACCCCACCATCACGGAATCGATTCCGAGAATGTCGCGGAAATCGCCGATGACCGGGATCGATCCGCCGCCGCCGATCAGCGCCGTCGGCTGACCCCACTCGTCAGCGAGCGCCGTGGCGGCGCGCTTCAGCCAGCGTCCGTCCAGCGGTAAGCGGCGCGCTGGACTGCCGGCATGCGAATGGAACGCCACCTTGCAGTCGGCAGGCACGCGGTCGGAGACAAACTGCCGGAATGATGTCGCGATCTTTTCGGGATCCTGATCGCCGACCAAGCGGAATGAAATCTTGGCGGACGCCTCAGATGGGATCACCGTTTTGAAGCCGGGCTTGGTGTAGCCGCCGACGATGCCGTTTACTTCGAGGGTCGGTCGCGCCCAGATTTGCTCCAACACGCTCCGTCCCTGCTCGCCTGCCGGAATGGACAAACCGACGTCGCCGAGGAACTCGCCTGCGTCGAAGCCAAGACCGTTCCACTGCTGCTTCAGATCCGGCGGCAGCTCGCTGACACCGTCATAAAAGCCCGGCACGGTTACGCGCCCGGTGTCATCGTGGAGCGCGGCGACGATGGCGGCGAGCACGTGAATGGGGTTGCGCGCCGCGCCTCCGTACATCCCCGAATGCAGGTCACGGCTGGCAGCGGTGATGGTGACCTCCTCGGCGCCGAGACCGCGGAGGGTTGTGGTGATGGCGGGCTTGTCGGCGCTCCACATCCCGGTGTCGCAAACGAGCGCCACGTCCGCCGCAAGCTCGGCAGCGTTGGCCTTGAGGAACGGCTTCAGGTTGACGCTGCCGGATTCCTCCTCCCCCTCGAGCAGCAGCGTGACGCGCGCGGGCAGATGTCCGGTCACCTTGATCCAGGCGCGCGCCGCCTCGAGGAAGGTCAGCATCTGTCCCTTGTCGTCGCCGGCGCCACGCGCCGCAATCGCCTTCCGTCCGTCGGCCAGCGTGACGAGGGTCGGCTCGAACGGCGGTGTCTTCCATAGCTCGATCGGGTCGACGGGCTGGACGTCGTAGTGGGCGTAGAAAAGCAGCCGCGGGCCGCTGTCGCCCTGCTTGCCGACCACGATGGGATGACCGGGCGTAGGACGAGCGGACGCGTTGAAGCCGATGCCGTTCAGCTCGCCGACCAGCCAATCCGCCGCCTTTCGGCACGATTCCGTGTAGGCCGGGTCGGTCGAGATCGAATCGATGCGCAACAGCGCAAACAGACGATCGAGACTTGCCTGGAGGTTGTCGTCGACGAATTTCAGAACATCATCGAGCATCGGGACGCTTCCTGTATGATTGCAGCGACAAAGCGATGGGGACTGGCATGGATTCGCTGATTGAAGATGTAGCGGCCGCTACGGGAGTCGACCGCGACGAGGTGGAGAAGGCGGTCGGCATCATCGCCGCATTCATTGCGCGGGAAGCGCCCGCCGACAAGGTCACCGCGTTGTTCGACAAGCTCCCGGGCGCGCGGCAACTCGCGGATCAGCACCAGGGCGGCGGAGATGGCCTGCTCGGTGTATTCAACGATCTTGCGAGCGCGGGGCTTGGTATGACCGAGATGCAGGCGGTCGTGATGACATTCGTGAAACTGGCGAAATCGGACGCGGGCGCGGCGCCGGTCGACGCCGTCATCGGCTCGATCCCGGGCCTTAACCAGTTTCTCTAGACGGAAATCTGTCCGTAGCGCAGCGCTTCGACGACGGTGTGCGTCTTGTTGTGCGCCGCGAGCTTTTCGCTAGCGTTCTGCAGATGCGCGTGAACGGTGCGTTGCGAGATTTCCAGAATGTCGGCGATTTCGTTCGCCGTCTTGCCCGACGCGGAGAGTTCCACCACGCGGCGCTCGCGAGCCGAGAGGTCGCCCGGCCGTTCGGCGCGGATAAAACCCAGCCCCAGCATGCGGCGAAAAGCTTCGATGACGACGTAGTCGAGAATGAGCAGCGGGCGCGTGTCGAGTATCATGTTGGCGCCTCCCGCGAGCACGACCGCCTGATACGGCTGGAAGGCGCAGATCGGCAAAGCGATGAATCGCGCCGGGCCTTCGCCTAACGCTGCGAGCAGCGCTGAGTCATTCGGCGTGCCGGGATGGCCGGGCTCCAGCCAGATGAACGGGCGCTTGGTGCCGAGCACGCGATTGAGAACAGGGTCGTCACTCTTCAGCGCGAAAGTGCCTTTCGAGTCGGCCCAGTTCAGGCGAACGACCAGCGGATCGATGGGACGCCCGGGTAGCGGGATTCCTGTCGCCAGAAAATGCGTCGCTCCGAATGACTGGAAAAGACTCTCCAGCGCATCCACGACCTGCGTACCGCTCGTCATGTCGCGGAAGCTTTCGCTCAGCGCGATCATGCCCGCTGCAATCGTCATTCGAACTTCCCCCGGCCGGGAAAGGGTACGGACATCATTGCGTTGCGCGCAATTGTGGGTTTTGACATCGAGATCAAATTGGCGGGGGTGTGACGCGTGCGAGGAGCCGTGCGCGCATCGATAAGCCCCCCGGCTGAAGTCGCGTCGCGCGGCCTTCCCACTCACCTTATCGCATCACACATCCGCGGCAAGCGAACGCGTCATCAAATCATTGGCGGCGCAAGCATTTCGCGCGGTGCGTGTTGCCGCGCGAATGGCGCGATCAGCTTGGTGCGTATGGAGGCGGCCGCGTATAACCTGACCGAGCACCATGACCACGCCGCTTGCCGATATCTTCCCGCGATACAGCGAAACCGATTGGCGCGCTGCAGTTGTGCGCGCACGTCGTGGCGGTGGACCGGACAGCGCAAATTTCCCAAGTCTTCCGCCACGTGCTCAGGATACACACGCGATCCTCACGCAGCGTACTGGACAACCATGGGTGGTTGGCGCACGGGTCAATGCCCAAAGTGCGGGCGATGCCGTCGCACAAATTGATGCGGCACGTGACGTCGGTGCAACTGCCATCGAGATTTCCACCGTTGAAAGCGTCCACCCTCTCGGTGGCGTCCTGGCGACTGAGTCTTTGGCAGGCGTCGTCGCCGCCGCGGAATGGGCCAAGCAGATTCGCGTGGACGCGAGCGTCGGCGTGTTCGCGGCCCACGCGTGGGCCCACCCTGCTTTGGTGCTCGCACGGGATCCAGTCGCGGCGCTCGCCACGGGCGCCGGCAGTGAGGGCGATCTCGCGGCGCTTGCTGATCTTCCCTCAGCTGCCACCGTCACGTCGGACGGGCGGTCGTGGCACGCGGGCGGCGCCAGCGACGAGCAGGAACTGTCGGCGGTAATTGCAACGGTCGTGCATTTCCTCCGCACGGGCCGCGACAAGGTCAGCGCAACAGTCGTCGCCGACACCGACCAGTTCGCCACCATCGCCAAGTTTCGTGCGGCGCGGATGCTGCTGGCCCGCATCGCTGAACTCGCCAAAGCGCCGCTCGACATCCGCATCCACGCCGAGACGGCATGGCGCTCCATGAGTGCGCGTGAGCCGCACGTCAACATATTGCGCGCAACCAGTGCCGCGTTCGGTGCCGCGGTTGGCGGTGCCGACTCAATCACGGTCTTGCCGTTCGATGCGCTCGCCGGCGGTGATGCACCCGCGCGGCGCCTTGCGGTGAATACGCAGACTATTCTCGCCGAAGAAGCGCACCTCTACCGTGTGGCCGATCCGGCAGCCGGCTCGGGCGCGATTGAGGCGGCGACCGCCGCGTTGGCAGCTGCCGCCTGGGCTCGATTTCAGAACATCGAGTCCGAGGGCGGCATCATCACCGCCATCAAACGCGGGGCATTGCTGAACGACATCGCGAAGACGCGCGAGGCGCGCCTGGCCGATGCGACAGCGGGTGCGATCAAGATGATCGGCGTCAATGCATACGCAAGCGAGGCCAGCGTGACGACGCAGCCTCGCGATGAAAGCAATCGTCTGGTTTACCGTCGCCTCCCCGCGGTGGTCGAGTGAAGTTGCCCGATTTCAAGCAAGTTCCGTGGCGCGCGCCATCGGCGGTCGCGCCGCCATCACACCCAACGTGGGCGACGCCCGAAGGCATTGCGGTCAAGGAAGCCTACGCCGCGAGCGACATCGCCGGTCTCGATTTCCTGGACGGATGGCCTGGGCTCCCGCCTTTCGTACGGGGACCTTACTCAACGATGTACGTCGATCAGCCATGGACCATCCGGCAATACGCCGGCTTCTCCACCGCTGAGGATTCCAATGCGTTTTACAGACGCAATCTCGCCGGCGGCCAAAAAGGGCTTTCGGTCGCCTTCGATCTGCCGACGCATCGCGGCTACGACTCGGACGATCCGCGCATCGCCGGCGACGTTGGCATGGCCGGCGTCGCAGTCGACTCGATCTACGACATGCGGACGCTGTTCGACGGCATTCCACTCGGCACCACAAGCGTTTCGATGACCATGAACGGGGCAGTGTTGCCCATCATGGCGCTGTACATTGCGGCGGCGGAAGAACAGGGGGTCGCGCAGGCCGCCCTCGCCGGGACCATCCAGAACGATATTCTCAAGGAGTTCATGGTCCGCAACACATACATCTATCCGCCGGGACCATCGCTCAGGATCGTTGCCGACATCATCGCCTACACGACGGCGAACATGCCGAAGTTCAATCCAATCTCGGTGAGCGGCTATCATATGCAGGAGGCCGGCGCGACGGCGGACCTTGAGCTCGGGTACACACTCGCCGACGGGCTGGAATACGTGAAGGCGGCGATCGGCCGGGGGCTGGCCGTCGATCAGTTCGCTCCGCGCGTTTCGTTTTTCTTCGACATCGGCATGAACTTCTTCATGGAGGTCGCCAAGTTGCGCGCCGCGCGCCTGCTCTGGGCGCGCCTGATGAAGCAGCGTTTCCAGCCGAAGGACGAACGATCGCTGATGCTGCGCGTCCACTGCCAGACGTCCGGCTGGTCGCTAGCCGCCCGCGACCCCATGAACAACGTCGTGCGAACGGCGATCGAGGCGATGGCCGCGACCGACGGGCATACCCAATCGCTGCACACGAACGCGCTCGACGAAGCATTGGCGCTGCCCAGTGATGCCTCGGCAAAGATCGCGCGCCAGACGCAACTGTTCCTGCAGACTGAAGCGGGCACCACGCGCGTGATCGATCCGTGGGGCGGTTCGTTCTATGTCGAGCGGCTCACCTACGAACTGGCGAACCGCGCGCTTGCTCATATCGCGGAAGTCGATGCGCTCGGCGGCATGGCGAAGGCGATCGAGGCGGGCGTCCCGCAGGAGCGGATCGAGGAGGCCGCGGCACGCACACAAGCGCGGCTGGATGCCGGCACGCAGACCGTGGTTGGCGTGAACAGGTATCGCGTCGATGAAGACGCTGTGATCGACATGCTGCGGATCGATAACAGCGCGGTGCGCGCCACGCAGATCGCGAAGCTCAAGCGGCTGCGGGCGGAGCGCGACGAAACGCGCGTCGGTCTGGTGCTCGACGCGCTCGTGCGCGCCGGCAGCAGCGGCGAAGGCAACCTGCTCGCTCTCGCCATCGACGCGGCGCGCGCCCACGCCACGGTGGGCGAAATCAGTGCGGCACTCGAGACAGCGTTCGGACGCCATCGCAGCGATCCGCGTGCCGTGCGCGGGACTTATCGGCACGAAATTGGAGAAGACGCGGCGGCAGCCCGCGCCGTAGCGATGGTGCGTGCGTTCCGCGAGCGCGATGGCGGGCCGCCACGCATTCTTGTGGCCAAGGTCGGGCAAGACGGCCACGATCGCGGGCAGAAGGTCATCGCCTCGGCCTTCGCCGATCTCGGCTTCGCGGTCGAGATGGGGCCGCTGTTCCAGTCGCCTGACGAAGCCGCCCAGCTGGCGATCGACAAGGACGTGCACATGGTGGGCATCTCGACGCTGGCCGCGGGGCATCTGACGCTAGTCCCGGCGTTGAAGCGGGCTCTCGAAGCGGGCGGGCGGCCGGACATCATGGTTGTCGTCGGCGGCATTGTACCGGAGCAGGATTTCGCCGCGCTCTACGAAGCGGGCGTGGCGGCGATCTTCACGCCAGGCACCCCCATCCCGGAAGCCGCCGAACGCCTCATCCGCGACCTCAACCGGCGGCTCGGATATGAGACCGGCGAAGGCGTAAACCTCTAAAGATTCCTGCCACTTGTGCCATTCCGGCACGGAAATGACGGCACGGCTCTTGAGTGATGGCGACCAGTTCCTGTGTTTCGGGAGGGTCGCCCGTGGATCGACGTACATTTCTGGCCGGCGCCATCGGCGCGGCTGCCGCCACTCCGGCACTTGCCGCGCTGGATGCTGCAGAGACGCCCATGCTCCGCGGGACGCTCGCTCCGGCAGAGCTCGGCACCGATCCCGGCGCAAAGATCAGCCAGACCGTATCGCTGCAGCGGCTGCTTGATGCCGCTTCGGAGGATGACCGCCAGGTGTTCCTACCGGCCGGTACGTTCGTTGTCTCCGACCTCGTGTTGCCACCGCGCACGCGGCTAGCCGGTGTTCCCGGCGCGACGAAGCTCGTCTACGGCGGCGGCAGTCACATGATCGTCGGCGACCATGCGGAGACGGTTGAGATCCGCGACATCGTCATCGACGGTGCCGGTAAGGCACTCGACGAATACGTGCCGGGCGTCCTTCACCTTTCCGAAGTGCGCAACGTGGCGATCGACAACGTCACCATGGTCGGCTCGACCAAGTCCGGCATCGCAGTCGATCGGTGCAGTGGTCGCATTACGCGCTGCAACGTCCGCGGCGCGGGCGAGGCGGGCATTCGCGCGATTGAGTCGACCGGCCTGACGATCAGCGACAACACCGTCGAGGACTGCGGCAACGCCGGCATCCTCGTTTACCGGTGGACCGCGGGCGAGGATGGAACCATCGTCACCGGCAACCGGATCGCGCGGATTTCCGCGACTGCCGGCGGCACCGGCCAGAACGGAAATGGCATCAACGTCTTCCGCGCGCACGGCGTGATCGTCGCCAACAATCGCGTCGCGGATTGCGCCTTCACCGCGATCCGGGCCAATTCGGCGAACAACGTGCAGATCACCGGCAACAACACCGCACGCAGCGGCGAGGTTGGCATCTATTCGGAGTTCGCCTTCGAGGGTGCGATGATCGCCAACAACATTGTCGATGGCGCTGCGACCGGCATCTGCGTGGTGAACTTCGACAACGGCGGCCGGTTGGCAGTGGTGTCCGGCAACATCGTGCGCAACATCACCGGCAAGGGGCCGTACGATCACGAGCCGCCCGGCTTCGGCATCGGCATCGCCATCGAGGCGGACGTCGCCGCGACCGGCAATGTCATCGACGGTGCGCCGCTGTTCGGCATGCAGCTCGGCTGGGGACCTTACCTCCGCGACGTCGCGGCTACGGGCAACGTCATCCGGCGCGCGCCACTAGGCATCGCCGTGAGCGTCGCCGAGGGTGCCGGTTCGGCTGTGATCAGCGACAACCTGATCGCAGGGGCCAATGAGGGTGCCATCGTCGGCATGCGCTGGACTGAGACCGCGACGGGCGATCTCGCCCAGTCGGGCGCGGATCGCTACCCGCACCTGCTGGTCGAGCGCAATCGCGTCAGCTAGCAACGCCGGAACCGGCGGCGAGCATGTCCCCGAGTTCGGCGGCCGTGCGAATTTCGCCGACGCGCGCGCCGTTGCGGTCGTTGATCGCGACCTTTGGACGAAGGGCGGCGCTTTCGCGGTCACTCATGGGCAGCAGGGCCGCAATCACGGTCGACAGCAGCGGTTCGGTCGCGCGACCAGCGCCATCGTCGGCCTTGATCGCGATACCGAGGCCCAGTTCAGGCAACGCCGCGCAGATAACGCCCTCAGCCCCGCCTTTGACGAAGACGCGCTTGCCGAACGCGATCAGCACCTCGGTGTCAAAGCGGCCGGTGCCGGCGACCATGAACGGCTCGGCTGTCACCGCATCGATCAGGCGGCGTGCCGCCGCGGCGCGCGCGTGCGTCAGTCCCTCACCCGTGGTCGTCTTCGCGAAGGCCTGCGCGAGATTGCGGAGGGGGATCGCGTAAGCAGGAACGGAGCACCCATCCACGGCGGGTTCGCCAAGCGCGGCACCGGTAACGTCGGCGAGAGCGTCAGCGATCTCGCGCTGCGCCGGATGCGCCGGCGTTTCGTAACCGCGCGGGTCGAGATCCATGCCGCAGGCGAGGCAGATGAACCCGCTGTGCTTGCCGGAACAGTTGTCGTGAATGCGGCTCCAGTGCTCGCCCGCTCGCACGAGCGCATCGGCGGCCGCATGGTTCGCGGGCGGGTGACCGCCACAGGCGAGATCGGCCTCCCCTCGCCCGGCGGCGGCGAGCATCTTGCGGGCAGTCGCGACGTGGCGCGGCTCGCCGCTGTGGGAAGAGCACGCTAGCGCAAGCTCGGCGTTCCCGAAGCTGTAGCGATCGGCAGCGCCCGACTCGACCAGCGGCAGCTGCTGGATTGATTTGATGGCGGAGCGCGGGAAGATCGGCCGCTCGACATCACCGATCGCGACACGCGCCCTGCCCTTGGCATCGTAGACGGCTATCGCCGCGGCATGGCGCGACTCGACATAGCGGCCGCGGGTGACCTCCAAAAGCAACGGGTCACTCATTGCCAAAGCCACTTGCTTAGCCGCGCGAGGGCCTCATCCAGGATGTCATCGCGTTTGGAGAAACAGAAGCGGACGAAGGTACGCGGCGCGTCGTCCTGGTAGAAGACAGAAACCGGGATAGCCGCGACGCGTGCATCGACCGTCATTGCTTTGCAGAACGAAACGTCATCACTGTTCAAGCGCAGCGGGGCGGCGTCCGCGGTGATGAAATAGGTGCCCTGACAGGGCGCGACGTCGAAGCCCAGCTTGGTGAGGCCCTCTGCGAAACGATCGCGCTTCTTCTCCAGGTCTCCCGACAGCGCGGCGTAGTAGGCATCGTCCTTGCCCAATCCATAGGCCACCGCCTTCTGGAAATTGGGCGGCGTGGTGAAGGTCGTGAACTGGTGGGCCTTGGTGATGGGATCGAGCAGCGCCGGCGTCGCGGTGACGTAGCCGACCTTCCAGCCAGTCAGGGAAAACGTCTTGCCGGCCGAGCCAAGGCGGATCGCGCGGTCGCGCATACCCGGAAGCGTCATCAACGGCACGTGCGCGCGGCGATCGAACAAGATGTGTTCGTAGACCTCGTCGCAGATGGCGTACGCGTCGTGCGCGACGACGAGTTCGGCGATCAGCGCGAGCTCGTCCCTTGTGAAGACGCGGCCTGCGGGGTTCATCGGATTGTTGAGCAGGATCGCCTTCGTCTTGGGGCCAAAGGCGGCGGCCAGCACGTCGCGGTCGAGTGTCCACTCGGGCGGCGTAAGCCTCACCAGCCTCGGAACGCCACCGGCGCGCCGGATCACCGGCAGGTAGGAGTCGTAGAGCGGCTCGATGACGACGATCTCATCGCCAGGCTCGATCAGCGCGTTGAAGCAATCCGACAGCGCCTCGGTCGCGCCGGAGGTGACGAGCACCTCGCTCTTCCAGTCCACGTCGATGCCGTAGAAGCGCCGGTTGGATTCAGCGACGGCCTGCCGCAACTCCGGCACGCCCATCATCGGCGGATACTGGTTGAGGCCGGCGCCGATCTCGCGGGCCGCGACCTCCTTCACGTCGGCGGGACCATCGACGTCGGGGAAACCCTGCCCGAGGTTGATTGCGCCGTGCTCGATCGCCAGCCGCGACATGACCTCGAAGATGGTCATGGGCAGGCCTGTGTAGATCGGGCTGGTGGGTTTCACGGGGATCGCCTCGGGTGGCGGGAGACTAGGAGGCGCCGGATTGTGGCGCAACCTGATCGCTCGGTGCGGGTTTTTTCGGACGACGGTGAAACTTCCGCGGCGCTCGCTCCGTAGCTGTTGGCATTCCCCGTTCGGGGAACGAGTTCCAACAGGAGGAATGTCTATGAGCTTCCGTTCTATCGCCCGCGCGGCCGCCGTTGCCACGCTGATGGCGGGTACCGCCCTGGTCACTGTGCCGGCCTTCTCGGCGGACAATCCGATGGTGGGTGGCGCCCCAATGTACGCCACCAAAAACATCATCGAAAACGCCGTGAACTCGAAGGATCACACCACGCTGGTCGCAGCAGTGAAGGCCGCCGGACTGGTCGACACGCTGTCGGGCAAGGGCCCGTTCACGGTCTTCGCCCCGACCAACGAAGCCTTCGCCAAGCTCCCGGCGGGCACGGTCGACAACCTGCTCAAGCCCGAGAACAAGGCGATGCTGGTGAAGATCCTCACCTGCCACGTCGTGGCGGCTGACGCCACGTCCGACGTTGTCATGAAGATGATCAAGGACGACGGCGGCAAGCACGAGGTCACTACCGTTGGTGGCTGCAAGCTTTGGCTTCAGCAGAACGGCAATACCATCACCGTCACTGACGAAGCTGGCGGAACCGCCAATGTCACGATTGCCGACGTCAAGCAGTCGAACGGTGTGATCCACGTCATCGACGCGGTGTTGCTCCCCAAGATGTAATCGTCCCCGCTCCGGAACGTCGCCCCCCGGCGCGTTCGGGACGGCGCGGCCCTCGCCCAGCAATGGACGGGGGCCGCAGCTTTTTGCACCACCAGTGCGGACCGATGGCCGATGGAGTTGGACCGCTACTGCTTGAGCAGCGGTCCCGAGAACACGATCGGGCCGGTTGCGACGCCCGTCGGCGAGCCGCCCCGCGGCTCCAGGCTGATCGCGAAGACGAGGTCCTTCGGACTGTAAGGCAACGGGCGCGTGAAGCTTGCCTGGTCGACCACGCCCAGCGACTTCGGATTCTGGCCCGGCTCGACGGCCCACAGTTCGTAGCTCTTGTCGGGCGGAGCAGCATCGGCAACGCGCCGGATGGACAGCGTGTTCTTCGCCGTGTCGACGGTGAGCACGAACGCGGGCTTGCCGCCATCCGGCGTCAGCATGGCGACGAATTCGGTGGGCCGCGAGCGGGTGGCGTCCGTAACCACCACTGCCAGGAGTGCGGCGGCCGCCGCGGTTGCGATGCCGGCGCCAATCCGCCAGGTGCGGAGCTGGCGGCGCAACGCCACGACGTTCCCACCGGTACGTGCGCGCAATTTGGGTTCGCCGGCCACGCGCTCCTCGATGTGCGCGAATATGGCCGGCGGCACTGCGACCGGCGCGATGCCGTCGGCCAGCGGCTGGAGCTGCTTCTCCCACGCGGCAACCTCTGCGCGGAAGGAAGGGTCCGAGGCCATGCGGGCTTCGGCCGCGCGGCGCTCGTTCACGTCGAGCGTGCCCAGCACGAATTCGGCCGCCAGGGCCTCGAGATCGTCGGCGTCAATCGCCACCGAGACATTCCTTCAACTGCACGAGGCTGCGCCTCAGAATCGTCTTCACTGTCGCCACCGGCCGCTCGAACCGCCCAGCCAACTCCTCCCGGCTGAGGCCATAGCAATACGCCAGCAGAACCATGCTCCGCCGGTCGCCCTCGAGCTTGGCGAGGCAATCCGATAGACGGCCTGCCGCCATCGGATCCCCGCTCGCCTCTGGCGCGGCGAGGCGTTCGGCCATGTCAGCATCGATCGGCGCCGACTGCGCCGCGATCTTGGCACCGCCGGAGCGCAGTGTGTCTATCGCGGCATGGCGCGCGATCGTCGTCATCCACGCAATCGGAGAGGCAATCGAGGCATCGAAGTCGCCTGCGTGCCGCCAAATGCGCACGTAGGCCTCCTGCATCGCATCCTCCGCCGATGAACCTGTGCCCAAGATACGGCGAATGCTTGCGAAAAGTTTCCCCGAGGTCGCGACATACAAGCGGCTGAAGGCGGCGCGATCGCCAGCCGCGACGCGAGAAAGAGCCTCCACGAGCTCGCTCTGGCTACCGGCCAACGGCGTCACCGCAACGGCAATTTCGATGATAACCGACCAACGAGCGCCTCATTTGCCAATGAGCGTTGTTCCAAGGGAACGGCGCCCGCGTCAATCGGGCATTGCCCACAGGGTAACGCTAGCGTTCGTCCAGGCGGACACAAGCTGCTGGAAATTAAGGCAAAATCGGTTCGCCAGTTTTTTCGCGAGACAGCCAGTTCAAATGCAATCGCGAAACCCTTATATGCAGCGCGGCGCGCTTCCGGAATCGGTACCATTTTTGCTTCCACGGGCGGGTGATTAAGCCATGGCTTCACGCATCTTTCGGCCGAGCCGCGTCATCGCGGTCGTGCTGGTCGTTCTGGCTGCGGTTTGGATATTCTCCGGTCGTCTTGGGCAGAAGGAGCCGGAGGCCGCGACGGTTTCAACGGCCAGCGGCGAGGTTGCCGCGCCGGCGACTGCCGCAGTCCCAATTCAGAAGGTCGCGGTGGCGACCGCAACTCCAGAGCAGCATCAACGCGCGATCATCCTGTCGTGCACGACGCGCGCCGATCATCGAGCGCAGGCAACCGCGCGTGGTGCGGGCACCGTTGTCGAACTGAATATTTCCCGCGGCACCAAGGTGAAGGCCGGCGACATCGTCGCCACGCTTTCGGACGAAGCGCGCACCGCCGCCGTGCAGCAGGCGCAGGCGCAACTCGACAAGGCTCAGTCCGATTACAACGCGAACTCCAAGTTGATCCAGACGGGCGACGCGCCGCGCAACTCGCTGGCAACGCTCGAAGCCGGCGTGAAATCGGCTCAGGCGGCGCTCGCCGCAGCGCAGGCCGAGGCTGACCGCTCCGTCGTCCGCGCCCCGATCGACGGCATTGTCGACACCGTGCCGGTGCAAGTCGGTCAGGCCGTCCAGATCGGCGGTGAGGTAGCCGAGATCGTCGATCCCGATCCGATGCTCGCGGTTGGCTCGGTGTCTGAAGCGCGGCGCGCGAGCCTGCTGGTCGGTCAGTCGGCCGAGGTGCGCTTCATCGACGGCAAGAAGGTTTCCGGCAGCGTCGACTTCGTCGGCCTCAGCGCTGACAAGGCGACCCGCACCTACCCGGTCGAAGTGAAGATGCCGAACCCGACATCGGAGATCGCCGATGGCGTCACGTGCGAGATGACAGTGCTGCTGGCGCCGATCGAAGCAGCCGCGGTGCCCCGCTCGGCGCTGGTGTTCTCGGACGATGGCCGCCTTGGCGTGCGTATCGCCGACCCCAACTCCAAGGCTCAGTTCGTCCCGGTAAATCTCGTCGATGACGGCCTTTCTCAGGTGTGGGTCACCGGCCTTCAGGGCGTGACGCGCGTGATTGTCGTCGGGCAGGACTTCGTCAAGGATGGCGATCCGGTCGAGGCGGTGACGGCAGAAGAAGCGACGCCGCAGGAGCCGCCGGCATGATCAGGCGCATCGTCGATATCGCCGTCAGCCACGCGCGTCTGACGATCGCGGTCCTCATCTTCCTGCTGGCGGCTGGCGCCTCGGCGTACATCAGCATCCCGAAGGAAGCCAACCCCGACGTCAACATTCCCTACATCTACGTTCAGTTGTCGGAGCGCGGCATCTCGCCGGAAGACTCCGAGCGGCTGCTGCTGCGTCCGATGGAGACCGCGCTCAAAACGGTCGCCAACGTGAAGACGGTCAACTCCGCGGCGTTCGAGGGCGGCGGCTACGTGCTGCTCGAATTCGACGCGGGATTCGACTCCGACGTCGCGCTCGCCGACGTGCGCGCCAAGGTCGACGACGCCAAGCACAGCATCCCTTCCGACGCCGACGAGCCGTCGGTGCACGAAGTTTCGCTCAGCCTGTTCCCAATCATCAGCGTCGCCCTATCCGGCGATATCTCGGAGCGCACGCTGGGCAAGATCGCACGCGACTTGCAGGACGCGATTGAGCAAGCGCCGGGCGTGCTTTCCGCCGACCTGCGCGGCACGCGCGATGAGGTCGTGGAGATCATCGCCGAGCCGATGCTGTTGAAGAGCTACGGCGTTTCGCTGGATCAATTCGCCTACGCCGCCGCTTCCGGCAACTCACTGGTCGCCGCCGGCGCGCTCGAAGGCAACGCCGGCCGCTTCGCGGTCAAGGTCCCTGCCCTCATCGAGACACCGGAGGATGTGCTCAACATTCCGGTCGCGGCGTCCAACGCCGCGTCCGTGACGCTCGGCGACGTGGCGTCGATCCTGCCGACGTTCAAGGACGCCACCACCGTGACCCGCGTCGATGGCCGCCCGGCGGTCGTGATCGACGTGTCGAAGCGCACGGGCGCGAACCTGGTCGATACGGCTGAGGCCGTGAAGGCCGCCGTCGCCAAGGAGCGGGCCGGATGGCCTGCCGGGCTGCAAGTGCAGTTCATCGGCGACCAGTCCAAATTCATCAAGCAGATGCTGAACGACCTCCAGAACAGCGTGGCGACCGCCATTCTGCTCGTGGCGATCATCATCCTGTTCGTGCTCGGCGGGCGCGCGTCGATTTTCATCGGCATCGCCATTCCGTTCGCGTTCCTGACCGGCGTGCTTGGCCTCAATACGTTCGGCTCGACGATGAACATCGTCGTGCTGTTCTCGCTGATCCTGGCTGTCGGCATGCTGGTGGACGATTCGATCATCGTGTCGGAGTTCGCCGAAAGGCGCATGAGCGAGGGCATGAGGCCGAAGGAGGCGTATTCCTTCGCCGCTTCGCGCATGGCCGGCCCGGTGACCGCGGCGACGCTGACACGTATCGCTGCCTTCTTCCCGCTCTTGCTGTGGCCGGGGATCGTCGGGCAGTTCATGAAGTATCTGCCGATCACTCTGATCGCGACGCTGTCGGCTTCGCTGGTCGCCGCGCTGATCTTCACCCCCACGCTTGGCGCACTTGTCGGGCGTCCGCACGAAGTGCATCACGACGCGCGGCGCAGGGAAGGTCCGTACCTCAAGACGGTACGACTGGCCGTGCATCATCCGTGGCTGACGCTGCTGCTCGCCTTCAGCCTGTTGATCATCGTGCCGACGATCTACGGCAAGGTGGGCAAGGGCGTGGAGTTCTTCCCGAACGTCGAGCCGGACTCCGGCGTCGTGCTCGTCCATGCGCGCGGCAATCTCTCACTCGCCGAGAAGGACGCGCTGGTCCGCGAGGTCGAAGGCATCGTCCTCCCGATGAAGGAGTTGAGCTCCGTCTACGCCCGTTCCGGCGACATGGGCCAGGGCGGCAACAACGACGTCACCGAGGACGTGATCGGCCAGATCCAGTTCGAGTTTGCCGATTGGCAGACGCGGCGGCCGGCCGGTGAGATCCTGACCGACATCCGCCAGCGGACGTCCCACATCCCCGGCATCCGCGTCGAAGTGACGACGCCGAGCGCCGGGCCGCCGACCGGCAAGCCGATCCAGATCCAGCTGTCCTCCGCCTACCCGGAGGCGTTGGAGTCAGCCGCCCGGCAGGTGGGCAATGAGCTGGCCATGCGACCGGAGATCAAGGACCTCGACAACGGCCTGCCGCTGCCCGGCATCGACTGGAAACTCGAGGTGAACAAGCCCGAGGCGGCGAAGTACGGCATCGGCGTCGGTTCCGTCGGCCAGGTGGTGCAGCTCGTCACCAACGGCATGAAGGTCACCGACTATCGGCCGGAGAACACCGACAAGCCGGTCGATATCATCGTCCGCGTGCCGCAGGACCGCCGCACGCTGAACCAGATCGACGACCTCGAGATCAACACGCCGGCGGGCTCGGTGCCGATCGGCAACTTCGTCCAGCGCGTGCCCTCGCAGCGCGTCGGCCTCATCCACCGCGTTGATGGGGAGCGGGTCATCACCGTCACCGCCAACGTTGCGGAAGGTGTGCAGACGGCCCTGGTGCAGCAGGAGATCGCCAAGCAGCTCGCCGCCACCGACTTCAAGGGGCTGGTCAAGTGGAAGCTCACTGGTGAGGACCAGGAGCGAAACGACGCGCAGGCCTTCCTCCTGAAGGCTTTCGGCGCGGCGTTGTTCCTGATCTTCGCGGTGCTGCTGGCGCAGTTCAACAAGCTGTCGTCGGTTGGGCTGGTGCTTTCCGCCGTGGTGCTCTCCACGATCGGCGTGTTCATCGGCCTCATCGTCACCGGTCAGGCGTTCGGCATCGTGATGACCGGCGTCGGCATCATTGCGCTCGCCGGCATCGTCACCAACAACAACATCGTGCTGATCGACACCTACGACCGATTGCGCCACGAAGGCGTACCGGTCGAAGAGGCGATCATCCGCACGTGCCGCGAACGCGCGCGGCCGGTGTTGCTTACCGCCATCACCGCCATCCTGGGCGTGCTCCCGATTGCCTTCGGGCTCAACATCGACTTCCTGAGCCGGGAGATCACGTACGGGGCGCCCTCCACCCAGTGGTGGATCCAGCTATCGACCGCGATCGTGTTCGGCCTCGGCTTTGCGACGATCCTGACGCTGGTCGTGACGCCGGCATCGCTCATGGCGCTGGCGCACGCCCGCGCCGGCTGGGACCGGATCACGGGCTGGCGGCGCAAGCCAGCGCAGCAAGCGGGTGGCGGCGCTCCGGCGCACGTCCGCGGCCCCGACGATCAGGGCCAGTTCTAGGCTGACTCCCGGCTGTCGCGCTGCCAGCCGGGCACGCCGGCGAAGATCAACTGCTCGGATGGATCGCGTCACGGATTTGCATTGGCGCGGGCGCTTGCCTGAGCGTACAGCCTGCCCCCGCGACTGATGGGAGGCCAGTGTGGCGCGCGCTTTGCCAGCCGGGGCGATCATCGCCTCCAGCTTGTTCTTCACGGGCATCACGTATGCCTCGACGCTACCGTATGGCGCGGTCGTCGGCATCGATACGCTCGGCATCTCCAATACCGGCTATGCTGCGCTCCTCACCCTGTCCGCATTGGCCCAGGCCGCCGCCTCGGTCGCACTTGGCGTGCTGTCGGATCGGGTGCCTGACCGGCGTCTGATCGTTATCGCGTGCGCGGTGCTCGGCGCTATCGCGTATGGGCTAGTGTATCTCTCCCACACACAGTGGGCGTTCGTCGTCGCCACCGGCCTCGTCATGCCGTTCGGCGGTGCGCTGTTCTCGCAATCATTCTCGTTCGCGCGGAGTTACTACAACGAGCGACTGCCGGATCGCGCCGAATTCATGGTGTCGATGCTGCGCACCCTGTTTGCGGTGGCATGGGTCATTGTTCCGCCCATCGCGGGATACATCGCGGCGACGTACTCGGTGTTCGACGTATTCGGCGTAGCGGCGGCTGCCTACCTGGTGTGCGCGGCTCTCTTCGGGGTGCTCATGCTCGACGGCTCGGCGCGGATCGGCAGGCCGGCCACCGTGGCGGGCGCAGACGCAGGCACCTCGACCCCGCCGGCACGCATCGCATTGCCCGTGGTGTTCGGCATCGGCGGCGTGATGATCATCAACGTCGCCATCGGGCTCAACAGCACGACGGCGCCGCTCGCCATCGTCTCCAACTTTGGCGGCACTCTCGCCGATGTCGGCATCTACGCCGGCCTTGCAGCGCTGCTGGAAGTGCCGTGCATGCTGCTGTGGGGCCATGCGGCAACGCGCTGGCCCAAGCACACGCTGATCGTGGCGAGCACGCTGATATACGCGCTCTACCTGTTGCTGGTTGCTAACGCACATTCGGTGAGCGGCGTGCTCTGGCTCCAGGGGCTCAATGCAGCCGCGACCGCCGGCTTGATGGCTATCCCGCTCGCTTACCTCCAGGAGGCGATCCGCGGCCGCATCGGCCTGTCGACGTCGCTGCTCGACGTCGTTGGCGTAGTGGCGCGAATCGGTACGGCCGCCGTGTTCGCTCTGGTGACCGGCGGCGGCGGCAACTACCCCGCCGTCTTCAACGTCGCAGCAGGCTTCGCCGTGGTCGGGGCAGCGGTGCTCTTTCTGGCTCATGCCCGCTTCGTCCGCTTTGCGCGGGCGTGATAGGCTATCGTTCTGCCCAACGCGTGCGCGGCGTCACGCGCGATCATCCCTGGCCCCGAAAGCTGAACACATGGCACGGCGACTTCACCGGTTCGAATTCGTCGCGCTGATGGCAGGGCTCGGCTGCATCAACGCGGCGGCAATCGACGTCATGCTGCCGGCGCTGCCCACCATGGGCGATTTCTTCGGCGTCGCGAATCCCAATGACCGGTCGCTGGTGCTGACGTCGTTCCTGCTTGGGCTCGGGTTGCCACAGCTCGTCTTCGGTCCGATCGTCGATCGCTTTGGGCGGCGGCGGCCGCTGCTGATCGGCATCACCCTTTACGCTATGGCCGCCCTCCTGGCGCCGCTGGCGCCGACGTTCGGAACGCTGCTGGCCCTCCGCTTCACGCAGGGTCTCGGCTCGGCCGCGGTGTCGGTCGCCAGCCAGTCGACCGTGCGCGACCTCTACAGCGGGCGGGCCATGGCGCAGATCATGTCGATGATCATGTCGGTGTTCATGATCGTGCCGATCATCGCACCCAACGTTGGACAGGTGATCCTGCTGACCGCACCCTGGCAGGGCATCTTCTTCTTCATGGGATTGGTCGGTATCACCTTCGGTACATGGGCCTATCTCCGGCTCGACGAGACGCTGACGGCGGAGAACCGGCGGCCGCTCACGGTGCAGTCCGTCACGCGGGGTTTCGGCCTCGTTGTCGGCAATCGCATGGCGCTGTTCTACGGGCTCGCCGGCATCTTCCTCTTCGGCGCGGTGCTCGGCTTCGTCAACACGGCCCAGCAGATCTACGTCGGGATTTATGGCCTCGGTGCGCTTTTCCCGATTGCCTTCGCCGTCGGTCCCATCGCGTTCGCGGTTTCGTTCCTGCTCAATTCGCGGCTTGTGGGCCGCCTCGGCATGCGCCGTCTCGCCCATGGCGCGATGCTCAGCTACGTCATCATCACCGCGCTGTGGGCGGCGCTGTCGGCGGCCGGGTTCATGCCGCTGTGGGCGTTCCTGCTGTTCCTCGCGGGCGCAACACTCATGCAGGGGTTTGCATGGGGCAACGTCGGCTCGCTGTCGATGGAGCCGCTGGGCGAGGTCGCCGGCACTGCGGCGGCCGTGTTCGGCACGTTCTCGACGGTCGGCGCGGCGATCATCGGCTACGCGGTGGCGCAGGCCTTCAACGGCACCACGACGACACTGGCGGCCGCTTACTTCGTGTTGGGGCTTCTGGTGATCGCGTGCTTCCTGATCGCCGAGCGCGGTCGGCTCCTGCAGCCGCACACGCCGGACGCCTCGGCGCCCTCGATCGCGCCGATCTAGCTTACTCGGCCGCGGCCGGGAGTTCAGGCACCTCGCCCTCTTCCTGTGGCGTCGGCTTGAATTCGCGCGGCCCTCCGGCCTCCGCCAACTCACGCTCCAGCCGCTGCTCCTCGGCGATGCGCGGCTTGGAGAGCCGGGCGAGCAGGCTGAACACCACCGGCGTCAGGAACAGCGTCGCGATCGTCGCGAAGCCGAGGCCACCGACGATGATCCAGCCCAGCGCACGCCGCGCCTCGGCGCCGGCACCGGCGGTAAGCAGCAGCGGCAGACCGCCGAGCACGGTCGCGATCATGGTCATGACGATCGGGCGCAGGCGGATGAGCGCCGCGTTGCGGATCGCCTCCATCACCGACTGGCCCTGGTCGCGGAGCTGGTTGGCGAATTCGACCATCAGGATGCCGTTCTTGGACATCAGGCCGACGAGCATCACGAGCCCGATTTCGGAGTAGATGTTGAGCGAGCCGCCAGTGAGCACCATGGCGTACATCGCCGAAGCCAGCCCAAAGGGCACGGTCGCCATCAGGATGAAAGCGGAGATGAAGCTTTCGAACTGCGCCGACAGCACCAGCACGACGACCAGCAGAGCGAAGGCGAACGTCTGCACGACGCCGCCGGAGGCCGTGTTCAGCTCCTTCGCCTCGCCGGTGTAGACGAAACCTTCTCCGGCCGGGAGATTCTTGGCGAGGATCGCCTCTAGGTGGTTCATCGCCTGCCGCATGTCGATGCCGGGCGCCAATGTTGCCGACATCGGCATGGCACGGTGCTGGCTCTCGCGCGCGAGCGACGGCGCGACCGCACTCTCGGTGAAGGTCACCAGCGAGGACAGCGGGATCATCTTGCCGTCGCTGGAGCGGAGTTCGACGTTTTCGAGCCCGGTTGGGTCCTCGATGGCACCGTCGGGCGCGCGGGCGACAATGTCGATCGGCTGATCGCCGATGTAGTAACTGCCGAGGTCCTTGCCGGCCACGAGCGTCTGGATCGCACTCGAGATGTTGGCAACAGGCACGCCGACATCGGACGCGCGCTGGCGGTCGATGTTCACGGAAATCTGCGGCTGCGTCGTGTCGAAGTTGACCCGTGCGGTGGCGAAGACGGGATCGGCCTGGATGGCGTCGATCAGCTTGTCCGCGGTGTCGGCGAGCTTGTCGTAATCGGTGCCGGTGATCGAGAATTGCAGGCCCTGACCGCCGCCGCGGATGCCGAGACTGTTGGAGGTGAAGGCCGACACCTGGATGCCGGGGATCGCCTGGAGTTTGCGGTTAATCTCGTTGGTGATCTCGGCTTGGCTGCGCGAGCGCTCACCCCACGGCGCGAGGGTCGCAAACATGAAGCCGCCGCCGCCACCGCCCTGCGCGGTCGCGAAGGTA
Source organism: Bauldia sp. (assembly GCA_035548515.1). Taxonomy (GTDB): domain Bacteria; phylum Pseudomonadota; class Alphaproteobacteria; order Rhizobiales; family Kaistiaceae; genus DASZQY01. The sequence goes on along the minus strand of DASZSW010000026.1, from coordinate 91,246 downwards.
TTCACGATCTCGCCGCTCTTCAGATAGGGCGCAATCACCTGTTCGACGCTGCGCATCTGGTCCGTGACGTAGTCGACGGTCGCGCCGGGTGGGCCGCGGATCGACAGCGGAATCTGGCCGCGGTCTTCCGGCGGCGTCAGCTCGGACGGCAGAAGCTGGAAGGCAAAGTAGGCCCCGCCGGCGAAGATGGCCGCCACGAGAATGACGATCGCTGGCGCCGCCAGCGCCGCATCAAGCAGACGCGCGTAGAGGCGGACGAAGAATTCGCCCACGCGGCCGAGCATCGACGAGAAGGCGTTGTGGTGCTCGTGTGCCGTGTCGCCAATGAGTCGCGACGCGAGCATCGGCGACAGCGTCAACGCCACGAAGGCCGACAGCACCACGGCGAAGGCGAGCACGAAGCCGAACTCGGAGAACAGGCGCCCGGCGACACCCGGGAAGAACGAGATCGGGATGAACACCGCCGCCAATGTCGCAGTGGTAGAGATGACCGCGAAAAACACCTGACGGACGCCCAGCACGGCCGCGGCGCGCGGACCCATCCCCAGGCTGCGCTGGCGCGAGATGTTTTCGATGACGACGATAGCGTCGTCCACCACCATGCCGGTGGCGAGCACGAGGGCCAGCAGCGTCAGGATGTTGATCGAGAAGCCAGCGGCCCAGATCGCCGCGAACGTCCCTGTCAGCGCGATCGGCACCGTAATCGCCGGGATAAACGTGACCCGCAGCGAACGCAGGAACAGGTACATGATCGCGACGACGATCCCGGTCGCCAGGAGCAGCGTGAGGATGACCTCGGTGATGGAGTCGCGAATGTACGTCGCGTCGTCGGACGAGATCGACAGCGTGACATCCTTGGGCAGCGTCTTGCTCAGCTCGGCGACGGCGGCACGGACGCCGGTCGAGATGTCCAGCGCATTGGACTTTGCCTGGCGCACGATGGCGAGACCAATTCCGTTCTGCCCGTTCATCCGCAGCGACGTGACCTGATCGGCCGGGCCGAAGATTACCTCGGCGACATCGCTGACCTTGACGTTGGGGTTGATCTGGATAGCGCCAATTTCATCCGCCGATTTTGTCGAAGCATCGGCACGCAGCAGCAGCGACTGATTGTCGTCGGCGACGCGGCCGGCGGGCGCGTCGAGCGTGACGGTCGACAGCGCATTGGTGAGATCGTTGACGGTGAGGTTGCGCGCGGCAAGCGCATCGGAATTGATGAGGACGCGCACCAGCGGATCGCGATCGCCGAACAGTTGCACGTCGGCGACACCATTCACCGCCGCGAGACGATCGACCACCTGGTCGTTGATCAGTTCGGTGAGCTGGTCGATCGACAGGTCGGGCGAGATCGCCGACAGGCGCATGATGGCGTCGGAGCCCGTGTCGGCCTTCACGATCTGCGGCGGATCGGCGTCGTCGGGCAGGCCGCGGATATTGCCGACGGCGTCACGGAGATCGTTAGCGGCGACGTTGATGTCGGTGGAAGAATCGAACTGGATCGTGACGCGGCTCTGGCCGGCGCTCGACTGCGACGAGATGCCAACGACGCCGGGCGTGCGGGCGACGGCGCCCTCGATGATGCCGGTGATCTCCTTGTCGATGGTCTCGGGCGTCGCGCCACTGTAGTTGGTGCGCACCGTGATCACCGGCTGGTCGATATTCGGAAGCTCGCGCACCTCGACGCCGGTGAACGCGGCGATGCCAGCCACGACGATCAGCAGGTTGAGCACGATCGCCAGCACCGGGCGGCTGACGAATAGGGTCGCGAAGGCCGCCCCCTGCCCGCCTTGCTGCTTTTCGCGCTTTGCCATGCTGAGCGTGTCCTAGCCGCCGGCCGCAGGCTGGCCGGCCGCGCCCCCGTTGGCGGCCGGGCGGCCCTGGCCTCCGCCCTGACGGTTGCCCTGCTGTCCGGCATTCCCGCCACCGTTGGCCGCGCCGGCAAACGAACCGGCTTCGGCGACCTGTATTCCGTCGCGGATGCGGAGGACACCTTCGGTCACAACCGGATCGCCTTCCTTGAGGTCGCCGGCGACGGTCACGACACCACTGCGCCGCGTGATGATCTGGACGGCGATGCGCTTAGCTTTGCCATCGACAACCTTCCAGACGTACGAACCCTGGCGGTCCCATTGGATCGACAATGACGGCACGGAGGGATGCGGCGCGCCGGGGAAATCGAGCACAAGGGTCAATGCCATCCCCGGCTTCAACGCAGCGGCGTCGTTCGGCAACACGGCCTCGACGTTCAGCGCGCGAGTCGTCGGATCCACGCGGCTGTCGACGGCGATGACCTTGCCGGTGAACTTCTGGCCCGCAAGCGCATCCGTCGTGGCGGTGACGGGGTCACCAATCTTGACCAGGCCAGAAGCGCGCTCAGGGACCGAGAAACCAACGGTCACAGTCGTCATGTCGTCGAGCGTGGTGACAGACTTCTGCGAATTCACGAGGTCGCCAATGCTGAGGTCAGTAAGACCGACGGTGCCCGCGAACGGCGCGCTGACCGTCCGCTTGTCGAGGTCGAGCTGGGCGCTTTTGAGACCGATCTGCGCCGTGTCGAGCGCGTTCTTGGCATCGGTCACCGATACTGCAGTTGCGTTGTTGGATTGTGCGAGCTGGTTGGCGCGATCGTATGCCGCCTGCGCCGACTGGACGGCGAGCCTGGCCTTGTCGAGGGCGATCTGCTCGTCGCCGTCGTCGAGATGCAGGAGCGGCTGGCCCTGAGTGACCGCGCTACCCGGCATGAACGATATGTCGGTGACCACGCCGGTGACCTGCGGGTAGAGCGTCACGGCCTTGGCGGAGGCAACGGTGCCGACCGCCTGGACCTCGATGCCGGAGTTGTCCGTCTCAACGGGCTGCGTAACGACGATGACCGGGCCGCCCCGGCCGAAGGCGCCGCCAAATCCGCCACCGCCTTGCCCGCCGCCCGCGCCACCCTGGCGCTGCGGCCGGTTGCCCTGCTGCCCGGCACCGCCACCCGCGTTCTGTGCTGTCTGCTGGCCTTGGCCACCCGGCCCCGCGGCCACGGTATGGCCGTACCATCCGCGCTCGTAGCCGAACCACCCGACGGCGACGGCCACGATGATGATGACAATGACGGCGATCTGTCTGCTTGCAGCCATGACAAACCCTGTTGCGACGCAGCGTAGCGTGATTAGCTAGGCCTGCCGACTAAACATTCCGTAATAACGGGCCAGCCGGACGGAACAAAAAGCCGCAGCCCGCCTCACGTTTTCGGGAGGATGGCTGCGACTACCCGGTGATTTACGCAGCCGCTCCCGATCCCCTACGCGCGCATGCGCATTTACATTGCCGGCGTGGTTCACTTGCCGCAGCGCGGCAGCGCCGATATAGCCCAGCCAGCCTGATCGCCGGACTTCGCGCGCTCCATGGACGCCAGCCTGATTGACCGACTTGCAGATGCCGACGTGCTGGTGGTCGGCGACGTACTGCTCGATCGATTTATCGAGGGCAGCGTTTCGCGCATCTCCCGCGAGGCGCCGGTCCCTGTCCTCAGGTTTGGCCGCAGCCGGGCGCTCCCCGGCGCCGCCTGCAACGTCGCCGCCAACGTGCTGGCGACGGGCGGCGCCGTGACGCTCGTCGGCCTCGTTGGCGAGGATGAACCCGGAGCAGAACTCGCCGGCCTGTGCCGCGGTTTCGCGCGGATGACGCCGCGCCTCATCACTGATGGTCAGCGCCAGACGAGCGTGAAGACACGCTACCTCAGCGGGTGGCAGCAGCTTCTGTGCATTGACGCGGAGGCACCCGGACCGGCTTCGCACGAAGTGCGGGACGCGCTGATCACGACCGCACTGCGGGCGATGCCGTCCGCGAAGGCAGTCGTGCTCTCCGATTATGGCCGCGGCGCGCTGGACGACACGGCTATCCGCGCCCTGATTGCGGCGGCGCGGAAGGAGGGCAAGCCGGCTATCGTCGATCCGCGGCGGTCGGACGCGTCCGTTTTTGCCGGCGCGACGCTGATCACTCCGAATATCGAAGAGATGCTCGCCTTCACCGGCATTCGCGCACGCAGCGACGACGACGCGGTCTCGGCCTGCCAACACGTACTCGAGAAGGCCAACATCGATGCCGTGCTGCTGACGCGCGGCTCGGCGGGCATGACGCTGGTGCGTCGCGACGGTTCGGCACCACTGCACGTGCCGGCAGAGACGCACCGCGTCTTTGACGTCACAGGCGCCGGCGATACCGTCGTCGCCACCATTGCCTCCGCACTGGCGTCCGGCGCTTCACTGCCCGACGCCGTGCGGCTTGCCAACACGGCGGCGGGCATCGTCGTATCGAAGCCCGGCACTGCGACCGCGTTGCCGCAGGAGCTACGGCAGGCGCTCGGCGCGGCGCGCGGCGATGGGGTGCTGGACCGCGCCGAGGCGGCCGAGCATGTGCGCCTGTGGCAAAGCCTCGGCCTCAAGGTCGGTTTCACCAACGGCGTCTTCGACCTCTTGCATCGCGGCCATCTCCACTCCCTGGAACAGGCCAAGCGGCGGGTGGACCGACTGGTCGTCGGCGTGAACGCCGACGCGTCCGTACGCCGTCTCAAGGGACCGGACCGTCCAGTGCAGGATGAATCGGCCCGGGCAGCCGTGCTGGCCGCGCTTCGCACTGTCGATCTCGTGGTTATTTTTGCGGAGGACACCCCGGAGGAACTGATCCGCGCGATCCGGCCCGACCTGCTGTTCAAGGGCTCGGACTATGCCGGCCAGGACATCCCCGGTGCGGCATTCGTCAAAGGCAACGGCGGTAGCGTCGAGTTCCTGCCGCTGCTCGCGGGTTACAGCACCACCGGCACGGTGTCGAAGGTGCGCAAGGGCGATAGCTAGCCGGCACCGGATGGCTTGCTGATGCGCGCCACCTCGCGCGAGGCCGCGGTCAGCAGCGTTTCCATGGCGCGACGAGCCTCGTTACCATCGCGCGCGACGATCGCCGCGAAGACCGCCTCATGGCGTGGCAGGACGATCTTGGCGATGTCGATGCCGCGCACCTGATCCTGAAGGCGGAAGCTTTCCCGAAGAAGCGGCCCCAGAATGTCGGCCAGGTGCGCGATGAATTCGTTTCCGCTGGCAGCGAACATCGCCGCATGGAAATCGGCATCCGCCTCGCGGAATGCGTCGGCCTTATCGACGTTCTCGCGCATGGCGCTGAGGGTCGCGCCAATCACTTCGATCGCCGCGCGATCGCCGCGTGTGGCAGCATACTCAGCTGCGGCAGGCTCAATCAGGATGCGCAGTTCCGCGATGTCGTTCAGCAGGCGCGGCGCGAAGCTCGCTGCCGGATGCCAGGCAATCACGTCCGGATCGAACAGGTTCCATGAAGCGCGCGGAAGGACGCGCGTGCCGGTGCGCCGGCGGGACTGAACGAGCCCCTTGGCGGCCAGCACCTTCAGCGCTTCGCGCACTGCCTGCCGGCTGACTGCGAACTGCTCGGCCAGTTCGGCCTCGCGCGGCAGGAACGTCCCTTCGGCGATCTCACCCGAAACGATGCGACCGCCTATGGAATGTGCAACTTGTCCGTGTATTCCTCCGGACGGATAGAGGCGTCTTTCGCTCAAGATGGAGGAACACAATCCTTGGTGGAACCGAGCCAACCTAACAGGGATCGCGCGGAGGGTCTAGGTTGCAAGCGGCCGGGGTTCGGCGCCGACCATTGCCTCAAGGTTGTGGAACACTTGGTCGCCGGCGACGTGACCGAGCTGGTCGACCAGCACACGATGAATGATGATCGGCGATCTCAGCTTCCGAAGCCCGCGATAAACGACTTCCGCCGCTTTCGGATGGCCGTCCCCGGAGCAGGTGGCGGCGAGGATCAGCATCTTCTCGGGATGCAGGCGCGCCATGTCGAGCGCCTTGCAGATATCGGTGAGTTCGTCGTCGGTCGTGTAACGGCTCAGATTTTCGACGCCATGAAAACCGAACGTCGGCACGCCTGCCTCGATCTTGTATTCGTGGGCGAACAGACCGGCGATTTTTGAAGGCGCAAAACGGATGCCGTTGTCGCGCTCCATGATCGCGCGGTAGGTGCGACCGATGACGACGTCTTCGTTGTAACCGGCCAGATGCGGGAGTTGGCGCACGGTCTGCATGAGGCGCCGTGAGCGCAGCGAAAAGCCACCATTGCCGACCGACAAATGTTCGGGTTGGTCCAGCCAAACACTGCCGATGTAGTCGTACTTCAGGAACGCGCGTTTCCACGCCGCTGGATCGACAACGTAACCGTCCCACTGGACGACGAGGATGTGACTGGTCGTTACGTGATCGACCAGGTCGCGCAGCACAAAGCGCGAGTAGTCGGCAATCGACCGCAAGGGCGCGATTGGCACGTGGCGGAAAGGTCCTGCGCGGGCGACGTCGGAGAACAGGATGGCGTCACCGAAGGCGCACAGGTCCATCGATCGCATGAGGGCGCGCACCGTAAGATCGACGAAAGCGGAATCGGCTGCGCAGATCGTGACGTCGGGAAGGCGGAGCTTTTCGGTCACGGGCGTAGCGGCTAACTCGCGGAGGCGACGGATATCAGGCTAGGACACCCGAGTTCGCGCCGCAACCACAAGATGTAACTAGGTTTGGCTGGGGCGCCTGCATTATCCCAGCGTTGAATTTTCAGGGCTTTTTCCGCAGAGCCGCAGTCAGTCCCCTACTCAGCCCCCAACGATTCTGACGGTTCGGCGATAAGTTGTGGAACCGCGGACCCACAAGCAACTCTCCGTCTGCGTGCAATGCTAGCGTCCTCCACCGGCTAAGTGGAGTCGCAAACATGGCAGAGACGGTTGACGGAATTTATGCCGCCTACTTCACGGGAATGACGGCCAGTTCGTTCGGCCTCTTTCTCTTTCGTGACGGCGTGATTGCAGGCGCTGACGCGGGCGGCGCGATCTACAACGGAGGCTACCGGACGTCGGCCGGGTTCGTAGAAGGCGAAATCGTCTTTTCCGTTCCTTCAGGAACGATGCTCATTACGGGATTGGTCGCAGGCGGAGGGCCTATCGAGATGAAAGTCCCGTTCAAACTCAACGTGCCGATCGTTGAAGACCAAGTTCTGCGGTTCGAGACACCCGCAGGTCCGGTCAACGGCAAGCTGAAACTTCTCAGGAGTCTTTGATGACAACGGGTGATGTGATCAATGCTCTGATATTGGCCGCGAGCGTCATCGCGATCCTACTCGGGCCGATAATAGCGGTACGCATGACGCGTAAGCAGGACGCGGCGCGCGAAGATCGGCAACGGAAGCTCGATCTCTATCGAACAATGATGCACACCCGCTCATCACGGCTCTCGGTGGACCACGTCCGGGCTCTCAACACCATTCCGGTGGAGTTTAACGAAGTTCCTGCAGTCATGACGGCTTTCCGGAGCTACATGAATCTTCTTGGCGCTCCAATGCCGGCGGTCGATCAGCAGGAGCGCTTTTTCGAGCAGCGGAACGACCATTTCCTAGACCTGATTTACCAGATGGGTCTTTTCCTCGGCTATCAGTTCGACCGCCGCGAACTGGAGCGTCTGGCATACGTGCCCCAAGGCTTCATCAACGATGAAGAGCGTAATCACCGCGCTCAGGCCGTGCTTTTGGAAATATTGGAGGGGCGCCGCCCTCTGCCGGTCACCTGGATGATGCCACCGGGGGCGCAAAATCCCTTCCCGCCGTTGCCTGAACCACCCGCCTTGGCCCCTCCGGGCAATCGCGCCTAGGCGGCTGCCTCTTCGTCAATCAATCGCAATTCACGCGCCAGCCGCAGAAGTCGCCCGATGTTCTTTCGAGCGATCGCATACCCGTCGCGCTCCCGAACTCTGACAAACCATTCTTCATCTTCCTCGGTCAGGTCATTTCGCCCGAGGTGAATCTTGTCCATAAGGATTTGAACGCTGAACCCATCGCGAGTTGTCGGGACAAACGTTAGATCGTCCCGTATCTGCAAGAGCTTCTCCACCTGCAGAGTTGTCAGGTCGCCCCGGTCGACTGGTCGGTCGGCCATCGTGTCGAGAAACATCGCCTCCCAGTCAGTCATGTCGATGGAGGGAAACTTGAGAAGGCGCTGCGCAATGGCTCGCGCCTCCGCAGGATTCTTTCTTATCCGCTCGATTTCTTTCCACGAAGCCATGCGAACGATCTCCAGCTTGGGGCCGAGACGCGGCACTCGATTTTGATTCGCGAATTGTGAATCTATGTGGCCAAGCGGCGCGCAGCAATCTGTGGTAGCCGCGGAAGCCACGGCAAACTTGGGGAAAACGAGTCAAGCCCTCTCGCCGTGCCGAAAACCTGAATCTTTTTGTCTGTGGATAAATTCGGAAGGCAAACTTAATTCCGGCAAGTGAACCCCGCGCTATTGCCTTAGGCATTTATTCCTGTATCGTCCCTGCCCCATGCGGCATGTCCGAAATGGGCTGAACGATTTCAGGGACATCCTCGAAGCGATGAGAGTGTGCCGAGACGCGATAATCAAAATACACACCGCCTACAACAGTCGGCATCCGCTTTATCGGGAAGCGAGTTGGTTGATGACAGATATCGACAATCTCGCGGGCATGATCACCGGCCACCGCGATTTGTTTCACGACAAGGGAACGACCGCGGCAACGTGGTGGGATCGATGGAGGAAAGAAAATGGCTGAAGCAGCGGTAGCGAGACCTCTCAGCGTTCCGAGTCCCGAATTAGAAGCCGCTGTCGATGAAGTTGTGGCTCTCTGCGAAGGCGATGAGCGCGCCGCTCTACGGGCGCTTGTGGCCGCCAACGACTACCTCAATGCTGAGGTCGAGCGATTGGAGGCAATGATTTCCAACGGATATGCGCGTGTCAGACGAAAGAGCCCACCGCTCCCTTAAGTTTCTCGACGGCTTTCCTTTCCCAGTCGCGGCCAGTATTCGTCATTCATGGCGCTGACTGCCTCTCAACGCATTAAGCTGATAAAGGAAATCGCCCGGCGCGTTGGTGGCGAAAGCTGGGCGCTTATTGACGTAACGCTTCGACAATTTTCACTGCCCACGTCCGACACTTGGAACGGAACGGGTGACAGTTATGTCATGCATATGGTCGACCAAGCCTCCGATGCCGTCCTTGTCGACTTAGCAAACCACGCTGGCTTTCACTTTGAACCAGAGTCAGTTCCTCTAGCCGACCCTCCTTTTTGGGTCGATGGGATGCTGCGTGTTTTCCTATCGCACTTGTCTACTCAGCGATCGTTCGCAGCCCAGCTTCAGCTGGAACTTTTTCGGTATGGTATGACTGCGTTTGTCGCTCACAATGACATTGAGCCGACGGCTGAATGGCAGAGCGAAATCGAACTCGCTCTAAAGACTTGTGACACCCTAATTGCGCTGCTTCACCCCGGCTTCCACGAAAGCAAATGGACCGACCAGGAGATTGGTTTTGCAATGGGCCGGGGCGTTCCGTCCTTCGCGGTGAAATTTGGCGAGGACCCTTATGGGTTTGTCGGTCGGTTTCAGGCGTTCAATGGAAGGCGAAAAGATGTGTCTGTTCTTGCGAGTGAAATTTTCACCGCATACAGCCGACATCGCCAGACGAGACGCAAGATGAGCGAGGCGATCGTCTCGCTGTTTGAGGTGAGCGAGTCATTTGCAGAAGCGAAGGCTCGGATTGCGATGGTTGAACGTGTCGACTTTTGGAAATCGTCATTCGACGACCGGCTCAAGGCCGCGGTCGAAAGCAATCAGCAAATAAGCGGGGCGTATGGAGTCTCCCAGACCGTTAACCGCATAATCCGCCAAAGAGCGGCTGCGCGTTAATAAAAACCCCGGCGATTAGGCCGGGGCTTCTGTTGTCAGGCGGATGTCGGGGGCTATTCGGCCTTGGGCCGCCCCTTCCCCCTTCTGACCCTCGCCATGCGCTGACGGTTCGCGTCACGCTCCCGCTCGCGGAAGGCCGGGTTGGAGGCCCGCTTGCGCTTCATGTAGAGGCGCATGCGCTCCCGCTGGTCGGTCCGAGCATCTGGGAATTGCCGGAGGTCGAACCGCACTAGCGCCTCGGCGGGGATGGCGAAGGTCGCCAGCAGAAGGTCCTCGTGCTTGCTCTCGACGTGGATGAGAACCGATCCATCATCCTGCGGCTCGACCGCCGCCGTCTCATAGGCGGTGAGCAAGCGGGTGAGCGGTTGCTTCTTCGGCGCGGACATCAGCGGGCTTTGCCGAAGTAAACCAGCCCACGCCCTTCGACCTGCTCCTTGCGGGCAGAGTTCTTCGGCGCCTGAATGCGGACCGTTCCGAGCATCGATTTCGGATCGCGATCCGGGAACCGCTTGGTCAGGATGGCGATGATCTCTTCGGCGGTCGCGCCCTTCGCGCTGCCGATAATTTCGATGATGGAGGCGATGACGCCCGGACCCTTCGGGCCGGTGGCCTTCGCAGACTTCTTCGCGGGAGCGGATTTCTTGCTCTTCTTCGTCATGGGAATGGACTCCTGTTTGAGCGCAGCGGGATGCCGCGAGGAGTTCAGAGTCCCAACATCGCGCGGGCCGATCACCGTCCTCTCAACGACAGGGGTAACGCCCTCTTTTACCCCACGAGGCGGACGACTTTCGGGATGAGCCAGCCGCCAACGATAGGTCTGCGAATGCAGTGTTGACCGGATCGAATGGACGGGGCGCTGCGGGAAGGCGGCGACGAGGGCATTGAAGATGGCTGACTGCGGCGCTCCATCTGCAAGCATCGTTCGGGTAAGATCGGCTGCAGTCGAACCTTCCGCCTTGGACGGCATTGGGGGACCGGAAGGGTTCAGCGCGGATCGCATGCGCATCAAAGCAAACGTTTCAATCTGGCGAACGCGCTCCGTGCTGACGCCGAGTTCCGTCCCAATCTCCCGCAACGTGAGCGGTTCGTCGGCGAGGATGTGCGCTTCGACAATCCGCCGTTCGCGAGGGTTGAGACAGGCCAACGCGGTGCGGCTACGGGCTAGCGTCTCGGCGTTCTCACCCGCCTCAATTACGTGGGCTTCAGGCGTGGGCGTCTGCGTGTCCGCGACCAGATCAACCAGCTCAATGCTCCCGTCTGCGACGACCGGCGCGTTTGCTGAAACGATTTCGATCCGCTCTTCGGGTAACCGCGCGCCTCGGCGAACCTGATGCTTGCCGATGATGCGATCCTGCACCGGCGTCCCGCGATCCCTCTGAGCCGCGTCAGCCGCCGTGCGAAGTTCGGAGTTGATATAGAGGCCAGCCACTATTGCGAATGGCCCTCGCGTCGGTTCCCATGCATTGCGGCCCTTGAGCAGTCCAATGGCTGCTATCTGCACAGCGTCGTCATACGAGCCGATGGTGTGCTGATATCGCCAAGCCATCTTCTTGCAGAGCGGAATGAAGTTGGAGAGGTCGAGGGCAGCCGCGGACTGCGCTCCGCGCAATGCCTCGCCATGCGGCAAGATGATCGGCTTGCGAGCCATGTCGTCCGTTCTGGGAAAGAGCGCCGCCACTCCGGCTGAAGCGGCGGCGCAGTTGTTCGTCGCGATGGAGTCGCGACTATCTCGGCGGCATGGACCCAGACCGCCGGGAATTGGAGAAGGCCGACCGCACCCCCTCTGCAGAGGAAACGCGGCCGGGTAATTTCGCTAAGAAACGAAGGCGGCGTTCAGCCTGACATCGCCGACTGCGACGGCGGAATTGACCGCCGCGATTGCCGTTCCGATCAACTGGTTGCCGCCGGAGACCGTGGTGACCTTGCGGGCGGCGTTGTCCCAATAGACGAGCGCGCCTTGGCCCCATGCCTGTGGCGTTGCCTTCGGGAGCGACCAGACGCCGTCCACCTGGAACGGCCCGGAGGCTCCGACTGCAACGTCGGTGACGGCGACGCCAAAGATGGAACCGGCGAGATAGCCCTCGCCGGAAGCGATATCGACGGCATCGGTTTCATCGATGACGGTCAGGTCGAGAACGCTCCCGATTTGGATGAAGTTCTTCGCCATGGGCCTAGTCCTCCGCCGGATCAGCGCCGGCGTTCTTGAACACGCCGCGGAAACCCGTTGCGCCTGCGCCGAAGTCGTGGACCGCGCGCATCTCGACACCGAGCGTCGTCCAGCCGTCGCGGCTCTGAAGATCGGGGCCGCTGTTGCCGCCGAGGTAGGCGTAGGACAGAGCCTCAGCCTGAGACGGATCAGCCGCGAGGTACCAAGCGAAGTCGGTGATGCGCGGTTCGACCAGCAGCGTGAGCTTGCCGCCACTGAAGACGTTGGCGTCCTCAACGCGGGCGGCTGCGATGGCGGTCAACACCTTCTCCGCCTGCGTTTCGTTGGCGGGACCGACGATGAGGTACTTCGGCGGAATCGAGAGCGGAGTGACGCCATCGATTCCGCGGGTGTTCCTAATGGCGAGGCGACCATCACTCAGCCCGTCGAGGTCGAGCGCCGACGGCGCCTCAGCGAGATTGCCGTGCACCGAGTTCCAGAGCGGGAGCCCGTCCTGCATCACCACACCGTCATCGGCGATGAGCGCATAAAGCTCGTTAGCCTCGACGGTCGAAGCGGCAATTCCCCACGCGCGGGCGCTGTCAGCGAAGGCCGAAAGGTCGTCGTTGATGATCGCTTCACGGGTGATGGAGAAGATGCGGGCGAAGGTGCGAACGCGGAACGCCTCGGAAGCCTCGGTGCGGCTGCCGTAGGTCACTTCGCCGCCCTCCTTCACTTCCTTCAGTTCCGGCATTTCACCAATGCGGCCGACTGCGAGGCCCCTGAAGTCGTTCGCCGAACGCTGGCGGGCGATCTGCTTCAACGGAGAAGCTGCCGCCGTGTAGGCATCGAGCAGGATGCGCTGACCGGACTGCTGCGTGAGGAACGGGAAATCGGACGTTGAATGACGACCGCCCTCCATGAGCACTTGGGTCGCGAGGCGATCCTTGTGCCACGAGCGGACCTTCTCGCCGCGCGCCTGAAGGAGCATGGCTCCCAGATCGAGCAGCGAGCGACCGGAGAGGTCTTCGGCAGGCGTGCCAGCCTTCACCGGCTGGTTCGACATGCGGGCATACAGAACGTCGCCGATGGCGGTGGCGAGCGTGTTCGGATTGCCCAGACCATCGCCGTTGCCGGGGATAACGCGCTGGTCGCCCGCCTTCTTGGCAACCATGTCGATGACGATGTCCTTGGCTTTGTTGAGGTCGGCGTCCGCCTTCTCGATGACGGAGGCGGTCTCCTCCATCGTCAAATGGGCGACGTTGCAGAGGTCGAAGATTGCGCGGGCGTTCCCAGCGGAAACAACCGGATTCGGATTGGGCATGGTGTGAGACTCACAATTGGCCATCAGCGCGAATAGCGCCTGAGGCGGATGACGGTAGATGTTTCGAATGTCGTCGAACTTGAAGTTCATCGACGCCCGCACCGGAGCATCAGGATCGGAGGACGCCGCCTCCGCGGTGTCGGCCAAGCCGTTCGACACAGCTTCTTCGCCAGTAAGCCACCACTCAGAATCCAGAAGCGCCGCGAGGCGCTGAGGAGAAATCGTCTTGCCCCGCGAGCAGATCGCGGCGGTGTACAGATCGAGGACCTGAGCGTCGATCGTGTCCAGAACTTCGGCGCTCTTGCGATGAATGGCTGCGGTGCCAAGAGTCATCGAAGAGGCGCGATGTAGCATTAGCAAGCTCGACGGAGCCATAGTGGCGTGCTTCGCGGCAGCGAGGAGAAGGGTAGCCGCCGACGCAGCGAGCGCGGTGACGCGGACTGAAACATTTCCGTGGTCGCGGATGGCCGTCGCCAGTTCCATTCCGGCGAATACCGATCCGCCAAAAGAACTGAGATCCATGTCGACCCCGACGCCCGCATTCGCTTCGAGAAATGCCTTCACCGGGCCGGGTTGAATTTCATCGCCGATCACGCCGGAGAGATTGAGCTTGGGCACTAGTGGACGCTCCTATCGTGGATCATGCGAAGGCCAACCAGCGGCGCGCCGGTAATCCGAGCAAGCTCACAAGCCCGAAGGAGTTGCTCGCTGAAGCCGGTTCGCTTCGCGACATCGGCCAGCGAGATTTCGCGACCGGCGCGAAGATCATCGGCAAGCGCCTTGAAGGCGGTTGCGGCTTCCGGATCGGCGCTCACGGCAGCATCGATCTCGGCAAAAGCGATACGCTCGCCAGCGGCGGCGCGCGCTTCGATCCGCTTGAATAGGGTGTCACTCATCCGTCATTTCCTGAATTGCTTCAGGGAATGAGATCGGCGTTGAAATTCAACATTTCACGGGCGCGAGATCTGGCCCGTACTAATCACGCTCGACACGCTCGGGTAACAGTAACCGGCCTCGCGGTTCTATCGCTGGAGATGCCCCGCGCTCCGATTGATCCCGTTCTACTTTTGTCGCCGGGAAAAACTTAAAGCGTGGGGCCCGGAAGGCGGACCTGCCCCTTAGATCACGGAGGAGTGTCCGAAGCGTCCGTTTGAGAGGATGAAGCGGACAGAAAGGACGGAAAGGACATCTAGAGTGAGAGGAGAAGATCAGAGCGATCCGAGTATTCGCCTTCGCCTCCCTCGCCTGCTCGACCTGCGCGCGGAAGGGTCGCGCGGCGCGATGACAAGCCCACGGACGAGGTCGCGGGCTTTCGGGCTACCCGACTAGCAGAAGTGGAATTTGGAGGCTGACAAGCCGTCCTGAGGCGGACGGCGGAGGCCCGAAATCAGAACGCCTCAGGCTCATAGTCGGGCAACAGACGATACTTGCCGCGCTCGAACTTCTCGACGCCATCGGAATCGGCGTCCATGCGATCCAGCATCTTGCGGACACCATCGGCCTTGCGACCCATTTCCTTGGCGATCTCGCTCGCCGTCATGGGAACGCCATGGTCGCGCAGAATCGAAAGTGCCTGTCGACGTTCGCCGGTCATCCGCAATTCGTCGGCCGAGCCAACCATCGTCCACCGCCCATCGCCGCGGGTTAGACCGAACTCGAATTCATCGACATCGCGACCACGACCCCTCAACTCGTAGCCGCCGCTCATCTTGCGGAGGCCGATCGTCGTATCGACGGCGGCATTCAGCGCAAGGGTGCCGCTGACGTCATCGAGAATGTCGTCGCTCGTCATCTTCCGCATGTGATGGACGATGATAATTGCGACCTTCAACTCGTGCGCCAGGTCGTTGACGCCTCGACACAATTCATACTCGGCCTGAAAGACACCGCGCTTATCGATCCCAAGTGGGCGGACGGCGGTGAGCGTGTCGATGACAACTAGGCGCGGATTGGTGACGGTCTTGTGCCAGTCGCGAATCTGATCGAGCAGGCCGGTATCGATGCGGCGCGTGCCTTCTTGAAACGCGACTTGAAGGCGGTCGGGCACGCTCTTCGCATCCCCTGCCCGCTGCTTCAGGCGGCGCTGGAAACGACCAACGTTGTCTTCGAGCAGAAGCAGGAGCGCATCGCCTTTCTCGCAGGAGATCGCGCCAAGCGCCTTCCCCCCGGTCGCGACCGCGTAACCGAAATCGATGGCGAGATAGGTCTTGCCGGTCTTGGGTTTGGCGATGAAGAGCGTGCCGCCAACTGCAATTATACCTGGCACCACAAAATCGACGGGCTCGAGTTCTTCGGCGAAAATGTCTTGAGCCGACCGAGTGGCAAGGGGACCGGCAGGCTCAACGCCCTGCTCTTCGCGGATCATCTTCTTCAGCGCCGCGCGAACCTCCGGCGTACCCCCAAGGTCGGCCAACGGGTCGGCGGTCGCGTTGCGCGAAGCGACGCTCATCAGTCGCGGTCCTTCGTCAAGGACTTGATCGACTTCTCGCTCATGTTGAAGGACACATTCGGGGAGCCCGAATGAGTTTCCTTCCACTTGAAACCACAGTGGATCGCCGCCGCGATGAACATGCCGTTCGTGATGTAGTTCTCGCCTTTGTTGCCGTAGGTATGCTTGAGGCCATAGGAGCTGCGCTTGGTATTGATGCTCTCGGTCTTGTCGACTTGCGCCAGAAATTCACATGCTTTCTCGAAAGCGGCTTCGGCCTCTGGTCGATACATAGCCGCCCGCTCCTTCTCGAACTCGGCCTCCTTCTCCTCCGGCGAGAGCTTGCTCATGCTGTAGATGCCGAGGCCAAAGTCGGTAAGGCGCGGTTCCTTCGCAATCACGCGTCGATCTTTTCACGAAAGGTCATTTTGAGTTCCTCCGAAGATTCCGGTCTGTTGGAGAGTCGTGAAGATGTCATCGAAGTTCCAGCGCTCGATGCCGAGATCGCGCTGAGCGATGGCGAAGACTTCTTCGATTGTGACGGACTTATCTTTCGCGAACTCGCGAAGCGTAATCATAGCCGCGTCGAGTGCGTCGATCAGTTCTTCTTTGGTGCGGCGGGTAGCACCTGTCATCGCGAAGAACTCCATCGCTGACATTCGAGCGGCGGCTCGCTGCGCCTTGCGCCGTTCCGCGTTCAAGCCTTCACCCCATCGCGCTCGGCAATCAGCCGGTCGAGAAAAGCGTTCAGCTCGTGCTCAAGGAAGCCGGGCACGCGCGGAGTGATGTAGATCGGACGGGGGAAGTCGGGGCGCTTGCGAATTTCGTCAAACGCAGTGTGGCGGAGGCCGAGGCGACGCATGGCGTCCGCTCGGCGGAGAACGACGTTGGTGGTCACTGGCAGTATCCTCAGGCGAAGCGAGTTCGCGTTTGAGGCGAGGGCCGACTTGCGAGGGTCGGCAGTTCGTCGACGGCAAAGAAAAAGCCGCCTCGCGCACGACTGCGAGGCGGCTCTTTTGCATCCGGCCGGGCACGGCTCTATGGACGCGAATGCCAAAATCTCTGTCGTGCCAATTCTAATGCAGGAACCCGAATGCCCTCGCGCTCCTCATTATAGGAAGGTAGCGAATCTGGTTTTTGCAACCCCCCTGCCTTTGGTCAGCGTTAACGGCAGAAGGCCGCCCACTCCTCCATAAGCGCGCGGCGCTTCTCGAAAAGATCGCTTCGGGCATAGGCCGCTTCGGTTTTGTCGCCGACGACATGCGCAAGGGCGGCCTCCGCGACCTCGCGCGGGAAGATGGTTTGCTCCGAAGAAAAATCTCGGAATGAGGATCGGAATCCGTGGACGGTAGTATCCGGGTCCAACTTCCAGAGCAGCTTGAGCATCGCCATGTTGCTCAGCCCTTTGGCCCGGCGAGCTCCGACGAAGACATGCGGGTTGTCGGCCTCACGAGGTAGCCCTGAGAGGACTTTGAGCGCCCTGCCCGTCAACGGGACGCGATGCGGGCGGCCCGACTTCATGCGCTCGCCCGCGATCGTCCAGACCTTCGCCTTCACGTCGATCTCATCCCACGTCGCGCCGATTACTTCGGCAGTTCGCGCGGCGGTGAGGATGGTGAATTCGAGGGCGCGGGCGGCGATGGCGTCTCGCTTCCTCAACGCCTTCAGGAAAGGCGGCACTTCGGCATAGGGCAGCGCCTCGTGGTGCTTTGGACGGCGCACCCTCTCCGCCTTCGGCAATGCCCGTTCGAGACGGCGGCGGGCGGCGGGGTTCTGTCCGCTGCGAAGCTCTCGCGCCTCGGCGGCGTCGAGGACCATCGCAATCTGGGACCGCACCCGCTCGGCCATGACTGGGGTCTTGGCCTGAATGGGCTGAAGCACGTCCACGATGTTCTGCACGCTGATGGCATCGACCGGCAGGCTGCCGATCTTCGGGAAGGCGTGCCGCTGGAGCGATGACCGGAACTGCTTGGCGGTCTTGTCATTCCGCCAGCTCGGCTCGTGGGCGATGACGAAGTCCTCGACCAGCTTGGCGAAGGTCGGGACCTCGCGGGGGTGCTGCACCCTTGCCCGTTCGCTGATCGGGTCTGTGCCCGCTTGCAGGAGGCGGTGGGCATTGGTCGCCTCCATGCGGGCCTCAGCCAGCGAGCGGCCCTTGATGTCCGCGCCGACCTTTACCCTGCCGAGCCCCATCTCGCGGCCTTTGCCGCCCCGCCAGTAGCGGAGGACCCATGACTTCTCGCCATTCTGACCGACCTTTAGATAGAGCCCCTGCCCGTCATGGTAGCGGCCTTTGGTGGTCAGTCCCGCGACTTCCCTAGCTGTGAGATTTGCCATTTCAGGATTCGAACTCCCATCCATCCCCCAAGTCGACCCCCAAATCCTAAGGGGGTTAAGAC
The DNA here is from genome assembly GCA_035548515.1 of Bauldia sp. Classification (GTDB taxonomy): domain Bacteria; phylum Pseudomonadota; class Alphaproteobacteria; order Rhizobiales; family Kaistiaceae; genus DASZQY01. The sequence continues at coordinate 73,196 of DASZSW010000026.1, read as the reverse complement.
GGGTCGCCACGGGTCTCAGCGGGAGTGGCGGACGGCGGAAAGCTTAGGCTTTCCGGGCCTCGACGGAATTCAACGGAGTCGTCCGGGCATGGAACTGGCTGGGGCGCCTGGATTCGAACCAGGGAATGGCGGAATCAAAATCCGCTGCCTTACCACTTGGCTACGCCCCATCTTGGCCGCACGCCGTCATATCGCGCGACTCATGCCCGGTGCAAACAGAGGCGCGCGGGCGCTTGCCGCGGTGGGGGGCCGTCGCTATAAGACCGGCTCCCGCGAGGCCGGAGTGTAGCGCAGCCTGGTAGCGCATCTGCTTCGGGAGCAGAGGGTCGCAGGTTCAAATCCTGCCACTCCGACCAACCTTATCCCGCAATCTCACGACGTGCCGCTGACGCCCTCCAGCGCGCCGTCCAGTTCTTTGAAGAAACTGCGGACCCGGTCGGCGTCCGAGCCGAGATCATGGGCGGCGTTGCGGGCGGCGGAGCGCATATCGACGCGCGTGCCGTCGCCGTCCGGGACGAGGCGGATGATGACGTCCTGGCGGAAGGCGAACACGAGCGTCATAGCGACTGCCTCAATCGATCCGTTGGGATTCTGCTCGGTCGGTTCCTGCGCAGAAAGGATCTGCCAGCCGCGCCGGTCGATGATCGCCTTGGCCTCGAGATACACGCGCGCCGTCGACACGGGATAGTGCCGGGGCACGATGTCGGGATAGGCCTCCTTTTGTGCTGCGGCCTCTGCCGGTCCCGGCTCGACGATCGTCGCGTCGTCGGGGCTCCGATCGAAGTAGGCGTGTTCGAAGTGCGGTGGGTTGGTCAAATCGGTCGAGATGTCGGTCAGGCGAGGATCGGTCACAATCTTCCAGGCGCCGATCGCAGGCATCGTCAGGATCACCAAACCCAGAATGCAGCCACGGATCGCCGTGCCGACGCCCCTCACCCCATCGCGCCAGATCACAACAAAGGCCGCCAGAGCCGCCGCCACCGCCAGGCCGGCGAGCGTGAAGCCGAGTGCAATTGCGCCGTAGGTCGCGCTCGAGGCCAGTAGCGCAGCACGGTGGCCGATGGCGGCGATGACCAGAACCGGGACCGACAGCGCGGCCAGATAGGCGCTCCAGTCGGCCAAGCGCGAATAAGCCTCGTAAGTTCGCGCGCTCATTCTGGGCGTTCGCTCCTCGTGGGCGTGGCGGATGGGCCACAGCAGGTTAAGAGATTCCTAACCGCTTCCGGCTACCACGGTTATGCCCCAATGTGGCATCAAGCAGCCACGGCTGGCGCTGATTCCACGATTTGCCGGCCCAAAACAAGAGAGAGCCCCGTGAGCCGCCACGCTGCGCCGATCGACCACCGCCCCTTCCAGCCGAAGGCGAAGCTGGAGAATCAGCAGGAGCTGGTTGCGCGTTACGGCGCCATTGCTATCGCGGATGTAACCGACGCGCTTCTGCACCTGAAGGCCGAAGACGAGAAGCGGCCGGTGGCAGCCAAGGCGGCCTAGCCACTGCGCCAGAGCTCGACGGCGAGACTGGCGGCAATTCCCCACATCACTATCGCCACGAGTACGTCGAGGATTCGCCACGCCATCGAGCGGGCGAACAGCGGCGCCAGCAGCCGCGCTCCGTAGCCGAGGCCGTAGAACCACACGACCGAAGCCAGCGCGGCGCCGATGCCGAAGGCAGCATTGGCGGGCGGCGGGTAGCGCGCCGACAGTCCGCCAACGACGACGATCGTGTCGAGGTAGACATGCGGGTTGAAGAAGGTGAGCGCCAACACCGTGCCTAGTGCCGCTCCTAGGCTGACGGAACGTGCGTCCGATGGCATCAGCGTTTCCGACTTGAAGGCGCGGCGGAGAGACAGCGCGCCGTAGCCAAGCAGAAACGCCACGCCGACAACGGTGACGGCCGTCAGCCACGCGGCATGGTCGCGGACCAGCGTGCCGAGCCCGGCAACGCCTGCCGCGATGAGGATAGCGTCGGCGGCCGCGCAGGTCGTGGCCAATGCAAAGACGTGGCTGCGTTGCAGACCCTGCCGCAGCACAAACGCGTTTTGTGGGCCGATCGCGACGATCATGCCCGCGCCGAGCAGCAAGCCCTCCACGACTGCAGCGCCGGTATCCACGTCAGCCAAACAGGTCGTTTTCATTTCAGCGACCGGCAGCAGCAAGCCCGGATCGTCGGCATCCGCTTTGTTGACGCGATCGCTCACCTGGTAGGCCTTGAGCATCGTGTCGGGAGCCGGCGCGAGCAGCGCCATCGCCTCCTCCGTCTCGCCTGTCAGCCATAGGTCGAACTGATCCGCGGTGATGATCACCGGCATGCGCGCGTGAATCGGCGTCAGGGTGGCGTTCGCCGACGTCGTGATGATGCAGGCGGAGTCTATCTCGCCACCGTCGCGATCCGACCATGTCTCCCATAGCCCAGCGAACGCGATGGGGCCGCCAGCGCGCGGCCCTACCCAGTAGGGCTGCTTGGCTTTGCCCTGGCGGTACCACTCGTAGAAGCCGGACGCCGGCACGAGGCAGCGGCGGTATCGGATCGCGTTCTTGAACGCCGGACGCGTCGCGATGCCTTCGGTGCGCGCATTGATCAGAAGCTGGAAGCGGCGTGGATCTTCGACCCAAGCCGGCACCAGGCCCCAGCGCGCCAGCGCGAAACGGCGTGCGTGGTGCTCGTGCCGTACGATCGCGATCGGCTGCGTCGGCGCGATGTTGTAGCGGGGCGGGAAGTCCTCCGCGTCGAGGTAGCCGAACAGTGCGGCGACCTCTTCGGCAGATTCGGCGAGGGCAAAGCGTCCGCACATCGATCTTGTCGCCTCTTCAGCGGCGCGAGGTTAGCAGATACGGTTAGCGGCCATGACTGGCAACAGCGCAACCATCCGTCCGGTCCTTGGCGTCAGCGCCCTCGTGGTTGACGGGACGCGGGTGTTGCTGGTGAAGCGCGGCAAGGCGCCGCTCAAGGGCTGCTGGAGCCTGCCCGGCGGCCACCTGGAAACGGGCGAAACGCTGGCCGCGGCTGCGGCCCGCGAGGTCGCGGAAGAAACGGGGATCGCGGCGCGCGGCCTTAGGCAGATCGAGACGGTTGAGATCATCCCGACAGCGGCCAGTAGCGCTGATCGGCACATTGTGCTTGTGGTGTTCCGGGGCGAAGGGACGGGCACGCCGGTCGCGGGCGACGATGCGGCGGAGGCCAGATGGGTGCCGCGCGGCGAGGTCGCCGGGCTGCACATGGTCGAGGAAACGAAACAACTCATCGCCAGGCATGCTTAAGCTCTCTCCCGCCTTTCTCATGTTGATGCTTTGTGCCTCCCCCGCTGTCGCGGCCTCGGCGGCGCAGAAGGTGCCCCCCGCTCCGTCGCCCGCCGCAGCGCCGGCCCCCGCCTATGAAGCCGACCTGTTGCGTCTCTCCGAGATCCTCGGCGCGATGCATTATCTCCGCGGTCTCTGCGGCGCCAACGAGGGCGATCAGTGGCGCGACCAGATGGAGAAGCTCTTGGACACCGAGCAGCCCGACGACGCCCGGCGCACGCGCATGGTCGATCGCTTTAACCGGGGCTACGACAGCTACAAGTCGGTCTACCTGTCGTGCACGCCGGCCGCGACCGAAGCCAGCGACCGTTACCTCGACGAAGGCGCCAAAATAGCCGCGGAAATCACGGCGCGTTACGGGCGCTGATGGTTAATCAAGGGTTACCGCAAAGCTGCGGTTTTTTAACAGCGCGTTAACCTTTTCTTGACGATCCGGCTGCGGCTCCAGGAAACCCGTGATACCTTGACGGACGTTAACCCTGTTGGCGCCGCTCGCCACCGCAATCATCAAGGACAAGACGAAAATGACAGCGGTAGACGAGACGGCGCGCGAGGATCTCTCGATCGCGGAAAAGAAACGCGTAGCCTTGGCTTACCTCGGCGATGCCTGGGATGGGGCTATGGCTGAGGGCGTGGATTCCGAGATTCTGGCACACGCCGCCCTGTTCACGGCGCTCTGCGATCTGATCGCGACATATGGCGAAGAGCCGGTCGCCGAACTCGCCACGTCGCTCCCCAAGCGCATCCGCGCCCGGGAATTCACGGTCGACGAACGCACTATTCAGTAGTCCCGTTTTTCCACGGGTATGCAGCGGCCGCCGTGGTTCTGCGCGGGCCGATGCCCTAGACTGTGGCCCTGACGGGGTCGCGGCCGTTGGCCGGGCCCCTTGGGGCATATTGCATGCGCGCGCTTCGCTGGTCACTGATCGGGTTGATGCTTGCCGCCTGGCCGGTGGAGCAAGGCTTTGCCGCCGCGGTGCCCACCCAGACGATCACGGTGCCGGATACCAACGGCGCCGCGGAGGTCCCCCCCGACGCGCCGCCGGACACCAACGCGGCGCCGTCGAACGACAACGGGCCTGACACGGCCACTCCCGATGCCGACACGACGTCCGCTGCGCCCGCCGAGATTCCGACGGTCGAGTACGACTTCAGCAAGTTGCCGGCGCCGGTGCAGCGGTTGCGCGAGCAGATCATCGCCGCTGCCGAAACGGGCGATCCGGAGAAGCTGCGCACCATCATCACGGCTCAGCACGAGCCACCGGATTTCGGCCCGAGCGATGCTGGTGATCCGATCGGCTATCTCAAGCTCCAGTCGGGCGATTCGGAGGGCCGCGAGATTCTGGCAATCCTGATCGAGGTGCTGGAGGCCGGTTACGTCCACGTCGATGTGGGAACTCCGGACGAGGTCTATCTCTGGCCGTACTTCGCCCGGTACCCGATCGATAAGCTGTCGCCGCCGCAACTCGTTCAGCTGTTCAAGCTGGTCTACGCCGGCGACTACGAGGACATGCTGGCGAACGGCGTCTACGATTATTTCCGGGCCGGCATTTCGCCTGACGGACAGTGGAAATTTTTCACGGCTGGCGACTAGCGCGCGCTCCGCGGCAGCGCCTCGGAGAATCGCACTGCGCGACCGATGCCGCGTGTAGAGAGCACACCCTCCCACATGACGCGATGTCCGCGCACGACGGTGCCCACCGGCCAGCCGGTGACCGTGGTGCCCGCGTATGGGGTCCACCCCGAGCGTGATGCCATCATCTCGTCGGTAATGGTTTGCCGCCGCTTCAGGTCGACTACCGTCAGATCGGCGTCGTAGCCAGCCGCGATGCGGCCTTTGCCGGCCATCTGAAACAGCCGCGCAGGGCCGTGGCTGGTCATGTCCACGAACCGCTCGAGGCTGAGGCGTCGCTGGGCGACGTGGTTCAGCATGATCGGCACCAGCGTCTGCACGCCCGGCATGCCGGATGGCGACTCGGGATAGGGCTTCGCCTTCTCCGCCAGCGTGTGCGGCGCGTGATCCGAGCCAAGGATATCGGCGGTGCCGTCGGCGACTGCCTGCCACAGCCGCTCGCGATGGCGGGCTTCGCGGATCGGCGGATTCATCTGCAACCGCGTGCCAAGCAGGAAATAACTCGACGCGTCCAACGTCAGGTGTTGCGGCGTCACCTCCACCGAGGCGACGTCCTTCTCGGCGCGAAGGTACTCCATCTCCTCCGCCGTGGAGATGTGGAGGACGTGGACGCGGGCTCCCTCCTCCCGCGCGATGCGTACCAGGCGGCGCGTCGAGCGGAGCGCAGCAGTGACGTCGCGCCACACCGGATGCGACGACGGATCGCCCTTGATGCGTTCGGTAAGGCGTTCGCGCAGGCGCGGCTCGTCCTCGGAATGGACAGAGACGCGACGGCGCACCTTCGTGAGGATGGCGCGAAGGCCCTCGTCGTCGCCAACCAGAAGATCGCCGGTTGATGAGCCCATGAAAATCTTGATGCCCGCCGCCCCCGGCAACCGCTCCAGTTCGCCGACGTGGGGCGCGTTCAGATGGGTGCCGCCTACAAAGAAGGCGAAGTCGCAGTGCATGCGATCGCTCGCGCGCTTCACCTTGTCGGCCAGCGCCTCCGCCGTGACTGTCAGCGGATTGGTGTTGGGCATCTCGAAGACGGCGGTGACGCCACCCATGACGGCGGCACGGGAGCCGGACTCCAGGTCCTCCTTGTGCTCGGCGCCCGGCTCGCGGAAGTGGACCTGGGTGTCAATCACGCCCGGCAGGATATGCAGCCCGGTGCAATCGACGACCTCGCCGGCCTGCGTGGGGTCGATGTTGCCCAGCGCTGCGATCTTGCCGCCGCGCACGCCGATATCGCGTTTGCCGATGCCGTCGTGATTGACGACGGTGCCGTTGATGAAAACGCGTTCGTAAGTGGTCGCCACGCATCGGTCCTTGCCGGGGCACTGCCTCCCGCTTACTTAGGCGCAAGCAAGGTTGCAAGGCTGGAAGCCATGGTAGCAGGCAGGATTGTTGAACTTTCCCGGCGTGGCGTTGTCGCGGTCGGCGGTCCCGATGCGGAGATGCTGCTCAACGATCTCATCACCAGAGACATGCCGAAGGCGCCCGGGCAGGCGGCGTTCGGGGCGTTGCTGACTCCGCAAGGTAAGATTCTGTTCGACGCCATCATCTTGCGCGACGGAGAACGGTTCCTGTTCGATGTGCCGCGCGGGCTCGCTGCGGATTTCGCCAGGCGCCTGGGGTTCTATCGCCTTCGTGCCAAAGTCGAGATCGCGGACCTATCTGAGGAGCGCATTGTCGCGGCGGCGTGGGGCAACGGCACGCTGATCGTCGACGGACCTAGCGCGCCCGATCCGAGACTGCCGGCGCTGGGCTACCGAGCCATCGTGCCGGCCGGCGCTGACATGGCGCCGGATTTCGTGGAGGGCACGGCTGCGGAATATGACGCTCACCGCATCCGCCTCGGCATTCCTGAGGGTGGTATCGACTTCGCGTTTGGCGACGCGTTTCCGCATGACGCAGATATGGACCAGCTCGGCGGCCTCGACTTCAAGAAGGGCTGCTACGTCGGACAGGAAGTCGTGTCGCGCATGGAGCATCGCGGTACTGCCCGGCGGCGGTTCGTGATAACAGCGGGCGACGGTGCTCTCCCCGGCCCGGGTACTCCCGTCACCGCCGGCGAGCGCGCGTTGGGCGCGCTCGGCTCGTCCGCCGGCACTGCTGCGCTCGCGCTCGTTCGCCTCGACCGTGCGAAAGAAGCGATGGATGCCGGCATCCCGATCGTTGCCGGCGGCGTACCGCTGACATTGACGTTGCCGCCCTGGGCCAGGTTCACGTGGCCGGCCGCCGTGACGGCCGACGAGTGATGGCGAAAAAGACCGCGCCCGGTGATCCGCGCGCCTGGCAGCGCATGCTGTCGGGAAGGCGGCTCGACCTGATCGACCCGTCTCCGCTCGACGTCGAAATAGACGATATCGCGCATGGGCTCGCCCGGGTCGCGCGCTGGAACGGGCAGACGACCGGAGCACACGCCTTTTCGGTGGCGCAGCACACGCTGATCGTCGACGAGATTGCCGCGAAGGTCGCACCTGAGATCGGGGCGCGCGGCCGGTTGGCGGTGATGCTCCACGACGCACCGGAGTATGTGATCGGCGACCTCATCTCGCCGTTCAAGGTGCTGCTCGGCGGTGAGTACCGCGCGGTCGAGGGGCGCTTACTTGCCGCCATTCACGTGCGGTTTGGGCTACCGCCGGTGCTCCCCCCCAAACTCACGGCGGCCGTGAAAACGGCCGACCGGATTGCGGCCTATCACGAGGCGGTGCGGCTCGCCGGCTTTGGCGACGCGGAGGCGGTGCGTTTCTTCGGCCGTCCGTCGGGCGTGGATGGCAGCAAACTGGATCTGGACCCGTGGCCGGCGCCAACGGCGGAAAAGCGCTTCCTCAAGCGATTCACCGAGATCGAAAAGGCTGTCGCGCGGGAGGCGTGACGGCGAAGCGCCGGCGACCTACATTCGCTCGCCCACAGGACCGATCATGCCAGCCATCTACGTCTGCCCGCTGTCTCAAGTCGCCGCGACCGTCGCCTCGACACGCGCCAGCCATCTCATGAGCGTCATCAACGCGGCGACGCCGGTGGAGCGGCCGGAGACCATCGCAGAGGCCAATCACCTGTTTGTCGGGATCAACGATATCGTCGAGGCGCAGGACGGCATGATCCTGCCGGGCGAAGAGCACGTCCGCCGCGTGATCGAATTCGCCGGCACGTGGTCGCGCGAGCAGCCGATGGTCGTGCACTGCTACGCCGGTATAAGCCGCTCCACCGCGGCAGCCTTCATTACGCTGTGCGCCGTACGGCCGGAGCGTGACGAGCGCGAGATCGCGCAACGCCTCCGCGCCGCATCGCGCGTCGCGACACCCAATCCGCTGCTGATATCGCTCGCGGACCGCTTACTTCGCCGCGACGGCCGCATGGTCGCCGCGATCGCCGAAATCGGTCGTGGCGAGGACGCCGTGGAGAATGTGCCGTTCGGGCTTCCCCTCATGGTCGGCGCCGGATGAGCACCGCGCCGCGGCCGATCGAGATCGGGCTCAACGCAGCGATCGTGGCAGTCGCGGACGGGCAGCCGCTGATCCTCGTAGTCGCCGGCGACACCCTGCCCTTCGGGCCCTTCGATCCGATCGCACACCGGACGTTCGAAGCGGGCCTGCGTGCTTTCGTCGCCGACCAGAGCGCACTGAAGCTGGGCTACGCGGAGCAGCTCTACACGTTCGGCGACCGCGGCCGTCATTCGCTGTCGGGCGACATCGGCCCGCATCTGGTGTCCGTGGGTTACCTCGCCCTGACGCGGCTCGATGACGAACCCTCGGAGGCGCTGGCACGGGCCGGCGCGAGCTGGCGGCGCTGGTACGAATTTTTCCCCTGGGAGGATTGGCGCGGCGGGCGGCCAGCGATCCTCGACGAGACGTTGCTGCCGGCGCTCGCGCGTTGGGCCAAGGGCAGCGCGGAAAAAAGCGACGGCAAGCCACTCGGCCGCAGCGAGCGGGTGCGGCTGGCGTTCGGCGCCGATGGGGCGCCATGGGACGAGGAGCGGGCGCTCGATCGCTACGAGCTTCTTTACGAAGCGGGGCTGGTGGCGGAGGCGGGACGCGATGGACGCGGGACGCCGGCGAAATTTTCCGCCGGCGCAGCGATGCGCTACGACCATCGCCGCATCCTGGCGACGGCGATCTCGCGGCTGAGGGCAAAGCTCAAGTACCGTCCGGTGGTTTTCGAACTGATGGCGGACGAATTCACGCTGACCGAACTGCAGACCACCGTCGAAGCAATCTCCGGCCGCCATCTGCACAAGCAGAATTTCCGCCGTCTGGTGGAAGGCGCTGAACTGGTCGAGCCGACGGGAGCGATGATGCAGCGGCCGCGCGGGCGGCCGGCGCAGATGTTCCGGTTCCGGCGCGAGATCCTCAAGGAGCGCCCTGCCCCGGGCTTCCGCCTGGGCGGACGCGGTTAGGGCTTCAGCGTTCCCGCGGCGGCGTCTTCCATGAGGCGACGCGTTATCAGGTCGACGATGAAGAAGCCAAAGTCCGGGTTCTGGTAGTAGAGTTCGCGCACCTTGTCGGCGCTGACCTGCATCAGTGCGGTGTCTTCCAGCGTCTTGGCGGTCGCGGTGCGGCGCTTGTCGTGCGAGAAGATGCCGATCTCGCCGAAGAGCGCGCCCTTCCCCATCTCGACGCCAATTTCTTCGAAGCGGATGCGGCCGTGCGAGATGAAATACATCGCGTCGGCCGGCGCATCCTTGTTGAACACGACGGTGCCGGTGGGCAAAGCGAGCGGCCGCATGTACGGGAGTAGCCAATCCATCGTGATCGGCGCTGCGCTTGCGGCGGTTGCGTCGCGGGTGACCGAGACCAGCGCACGCGTCTCGTAAAGCCGCCATGCGTTCACGGCGAGAATCAACGCGGAGAGGAGCGCCAGCGGATACTGGGCAGTGATGATCCCGTAGGCGACCATCGCGAGGTTCGCGACAGCCGACAATCCGCGCAGCCACTCGACGGGCTTGGCCCAGGCGGCAGCGAGCAGCAGAACCAGCGCCAGCAATCCAACGATGTCCGGCGTGGTCATCGCGCGTGATCTCCTGATCGGGAAAAATTGCGGCGCCGGGGCGTGCCCACCCGGCGCCGGTTGTCGTTGTTGCTACTTGGCCGGCGCCGGAACGGCGATGACGATCTTGCCGCCGTCTTCGGCGACGAAGACTTCGCTATTGCTCGACGACGTCGTGTCGGCGGTCTTTGTGTCGACCTTCAGCACCAGCTTCTTGTATGGCTTCGGCGTAAGCTGCATCTTGCCCGAAGGCATCTCCTGCACGGTCGACGCATTGGCAATGTCGTCCGGCGTGAGGTCTTGGAGTTCGATGGAGGTCAGCTTTCCGTCGGCCATTTCGGCCGTCATCATCTGACCGTAGAACTCCATCGCCATCGGGTCGCCGCCGGAGTAGAGCAGCGCCTGAAGAGCAGCAGCATCTTTGGCCTCGAAGGCAGTCTTGTAGGCGGCGACGAAGGCAGCTTCCTGATCGGCGGTGGCCGCCGCGGCGGCACCGATAACCGAAAACGCGGCCCCGAGCGCTACGGCCAGAGAGAGAAATAGGCGTCTCATCACAATCACCTCGAATTGGTGGGCTGATCACCCCCGCCGCAAAGATACCGCGACATTGTGACCGCAGGCTAGGCGGGAGCAGGCGGTTGAGTTTGGCCGATTCCCGATGTCGCGACCGTGACAAGCGTCACATGAACGGCACATGCAACCCGCGAGCCGCCATTTTCCACTGCCGCGATTCGACTGGGGACAGGCGTGCCTTGCCTTGGGATAACCCCGGCAGCCCCCCATTACAGCCCGATTCGGACAGTGAATTATCCCCTGACGAGGGGGCGGCGGTTTGCCGGCATTAACCGGACTTCAAGGTTAATCCCGCATCACTGGCGTCTTCGGGGCTGCGTCTGCCGAGGTCCACTGCGGAGGGATCGAAGCGACGCGCGGGTGCCAGTGTGCGTGGAGTAAAGCGTGGTCGTACGGGGGAGGCAGCGGAACCGATTCCGTCGGAAGACGTGGTATGTGCGCGCCGCCTACGCCGCACTTGCCATCGTTGCCGGATACACCACGCTCGGCCATCGTGATGCGCCGGTGGCAGACGCGGCCGTCGTCGTCGATGCCAGTGCCACAGCTTCGATCCGTCCCGCTGCCCTGCCCGCTTTCACCAATATCAATCGTATCGCCAAAGCCGACATGATCGCGCCGCCGCCGCGCGCGATCGCCGCTGGCTTTGTCGTGACCGCGAGCCTCTTCGCCGCGCCGAAGGAAGTCGCCGCCGAGGTGCACACGGCATTCCTGCTGCCCGAGGCGAAGCCGGTCGAGAAACCGGCTGTCGTCGCCGCAGCGGCGGTGCCGCCGCCCGCCAAGCCGAAGCCCATCGTGGCGGCTGCGGTCGTTCCGCCGCCGGCAGCGGTGGCGAAGCCATCTGCGGTGGCTGCGCCCGTCCTCCTCGCCTACGCCGGGCCTGACGCGGCTGTTGACATCGAGAAGCCGTTCGCCGCGGTCATGGGCGACAAGGCGAAGAATGCGCTGCTTGATCCCAACATCGATGACGCGCACGCTTGGGTGAACAATCCGATCCCGGTCGATGCGAAGGCGGCGAGCGAAGTGAAGTGTCTGGCGACCGCGATCTATTTTGAGGCGCGCGGCGAATCTACGGAAGGCCAGATCGCAGTAGCGCAAGTCGTGTTGAACCGGCTCAAGAATCCCGCCTATCCCAAGACGATCTGCGACGTCGTCTACCAGAACAAGAACAAGCGCAACCGCTGCCAGTTCTCGTTTGCCTGCGACGGCATTGCCGATCGCATCAACGACAAGAGCGCATGGACTTCGAGCCAGGCGCTGGCGCGGCGCGTCCTGAACGACAACCGCAATCTGTACCTCGCGGACGTCGGCGCTTCGACGCACTACCACGCGACTTACGTGAAACCGCGGTGGGCCCGCTCGATGAAGCGCATGGACAAGATCGGCCGCCACGTCTTCTACAAGACCAAGAACGGCGGCTGGAGCTGAGGCGCACGGGAACTTTCTCTGCGGCGTAGCGGTTATCCCTCCCAAACCGTTGATGAGGAGGACGGACGATGACCAGCACCGATCGCGCTCCCGACTACAAAGACAAGACAGACGAAGCCGAGGTGCCGCCCCCGGCGCTGGCGGCCGGAATGGCGCCTGCCTTGGAGCCGAACGAGGCCCGGCAGGGCGCAACGCATCACAACGTCCGCTACGTCCTCGGGTTTGGAATTCTCGGCGTATTGGTGGCGTTTGTGGCGGTTTATGTCGCTTTTTTCGCGGGCGGAGCACCGCCCTCGCCGCAATAGACGTCAGATTACGACGTCGAGGCCGATATCCAGCGCTGGCGCGGAATGGGTTATCCAGCCTGACGAAATGTAGTCGACACCCGTCTCGGCTATCGGCCGGATCGTCTCGATCGTAACATTGCCGGATGCTTCGAGCTTCGCGCGTCCGCCCACGCGGCGGACCGCCTCTCGCATGTCGGCGAGCGTCATGTTGTCGAGCATGATGATATCGGGCCGCTCGGTGAGGGCCTGATCGAGTTCGGCAAGGGACGCGACCTCCACTTCGATCTTGACGCCCGGAGCATGGGCGCGGGCAGCGCGGATGGCGGCAGCCGTGCCGCCTGCCACGGCCACATGGTTGTCCTTGATCAGGACGGCGTCATAAAGGCCCATCCGGTGGTTCTGTCCGCCGCCGCAGGCCACGGCGTACTTTTCCAGCACGCGGAGCCCGGGTGTTGTTTTGCGCGTGTCGAGGAGGATGGCTTTGGTGTGCTTCACGGCCGCAACCAGCGCGGCCGTGGCGGTGGCGATGCCGGACAGATGGCACAGGTAGTTCAGCGCCACCCGCTCGGCCGCCAGCACGGCGCGCGCGTTTCCGCTGACGCGTGCCGCGATCACGCCGGCGGCGATCCTGTCGCCGTCGCGCAGCGCATACTCGAAACGAACCGCTGGATCGACCTGGCGGAATGCGGCTTCGGCCAGCGGCAGGCCCGCGACCACACCTGCCCGGCGCGCCCCAAACGTCGCGATTGCCTGCGCGTCGGCGGGGATTGTGGCGGCCGAGGTAATGTCGCCGCCCGCGCCCAGATCCTCCGCAAGCGCCGAGCGCACAGCAGATTCCACCAGGGCGGGATCGAGTTCGGGCGTCATCGCGCCGGCGCCGGTTCGGCGCGACCGATGCGCTCCGCTTCGGCCAGCGTCATGAAAGTACGGTGCTGCCACGCGGGATCGGGCTTCGGATAGTCGCTACGGTAGTGGCCGCCTCGACTTTCCGTCCGGTTCAATGCGCCGGCCGCGATCATACGGGCGGCGGCGAGCGAATTGCGGAATCGTGGCGAGCGGTTGTTCTGCTCCAGTTCGGCGATGACCGACAGCGCACGTTCCATGCCGGCGCTGTCGCGGACCACGCCAACGTCGTCCGCCATCGTGCGGCGAAGCTTTGTCCAATGCACCGGGTCGGGCTGCGGTGCGTCGTCGGCCGGGAGCACCCGCGCCTCCGTCTGCATCGCCTGAGGCAGGCGCGTTGTAATTCCCGTCGCGACGCGCGCGGCAAAGGCGACGGCTTCCAGTAGCGAGTTCGACGCCAGGCGATTGGCGCCGTGGACACCGGTGGACGCCACCTCGCCGCAGGCCCACAGGCCATCCAGCGTTGTGCGGCCGTCGACGTCGGTGAGCACGCCGCCCATGTGATAGTGCTCGGCCGGGGCGATGGGGATTGCCTGCGTCACGGGATCGATGCCGGCGTCGAGGCAATAACGGTAAACGGTGGGAAATTTCTCCGCTATCTCCGCGCCGATCGCCTCGCGCGTATCGAGGAAGGCGCCGCGCCCGGCGACAATCTCGTTGTGCACTGCGCGAGCAACGACGTCGCGCGGGGCAAGCTCGGCGAGCGGGTGCTGCTTGAGCATGAAACGCTCGCCGGCCTTGTTGATCAGCCACGCGCCCTCGCCGCGGAGTGCCTCGCTGGCAAGCGGCGCCGGATCGCGGCCGACATCCAGCGCGGTCGGGTGAAACTGCACGAATTCGGCATCGGCAATCACGGCCCCTGCCCGCGCCGCCATGCCGAGACCGCCGCCTTCGGACTCCGGCGGGTTGGTCGATACCGCGAAGAGGTGGCCGACGCCGCCGGAAGCCAGCACCACCGCACGCGCTGGAAACTCAACCGCGGGGCCACCATTCACCGGGCGCGCAACAATACCGGCGACGCGGTCGCCGCGCTTCATCAGGGACTCGCCAACGTAGCCTTCGACCAGCCGGATGGACGGCGTGTTGCGGACCGCCACGCCCAGCGCCTGCATGATCGCGGCCCCAGCCATGTCGCCCTTGACGTGCACTACGCGCCGTTCCGAGTGCGCGGCTTCTCTCGACATGGCGAGCCGACCCTCGAGGTCGCGGTCGAACGGCACGCCGTATTCCAGCAGATCGTGGACGCGCGCCGGCGCGTCGGCGACCATGATGCCGGCGATCTTCTCGTCGACGATACCGTCACCCGCCGCGACCGTGTCTGCGAGATGCTTTTCAATCGTGTCGCCCGGCGCCATCGCTGCCGCGATGCCGCCCTGCGCCATCGACGAGGAGCCGCCGCGACCGACCGGCGTCGCGGTCAGCACCGTTACCGGCCGCGGCGCGAGGCGCAGCGCAGTGAACAGGCCGGCAAGCCCACCGCCTACGATGATCACGTCGTCGATGGGAAAAGTTGCGGGTGTCGTGTCAGACGCGGTCATCACTCACTACTCTTCCACTCCGCTCATTCCCCCAAAAGCGATAAGCGGAGGAGCGTCAGCTCTTTAGATTGATCATCCGCTCGACCGCCTGGCGCGCCTTGGCGGCGACCATCGGATCAACGACCACCTCGTCCTTCAGATAGACGAGGCTGTCGAGAATCTTCGGCAGCGTGATGCGCTTCATGTGCGGACAAAGGTTGCACGGCTTGATGAAGTCGATGCCGGGCGCTTCCGCCGCGATGTTGGAGGCCATCGAGCATTCGGTGACCAGCAGCACCTTCGCCGGGCGGTTCTTCAACACCCAGTTGGTCATTTTCGAGGTCGAGCCGGTGTAATCCGCCTCGGCAATGACGTCGGGCGGGCACTCCGGGTGCGCCAGGATCTGGATACCCGGGTTTGCGTCGCGATATTCGCGAAGCTCCGCATCGGTGAAGCGCTCGTGCACTTCGCAGGAACCCTGCCACGAGATGATCTTGACCTTCGTCTGCGAGGCGACCCACTTCGCCAGGTACTGGTCGGGCAGAAAGATGACGCGATCCGTGCCCATCGCCTCGACCACCTCCACGGCGTTGGAGGACGTGCAGCAGACGTCGCTCTCCGCCTTCACGTCGGCGGAGGTGTTGACGTAGGTGACCACTGGAACGCCGGGGTAACGCTCGCGCATCAGGCGAACGTCGGCGCCGGTGATCGAGGCGGCGAGCGAGCAGCCGGCGCGGGTGTCCGGGATGAGCACCAGCTTGTCGGGGTTCAGCAGCTTCGAGGTCTCGGCCATGAAGTGCACGCCGCACTGGACGATAACCTCGGCATCGCTCTTGGCGGCCGCGATCGCGAGCTGGAGCGAGTCCCCCTTGATGTCAGCCACGCAGTGGAAGATTTCCGGCGTCTGGTAATTGTGCGCCAGGATGACGGCGTTGCGCTCTTTCTTGAGATCGTTGATCGCCTTCACGTACGGCGCCATCACCGGCCACTCGATCGCCGGGATCACGCTCTTCACGCGCTCGTAGAGGTGCGCCGTCTCGCGGGCGACGTCGTCGGTGTACTCGAGCGACGGCATTGGAAGCTCGGCGAGCTGACGCCGCGCGCGTACCTTCTCCGCCTGGTGGAGTGTGCCCATCGTCGCTCCTCCTGAAATATGCTCCATGTGAGCATATTTCGACCCTAAAAAGACCCGGCTCGAACCTGGCCGGCTAGAGGGATATAAGCACATCGCGAGCAAAATTCCAACGCGGCGTGCATGATTCTTATGCATCGCAGCCATCAGCAGATTTCATCGGACACGCCGACGGCCGCGCTCTAGTTCACGTCACGGCAGCAGACTCGCGGGGGAACCTCCATGGCTAAACAATCCAGCGTTCAGCGTTCGGTTCCGCTCGTCGTCGTGGCCGGATGTCTCATCGCGATGCTGTCGTTCGGCCCGCGCTCGACGATGGGCTTCTTCCTCACACCGATGACCAGCGAATACGGCTGGAGCCGCGAAACGTTCGCGCTCGCCATTGCCATCCAGAATCTGGTGTGGGGTATCGCGCAGCCCTTCGTCGGCATGCTCGCCGACAAGTACGGCACGTCGCGGGTGCTGAGCGTCGGCGCCGTGTTCTATGCGGTCGGGCTCGCGCTCATGGCGTACACCACGGACGGCAACGTGTTGCTGCTCACCGGAGGCGTGCTGGTCGGCCTCGGCATCGCCGGCTCGGCCTTCCTGCTGGTGTTGGCGGCGTTCGCCCGGCTGCTGCCTCCAGAGATGCGCACCCTCGGCTACGGCGTTGGGACGGCGGCGGGCTCAGTCGGCCAGTTCATCTTCGCGCCGCTCGGCCAAGGCTTCATCAGCGCATACGGCTGGCACACCGCTCTGCTGCTCATTGCGGCGACGGTACTGGCGGTGCCGCTGCTTTCATACGCCATCCGCGGCAAGCCGGCGGCAGCCGCTACGCGCGCCGGTGAGCGCGATCAGTCGGTCGGAGAAGCGCTCCGCGAGGCCTTCGGTCACGGTTCATACCGCCTGCTGGTCGCGGGCTTCTTCGTTTGCGGATTCCAGATCGCATTTATCACTGTGCACCTGCCGCCTTATCTGGCCGACATCGGCATCCCGGCGCAGACCGGCGGTTTCGCGCTGGCGCTGATCGGACTGTTCAACATATTCGGATCGATCACATCCGGCGTGCTGTCGGGCCGGATGCCAAAGCGGTACATCCTGTCGGCGCTCTACACGCTGCGCGCGCTGGCGATTGCGATCTTCGTGCTGCTGCCGCCAAGCGTGCCCTCGGTGCTGATCTTCTCGGCGGTGATGGGCTTCTTCTGGCTGTCCACCGTGCCGCCGACGCAGCAGCTCGTCGCGGTGATGTTCGGCACACGCTATCTCGCGACTCTCTTCGGCTTCGTCTTTTTCTCGCATCAGGTCGGATCGTTTTTTGGCGTCTGGCTCGGTGGCTACCTGTACGACAAGACCGGATCGTATGACGTGGTGTGGTGGCTGTCTGTGGCGCTCGGCTTGTTCGCGGCCGTGGTGCATCTGCCGATCCGCGAGGTGGGCGTGAGGCGAGGCGAGCCAGCGCCGGCAGTGGCGGCCGGCTACTAATCGCCGCCTCGCGCGTTATAAGCGCGTATGGATCAGTTCAAAGCCCTGCTCATCACCCGTGACGAGGCGACGAAGGCGCAGAGCGTCAACGTTGCCACCTTGACGCCTG
The DNA here is from genome assembly GCA_035548515.1 of Bauldia sp. Taxonomy (GTDB): domain Bacteria; phylum Pseudomonadota; class Alphaproteobacteria; order Rhizobiales; family Kaistiaceae; genus DASZQY01. Next base: position 55,888 of record DASZSW010000026.1, on the reverse strand, counting down.
CTGACCTCATGCCAGGCGATGTCGACGTTCGCGTCGAGCACACGACGGTGAACTACAAGGATGGGCTGGCGATCACCGGCAAGATGCCGGTGGTGCGGCGCTTCCCCATGATCCCGGGCGTCGATCTCGCCGGAACCGTGACGGCCTCCTCCCACCCGGATTGGAAAGCGGGCGACCGCGTGGTGCTCAATGGCTGGGGCGTCGGCGAGGTGCACTATGGAGCCTACAGCCAGATGGCGCGTCTATCCGGCGACTGGCTCGTACCCCTGCCCTCGGGCCTGACGGGAGCGCAGGCGATGGCGATCGGCACCGCCGGGTACACCGCAATGCTTGCGGTGATCGCGCTGGAAGCGCACGGCGTAACGCCCAGCTCGGGCCCCATCGTCGTCACCGGCGCGGCGGGCGGCCTCGGCTCGATGGCCGTGACGCTGCTCGCGAGGCTCGGCTACACGGTCGAAGCCGTGACCGGGCGGCAGCACGAGGCGGACTATCTGCGCGGACTTGGCGCGACGACGATCGTGGACCGCGCGGAACTCAGCCAGCCACCGAAGCCGCTGGCGAAGGAACGCTGGGCGGGTGGCATCGATGCGGTCGGTGGCGTCGTGCTGGCCAACGTGCTCGCGCAGACCCGCGGCTGGGGCGCGGTAGCGGCGTGCGGCAACGCCGGTGGCATGGAACTCGCGACCTCTGTCGCGCCATTCATTCTGCGCGGCGTGACGCTGACGGGTATCGAGTCCGTGCGGGCACCAAAAGCGCAGCGCCTCGCGGCCTGGCGGCGCCTGGCGGCGGATCTCGACCGCGCCAGGCTTGCCGCGATGACGACCACCATTGGTTTCGGCGCACTTATCCCCGCCGCCCACGACATCGTGGCGGGCAAGGTGCGCGGACGTCTTGCGGTGGAGATCGGCTAGGCGGGCGTGCCGCCGCCAAACAGGTTCGGCCACAGTCCGAGAATGCCGAACAGGATCAGATAAATCGCGACGATATAGTTGAGCAGGCGCGGCGCCAGCAGGATCAGCACACCGGCGATCAACGCAACGATCGGCTGGATCGTCACGACTCCGAGATTCATCATAGGCATTGCCTCCGTATCGTCGCGAGAAGCGCGACTCATAGTTGCCCAGCGATTATGCAACGCCATGGAACGCCGAGCCTGCCTTGCGCGTTCCCTTTACCCGTGATCCGGCGCCCTACGTCTTTCATGGGGCGCCTATTCCCTGCTAAAACAGGAGAAGTCCGATGAGCGTCAGCGAAGCCCCCTTGGACAGCATCGCCATGCGCGAAGAGAAACCGCACGACCTGATCGGCAGCGACCGTGTGCAAGGCACCGGCGTCTACCGTTCCGACGGCAAGAAAATCGGCCATGTCGTGCGCATCATGATCGACAAACGCAGCGGTCAGGCGGCCTACGCGGTCATGAATTTTGGCGGATTCCTCGGCCTTGGCCAGGAGTCCTATCCGCTGCCGTGGTCGCTGCTGAGCTACAATCCAAAGCTCGGCGGCTACGAGGTGAACGTGTCCGACGAGCAGCTCAAGGATGCGCCGAAGTTCATGAATGACGAGAACTTCGATCTCGGCGAGCGGATGTCGGACATCTACGAATATTACGGCGCGACGCCTTACTGGTTCTGATCGACGCCCTATCGGCTTCCGGCGACGCGGTGCCTCCTATTTCGGAGGTGCCGCGTCGTTGTCGTTTCCGAACACGCCTGCAAACGGGTTCTCGTCGTCGGCTCCGCCGAGGCCGTTGCCGAACTCCTCCTCGACACCGTCCATCGCCTTGTCCATTTCCTCCGTGACGCGGACGACGCGTTCGGCCTCGGCCGCAGTCGCAAACGGATTCGCGTCCTTGGGTTCCTTGCCGCTGCAGATCAGCTTCAGCAACGCGTCCTCGAACGTGCCCGGCGCGACATCGCGCCGCTCGGCTGCTTGATCGTCGGGCGACTCGAAAATGACCGCGTCGTCCGGCGTCAGCCCAACGATGCCGTGGCTGATGATCGAGTAGGTGCCGCAATCGGCGTCGAATTTTTCCCAGTACGAACCGATCGGCTTCTCAAGTCCGTCGATCGGCTTCGGCGGCGTGTAGACGGAATAGGTCCAGCCGCTCAGCATGATCGGGTCGCTGCGGTCGAGGCTTTTGAAGTCGACGTATCCGATCATGACGTCGCCGTCGGCGTAGTGGAACAGCCTCACATGGGTGGGGGGATCGAGCGCAAAGGCAGGCGAAACGGCAGCAAAGATCGCGCAGGCGCCGAGCGCGAGCCCGAAACGGCGAGTCATTTTCATCCTCGAGAATATGTGAGCGACTCCGGCGAACGCCGGCACGCCGTGCGTAGCCTAGCCGGCGATCTTTGAGAAGTCCGCAACGGCCTGAGTTGCCTCGCGCAGGCGATTTAACAACCTGAGGCGGTTGGCGCGCACGCCTGGGTCGTCCGCGTTGACGCGCACCTTGTCGAAAAAGGCATCGACCGGCGCGCGGAGCCGCGCCAGCGCCGACATCGCAGCGGCGAAGTCTTCCTTCGCCACCGCTGCCGTCGCAGCCGGCACCGCGACGTCGAGGGCAGCGTTCAGCGCCTTCTCTTCAGGTTCGGTCAGCTTCGCGGCATCGACCGCGCCGGAATAGGTCTCGCCGGATTTCTTCTCCTCGTCGCGCAGGATATTCGCCGCGCGTTTGTATCCGGCGAGGAGATTCTTGCCGTCGTCGGTGTCGAGGAATCTGCCCAGCGCTTCGACGCGGCGGACGATCAGCAGCAGGTCGTCCTGGTTACCGAGCGCGAACACCGCATCGACCAGATCGTGACGCGCGCCCTGTTCGCGGAGTTGGACTTTCAGGCGGTCGGCAAAGAAGGAGAGGAGGTCCGCCGTCGCACCCACGCCGGCCAGCCGCAGGCGAAGATTGTTGTCTGAAACGATCCGGATCACCCCAAGCGCGGCCCTCCGCAGCGCATACGGGTCCTTGCTCCCCGTTGGCTTCTCGTCGATCGCCCAGAACCCGACCAGCGTGTCGAGCTTGTCGGCCAGCGCCACGGCGATGGCGACCGGATCGGTCGGCACCCGGTCGTTGGGGCCTAGTGGCTTGTAGTGATCCTCGATCGCGGTCGCGACTGACGCATCCTCGCCCTGGCGCTCGGCGTAGTAGCGGCCCATCAGGCCCTGTAGCTCGGGGAACTCGCCGACCATCTCGGAGACAAGATCAGCCTTGGCGAGACGCGCGGCGCGCTCGGCTTTGGCGGGATCGGCGCCGACCAACGGGGCGATTTCCTTCGCCAGCGCAGCGATGCGCTGCACGCGCTCGCCCTGCGTTCCCAGCTTCTCGTGAAACACGATCGCGTCCAGCTTTGGTAGGCGATCCTCGAGCTTCGTCTTGAGGTCGGTCTCCCAGAAGTAGCGCGCATCGGAGAGGCGGGCGCGGATGACGCGCTCGTTGCCAGCGACGATCGCGGCGCCGCCGTCGCTCGCCTCGATGTTGGCGACCATTATGAAGCGGTTCGCCAGCGTTCCGTTCGCATGACGCAGCACGAAGCATTTCTGGTTGGCACGGATCGTGGTGCGGATGACCTCCGGCGGGATCTCGAGGAACGCCGCATCAAAGGTGCCCATCAGCACGACGGGCCATTCGACCAGCCCGGCGACTTCCTCGAGCAGCGCTTCATCCTCGACCAGCTCCAGCCCGGCGGCGAGCGCGCGGTCGCGCGCGTCTGCGAGGATCATCTGCTTGCGCCGGTCGGCGTCGAGAACGACGCGTGCCTTCTCGAGATTGGACAGGTAGTCGTCGAAACGCCGCACGGCGAACGGTGCCGGCGCGAGGAAACGGTGGCCACGCGTCATGTTGCCAGAGCGGATGCCACCGACCTCGAAATCAACCACCGCGGTCTCAGAGGTCTCCGGCCCGAACATGCACACGATGGAATGCAGCGGCCGCACCCATGTCAGGCTCCCCGCCTCCGCCGATGCCGCGCCCCAGCGCATCGACTTCGGCCAGGGAAAGCTCCGCACGATCTTCGGCACGACATCGGCGATGACGTCTTCGGCGGCGCGCCCGTGCTTCTCGACGACCGCGACGTAGAAGTCGCCCTTCTTCTTGTCGTTTTGAATCTTGGCCTGGTCGATGGACGCGAGGCCGGTCTTGCGCAGGAAACCCTGGATGGCAGCATCGGGCGCGCCGACAGGCGGACCTTTGGTCTCTTCCTTCTGGTCGGGCGAATGCGCCGGCAGGCCATGGACCGTCAGCGCCAGACGGCGTGGCGTAGCAAACGCCTTGGCGCCCTCGTAGACCAGTCCCGCCTCGACCAGCGCATCCGTCACCAGCTTCTGGAGATCGGCCGCAGCCTTCCGCTGCATGCGCGCGGGGATTTCCTCGGAGAAAAGTTCGAGCAGAAGGTCGGGCATGCCGTTACCGGGCCGGTAAAAATCGCGCGCTTTCTAGCACAGAACCGCGCCCTGCCTACCCGGCTCAGCGGACGAATTCGTAGACCGAGTAAGTATCGACCTGGCCGTTTTCGACCGCCGCCACGCGGTAATGCGCGGCGAGATAGTCCAGCGCCTGACGTTGGCGTTGCGGCGAGCCGGCGTTCAACAGCCGCTCGGGATTGGCGAGGACGATGAAGCGGGGGTTTGCGGCCAGCGAGACGGCGAGCGGATTATCCACCGGCGTCGGGAAAACAGTCATCAGATGCGTGCCGTGGAAATACGGGGTCGGCGGGCGCAGGCCCGTCGTCACGTAGAGCGGCAGGCCGCGGGTCAGGACCAGCAGGCGGTCGTCGGGTGCGGGACCGAGCGTCCGGATTGCTTCGGTGGTGCGGGCGACGAGCTGGCCGTCGTAGATCCACGGATCGACGTGGAACAGCTTGCCGCGCTCCACCCCCAACAGGGTGGCGATCGCGAGCAGCATCGGGGCGATGAGCGTCGCAGGGCGATCGATGCGCACGGCGCTGAAGCCGTAGCAGAAGAAGGCTCCGGATAAGATAAGAAGCGGGGGTATCGTCGCCAGCAGATAGTAGCTGGCGAGCGCGCGACTGAACACGACGCTCGCCAGCGCAAACGCCAGCCACGTCACCGCCAGGACCAGCAAACGGACCGGGACGATGCGGCCGATCTCAGCGACGCGCACCAGAGCGAAGATCGCGGTACCCCAGAGGAAAACTACCTCCGTGGATTGCCGGATCGTGCTGAAGATCGCACCCGGCACCGTCAGTTGCCCGGCGAGCGGACCGTACGCCGCGAGCACGCCGGGATCGACGCGATGCAACGCCAGCACGACGGTCGCATCGAACATCTCGCGGAAATGGCCGACGGCGAGGAAGTATGCCGAGAACGCCAGGGCCGGCAGTGCCGCGCCAATGACGTACAGCGCTACCACCCGAAGGCGGGTCACTTGCGGTGCGCAGAATGCCAGAACGAGAAGCGCTGCCGTCGCCTCAAAGACGGCCGTCTGCTTGATCATTCCGGCAGAGCCGATCGCGAGACCCGCGAGAAACGCGCGGCTCAGGCGGTCGCGGTTTGCGACTTCGTCGCCGGTGGCACTGAAGACCGCGGCAAATGTCGCGATCACGAACGGCAACTGGAGCAGCATGTTGACCGCCGAAGTGCCTTCGAAGGCCAGCGTGTACACCGGGTAGAGCACCGCTCCCCACAGCGCGAGACGGCCGCGACCGATGCGCCGGAGCATGAGGAACAGCACAGCGGCGCCGCCGGCGGTGGCGACAATCTCCAGCCCTTTGAACACTGCGTGCGACGCGCCGAAGATCGCCTGGACGATCGCGTAGATGAAGAAGATGCCCGGTGGCTTGATGTCGAAGGCGGTGACGTATGGCAGCCCGCCGTGCAGCCACTCGCGCGCAACCACGGCGAAGAGAAATTCGTCGTCCTCGGCAAAGCCCGCGAACGGCAGCCGGACGGCGGCGCTCCAGATGAGAATCGCCAGGAACGGCAGTGCAGCTGCGAAAGCCGGCTTGAGCCACGCGCGCCGGGTCGCGCGGCTATCGACGTTGCGCGCTGCCCTGACATCGGTCAGCGCCACGCGGCAGCCTCGCCAGCGTATTGGTAGAGAGTGAAGCTGTCCTTGGCGCCGGTGATCACATCGACTTGCCGGTAATTCGCGGCGACATAGGCCAGCGCGCGATCAATGCGCGCGCGTTGTTCCGTGATGTGCCAGGTGTTCGCATCGGCGATCACGATGAAACGCGGATTGGCCTCGAGCGACGCGCCCAACGGATCGGGTGACGGCGTGTGGAAGACACCGAGAAGCTGTGTCGGATGGAAGTACGGCGACGGCGGCAGCAGGCCGGTCTCGACATACACGCTGAGGCCGCGATTGAGCACGAGCAGCCGATCGTCGGGCGCGGGATGGAGAGACGCGATGCTGGCGGAAACGCGCCGCGTGGCGTCGAAGTCACCGGCCAGGAACGCGTCGGGCGTGAACAGGTAGCGATGATCGATGTACAGCATGGCTGCGGCGGCAGAAACGATCGAGAGCGCGAACGCGGCGCCGTGTTTGCGCTCGGATACGTCGATACCGTGACAGAAAAATGCGCCGGCAAGGATGAGGAGCGGCGGTATGGTGGCGAGAACGTAGTAGCTGCACAGTACGTAGCCAGCCATGACGCCGGCGAGCGATGCGGCGAGCCAGAGGCCGGCGGTCACCAGGACGCGATCGGGAACCGTCTGGCGCACCCTTTCCCGACGCAGGACGACGAAGATCGCGCCGCCCCACAGGAACAGCAGCGGCAGCGAGCATTGCGCTGTATTGGCGATCACACCGAGCGGAGTGAAGAAGCCCTGCTTGTCTGCGCCGTAGGCGGCAAGGACATCAGGCGCGGTTCGCTGCATCGCGAGCACGACGACCGCCTGCACCATCTCATTGAGATGCCCCATCGCGGCGAAGTATGCGGCAAAACTCAGTACTGGCAGCGCTGCCCCAACGACGAAGGTGGCGCACAACGCCCACAAGCGACGGCGATCGGCGAAGATAAGCAGCAGCACGAAGATGGCAGCGGCCTCAAAGACCGCGGTCTGCTTGATGGTCCCCGCGAATCCCACGGCGAGACCGGCGACTAACGCGCCGGCGAGGCGCTGGCCCGCCGTTCCAGTGTCGCGAATGGCGACCATGGCCGCCGCGAAAGCGACTACCAGGAACGGAAGCTGGAGGATCATCGCCGCGGTCACCGTACCGGCGAGCGTCAGCGTGTAGACGGGATAGAGAATCGCGACCCAAAGGGCGACGCGCGGCACGCCCGAGGCGCGCAACATGGCGTAGAGAGCCCACGTTGCGGTTGCGACGGCGACAATCTCCATCCCCTTGATCGTCGCCTGCGAGGCGCCGAACAGCGACTGCGCAACAGCGAACAGCAGGAAGAGTCCCGGCGGCTTGATGTCGAACGTGGCGACGTAAGGAAGCCCGCCGCGCAGCCACTCGCTGGCGATGACGGAGAAGAAAAATTCGTCCTTGTCGGTCTGGACGTAAAACGGCAGTCGCACCGCCGCGGTCCAAATCAGGATCAGGGCGAGCGGGAGGATTGCGCGCGCGATCCTGTGGAGCGACGGAACCGGCAGAGCGCCGGAATACGCGGCCGTGTCGAGAGACATGGCCCCTACCGCTAGAGATTCGCAGTTAAGGTCGCGTTAGCTTCCGGGTGAGAAATCGAGGCGGAAGCCGAATTCGGTGACCGGTTCGGTGCTGGTTTCTCCAGCATCCAGCGGTTTCACCGTGCGGGCCCAAAACACGAGGCTCGGGTCGGCGGATTCCGGCCCGGTACCGGTCACGAACACTTCCCGCAGCAGAGCGAGATCGGCTTCATCGACGTAGAGGGCGATCGTCAGGTTGCGGTTCAGCGAGGCAGGAGCGTAGCTGACCCGATTGGCGATCTTGGCGCCTTTCTTGAGGGAAAGGGCGACGTGGCCTGTGGTGCGGATCCCGCCGCCGGCGGCGTTGGCATTCAGCGTCGCGGTCCCACGCAACTCCATCCGCTCGGTGCGGTCGCGGCCGTAGCTCACAGCCAGCGCTACGCCGGTCACGGCAATGCGATGCTCGGTGGCGATGCGCTCGATCGCTGGACGCTTCCTGGGCGCAGATTTCGCCGGCGGCTTCTTCTTCGACCGCAGGGCCATCTTCAGGCGCCGCCGCCGGCCGTGTGCAGCCACGCGTCGCCACAAGCCTTCGCCAGTTCACGGACGCGGAGGATATAACTCTGCCGCTCAGTGACGGCGATGACGCCCCGCGCATCGAGCAGGTTGAAGGCGTGGCTCGCCTTGATGCACTGGTCATAGGCGGGCAACACCATCAGATGGCGGTCATCTCTTTTTCCATCGGTTAGGTATTTGCGGCAGGCGCCTTCCGCCTTCTTGAACAGGTCGAAGAGCATCTCGGTGTCGGCGTATTCGAAATTGTGCCGTGAATATTCCTGCTCAGCCTGCAGGAAGATGTCGCCGTAGGTGACTTTGTCGTTGCCGCCGCCGTTGAAATTGAGGTCGTACACGTTGTCGACGCCCTGCACGTACATCGCGAGGCGTTCGAGACCGTAGGTCAGCTCGCCGGAAACCGGCGCGCACTCCTGGCCGGCCACCTGCTGGAAGTAGGTGAACTGGCTGACCTCCATGCCGTCGCACCAGCACTCCCAGCCGAGGCCCCACGCGCCCAGCGTCGGGCTTTCCCAATCGTCCTCGACGAAGCGTACGTCGTGCAGCGCCATGTCGAGGCCGATGGCCCTCAGCGATGCGAGATAGAGATCCTGCAGGTCGGGCGGAGACGGCTTAATGATCACCTGGAACTGGTAGTAGTGCTGCAGCCGATTGGGGTTCTCGCCGTAGCGTCCGTCTTTCGGACGGCGGGACGGCTGCACGTACGCGGCGCGCCAGGGCTTTGGTCCCAGCGAGCGCAGCGTCGTGGCGGGATGGAAGGTGCCGGCGCCCATCTCGACGTCGTACGGCTGAAGAATGACACACCCCTGCTCCGCCCAGAATTGCTGGAGCGTCAGGATCAGATCCTGAAACGACTTCGTGGGGCGGAGTTCGCGGGCCAACGTGGTTACCGCGGCTTGTTGTCGGCGCTCAGATGGCGGCCGTAGTCGCGCTGCTTGTCGTCCCGATCCTTCACCAGCTTCTCGTAAGCCTTTGCGGCATCTGGCGAAATGGTGATGTGCCTAACTGGCGGCGTCTTGCTGCGGCGTTTCGGTTTCTGCACGCGAGTCGGCTGGTCCATGCGGCGGCTCCCCTCTTGTCGCGGCGGGGATATAGCAGAACGAAGCGGCTAGTGGAGGGGCAGAATGGCGCGGGCGGGAGGCCACGCGTCAGCGCCAAGCCGGGTAAACCTCTGCGAGCGATGCACCTTCGCGGAGGATTCGCTCAATCGGCTGCAGATAACCGTTGCCCACGGCTACGTGGAGCGCGAGGCCGGGCAGCAGGCGTTCCGGCGCGCGGCTCCCCTTCTCGGCAGCGATCAGAATGCGGCGGGCCGGATGATCGGCGCGTGGATGGACCGGCAGGATCGTGATGCCACCGAAGCGGCCAGCGAGTGGTCCAAACAGTTGGCTGAGGCCATCGGCCCTGAAGATGACGATGAGGCGGCCGCCCGGCTTCAGGATTGAAGCCGCAGTGCGCACCCAGGTTTCGAGGTCGCCCTCCTCCAACACGTGGGCACCGCGCAGCTCCGCGACCGGCGACTGCGTGCCGCCGGAGGCGTCGTAGAATGGCGGATTGGTAACAACGGCGTCCGCGAATTCTCGGCCCAGGCCGGCCGAAACGCGCTGCGCTTCAGGCGCGGTGATGTCGGCCGCCACGATCGTAACGCGAGGCGCGAAGGCGGCGTTGGCAAGATGCGCCAATGAGGAGCGGGCGGCCTCGATCGTCACCGGATCGCGTTCGACCAAAGTCACCCGCGCGCCCGGCGCACGCGCTGCGATCGCCATTCCCGCGACGCCGACGCCCGCGCCAAGATCCACGACGGTGCCGGTGAAGTCGCCCGGCACGGAGGCCGAAAGCAACATCGCCTCCAGGCCGGCATGGTGGTGACCGTCGGGCTGGATGACCTGGATTCGCCCGTTGAGAAAGGCGTCGAAGCGGCTGGCCGCTTCGGTCACCGCTTTTCCATCGGTTTGGACAGCTCAGCCCCAATCCCTGCATCGGTGAGGACCCGGCGCGCCTGCGCGATGTCATCGGCGGGAACCATCACGCGGCGTTGAAGGACGCCAAGCGAGCCCTCGATGACGCTCATGTTCTGGTCGGCCACCCAAGGCTCGATGCCGGCATCCCGAAGCAACGCCTCGACGAACGAGATGAGAACCAGGTCGTTGGTGCGGATAAGCTCTTCCATCGGCCTGTCGTACGATGTTGAGAGGACAGGTGCAATTTGCGTCGTCTTGTCGGCGGGGCGGCGGGTCCCTAATGTTCCATGTGAACAACCGGAGTGTGTGCCGTGGGTGTCGTTGTCCCGCTGGAAGAAGGCAAGCGGCGGTCGCAGGCCAGCATCGAGCCGTTGGTCAAGTTGACGCGCGCGCCCATGGAGCAGGTCAACGGGATCATCCTCGAGCGGGCCGGCTCGAACGTGGAACTCATTCCGGAGATCGCCCGTCATCTGATCGATTCCGGCGGCAAGCGCCTGCGGCCGATGCTGACATTGGCGGCGGCGGCGATGTGCGGGCACGAAGGCGACGGGCGGGTCAAGCTCGCCGCCGCGGTGGAGTTCATGCACACCGCCACCCTGCTCCACGACGATGTCGTCGACGAGAGCGACCTGCGTCGTGGCAAGGCCGCGGCCCGCATGGTGTGGGGCAACCAGGCTTCGGTCCTGGTCGGCGATTTTCTGCTCGGCCAGGCATTCAAGATGATGGTGGAGGTCGGGTCGCTCGAGGCGCTCGACATTCTCTCCAACGCCGCCTCGATCATCGCCGAGGGTGAGGTGATGCAGCTCGGCGCGGCGAAGAACACGGCCACGACCGAGGACGAGTATCTCGCCGTCATCAACGCCAAAACGGCCGCGCTGTTCTCGGCGGCGGCCGAGGTTGGACCGGTGCTCGCCGGGAAAGGGCGCGCCGAGCGGGCAGCGTTCCGTTCCTACGGCACGAACCTCGGGCTGGCGTTCCAGCTCGTCGACGATGCGCTCGACTACGGCGGCTCCTCATCGGAACTCGGGAAACGGGTCGGCGACGACTTCCGCGAGGGGAAGATCACACTCCCCGTCGTGCTTTCCTATCGCCGAGGGACCGACAGCGATCGCGCCTTCTGGAAGAAGGTGCTGGAGGATGGCGCCATCGAGGATGGCGACCTGGAACGCGCCATTCGGCTTATCCGCAGCCAGCGGGCCATCGACGACACCATCGAACGGGCGCGGCATTTTGGTTCGGTCGCGCGCGACGCGCTCGCCCCCTTCCCCGAGTCGGCGCAAAAGGCCGCGCTTCTGGAAGCCGTCGATTTCTGCATCGCCCGGGTCAGCTAGGACGACTTGCGCCGGGCTTGCGAGGGGGGCTTAAAAACGCCATCCTGTCCGCCAGTCTCACCACAGTTCGTCTCGGCGAAAGTTGGGAAGGTTCCCATGCGCATTTCGCATCGTCTGCGCCTCACTCTGGCAACCGCGGCTGTGCTCATGCCCGGCGTCGCGCTGGCCGCCATTGACTTGCCGCCGACGTTTTCGGGCAGTTACCTCGCCGGCCGCAGCGCGGAAGGCGCGCGCGACATCGGTTCTGCGGTGAAGTTTTATACCGCGGCGCTCCGCGCCGATCCCGACAACCCCTCGCTCAGCGACCGCCTCCTGCTCCTGTCGCTTGCGAACGACGACATGGACGAAGCCTTCCACATCGCCGAGCGGCTGGTGGAAATCGATCCGACCAACCCTGGTGCCCGGTTGGCACTGGCGGCGCGCGCGCTGAAACAGGGCAAGAGTGCCGAGGCGGCTGACGTCATCGCGAAGACCGCACCGGCGGAACTGGCCACGATCACCAGTGGCCTCGTCACGGCGTGGATCGAGTTCGGCAATGGCAAGGTCGACGACGCGGTGAAGACGATCGACGCACTCAGCGGGCCCGAGTGGTACAAGGTCTTCAAGGATTTCCACACGGCGCTGATTCTTGATGCCGCCGGCCGCACCAGCGATGCGGTCAATGCGATAAAGTCGGCCTATGGCGACGATGGCAGCGCGCTGCGCATCGTCGTCGCGTATGCACGTATCCTGTCGCGTGCGGGCCAGCGCGACGAGGCGATCCGCGCGCTCACGGCTTACGGTGGCGAAGATCCGCGGCACCCGGAACTGCGGTACATCCTGGCCGACCTGAAGGACGGAAAGGACCTGCCGCCGCTCGCCACGACCGCCAATGCCGGCGCCGCCGAGGCACTCTATGGCCTCGGCGCGGCAATCGGCGTCGATGACGGTCCCGAACTACCGGCCGCGTACCTGCGCCTCTCCGCCTATCTCGACGCCCGTGACTCGTTGGCCGTGGAAGCCATCGGCGATGTGTTTCAGTCGATCGACCGCTGCCAGGATGCGATCCCGCTCTACGATAAGGTGCCGCGATCCGCGCCGATCCGCCGCAACGCCGACATTCAGACCGCGTCATGCCTGGCTTCGCTCGACAAGCCGGACGAGGGCGCCAAGCTCATCGAGCGCGTGCTGGCGAGCGATCCGAAGGACATCGAGGCGGCGATCGAACTCGGCAACATCTATCGCGCCAGCGATCGCTATGCCGACGCAGCGGCCGCTTATAGCCGCGGGATCGCGGCCATCGGCGAACCCGACAAGGCGGACTGGCGCATCTTCTACTACCGCGGTGTCGCGCTCGAACGCTCCAAGCGTTGGCCAGAGGCCGAGGCGGACTTCAAGCAGGCGCTCAAACTCAACCCGGACCAGCCGCAGGTTTTGAACTATCTCGGCTATTCGTGGGTCGATCGCGGCGAGAACCTCGACGAGGCGCTCGACATGATCAAAAAGGCGGTGTCGCTCTCTCCCAACGACGGTTACATCGTCGACAGCCTGGGCTGGGCCTATCACCGGCTGAAGCGCGACGGCGAGGCGGTGACCACGCTGGAAAGCGCGATCGAACTCAAGGGCGGCGACGCGACGATCAACGATCACCTCGGCGACGTCTATTGGTCCGTCGGTCGCAAGCGCGAGGCATATTTCCAGTGGGCGCATGCGCGGGACTCGGAGCCGGAGAAGGAGGACCTGCCGAAGATCCTGCACAAGCTCGAGCATGGACTGGACGGCGCTGCGGCGACCGAGCCGGTAGGCCCGAGCGGCACGCCGATCCAGGTAGGCAAAGGCGACAGCCTGTGGACCATTGCGACGCGGGTGTTCGGCGATGGCGAGCAATACATCCGGCTGATCGAAGCCAACCGCGACCGCATCGGCCGCGATCCCGACAAGATCTATCCGGGCATGACGCTGGACATGCCCGACAGCGTGAACTGAAGGCGGCTTGGATCCGCTGGTTCGCGCAGTCGAGGAGGCCGTCGGCGGGGATGCGCCGCGCAGCGAACTCGCATTCGCCAAGATAAATCTGGCCCTCCACGTACTTGGCCGGCGAACCGACGGCTATCACCAGATCGAAACGCTGGTCGTCTTCGCCGACTACGCCGATGTCGTGAGTGCGGCGCCTTCCGAAGACGGAAGAATGCATCTTTCCGTGCGTGGGCCGTTCGCGGGCAACCTGACTGAAGGGACGCCGCCCGGGCAGAACCTTGCCATTCGCGCGGCGGCGGAGCTGCTGCGCGTTGCCGGCAAACGTCCGCCGCAGCCCGCACGGCTGACACTGACCAAACGTATCCCCATTGCGGCCGGCCTCGGCGGTGGTTCCGCCGACGCGGCCGCCACGATGCGGCTGCTCGACCGCGAATGGGGCTTAGGGCTGACGGAGCCGGAGTTGAACCGGATCGGCGTTCATCTCGGCGCGGATGTCGTGATGTGCCTCGCCTCGCGCCCGCTCGTGGCGCGTGGGATCGGGGAGCAACTCACCCCGGTTACCGGCATACCGCCGCTGCCGATCGTGATCGCCCACCCTGGCGTGGCAGTGGCAACACGCGACGTATTCGCCGCGCTGCCGGCTGGCGATCGCACGCCACTACCGTCGCTGCCGACCAAGTTCGCATCGTTGTTGGAAGTGATCTTCTGGCTGCGCCAGGCGCGGAACGATCTCGCCGAGCCCGCCGTGGCGGTCAACAAGGCGGCGGGCTCTGCAGTACGCGCGCTGAAGCGGGACCCCGACTGTCTGTTCGCACGGATGTCCGGATCCGGTGCGGCGGCCTTCGGTATCTTCGTCACCCTCGAAGCGGCCGAACGCGCCGCGGACCGGTTGCGGCAGGCGCGGCCGGGGTGGTTTGTGACGGCGGCGATGACCCGCGGCGCATAGGTCGCGGTTGTCCCGCGTGAGGGACGGAGCGGGTTCTGCTAGGGTCGAGGAAACCCCACGGAACGGTAAGACCCCCATGTCGGACGCGCCTCCACCCAAGCCTTTCGTCCCGGTACGCTTTGCGGTCCTCGCGGTGTCCGACTCCCGCTCGCTGGAAGACGACCGTTCAGGTGCGACCTTGGCGGAGCGCATCCAGGAAGCGGGACACGTTCTCGCCGGGCGCGCGATCACGACCGACGACGAAAACAAGATCCGCAAGCAGGTGAAGAAATGGCTGAAGGATGACGACGTCGACGTCATCATCACCACCGGCGGGACCGGCTTCACCGGCCGCGACGTGACGCCGGACGCGATCGAGCCGCTGTTCGAGAAACGGATGGACGGCTTCAGCGCGATCTTCCATCGCATCAGCTACGAGAAGATCGGCACCTCTACAATCCAGTCCCGTGCAACTGCAGGTCTAGCCAAGGGCAAATTTGTCTTCGTGCTGCCAGGCTCGACAGGAGCCTGCAAGGACGCCTGGGACGGCATCCTCGTCCGCCAGTTCGACTACCGGCAGGACCCGTGCAACTTCGTCGAGATCATGCCGCGCCTCGACGAGCACCTGAAACGCTCGAAGCTGAAGAAGACAGCGAAGAAGAAGGGCTAGAGCCGGCCGCGAGATAAGCAGCCTTCGCGACGAGGTGTCCGTCGCCGCGCGAGACGCGTGCAAGCAGTTGCGACCACCAGCCCGATCTGATCCCGCCGCGACGCAAATGTGCGACGCGCGAGCGTGCGGTGCCTGTCACTAACGCGTCGTCGATGAACGCCATGGCGGCACCCTGCCAGCCTGGCTGCAGCGACGCAGATGGCGAAAGGAATAGCAACCAGTCGCCACGCGCCGCTTCGGCTGCGCGGCGGAGAGGGTCGCCTGCCACCTTGCGAGCTTCGATGATCGTGCAGCCGGCAGTATCGGCGACGGTTAGCGTGCCGTCGCTTGAACCGCGGTCGATAACCACCACCTCTCGCACGATGCCTTCGGTGGCAGCCGGCACCAGCGCGGCGAGCGCGTGGGCCAATCCGACTTCGTCGTCCCGAGTCTCGATGATCGCGGTGATCATGCCGCCGATATAGGCCGCCCAAGGCTTCTTGGGAATCACTCGGGTATGTTCTTGCTTTGTTCTCGCTGGGCTGATAGGAATACATTCATGGAAACGCAACGAACCAGCGACTACCTGGAACCCAGCGGCGAGGGCGTCGGCGTGAGGGTCGATCCCGAGCGCATTCGCGGGCGCGGGGCAGAAAGCAATCGCAGCGGCCGTTTTGAACCGCAGACACGCCACGCCGTCGACGACGGCTGGGGTTCGCTCGATCTGCTGCCGCCATTCAAGACGGAGGTGCAGGAAGAGACGCCGCGCAAGATCATCACGACCAACGAGTCCCCGGACATTTCCTTCGACCGGTCGATCAACCCGTATCGCGGCTGCGAACACGGCTGCACGTACTGCTTTGCCAGGCCGACGCACGCCTACATGGGTCTGTCACCGGCGCTCGACTTCGAGACGAAACTGTTCGCGAAACCTGCGGCGGCGAAGCTGCTTGAGAAGGAATTGGCCAGGCCCGGCTACGAGTGCCGGACCATGGCGATCGGGACGAACACCGACCCCTACCAACCGATCGAGCGAAAGTACCGCATCATGCGGGAAATCCTCGAGGTGCTCGACCGCACCAACCATCCGGTCGGTATTGTGACCAAGTCGGCGCTGGTGACGCGCGACATCGATATTCTGTCGCGCATGGCGGCACGCGGGCTGGCGAAGGTGGCGCTGTCGGTGACGACGCTCGATCGCAAGCTGGCGCGAGCGATGGAACCGCGCGCGGCGACGCCGGACCGCCGGCTCGAGACTTTGCGTCTGCTGTCGCAGGCAGGTATCCCGACCACGATCATGGTGGCGCCGATCATCCCTGCCCTCAACGAGCCAGAGATGGAGCGCATCCTGGAGGCCGGCAAGGAAGCCGGCGTGAAGGAGGCGGGCTACGTGCTGCTCCGCCTGCCGCTAGAGGTGAAGGACGTGTTCCACGAGTTCCTGGAGCGGGAGTATCCCGACCGGGCCAAGCACGTGCTCACCATCATCAAGCAGATGCGTGGCGGCAAGGAATACGACGCGAAATGGGGCGAGCGAATGACCGGCAAGGGTCCTTACGCGTGGCAGATCGGGCGGCGGTTCGAGATGACCGCGAAGCGGCTCGGCCTGAACGCGGAACGGCGGCGGCTGAGGACGGATCTGTTCGTACCGCCGGTTCTGGCTGGAGATCAGCTCGACCTTTTCGGTAGGGCTGCGGCGGCCTGACCGGTTGCAACGGCCGCTCTACGTGGCATTTTGGCTGGCGTTCCTTCCTCTGAGGATCGCGGTCGATGACTCCCGCCCTGCTGCTTTCCGCTGCCATCGCCGGCGGCACCTACACGATCATCCCGGGGCCGGCGTTTCTGGCCTTGCTCGGCATCGGTGCCAGCCGCGGGCGGCAGGCAGCGGCGGGCTTTCTGGTCGGGCATTTCGCGGGCGACATCCTGTGGGCGTCGCTGTCGCTTGTCGCCATCATCGGCGCCCATTCGATCGGGCGCGGCTTCTTCGATGCGCTGGGTATCGTGTGTGGCCTGTACCTCTGCTGGCTGGGCATCTCATCGCTGCGGGCGAAGCGTGACGCAGCGGGGCGGCTGGTGGCTGAGCCGAAGCGGCCGCTGCTGCGTGGCCTTGCCTTCGGATTGACCAATCCGAAGGGTTACCCGGTCGCGATCGCGATGTTCACGGCGCTATTGTCGGGCGCCGCTGATACGCTGACATGGGCGGCGTTCCCCGGCCTGCTCGGTGCGGCTTGCGTCGGCTTCATTGTTGCCGACATCATCGTCATTCTCTTTGTCGGCGCCGGATGGGTGCGGCGGCTCTATGCCCGCTATGACATCTGGATCGCACGGGCCTCCGGCCTGATCTTCATCGGCTTCGGGCTGCATGCGATTTATGAGGCTACCCCCGGTATCCTCGGCCGGCGGGAGTAGCGCCTTGCCTGACGACGACGCGGCAGCCACCCTTGCCGCCATGGCCGAAGACAGTGATTCGCCTGCGGCGCCACCGCCGGAACCCCCGACCGACCGCTATGAGCGACGGGCGCGGCGAAAAGGTGCGCGTCTGGTTGCTGGGGTCGACGAGGCGGGCCGTGGTCCCCTCGCGGGTCCGGTGGTCACCGCTGCGGTTGTCTTCACGCGCGGCTTTCCCGACGGACTCGATGATTCCAAGCGGCTCACTGCCTTGCAGCGGCAGGCGCTGTTCGAGGCTATCCTGGCGAAGGGCCACGTGTCGGTGGCAGTTGCGAGCCGAGCCCGCATCGACCGGATGAACATTTTGCGTGCGTCGTTGTGGGCGATGAGCCGAGCTATCGCGGGGCTGTCGTGCGGCGCCGATCACGTGCTGGTCGATGGCAACATGCTTCCGCCGGGCCTCCCCTGCCCGGCTCAGGCGATTGTCGACGGTGATGCGCTGTCGGTGTCGATCGCGGCGGCGTCCATTGTCGCCAAGGTGACGCGCGACCGCCTGATGGGCAATGTCGGCCGGGCGTATCCCAATTACGGCTTCGAGCGGCACATGGGCTACTCGACGCCCGAGCATTTCGAGGCGCTGCGCGAACATGGCCCGTGCGCGCAGCACCGGCAGTCGTTCGCGCCCGTGCGCGAGCAGCAACTGCTGCTTGCGATCTAGCCCTTCGCTTTTTCTTTCGCTTCCGTATCGATCTTGTGGGGCGTCGTGCTGTCCGGGCCTTGCCGTTTGCGCGAGCCCGTCTCGGAGGCGAAAGCGTGCGTGAACTCCGCGCCGAGCAACAGGATCTGAGCGGAATAATAGACCCAGATGAGGAGGACCACGATCGAGGCCGCGGCACCGTAGGTGGTTTCGAAGCTACCGAACGCGACGTACCAGCCGATGAGCAGCTTGCCGACGTTGAACAGCAGAGCGGTGAAGGCGGCGCCCAGCCAAACGTCCCACCATTCGACTTTGGTGTCGGGAAACCACTTGAACAGCATCGCGAATAACGCGGTCAGGAGGACAAAGGAAATGACGAAGTTCAGCGCCGTCCACCCGAGGGCCGTATCGGCCCCGCCGGCCCAGGTCGCAAGTGCGTCAACTGCCGCGCTGAAGACAAGGGAGACGACCAGCAGCAGCCCCAGCACGAGGACACCGGCCAGCGAAACGAGGTAGGTGCGTAGATACCAGCCGACCTCGACCCGCTTCGGGTCCCGAACGTTCCAGATCGTGTTCATCGCGTCCTTGAGCTGAGCGACCACGCCAACGGCGGCGAAGACGACCAGCACCAGCCCGAGTACGGCGGCAACGCCCGTCGAATGGAGAGTGGAGCCACGCAGCATGCCTTCCACAGTCTTGCTGGCGCCAGGACCAAGCAGGGTCACGAACTGGCGGGTGAGGCTGCCGCGGACCGCCTCCTGGCCGAAGAAGAAACCGGCCACGGCAACGACCAGAAGGAGCAGCGGCCCCATCGAGAAGACGGAGTAGTAGGCGAGCGCAGCGCCGAGGCGCGGTCCACGATGAGCCGCCCATTGCCCGAACGTTGTCTTGCAGACGCGCCAAAGAATATCAGCGCTAGCCGATTTCATGGACCGACAACCCGGCCGGCCGGGTCACGGTTCCCACCGAACGGCGCGAGGTGTGGCTAGTTCAGCTTTGTCTTGACGTCGCCGATCGATCTCGCGATCAGCGCACCGGCCGCTTCGCCCTTGAGGCGGGCAGTCAGGATCTTTTCTGCCGCCGCGATAGCGACATCGGCAGAGAGCGCGCGGACTTCCTGGACTGCCTGGGCTTCGGCCTGCGCGATCTTGGTTTCGGCAAGACGCGTGCGGCCGGCGACGTATTCATCCGTCCGCTTGCGGGCTTCGGTGGCGAGTGCGGCGGCTTCCCGCTTCGCCTGCTCGACGATCTGGCCGGCTTCGGCCTCGGCGGCCCTCGCCTTGCGCTGGTACTCCACCAGCAGGGCCTCGGCTTCGCTGCGCAGCTTCTGCGCCTGCTCGAGTTCGTTCCGGATCGTATCGGCTCGCTTGTCCAGACTCGAGGCGAGCGTGCCGGGGACTTTCAGGTAGATGATGACGGCGAAGAACAGGACCAGC
This sequence comes from Bauldia sp., assembly GCA_035548515.1. Taxonomy (GTDB): domain Bacteria; phylum Pseudomonadota; class Alphaproteobacteria; order Rhizobiales; family Kaistiaceae; genus DASZQY01. The sequence goes on along the minus strand of DASZSW010000026.1, from coordinate 36,412 downwards.
GAGATGAGGGCCCAGAACGGAGCGTCGAATTCCATGCGCCTCAGCCTCCGGTCTTCATCGACTGGGCGACGGCTGCATCGACATCGCCCTTGGGCGCGTCGATGTCGATCAGCGCCTTGACGATCGCCGCCGTCGTGTCGCTGGCGATCGCGCCAACCTCGGATAGCGCGCGCTGCTTGATGCCGGCAATGTTCTGCTCGGCGGCGGCGAGCTTCTTCGCCAAGCCCGCCTCGCTGGCGCGGCGCTCCTTGTCGGCGGCTTCCTTAGCCTCGTTGCGCGCGGCTTCCGCGATCGTGCCGGCGTTGGAGCGCGCGGCCGCCAGCGCCTTCTCGTAGGCGGCGACAGCGGCCTCGGACTGAGCCTTGGCCTTCTGCGCCTTCTCGATGTCACCGGCGATGCGGCCCGCACGATCGGAGAGGATACCGCCGATGCGAGGGATGACCACGCGGGCCAGCAGGAGGTAGAGCGCGACGAAGGTGATCGCCAGCCACAGGAGCTGCGAAGCGAACGTCGAGGAATCGAACGGCGGGAACACCGCGTGCTCCGCCGCCGGGTGCTCCACGGCTGTGCCGGCCGCCGCGTCGGCTGGTGCCGGAACGGTACCCGTCGCTTCCGCGACAATGATCTGGCCAGTCGCCATCGCTCAGCTACGCCTGCCCTGCGATCAGGTGAACAGCAGGATGAGAGCGACGAGCAGCGAGAAGATGCCCAGAGCTTCGGTCACGGCGAAGCCGAAGATCAGGCGGCCGAACTGGCCGTCGGCGGCTGCCGGGTTGCGGATGGCGCCGGCGAGATAGTTGCCGAAGATGTGGCCGAGGCCGATGCCCGCGGTGCCCATGCCGATGCAGGCGATGCCGGCCCCGAGGAACTTTGCTGCTTCCGCTTCCATATTCGTAGTGCTCCAGTTTGGCGGTGAATTAGTGGCCCGGATGGAGGGCGTCGTTGAGGTAGAGGCTGGTGAGGATCGCGAAGACGTAGGCTTGCAGCGCCGCGACCAGGAATTCCAGCGCGGTGAGCGCCACGGTACCGAGCAGCGGCAGGATCGCGAGCGGCGCGAGGAAACCGGCGGTGCCGAGCAGCGTCACGAAGCCGGCGAACACCTTCAGGGTGATGTGGCCGGCGAGCATGTTCGCAAACAGACGGATCGAGAGGCTGATCGGCCGCGAGATGAACGACAGCACCTCGATCACGACGATGAACGGCAGGATGACCTTGGGCACGCCGCTCGGCACGAACAGCTTGAAGAAATGCAGCCCGTTCTTGGCGAAGCCATAGACGATGACCGTCAGGATAACGGCGATCGCGAGAGCGGCGGTGATGATGATGTGCGAGGTGACGGTGAAGAAATAGGGGAACATGCCCCACAGGTTCGCCACCAGGATGAACATGAACAGCGAGAAGACGAACGGGAAGAATTTCATCCCCGCGCTGCCCGCGGAATCCTTCAGCGTTTTCTCGACGAATTCGTAGACGAGTTCGGCGGCGGACTGCCAGCGCCCAGGGACTGTCGCCTTCGGGCGCGTCGGGATGAGCAGAAATGCCGCGGCGCCCAGAACGGTGAGGACCATGAACAGCGACGAGTTGGTGAAGGAGAAGTCGTAGCCGCCGACGTGAATCGGAACGATGGGCTCGATGCGGAACTGGTGGATCGGATCGTAGGCCAAGCTTCTTCCCGCTACCCCTTTGTGCCGGGCGGATTGTCGGGCCCCTGTGGTCCCGGCGTCACCAACCCCGCCGACCGCAACACGCTCAGGATTCCGGCGGCGAAACCCAGAAGCAGAAACACAATCAGACCCCAGGGGGACGTGCCGAACAGCCGATCGACCCCCCAGCCGATCGCAGCGCCGACGACAACGCCGGCGACGAAATCGGCCCCCAACCGCATCGCCAGACCATAGCCCTGGCGCGGCGGCTCCAGCGGCGAGCGCTCATTCGCTTCGCGTGCCGCGTGACTCTCGTCAAGCCGGCGCTCGAGATCACGCATCCGTTCGGAAAGCGCACGCTCTTCGGCCGATTGACCCGCGGGGCGATCGTCCGGCTTGCCGTCCCGACCGCTCATCCCGCACGCTCCGCCTGAAGAGGGAAAACCCTAGAGAATCCGCCCCGCCCAACCAAAGCGCGGCGCACAATAGTTGTGGGTTCCGGGGGTGTCAAGGAAGCGCTATGCAGGTGTAAGATACTGATATTTCATGGTTTTCTTCCTTCATGCCGTATGGAGTTATCCACCCTTCCCGCCGCAGCGCAGCACATGCGAGAAAGGGCCATGGCGGATTTAGACGAAAGGGCGCGCCGGCGTGGCGCGACCATGCTTGGCGAACTCATCGGCAAGGTCATCGATCCAGTGACCAAGCGGCGGGGCTTCGCCACCACGGATCTCATAGCCGCGTGGGCGGAGATCGTTGGTCCACGCTTCGCCGAGTTCACCCGGCCGGAGAAGATCGTCTGGCCGAAGGGCGAACACCTGGAAGGCGCGCCCGCCCTGCTGGTCCTTCGCGTCGACGGGCCGAGAGCGGTGTTCGTCCAGCACGAAGCCGCGCAGATCGTGGAGCGCGTCAACGCCTTCCTCGGCTATGGCGCCGTTGGACATATTCGCATTGTGCAGGCGCCGATTGGGCGCGCCGCGCCGCACCAACCCGGCGCTCGGCCGCTCGCTCCGGAGGCCGAGGCCAAGGTCGCCAGCACCGTCGCCGGCGTTGAGCACGACCGGCTGCGCGAGGCGCTCGGCCGGCTGGGCCGCGGCGTCATGCGCGACCGGCGATAGCGACACAGACCCGCAGTAACGCCACATTGACTGGGCACTTCACCGGGCTTACGGCAGAATCCTTTGGAAAATCGTGGCGGCCCTTGAACCTGAGGTAATCCCGTGAAGTTGAATTCGCGCGCACTGCTCGGCATCGCGGCCGTGGTTGTCGTCATCATCGCCGGGGCGATCTGGTACTTCACGAGCCAGCAAACCACCGTTGCTCTCGATGCGACTGCGGCAAATGCGGCCACACCGAACAACGCCAGCGCACTGATGCAGCCCGGCCCGCTCGGCGACATGACCCTCGGCGATCCGAAGGCGCCCAACGTCGTCATCGAGTACGCGTCGATGACCTGCTCGCACTGCCAGCGCTTCCACGCCGAGGTCTACCCGCAGCTCAAGTCGAAATACATCGACACGGGCAAGGCCTACTTCATCTTCCGCGACTTCCCGCTCGACCCGCTGGCGGCAGCGGCGATCGTTCTGGCGCACTGCGCGCCGAAGGAGCGTTTCTTCCCGCTCGTCGACCTGATGTTCGACCACCAGGATCAGTGGGCGTTCGTGAACGATCCCGAGACGGCGCTGTTCAACCTTGTGAAGCAGGCGGGATTCTCGCGGGAGTCTTTCGACGCGTGCTTGACGAATCAGCAGCTTGCGGACGGAGTGACGGCCGTGCACGACCGCGCGGCGAAGGAATTCGGCGTCGGTTCGACGCCGACGTTCTTCGTCAACGGAAAGATGCTGGCCGGTGAGCAGACCATCGAGACGTTCGACACACTGTTCAAGGGCTGATGACGGCGCGGCAGCCACAGGCAATGTGACCAAAGGGGCTGCCGCTTGAAATTCACGCGCCTACGCGTCCTCGGCTTCAAGTCGTTCGTCGAGCCGACCGAATTCGTCATTGAGCCGGGGCTGACAGGGGTCGTCGGCCCCAACGGATGCGGCAAATCGAATCTCGTCGAGGCGCTTCGCTGGGTGATGGGCGAAAGCTCGTACAAGGCGATGCGCGCGTCGGGCATGGACGACGTCATCTTCCAGGGCAGCCTCAACCGCCCTGCCCGCAATACCGCCGAGGTTTCGCTGCTGGTCGACAACGGCGACCGTACTGCGCCCGTCGCCTTCAACGACGCCGAGCAGATCGAGATCACGCGGCGCATCGAGCGCGAAGCGGGCTCGATCTATCGTATCAACGGACGCGATGTGCGGGCGCGCGATGTGCAGCTTCTGTTCGCGGACGCGTCCACGGGCGCGCACTCGCCCGCGATCGTCGGACAAGGCAAGATCGGCGAGCTGATCGCGGCGAAGCCGGTGGATCGTCGGGCCTTGCTCGAGGAAGCCGCCGGCATTGCCGGGCTGCATAACCGCCGGCACGAGGCCGAGTTGCGCCTCAAGGCAGCGGAACAGAATCTGGCGCGCGTCGATGACGTTATCGCCGAGATCGAGCAGCAGGTCGACACGCTGAAGCGGCAGGCGCGGCAGGCGACCCGCTACCGCAACCTCACCGGCGAGATCCGCAAGGCAGAGGCGACCGTGTTGCACCTTCGCTGGCGCGCGGCGACTTCGGCGCTCGGCGAGGCAGAAACCCAATTGGCAGACGCGGTCGCGGGGGCGACGGCGCGTGGCGAGGAGCAGGCAGTCGCCGCTCGCGTGCAGGCCGAGGCTTCGGCGGCGCTGCCGGAGCTGCGCGATGTCGCGGCGCGGGCGGGTGCCGCACTCCAGCGACTGAAGCTCGCAGGCGAGACACTGGATCAGGAGGAAGCCCGAATCAAGGCGCGGCTCGACGAGCTCGAGCGGCGGCTGGCGCAACTTGGCGAGGACATCGGGCGCGAAGAGCGCATGGTGGCCGACAACACAGCGATCCTGTCGCGGCTCGCCGAAGAGGAGCGCGGGTTGATGGCGCTCGACGCAGCGTCGGCCGAGCGGCAGGCCCATGCGGCTTCGGCTCGTGCTACGGCTGAGGCTGCCCTTCGCGACAGCGAAGCCGTGCTCGCCGACCTGACGCAGCAGCACGCCATGGCAACTGCGGCCCGCGCGCAGCATGAACACACGATCGCCGAGGCCGAGGGACGTGGCGCACGCCTGGCCGCAGAACTGGCAGCGGTTACGGCGGAGCTGGCGACGCTCGCCGCATCGGCCGATGTTGCGGCCGCCACCACCGCGGCACGCAGCCTAGTCGCCGAAGCAAGTGCGCAGCGCGAGGCGCGTGACGCCGCCACGGCAACGGCGGACCAGGAGTTGGTCGCGGCGCGTGACGCGGCAACGTCGGCGCGATCTGCGCTGACGGAAGCCGATCGCGCGCTGGAGCGCATCGAGACCGAGGCGGCAACGCTGGCGGCGGTGCTCGCCACCGATGGCGAGGGCAAAACGCCCGTGGTCGATGCGATCAACGTCGATCACGGATACGAAACCGCCCTCGCTGCCGCTTTCGGCGACGACCTTGCGGCACCGGCTGACGCCGATGCACCGGCTCACTGGCGGGAAGTTTCCCATGGCGAGGACGAGGCGACGCTGCCCGCCGGCACAATTCCGCTGGCCCGGCATGTTCGCGTGCCGGACGTCCTGCTCCGGCGCCTGGCGCAGACCGGCCTGGTGAGCCGCGCCGACGGCCCGGCCAAGCAGGCGATGCTGCGGCCGGGACAGCGCCTGGTCAGCGTTGAGGGCGACCTGTGGCGCTGGGACGGTTATGTCTCCACCGCCGATGCGCCGCGTTCCGCCGCGCAGCGGCTGGCGCAACGCAACCGGCTGGCCGAGCTCGAGGCATCGGTCGTTCCGGCCCGCGATAAGGTGGCGGCGCTCGGCGTGCAGCTGGCGGCCGCAGAGGCGGCGGTGCAAGCCGCGACCGAGGCCGATCGCGAAGCGCGCGAGGCGCTGCGTCTGACGCGCAAGGCCCTGGATGAGGCGCAGACGAGTCTGATGGCGACGGAGCGCGAGGAAGGTCGCGCCACAGCCCGGAGGACTGCGCTCGACGCCGCGGGGGCTCGCATCGGCGCCGACATCGCGGAGAGCGAAGCGACGGTGAAGGCCGCACGCGGCGCGCTTGCCGCGGTGACCGGTCTCGACGCGCTTGCAGAATCGATGGCGGCGCAGCGCACCGAGGTCGACGCGGCGCGCTCGTCCGCAGCGGAAGCCCGCGCCGCGCATGAGGGCATGGCACGCGAAGCGGCGCAGCGCGCGACACGTCTGTCGGGCATCGAGTCGGAGCGGCGCGATTGGCAACAGCGGCTCGCCAACGCCGAGGAACAGATCGCGACGCTGCGGAAGCGACGCGAGGAAGCGGGCGCCGAGCGTGAGACGCTTGCCGGCGAGCCGGCGAAGATCGAAGCGAAGCGGGCGAGCCTGCTGTCGGAGATCGTCGTAGCTGACGCCAAGCGTGCCGAGGCGGCGGACAAGCTGGCGGTCGGTGAGAAGGCTGCGTCCGACGCGGACAAGGCGGCGCGCAGCGCTCTCGATCGGCATGCCGAGGCGCGCGAACTGCGCGGCCGGAGCGAGGAGCGCGTGACTGCCGCGCGCCAGCGCCTCAGCGAATCCGAGGAGCGCATCCGCGAGGCGCTCGATTGCGCGCCGGAAGAAACCGCCGCGGTGGCGGAACTCGACATCGACGCCCCCCTGCCCGATCTGAACGAGATCGAAGCGCGGCTCGAGCGTCACAAGCAGGAACGCGAGCGGCTGGGCGCCGTGAATCTACGCGCCGACGAGGAGGCCCGCGAGATCGCTGCACGACGCGACACCCTGGTTGGCGAGCGCACCGATCTGGTCGAGGCAATCGCGCGGCTCCGCCAGGGCATCGGTTCGCTCAACCGTGAGGGTCGTGAGCGGCTGTCGGCGGCGTTCGAGACGGTGAACGCGCACTTCAAGCGGCTGTTCACGCATCTCTTCGGCGGCGGCACCGCGGAACTGCAGCTCACCGACAGCGATGATCCGCTGGAGGCGGGCCTGGAGATCGTTGCGCGTCCGCCGGGCAAGAAGCCGCAGGTGATGACGCTGCTTTCCGGCGGCGAGCAGGCACTGACCGCGCTGTCGCTGATCTTCGCGGTGTTCATGACCAATCCGGCGCCGATCTGCGTGCTGGACGAGGTGGACGCGCCGCTGGACGACGCCAACGTCGTGCGCTTCTGCAATCTCCTCGAGGAGATGACGCGCTCGACCGACACGCGCTTCATCACCATCACACACAATCCGATCACGATGGCCAAGATGAACCGCCTGTTCGGCGTGACCATGGCCGAGCGCGGCGTGTCGCAGCTCGTTTCGGTGGACCTTGAAACGGCCGAGCGCTTCCGCGAAGCGGGCTAGCGGCGGCATAGCCGCCCGCCTGCTCGGCTGGTACGACCGGCACGCGCGGACGTTGCCGTGGCGGATGCCTCCGAAAGCGCGGGCACGCGGTGTCAGGCCTGACCCGTACCGCGTGTGGCTCTCCGAGGTGATGCTGCAGCAGACCACAGTCGCAGCGGTCAAGCCGTACTTCGACGCCTTTGTCGCGCGCTGGCCGACGGTGCACGACCTCGCTGCCGCGCCGCGCGAGGACGTGATGAAGGCCTGGGCGGGGCTTGGCTACTACGCGCGGGCGCGTAACCTGAAGGCATGCGCCGAGGTTGTGGCGCGCGAGCATGGTGGCGTTTTCCCTGACACCGTCGACGGGATGCGAGCCCTGCCAGGCGTCGGCGAATACACGGCTGCAGCTATCGCTGCCATCGCATTCGACGTCCCCGCCGCCGTGGTCGATGCCAACATCGAGCGGGTGATTGCGCGGCTGGACGCGATACGCGAATCCCTGCCCGCCGCAAAAAAGACGATCCGGGCACGGCAGGCGGAGCTCACGCCGCAGGTTCGCGCTGGCGATTACGCGCAGGCGATGATGGATCTCGGCGCCGCGATCTGCACGCCGAGGAAGCCAGCATGCGTGCTCTGCCCCATCAGCGAGGATTGCCAGGCCCGCGCCGAAGGCCGGCAGGAAGACTATCCGGTGCGGGGCGAGAAGGCCGAACGGCCAACGCGCCGTGGTGTCGCGTTCGTGGCGGTCCGCGACGATGGCGCCGTGCTATTACGCACGCGCGACGATTTAGGTCTGCTGGGCGGCATGACCGAGGTGCCGGGGTCGGCGTGGGGCGATGCTAAGGCGACGGCGCGGGACGCGCCCTTCCCCGCCGACTGGCGCGAGGCCGGCATGGTGGTGCACGTCTTCACGCATTTCCGGCTGGAACTAACCGTGTATTGCGCCCGTCATGTGCGCGTGGCCAAGGTGCCGCCCGGCGCATGGTGGTCGGTGCCGGCTTCGCTTCCGGGCGAGGCTTTGCCAAGTGTCATGAAGAAGGCCATCGAGGCGGCGCTTCCCGGCGCTACGAAGAAGAGCAAGCGCGCGGCGTGAACAAAATCGAACACCTGGTCTTCGACCTCGGACAGGTACTGATCGCATACGATATGGAGGCGCCGTACCGGCGGCTCGTGCCGGATGCCGCCGAGCGGCAGCGCTTCTTCGACGAGGTCGGTATCCACGAGTGGAACCTTGAGCAGGACCGCGGGCGGACCTGGGCCGATGCCGAGACGGAGCTGACGGCGCGATACCCGCACCACGGCGAACTGATCCGCGCCTTTCGGTCGAACTGGTGGGAGATGATCCCGGGCAGCATCGATACGAACATCGCGATCGTCGACGACCTGATCGATCGTGGCCTGGATGTAACGGCGCTCACCAACTGGGCTCCCGACACGTTCGCCGAGGCGCGCGAGAAATTTCCCGTGCTCAATCGTTTCCGCGGCGTCACGGTTTCTGGGCTGGTGAAACTGCTCAAGCCGGAACCCGCGATCTACCACCACCATGCCGCCACGTTCGGCCTCAAGCCGGAAGCGACGCTATTCTTCGACGACAATGCCAAGAACGTCGAGGGCGCGCGGGCGGTCGGGTGGAACGCCGAGGTCTACACGTCGACGGACACGCTGGTCGCAGATCTCCGCCGGTATGGCGTCGCGCCCTAACCCTACTCCTCCGGCTCAGTCGTGAACATCAGCGGGAAGCCTGCCTCCTTCCCCATGTCGGTCGCTTCCGTCGCCTTCGTGTCGGCGACGTCCTTGGTGTAGACCGCGACGACGCAGACGCCCTTGCGGTGGGCGGTGATCATTATGCGGTACGCCTGATCCTCGCTGGTGCGGAACACTGCCTTCAGCACCTGCACGACGAATTCGCGCGGCGTGTAGTCGTCATTAACGAGGATCACTTTGTGCAGCTTCGGCCGCTCGACCTTCGGCTCAACCTTGGTGTTCGGCTTGAGGCGTGGCTTTACGTCGATGTCCGGCATGAGGGTGAATCTGGCGCGCCATACCGCCCGCGTCTAGAGCCAGACCGGATTGGACCAGGCAGAGCGGCCCGCCGCGTCCGTGATCACCAGTCGCAGCCAATCGTTGGCGAATTTGTCGACGGGCAGGACCGCAGCCGACATCTGCTGGCCGCGACGATATTCGACGCGCGTGCCACGACCCACCAGCGCGATGTTGGCCACCGCCGAGCAGGCGATATGGACCTCCCCGCCTTCGACGGCGAAGTCGTGGATCTCCGGTCCCTGGCTCGAATAAAACAGGCCGGCTTTCATGGCAGCGAGCAGAGCGGCGGGCTCGTTTGATTCCGCCTTGACCATCATCCAGCCCCCGAAGCCATCATCGAAGCGGAAGTGGGCATCGTCAGCGGCGTAGGCGGTCAGGTGGCGGCCTTCATCCAGCAACTGATCGAGCAGATACGTGCCGTCACCGCGCGAGGACTCCAGCAGGCAGCCGTGGTTGTAAATCTCGACAGCATGCGCGGCACGAACCATCGCACGACCGTCCTCGATGGTGAGGCCCGACCATTGCGGATGGGCGATGCCGACGAACGCACCCGCTGCCCGGGCGCGCGCGGCCAGCGCGACGCCGGACTCGTCAGCCGCCGTAGGCGCAAACTCGGCCGGCAGCCCGACAGCCAGGATGTGCCAGACCTCACCATGGCTGTTGGCGGGCGCGTGGATCTCGGCGCCGAGGATCGTCGTGAAGGTGTTGCTGCGATACGCCGCCGTATCGACGATCGGGAACCCATACTTCGGCACGAAATGATCAGACAGACAGAGGAAATCGTAGCCGCTGTCGCGGTAACGCCGAGCCACTTCTTCGGGCGGCAACGCGCCATCCGAACGCGTCGAGTGCGTGTGGATATTGCCGCGATAGAAGCGGCCAGGGGAAGCGAACGCGGCAGTGCCCATGGCACGGAGGTTAGCGCAATTCGGGTAGCGGACGCGTGACGCTATACGGCTGTATCAACAACAACCCAACGCTTCCCCTATGGACGGCTTGGGTTAAGCCCCAGCCGTGGCCATGTCACGGCGTGCGACGGTGCGAAGCGCGTCGATCGGCGCGTTGGCGTAGTGCCAATACGTCCAGCCGTTGCAGGCTTCCAGCCCCTGCACCAGTGCGCCGACGCGGTGGATGGAGCCGACGTGATCGCCCGCGCGCAACGTGCCGTCCGCGCGGACTTCGGCGCGATGGCGGGACTGCGAGTCGGTGAGGATGGCGCCCGGGGCGATGAGGCCCGTTTCGACCAGCGTACCGAAAGCGATGCGGGGCTCGCCGCGCTTGCCGGCGGAAATCTCGATGGCGGAGTCGGACGTCGGTGTTACCGCAGCGATGCGCCGGGTGGCAGCCTTGATGTACCCATCCTCGCGCTCGATGCCGACGAAGTGGCGGCCGAGGCGCTTGGCGACGGCGCCAGTCGTGCCGGTACCGAAAAACGGGTCGAGGATCACGTCGCCGGGCTTCGACGAAGCGAGCAGAATGCGGTGGAGCAGCGCCTCCGGCTTCTGCGTGGGGTGCACCTTCTTGCCCTCTCCGCCTTTCAGCCGCTCATTCCCAGTGCAGATCGGGAACAGCCAGTCGGAGCGCATCTGCAGCTCGTCGTTCGCCGCCTTCAGCGCATCGTAGTTGAAGGTGTAGCCCTTGCCTTCGGGGTCGCGGCTCGCCCAGATCATCGTCTCGTGGGCGTTGGTGAAGCGACGGCCGCGGAAATTCGGCATCGGGTTGGTCTTGCGCCAGACGATATCGTTCAGGATCCAGAAGCCGAGATCCTGGAGCGACGTGCCGACGCGAAAGATGTTGTGGTAGGAGCCGATTACCCACAGCGTGCCCTGCGGCTTCAGCACGCGGCGGGCGGCGAGCAGCCAGGCGCGGGTGAAATCGTCGTAGGCGGCGAAGGACGAGAACTTGTCCCAATCGTCGGTCACGGCGTCGACCGCGGACTGGTCCGGGCGGTGGAGTTTCTGCTCGAGCTGGAGGTTATAAGGCGGATCGGCGAAAATCAGATCGACGCTTGCTGCCGGGAGCTTCGCCATTTCGGCGATGCAGTCGCCTTTGACGATGGTATCCAGCCAGGCTGCTCCTGCCTGTTCCTTCCGCGCCAGCCGACCCATCGAACGCCCCACGCCACACGAACACGAGGCGGGAATCTTGGCGGACCGTGGTAAAGCCGCGCCTAAGCAACGTGGTTAAAGGCAAATGAATGTGCGGGGTGGCCATGCCCCGAATGCCCTTCCGCTCCCGCGCCAGCGCGGCTACATAGGCGCCGCTCCCGCGCTGCCAGATCAGGATTCCCCTAGCCCATGCTCTATGCATTCGACTGCGACGGCGTGCTCGTCGATTCCGAAATCATCGCCTCGCAGGTGGACTCGGAGCTGCTCACCGGTATCGGGTTCAAGATCTCGCCCGAAGAGGTCACCCAGCGCTTTGCCGGCCTGACCAGCATCGCCATCCACGACATCGTCGAGAAGGAAATCGGCCGGAAAATGCCGGACGATTTCCTGCCGCGGCAGAAGGAGGCACTGGACACGCGGCTGGCGCGCGATCTCAAGATCGTCAGCGGCGCGAAGGAGATGCTCGACCGGCTCAAGGGGCCGCGGTGCATCTGCTCCAATTCGACCAGCGAACGGCTGACGATCGAGCTGAACAAGGTCGGGCTGACCGACCGGTTTCAGCCCAGCATCTTTTCGGCGGTCGAGGTGGGCGACCGGCAGCCGAAGCCTTCGCCCAACGTCTACGCCTACGCGGCGAAAACGATGGACGTGAACCCGCGCGAGATGGTGGTGCTGGAGGATTCGGTGTTCGGCATCCGGGCAGCGAAGGCCGCAGGCGGCCGGGTCATCGGCTTCACGGGGGGAGCCCACACGTGGCTCGGCCACGCCGACCTTCTGATTGAGGCGGGCGCCGAGACTGTGATTAGCCGCTTCGCCGATTTCCCCGCGACCGCCGAGGCGCTGGTGGCGTGGGAAGGGATGGAGTAGGCCCTACTCCGCGGCTTCGGAATACGGCGGCGGCTTCTCCCACTTGAGTTTCGGTTGGCGGGCTGCCCGCGTTTCGTCGAGGCGGCGGCGCGGGGCGAACAGCGGCGCCTGGCGGAAGCGTTCGGCCTCGCCCTGCTTGGCGCGCATCGCCAGGTCGCGGAGGGTAGCGACGAACAGATCGAGCGATGCCTTCGATTCCGACTCGGTAGGCTCGATGAGCAGCGCGCCGTGCACGACCAGCGGGAAGTACATCGTCATAGGGTGGAAGCCTTCGTCGATCATCGCCTTGGCGAAGTCGAGCGTAGTGATGCCGGTGCCTTCCAGGAAGCGATCGTCGAACAGCGCCTCGTGCATGCACGCGCGGTCGCCAAACGGCTGGCTCAGCACGTCAGCGAGGCCGGCGCGGATGTAGTTGGCGTTCAGCACCGCGTCTTCGGACGCCTGCTTCATCCCATCGGACCCGTGGGCGAGCATGTACGACAGCGCCCGCACGTACATCCCCATCTGGCCGTGGAACGCGGTCATGCGGCCGAATGAGTCGGCTGCACCGGAATCGCGGCGCGTCTCGACGAATGTCGCTTTGCCGCCCTCGACGCGCACGTATGGCACCGGCGCGTAGGGCGCCAGCGCGGCGGAGAAGACCACCGGGCCGGCGCCGGGGCCACCGCCGCCGTGGGGCGTCGAGAAGGTCTTGTGCAGGTTGATGTGCATTGCATCCACCCCGAGGTCGCCGGGGCGGACCTTGCCGACAATGGCGTTGAAGTTCGCGCCGTCGCCGTAGAAGAAAGCGCCGGCCGCATGCACGGCGTCGGCGATGGCGACTACATCGCGCTCAAAGAGGCCGCAGGTGTTGGGGTTGGTCAGCATGATTGCGGCGACCTCCGGCGAGAGGCGCTTCTTCACCTCCTCCGGATCCACGGTGCCGTCCGCGCGCGCGGGCACGTCGACGACCTTGTAGCCGAGGAGCGCGGCGGTCGCCGGATTGGTTCCATGCGCCGACTCCGGCACCAGCACGATACTGCGCTTCTCGCCGCGCGCATCCAGTGCGGCCTTGATTGCCATCATGCCGCAGAGCTCGCCGTGCGCGCCGGCCTTGGGGCTCATCGCAACGGTATGGAGGCCGGTGAGCGCAAGCAGCCAGCGGCCAAGCTCGGCTATCAGCTCGATCGCGCCCGGCACGGTGCTGAGCGGCTGGAGCGGGTGGATGTCCGCGAAGCCCGGCAGCCGCGCCATCTTTTCGTTGAGGCGCGGGTTGTGCTTCATCGTGCATGAGCCCAGCGGATAGATGCCGCTGTCGATAGCGTAGTTCTTCTGCGACAGGCGCACGTAGTGGCGCATCGTCTCGGGCTCGGAGAGTCCCGGGAGATCGACGGGCGTGCGGCGCGCATGCTTGCCGAGCTTGGATGCACCCGCCGGGGCGTTCGGCAGATCGACGCCGGTGACGTCGTGCCGGCCGATCTCGAACAGCAGCGGTTCCTCGATCTGGAGCGCGCGATTGCCGGTGAAGGTTCCTTCGCTGACTGTGTCCGGCGCGGATGGCGCGGTCGGGCGGCCTTGGTCATTCAGCATCACAGCACCTCCCTCAACGCCTGCGCATAGGCGGCGCGATCGGCTTCGGTGTTGATCTCAGTCGCGGCGACCACGATCAGATCGCGGACCGCGGGGTTGTCGCGCTCGAGGCGCGAGACGGGAACGCCGCCGAGGACGCCTCTAGCGGCGAGCTTGTCGATAACGGCCGCTGCATCGGCAGGGACGCGGATCGTGAATTCGTTGAAGAACGTGTCGTTCAGCACTGTCACGCCGGGGACCTTCGCCAGTGTCCCCGCGAGCGCGACGGCGTTGGCGTGATTCAAGGCGGCCAGCTTGGCGAGGCCTTTCTCGCCCAGCAGCGTCATGTGGATGGTGAAGGCGAGCGAGCAGAGACCGGAGTTGGTGCAGATGTTGGACGTCGCCTTGTCGCGGCGAATGTGCTGTTCGCGCGTCGAGAGCGTCAGCACGAAGCCGCGCTTGCCTTTCGCGTCAACAGTCTCGCCGCAGAGGCGCCCCGGCATCTGCCGCACATATTTCTGGCGCGTCGCAAACAGGCCGACGTAGGGGCCGCCGAACGTCAGCGGGTTGCCGATCGACTGGCCTTCACCGACGACGATGTCGGCGCCCTGCGCACCCGGCGGCTCAATGGCGCCAAGAGCCACAACCTCCGTGAAAACCGCAACGAGCAGCGCGCCGACGCTGTGCGCCTTCTCCGCGATGGGCGCGAGATCGATCAGGTGGCCGTAGAACGACGGTGACTGAACGACGACGCAGCTGGTGTCGGCATCGATCGAGGCGAGGATGTCCTCCGTCGCGGTTGGATCGGTCGCGAGCAGCGAGGTGGCGTCGCCGGCCATGCGCGACACGGTTTCGATGACGCTGCGATATTGCGGGTGAAGGCCGCCGGAGACAACGGCCTTGCGCCGTTTGGTCAGCCGGTGCGCCATCAGAACTGCCTCCGCCGCAGCGGTCGAGCCGTCGTACATCGAGGCGTTGGCGACCTCCATGGCGGTGAGGTTGGCGACCTGGGTTTGGAACTCGAACAGGTATTGCAGCGTGCCCTGCGATACTTCCGGCTGGTATGGCGTGTACGAGGTGAGGAACTCGCTGCGCTGGATCAGATGATCGACTGTCGCCGGGACGTGATGACGATAGGCGCCGGCGCCCACGAAAAACGGCACGGACGCGGCGGCGGTGTTCTTCGCGGCCATGCGACCAAGCGTGCGCTCGACCTCGATTTCGCTTTTCGTTGTCGGAAGATCGATGAGACCCTCGAGTCGCTTGGCCGCGGGTATGTCGGCGAACAGGTCGTCGACCGAGCCAACGCCGATCTTCGCCAGCATTGCGCGGCGGTCTTCGTCGGTATTGGGCAGATAGCGCATGTCCCGTTCCCTCAAATGAAAACGGGCCGCGCTCTTTCGAGCGCGACCCGCTGTCCTGCGTACTCGGACGCTGGAGCTAGTGCATATCCTTCAGGAAGGAATCGACTTCCTTCTCGGCCTGATCCATCGCGTAGCCGTAGCGCTGCTGAACGCGGCCGACGAGTTCCTTCCGCTTGCCCTCGATCATGTCGAGGTCGTCGTTGGTCAGTTTGCCCCACTGCTTCTGGACCTTGCCCTTGAGCTCCGTCCAGTTGCCCTGAATGATGTCGCGGTTCATCTGCCGATCTCCGTGTTGTGGAAACGGCGCCCTTCGACGCCTGCGCGGATAACCGGCAACGTGGGCGGTTTGTTCCGCCCATCACACCGACTCGATGAAGTCTTCGTAGGCGTCGCTGTCCATGAGTGCGTCGGCCTCGGCGGGGTCGCTCATGCGCAGCTTGAAGAACCAGCCAGCACCTTCGGCGTGCGTGTTGACGGTGCCGGGCGCTTCGGCGAGGGCCGTGTTTACCTCGGTGACCTCGCCGCTTACGGGCGCGAAGATTTCACTCGCCGCCTTCACCGACTCGACGACCGCCGCCTCATCGCCCTTGGCAAGTTTTTTCCCCACCGCCGGCAACTCCACGAACACGATGTCGCCCAGCTGTTCCTGCGCGTAGCGGCTGATGCCGACGGTGGCCGTGTTGCCTTCAAGGCGAACCCACTCGTGGTCGCGGGTGTAGCGCGTGGTCATGGCGATCCTTTGCGAAAATAGCGGTGAGGAACGAAGGGAAGCGCAACGACGGTCGCGGGCTGGGCACGGCCGCGGACGACGACGTTGAGGCTGGTTCCGGGTGCGGCGTGCATCGGATCGACGTAGCCCATCGCGATCGGCCGATTCAGCGTCGGGGCGAAACCGCCACTGGTGACGGTGCCCACTTTGGCGCCGTTGGCGTCGGCGATGTCAGCACCTTCGCGTGCCGGCGCACCCTCGACCAGCAGACCGACACGCAGGCGGCGCGGCGACTCCGTGAGGATGCGGCCGGCGGATGGGAAATCACGCGCCTCGCGACGGCGCTTCGATATCGCGAAACCGAGGTTGGCTTCGGTCGGCGTCGTGGTTTCGTCGAGGTCGTGACCATAGAGCGGCAGGCCAGCCTCCAGACGCAGGGAATCGCGGGCACCGAGTCCGATCGGTTTCACGCGCGGATCGGCGGTAAGGCGCTGCCATAGCGACACAGCGTGATCGGAGCCCGCGAGAATCTCGAAGCCGTCCTCACCCGTGTAACCCGAGCGCGAGATCAGGAGGCGCGTTCCTTCGAAGGGAAACGAGCCGTACGTCATGAACCCCAGCTCGGCGGCTTCCGGCGCGATGTCGCGGATCACCGCTGCCGCCTCGGGGCCCTGCAGCGCGAGGAGTGCGCCATCGTCGCTCCGCGTCAACGTCGCACGGACGCCGGCGGCCTTTGCAATACGGGCGAAGTCGCCGTCCTTTGTCCCCGCGTTGACGACGACGTAAAGGGTGCCTGACCAGGCGGGATCGCGCGGGCGCGCGACCATCAGGTCATCGACAATACCGCCCTCGCCATTCAGCAGCAGCGTGTAGCGCACCTGCCCCGGCTTCAGGCCGCGCACGTCGGCTGTGATCAGCGGTTCGATCAGCGCTGCGACCGCCGCGTGATCCTTTTCGGTGTCGCCCGACTTCTCAGTGAGGGAAAGAAACGATGGGCCCATATGCGAGACGTCGAACAGGCCGGCGTGCTCGCGCGTCCATTTGTGCTCGGCGATGATGCCTGCGGGGTATTGCACGGGCATGGAGTACCCGGCGAACGGCACCATGCGCGCACCCAGCGCCCGGTGCGTCGCCGCGAGCGGCGTTTCGCGCAGGGGTGCATCGGAAACAGCTTCGGCCAAGCCACGATCCTCGACAGAGACGGGTCCGCGACGACGGGCAATGTGCCCGACTCGCGCCCCCTCTGTCCGCGGACCTGAGAGATTTCCCGCCTTGTTTCTAGGCGGTTACTCCGTCGGTGAGCGGGCCACCGGCCCGCTGCTTTCCAGAGTGTCGCCGACCGTCCGGTCCTTCTTGCCTGAGAGTTTCCGGGGCGGTTGCTCCTTCGGCGCCACACCCTTTCGGGTGCGGTCTCTCCCGGCGGTCGTCGCAGTCTGCCGGGAGGCGACTCCCGTCCCGGCATGCTCACATTACGAGGGGGTGGGCCCGAGTCAATCGCGGTAGGTACGCATCTGCCCTGCCCGCGCTGGCTAGCCGGTTGGCGTCGGCGCCTTGGGCTTCGGCTTGCCCTCGTCGTAGCCGACGTAGATTATGAGGTCACGGTCGTTGGGGCCGACCTCAAAGCTGATGTTGTCGACGACTGTGGTGTAGTCCGCGGCGAATTCCGGCGCTGCGATCGTCACGGGGACCTTGGTCACGTCGGAATAAAACAGCGTGTTGTCGGCCTGCTTGGTAATGGCAACGCGTATCGGCAGGGCGAAGTTGCCGGGCTTGCCGAGCGGCCCGGCGGTCAAACGGCCAGCGATGCCGACCTTGATCATCAGCGCGCTGCCGGCGAAGTGGCATTCGCGGGCGGTCTTGGTAATCGAGGCCTGGTAGCGGACGAAGTTCTGGTCGTCCTCGTGGCCCTTTTCGTAGATGGCGAGCGCCTCGGTGCCCGGACGGATCTGGACCGGCGGGCAATAACCCTGGTTCAGGTATGCCTCAAACGTGGCCTGCTGCTCGGCGATCGATCCCGACGGCGCGCTTGCAGTGGCGGTGCCTACCCCGCCGCCGAGATTCACTGCGGCGGCCGAGGGGGCGTTGGGACCGCCCGACTGGCATCCCGTGAGGACGACAGCGCCGAGCAGCGCGATTACCAGTCGGGTATCGAAGGACCGCATCGAGGCAATTCCCCAGCATATTGCGGCCTTTCTATAGCAGCGCGACCGTGGCAACGCGACGGCAGGCAACCGCCTATCCCCTGCCCGCGCGCTTGCATTCGCTGCGCTGCGGTGGCTAGGGTCGCGGCAGCTTGGCGCGGCGGAAGGCGTTGATCCCGCTATGCAATACGTAAGTACGCGGGGGCAGGCGCCCACGCTTTCCTTTGCTGACGTGCTGATGGCGGGGCTTGCCGTGGATGGCGGGCTCTACGTGCCGCAGTCATGGCCGCAGGTATCGCCCGCAACCATTGCCGGGTTTGCCGGCAAGGCCTACGGCGACGTGGCATTTGACGTGATCGCGCCGTTCTTGGGCACGGACATTCCGGCCGCCGACCTCCGGCGCATGATCGCCGCCGCCTACGCCGGGTTCGACGACCCGGCCATTGCCCCGCTCCGCGAGATCGAGCCGCACTTCCACGTGCTGGAGCTGTTCCACGGGCCGACGCTGGCGTTCAAGGACGTGGCCATGCAGCTGCTCGCTCAGCTCATGGATTACGTGCTCGCCAAGCGCGGCAACCGCATCACGATCGTCGGCGCGACTTCCGGCGACACGGGCGCGGCGGCGATAGAGGCGTTCCGTGGCCACGCCAACATCGACGTGTTCATTCTCTTCCCCGAGGGGCGCGTGTCGCCGTTCCAGCAGCGGCAGATGACGACAACTGCTGCAGCCAACGTGCACCCGATTGCGATCAAGGGCACGTTCGACGATTGCCAGGCGATCCTGAAGGCGCTGTTCAACAAGCGCGACTTCCGGGAGGCCGTATCGCTGTCCGGCGTCAACTCGATCAACTGGGCGCGGATCCTCGGCCAGATCGTCTATTACTTCACCGCGGCGGCAAAACTCGGCGCTCCCGGCAAACGCGTCTCGTTCACGGTGCCAACCGGCAACTTCGGTGATGTTTTCGCGGGCTATGTCGCCAAGAAGATGGGGCTGCCGATCGAGACGCTGGTCGTGGCGACCAACGTTAACGACATACTCGCCCGTACCATCGCGACCGGCCGCTACGAGGTGCGCGGCGTTCATGCCACGACATCGCCGTCGATGGACATCCAGGTCTCCTCCAATTTCGAGCGTCTACTGTTCGAGGCGTACGGGCGGGACGCCAATGCGGTCCGCGCACTTATGGCCGATCTTGCGGCCACCGGCGCCTTCACGATCGCGCCAACGGCACTGGCGGCGATCCGGGCGGATTTTGTCGCCGGGCGGGCCAACGAGATCGAAGTCGCCAATACGATTGCCCATACGCTCAACGCGAGTGGCTTTCTCGCCGACCCGCATACGGCTGTTGGCCTAGCGGTGGCCCGGCGGTTCGCCCATCCACACGCAGAGATGGTGACGCTCGCAACCGCACACGCGGCCAAATTTGCTGAGGCGGTGAAGGCAGCGGCAGGCACCGAACCTAAGCTGCCTCAAGGGTTTGAGCCTGTGCTGACACAGCCGGAACGCTATGTGGGCCTTGCCAATTCGGCCCAAGCGGTCGAAGACCATATCCGGGCGGTCAGCCGAGCGACCGCGGAGAAAGTGTAAAGCCGATGACCGTCCGCCTGTCGCGTCTGCCCTCCGGGCTCAGCGTCGTGTCCCATCCGATGGACCACCTGGAGAGCACGGCGCTGGGGATATGGGTGAACACCGGTTCCCGCTCCGAACGCGACAACGAACACGGCCTGTCTCACCTGCTCGAGCACATGGCCTTCAAGGGCACGCGGACGCGCACCGCGATCGAAATTGCCGAAGAGATCGAAGCCGTCGGCGGCGAAGTCAACGCTGCGACCAGCGTCGAGACGACTTCGTATTACGCACGCATCCTGAAGGACGACGTCGAGCTCGCCGTCGATATTCTCGCGGATATTCTGCGCAACTCGGTGTTCGATCCCTCTGAATTGGAGCGCGAGCAGCACGTCATCGTGCAGGAGATCGGCGCCGCGCAGGATACGCCTGACGACAAGGTCTATGACCTGTTCACAGAGGCAGCATTCCCGAACCAGCCGATCGGCCGGTCGATTCTGGGCACCCCCGCAACCGTTGAGGCGACGCAGCCGGAGATGCTCGATGAGTATCTCGGGCGCCACTACCGCGGTCCGGGAATGGTGCTGGCGGCGGCTGGCGCCGTTGATCATGACCGGCTGGTCAAGCTTGCGACGGATCGCCTTGGCGATCTCTCGGCCCTGCCCGGCCCCAAGCCGACGAAGGCAACCTACCGCGGTGGCGACAATCGCGAGGCCCGCGATCATCTCCAGGAAACGCAGGTGATGGTCGGCTTCGAGGGCCGTTCATACGCCGCTGAGTCGTACTACACGGCGCAGCTTCTGGCGGCCGTGATCGGCGGCGGGATGTCGTCACGCCTGTTCCAGGAAGTGCGCGAGAAGCGAGGCCTCTGCTACTCAATCTATGCGTTCCATTGGGGCTTCTCCGACACCGGCATGTTTGGCGTGCATGCCGCTACCGGACCGGACGATGTGGCAGAGCTGTTGCCCGTGATGCTCGGCGAGTTGGAACGCGCGGCGCATGACATCGATGTGCGCGAACTGGACCGGGCGCGCGCGCAGCTTCGCGCCGGCCTGCTGATGACGCTGGAGTCGCCGAGCGCACGCGCCGGCCAACTGGCACGGCAGATCCTGCTGTTCGGGCGCCATATTCCGACCGCCGAACTGGTCGCCAAGGTCAACGCAATTTCGGTCTCCGACATCCGCAAGCTGGCCGAGGAAATCTTCACCGGATCGGCGCCCACGGTCGCGGCGGTGGGCGATCTCGGCGGCATGATGGAACACGACGCCATCGCCCGCCGTTTCGGAGCACACGCGACGGTCTGACGATGGCGTTTCTCCGGTCCATCACGAACAACGCGACTTATCCGACACTGCGCGGCGACAGGGTCGTGCTACGCACGCCCGCGCTTGCCGACTTCCCGCAGTGGGCGAAGCTGCGCGAGGAGAGCCGCGCATTCCTGGCGCCATGGGAGCCGGTATGGCCGAGCGACGATCTTACCAAGCTCGCCTTTCGTCGCCGGCTGCGGCGTTACCAGCGCGAGGTGCGCAACGGCACAGGTTATCCGTTCTTCGTGTTTGCAGCCGATGGCGACACGCTGGTCGGCGGGTTGACGATGGGTCAGATTCAGCGCGGTGTCGCGCAGACGGTGACGCTCGGTTACTGGATGGGCAAGCCCTATGCCGGCAAGGGCCTGATGACTTCGGCTGTGCGCGCCGTCGTGGCCTTCGCCTTCGAGACACTGCACCTTAACCGTGTCGAGGCGGCATGCCTGCCGCACAACGGCGCCTCGATCCGGCTCCTGGAAAAGGTTGGGTTCCAGCGCGAGGGTTATGCGCGCAAGTACCTCTGCATCGACGGCCGTTGGCAGGACCACGTGCTTTACGGGCTCGTCCGCGACGATCCGCGCACGTGAGGCTGCGGCCGCTTCTCCACCATCTGTACGGGATCGGCTTGTCGCGCGGCGCCGTTCCCCATAGTAAAGTCTCGAATCGGCCCCAGGATCCGGAGGATCGGTTGTCGTTCGCGCGTCGGATCGCGGCTCTCACGCTTCTTCTGTTGACGTTTGGCGTTGCGAGTCTGCCCGCGTACGCGCTCGAGGCGGCGTCGGTGCCGCTCGACGGCAAGACGCTCGACCTGACGAAGGCCGTGCAGATTTTTCATCAGCCGGACGATCGCATCCAGGTTTCCACTGCTCCGGGCCAGGACGGCATCGTGCGTCGCATCGAGGTCCGCGCACGGGAAAGCGCGGGCGGCGCCTCCAACTGGGCGGTGTTCGCGCTGACCAACACCGGCGACGAGCAGATCGATCGCCTGCTGGTCGCGCCCCATTTCCGTCTCTCAGGTTCGGGCCTCTTCTGGCCGGACCTCGGTGCATCGCGCATCGCGACGATCACGCCCAGCCAGGGCTTCGCGCCCGACCGCCAGCTCAGCCAGGAAGCGGACGTCTTCCGCATCACGCTGGACCCCGGCGCGGTCGTGACCTTCGTCGCCGAGTTGCGCACACCGGAATTGCCGCAGCTCTATCTCTGGGACAGTGACGCCTACAAGGATTCCGTCAACAGCTACACGCTCTACCACGGCATCGTGCTCGGCATCGGCGGCCTGCTGGCGCTGTTCATGACGATCGTGTTCGTGGTGCGCGGCACCGCAATGTTCCCAGCGACCGCGGCGCTTGCCTGGGCGGTGCTGGTCTACCTGTGCGTCGACTTCGGCTTCTGGAACCGCGTCATCAACGTGGCGCCGGGCGCCGACCAGTCATGGCGCGGTGGCGCAGAAGTCTTCCTCGCTGCATCGTTGGTCATCTTCACGTACACGTATCTCAACCTCAATCGCTGGCACGTCCGCTATCGCGACGTCACCATCGGCTGGCTCATCGGCCTTGCGGTCCTGCTCGGCGTCGCCGTGATCGAGCCTTCGGTGGCGGCGGGCATTGCGCGCTTCTCGATCGGGCTCACCGGTATCCTGGGGTTCGCGGTCATCGTATATCTCGCGACCCACAAGTATGACCGCGCGATCATGCTCATCCCGACGTGGGTATTGCTGCTGGTGTGGACTTTCGCCGCGTGGCTCACCGTTACCGGCAGCCTGGCGAACGACGTGGTGCAGCCGGCGCTTGCCGGTGGGCTGGTGCTGATTGTGCTGCTCATCGGCTTCACCGTGCTCCAGCATGCGTTCGCCGGTGGCGTCATCACGCACGGACCGTTGGGCGATACCGAGCGGAAGGCGCTGGCGCTGACGGGCGCCGGCGACATCGTCTGGGACTGGGACGTGACCCGCGACCGCATCTTCACCGGCCCGGAGGCCGAGGACCTGCTCGGCCGGAAGCGCGGATCGCTCGAGGGACCTGCCCGCGACTGGCTGGAGATTCTCCACCCCGGCGACCGTGACCGATTCAAGACCACGCTCGACACGGCCGTCGAGTTGCGCCGCGGGCGTATCGCGCAAGACTTCCGCCTGCGCGCCGAGGATGGGCACTACCGTTGGTTCCATCTCCGGGCGCGGCCGATGCTTGGCACCGATGGCGAGGTGCTGCGCTGCGTCGGCACCCTGCTCGATGTAACGGAGGAGCGAAACGCCGAGGAGCGGCTGTTGCACGACGCAGTGCACGACAACCTCACCGGGCTGCCCAACCGGCAGCTGTTCCTCGATCGGCTGGGCGCGGCGATCACGCGCGCCAACGCCGAGAACACGACGCGGCCATCGGTATTCATTCTCGACATCGACCGGTTCAAGCAGGTGAACGACGGCTTCGGCATCGCGGTCGGTGACTCGATCCTGCTCACCATCGCGCGGCGGCTCGCCCGCCTGCTGAAGCAGCAGGATACGCTGGCACGGCTTTCTGGCGACCAGTTCGCGTTCCTGCTCATCTCGGAGAACCAGCCCGAGCGCATCGCCGCCTTCGCCGAGTCGGTGCGGCGGACACTCCGCGCGCCGATAACCCTCGGCGAGAAGGAGATATTCCTCACGGCGTCGATCGGCATCGCGATGCACGACGGCAAGCAGAACGACGCGGAAGAGGTCGTGCGCGATGCCGAGATGGGCACGTATCACGCGAAGCGGCTCGGCGGCGATCGCATCGAGGCGTTCCGTCCGGCGCTCCGTCAGCACGGCAGCGACCTTGCGACCCTGGAGTCAGACCTGCGACGCGCGCTTGGGCGCGAGGA
Source organism: Bauldia sp. (assembly GCA_035548515.1). Classification (GTDB taxonomy): domain Bacteria; phylum Pseudomonadota; class Alphaproteobacteria; order Rhizobiales; family Kaistiaceae; genus DASZQY01. The sequence goes on along the minus strand of DASZSW010000026.1, from coordinate 12,905 downwards.
GATCAAGGTACTCTACCAGCCGATCGTGCGGCTGGAAGACAAGACCGTCGCGGGGTTCGAGGCGCTTGTGCGTTGGGACCACCCGAAGCTCGGACGTATTCCGCCGTCGGACTTCGTGCCGCTCGCAGAGCGCACTGGCCTGATCATCCCGCTGGGCCTGTTTGTGCTCGATCGGGCGGCCAAGCAGCTTGCCGACTGGCAGGAAGGCCTCGGCCGCAACACGTCGCTTTTCGCCAGCGTCAACGTCTCCAGCCGGCAGTTGCTGCGGCACGACTTGATCAACGACGTCAAGGCAGTGCTGGTGCGTTCCAACCTCAAGCGCGGTTCGCTCAAGCTGGAGGTGACCGAAAGTCTGGTGATGGAGAATCCGGAATACGCGGCCCAGGTGCTGTCGCGCGTGCGCGAACTCGGCGCCGGACTGTCGCTCGACGACTTCGGGACCGGGTACTCGTCACTGTCGTATCTTCAGCGTTTTCCGTTCGACACCATCAAGATCGACCAGACATTCGTGCGCGGCCAGGGTCTCGGCGACCGGCGCGTTATCCTGCGCTCGATCATCCAGCTGGCGCACGATCTCGGCATGGATGTGGTCGCGGAAGGCGCGGAATCAGAGGCGGATGCGGAGGAGCTGCACGAGCTCGGCTGCGAATTCGTCCAGGGTTTCCTTTACGGCCAGCCGATGACCTCGGCCGAAGCTACGCGCTTGATCTTCCGCAAGGCCGATGCCGAGGAAGACGAGGACGAGGCGGTCAGCGCCTAGCCTTGACAGAGGGTGCCTGCGCGGCCATGTCAGCCGCATGGGCGAGAAGCCACATCTCGAGGTTCTGCTGTGCAGCCCGCGCGGCTTCTGTGCCGGCGTCGATCGCGCCATCCAGATCGTAGAACTGGCGCTCGAAAAGTATGGTCCGCCCGTCTATGTGCGGCACGAGATCGTACACAATCGCTACGTGGTCGATTCACTGAAGGCGAAGGGTGCGGTCTTCGTCGAGGATATTGCTGAGATACCGGCGACGACGCAGCCGGTGATTTTCTCGGCCCATGGCGTCGCCAAGGCGGTGCCTGAAGAAGCGAAACTGCGCAACCTGTTTCACCTCGATGCCACCTGCCCGCTGGTGACCAAGGTGCACCGCGAAGCGGAGATACACTTCAAGCGCGGCCGGGAAATCGTGCTCATCGGGCATGCCGGTCACCCCGAGGTCGCGGGCACGATGGGGCAACTGCCCGACGGCGCGATCACGTTGATCGAGACGGAGGCCGATGCGCGAGCCTTTCAGCCGAACTCGGCGAAGCAGCTCGCGTTCATCACGCAGACGACCCTGTCGGTCGACGACACCGCCTCGATCGTCGCGATTCTCCAGCAGCGCTTCCCCGCGATGGTAGCGCCGCACAAGGAAGACATCTGCTATGCGACGACAAACCGGCAAGAGGCGGTGAAGCGCATTGCCGGGGGCATCGATGCAATGATCGTCATTGGCGCCCCCAATTCATCCAACTCGCAACGCCTTCGCGAAGTCGCTGAGCGCGCCGGCTGCCGCGTGTCGCTGCTGGTGCAGCGGGCCGCCGATATCGATTGGGCTCAGCTCGGCGACATCAAGCGTGTCGGAATCACCGCCGGTGCATCGGCACCGGAGGTGTTGGTCGAGGAAGTCATCGATGCGTTCGCAGCGCGCTACGACGTCGCCGTAGAAGTGGTGACGGCCGCCGAGGAGGCGATCACCTTCAACCTGCCGCGCGCCTTGCGCGAGCCGACGGCCGCCTAGCTGTCAAACAGCAGGCCGATGCCAACGATCACAAGTGCCATGCCGGCCAGGTCGCGCAGGCTCAACTTCTGCGTAAACAGACGACGCGAAACGATGCCGGCAATCACAATCTCGACCAGCCCCAGCGTGCGCACGCGCGACGGCGACTGAATCGCAAAGGCGAGGAACCACATCTCTGAAGCGAAGGCGCCGAGGAAGCCCGCGGGCAGCGACGGGCGCCATGCGCGGAGCACGCCACGCAGAACTTCCGGCTCGCGGAACCACAGCCAGGCGGAGAGCAGCACCGACTGCACGGCCAGCGACAACGCCAGTGTCGTCGTGGCAGCCGGGATGTAAGGCGCATCCAGCGTGCCGATGCCGCCGCGGAAGGCAACTGCGGCGAGTGCGAACAGGCCGCCGGAAATGATGCCGAGCGCTGCGGGACGCCACGAGAAGATTTCGTCGCCACTCCGTTGCGGCCACGAGAGGGCCAGCACGCCAGCTGTGGCGGTGAGGATTGCGGCGATCAGCACCGGGGTCAGGTGCTCGCCCAAGAAGACGACGGCGAACAGCGCCACCTGGATCGGCTCCGTCTTGGTGTAGGCGGTGGTGACGACAAACGAACGTTCACGCATGGCGGCGAGCATCAGCCCTGTCGCCACGATCTGGCTCAGGGCGCCAAACACGGTCCAAGCCAATGTGGCGGCACCCGGCATCGGTAACGGCCCAGCGACTACCGCCACAACGGCCAGCATCAGCAGCCCGAACGGCAGTCCGAACAGGAAGCGGACGTGCGTGGCGCCAGCGGTCCCCAACGTCTCGGTGAGGCTGCGCTGCGCGGCGTTGCGGAAGGTCTGGGCGGTGGCGGCGACGAGGGTGAACACGACCCACGCCCATGCGGGGGCGGTCATAGCGGACACCTTAGGATGATACTCTCGGGGACGGCGGTTTGCCGCCGTTGCCTAGCACGGCCGGGCATGGGATCAAACGCGGCGGAGCGAAGCGATGGCCGTCTATACCGAAATCCCCGACGAGGCGTTCGACGCCTTCATGGCGGGCTATGACCTTGGCAGCGTGCTGTCACTGAAGGGCATCGCCGAGGGCGTGGAGAATTCGAACTACCTGCTATCGACCGAGCGCGGCAACTACATCCTGACTCTCTACGAGAAGCGCGTCGATCCGGCCGACCTGCCGTTCTTCATCGGGTTGATGGAGCATCTCGCCAGCCGCGGCATCTCGTGTCCCCTGCCCGTCCGTGACCGCATGGGCAATGCGCTGAACCAGCTTGCGGGGCGACCAGCGGCAATCGTCACGTTCCTCTCGGGCATGTGGGTGCGGCGACCCGATGCGCGCCACTGTGGCGCGGTCGGCGAGGCGCTGGCGCGGCTGCACCTCGCCGGCGAGGGTTTCGCATTGACCCGGAAAAACGCGCTGTCGGTCGCGGGGTGGCGACCGCTGTTCGATCTCAGCCGATCCCGGGCCGACACGGTGCAGATGGGCCTTTCGGCGGAGATCGCCGACGAACTGGCGTATCTGGAGATGCATTGGCCGAAGGGGCTCCGCACCGGCGTGATCCACGCGGACCTGTTCCGCGACAACGTGTTTTTCCTCGGCGGCGAGCTGTCGGGGATCATCGACTTCTATTTCGCCTGCAACGACATGCTCGCTTACGATGCTGCCATCTGTCTCAACGCGTGGTGTTTCGAGCCGGACGGGTCGCTCAACGTCACCAAGGCGCGGGCATTACTTGGTGGCTACCAGTCGGTGCGCAAGTTCGATGCGGCGGAAATCGCGGCGCTGCCATTGCTGGCGCGCGGCTCGGCGCTGCGGTTCCTGCTGACGCGCCTCTACGACTGGCTCGAGGTGCCGGAAGGCGCGCTGGTCGTGCCCAAGGATCCGCTGGAGTACTACCGCAAGCTTCGCTTCCATCGCAGCGTGACCGACGCGGCGGCCTACGGGTTGACGGCGTGAAGCGTGTCGCGATCTGGAGCGACGGCGCATGCTCTGGCAACCCCGGACCGGGCGGCTGGGGCGCGGTGCTGATGTGGGACGGACACGAGAAGGACCTGAAGGGCGGCGAGGCGCATACCACCAACAACCGCATGGAGCTGACCGCCGCGATCGAGGCGCTGTCGGCGCTCAAGGGGCCGACGGCGATCGACTTTTACACGGACTCGCAGTACGTGCGCGGCGGCGTCATGGGCTGGGTCGCCGGGTGGAAGAGGAACGGCTGGAAGACGAGCGACCGGAAGCCGGTGAAGAACGTCGACCTCTGGCAGAAGCTCGACGCACTCGCGGCGAAGCACGACATCAAGTGGCACTGGGTCAAGGGCCACGCCGGCACGCATGGCAACGAGCGCGCAGATCAGCTCGCCAACGAGGGCATGGCGCCGTTCAAGGTGAAGCGACGCTGACCGCGGCGCTTGCCAGCTGCGCCAGGATCACCTCGGCACCGGTGACCTGAATGCCCTTGCCGCCCTCGGGCTCGAAGTTCAGCGTCTTGACGACGCCATCGTCGACCAACGCGGAGAAGCGGCGGACGCGCGTACCCATACCCGGAATCTTGACGGCAAGGCCGAGAGCCGTGGCGTAGACGGCATCGCCGTCGGCGACGAAGTCGATTTTGCCATGACCGCCAAGCGACTCGCCCCACATCTTCATCACATGGTGATCGTTGACCGCCATGACCACGATCCGGTCCACGCCATGGGCCTTCATCTCGGAGGCGTGGGTGACGAACTGCGGGATGTGCGCCTTGTGGCAGGTCGAAGTGAAGGCGCCCGGCACGCCGACGAGCACGACGTTCTGGCCCTTGAACAGATCGGCCACGGCCACTTCCTTCACCGAGTCGTCGTCCTGCTTCACGCGGAAGGTACCTTCCGGAAGGCGATCGCCCACTTTGATCATGCTCGTCGTCCTATCTGCTATTTGAGACCGATGGTCTGCTCTATCGCGGCTGACCCCGAACGGATAGTCACCCGGAACGTCGCGCCGGCAATCGGCGTCTTCGCGCCGGTGCGGGAAAATTCGACATCCCATCCCGGCTTATCGCCGGGATTGTACTCGGGCGTGTACGGAGCCCAATCGTCGGGGCCCTCGACGAAGAGGACAGCGTTCTCGGCATCAGGGACGGCGCCAGTGAAGTGAAATATCGGACGACGCTCGGTGCCGCCGCTCTGGATGACCGAGTCCAGCGCAAACTTGCCGGGCTGTGCCGCGCCAGGGACAAGGGCGCGGGCGGCGGCCAGCTGTTTCTCGACCGCGGCGTCTTTCTCGCCGGCCGGCACTGTCAGCGACAGCGACACGTCTTCGGGCACACAAATCTGCTGGCACACACCGAGATGCAACGTCAGTTCGACATCCGCCGGCCTGGAAGGATCGGGAATTGCGATCGCGACCGGAAAAACGACGCCGCCGACGTAGACGTTGGTGACGGTGTCGGCGCCATCGTCCTGGCGCGTCGGAACCGGATAACTGATCTCGGTCGCACCGACGTTCTTCGACGCGGTGAAGTCGAACACCGGCGGGATGCCGGCGTCGCCCGGGTTGCGCCAATATGTCGTCCATCCTTCGGGCAACGCGACTTCAACGCCGGCAGCGAGTTTCCCATCCGCGCCGACGCCCGAAGCGAGCAGCCGCACCTCGGCCTTCTGGCCGGTAGCCCAATCGCCGACGGCCGCGAAGGCGGACGCCGTGGGCACAAGGAGGAGCACAGCAAGCGCGAGGCGTTTCATGGCGCGGAACATAGCGGCAGCACACGTGCCGGAACAATGCGCGGGGTTCATTTGTTCGTGACCATTCGCACCAGTCACGGTCTTTCCTTTCAGCCGAACAGTGGTAGCCTTTTCCTCACCATGGCGAAGTTGCCCTCCCGTTCCGAACGTCGCTCCTCCGGCCGGGGATATCTCGACGGGCAGTTCCTGATCGCGATGCCATCGATCACCGACGGGCCATTCGCACGCACGGTGGTCTACATCTGCGCGCACTCCGCCGAAGGCGCGATGGGCATCACCATCAACCAGCTGGCGCAGAAGATCACCTTCCGCGATCTTCTGGTGCAGCTCGACATCATCCCCGAGGGACCCGAAATCCGCCTGCCCGGTCCGGCCGGACGCATGCAGGTGCACCGCGGCGGACCGGTGGAAACCGGGCGCGGTTTCGTCCTGCACTCTTCCGATTATTTCATCGAGAATTCGACGCTTCCGATCGACGACCAGGTTTCGCTCACCGCGACGCTGGAGATCCTGAAGGCGATCGCCGCCGGCAACGGACCGCAGAGCGCGATGCTGGCGCTGGGCTATGCCGGCTGGTCGCCGGGGCAACTCGACAGCGAGATCCAGGCGAACGGCTGGCTGCATTGCCCTGCGATCCCCGATCTCATCTTCGACCAGAACCTCGAGACGAAGTATGGGCGGGCGCTGTCGACGATGGGCGTCGATCTCGCGCGATTGTCGGGGGATGCGGGGCACGCTTAGTCCTCGTTGATGGGCGTTGGGTTCGAGACGTTCGTTCTCCTTGTTGACGTTCGCGAGACCCCCACCCACCGCCTTCGGCGGTCCCCCCTCCCCGCAAGGGGGAGGGATGGTGCCTCATCCGAAAGCGTGGGGATGAAACGCACTGCTTCTCTCCCCCTTGCGGGGCGGGTGCCGAGCGCAGCGAGACCGGCGGGGGTCTCGCAACGCTGGGCACAGTTGATCGTTCTCGCGGCCGCTTTCGGTCCGAGTCATTGTTTGCGTTCCCTGTCGCGCCTTCGGCGCTCCACGGTCTCTTGTTTCGGTCCCCCGAAGGGGTGGCGGGCGCTCGTGCGAGTGCCGTCCGATTGTCTTTTGTGGGCGCTCGCGTGAGCGCCCGCCGCGGCGATTTCGCGGCCCTTCGGCCAGGAGCTTCGCTCCGTTGCGGGAGCTTAAGCCTCTCACGAGGCAGACGGCGGTGAGCCGACGGCCCGGCCGGGGGTCGTCCCGCTTCGCGCTGGCTGCGAGCCAATCGCGGCGGGCGCCGCATCCGGACCGGCAAGCCGGCCCACTCCTCACCGGAGTCCGCTCCGCAACTGGTCGCCACCGGTTGGCGCCCCTTCGTCGAGCGAGGACAGTGGCATCATCAGGGATAGGCGGCGGGCGGGGATAACTTTTTTCTTATGCTCGATGCAGAATTGTGTGCCGCTGGCTCGCGGCCGGCAGCCATCAGCTGTCATGCCTGCGAAGGCAGCCATCCAGTAACCACCGTCGCGGACGAACTTGCGAAGACGGCGGATACTGGGTCCCCGCCTTCGCGGGGATGACGCTTGGGTTCTGTGACGCGCGTGGCCTGAAGCGCCCCTGCAACTGGACCCCCGCCTTCGCGGGGATGACGGCAGTGCTATGTCCCGGCGCGCAGTTTGCTTATGGCGTAGGCGAGGAAGACGCCGGCGGCGGTGAGTGCGAGGCCGAACCAGGTGATGGCGTAGCCGAGGTGGCTGTTGGGGAAGTCGACGACGGTTTCCCCGCCCTGCGGCAGGCCGCCCGGCAATGACGGATCGGCGGCCGCGTCGATGATGTACGGCGCGGGCCGCGGCAGATTGGCAGCGGCGGCGTAGAGCGCGGGATCGCGGGAGAACCACTCGTTCTTCTCCGCATTGTCGCCGGGCATGAACCAGGCGCGGTCGGCGGGCCGGCGAAGGACGCCGGTGACGTTCGTCTCGCCCTCGATCTGACCGGCGGCGCGAGTCGCGGGATCGCGGTTGGCGGCGGGTACGAAGCCGCGGTTGACGTAGACAGTCCAGCCGGCGTCGGCGAGGAACGGCGTCATCACCTCATAGCCGATACCGCCGACCGGGCCCTTCGGGCTGGTCAGCGCGTAGATCACGTAGGCCTCGTGGGCGTTGTCATAGCGGCCGGTGACGGTGACCGGCTGGTACTCCAGCGCGTCGAAGTCGAGCGTTGGCCATTCGGCCGGGGTCGGCGCCGGGATCGGCGCGGCGTGCATGCGCGCGGTGACCGCGGCGATCAGCGCCTCCTTCCAGGCGAGGCGCTGGACCTGCCAGATGCCGAGGCCGACGAGGATGGCGCAGACCACGGCAGTCGCGATGGCAGGGACAATCAGGCTGCGCCAGCGGCGGGTCATGTCTTGCCTTGCGTGATCTCCACGCGTGGTGTGCCCCCTCCACCGCCTTCGGTGGTCCCCCTCCCCCGTTTCACGGGGGAGGACCGGCGCGGCCTGCCCGGCGTCATTGATCGAGCTGCCCGAGCTCGGCCTTGTGCTTGTACTGTTGCGCGATCATCAGGCCTTTCAACGGCCGGAGCAGCCCGATCGACAGGCCGAGGACGAGCGGGATCCAGAGGATCGCGTGCAGCCAGTACGGCGGGTGGAAGGTGAATTCGACGAACAGCGCTAGGCCGACGACGATGAAGCCGACGATCATCATGATGAAGACCGCCGGGCCATCGCCGGAGTCGGCGAAGCTGAAATCGAGTCCGCAGTTCTCGCAGCGTGGCTTGACCGTCAGGAAGCCGTCGAACAGGCGGCCCTGGCCGCAGCGCGGGCAGCGCCCGCTCCAGCCGGCGGAGACCGGGATCGGCGGATAGATCGCCTTGTCTTCAGAGTTCATGCGTGCCCCCTCCACCATGCTTCGCATGGTCCCCCTCCCCCGCTGCGCGGGGGAGGATCAAAGGCCGCGGATGCTCCCCCGTTTACGGGGGAGCTGTCGGCGAAGCCGACTGAGGGGGCAGCCATCAGCCCTTGTGGATGACCGCGCCCCAGCCGCCCCAGATGTAGATGCAGAAGAAGAGGAACAGCCAGACGACGTCGACGAAGTGCCAGTACCAGGCCGCGGCCTCGAAGCCGAAGTGCTGCTGCGGGGTGAATTCGCTGCGGTAGGCGCGCACCAGGCAGACGAGCAGGAAGATCGTGCCGACCAGCACGTGGAAGCCGTGGAAGCCGGTCGCCATGAAGAAGGTGGCGCCGTAGATGTTGCCACCGAACGAGAAGGCGGCGTGCGAGTACTCGTAGGCCTGCACGCAGGTGAAGATGGCACCGAGGATGACGGTGATCGTGAGGCCCTGGATCAGGCCGCGGCGATCGCCGTGGATCAGCGAGTGGTGGGCCCAGGTGACCGTGGTGCCCGAGGTGAGAAGGATGAGCGTGTTGAGCAGCGGCAGGTGCCACGGGTCGAACACCTCGATGCCCTGCGGCGGCCAGTGACCGCCGGTGAAGGCGACCTTGGACACCTGGATGGCGCTGCCGGCGGTGAGGCTGGAATCGAAGAAGGCCCAGAACCAGGCGACGAAGAACATTACCTCCGAGGCGATGAACAGGATCATCCCGTAGCGGAGACCGATCTGGACGACACTGGTGTGGAAGCCCTCGTTGGATTCCTTGATGACGTCGCGCCACCACGACAGCATCGTGTAGAGGACGCCGAGGAGGCCCGGCACGACCAGCCATACCGAGCCGCCGTGCATGAAGTTGATAAGGCCCAGCGCCATGACAAAGGCGGAGACGGAGCCCACAACCGGCCACGGGCTCGGATCGACCAGGTGGTAGGGATGCTGCTTGGTGGCGTGTGCGTCAGCCATCGGCTTGGCTCCAGGTCATAGCGGATTGTCGGTGCGGGTCGCGTTGGAGGCGACGGGCTTCGGCGCCGGCTGGGTGGCCGGGTAGAAGGTGTAGGACAGCGTGATCGTGTCGATATTGCTCATGTCGACATCGTTGAGCATGCCGGGATCGACGAAGAAGGTGACCGGCAGCTCCTGCGGCTGATGCGGCTGGAGCGTCTGCTCGGTGAAGCAGAAGCAGGCGAGCTTGTTGAACCAGGCGCCGGCGACATCGGGCGAGACGTTGAAGACAGCGGAGCCGGTGGAGGCGGTGTCCATCAGGTTCTCGGCGCGGAAGTGCATGGTGCCGATCTCGCCGAGCTTGATGCGGACGGAGCGCTGGTCGGGCCGGAAGCTCCAGCCAAGGCCGTTGCCGACGTTGGCATCGAAACGGACGGTGACGTAGCGGTCGATCGCCTTATCGGGCGCCTTCTCGGCGCGCTGGACGGTGCCGTTGTAGCCGGTCGCCTGGCAGAAGATGCGGTAGAGGGGCACGGCGGCGAACGAGGCGCCGACCATCGCCGCGACAAACACGAGGCAGGCGGCGGCGGTGACGCCGAAGTTGATGCGGCGGGGCTTCTGCGGCGCGTCGCTCACCCGCCGCCTCCGCTCATGGCGATGTTGCCGCCGATCTTGGCGATGGTCACCACGTAGAAGATCGCGACGAAGGCGAACAGCGCCAGTGCGATCGCGACCGAGCGGGCGCGGCGGCGCTTCAGCTGCGCCTCGGTCAGACGGACGCCTTCGCCGGGTTCGATCGTGGCGTTCATGCGATGCTCCCGAAGCCATCCTCGACCAGGAGGATGGCGAAGAGCAGGAACAGGTAGAGCATCGAATAGGCGAACAGGCGACGGGCCGGGCGCATCTCGGTGTCGGACGCAGGCATGCGGTAGACGGTCCACGCCAGATAGACGAACAGCGCGCCAAGCAGGCCGGCGACGATGCCGTATGCGGGCGTGGCGAAATGGAGCGCCGGCGGGAGGACCGCCGCGACGACGGTCAGCACGACCGAGTAGATCAGGATCTGGAGCTTGGTGCTGGCGGCGCCGGAGACGACGGGCAGCATCGGCACGCCAGCCCGGGCGTAATCGTCGCTGCGGTAGAGCGACAGGGCCCAGAAGTGCGGCGGGGTCCAGAGGAACACGATCAGGAACAGCGCGAGGCTTTCGATCGAGACGGAATTCGTGACCACCGCCCAGCCGATGACCGGTGGCAGCGCACCGGCGGCGCCGCCGATGACGATGTTCTGCGGCGTGCTGCGCTTCAGCCACATCGTGTAGATCACGACGTAGAAGAAGATCGTGAAGGCGAGGAGCGCTGCGGACAGCGGATTGGTGACGAGGCCGAGGAAGGTGACCGAACCGATCGCCAGCGCCAGGCCGAAGCCCAGCGCATCGCCGGGGGCGAGACGGCCTGCGGGGATCGGGCGCGGGGCGGTGCGGCGCATCAGCCGGTCGATGTCGGCGTCGAACCACATGTTGAGGGCGCCGGCGGCCCCTGCCCCAACTGCAATCGCCAGCAGCGCGGCGGCGCCGATGACGGGATTCACGTGGCCGGGCGCGACCGCCATGCCGACGAGCGCGGTGAAGACGACGAGCGACATCACGCGCGGCTTCAGCAGCGCGACGTAATCGCGGACGTTGCCGGTGTTGGCTTCGTCCAGCACTGCTTCGTTCGAGATGCGGTCCATCGCCATTTGCGCAATCTTATCCTGTCATGCCCGCGAAGGCGGGCATCCAGTATCCGCCGGCATGGCAATGCTGGCGCCCTCGGCGGACACTGGGTCCCCGCCTTCGCGGGGACGACAATCGAGTTTCATCTCGTTCCTTCGACCGTAGTCGTCTTACTTGATGCGCGGCAGCACGTCCCACTGATGGAACGGCGGCGGCGAGGGCAGCATCCACTCGAGCGTCACCGCGCCCGCACCCCACGGGTTGGCACCGGCGACGCGCTTCTTCGCGAAGGTGTCCCAGAGCATGTAGAGGAAGATCACCACGCCGAAGGCCGAGATGTACGAGCCGACCGAGGAGATGAAGTTCCAACCCGCGAAGGCGTCGGGGTAATCGACGTAGCGGCGCGGCATGCCGGCGAGGCCGAGGAAGTGCTGCGGGAAGAAGACGAGGTTCACGCCGATGAACGTGACCCAGAAGTGCAGCTTGCCCAGCGTCTCGTTGTACATGTAGCCGCTCATCTTCGGGAACCAGTAGTAGAAGCCGGCGAAGATGGTGAAGACGGCGCCCAGCGACAGCACGTAGTGGAAGTGCGCGACGACGTAGTAGGTGTCGTGGAGCACGTAATCGAGGCCGGCGTTGGACAGCTGGACGCCGGTGACGCCGCCGACGGTGAACAGGAAGATGAAGCCCACGGCCCACAGCATCGGCACCTTGAACTCGATCGAACCGCCCCACATCGTCGCGATCCAGGAGAATATCTTGATGCCGGTCGGCACCGCGATGACCATGGTCGCGGCGACGAAATAGGCTTCCAGCTCGAAACCCATGCCGACCGTGTACATGTGGTGCGCCCAGACGATGAAGCCGATGAAGCCGATCGCCACCATCGCATAGGCCATGCCGAGATAGCCGAACACCGGCTTCTTCGAGAACGTCGAGACGATCTGGCTGATCATGCCGAAGCCCGGCAGGATCAGGATATAGACTTCCGGATGGCCGAAGAACCAGAACAGGTGCTGGTACATCAGCGGATCGCCGCCGCCGGCCGGCTCGAAGAATTGGGTGCCGAAATTGCGGTCCGTCAGCAGCATCGTCAGCGCCCCGGCGAGCACCGGCAGCGCCAGCAGCAGCAGCCATACCGTGATCAGGATCGACCAGACGAACAGCGGCATCCGGTGCAGCGTCATGCCCGGCGCGCGCATATTGAAGATGGTGGTGATGAAATTGATCGCGCCGAGGATCGAAGAGGCGCCCGCAATGTGCAGCGACAGGATCAGCAGGTCCATCGCCGGGCCCGGATGGCCGACCGTCGACAGCGGCGGATAGAGCGTCCAGCCGCCGCCGAAACCCGGATACGGGCCAAAGCCGGGCACGAACAACGAGATCATCGCCAGCGCGAACGAGAACGGCAGCAGCCAGAACGAGAGATTGTTCATCCGCGGGAACGCCATGTCCGGCGCGCCGATCATCAGCGGCACCATCCAATTTCCGAACCCGCCGATCATCGCCGGCATGACCATGAAAAAGATCATGATCAGGCCATGCATGGTCGAGAACACGTTGTATTCCTGGGCCGTCCAGCCGAACAGGCCCGGCGCGCTCGGATTGTCTCCGTGGCCGAAAATCTGCATCCCGGGATGCATCAGCTCCATCCGGATGAAGCCGGACAGCGCCCCGCCGATCAGGCCCGCCAGGATGGCGAACACAAGATACATCGTGCCGATGTCCTTGTGGTTGGTGGAATAGACCCAGCGCTTCCAGCTCCAGATGGAGGGGCGGTGATCGTGCTCTTCAGCGTGCGCGTGATCATCATGCGCTTGAAGGGGAGAGGCTGTCGTATCGGTCATTGCCGTTTCCTTAGCGCGCCGGTTGGCCGGCGGGCGCGCCGGCCGGAGCGGCGGGGGGCGCCGCCGAGGCGCTCAGCT
>DASZSW010000025.1:0-53933 GCA_035548515.1 Bauldia sp. | reverse complement strand
GTCCTCGACCCGCTCGAGCAGGTCGGCGGGGATCTCGCCGTAGACGCCGAGCTGCCCCGCGTTCACGATGCCCATGGTCATGCCCGCGCGCGTGGCATGGTAGAGGAACGCCGTGTGCATCGCCTCGCGCACCCGCTCGTTGCCGCGGAACGAGAATGACAGGTTCGATACCCCACCCGACACGTGGGAATGCGGACATTCGCGCCGGATCGCGCGCGCCGCCTCGATGAAATCGACGCCGTAGTTGTTGTGCTCCTCGATGCCGGTGGCGACCGCGAAGATGTTCGGGTCGAAGACGATGTCCTCCGGCGGGAAGCCGACCTCTTCGGTCAGGATGCGATAGGCGCGCGCCGAAATCCCCGTCTTGCGCTTCAGCGTGTCGGCCTGGCCCTTCTCGTCGAAGGCCATGACCACGACGGCGGCACCATAGCGGCGGACCTTCTCCGCGTGCTCGCGGAAGGCCGCCTCGCCCTCCTTCATGGAGATCGAGTTGACGATCGCCTTGCCCTGCACGCACTTCAGCCCCGCCTCGATGACCGACCATTTCGAGGAGTCGATCATGATCGGCACGCGCGCGATGTCGGGCTCTGACGCGATCAGGTTGAGGAACGTCACCATCGCCTTCTCGGAATCGAGGAGGCCCTCGTCCATGTTGACGTCGAGCACCTGCGCGCCGTTCGCCACCTGCTCGCGTGCGACATCGAGCGCGGCGGCATAGTCGCCAGCGGTGATCAGCTTTCGGAACTTCGCCGAGCCGGTGACGTTCGTCCGCTCGCCGATGTTGATGAAGGTGGCGGTGTTACGCATACGCTGGCGCTTTTATCACGCGGCGCTTTCAAAAGGCTCAAGGCCGGAAAGCCGGAGTTTGGTGTCGATCGCCGGGATGGCGCGCGGCGCCACCCCCTCGACGGCGCCCGCAATGGCGCGGATGTGCGCCGGCGTCGTGCCGCAGCAGCCGCCGACGATATTGACCAGCCCGGAGCGCGCGAACTCGCCGAGCATGGTGGCCATCGCCTCGGGGCTTTCGTCGTATTCTCCGAACTCGTTGGGCAGGCCGGCGTTCGGATAGGCGCAGACGAAAGTATCGGCCACGCGGCCGATCTCGGCGATGTGGGCGCGCATCTCCTTGGCGCCCAGCGCGCAGTTGAGGCCGATGGTCAGCGGGTGGCCGTGGCGCACCGAGTACCAGAAGGCGGTCGGGGTTTGCCCGGACAGCGTGCGGCCGGACAGGTCGGTGATCGTGCCGGATACCATCACAGGCAGACGCACACCCTTCTCGGCGAACACCTGCTCGACGGCGACGAGCCCGGCCTTGGCATTCAGAGTGTCGAAGATCGTCTCGAACAAGATCAGATCGGCGCCTCCGTCGATCAGGCCGCGCGCGGCCTCGCCGTAAGCCGCGACCAACTCATCGAACGAGATGTTGCGGAAACCGGGATTGTTCACATCCGGCGAGATCGAAGCGGAGCGGTTGGTCGGCCCGATTGCGCCCGCAACGAAACGCGGCCGGTCGGGCGTCTCGGCCGTGACTATGTCCGCCGCCTCGCGCGCCAGCCTGGCGCCCTCGCGATTCAGTTCGTAAGCCAGATCCTCCATGCCGTAGTCGGCCTGCGCGATGCGCGTCGACCCGAACGTGTTGGTCTCGACGATGTCGGCGCCGGCGCGAAGATACTGCACGTGAAAATCGCGGATGGCGTCCGGCTTCGTCAGGATCAGCAGATCGTTGTTGCCCTTGAGATCGCGCGGCCAGTCCTTGAACCGACCGCCACGGAATCCGGCCTCGCTGAGCTTCAGCTCCTGGATCTGCGTGCCCATCGCTCCATCGATGACGAGGACACGCGTGGCGGCCGCAGCGCGGATACGGGATTCGGCGGTGCTCATGCTGCGGCCTCCTTCACCATCGGAGTCACTGGCCGGACGCCGAGCAGGTGGCAGATGGCGTAGACCAGGTCGGCGCGATTCATCGTGTAGAAATGGAAATCGCCGACGCCGCGCTTCTCGAGATCGAGCACCTGCTCGGCGCAGACGGCGGCGGCCACGAGCTGGCGCGTAACCGGATCATCTTCGAGGCCGGCGAAGCGCTCCGTGAGCCACGGCGGCACCGAGGCGCCCGCCTTGGCGGCGAATTTTGCAGTCTGCGTGAAGTTGAGCACCGGGACGATGCCCGGCACCACCGGCACATTGATGCCGGCGGCACGCGCGCGATCGAGGAAACGATCGTAGAGGCCATTGTCGAAGAAGAATTGGGTGATCAGGCGATCCGCCCCCGCATCCACCTTGCGCTTGATGTTGTCGAGCTCCGTCGGCCAGTCGCGGCTTTCCGGGTGGCGCTCGACGTAGGCAGAGGCGGACACCTCAATTCCCGGATGGCGTCGCTTGACACCGGCGATCAGGTCAGCGGCGTGACCGTAACCCTGCGGATGCGCAATGTAAGGCGTGCCGAGCCCGGCCAGCGGATCGCCGCGGAGCGCGACGATGTGACGGACGCCGATCTCCGCGTACGCATCCACGACGGAATCGACCTCGGCCCGGCTGGCGCCAACGCAGGTGAGATGCGCGGCAGGCTTCAGCGGAGTCTCCGCGAGGATGCGCTTCACGGTGGCGTGGGTGCGCTCACGCGTCGAGCCGCCCGCGCCGTAGGTGACCGAGACGAACGACGGAGCGAGCGGCGCGAGGCGCTGGACTGAACGCCACAGCGTCTCCTCCATCTGCTCCGTCTTCGGCGGGAAAAATTCGAACGAGACGCGCGGCGCCATCATGCCACCTCGCGCGGACTGTCGCCGACGACTGCCATGCGGCGATCGCGCGCCAGCCACAGCGTGACGGTGAGCTTCCCCTCGCCCGCAGGCAGGTCGCGCGCCGATTCCAGCGCGAGACCCGGAGACTCGATCCATTGCCCCACGGCTCCCTGCGCAAAACCCAGACGCCGATGCGCGTGGCGCTCACGCAGGAACTCCAGTTCATGCGGCGCGAAATCGACGATCAGCAGCCGTCCGCCGGGGCGCAGCACCCGCGCGGCTTCGGCGATCGCCCGCTCGGGCTCGTCGAGGTAGTGGAGCACCTGGTGGATGGTCACGACATCAAACGAATTCTTGGCGAAAGGCAGATGGTGGATGTCGCCCAGGCGCACCTGCGCATCGGTGAGACGGGCGCGATCGAGATTGGCGCGAGCGATGGACAACATATCGGCCGATGCGTCGACGCCGACGGCGCGCGCATAGAGCGGCGCCAGCAGCTCGAGGATGCGACCCGTGCCGGTACCGAGATCGAGCAGCGAGTCGAATGGACGATCGCCGACGGCTGCGACAATGGCCGCCTCGACGGCATCGTCGGCAACATGGAGCGCGCGGATCGTGTCCCAGGCTGCGGCATTCTCGGCGAAGTAGCGCTTCGCCGCCGCGTCGTGCTCCCGCTTCACCGCGGCAAGACGATCCCGGTCGCGCGCCAACTCGGCATCGCCGACATCGACGAGGGCGAGCAAGCTCGCGGCCAGACGACGCGTCGGCGCACCGTCGGTGAGCCGGTAGAACACCCATGCGCCCTCCGGATGACGGTCGATCAGGCCCGCCTCGGACAGCAGCCTGAGATGACGCGAGATCCGCGGCTGCGACTGCCCGAGGATGGCAGTGAGGTCCTTCACCGTCAGTTCCGCCTGACCGAGAAGGGCCAGGATCCGAAGGCGCGTGCTTTCCCCTGCAGCCTTCAGCGCTGAGAGGACGGTATCGACCGGCAAGGAAAAAGAAGACGTCACTTCCGCCTCCTGCAACATATAAAGATATGCTTATACGTTGCGCTTGAGGATAGCAATGACTCAGGAATGGCTGATTTCTGCGACTACGTGTGCTTGATCCGCGATAGCCACCGTAACCGACCCGCCGCAGAAACGTCCGATGAGATCGCGGAGATCGGCAACCGCGGCCTCGAGATCGCCCTCCCCGTTCGTCTGCACGGTGACGATCGCAGCGGTGGTCGCAGGCGTCACCAGCGAGCGCGCATCCTGGCGCCAGTTCCAGCGCCGGCACAGCACCTTCTCCGCGTCGGCGTAGACGACCTCGCCCTCCTTCGGCGGATCGGACACCGGCCCGCTCCCTTCGCCTTCCTCGCCGCCCGCCATGTCGAGGAATGTGTCGCTGGGCTGCGAACGGCGAAAGGCGACGTCGCCCGCGACGAACGCAAGATCGTCCGCCCCAAGCGGCATCACATGCGCGAGCGATACGGCGTTATATGCATCGACGAACGCGTTGATGGCGGGCAGCGGACGTTCGGCGAGCACGTTCTTGACCAGCCTCTCGACCGAGCAGCGATAGCTCGTCTTCTTGATGCCAAAGGCGCGGTAGGCGGCGCGCCACACTGCTATGCCGGGAATTGCGGACAACTCCGTGCCACCCCAGCGCGCGCGGCAGGCAGCCTCGCGCTCCGCGATGATCTCCGCCAGTTCCCGTGGACGATCCGGCGGGATCGCGAGCCCGCGAGCGACGACTGCCGCAACGCGGAAGGCGGGAAAGTCGCCGGCGACGCCGGTGATGTTGAGATTCATCCGGCGGCCCGTTGCGCGACGACGAACAAACGCGGGAAGCGAAACAGCACCTTGCCGTCCGCGCGCACCGGATAAGCTTCCGCCAACCGCGCCTGATAGGCCGCGATGAACGCGGGTCGCTCCCGATCATCGAGCCGATCGAGAAACGGGCGAAGGCCCGTGCCCTTCACCCACTCCACGATCGCCGCCGCATCCGCCATCGTGTGGTGATACGTCGTGCGCCACACGTCAACCGCGCCGAACGGAACCAGCGCGTCGTAGTACGCCTCGACCGGCGGAATAACCTCACGCGCGATTGGCGCAACGAACTTCGCCGCCCATGGACCCGCCGCTGCAACGGCGCGCATCGCGGCATGCGACGGCTCCATCTGGTTGTCGGGGACCTGGAGCGCGAAGACGCCGCCGGGTCTGACGTGCCCCATCAGGCGCGCGACCACGCTGACATGATCCGGCACCCACTGGAGCACAGCGTTGGCGAAGATCAGGTCGACCGGCGCCGGCGGGCTCCACGTCGCGGCATCGCCGGCGACGAACGTCCCCCGCGGCAGCCGCTTGCGCGCCGCCGCGAGCATATCGTCCGAGGTGTCGACACCGGTGAGACGCGCGGCGGGATAGCGCCCGGCCACGAGTTCGGTCGAATTGCCCGGGCCGCAGCCGAGATCCACGGCATCGGCGACGACATCCAGCGGCACACGCGCGAGCAACTCGCGCGCCGGGCGCGTACGCTCGTCTTCGAATTTGACGTACTGCGTCGCCGACCACGTCGTCATGCGTAGAGCCGCTGCTCGGGGATTCGCACCTGCACCTCCGACGAAGGCACGATCGTCCCGGCCCGTTCGACCGAGGCGACGACGCCGCGGAGCCCGCCCGCCACCTTGGGGAACGCCAGCTCGAGGTCGCGCGACCCGCCGCTGTTGCGCACGATCGCTCGACCGGCATCGCGGCACGGCGCATTGATCGCTTCGACGACAAGCGACGCGCCATCGGGGAAGAACAGCCGCGTTCCGGACGGCAGATAGGACAGCGAAGCGACGCCTTCGACGGCGATGTTGGCGCCAATCCATTGCGCCGGCAGAGCCGGCAGCTCCAACCGCCTGGCGATCTCCGCCAGTTCCTCGACCGACACGACCGTGACCTGCCGGCCGGAGCGGATTTCCGTGCCGCGCGGATACCACGGCTCGCGCGCACCGGACTTGCGCGTGAAGCCGTAATGCCGATCGCCACGCACGCCGGCGAGATCGACCGTCAGCGCATCGACCGCGACCGAAGTGAGATCACCTGCCGTGCCGGCCGCAAAGGTGCCAACGACACGTCCGCGCACTGTCTTGCGCGGAATGATCTGCGGGCCACCGAATAAATCGCTCATGCGGCGTTCCTATCGCCCGGCGGCGCGCGCGGCAACGGGGATAGAGCCGCTGCCAATCCCCGCGGCGGTAACCGGCGCGATGCTTCGGCAAACTGGAGCCCGCCGATGCTTGACCGCCAATTCTTCTTCGACCGCGTGCGTCCGACATTGTTCGACGGCAAATTGCGCCGGCCACAGGTCGACGGCCTGTCGGGCCTGCTGGATGGCTGGGAGCGTGACTACGCCCACCGCGATCTACGCTGGCTGGCCTACGCCCTCGCCACCGCACACCACGAAACTGGTCGCGCCATGCAGCCAATCCGCGAGCAAGGCGGCGAGGCCTACCTCCGCCGCATGTACGACATCGAGGGCGAGCGGCCCGATCTCGCCCGCCGCATGGGCAACACGGCGCCCGGCGACGGCGTGCGCTATGCCGGTCGCGGCTTCGTGCAGCTGACGTGGAAGAGCAACTACGCGGCCATGACCGGGCCGACGTGCGTCGACCTGGTAGCCTTCCCCGATCGTGCGCTGGATATGCCGGTTGCGGCCGAGATCCTGTTCACCGGCATGATCCGCGGCATGTTCACCGGCCACAAGCTGGCGGACTATTTCTCTGGCCGCCGCGCCGACTGGACCGGCGCCCGCCGGATCGTCAACGGCACCGATCGTGCGAGCACAATCGCGACCTACGGCCGCCTGTACCGTGCCGCGCTCCGCGAAGACGCGTGAGGATCAGTCGACCTTCTTGCCGACGCACCGCGGTGCTACCGCGTCAGCCGCTTATGCTTGAGCCGGTTGTGCGCGACCGCCTCCGTGCCCAGCCGGCGGGCCTTGTCGGCCTCGTAGTCGGCGAAGTTGCCCTCGAACCACTCGACGTGCGCATCGCCCTCGAAGGCAAGGATGTGCGTGGCCAGGCGGTCGAGGAACATGCGGTCGTGGCTGATGACAACGGCGCAGCCGGCGTAATCCTCCAGCGCGTCTTCCAACGCCGCCAGCGTCTCGGTGTCGAGATCGTTGGTTGGCTCGTCGAGCAGCAGCACGTTGCTTCCCGCCTTCAGAAGCTTGGCGAGGTGGACGCGGTTGCGCTGCCCGCCCGAGAGCGAGCCGACTTTCTGCTGCTGGTCGCCGCCCTTGAAGTTGAACGCCCCGACATAGGCGCGCGAGTTCACCTCGCGTTTGCCCAGTTTGATGATGTCGGCGCCCTCGGAGACCTCCTCCCACACGGTCTTGTTGGGCGCAAGATCGTCGCGGCTCTGGTCGACGTAGCCAAGATGCACGGTGTCGCCGAGCGTGATCGAGCCGGCATCGGGCTTCTCCTGCCCCGTGATCATACGGAACAACGTCGTCTTGCCGGCGCCGTTCGGGCCGATGATGCCCACGATGCCGCCCGGCGGCAGCTTGAAGGTGAGATTCTCGATCAGCAGATTATCGCCGTAAGCCTTGCTGACGCCGCTGACGTCGATGACGTTGTCGCCGAGACGCTCGCCCGGCGGGATGATGATCTGCGCAGTGGTCGGCGCGCGCTCCTCGTTGCGCTTGAGCAGCTCGTCGTAGGCCCGGATACGCGCCTTGGATTTGGTCTGGCGGGCGCGTGGGCTCGCCGCGATCCACTCGCGTTCGGCGTTGAGCGCGCGCTGGCGGGCGGCTTCCTCGCGGCCCTCCTGCTCCATGCGCTTCGCCTTCTTCTCGAGGTAGGCGGAGTAGTTGCCCTCATACGGGATGCCGCGGCCGCGATCGAGCTCGAGGATCCAGCCGGTGACGTTGTCGAGGAAGTAGCGATCGTGGGTGACGATCAGGATGGCGCCCGGATACTCGCGGAGGTGCTTTTCCAGCCACTGCACGGTTTCGGCGTCGAGGTGGTTGGTCGGCTCGTCGAGAAGCAACAGGTCAGGCTGGCTGAGCAGCAGCTTGCAGAGCGCCACGCGGCGCTTCTCGCCGCCCGACAGATTCTTGATGTCCGCATCGTTCGGCGGGCAGCCCAGCGCATCCATCGCCTGCTCGACCTGGGAATCGAGGTCCCAGAGATTCTGCGCGTCGATCTGCTCCTGGAGCTTGGTCGCCTCGTCGGCGGTTTCGTCGGAGTAGTTCATCATCAGTTCGTTGTAGCGGTCGAGGATCGCCTTCTTCCTGGCGACGCCCTCCATGACGTTGCCGACAACGTCCTTCGATGCATCGAGCTGCGGTTCCTGCGGCAGGTATCCGACGGTCGCGCCTTCGGCCAGCCATGCCTCGCCGGCATACTCCTTGTCGATGCCCGCCATGATCCGCAGCAGCGTCGACTTGCCCGAGCCGTTCGGGCCGAGCACGCCGATCTTGGCGTCGGGGTAGAACTGGAGGTGAATGTTCTCCAGCACCTTCTTGCCGCCGGCGTAGGCCTTGGTCAGGGCCTGCATGTGATAGATGAACTGCCGCGCCACCTGAGACTCCGTGGGCACACCCGCGCTAGTCGGGATGCCGTGATGTTGGGATAGGATCGAGAGGTGGCGTCCTTCTAGTCGAAGCGCAAGACCGCCGCAATATTTCGGAGACCTCCTCAGGCGAGGCGCAACTCCGCCCGGCGCGCGCCGGATCGAATGCCAGGAATAAAGGGAAAACGATGCCAAGGACCAAGCCGCCGTTTCGCGCCGACATGGTCGGCAGCCTCCTGCGGCCCGCCGCGCTGAAGGAAGCGCGCGCCAAGTACGCGTCCGGCCTTATCAGCCATGACGCCCTGAAGGCGATCGAAGACAGCGAGATCGAGAATATCCTGAAGCATCAGGCGGAAATCGGCCTCCAGTCGGCGACTGACGGCGAATTCCGCCGCTCGTGGTGGCATTTCGACTTCCTCGCCAACCTCGAGGGCTGCAAGCTGGTGCACCTCGACCATGGCATCCAGTTCCATGGCGTGCAGACCAAAGCCGAGACGGTGAACGTGACCGGCAAGGTGGGCTTTCCGCAAAATCACCCGATGTTGGCGCACTTCAGATACCTGAAGGCACACACCAGCCTCGTCCCCAAGATGACGATCCCGAGCCCGAGCGTGCTCCACTTCCGCTCGGGCTATAATGCCATCAAGGCGGTCTATCCCGACATCGACCAGTTTTTCGACGATCTCGGCACCGCCTACCAGCAGGCTATCCTCGCCTTCTACGAAGCGGGCTGCCGCTACCTTCAGCTCGACGACACCGTCTGGGCCTACCTCTGCTCCGCCGATCAGCTCGCCCAGGCTCGGGCCCGCGGTGACGACGTCGACCGGCTGCAGGAACGTTACGCCCGCACCATCAACAAAGCGGTGGAAGTGAAGCCCGCCGATATGACGATCACCATGCACGTCTGCCGCGGCAACTTCCGCTCGACCTGGATTTCCGAGGGCGGCTACGAGCCGGTGGCCGAGACGCTGCTTCACGGGCTGAATATCGACGGCTACTTCCTGGAGTACGACACCGACCGCGCCGGCGGCTTCGAGCCGCTGCGGCACCTGCCGAAGGGCAACAAGATGGTGGTGCTCGGCCTGATTACTTCAAAGAGCGGCGCGCTGGAAAAGAAAGACGACGTGAAGCGCCGCATCGAGGAAGCGACCAAGTACGTCGCGCTGGATCAGCTGTGCCTCAGCCCGCAGTGCGGGTTCGCCTCCACCGAGGAAGGCAACATCCTCACCGAAGACGACCAGTGGGCGAAACTGGCTCTGGTTGTCGAGACCGCGCGCGAGGTCTGGGGCTAACCCGGCTCACGCGGGCGCGGCGACTTCGGCCAGCAACCACTTGCCGAGTGGCCACATCTCGGCCGCCCGCCTGGCGCACTCGTCGACAAAGGCTGCCGGCTGGGCGATGGCCGGCTTGCCCCGGAACTCCGTCGACAGCCCCTCGTGAAGCAGCAGCGGCGCGCGCTCGTTCTCGGCATCGAAGCCGCGGGGCACGGTCTTGCGTGTGGCGCCTTCGACCTCGTATCCGGCCCCCCGCACCGATGCGATCGCCTTCACGAGCGCCCTGCCCGCACGTGGGTCGAGCACCGCCCGGCGGAAACGGTCCAACTCGGGCTTGCCGAACACATGCATTCCCGCGCCCATGCCGGCGGAGTCCGCCGTGATGCGCACGAAAAAGCCCGGCGCGTTCCAGCCACCGCGGCTGCCGTGCCGGAACCAGAGGTCCAGCGTCGTCTTGTACGGGCTCTTGTCCCTGGAGAAGCGGACGTCGCGATTCACGCGGAAGATCGAGCCGTTGACCTTGGGCTCATACTGAATCCCGGGCGCGACCTTCTGCAGCCGCGGCCCCAGCGCTTCGACGCATGCCCGCGCCGGCGCCATCCAGTACGCATCGAAGTCGTCGCGGTGCGCTTCGAACCACGCCTTCGTGTTATTCGCAGCGAGCCCGCGCAGGAACGCAAACGTCTGGCGCGGAAATCCGTTGAAGGTGTCGGCATCCATGGCGGGCGAATATCCCGCGCCCGCCGGCCGCTGTCGAGCTAGGCCGTCGCTGCCTTCGGCTGACGCGGAAGCGCGGCGTAGCGCGTGAGCCCGATCATGCCAAGGATCACCGCGACGTAGGCGATAAGCTGCATGCCCGTCGGGCGATCGGTGTAGCCGATCAGCGTATGCAGGATCAGGCCGATCACGCCGTCCTGGGGCAGGAACGCCGACGTGTCCCAGATCTGCGTATTGAAGGCCGTGACCACGTTCGCCGCGTTGAGGAAGAACACCGCCTGCGCCGCAAGGCCTGCCGCCAGCAAAGTGATCAGCCAGCCGGTCACGGTAAAGATGTAGCGCTGCGGGATGGCGAGCAGCCCGAGATAGGACAGGCCGGTGACCGCGACGCCGCCGAGCACACCGAGCAGGCCGCCGGTCAGCATCGACGTTCCGGAGGAACCGGCAGCGGCAATGCCGTAGAGGAACAGCACCACCTCGGAGCCTTCGCGCAACACCGCAACGCCGCAGACGATCGCGAGTGCGATCGGCGGCCGATCTCCATGGGCGACCTCTTGCCCGACCTTGCGCACCTCGGCCGCCATCTGGCGTCCGTGGCTCGCCATCCAGGCGTTGTGCCAGGCCAGCATGACGACCGCGACCAGCAGGATCGCGGCGTTGAAGATTTCCTGGCCGTAGCCCTCGAACAGGCTCGAGATCGCGCCGGCAAACATCGCGACGACGCCGGCGCCGAGCAGACCGCCAAGGACGCCGACACCGACCCACACGCCGCGCGCCTGCACGCCACGGGTTGCGGCGAGCACGATGCCGACGATCAGGCCAGCCTCGATGACCTCACGCAGGACGATGACGAATGCACCCAGCACTTCCCGCTACTCCACCGTCACCGTGCCGCGCGCGCTCGGCTGATTGAATTCGCCGATGAAGAGATAAACGTCCGGCGTCAGCGGCCCGAAGCGGACCTTACCCTTGGAATTTCCCGGGATCACCTTCTCGACCTTGAGGGTCGCCGACTCGAATTCCTCCGGCGTCGCATCCTGGTTGTCGACGGTGAGCTCGATCACCTTGCCGGCCGGTACCTTGAGGTCCATCGGGTCGAACTTGTGATCCTTGATGATGATCGACATCTGGATGGGATCGTCAGCATGCGCCGGCGGCACCGCGACGAGACCAACCGCGGCTGCGAGCGCGATAGCAGAAGCAAAACGGGTCATTTGTGCTCGTTGAACAAGAGTGGCGTGCGCACTCCCGTACAGATGCTGACCGCTGTCCGCAATGGATTTTCGGTCGCATCGACCGGCCACAAGTATTTGTAATTATTCTAATTACGTCGGTCGCCGGTAACCCACTGAGCGCACTGTCCCGCTCGCGATGCGCTCGTGGCGTGCCTCACACACAAGTGACGCTGGAATGAATCTGAATTGACGCCACTAAGCGGGCTGCGCCGAAAGCCCGGCGACCAGCGCCTTCAGATCGGCGCCTTCGTCGGCGGCCAGTGAGGGCGACGGCGACACACCGGCGCCGATCATGCGGCGGCCAAGCACGTGGTCCGCGGGCCGGTTGACCGAGTCGATCGCCACGAGCCGATCGCCCGCGTAGTGGAAGACGGAGAAGCTGCCGGCATCCGCAGCACCTCGCGTGACGCTGTGCGTCGCGCCACCGGACAGCCCAACCATCTGCAGTTTGACGTCGCCCTGATCCGACCAGAACCACGGCACCGCCCGGTACGCTTCCCTGCGGCCAAGCAGTGTCGCCGCCACGATCTTCCCCTGATCGACCGCGTTCTGCACGGATTCCAGCCGCACGCGCCGTCTGAGTTCCCAATGCTCGAAGGATACGACGTCGCCGGCCGCAACGATCTCGGGCACGCTCGTCTCCATGAAGTCGTTGACGGCGATGCCGTTATCCGTGGCCACCCCGGCGGCGGCGCCCAGTTCGACGTTGGGCACTACCCCGATGCCGATTACCGCGATGTCGGCCGCGATACGTCCGCCGTCGGCCGTTGTCACAGCAACGACGCGGCCGCCCTCCCCCACGATACTTCCGACGGGCGTACCAAGACGCATGTCGCTCCCCCACCCGCGATGCAGCGCCAGGAAATGGCGTGAGATTTCCGGCGCAACCACGCGGCCCATCAGGCGGTCTGCCGCCTCCAGCACCGTCACTGTCTTGCCCAGCAGCCGCGCCGTAGCGGCGATCTCGAGCCCGATGAATCCGCCGCCCACCACGACGGCATTGGCGGCAGCGTTCAGCCGGTCGCGGAGCCGACGTGCGTCGTCGGCGTGGCGGAGCGTCATGACGCCATCGAGATCGATGCCGGAAATAGGCGGCAGGCGCGGGCGCGACCCCGTCGCCAGCGCAACCCGGTCGAACGCGATCGCGCCGCCATCGTTGAGCCGGACGACACCGTGGCGGCGATCGATCGCCGTCACTTCAACGCCAAGGCGGAGATCGACGGCATTCTTCACATAAAACGACTCGGGCCGCAGGGGCAGCAGGTCGTGTTTCGGATCCTTCAGGAATGCTTTCGACAACGGCGGGCGCTGATACGGCACATCTTTCTCTGCCGTCACCAGCGTCAGACGGCCCGAATAGCCGTCGGCGCGCAAGTTTGCCGCGATCTGCGAGCCGCCATGCCCGCCACCGATGATCACAATACCGTTTTCGAACACGTCGTCCCCCGGGCAAATCAGCGGCTCCTTTCAACATAGCCGGGCCGCGAACACCAGCGTCCGGCCGGAACATATCGGAGCGCCGCTCGTTGCCATCCCGCTGACGGGAGCAATCCCGTGTGGGGCTCATTTGTCTTCGAGGAGATACCCATGCTCAAGCAACTTCTCGCAGCCACCGCCATCGTGACCATCGCGACGGCGGCGCAGGCTGCTCAACCCGCCGCCACCAATGGCGCGGCTTCAAATTCGGCAAGCACCGTGCTGCCGGCAACGGGCCAGATGTTCCTGCCAGCTGCCATGACGGGCGATCATCTCGCCACCAAGCTGATCGGTGCCGCGGTTTACGAAAGCGACGCGGCCGACGCCCAGTCGATCGGCAACGTGAACGACATCGTGATCGCGGATAACGGTGCAGTGTCGGCGGTCGTCGTCGGCGTTGGCGGCTTCCTTGGCATTGGCCAGAAGAACGTCGCGCTCGACTTCACGTCGCTGCACTGGGCCAATCGCGACGGTGGCCCCGTGCTCGTTGCGGCCCTGTCGAAGGACCAGCTGAACAACGCGCCGGGCTTCGACACAGCCGCGTTGGATCAGTCTCTCCCGGCAAACGGTACAACCGCTGCTCCGGCCGACCAGACGGCGCAGACGAATGCGCCGGCCGCACCGGCCGACCAGTCGATGGCGCCGGCTGATCAGATGGCGGCAGCCCCGCCAGCTGACACGAACGGGACCGCGACACAGCAGGTGGCGCCCAACGACACGTTGGCCCAGCAGTCCGCGCCTGACGCCGGCACCGGTGTCGTGACGGATCAGACGCAGACCGCGCAGAACACCGCGCCTGCCGCTGGCGGCGCCACCGCCACCGTTCCGAATGCGGCTGATCTGCAGTCGGTCGACGTGGCCACTGTCAGCGCGAAGGAGCTGATGAACGCCACCGTATATTCGGCGACCAACGAAAACGTCGGTGAAGTCGGTGACGTGATCCTTGCCCAGGATGGCAAGATCGACGCCGTGGTGCTGGATGTCGGTGGCTTCCTCGGCCTCGGCGAGAAGCCCGTGGCGATCGGCTTCGCCGGCCTCGATATCCGCAAGGATACCAACGGTGCGCTCTTCGTCTACACGAAGTTCACCAAGGACCAGCTCGAGGCAGCGCCGCAGTACGACAAGAACGCCTACGCCACCTCGCGTGACACCATGCGCCTGATGTCGCCTTCGTAAGATCGCGATTGTCGGCAGCAGAGCGGCCCGCACTTCGGTGCGGGCCGTTTTGCTATGGGCGGAAAAGATGCTCCGCGTCGGGCAGCTTCACCGCCGTCACACCGAGGCCCACCTCGGTCGTACCCCGCGCCGGCGCGGCAACGGCCGCGACCGGCGGCGTCGCACCCTTGGCGCCATAGAGCGCGAGCGCGCCGGCAATATCGCCCGGCTGTGGGCCGTCGAATTTTTCGCGGTAGCGGAAATCCATCATCACACCCGCCACGCCCGGATGATCGAGGCCGATCGCGTGGCCAATCTCGTGCTCCAGCGTGTAGCGCAGATCGTAGACGTCGAGATCGCCGTCGAATCCGACTTTCCACCGCTGTGCGGGATTGAGGCAGATCACCGAGCGCGCGATAGGCGCAGTGCCCTCGCCCGACGGAACCGCATGGGCGACATTGGTGAATGCGCGGCCGTAAGGATCGCCCTGCGCGCCGATCAGGATGTCGGCGGTAGCGGGATCATCCGGTACGAAGACGATGTTGGCGACGGCAGACCATGCAGCGAATGCGGCGGTGACTTCGCGGGCGAATTGAGCGGAAGGGACGCTATTGGCCGCCAGAAGTGGGCCGAGGGGAACGACCGAGCGGCAGTTGCGGGCGTCCGGAAAATCGGTGGCGGAAGCGACCAGCGCGTAGGTCACCGTCGCGCCGGTGCCGAGCACGGGCGCACCCCACTTCACGGTTTCCCCGTCCAGGACCAGGAGCCGATGATCCGACGGCGCCCCCGCGAGCGCTGGGCCGGATCCCGACACCAGAAGGACGAGGGCAATGGCGCCAAACGCGCCGAGGCCCCGCACGATCAGACGAATATTCCCCGCTGCAATGAAGCGAGGCTAACACAGGCGCGATTCGGGAAAAGTTAAATATGCGGCGGCGGACGCAACTACAGGAGAGCCGTGAGTTCCGGCAACACCTCATAGAGATCGCCCACCAGGCCGTAGTCGGCGATGGAGAAAATCGGCGCCTCGGGATCGCTGTTGATCGCCACGATCACCTTGGCGTCTTTCATCCCGGCAAGGTGCTGGATCGCGCCAGAGATTCCGACCGCGATGTAAAGCTCGGGCGCCACGGCCTTGCCGGTTTGGCCGACCTGCAGGTCGTTCGGGGCATATCCAGCGTCGACGGCAGCGCGCGAAGCACCAATCGCGGCGCCCAGCTTGTCGGCGAGCGGCTCGATGTACTTGGCGAAGTTCTCCGCCGACCTGAGGGCGCGGCCACCCGAGACCACCACCCGCGCCGCGGAGAGATCGGGTCTGGCCGAACGCGTGACCTCGGCGCTGATGAATTCGCTCCCCGCCCCACGCTGGCGCGGCAGAGCCACAACCTCCACCGGCGCGGGCGGCCCTTCGCCACTCGGGGCTGAGAAAGCGGCCGGGCGGACGGTCAATACGCGAACGGTATCCGTGCTCTGCACCGTCTCGATGGCATTCCCGGCGTAGATCGGATGCTCGAACGTGTCCGCCGCCAGCACACGGGTCACCTCGGACACCTGCATCACATCGAGCAGCGCGGCGACCATCGGCATCACCGTTTTGCCGAGCGCCGTAGCCGCGGCGACCAGTGCCTCATGCCCTGGCGCCAGGGAGACTATCAGCATCGCTAAGGCTTCCGCCGGCGCATGTTCCAGTGCCGCCTCCTGGACGTCCAGCACGCGCCCGACTCCCGGCAAGCGCGAGGCCGCGGCGACCAAGGCTGCCGTGTCGCTGCCGGCCACCAGGACATCCACCCCGGCGCCAAGCGCCACCGCCGCCGTCAGCGCGCGGGCGCTGGCCGCCGCGATCGCGCCGCCCTCGTGTTCAAGAAGAAGCAACGTTGCCACTAAAGCACTCCAGTTTCGGCACGCAGGCGCTCGACCAGTTCTGTCGCGGAACTTACCTTCACCCCCGCCTTTCGATCCGCCGGCGGAGCGACCTTCAGAACGCGCAGTCGCGGCGCCGTGTCGATGCCGAGATCGCCGACGGTCATCTCGTCGATCGGCTTCTTCTTCGCCTTCATGATGTTGGGCAGCGAGGCGTAGCGCGGCTGGTTCAGCCGCAGGTCGGCGGTGACCACCGCAGGCATCGCCATGCGCAGCGTCTCATGCCCTCCGTCGATCTCTCGCGTCACCGTCAGCGCTGCGCCATCGATCGTGATCTCCGACGCGAACGTAGCTATCGGCCAGCCGGCCAGTGCGGCGAGCATCTGCCCTGTCTGGTTGGCGTCATCGTCGATCGCCTGCTTGCCAAGAATGACCAGGCCGGCCTCTTCGCGTTTCGCAATCGCGGCGAGAATCTTGGCCACCGCCAGCGGCTCGACGCGCCCGTCGGCCCGCACCACGATGCCGCGATCGGCACCCATGGCGAACGCCGCGCGCACAGCTTCACTCACCGACGCCTCGCCGACCGACACCACCACCACCTCACTGGCGGCGCCGGCTTCCCTGAGACGCAACGCCGCTTCCACCGCTATCTCGTCGAAGGGATTCATCGCCATCTTTACGTTGCTGAGGTCGACGCCGGTGCCTTCAGCGTTGACGCGTATCCTGGCGTTGAAGTCCGCTACCCGCTTGACCGCGACCAGAATCCTCATCGCACTTCCCTCCCCGCTTCCGTGCGTTGCGCCAGATCGTTGGCGGCCAGATAGGCGAAGGTGATAGCCGGGCCGAGGTTGATGCCCGGACCTGGGTAGTGGCCGCCGAAGACGCTCGCCATATCGGCGCCGACGGCATAGAGGCCGCCGATCGGCCGCCCGGATGAATCGAGGACGCGCGCCGTTGCGTCCGTCTTCAGGCCATCGAACGTGTTGAGGTCACCGGGATAGATCTTCACCGAATAGAATGGCGGATGGGCAACCGGCGCCAGACTCGGGTTGGGCTTGTTGTGCCGGTCGCCGGTGTAGGCGTCATACGCGCTGGAGCCGCGTCCAAACTGAGGATCGCGCCCGCTCGGCGCATGCGCGTTG
Source organism: Bauldia sp. (assembly GCA_035548515.1). Taxonomy (GTDB): domain Bacteria; phylum Pseudomonadota; class Alphaproteobacteria; order Rhizobiales; family Kaistiaceae; genus DASZQY01. The sequence continues at coordinate 36,784 of DASZSW010000025.1, read as the reverse complement.
ATTTCCGCCACGGTCGCCGCGAGACCCTTGGGATCGATGCCGCTGTGGCGCGCCAGTTCCTCGATCGTTTGTCCGCGATGCAGGTAGCCGCGTTGGAGATATGGCCACAGCGGCACGGGAAACGGCTTGGCGATCCCGAGTCCGTAGCGGCGAATGGTGATCCCGTCGCAGATCAGATACGCGCACACCTCCTCCGATCCGCGTCGCGCGGCGATCATCGCTTCAACGAGGTCATGGTACGAGCCGCTTTCGTTCGCGAACCGCCGGCCATCTGCCTTGACGGCGAAGACACCGGGCTTTCCGCGATCGAAATTGTGCGGATAGAACGCCACGGCGCCATCCCTCCGCGTCACCCGCGACAGCGGCATCCATGCCGCCGGGTTGGCCAGCGACGCATCGACCACGCCGCCCACCTGCTCCGCCGCCGTCAGGCCATCGCCGGTGTTGCCCGGGCTGGAGAGCGTGGCGATCTCGCCACCGGCGGCCGCCCCCAGCAAGACGCGGCGCCTCTCCCTGTCGTGCGAAAACCCGCCCGCCGCCAGCACGACGCCACGTCGCGCTGTAACGCGCATCTGTTTTCGTTCGTGTGAGACGATAGCGCCGCCGACGTCGGAGCCTGCCTGCACGAGCTCCAGCAAAGGGCACGAGAGCCAGATGCGCACACCCGCGTCGACGGCCGCCTTCAGTAACCGCGCAACCAGCGCCGCTCCGCTCATCAGACGGACATCGCGCCCATGCAGCAACAGATCGCGGGCGTGCGCCACGATCCTGCCGGCGACGTACATCGCCGAATGCAGCGACCGCTGGGCATTGGCGAAATGCCGAAAATCCGGGCCCGAGCCTACCTTGATGCCAAACAGCGTCAGCTCCGGCGGCGGCGGCCGCATCACCTTGAGCCACGCACCGAGTTGAAGCCCGTCGAACGGCTCCGGACACAGCGCGCGACCGCCGGAAGCACCTCCCGGCGCGTTGGAGTGATAGTCGGGATAGTCGACGCCGAGCGTGAATTTCAGACCCGCTTCGGCCTCGAAAAACGCAACTGCCGCAGCGCCGTTGTCCAGAAACGCATCCACCCGCGCCGCGTCGTATCGGTTTCCCATCTCGTGGCGCAGATACGCCCGCGCCGCATCGAGCGTGTCGGAGATCCCGGCACGTGCCGCATGCGCATTACCGGGGACCCACAGCCAGCCACCGGAAAGCGCCGACGTGCCGCCTACCACCGCTTCCTTTTCGATGAGCAGGACGTCGAGGCCTTTACGCGCGCATGCGACCGCCGCCGACAGGCCTGCGGCGCCACTGCCGACCACCAAAACATCGCAGGCGATCTCGTCGTCCAGCGCCATCGCACATCTGCTGATAAATAAATCCCACCAATAAGGATATAATTAAGCTGGCGACGCCGCAAGCTGCACACGCCGCCCCCTGAGAGCCGCCTGCTTGATTGCGTCCAGTGCCAGCTGACACCGCAGGCCGTCGTCGAAGTTGGGCGACGGCGAACGGCCCGCGGCGATACCGGCATTGAAGTCGCGGACCAGCATGCGAAAAGCCATCAGCCGGTGATCGCGTGGGTCACTGAACGGCGCCAGATGCGCCGGCATCGCGACAGGCACCGGCGGGCTGGCGTCTTGGCTGGCGAGCACGACTCCGCCTTCCACCGGCACCGGGCCGGGCTGCGTCGCAAGCAACGTCCCGGCATCGCCCATGATGGCGATCGATGCGCCGCGCGGCGGCATCACCGCGAGCGACATAACCATATTGGCGATGCCGCCGTTGGCGAAGAAAAGCGTGAAGCTGAAGCTGTCATCTGTTTCGGAGCGCACGGCTGCCCCACTCGCAGGATCGACCAGGTCGGCGCCGAAGACGCCGGTCCATCCGCTGACCGCTGCGATTTCCCCGAACCAGTGTCTGAGCCCGTCGATGTAGTGAGAGCCCACTCCGGCGAGCGCCCCGCCGCCTTCGGATTGCCGTGCATTCCATGATGCGCGTTGCGGCGCCTTGCCGGCGTGGCGATCCAGGAACAGATCGACCGTACACAGCCGAAACGCGCCGATGTGTCCGGCATCCAACAGCGCCTTTATGTGCGCGCGCTGCGGCGCATAGCGAAACTCGTGAGCGACCATCGCGGTGATGCCGGCGCGTTCCACCGCAGTCTTCATCTCCGCCGCCTCTTCCGCGCTCATGGCAAACGGCTTCTCGCACAGGATATGCTTGCCGGCAGCCGCCGCCGCGAGCACGAGGTCGCGGTGCGCGCGCGGAGGGACCGCGATCGACACCGCGTCGATGTCGCCGCGCGCGATCAGGCGAAACGGATCCGTGTCCGCATGTGCCACGCCGAGCTTGTCGGCGGCGGCTCGTGCTTTGCTGCCGTCGCGGCTGCACAGCGCCACGATGTCCCACCCCTCCGAGCGAAAGGCCGGCGCATGCACCTGGGCGCCAAAGCCGACGCCGATGATTCCAAGCCTGCGACCTGACGCCATGCAGCCAGCCATCCCGTCGGAGTTGACAATATCCCTTATAGTTGGAAAAATTTCCGTCGTCAGCAACAGACGGCGCCCGCAATACACACCCGATGGCGACAACGGCCCTGTTCGTACGCGTACCGGCCGTCTCGCCGGAAATCGAAGCCGGCTGGAGTGCCTGGTACGACGCCTCGCATATCGACTACCGCATGCACATGCCCGGCTTCATTGTCGCGCGACGCTACGTGATGCAATCCGGCCGGCACCGCGTTCTCGCGCTCTATGAGATGAACGGCCCGGAAGCGATGACCACGCCGGAGTATCTCGCGCTGCGGCGGTGGGAGGGCGAGAGGCCAGCAGGCGCGTATGAACGTATCGCTCCCAACCTGCCGGGGTTTGAGCGCGGCCTCTACGAGGAGCTGGTTGCCGCGCGCCAGTCCCCCACTGCCTACGACGCGCCCTTCATATATGTCGTCGGCCACCATCCGCAGCCTGAAGAGGAGGCGGCTTTCGAGGATTGGCAATCTTCCACGGCGGCCGATGCCGCCGGGCGGATCGCAGGCGCTGCTGCTGTCCGCCGCTTCCGGCAACTGCCCGAATCGCTCGCGCCAAACTCCGGTACGCGCACGCCTCATCCGCTCTACTTTACGGTCATCTATCTCGACTCGGACGCCGTTGCCGCGATGCCGGCGTTTGCGGAACTACTGACCAGCGGGCAGAAGAAAGCACGCGCTCCCGCATCGGTTATGCTCGGCCGGCGCGTACACACGGCCACCGCACACAAAGCCACGCCCGCTTAGTCGCGCGTGGGAGTCGGCCTGAGGACAAGATCGAGATTGCCGCGGCGGAACCCATGACCCGCGGCGGCTTCAACCTGGTCGACTGCGCGTTCGACCTCGGCCCGCGGCAGCCGCGTCGCCCAGAAGACCGGCCCGCCGCGATGTTTCGGGAAGCCAAACCCATTGACCATCACCAGGTCGATGTCGGCGGGGCGACTCGTGATGCCTTCGGCGAGCAGAAGCGCCGCCTCGTTGACGAGCGCGCCCATCGCCCTTGTCACGATCTCGGCATCGCTGAACGCACGCCGGGCGATGCCCTTGTCTCGCGCAATCTGTTCGATCAACGCGTGCACGATCGGGTCCGGCGCCTTTTCTGAATCCGGCGCCGCGTAAGCATACCAGCCGGCGCCCGCCTTGCGGCCGAAGCGTCCCATCTCGCAGAGCCTATCCAACGCGGGCGCGTAGCGGCTCCGCGGATCGCGCGATGCCGCGAGCCGCTTGCGGTTGCGCCACGCGATGTCGAGTCCCGAGAGATCGCCGACGGCAAACGGCCCCATGGCGAATCCAAACGCCTCGAGGGCCGCGTCAACCTGCGCCGGCAGGCATCCCTCCTCGAGCATGAATTCGCACTGCATCCGGTACGCCGAGTAAAGGCGGTTGCCGATGAAGCCTTCGCAGACGCCCGACACGATCGGCAGCTTCCCCAGCCGCTTCACCACGCTGAACGCTGCCGAGAAAGCCGCGTCCGACGTCGCCTTCCCCCGCACCACCTCGACCAGGCGCATGACGTTGGCCGGCGCGAAGAAGTGCAGTCCAACGACATCGGTTGGCCGTGGCGTCGCGGCGGCCAACACGTCGAGATCGAGGTACGACGTGTTCGAGGCGATGATCGTCCCGGCTGCCGTTGCCGCCGCAACATCGCGTAGCACCGCCGTCTTGGCGTCGATGTCTTCGAACACCGCCTCGATGACCAGATCGGCGCCGGCGATATCCGCCAGCCGCGTCGACGGCCGCAATCGCGCCAGGCGCGCATCGGCGTCCGCCTGTGCAATGCGCCCGGTGCGCACAGCCCGATCCTCGGTCTCGCGCACGCGCGACAGGCCGCGCGCAACCGCGGCGTCATCGACATCGATCAGCCACGCCGCCAATCCGGCGTCGATGAAAGCCGCAGCGATGCCCGCCCCCATCGTTCCAGCGCCGATCACCCCGACAGCGCGCACTGTCCTTGCCTCTGCGACCGGCGCGACGGCACGGAGGGCGGCACGCTCCGCGAAGAACAGGTAGCGCAGAGCCGCCGCTTCTTCCGACTCCCGAAGCTGCTGGAAGGTGGCGCGCTCGACGCGCAGCGCTTCGGATGTGGGCAGTGCGCTCGCACGCCGCACCGCGGCGACAGATTCCACGATTGCAGGCCGCGAGCGCCCTTTCCTGATCGCCGCGTCGGCTGCGGCCGCGACCGCCGATTCGTCGGCCGGCGGCACGGGGCGATCCGTGATGCGTCGCATGGCGCCAAGCGACGCCGCCAGTGCCACAGCCGCGCCACGCAAATCGGACGTGACGACAGTATCGATGAGGCCGAGACGCGCCGCTTCTTCCGCGGTTATCCGTTTGCCGGACGCGATAAGATCGATCGCCGCGACCGTGCCTATGAGACGCGGCAGGCGAACCGTGCCGCCGGCGCCGGGTATGATGCCAAGCGTAACCTCCGGCAGCCCGACGAGCGTTCCCGCTAACGCGATCCGCGCGTCGCAGCCGAGTGCAATTTCAAGCCCGCCGCCCAAGGCAGATCCGCTCAGCGCCGCAACCACCGGCTTCGGACATTGTTCGATCGCGGCAATAACCGCCGGCATCTGCGGCTCCGCAATCGGTCCGGCGAATTCGCGAATATCCGAACCGGAAATGAAGGTGGTGCCGTGTCCGATGAGTACCGCGCCAGTGCACGCCGGATCGCCCGCGACCTCTGCTATCGCGGCGATAATTCCGGCGCGCACCTCGCGCGAACCCGCGTTGACCGGCGGATTGTCGATGATAACCACGGCGACGGCACCATCGCGCTCGACGCGGACCGCCGCACTCATGCCGGCGCAACCTCACCGAGTCGGACGACGGCATCCACCGCGACCACGCCTTCACCCTCGGCGCGCACGATGACGGGGTTGAGTTCCGCCTCGAAGATCGGCGGCGATGTCAGGTCCGCCAAGTGGGAGCACGCGACGATGAGATTCGCCAGGGCGTCGAGGTCGCCGCGTGGCTTGCCGCGATATCCGGCCAGTGCCGCGAGCCCCTTCACCTCGGCGATCATGGCCCGCGCCCCGTCGATATCGACCGGGGCGAGGCGCAGCGCGCGATCGCGGTAAATCTCGGTGAGCACTCCGCCCATGGCCAGCATGACCACCGGCCCAACCTGCGCGTCGAAGCGATAACCCACCAGCACCTCGCCAACGCCCGCACTCATCTGCTGCACAAGGATACGATCGACGGGCAGACCAGGCCGGTGTTTAGCGACACTCGCGGCGATGTGGTGGGCTGCGGCCCGAAGCTCTGTGGCATCGGCTATGTCAAGAACCACGCCACCAACGTCGCTCTTGTGGGCGATCTCCGCCGACAGCAGCTTCGCCGCAACCGGATAGGCAAACGGCAGACGCGGCCCCGGCCCCGCACGATCCAGCGCGGCAACGTCGAGCGCCACCGCGGGCGCATGTGCGACGCCGAGTTTCTCAAACAGCGCGTAGGCGTCGAGCTCGTTCAGCATGCCCGCGGGGCGCAGATGCTCCGCCACGTTAGCCGCAGCCGCCCGCGCCGGCCGGCGACGAAGCACGGCCGCCACAGCGTCGCCGCATGATTCCGGCGTCCGGAAATTCGGGATGCCGGCTGCGGTGAGCAGGGCCAGCGCCTCGGGTGCGTCCGGCACGACAAATGCCACGACAGGCTTCGCGGAATTCGCGCTGTCGATCAGCGGCCGCGTCGCCTCAACCGGCCGCTGGCGCGCGGAGGATCCGATGACTGCGGCGAGCATATCGAATTCCGGCGCGGCGAGCAGAGTGTCGAGCGCGGCCTTCATCGGCTCGTACCTCGCGCCCGCAAGCGTCAGGTCGACGATGCGCGCGGGCGCCGCCGTGACACCACGCGCGGAGAGCTCCGCCAGCGTGCCCGGCGTTGCAGGCACGGTCTTGACGCCATTGACGGCAAGCTGGTCGACGACCATCGCGGCGCCGCCACCCGTCGTAGTCAAGACACCGACGGCGGCGGGCGCGGCGTTCGCCGGCCGGATCGCAAGCCGCCTGGCAAGCGGCAAGACTTCCAGGAGCCCCTCAAGAGTATCGACCCGCGCGATGCCGCAATCCGCGAAGAAGGCGTCGGCAACATCGTCTTCTCCTGCGAGAGCGCCCGTATGCGAGACTGCAAGCTCCGCCGCCTCCGCTGAACGCCCGAGCTTATAGGCGACAACGGGCTTGCCGCGGCGCGCCGCTTCGACCGCAAAGGCCCGCAGCGCGGTTGACTTGCGGATCGTCTCTAGGAACAGCGCGTAGCCCGTGATGGACGCATCATCCAGAGTCGCAGCGCAAATTTCGCCGACGCCCAGGTCGACTTCATTGCCGACCGACACCAGCGCGGCAAATCCAATCCCGCGCGGTTTGCCGCGCGACGCCAGTGCGCCGATCATGCTGCCGCTCTGCGAAGCGACGAAAATGCCGCCCACCGGAAAATCGCCTTCCGCCAACGCCGCGTTGGCCGTGAGGATGAGACGGCTGCGGAAATCGATCACGCCAAGACTCGAGGGCCCGACAAGCCGCGTCGCCGTCCCTCTGAGGATGTCGCGCAGCTGCGCCTCGCGCGCGAGCCCCTCCGGGCCCGCCTCGGAGAAGCCGCTGGCGAGCAGCGTCACCACACCCACTCCCGCCGCCGCGCAGGCTTCCACCGCGGCGACCGCCGCCTCGACCGGCGTCACGACGAACGCATGGTCCGGCACCTCCGGCAGCGCCGCGATGCTTGGCCAGGCGCGGTCGCCCAGCACCGTCTCGCGCCGCGGATTGATCGGGTAAACCTTGCCGGCGAAGCCCGCCGCCTTCAGAAACTGCTGCGGTCGCGCCCCCGTTTTGGTGACGTCGTCCGATGCCCCGACGATCGCTACCGACCGTGGAGCAAGCAGCGCGCGCGACAGCGGAACAGCGGCCATGGCCTACGCCTTGCCTCCGCGCGCCGGCCGCTGATCGAAGCGCCGGTCGAACACGTGCTCGGCGATGCGGTTGCGCAGAATCTCGAGCGAACCGCCGGCAATCATCCAGCCGCGCGTGCGCCTCAGGCAATATTCCGCCAGCGCCTCCTGGCTGAAGCCGACGCCGCCCATGATCTGCACAGCTTCGTTCGCCGCATCGAAACCTGCGAGATTGCAGGCGAGCTTGGCGACTGCGGTGTCGTACGCCGTAGGCAAGCCGTTGGCATCGACATTGGTCGCCGCGCGGAACAGCAGCAGCTCGGCCGAATCGAGCTTCATCGCCATGTCGGCAAATTTCCACTGCAGTCCCTGAAACTCGCACAGCGCGCGGCCGAACTGGTGACGCGTCATGGCGTGTTCGCGAGCGAGATTGAAGGCGTACCGCCCGAGCGACACCGCGCGCGTCGCGTTGCCGATGCGCTCCACATTGAAGCCGGCGATCTGCTTCTTGAAGCCTCCCGGCCCAAGCAGCACGTCCGCCGCCGGTATGCGGCAATTCTCGAAATGCAGCTCGCACCATTCCTCGCCGCTCATGAACGAGGAAGGCGTACCGATCGCAAAGCCCGGCGTACCGCGCGGAACGAGCACCGAGCCGATGCCGTCCGTGCCCGGGCCGAAGCGGACGTAGACCAGGAACACCTTGGCGTCGGGGCTATGCGTCGAAAAGACCTTGCTGCCATTGATGACATAACTGTCGCCATCCTGCTTCGCCGACGTGCGCAGTTCCGTCACCGCCGAACCGGCGTCAGGCTCGGTCATCCCGAGACTGATGACGGCACGCCCGCCGAGCAGATCCGGCAGGTAGCGCTGCTTCTGGTCAGCGCTGGCGTACTCGACGAACGTGCGGATCGGGCCGAAATTTCCCGACTGAACGACATCCGCGCTACGCGGACACACTGCCGCGATCTCGCGGATCGCGATGACGGCATCCATGAGCGAACCACCCTGCCCGCCATCCGCCTCCGGCACCGTGATGCCGAGGAGACCCTGCGCCGCCAGCTTCGCGGCAACCTCGAACGGATAGCCGGGCGTATGTGCGCGCTTCACGGCGTCTGCGGCGAGATTGTCCTGCGCAAAGCGGCGCACTGACTCTGCGAAAAATTTCTGCTCGTCACTGAACGTCAGATCCATGCGCGCCTCCTTCGATCCGAAAGGCGGCGACAACTGCCGACGCGGTGCGCCGGTCCGATGTATGGCCTGCCCATCAAATCGTTACGTCGAAATACCGGAGCCTGCCGTGCTTCCGGCACCGGTTGATCAAGTGACTGACGGCCGAAGCCGGCCGCCGCAAAGATGCCTGACATCGCTAAGCCGCCGCGCGTTGAAGGAGCGCGCGGGTGTCGTCAGCAAGCCGATGCGCCCGCTCGACCGCGGGCTCGCCGGCACTGTCGGCGTCGGGCACCTCGATGCTGAGGGGTATTCCAGCGGGCAACGCCCTTATCAACTCGGCCAGAGGCAACCCGCCCTCCCCCGGCGACAGACGCCGGTAGCGCGCCTCGCGTGGCAGGCCCTCGTCGCCTGGCGATGCCGCCGGTGCGTCGCTTATCTGGCAGTAGCGCAGCAGCGTCGGGTCGACATTGCGCACGTCCGCCACTGTGCCGCCGCTGCGCGCCAGATGGAGGGAATCGACGCAGATACCGAGATTGCGGTGTCCTGCCTTCCGCGCCACACGCTGCGCATCCGCCAGTGTGGGCATCAGACGAAACTTCATGAATTCGAGCATCGGGCAGATGCCGAACTGCTCCGCGCGGTCGCACAGGGCGACCAGCCGCTCGACCGTCGCATCCTCATCCGCCACGGTGCCTTCGCTCGGCAGAGGAAATGTACACAGCATGTGACGCGCCCCGAGGTCGGCGCCGAATTCCATCATCGGGACAAGGGCGTCGACATCCAGCTTCGGCGAAAGGCGGAACACTTCAATGTCGAGCACGATGCGCCCGGTGGCCGCGAGCGCCCGCTTTATGCCGCGCTTCAGCGACGCGTCTTCCATAATTCGCGGATCCGTGGGCGATACCGGACAGAGGCGCATGCCGACCATGTCGAAGCCCGCAGTGGCGGCAGCCTCGATCTGCTCGACCGGACCGACTGGCAATACGGACAAAGGCGACAAAGAAATCATCTGCATACGTCTTCACTATACTCAGTGAGGCAAAGTACTACCAAGGAGAAATACTAGACATCGATGAACTCTGCTCTATAGTGCGCAGATATACTGCGTCCAAGTTGGAGAACCTCCATGGCCACACGGCCTATCGATGCTGCCAATCCCCCCACTGCGTGGCTCGCCCAGGTGTCGCCAGAGGGCCGTGACACGTACATGAAGCTGCGTCAGGCGATGATCGGCGGCGGCCCGCTCGATGCCACGACCTGCGAGATGATCAACGTCGTGGGACTCGCCATTCGCGGCTACGAACCCTCCTTCCGCATCCACGCCAAGCGGCTCGCCGACGCGGGTGTTCCGAAGGCCGCCGCGCAGCACGCCATCATCTCGACTCTCGGAGCCACGATGGTGGTGTTCGAGGTTGCCCGTGCGCTGCAATGGCTCGACGAAGTCTACCCCGAGACTTGAACGCAGCCGCGCGGCCCCGCCAGGATGCGGGCCGCCCGGCTCCACGGCGCTACATATTGGCTGCATCTTCCTCCAGAGCCGCGGTTGGAATGACGCCGCGCCGCAGCCAGAGCGTCGCACCGATCACCACGGCGGTGAGAAGCAGCAGGCCCGCCGCGATCGGCCGGTGGGCGAAGATCGTGACGCCGCCCATATTCATCGACTGACTGAGCGCCAGTTCGATGATCGGACCCAGGATGAAGCCGAGGATGACCGGCGCCAGTGGCCAGCCGCGCCGGCGCATGATGTAGCCGACGATACCGGCCGCCACTGCGACCCATACGTCGAACATCGAGTTGCGCGTCGAATAGGCGGCGATGAAACACACGCCGATGATGGTGGGCGCCAGATATTTGTACGGCAGCTTGCTGAGGCGCGCCCACATGCCGACGAGCGGCAGGTTGAGGACGAGCAGCATGATGTTGCCGATGTACATGCTGCCGATGATTGCGTAGACGAAGTCGCTGTTGTTGATGAACATCAGCGGCCCGGGCTGCAGGCCGTACATGAGCATCGCGGCAAGGATAAGCGCCGGCGATGGGCCGGTTGGAATGCCGAAGGCAAACAGCGGAATGAACGCCGCCTGCGCGTTGGCGTTGTTCGCTGACTCGGGCGCCGCGACGCCTTCGATGACGCCCGTGCCGAACTTCTCCGGATACTTCGAGATTTTCTTTTCCAGGTCGTAAGCCAGGAATGCCGCCACCGGAGGCGTCATGCCGGGCAGCAGACCGAGCGGGAAGCCGACGAGCGTGCCGCGCACGCATGCCAGCAGCCCGTTCACGAGTTCCCTGCCACGCGGCATCATCTTGCCGATCGCACCCGAATAGATCTGCGCAACACCCTGCTCCGAGCTCGCCAGCACCTCGCCGATGCCGAAGAGCCCGACCGCCAGCGGGACGATGTCGAAGCCGCGCATCAACTGCGTGCTTCCGAAAGCAAACTGGAACTGCGAGCCAGAGATCTGGTCGACGCCGACCGTGCCGAGGGCCATGCCGATGAGGCCGAGCGCCAGCCCTTTCGTCACCGAACCACCGGAGAGCGCGATCAGGGTGATCAGGCTGAAGAACAGCAGCCCGAAGTATTCCGGCGGACCGAATTCCAGCGCGAACCGGGCGAACCCCGGGCCGATGACGGACATCATGATCACGCCGAAAGTGCCCGCGATGAAGGAGCCGACCGCCGCGATCCAGAGCGCCTCTCCCGCGCGCCCTTTCTTTGTCATCGGGAATCCGTCGATGCATGTCGGGATCGATGACACTTCGCCCGGGATGTTGGTCAGGATGCTCGTCGTCGAACCGCCATAGGCCGCACCGTAGTACAGGCCGGCCAGCATGATGATCGAGCCGGCCGGATTGTTGAGCGTCTGCGTCAGCGGCAAGAGGATTGACATGGTCGCCGCCGGCCCGAGGCCAGGCAGGACGCCGACCAGCGTGCCGAGAAGGCAGCCCAGGAAACAGTAGGCCAGAAGATCCGGCGAAAGGCCCGCGACGATGCCGTGGATGACGTCCATCTACCTCCCCTTTCCTTCCTGAATTCCGCGGTGGCCTCAGCCCCAGTTGAGTAAGACGCCGGCCGGGAAATCCACGCCGCAGAGCTTCACGAAAACGAGGTAGCAGACTGCAACGAAGACGACGGTGAGGATGGTCGTGGTCAGCCACGACTTCACACCGAAGATGACGAACGCCGCCGCGAAAAACAGGATCGAGGCGAGGACGTAGCCGACGAGATAGAGAGCCAGCGCATAGCCAGCCATCAACACCGCTATCGTCGCGATCAGAAAGCGGAGCTCGGGCGTAAGCGGAACGATTCGCGCGACCTCGTGCCGGTAGCTGTAGACATGCACTGCCGCGATCAGGATGAGCAGCACGCCCAACCCGAAAATATAGGCGCCCGGCGGCAGCGCTTGCTGCATCGTCCGAGGGTCCGCCGTCACAGCCAGCCGATGTCCCTCCCAGACGCACAATGCGCCCAGCAGGAAAAATATCGTGCCGTCCACCCAGGTCGTTCTGTTCACCGGTTTCCTCCCAAGAATCCGGACACGTCGCGAGCGCCTCCCAGCGCTCAGCTAAACAATAGCGCCACGCCGTCGTATTTCAATTAATTTTAAATGGCGGGATTTAATTCAGCTACATGTCTCCGGGGAAAAGCTTGCGCGCTTTTCAAAAGGCCTTCTTCAGCGCCTGGCGCGGCGTCCAGAAATCGTCGGGGTACGGGTACCAGACGCTCCGGTAGCCCTCGAGATTGAGATCGATTGCCACATCGATCACGTGCGTCTTGCCGCTCTCGAGCGCCGCGCGAACTGCCGGCACCAAGGCCTCCGGCGTCGTCACGCGCGTCGTCTCCGCCCCCATGGCGTCCGCGATCTTCCCGTAGTCCGGGCTCCACATCTCGCCCGTCTCCTCGACCTTGTAATCGACGAAGGCGCTGCGCCCGTACTTCCGCTGCATGAGTTCGCGCTCGATCTGCAGCGAGCCATTGTTCATCACCAGCACCACGACCGGCGCGTCATACTCGCGCGCCGTCGCCAGCGCCGTGTTGGAGAACAGGAACGATCCGTCCCCCATCAAGACGACCGCCGGTGCATCTGGACGTGCAACCTTGGCGCCCAGCGCCGCCGGCAGGCTCCAACCCATGCGATGAAAAAACCCACAATGAAAAAAATTCGGAAGTCGCTGCTCGAGGAACGGAGGCGCGAAGGACAGGAGATGCCCGGTGTCCACGAACAGCGTCGTGTCCGGGAAACTTTCGTTGAGCAGCGCGCCCACCTGATGGCAGACGTAGCCATAGCGCAGCGGGCTAGTGCCCTCGTTGCGGATCGGAGCGACCGACTGCTCCCATTCACCGCGCCACTTGTCGATCTCCTCGCGCCACGGCTTCAGCCGCTTCGCGTCAGGTTTCAGGTCGCGAAGCGCTGCGAGGAGAGCCGTGAGCGCCAACCGGGCGTCGGAATAGATACCGACATCGGTGGGGTACACGCGGCTGATCTCGTCCGGATCGATATCGATGTGAATCAGGCGCGTTTTCCCGGGGATATCGAACAGCGTCCAGCCGCCGGTGTCGATGTCGCTAAAATGCGTCCCGATGGCGATGAGAAGATCGCACTCCTTGGCCGCGCGATTGGCATGCCCGGCGCCTGAGCGACCGATGCAGCCGACAGACAGTGGCTTGTTTTCCGGATAGGCACCCTTCCCCATTGTCGTCGTGCCGACGGGCAGCCCGAACTCCTCGACCAGGGTCGCGAGTTCGCGATTGGCCGCAGCGTGGCGCACGCCGCCACTGACGAACACCAGCGGCTTCTTCGCAGCCGCGATCAGCTCCGCCGCCTCTGCGATGCCATCGGCATCAGGGCCCGGAGGATGGACGTCGACGAGGCGACGAATGGCCGAAAGGTCATCGTCGATCATCACCTCGGAATGCTGGATGTCGAAAGGCACCTGAAGCACGACAGGGCCCGGGCGCCCTGTGATCGCCGCCTTGTACGCGCGCAACACCATGTCGACCGCCGTGTCAGGGCGCGAGATACCAACCGCCTTCTTAGTGTAAGTCTTCACGGTCTGGATCCACTCGTCCGGCCCGTAGCGGTAAAACTCCTCGATGCCACCGCGGTCGAGCCAATGCGTCGAGCCGCCACCGGCAAGGATCAGCATCGGGGAAGACTCGAAGAATGCGTTGGCAAGCGCGGGCGCAATGTTCATGTTGCCCGGCCCGACCGACGTGCAGACGACCGGAATCGGGCCTTTGCGCGCGCGGGCATAGCCATCCGCCATGTGGACGGCTTGATCCTCACCGCGGCAAGCAATGCCGCGTATCCCGCTTTCGAATTCGATCGCGTCAAGCAGCGCCCAGTTGCCGTGACCGTTATAGGCGAACGCGACTTCTGTCCCGAGCGCCTCCAGAGCCTTGATAATCGCCGTAGCGCATCTCATTTTCGGCACGAGCAGTTCACTCCCCATCGACCGCGTGACGCGGTTAGTTGAATCGCTGGTAGACCGACTTCAGCTCAGTGAAGAAGTCGATTTGTTTTTGGCTGATGCCCAGGCCGGACATCTTGCGGCCGCCGAACGGCATGTTCGGCGCATTTCCCGGGGTCTGGCCGTTGACTTTGACGACGCCCGCCTGGATGCAGCGCGTGAATTCCTGCGCGTAGCCGAGGTTGCGGGTGAAGATCGCCGACGACAGGCCGTACTCGGTGCGATTGGCGGTCTCGATCGCCTCTTCGAGCGAGGCGACGCCGATCAGCGACAGCACGGGACCGAAAATTTCCTCACATGCGATACGCATCTCGGACTGGACGTCGTCGAAGATCGCGGGCCGCATGAAGTAGCCGTGCGCGTGTTCGCCGGATGACAAACGTTCGCCGCCGGTGAGGAGGCGCGCCCCCTCCTTTTTGCCGATCTCGATGTAGGACTGGACCGTCTCCAGTTGCTTCGCGTCGACCAGAGGCCCAAGGTGGTTCGCAGCGTCGAGACCCTTGCCGACCCGCAACGCAGTGGTCCGCTCCACGAGCTTCGCGGTAAGCGCCGCCTTGACGTCGCGATGGACGATGACGCGGCTCGTGGCGGTGCATTTCTGGCCGCAGGAGAAGAAAGCGCCCTCCACGATCGCCTTCGCCGCGGCGTCCAGATCGGCGTCTTCCATCACCACGAGCGGATTCTTGCCACCGAGTTCGAGCTGCAGCTTGGCGAGCGTGGGCGCAGCGTCGCGCGCCACCCCAACACCAATCGCCGTCGAGCCTGTGAACGATATTCCACGAACCCGCGGGTCCGAAACCAGCGCGCTGCCTATGGTCCCGCCGCCGCCCATCACCAGGTTCAGCACGCCAGCGGGTATTCCGGCCGCCACGAACGCCTCGACCAAGCGCACGGCCGACAGAGGCGTAAGGCTGGCGGGCTTGAGCACGACAGTGCTGCCGGTGACGAGCGCCGCTGCGAGCTTCCCCGCCGGGGTCGATAGAGGAAAGTTCCACGGCGTCACTACCGCGACCACACCGAGCGGTTCGCGCATCGTATAGAGCTGAACGCCCTCGGTGCCGCTGGGCAAAGTTTCGCCCGCCATCCGCAGGGCATCACCCGCCGCGTAAGCCATCTTGGCGATGGCGCTCGTAGCTTCGGCTTTCGCTTCGCCGATCGTCTTTCCCTCCTCGCGGGTGAGATCGGATGCGACGTCGTCAACGCGGCCGGCAAGAACGTCAGCGGCTCGTGAAACGACGGCCGCGCGGGCCGGAGCCGGCGTGTCCCTCCACCTACGCTGGGCCGCAGCCGCCGCCGCAATCGCGCGGTCCACGTCCGCGCGAACGGATAGCGGCGTCTCGGCGACGACCTCCCCCGTTGCCGCCGGGTTGATGTCCGCAGCGACCTCACCACTGACCGAAGCAATCCACTCGCCGGCGATAAAGTTTCGCAGAACGAGATTCGCGTGAGTGTTCGAAGTCATCATTCTCGACTACCAAGGCGCCGCAGGACGCCATTCGATCATAAATCTCACCAAACGGGACTTGATGTCAACAACGGCCGATGGCCGTCTCGCACCGACGCGCAGGTGGGGCTAGGAATCTTCCGGCTCGCTTCCTACGCAACGCATTATATGGCCTGTTTTTGAGCACTTCGGTTTTCCGATCGATGGCAACAGATATGCGCCATAGCGTCGCTTGACATAGTTCTCACAGAACGAGATATGTTGCGGTTACCGGGCCGGCGTTTCGGACAATCCGGCGGGTACGCAGTGTTCGGCAGTTCGCTCCGGAGCGTGCTCGATAAAGGTTTCCCGCTAATCGGGCAGCCTTTAGCTACCGCGACGAGGAAACCAGGGCAATGAGCGGATTGACCGCCAGATTGGGGGAGTTTCTAGCGGATATCTCATTCAGCCGGATTCCCTCCGATGCCATCCCCCTCGTGCGGGACGCCTTCACCGATACAGTCGCTGTGACAATGGCGGGCGTCGCCGAGCCGGTCACAGACATAACGCGACGCGCCGCGATGGCAGATGGCCGCGAAGGCGAGTCCCGGGTCTGCCTCTCGACACTGCGCGCTTCCGCCACCGCCAGTGCACTTATCAGCGGCACGGCGGCACACGCCCTCGACTTCGACGACCAGTCCCTGAGCGGCCACCCAAGCGCTGTGCTGGTGCCCGCGATCCTGGCCGAGGGCGAAGCCCTCGATTCCTCCGGCGAGGAACTCGTAGCCGCTTATGTCGCGGGTTACGAAGTCTGGGCTGAGCTGGTGGCTCGCAACAGCGGGTATCATAGCAAGGGCTGGCATCCGACGTCCGTGTTCGGTGTGCTAGGCGCGGCCGCAGCCGTTGCCGTGCTCCAGCATCTACCGGCAGAGAAGGCCGCTACGTCCCTCGCTATCGCGGGCAGCCTGGCGGCCGGACTCGCCGTCAACTTCGGTACGATGACCAAGCCACTGCACGCCGGCGTCGCCGCGCAGAATGGCGTACTGGCCGCACGGTTGGCAGGACGCGGGCTGACCGCCGCCGCCGACGCGCTGGAGAATCCCAAGGGCTTCCTGCACGCGTTTTCGCCCAAAAGCGAACCAGATCGCGCGCTGCCGAAGGATCTCGGTCAGAATTGGCACCTGCTGTGGCAGCGCCTCTGCGTCAAGAAATATCCGACCTGCTATTTCATGCATCGTTCGTTCGACGCCACGGTGCGCATGCTGGCCGGCCGGAATATCGGCGCGCAGGATATCGCCGGCATCGATGTAACCATGGGCAAAGGACAGACCGCCGTTCTCGTCAACGAACGTCCGAGAGACGGTCTGGAGGCGAAGTTCAGCGAGCAGTTCGCCATGGCAGCCGCAGTGGTCATCGGTCGCATGGGCATCGCAGAGGTAAGTGACGCCGTCGTGCGGCGGCCAGACATCCAGAATTTCTTCCCGAAGGTGAAGCTGCACGCGGTCGACGAATATGACCCGCGCGATCCCGTTCACTCGCCCACCGAGCGTGTGGTGGTGCGGCTCAACAATGGTGGCACCATCGACAGCGGCCCGATCGCCAGCATCAAAGGTCACGCCACCGACCCGCTGACGACCGAGGAGCTGTGGGCGAAGTTCTCCGAATGCACCGCCGCCACGCACAACGATGGCGAGCGCAAGCGCCTGTTCGATCTGCTGCAGTCCGTCGAGAAGCTTAAATCGCCGCGCAGCCTGCCAACCTGCGGGAACATCTTTCAGTGAGAGGATCACGGCAAGCACATCGTCCTGCCATGAGTCCGACGATGTCGAAATTCGCGATGAAGGGGTAAGTCACTACAAGCAAGCATGGAGCGGGCATCATTTCAGGCGTGCCCCAAGCGAAGACGCCGGCCCGCTTCATCATCCGGAGGATAGAGAGAGAAAATGACAGTACTCGTCACAGGCGGGACAGGCACCATCGGCAGCAACGTCGCCCGGCAACTCATCGACCAGGGCCGCAAGGTCGTCGTTTACGACCGCGTGCCGCCGCACCCGAGCAATCAGGTTCTTGCGCCCGTCGCCGACAAGATGACGGTGGAGATCGGCAACATCACCGACCTCGCCAACGTCTTCGACATCATCAAGCGCAACAAGGTGGAGAGCATCATTCACCTTGCGACGATGCTGCCGGCCCATGCCAACAACACCCATCCGATCGAAGCCCTACAGGTCAGCATCATCGGCTCGGCCAACATGCTCGAGGCGGGTCGGCTGCTGGGCATCGGACCGATCGTCATCACCAGCGCCGCCGGCGTCATGGGCCGTCCCGAGGACATCACCAAGCCCCAGAAGGAAGAAGACGTCAAACTGCCGATCGTCGGCGTCTACCCTCTGGCCAAGCTCGCTTGCGAGCAGCTCGTCGCGACGTACCGCACGCTGCACAAGGTCAACGCCACCGCCGTGCGCCCGCGCAACGTTTACGGTCCCGGCGCTCCCGCCCGGGCCGAGCAGCCGCTCTTCGAGATGGTCTACGACATCCTCGCAGGCAAAGACTTCGTCCGCGACAGCGGCGCGGATTCGACCTTCGACTACACCTACGTGAAGGATCTGGCGAAGGGCATCCTCCAGGTCCACGACATGAAGGAGACGCCGAACTACGTCTACAACCTCAGCTTCGGCAAGATGGTGCGCATGGCGGAAGCGGCCGAGGCGTTGTCTCGCATTTTCCCGAAGCGGAAGATCAAACTCGGGCCGGGCAACTGGGAAGGCATCGTCGAAGGCGGCAAGACTATCGGCCTGACCATCCGCCCCGCCGTCATGCCGCCGCAGGACATCACGCGCGCACGCAAGGAAATCGGCTTCAACCCGGAGTATGACCTGAGCCGCGGCCTGGCCGACTGGTTCCGTTTCTTCGAGACGGGCACCTACCAGGCGTAAACCAACCGGGCACCTAGCCCCACACGATGCGCGCCCGCCGGCTTGTCCAGCGGGCGCCACAACGCGAGCGACCGCCATGCGCACCAGACCGCAACTGCAGAGCTCGGACGCCAAGCGTCTCATGGACGCTTGCCGCAGCGAAGCGCAGAAGATGAAGCTCACCGTTTCGATCGCGATCGTCGATGATAACGGCATACCCCTGCTCATCGAACGCATGGACGGTGCGGGCCCTCTCTCCGTCGAAGCCGCGTTCGGCAAGGCCAAGGCCTCCGCTCTCACCCGGCGGCCGACGAAATTCTGGGAGGACAGGATCAAGGAGCGCCCGGCGTTCATCGGCTTTCCCGGTGGGCTCATGATCCAGGGCGCCCTGCCGATCATGCATCGTGACGAATGCGTTGGCGCGATCGGCGTCTCCGGTGCGCAGTCAGGCGAGGACGAACAGATTGCCGCCGCCGGCATCGAAGCGGCCCGGGACCTCAAATGAAGATCCTGATAACCGGCGCCGGCCTGATTGGCTGCTACTCCGCGAAGCGGATGATTGACGGCGGGCACAGCGTAACGTTGTTCGATGCCTTCCCCGACGAGAAGTACGTTCGCAGCGTCATCGGCGACGCCAAGCTGACCGTACGGCGCGGCGACGTGCGCGACCTCCCCTCGCTGGTCGCCATGCTGCTGCAGGAGAAACCCGACGTCGTCATGCACACGGCGGGACTGATTGCGCGCAATGCGTCCGACAATCCCTACACGGGCGTATCGGTGAACGTCATGGGCAGCGTCAATATGGCCGAGGCCGTTCGCCTCTCCGGTACGCGGCGCCTGATCTTCCTCAGTTCGTTCGGCGCCTATAACTGGGACTTGCGGCCGGCAACGCCGGTAACCGAGGACTTCGCGCTGAAGGGCGATGGCCTCTACGGCGCCACCAAAGCCTCCAACGAATACATTCTCGGCGCCTACGCCGACATTTACGGGTTCGAACTTGTGCTCCTGCGTCCCGCGCTCGTGTTTGGCCGCGGCCAGTTCCGCGGCGGCTCCATCGGCGGCGTCATGATGAGCGATTTCGTCCACGGCGCCCTGGCCGGCCGCGCGATGCAGATGGAAGCGGCGCGCGTCGGCACGAACGAGTACGTCTACATCAAGGACGTTGCGCAGGCCCTCGACCGCGCCGCGACGGCGGCCATCGGGAAAGTGCGCACGTTCAACATCGGCACGGGTGTGTTGACCTCCGCCAAGGATCTCGCCGGCACCATTGCCACCGTGATTCCCGGCGCCGGTATCGATGTCGTGCCGCAGGCGGCGGGCGAGGTCCCGGCCGGGCGCACGGCGCCGCTCGATCTGTCGCGCGCGCGCACTACGCTCGGGTACGAGCCGGAATATTCGTTGGCCGCAGGCCTGGCCGACTATATCGCGGACTTGAAGGCGACGCCGGCCTGACACGCGTCTGGCCCTGCGGGACAATTAGCAAACGAGCGGGTGAGTGCGATGAGCGTGACGACGGAAGGCAGCGCCGCTTCGACGGCAGAAACGGCCATCGACCCGACACTGCCGATCTGTGATCCGCATCATCATCTCTGGGTGCACCGCGGCCGTTACCTTGCCGGCGATTTCCTCGCCGATTGCGCGACCGGCCACAACATTGTCTCGACCGTGTTTGTGGCCTGCGAGGCGATGTATCGCGAGAGCGGACCAGCGGAACTGCGTCCGGTCGGCGAGACGGAATTTGTCGTGGGCGAGGCCACCAGCGCCGCGGCTGCCCACTCGAAGACCGCGCTCGCTGCCGGCATCGTTGGCTTCGCTGATCTTGGCCTCGGCGCGCGGGTCGCGGAGGTTCTCGACGCGCACCTCGCCGCCAGCCCCGACCGGTTTCGCGGGATTCGCTTCCCGCTGGCATGGGATCCAAGTCCCGAGGTGCGCGGCCACCACAGCCGCGAAGGCTGGACGAAGGACGCCAACTTCCGCGCGGCGTACGCAGCGCTCGGCGCCCGCAATCTGAGCTTTGACGCGTGGGTATTCCATCCCCAGCTGCCTGAGCTTGCCGAGCTTGCGGACAGCTTTTCGAACGTCACGATGATCCTCAATCATGCCGGCGGTCCTCTTGGTCACGGCCCCTACCAGGGCAAATCCGACGAGGTTTTCGCAGTGTGGAGCGCGGGCATGCGCATGCTCGCGGAGCGGCCCAACGTCTACGTGAAGCTCGGCGGTTTCGGCATGCCGCGCATCGGCTTTCCGTGGAGCAAGCAGGCGGTCAAGCCGACGTCGCTCGAGATCGCCGAAGGCATCCGCCGCACCGTCAACTTCTGCATCGAGCAGTTCGGGCCGCAGCGTTGCATGTTCGAAAGCAACTTCCCGAGCGACAAAACATCGTTCTCGTATGTGAATATCTGGAATGCATTCAAGCGGCTTACCGCCAGCCACACGCAGTCCGAACGCGCGACGCTGTTCCATGACACTGCGGTAAAAGCCTACCAACTAGGCTGAAAGCGGAAGCGTCGCACAGGACCGTTGAAACGGTCCCTTGTCTTACAATATAGGAAGACTCAAGATTTCGGATGATTTGGTCATCCGGAGTGGGTATCGTGCGTGGGTTGTATTTTCAGGATTACGGCACGTTGAAGAGAGGTTCCCGGATGTCGGCCGCGGACTACGGTTCACCGCTGCACCCCTTGCTTTGCCCGGCGGTTTCTGGCCCGGCGCGTTTGTCTGGCTGATCGGCAGATCGCTCGTTGCCTCCCATGACAACTGCAACCAACGTCAAACGGGCGCGCAAATCCGTCGCGCCGCCACGCGCCCGCAAGGCCAAGCCGAACCAGGAGCAGGATCCGTCCAACAGCCTGGTCAGATTGCTCGGCCTGCTCGATCTGTTCACGCCCGCCGCGCCTGCCTGGCCGATCGATGCCCTTATAAAGTCGCGCGGCATGTCGCGGTCGACCGGTTACCGCTACGTCAAGGCGTTGAGCGACGCTGGCCTGCTCGCCGCGGTATCTGACGGCTATTACATTCTCGGCCCGCGCATCATCGATCTCGACCGCCAGATCAGACAGTGCGACCCGCTCTACATCGCCGGCGGGCCGATCATGAAGCAGCTGGTAGCCGACACCGGCCATTCGGCATTGCTGTGCGCGCTGTTCAGCGGCTCGGTGCTGTGCGTGCGTGAGGAGCTGACGCCGGACAGCCCGCCGAACCTGTTTACCCGCGGCCAGCACCGCCCCCTCTTCCAGGGCGCAGCTTCCAAGATCATCCTTCCCTATCTGCGGCCACACCAGCTGCGCAGCATCTACGCGCGACACGCACCTACCATCGCGGTATCGGGCCTCGGCTCGGACTGGGATTCCTTTTTGCGCGCGCTGGCGAAGATTCGCAGCGACGGTTACGTCATGACGCTTGGCGAATTTAACTCCGGCGTCGTCGGCATCTCTGCGCCGATCTTCAACAGCTCCAAGCGCATTCTCGGCAGTGTCGGTATCGCCGGCGATCAGGAGATGTTCACCAAAGCCGCCCTGCCGCGCTTGTTCGAAATCGTCGTCGCCGCGGGGCAGCAGGTCACCGACCGCATCAGCGCGATGACCATCGGCATGGATCGTCCGCCGCGCGGCGTCGGCTAGCGGCTCACCGGGGCGTCGTCCGTCGGCGCCCTGCCGGCAGCCGGATAGGCCAGCCAGCCGCCATAGAGAATGAAAGCAGTCGCTGTCCAGAAGACCGGCGGGAAGCCGAAGCCCGACGCGATCAGCCCCAGGAATATCGGTCCACCGGCCCGCACAAGATTGTTGACGGAGAGCCGCAGGCCAAGCGCACCGCCGGTCCGTCCGGCGGCGGAATCGCGGAACATCATGATTGTCGTCACCGGCTGACAGCAGCCGACGCCTAGTCCGGCGACGAAGGCAATCATTGAAAGCAGCACCGGATTCGCTGTGACGGGCACCAGCAGCGCGGCCGCCGCCGTCAGAATCAGCGAATAGGACAGCAACCGGTCGATACCCAGCCGCTCGATCAGCCGTGCCAGGGTAAAGCGCACCAGAAACGTCGCCGCGGCGAAGCTTGCGAGCACCACGCCGATGGTGGACGCCGACAGACCCGCCAGATGGCCGTAGACGGGGATGTACAGCGCGAACAGATCCTGCCCGAACTGGGAGATGCCGCTTGTCACCAGCACGCGGATCAATCCCGGTTGCGCGAGTGTCGAGCGAAAATCGACCGGCGCCTCGGCCGGCAGGGAACCGCCCGGCAGCCGCCCGCCCCACACGACAAGCGCGACAAAGGCGGTCAGCGGCGGAACGCTGACATAAAGACATGCCAACGCGTTGCCGACATGGTCGATCGTCACGCCGGCGATAAGCGGCCCGACAAAACCAGCGATCGAGCCGATGACAAACGAGTTGCTGAGATTTCTTGCGCGTAGCTCAGGCGTGCTGAGCAGACCCACCAGATTTTGCAGCAACACGTTGTGAAACGAGAATGACAGCCCGACCAGCACACCGCCGACGAATACACTGTCCAAGCTGCGAAAAAAGAACGGGATCGTCATGCCGACGACGCCGAACAGGATGCCGAGGAGAAGCAGCGGCCGCGACCCGACGCGATCGGACAGCACGCCCACCGGCCAGGAGATCACTAACGGAAAGGCGTAGAAGGTGGTGAGAAGCAAAGCCACAGTCGACGGCGTTCCGCCAAGCTGCAGCGTGTACAGGGATAGCGTAACGCGCGAGGCGTGGATCGTGGAGAAAAGCAGCAGGGTGACGAAATACGTCAGGGCAAGCGGCATCGATGGCGGCTTATAAAGGCAGCGGTGAGCGTGCAATAATCCTATATAATAGGAGATATTACAAACAAAATTGACTTACGCCGGCTTGTCCGTAAGGTCGGCCGGCACGTTCCAACAAGCCGCCGATGCTGCGGTTCCAGACGGCCGCGTCGCCGTATCTGGCAAAACGGATGCTACGAATGCTGGACAACGATCAGCCCGACCGGATCAGGCTTAGTGCCGCGGACGCGACGAAGCTCGGCAAGCAGGCACTGCATCGTCTGGGCTTCAGCAGTGATGAAGCGGCCACGATCACCGACCATCTGGTCGACAACATGCTCTGCGGCTACGCCTTCGCCGGGCTACCCCGCATCCTCGCCATCGCATCAAGCCCGGAACTCAAGGAGCCGCGGAAAGCACCGGCCGTCATTCACGAGACGCCGATTTCCGCGCTGATCGATGGCGGCAACAACGTCGGATACATCTCGGTGCTGCGCGGCGCCGAGATCGCCATCGAAAAGGCCCGGACTTCGGGCGTCGGCATCGTCGGCGTCCACAACAGCTGGTTCAGCGGCCGCAACGGCTACTATCTCGAGAAGATCGGTCGTGCGGGCTTCGCCGCCCTGCATACCTCGAGCGGGATCGGTCTCGTCGTGCCGCCCGGGGCGACTCGGCCGGCCCTCGGCACCAATCCGATGGCGTTCGTTCTGCCACGCCGCGAGCATCCCTTTATCTTCGACATGGGCACCGGCGCGACGATGTGGGGCGAGGTTCTGCTGAAGGCTCTGCTCGGCGAGGAATTTCCGGAAGGAACCGGTCTCGACTCGGAAGGCCGTCCGACCCGTTCCGCGGCCGAGATCGCCAAGGGCGGCGTCCTGCCGCTTGCGGGCCACAAAGGCTACGGCCTCTCGCTCACCATCCAGGCGCTGGGATTGATCGCCGGCGCCAGACTGCGGCGTGGCGATGTCCTCGACTATGGCTTCTTCTTCATTGCCTTTGAGCCGGGCCTGCTCGTGCCGCACGACCAGTTCATCGACGACTTCGAGGAGATGATCACACGGCTGAAGGCCCTCCCCCGCCAGCCCGGCGTCGACGAAATCCGCATTCCGTCGGAGCGCTCCTTCCGCGAGCGGGCCATTCGCCAAACCGAAGGCGTGCTTCTGTCGCGGCGCGTCTACGACGCCCTCCACGCGTTCTGATCCCATCGGCCAACAAAAAGCCGCGCGCTACTGGAGCGCGCGGCCAATGTCTCCTGCACTGGCGGTGGCGCTACTTGCCGGCCGCCTTCCACAGAACCGAGAAGTTGTCGATCTCGCTGGCGACCTGAGCCCGGAAATCGGCCGAGTTCGTGAAGTGCGGAACCGAAGCGAGGTTCTTGAGCTTGTCGAGCACCTCGGGATCCGAGTCCATCTCCTTGATGCCCTCGTTCCACTTGGCGATGACTTCGTCGGGCAGGCCGGGCGGGCCGGTCAGAGCGATCCACGAGTCCTGCATGACGGTGGGGAAGCCCTGCTCGATCGCAGTCGGGACATCCGGCAGCGACGGTACGCGCTCCTTTGAAGCGACGGCGATCGGCTTGATCAATCCCGCCGAGATGGGGGACAGCATCGGACCAACCGCCGACAGGCCAACCTTCACGTCGCCGCTGGCGGCAAGCACCGCCGCCGAAACGGCGCCGGGCGAACTGATGTTCTTCGTCTGCTTGATATCCACGCCGGTTGCCAGGAGCAGCTGGCGGAGCGGAATGGAGGCCACGCCGGCGCCCACCCACGTAAAGGTGGACGGATCCTTCTTCGCCTCGGCAACCAGGTCAGCCAGATTGTTGATCGGCGAATTCTTGGGGACGAAGATCACCTGCGGATTTACGCTGATGATGTTGACGAAGGTCCGATCCATCACCTTGAACGGCAGGTTCGGCACATCGACCGCCATCATGGACGCACTGCCGATGGCGTCGCCAAGAAGCGTGTAGCCGTCCGGCGCCGCGTTGTAGACATCAAGCGTGGCCGGCACCGAATTGCCGCCCGGCTTATTGATGATGTTGATCGGCACGCCCCATTTCTTGCTGAGGTAGGTTGCCGCGATACGCGACACCAGATCGGTCGTGCCACCCGGCGCGAATCCGATGATGATGTCGATGCCGTGGGTCGGATAGCCCTCAGCCTTGGCTGCCGCCAAGGGTAGCCCTATCGATACGGCGAGGGCCGCCACTAATAGTCGACTTCCTCTCCACATAGTCGCTTCCTCCGATTGCTGTTGTTGTTGCCATCCCTGTCTGCACCGCCCTCCCGGCGGCGTCCCGATCGGTTCCGTCGGTTAGTTTTTCTCCTTTTCTGCCAGGACCTCGCTCGCCACCCGCATCGCCGTATGCGTCGCCGGCAGTCCGCCGTAGAGCAGCATCTGCGAACAGATCGAGACGAGTTGTTCCTTGGTGATGCCGATGCTGAGCGCCCAGCGCATGTGGTTGCGCAGCTGCTCCTCGCTGCCGAGCACGATGAGGGCGCTGATCGTGCACAGGCTGCGCGTCTTCAGGTCGACCGACGGCTCGCTCCACAGGACTCCCCAGAGAAGTTCGTCCTTGAGGCGATCGACCTCAGGCGCAAGCCGCGCCAGCGGCCCCTCGCCCAACTTCGCCTTGTCGCCGCGGTACTCCTGTGCCTTGGCGAGAGCCTTTGCGTACAGCTCTGTTGTCAAACGCTGCATCCTTCTTCGGCGCGTTAGAACGTCTTGCCGCCAGTCTTCCTGATCCATTCGCCCCACTCGCGAATGCCTTCCTCGAACGTGTATTTCGGATGCCAACCGAGCTCATCGCGCGCGGCCGTCGTATCGGCGAAGTCGTCGCGCGGCTTGTGGCCAGGGCTGATCGACATCTTCGAGATGGTCTTCACGTCGATCTTCGCGTCCGGAAACACTTTCCGCACGATGTCGACGACTTCCATGTACTCGTAGGCATCGTCCATCCGCACGTTGTAGACGCGCTTCTTCAGCCCATCCTTGAACGCCGCAAGAACGATCGCCTCGGCATCGTCCTTGAAGTAGACGAACTCGTGACGGCCGGCATACGTCAGAGCCGGGTCGTCGATCACCACGGGCTTGCCGAGCGCCGCGTTGTACACGAGGTGCCACAGCACGCCGCCGGTCATCCCCTTCGGCACGCCGGGCGTCGGACCAAAGCCGCCGCCGAGCCGGATCGCAGCAAAGTTGACGCCGTAAGCATCGTTGTAGATCAGGCCGATGTGCTCGCCGGCAAACTTGCTGACCTCGTAGATGGTCTTCGGCCGGTTGCTCAGCACCCTCATCTCGAAGTCTTCATCGAGCGCCTTGCCCGTCTTCGGCGGAGGAGCGAAATTGTTGACGCCCCGGGTGCTGGCCAGCACCACGCTCTTGACCTTCGTCAGCCGCGCCGCTTCCAGCACAGATCCGGTGCCCAGGATGTTGAGCTTGATGCCGGCGAAGGGCTGGTCGCGAATTTCTTTGTGCAGGAACCCAGCGAGGTGGATGATGCGATCCACGCCTTCGCGCTCTATCGTCTCACGCAGCTTGGGAATGTCGTTGACGTCGCCAACGACGATTTTGACGCGATCGAGATCGACGAGCGTCCTGAGGAAGTCCGCCTTCGGGCTGATGTCGTAGAAGACGAGCGGCTCACCCTTCTCCTGGAGCCTGGCCGCGACATGTGCCCCGACAGCACCGACACCGGTTATCAACGTCGTCATAAGCTTTCCAAATCTCTTAGCCTCTCAACGCGTCGACCTTCGCACGCGCATCCAGAAGTGTCAAATAATACGACATTTTTCTGTTCGGCTTGGATCACGAACCGCCGGACGTGCGGTGCCCGCAGCTACAGATGGCCGCAGCCGCGCTGAGAAAACCCGCAGATTTCCGATGTCGAACTAGGCCGGGCGCAGTGGCATTCGCCAAGCACTGTTCCGGTCGTCTTGCTAAATCCCGTACTGTGGCATTAGATGCGAACCGACATCCGCTTTGCCGTGCGCTAAGAGTGACGCGGCAGGCCATAAACAGCAGGCCTCTGCGCCGGCACAACATCATCTTACTCGAGGGAGAGATCGGGAATGGATCGCGAGAGCGTCAACTTCTACAGCGCCGGCCACAAGCTGCAGGGCTACTTCTACATGCCCAAGAATCCGAAGGGCAAAGTCCCGGGACTCGTCATCTGCCACGGCTTCTCGGCGATGATCGAGACCATAACGGCGGGTGTGCCCGAGGCGCTGTCCGACGCTGGCTACGCCGTACTGCTCTACTACTCCCGCGGCGTCGGCGAGAGCGAAGGCCCGCGCGGCCGCGTGATCCCGATGGAGCAGGTGGACGACATCCGCAACGCCCTCACGTACATGCAGTGCCGCGACGAGGTCGATCCCAACCGCGTTGCTCTGTACGGCAGCGCCTTTGGCTGCAGCACCGGCGTTGTCGCCGCTGCGATGGACAAGCGCGTCAAATGCTTCGTTGGCAACGTCGGCATGGGCGACTGCGAGCGCTGGCTCAAAAGCGAGAGGTCGCGTTGGGACTGGATAGCGTTTCTCAAGCGGCTCGAGGCCGACCGTCGCCAGCGTGTGCTCACCGGCAAATCCGAGATCGTGCAACCGAACGAGATTCATATCCCGGACCGCGTCGCGGCCAAGGCGCGCGACCAGAAGTGGGAGGAATTCCGCAAGAAATCCGGATACGACGGCTATCCGCTCGAGACCGCCGAAGCTCTCATCGAGTTCAAGCCGGAGCTCGTCATCGACCGCATTTCGCCGCGCCCTCTCATGCTCATCGCGATGGAGTTCGACGTCACCTCCGATGTCGAAGAGACGCGCAGCATGTTCGAGAAGGCGCACGAGCCGAAGAAGCTGGTGATCATGGAAGGTGCCGTGCACTACGACGCCTTCAAGTTCACCAACCCGGTGGTCTTCGAAAAGATCATGAAAGAAACCATCGACTTCTATCACGAGCACCTCCCGCTCTAGGCCCCGGAATCCGACGCATCGACGGGCGGAGGCGCTACCGCGCCCCGCTCTCGCGGCGATGAGATCGCGTTTGGACGCGTAGCGGGAGGAGCGTCGCCGTGGACATTGGCATCGGCACATCGCTGCTGCAGATCGCGTGGATCAACATTGTGTTGTCGGGCGACAACGCGATGGTGATCGCGCTCGCTTGCCGATCACTGCGCGGGCGCGAGCGCTGGCTAGGCATCGTGCTCGGCGCTGCCGCTGCAGTTGTCCTGCGCGCGATCTTTACGGTCGGCTTGTCGGAGATCATGGTCCTCCCGTTCGCCAAGCTGCTGGCGGGTCTTCTCCTTATCTTCATCGCCGTAAAGCTGCTCGTCGGCGAATCCGACGACGCCGAGGTGAAGGGGCACGAGTCCCTCTGGCGCGCGATGGGCGCCATCATCGTCGCCGACATCATCATGAGCCTCGACAACGTCATTGCCATCGCCGCTGCCGCGCGGGGCTCTACCGCGCTGATCGTCACCGGCCTTGCCATCTCCGTACCGATCGTGGTGTTCGGCAGCACGCTGATCGTGGAGCTCATCAAGCGCGTGCCGGCGATCGTCTGGCTGGGATCGGGCTTCCTCGGCTGGATCTCCGGCGAGACGCTGGCTGGCGATAGCGCGATCGCCCCCATACTCGGGGCCTATGTGCAAGCATGGGTGCTGCCCGCCGCGGGCGTGGTCTTCGTGCTGGCCGCCGGGTGGGTCTTGCGCATGCGCCGGAGCGGGAAGCAGACGGACGCGGAGCCCGCCGGCCACTGAAGGCAAGGGCGGAACGGGTGTTGGTGGGCCCGGCAGGACTCGAACCTGCAACCAGATCGTTATGAGCGACCGGCTCTAACCATTGAGCTACAGGCCCGCCAGGTGGCGTAATACAATGCGCCGCAATGAAACCGCAATGCGTTGGCTGAAGTCCGCCGCCAACCGGAGGTCACGCCCCATGAAGACGCTCGCCGCCACCCTTGCCGCCCTCGCCTTCCTCGCCGCGCCGGCTTTGGCCGAAGACGCGGCGCCCGTGCCGCAGCTCACCGCCAGCGGCGACGGCATCGTCCACGTCGTCCCCGACATCGCGATTGTGACGCTGGGCGTCACGACACGCGGCAAGACGGCGAGCGAGGCGCTCGGCCAAAACTCCACCGACCTCACCGCCGCGATCGACGTGATCAAGGGCGCCGGCGTGGCCGAGAAGGACATCGGCACCTCCGGCCTCTCGATCTACCCCGTCTACGCCACCAACAGCGACGGCAGCCAGGTGCAGCCGCCGAAGATCGTTGGCTACGAAGTCTCGAACGAGGTGCGCGTGACGATCCGCGACATCACCAAGTCCGGCGCCATCCTCGACGCGGTCGTCACCGCCGGCGCCAACCGCGTCTCCGGCATCTCGTTCGACGTCGCCGACCGCGTGACGCCCGGCGACGCCGCATTGAAAGACGCGATCGGCGACGCCAGGCGTAAGGCCGAGCTGATGGCGGCCGCCGCCGGCGTGAAGCTGGTGCGCATCCTCTCCGTCTCGACGGCGGAGAACAACAGTGGGCCGCAGCCGATGTACCGCATGATGGCCGCGCAGGCGGCGCCGCCGGTGCCGGTGATGCCGGGCCAGCAGGAGGTGAGCGTCAGCGCCTCGGTGACCTGGGAGATCGCGCCGCAGTAGCCGCAGCGATGGCCAAAGCCGCCACCAGACAGCGCAAGACCAAAGCGAAAGGCGGTAGCTCGTCGGGCGGCTATCGCCTGTTCAACTTCGAGCGCTACAGCGATCCGCTCGCCAGCACGTCCGTCTTCTACCGGCGGCTGACCATCAACGGCGTCACCGCGATCGCGCTGGTGCTGACGTCGCTGTTCGTCGGCATGGCCGGCTATCACTTCATCGCCGGGCTGGAATGGATCGACGCGTTCCAGAACGCGGCGATGATCCTTTCCGGCATGGGGCCCGTGGACGAGCTCCACAGCAACGGCGCCAAGCTTTTCGCCGGCATCTACGCGATCTACTCCGGTCTCGCGCTGATCGCGACCGCCGGCGTGACAATAGCGCCGATCCTGCATCGCGTGCTCCACCGCCTGCATCTCGAGGATGAGGGCGACGAGGAATAGGCGCGAAGCACGGCGGCCGTCATTCCCACGTCAACCTCCCCCTTGAGGGGAGGTCGAAATCGCGATTGCGATTTCGGGAGGGGGTATTTTTCTCCGCGTTGGCGCGCTGCATCAAGCGGCGCACCCCTCCCCAAAACCGCGTGCCGCGGTTTTGACCCTCCCTCAAGGGGAGGGTTCACAGGTGCTGGTTCTGCGCTCGTGATGCCCATGACACGCCGTTCTCGCGGCCCAATTCGGTCCGAGTCATCGTCTCCTTCCAACCTGCAGTCCTCTTCGCCAATAGCGAAGGGGTGGCGGGCGCTCGTGCGCGTGCCGTCTTCCGTTTCGTGTGGGCACTCGAACGAGCGCCCGCCGCGGCGGTTTCGCGGCCCTTCGGCCAGGAGCTTCGGTCCGTCGCGCGTGCCCGCACCGTGCGGGCATCGCGGCGGACCTTAAGCCTGCGACGAGGCAGACGGCGGTGAGCCGACGGCCCGGCCGGGGGTCGTCCCGCGTGCGAGGGCTGCGAGCCATCGCGGCGGGCGCCGCGTCCGACGGCAACGAGCCGCCACTCCTCACCGGAGTCCGCTCCGCAACTGGTCGCCACCGGTTGGCGCCCCTTCGTCGAGCGAGGACGACGGCATCATGCGGCATGCGGGAGTGGGTGGGGACAAGTTTCTTTTTATTCCCGGTCGCTCGCTGCGCTCGCTCCTCGCCTCTTGTTGTTGTCCCCGGCGGCGGGCGGCGCGAAGGCGCCGGTCGCGCAACAATGCCGACGCCGCGATGGCGGCGGCGACCGCTGCCGTTATCGCAGGATCGGATCGACGATCTCGGGATTCTCAAAGATGCAGGTGGCGAGCGTGCCGCTGCAGCGGCGCGACTCGCGGCAGAGCTTGCGGCGGCACGCCATCCACATGCACAGCCGATCCGCCTCCACGCGCCGCTCGTAGATCAGATCACGCTCACGATCGGTGCGCGCCGGCAGCGTCAGCGGCGGGTGTTCGAGTTGGGGCTCGAAGGCTGTTTCACGGGGATTGGGGCTGGGTCGCGAAACCCGGCGGATCGGCGAGCGTTCGTCATAGGTCATACCGGAAGCATGCACGCGAAATCAGCACCGTGGATAACTTCACTCAATACTCCCGGGAAGATTGCAACGGACTTCGGCCCGCACGCGACTCGCTTTACGAAGCGTCAACAACCATGTTATAGAACAAACGTAGAACGCCACTGGAGTGACTCCCATGACACCGAAAACTCCAGCCAATCAATTGAAATTTTACGAGTTTTTCGCCGGTGGAGGTATGGCTCGTGCCGGTCTCGGCCCACGCTGGGAGTGTCTCTTCGCCAATGACTTTGATGCTCGGAAGGCGGAGACCTACAGGCGAAATTGGCACCCTGCAAACCTTCTACTGAAGGATATTCACAGCGTCTCCGCGAGCGACATTCCTGGTGTCGCGGATCTCGCTTGGGCATCATTTCCCTGTCAGGATCTGTCCTTGGCAGGAGGGGGAGCAGGGCTGAAGGGCGAACGCTCCGGGACTTTTTATCCTTTTTGGGAAGCCATGAAGGGGCTGATCAGGGACGGAAGAGCACCCCGTTTGATCGCACTTGAAAATGTCGCCGGCACGTTAAGCTCACACGGCGGCAAAGATTTCGCAGCAATCTGCGAGACGTTTGCAGCGGCCGGATACCGCTATGGAGCGGTAGTGGTAGATGCCGCGCTCTTTGTGCCGCACTCAAGACAACGCCTGTTTGTCATCGGCGTTAGGAGTGACCTGCCGATCGACAATTTACTTGTTGCAGATAGACCGCAGCATCCATTCCATACGCGCGGCCTGCAAAGGGCGCTGTCAAAAGTTGCCCCATCGGCGAGAGAAAACTGGATTTGGTGGAATCTCCCTACTCCATCCTTGAGAACGACGACGTTCAGCGATCTTGTGGAGCACGACCCCTTGGATGTGAGATGGCATAGCCCTGAAGAAACCGCGCGACTACTTGACCAAATGTCTCCCATTAACGCCAAGAAGGTCGAGTTGGCCAAGCGAATTGGAAAGCAACTCGTTGGCAGTGTTTATAAGCGCACGCGGAGAGATCAAGCTGGCATCAAAGGCGTAAGAGCCGAGGCTCGCTTCGACGGCATAGCGGGCTGCCTTCGGACGCCCGCGGGCGGATCAAGCCGGCAGGTGATCTTGGTTGTAGAAGGCAGGCACGTTAGATCCCGCCTTATTTCGGCTCGCGAAACGGCGCGGCTGATGGGACTACCTGAGAGCTACCAGCTGCCAAGCAACTATAATGAGGCTTACCATCTTACTGGCGATGGTGTGGCGGTACCCGTCGTGGCGTATGTCGCTAAGCATCTGTTCGAACCGCTGCTAAAGGTCGACGTGATAGCCGAAGCCGCATGACTTCTATTCCTTGTGCCCGAGATGAAGCACTTACGCATCAGATCGAAGAAATGGCGGAGGTTCTCAAAACTCAGGCTCACAAGCTTGGGACGCATGGACTAGACGAAGCTGACTTCTACAACTCGGGCCTTTTTCGCGGAGCCATTGAGCGTATCCGAGGTCAATTTTCAGCGTCGATCTCGGACAAAAAGGTTTTTGTTCAACACGTACTCAACCATCTTGAGGACCAGCACCTCGTTCGAGCCTGGGAGCACACCGAAAGCGCAAACCGGAACGACTATAGGGTAACGATGGAAGGCGGTCGTGTCGCGGTCATCGACCTAAAAGGATGCCTCGACGGAAACAACACTACTATTTTCGAGCGACCGCAGGATGCCAATGAATTCGTGGTTTGGAGCATTTGCACCAATCTTGGTGCTGATCCACAGCGCAATGCGTGGTCAGGCATCAACACGCGACTGGCCGCGGAAGTATTGTCTCGGCGCCAGAACGTTGATGGTCTGATTATTTGGGACATGTTTTGTGGCACGGTTGGACGGCCTTGCCCAAAAATAAGCGCCGACCGAGGCCGAAAAACGACCCTTGGTCCATTCAACGTGCCACCGCCCTGCATTTACCTCTTTCCTTCGGTGCCAAATGGCGACATCGCCTCAGGCACGCTGGTGGCGCAGCCCCTCGACCAGGTCAAACTTTTGAATGCATTTCATACGGCGTTCTGTGGTGCGCCCTCGGAAATCAATTTTGTCGACTTTGATATTTCTTACCGAAATTCGGAACGCTATCTACAGACCACAATTCGTCGAGGCGGTCGTGTTGCGATGCAATCCAGTGCTCGGAAGAGCAGACGGGCGTAAATGGTCAAGAGGGCATCATTTGAAACGGCGGAACTGAGGCGCGAACTCGCTGCATTTCTTGACACAGCGCATCCAAAAGGCGTGCTTAAGACGATCGGGTCATACCGCTGGGGCGTATATATTTTTTACGACTACGACGGCGAGCCTATCTATGTGGGCCAAACCAAAGAGCGCATTGGAACCCGAATTCGGCGCCATTTAACCAACCAGCGTACTGATGCAGTTGCGATGTCAGTCTTGGACCCATTTGAAGTGTTCGAAATTGAAGTCTTTCCACTTCCCGAATTCGAGGAAGTGACCGGAAAGCACAAGGATTTTGCGGTCGCAAAAAAGCATCTCGATGCGTTGGAGAGACTCGTTCACGACACTGCGATAGGAAACAGCAAGTTCCGCGCGATCTTGAATGAGAAAGACCCTCCCCTTTTCGACGGCAAGATTGATCTACCCATCTCTTTACGAGGCAGGGTAGTTTCCGCCGAGGTTGAGAAGCTGCGGGGTCACCCCGACGTTCGAACCGCGCGACGGGCACAAGTTATTTCTCGATTGGCGCAGGTGATCTCCGAAAGAGAAGTCCAAAATGGATTACGCCGCACGCTGATGACACAGGCGAAGCGCATACTTTGGCTCGCAG
Organism: Bauldia sp.; assembly: GCA_035548515.1. Lineage (GTDB taxonomy): Bacteria > Pseudomonadota > Alphaproteobacteria > Rhizobiales > Kaistiaceae > DASZQY01. Next base: position 2,713 of record DASZSW010000025.1, on the reverse strand, counting down.
AGAATCGCTTCGACGAACTCGGAGGCAACGCCTCAGTACCGAAAGCGCCGGAAGAAGAAGAGGATGAAGGCAAGAGCAACGCCGAATGAACAGCGTTCGCAAACAATGCGCGCCGTGCGTTCCCAAGATACAACGCCGGAAATTACTGTCCGCCTCATTCTAAGACGTGTGACGCGGCGCTATCGGGTCAACGCCGACAATCTCCCTGGCAAGCCTGACATCGTCATTCCGACGCAACAAAAAGCTATTTTTGTTCATGGCTGTTTTTGGCATGGGCACGGGTGCCGCCGAGGCGCACGAGTACCCAAGACAAACACCGAATATTGGATTCAGAAGGTGCGGCGAAATCGACGACGCGATGCGACGGTTCGGAAGCTGCTACGCGCGAAGGGATGGGAGATCCTCACGATCTGGGAGTGCCAGACCGTTCCTTCAAAATTGAAGCGGCTAACCGCCCGTATAGAATCGTTTGCCAGCGTTCCTTCCAACCAGGACAGCCTGCCGAGTTAGCTGGGTCGAGCAAGTCGCCGCTAATTATCCAAGAAACTCCGCAGCTTCCGGCTTCGGCTCGGATGCTTCAATTTCCTGAGCGCCTTCGCCTCGATCTGCCGGATGCGCTCGCGCGTCACCGAGAACTGCTGGCCGACTTCTTCCAGCGTGTGGTCGGTGTTCATGCCGATGCCGAAGCGCATGCGCAGCACGCGTTCTTCGCGCGGCGTGAGCGAGGCCAGCACGCGGGTCGTGGTCTCGCGGAGGTTCGACTGGATCGCCGCGTCGATCGGCAGGATCGCGTTCTTGTCCTCGATGAAATCGCCGAGGTGTGAATCCTCCTCGTCGCCGATCGGCGTCTCGAGGCTGATCGGCTCCTTGGCGATCTTGAGGACCTTGCGCACCTTCTCGAGCGGCATTGCGAGCTTCTCGGCGAGCTCCTCCGGCGTCGGCTCGCGGCCGATCTCATGCAGCATCTGGCGCGAGGTGCGGACGATCTTGTTGATCGTCTCGATCATGTGGACGGGGATGCGGATGGTGCGCGCCTGATCGGCGATCGAGCGCGTGATCGCCTGGCGGATCCACCAGGTGGCGTAGGTCGAGAACTTGTAGCCGCGGCGGTACTCGAACTTGTCGACCGCCTTCATCAGGCCGATGTTGCCTTCCTGGATGAGATCGAGGACCTGCAGGCCGCGGTTGGTGTATTTCTTGGCGATCGAGATGACGAGGCGGAGGTTGGCCTCGACCATCTCCTTCTTCGCCTGGCGGGCCTCGCGCTCGCCCTTCTGCACCATGTGCACGATGCGGCGGAACTCGGTGATCTCGAGGCCGGTCTCGGTGGCGAGCTGCTGGATGTCGCGGCGCAGATCCTTGATGCGGTCCTTCTCGCGGGCGACGAATTCCTTCCAGCCCTTGGCCGAGAGATTGGAGATGCGGCGGATCCAGTTCGGATCGAGCTCGTTGCCCTGGTATTCCTTGAGGAAGCCTTCGCGCGGGACGCGGTGACTCTCGGCGAGGCGCAGCAGCCGGCCCTCGTAGCCGATGAGGCGCTTGTTGATGTCGTAGAGCTGCTCGACGAGGGAATCGATGCGGTGCTGGTTGAGCGACAGCGACTTCACCGCCGTCACGATCTCGTTCTTCAGGCTCTTGTAGCGGCGCTCCTGCGAGGGCGAGAGCGTCTTGTTGCCGAGCTTGAGCTCGACGTCCTGATCCTGAAGGCGGCGCAGCTTCTTGTATTCGTTGGCGACGGTGTCGAAGGTCTCCACGACCTTCGGCTTCAGCTCGGCCTCCATCGCGGCGAGCGACATCGCGTTCTCGAACTCGTCCTCGTCCTCCTCCTCCTGCGCGGCGAGACGGGCGCGCTCCTGCGCGACCTCGTCGTCATCGTCACCGCCGCGCGAGGCGAGCGGCGGGGTCGGCTGCGGACGCACGTACGGATTGCCGCGGCCGTTCTGCTGGCCCTCCGGCGGCGTGTGCACCTGGATCGGCGCGTTCTTGGCGTCCGGCCCGGCGTAGGTGGCTTCCAGATCGATGATGTCGCGGAGCAGGATCTTGCCGGCGGCGAGCTCGTCCTTCCAGATGATGATCGCCTGGAAGGTGAGCGGGGATTCGCACAGGCCCGCGATCATGGTCTCGCGGCCCGCCTCGATGCGCTTGGCGATGGCGATTTCGCCCTCGCGGGAGAGCAGCTCGACCGAGCCCATCTCGCGGAGGTACATGCGCACCGGGTCGTCGGTGCGGTCGGTCGGTTCCTTCTTGGCGGCGGTGGCGACCGCGCCGGTGGGACGCTCGGCGACCTCGCCGCCCTCGGCCTCCTCCTCCTCGCCGTCGTCCGCCTCCTCGACCTCGTCGGTCTCGATGACGTTGATGCCCATCTCGGAGAGCATGGCGAGCACATCCTCGATCTGCTCGGAGCCGACCTCCTGCGAGGGCATGACGGCGTTGAGTTCGTCGTAGGTGACAAAGCCGCGCTTCTTGGCGGACTTGATCATCTTCTTGACGGCGGCATCGGAAAGATCGAGCAGCGGCCCGTCCGGCGCCTCGGCGGCCGGGGCTTCCGGGGCTTCCTCGTTTTCCTGAACCTTGGCGGCCATTCCGTAATCTCCGACACGCGGGACTGGAGGGCGTGCAAGCCGCCGTCCCGTGAAAACACCCTGAACTATGCGCGAGATACCGGCCAAACTGCGCCGAACCGGCCGGTCCCGAAACTAAAGTCCCCGTCTTA
>DASZSW010000024.1:0-34075 GCA_035548515.1 Bauldia sp. | reverse complement strand
TAATCGCCGACAGGGCATCGTCGACGCCGGGGGGCGGAGTACCGCTGCGGGTCAACCGTTTCTCGTGCGCCCACGCCGCTAGCGCCAGCACGGGCGCGAAACCGGGGTCCAGCGCAATGGCGCGGTCGAGCAAGTCGATCGCCTCGTCGTAGTGCTCGAGCCGCTGCACGCCCAATACATGCAGCAGGGGCAGCGCCCGCAGGTAGAGATCGTAGGCGCCGAGATTCTCCGGCCGCTTGCGCCGCGAGCGTTCGAGCTCCGCCCGGTGGATCTCAGGCTCGATCAGGCCGATGACCCTGGCGGTGATACGATCCTGGAAGTCGAGCACGTCCTCGATGGTACCGTCGAGATTCTCCGCCCACAGATGCGCGCCGCTCTCGCCGTCGATGAGCTGGGCGCTGACGCGGACGCGCCGCTCGCCCCGCCGTACGCTGCCTTCCAGCACGTAGCGGACGCCGAGCGCGCGGGCCACCTCGCGCACATCGACCGCACGGCCCTTGTAGGCAAATGAAGAATTGCGCGCGACGACCGCAAACGGCTTGAACCGCGAAAGTGCGGTGATCAGGTCCTCGACCATGCCGTCGGCGAAATAATCCTGCTCGCTGTCGCTGCTCATGCTGACGAATGGCAGCACAGCGATCGACGGCCTTTCGGCATCGCTCAAAGCATGAGACGCGGCGGCGCGCACCAAACGGTAGCCAACGCGCGGCACGGTCGCGATCCATTCCTGCCCGTCGGGACGTGTGCCGAGAATCTTGCGCAGCGTCGCGATCTGGACGGCCAGGTTGCCGTCCTCCACCACCACATCGGGCCACGCGCGATCCAACAATGAGGAGCGAGACACAACACCGCCGTCGGCTTCAAGCAGCCCGGCGAGTAGCGCCGCGCCGCGGGCGCCGAGCGGCACGAACTCATTGCCGCGCCAGAGCGTCGTGTTTCTTGTGTCGAAGGTGAACGGTCCGAACGCGACGCGCTGCTCCGTCATGACGCGACCAACAGCCCTCCCAAGCGGACGGCCGCGATCGCTGTGACCGGCGCGCGGCTACGGCTCCAGTTCGGTATCCCAGTAAAGGTAGTCCATCCACGACTCGTGGAGGTAGTTCGGCGGGAACAGGCGGCCGTTGTTGTGCAGGTCGGCAACCGTCGGCTGGTACGGCATATGCGACGGGTACATGCGCGCCTCCCGCGGGCTAAGTCCGCCCTTGGCGAGGTTGCACGACGAGCAGGCCGCGACGACGTTGTCCCATGTCGTCAGACCGCCGCGCGAGCGCGGAATGACGTGATCGAAGGTGAGATCGTTGCGATCACCGCAGTATTGGCACTGGAAGCGGTCGCGCAGGAACACGTTGAACCGCGTGAACGCCGGATGGCGCGCCGGCTTCACGTACGTCTTCAGGGAGACAACAGAGGGCAGCCGCATCGAGAACGAGGGCGAGTGCACCGCAACCTCGTATTCCGAGACGATATTCACGCGATCGAGGAAGACCGCCTTAATGGCGTCCTGCCACGACCAGAGCGACAGCGGGTAATAGCTGAGCGGACGGTAGTCTGCATTGAGGACCAGCGCCGGATTGGACCCCGGCGAGACGGCTATATTCACGCGCGCTCCCGAATCACCTGCGATGACGGGGGCTTAGGCCCCTCTTGCCCATACTCTATACGGGCGATGACGGGCGTGTGAAGGGGGTGGCGCCGGAGCCTCGGGCGCGGCATTTTGGGCGTCCGTCTGTCCTCTACGGCTCGTCCAATGTCGAAAATCGCAACCCTCGCCCTGCTCATCCTTTCCGCCACCGCAGCTCACGCGGAAAACTTCTGTGTCGTCGACCCGGAGACGCAGGAACTCCGCGACCATTTGCTCGCGACGGACAACGATTATCTGGTGCCCGATGAGACCGGCGAAAAGCTGGAGTGGGTGGTGAACGACGATCCGCTGATCGACCACGATCAGATGTATTCCAAGTCGGGCGAAGCGCAGGCCATCCCGATTGCGAAGTTGGTCCAGTACGGCTGGGTCAGCGGCGCGCCGCTGTTGAAGGCAGTCGGCGATCCCGAGGTCCCTGACGTGATCTATCTGCTGGCCAACCCGAAGGGCTGCCTGTTTCAGGCTTACCAGAAGGCACCGTACTGATGCCGGGCGCGGCCCCCTCCACCATGCTTCGCATGGTCCCCCTCCCCCGCTTCGCAGGGGAGGACCACAGCACCGTGGGTGCTCCCCCGTTTACGGGGGAGCTGTCGGCGAAGCCGACTGAGGGGGCCCTGCAAAATCTGCCACAATTCCCTAAGTAAGACGGGCGGAACGGGCGGCAGGAGCTGAGACTATGGCCATGTCATTCGACTGGAAGGTGCCGCCCGAAATCGCGCCGAGCGAGCGCGACTACGACTACGACCTGAACGCGGCTCTGTCCGCTGTCGTCGGCATCCGGACGGTTGTCCCGTCGGACGCCTTTACCGCCGACATCCTGGGTACGGAGCGCACCGGCAACGGCGTGCTGATCCGCGATGACGGGCTGGTCCTCACCATCGGCTATCTGGTGACCGAGGCGAGCGAGGTGTGGCTGTCGCTCGCTAACGGCCGGACGCTGAAGGGCGACGTCCTCGGTTTCGACCAGGAAACCGGCTTCGGTCTGATCCAGGCGCTCGGCCGTCCCGAACTCCCCGCGCTGTCGCTGGGCGATTCAGCCGATGCGGTGCCGGGAACGCGCGTCGTCGCGGCCGGTGCCGGCGGCCGCGATCATTCCGTTGCCGCACGCGTCATCGCGCGGCAGGAATTCGCCGGCTACTGGGAGTACCTCGTCGACGAGGCGATCTTCACCGCACCCGCGCATCCCTACTGGGGCGGCACGGCTCTGATCGGACCCGAGGGCGGTCTCCTCGGCATCGGCTCGCTGCAGCTCGAGCAGGCGGGCGACGATGGCGAGGGGATTCCGCTCAACATGTATGTCCCCACCAATCTGCTGAAGCCGGTGCTCGACGACATGCTGACGATGGGTCAGCCGAATCGCCCGCCACGCCCGTGGCTCGGCCTCTATGCGACCGAGGTCGACAATCGCGTCGTCATCGCGGGCGTCGCCGGCAAGGGCCCCGCCGCGCGCGCCAAGCTGAAGCAGGGCGACGTCGTCGTCTCGGTCGGGGGCGCGAAGGTGTCCGGCCTCGCCGGCCTGTTTCGCAAGGTGTGGTCGCTTGGCAAGGCCGGCGTCGACGTGCCGATGACCGTCGTTCGCGACGGCCGCCCGGTCGATCTCACCGTCACCTCGGGCGATCGCAATCGCTTCCTGAAAGGCCCAAGCCTGCACTAGGTGAACCTGAACAGCGGTTCAGGCTTGCGGCGGCAAGAAGGCGGCGAAATTCAGGAACCATTCAGCGCGATTTTGATTATCTCGCCAGCATGGAGGGGCATCCATGATGGAGAGACCCATGAAGATGAAGAAACTCGTCCTTGGCGTCGTCGCGACTGCGATGATGGCCATCCCGGCGATCGCGCAGGCGGCCACCGGTTGGACAACGGGTTCGGTGAACATGCGCACCGACGCTTACGTTGGCGCGCCGAAGATCATCACCGTGCCGGCTCATGCCCAGGTGCAGTACGACCCGCGTCAGCAGAAGAACGGCTGGTTCCTGGTGTCGTACGCCGGTCGTACGGGCTACGTCTCCGGCTCGTACATTCAGACCCGCTTCGCCAACGCGAAGCCGATGTTCCGTGGCCTGCCGCCGCGCGTCGGCTTCTACAAGAAGCCGTACTGGGATAATCAGCATCAGGCCTGGTACGACGGCCGTCGCTGGTACCGCAACGGCATCTGGTACAACAGCCCGAGCGGCTTCTCGTTTGGCTTCAACTTCAACGGCGGCTAACGCCAGCCGGTGAAAAGGAACGGCCCGCCGCTCGCTCGGCGGGCCGTTTCTCTATGCCAGCACCCGCTTGAGGAACGCCAGCCCGAGCGCCAGCCCCTTCTCGTCGATGCCATGGCCAAGGCCGGGCTCGACGTGCCATTCGACCTTGAACCCAGCATCTCCCAGCACGCGCGTGGCCGCGAACAACGCCAAGGACGGGATGAGCGGGTCGGCATCGCCGTGGACTAGCAGGATCGGCGGCCTCTGCTTCATCTCCGCTGCCAGAAATTCCGGACCGGGGATCAGTCCCGAGTACCCGATCACACCCGCCATCTGGCGCGCGCGGCGCACCGCGATGTGCAACGCCAGCATCGTCCCCTGGCTGAACCCAACCAGCGCCAGGCGATCTTCCGTCAGCTTGTGCCGGGCAAGCTCCGCGTCGAGGAAGGTATCCAGCAACGGCGTGGCGCTCAGCACTCCCTCGCGCAGTGTTCCCGGATCGACATCGGCCAGCGGGAACCACTGGCGTCCGATCGGAGCTTCGGGATGCGGCTGAGGCGCGTGCGGCGCCACGAATGCGGTGTCGGGCAACGATGCCGACCAGATGCGGCCGAGCTCGATCAGGTCGTTGCCGTCGGCCCCATAACCGTGGAGCAGAACGACCAGCGATCTCGCCGGCCGCCCGACGGGATGAATACGTGGTCCGTCGATCGTCATCTCGCTCATCACACCGGCATCATCTTCTGCGCGCGTCGCGCTCCGTAATAGGCCCAGAAAAGCGTCGCCGCCACGCTGCGCCATGGCGACCATCGCGCCGCGATCTCCGACAGCGGCGCCGGCGCCAGCGGCCCCTCCATCCCGAATGCATCCCCGACCGCGTTGCGCAGCGCCAGATCGCCAACCGGGAAGATGTCGGGGTGGCCGAGGCAGAACAGCAGGTAGATGTCCGCCGTCCATGGCCCGATGCCGTGGATCTCCGTCAGCCGCGCATGGGCCTGCTCCGCCGGCATGTGTGCCAGGGCGTCGAGATTGAGGCCGTTACGCACGGCTCCAGCGATCGCCCGCAGCGCCTTGATCTTGGGTGCCGACATGCCAGCCTTCCGAAACCGCGGCACGCGGGCGCGCAGTACCGCGTTGGCATCCATCTCTGGAAACGCGGTCTCAAACTTCGCCCAGATGGCGTTGGCGGATGCCACGGAAAGCTGCTGCCCGACGATGATCCGCGCCAGCCCACCGAAGCCGGCGGCGCGGCGACGGAGCGGCAACGCACCGGCGACCTTGGCCACCGCCTTCAGCCGCCGGTCGGCCTTCGTCAGATACTCGAGGCCCTCAGCTATGTCGTCCAGCGTCTCGATCGTGCGGAGCTTCACATGACCCGCTTGCACGCCGCACTCTGCCGGAACTCGAGGTAGTCCTGAGCCACCGTGCTGTCCTGGGAATAGCTGATCGACATCGACAGCTGCGCGTCGTTTCCCTTGGCGGCGAAACCGAACAGCGTCTGCGCCGGCATATCACTACCCAAAGCGAGCCCATGCCCGCAGTCGGCCACGAGACCGAGCAGCGTGGCGAAATCATGGAGTTGATCCGGCGTCGACTTAGACAGGCAGGCTTCCATGCCCGCGAAATCCGGTAGCTTCGCGTCGCGTTCACCGCCGACCATGATGCCGACGTTGGTGTCGTCGCCGGTGATGACAGCGTCGTCGTAGACCAGCGTGCCCCATGGCGACTGCAACGTCGCCTTGCCGCTCGCACCGCTGCCGTCGAAGGTGACGGTCAGCTGCTGCTTGGCCGTAGCGCCATCCTTGTCGAACGAATCGACCGCGCAGGTGATGATCCCTGACGACGCCAGCGCCGCGGTAGGCATCGTTACGGAGAGCGCGAGGAGGGCAGCGGCAACTTTCGACAACACCATGATCTCCCGGTTAGTCGCATCCGCTGCTAAAGCATGGACCCCTGTCGATCAAGCGCCTCGCCGGATGCAGCCCGTCTTTCGCTTCGCCCCCTCGCCGAATGGCTACCTTCATCTCGGCCACGCCTACTCGGCGCTGACCGACTATTCGCTGTGCCAGGCCGCGGGCGGCCGCTTCCTGTTGCGTATCGAGGACATCGACGGCATCCGCTGCCGCCCTGAATACGAGGCCGCGATCTACGAGGATCTCGCCTGGCTCGGCCTCACATGGGAGATACCGGTGCGCCGGCAATCGGAGCACATGGCCGAATACGCCGCCGCATTGGCGCGGCTAACCGCGATGGGGCTGATTTATCCTGCCTTCCTGTCCCGCGCAGAGATTGCCACGGCTGCCGACGGCCGCGACCCCGATGGCGCGCCGCTCTACCCCGCCACCGACCGCGGCCTGTCACCAGCCGCGGGAGACGCGCGGATCGCATCGGGCGCGCCCTATGCGCTGCGGCTGCAGATGGATCGCGCCATCGCAGCAGCAGGGCCAACGACCTGGCGAGAGGGTAACGATGTCATCGCCGCCGATCCTGCTGCGTGGGGCGACGTCATCATCGCCCGCAAAGAAACGCCGACCTCGTATCATCTCTCCGTCGTGGTCGACGATGCCGCGCAGGGCGTCACGCATGTCGTGCGCGGGCGCGACCTCTACCATGCAACGTCGGTGCACGTTCTGCTGCAGCGGCTGCTTGGCCTGCCCTCGCCGGTCTACGATCATCACCGGCTGATCCTGGACGCCAACGGGCGGAAGCTGTCCAAGTCCGATCGCGACACGTCGCTCCGGTCGCTCCGCGAGGCCGGCAAGACACCCTCGGATGTACGCGCGATGGTTGGCCTATAGCCAGGCCGCGACGAGGTGCAGCCAGAACGCGACAGTCACCACCGCAATCGCCGTCGTCAGCGTGATGGCGTTCGAGGCAAGCGCCTGGCCGGTGTTGAAACGCGTCGCCACCAGGTACGCGTTCACGCCTGTCGGGCAGGCCGCGGCGATGACGATGGCCTTGCCCCACACCGGCGGCAGGTGAAACACAAACGCGACGATGACGAACACGATCGCCGGCATGATCGCGAGCTTGATGACGCCCACCGCCAGCGCGGCCCGAACGTTGCCCGAGACGCCATAGCGCCGGAGATTCATACCGACGGAGAACAGGGCCAGCGTCGAAGCGACATCGCCGAGGCGCGTGATCGTGTCGCCAGCCGGCCCACCGAGCGGCAGTCCGGTGAGGCGCCAGATGGTGCCGGCGAACAGCCCCAGCACGATCGGATTCTTGATCAGCGCCGAGGCGATGCTGCGCGCGGTGCTCCAGGCGTCGGCATCCGGCGACAGGCCGTCGGTGACCAGCGCGCGCTCGATAAGGATCGCGCTGGCCGTCATCATGATGGGCAGGTGTATGGCGATCAGCAACGACACCGCCGCGGCACCGGCCGCGCCATACGCGGTGATCACCAGCGGAATGCCGACGAGCAACGCATTCGGGTAGGCGGACGAAACGCCGGCAACGAGGCCGGCCCGGGCATCGCGTCCGAACACGCGCCGTATGACGAACGTGCCGAGTATCCAGGCGATGGTGAAGCCGATGTAGTAGTCCAGCCATAACAGCCATGGCGTCCCGCCCGAAAAATCGGCGGTCGCGACCACGCGGAAAATCAGCACCGGAATGGCGACGGTGAACACGAAATCTGCGATCGCTTCCCCGGTCTGGTCGCTGAGCAACCGGGTCCACGCAGCCCCGAACCCCAGCCCGATAAGGCCGAAGACGGGAACGACGATGGCGGTGATCTGATCCATGGAGGCAGGCAAAGCGGCGGGAGACTTAGCCGCTCGTTAAGCAAGCACACGGATACTTGCAAGCTCGGCGTTGTCGCGAGGGGCGCGTATGGAGCGGACGGAAGGGCTGGCGGTTCGGGAATCGGGTGCGCTGATGACCTCGGCCGGGCAGCGCCCGCGCATCGCAATCGTCGGCGGCACGCCCTCCTCGGCCCTGGTCGCCTCGGTCCTATGCCAGCAGTTCGGGTGCGCCACGGTGCAGACACCCACGGGCGAATCCGTGCTGGCGCTGCTTCGCCGTGACACGCCGGTCGATCTGGTCGTCATCGACCTTTCCATGCCGGACATGGACGGGATCGTCGCCGTGCAGTTGATCCGCGCCATGGGCGCCCGCGGCTCATTGCCGGTCGTCGCGCTCACATCCGACCGCAGCGAGATGGCGACCAACCGTGCCCGCGCCGCCGGCTTCAGCGGCGCCGTGGTGAAGCCGTACTCGCCACGCGAATTGTACACGGCGATGCAGTCGGCGCTGTCGAAGACAAAGGACGCCTCGGCTTCCGCGTGAGGCGCCTACTCGTGCCTGAGCGCCTCGATCGGATCGAGCCGCGCTGCGCGCCGCGCCGGGAAATAACCGAACGCCACACCGACCAGCGCTGAGAAGACGAACGCGATTGCCACGATCGTCGGATTGAGGATGAACGGCACGGAGAGGAACCGGCCGCCGATGGCCGCCAGCCCGAGGCCAAGCGCGATGCCGAGCACGCCTCCGAACAGCGACAGCACGACCGCCTCGACCAGAAACTGCAGCAGGACCTGACGCGCCTGTGCGCCGATCGCGAGACGAATGCCGATCTCGCGCGTCCGCTCCGTGACCGACACCAGCATGATGTTCATGATGCCGATGCCGCCGACCAGCAGGCTGACGCCCGCGACCGCCGACAACAGTCCCGTGAGCACGCCTGAGATCGACGTCAGCATCGACGCGATCTGCGCCATGTCCTGGACGGAGAAGTTGTCGCGATCATCCGGGCCCACCTGCCGCCGCTCGCGCAGAAGATCCTCGATTCCGGCCTGTACGTCGCTCGTCTTGTATGCGGAGTCGACCGACACGTACATCAACTGGATATCGGGATGGCCGACGATGCGCCGCTGCACCGCCTTCAGCGGCATCACGATCAGGTCGTCCTGGTCCTGCCCGAAGCCCGAGTTGCCCTTGGATGCCAGAACGCCGATCACTTTACAGGCGATGGAACGCAGCCGGATCGTCTCGCCGACGGGATCGCTGCCCTGGAACAACGCCTGACTGGTGGTCGCGCCCAGAATGCACGACGCGCTGCCGGCCTGGATTTCGCCATCGGTGAAGGTGCGGCCGGAGGAAACATCCCAGTCGCGGGCGACGAAATAGCGGTTGTCGGTGCCGATCACCTGCTGGGCATGGTTGATGTTGCCGGAGATGGCGGTGAGGTTGCGCGACACCATCGGCGCCGCGACGGCAACGCCGGCGACCTCGTTTTCCACGGCTTCGACGTCCTTGATGTCGAAGTTGCGGCTGTCGGCGGTGGCGCTCGCGGGGCCAAAACCGGCCTGACCGGCACGCACCATCAGGATGTTGGAGCCGAGCTTGGCCACATCGGAGGTGACCTGCGCGCTCGTCCCCTGCCCGAGCGTCACCATCACGATCACCGCCGCGACACCGATGACGACGCCAAGCACGGTGAGGATGGAGCGGAGAACGTTTCGCCGGATCGTGCGGATCGACAGCTTCAGCGTCTCGTAGAGCATCAGGCGGCCTCCTCGTGAGGCCCGTCGGCGGCGATGTGCCCGTCGAGAAAGTGGATGACGCGCTGCGCGTACGCCGCCATGTCAGGCTCGTGGGTCACCATCACGATGGTGATGCCTTCGCGCCGGTTGAGCTCGGTCAGCAGGTTCATCACATCCTTGCTCGTCGCCGTGTCGAGATTGCCGGTCGGCTCGTCGGCGAGCATCACCTGCGGCTCGGCCGCGATCGCCCGCGCGATGGCGACGCGCTGCTGCTGGCCACCGGACAGCTCGTTGGGGTCATGGTCGGCGCGATGCTGCAACCCGACCTTCTCCAGCGCCGCCAGCGCCAGCCGCCGACGTTCATGCGCCGGCACGCCGCGATAGATCAGCGGCATCTCGACGTTCTCGAGCGCCGACGTGCGCGGCAACAGGTTGAAGCCCTGGAAGACGAAGCCGAGATAATGGCGGCGGAGCAGCGCCTGCTGGTCGCGGCTGAGATCGCCGACCGGCGCGCCCATAAAGTCGTACGAGCCACTCGTCGGCGTATCGAGACAGCCGAGAATGTTCATGGCCGTCGATTTGCCTGAGCCAGACGGTCCCATCACGGCGACAAACTCGCCGCGATCGATGCTGAGGTCGACGCCCTTCAGCGCGGCCACGGCCGCATCGCCGCTGCCGTAGACCTTGGTGACGCCGCGGAACCGGATGAGCGGCTCGGCCATAGCGTCAGCCCGCCGCTCGCGACCCGGTGATGACGCGGTCGCCTTCCTTGAGGTCGCCGGACACGATCGCCGTGCGCGTCCCGTCGGTGACGCCGGTCTTTACATGCACGGCCACCGGAGCGTTGTCGCGCAGCACGTAGATCGTGCGCTCGCTGGTATCGCCGGTCGGCGTGACCGTCGTCCTCTGCCTGCCGCCCGGGCCACCGGGACCGCCCTGCGGCAGCAGCAACCCGAGCAGGCCGCCACTGCGCTGGCGTTGTGCGCCCGCGGCCGGAGCGGCGGGCGGCGAGTAGCGCAGCGCCGCGTTCGGCACGAGGAGTGTATCGGTCACATGATCGACGGTGATCTCCGCCGTCGCCGTCATGCCCGGACGCAGCAACAGGTCCGTGTTGTCGACGGTGAGGATGGCCTTGTAGGTGACAACGCCTTCCACCGTCGCCGGCGAATAGCGCACCTGGGAGATGGTCGCCGGGAACTGCCGGTTGGCGAACGCTTCCACCGTGAAGTTTGCCTTGTCGCCCTCCGCGACCTTGCCGACATCGGCTTCGTCGATGTCGACCTGCAACTGCATCTTGGTCAGGTCCTCGGCGAGGGTGAACAGCACCGGCGCCTGCAACGATGAGGCGACCGTCTGCCCCGGCTCGACCGCGCGAGACAGCACGATGCCGTCGATCGGCGAGACGATCTGCGCCTTGCCAAGGTCCGATTGCGCGATGGACGCATTGGCCTGGGCAATCTTGAGGTTGGCATTGGAAGACGCGAGCGCGGCCTGCGCCCGATCGGCCGCCGCCTTGGCCGACTCGGCCGAACTCGCCGAGGAAAGGCCCTTCTCCGCCAATGGCGCCGTGCGCGCGTACGCCGCCGCGGTCTCGCTGACCGTGGCCTGCGCCTGCTGAACATCGGCCTGGCGCGCCGCGAGCGTCGCCTGCGACAGTGCTACCGCCGCCTCGAGGTTATCCGTGTTGAGGGTCGCGAGCGTTGCGCCCTTCGTTACGTGCGCATTGAAGTCGGCGTCGACGGTCGCGACGGTGCCCGACAATTCGCTTGAGATGTCGACCTGGTTGGTCGGCTGCACGGTACCCGTCGCCGTCACCGTGACCGTCAGGTCACCCCGCGCCACGGGAACGGCGAGATACGTCACCGATAGCGATCGACCGTGGGAAGCGGACCACGCCCACGCGCCCGCTGCGGCGACCACCACCACGAACGCAGGCACAATCCACCGGCGCCAGAGGCGTGCAGGCGCGGCCTTGCCGAGCACGGCGCTAATGTCGGGGGCGCCAGCCTGGGGCTGAATGGGCGCGGTTTCGGGCGACTTCTGGAGCATGGTCCAGTCTACATAGGGATCGTGAACGCGGTTTCACACGCATCCAACCACCGATTCCTACGTCGAAATATTACGATTCCGACAGGTTAGGCGAGGAAACCCGTGAGATCGGCTGCCAGCGATCCGACACCGAACACCAGCAGCAACCCCGCGGCGAGATCGGCGCGTCCGCGCTGCCGCTCCCCGGCGACAGCGCGCGCCGCCCGCCAATAAAGCCACGACCCCGCCAGCACGATCGCCAGCTCGATCACCGCCGACGCCGCCGGATAGCGCCACAGGCCGAAGCCAAACGCGATGCCCCCGGCATTGCCCGGCAACAGCGGCAGATCGGCCCGATGGACCACCAGATCCAGCACCCAATGCGAAAACGCGACGAGCCCCAGAACCACGCCGGCGCGCCTGCCCCATAGTGCGCCCAGCACCGCGCCGAAGATCGCCGACAACAGCACCGCGCCGACCAGCGAGTGCGTGTAGTTGGCGTGGATGATGCTGGCGCCGTAAGGGCCAGTCGCATCCGCCGCCGGCTCGATGGTCTCGATGCCCGAGAGAAACAACGGGATGAACACCACGTCGAGCCACGAGGTCGCGAGCATCAGCGACCACAGCGGCACCGTCGGTTCCTTCGCCTTCACCGCGGCAGCGAATCCGAAATGGCCGGCGATCATTGGCGATCACCCTTGGGCCAGGGCAACCCGGCATCGACGATGCCGAGCACCACGATGAACAGCACCAGCTCGATCAGGTATGCCATCCCGCCTCCTTCGGCCTCAGCCGATGCGTCCGTCACGCAGACGCCCGAGCGCCGCATTGAACTCGGCCCCGAAAATCATCAGCACCGCGACGACGTAGAGAAAGAACATCGCCGTCACCACGCCCGCCAAGCCGGCGTAGGTGGCCGCATAGTCGGCGAAGGTCCGAAGGTAGATCGCGAAGACCCACGCCGACACCAGCCACGCGACGAGCGTGGCGAGCACGCCCGGCCACAGATGCCGCGCGGCGGGCCGGCCGGCGGGCAGCCACAGATGCGCACCAAGCAGCCCGAGGATGATGAGCAGGCTGGTGACGCCGGCGCCAAGCAGCGCCAGCGGCGCCGCCAGCCGCTCCAGCGCGGGCATCGACGCGGTGAGCAACCCGCCGCCGGCGAGCAGCAGGAACACCACGGTGCCGATGAGGACAAAGGCGAGGCTCTGCACACGGCGGAAGATGATCGAGCGCCGGTCGACCACGCGGTAGGCGCGGTTGAGCGCCGTGCGTGCCGCCTCGACACCGTTCGACGCCAGGTAGAGGGCCACCACAGCCGAGATGGTGAGCAGGTTGCCGTGAATCGGCACCAGAACCCGCCGCACCTCGGCAGCGATAGGATTGGCGACCTCGACCGGCCAGGCGGCGAATACGATTTCGGCGACGCGATTGGCGAGGCTCTCCTCGCCCAGCGTCCCCGCGAAGGCGGCGACGAAGATGAGAAACGGGAACAGCGCCATCAGCGCCGATAACGCCACGTGGCTGGCCATTGCCCAGCCGTCGTCGGCATTGAAATGGCCGAACGCGTCCCAGAACACGGCCCACGCCCGGCGGGCGAAACTGCTGTCGCCGACGTTCATCCCCTGCCGCCCGTCTCCATTCGACTTTGGTAAACGATACGCGATTCGAGCAGAACACGGGCAGGCGTCACGGTTTGCGCGGAAAACCGGACGCGGACCGCACCGAAATTCGCTTGCACCGCAGCATCCGTTTCGGCCAAGGTCCCGCCGCGGCACGGCAGATCCTTGGGGGGTGACGGTCGATGCTCGATTCCACGCCGCGCGCGGCTGACGCGCGCGACGCCTCGATCCGCGATCCGGCCAGACGAGCGATGCCACGGACCATTCTGATTACCGGCTGCTCGTCGGGCATTGGGTATCATTCGGCGCAGGCGCTGAAGCAGCGCGGCTGGCGCGTGTTCGCCGCCTGCCGCCGCCAGCAGGACTGCGACCGCCTGGCCAACGAGGGCTTCGAGACGGTGCGGCTCGACTACGCCGAGCCGGAAAGCATCGCCTCCGCCGTCGAGGATGTGCTGCGCTCAACCGGCGGCACGCTGGACGCACTGTTCAACAATGGCGCGTATAGCCATCCGGGCGCGATTGAGGACGTCTCCACCGATCATCTCCGCGCCGTGCTCGAGACCAACGTCGTCGGCTGGTACGACCTGATCAAGCGCGTGCTCCCCGTCATGCGGAAGCAGGGACATGGCCGCATCGTCAACTGCTCGTCGGTGCTTGGCTTCGTCACCGTCCGCTTCACCGGCACCTACAGCGCATCCAAATTCGCCGTCGAGGCGCTCAGCGACACGCTGCGGCTGGAACTCGCCGGCACCGGCATCCACGTCTCGCTGCTCCAGCCCGGGCCGATCCATAGCCGCATGCTCGAAAACGCGCGCATGCGCTTTCTGGAGACCATCGATATACGCAACTCGCCGTTCCTCGCGGACTATCGCCGCGAGATTTCGCGCCTGAACGGCGGGCCGGAGTCCTTCACCTTCAAGCAGGGCCCCGACGCCATCATGGGCCCGCTGATCCATGCGCTGGAAAGCCCCTCGCCACGCGCCCGCTACCGCGTGACGATCCCGAGCCGCGTCGGCGCCTGGCTGAAGCGCATCCTGCCGACGAAGATGCTGGATCAGGTGCTCATCCGACAACGGTAGCTGCCCTAAACCGGCCGCCCTACCCCCAGTCCGCCATCGGCGAACACCGTCTGTCCGGTGATGTAGCTCGCGTCATCCGACGCGAGGAACGCGATGACGCTTGCGATCTCCTCCGCCCGCCCGATACGCCCGAGCGGCACCGCCCGCTCCGTGCGCCGCAGTTCGGACGGGTTGGCCTCGAAGGACGCGTTCATCGGTGTCAGCACCGCGCCGGGACCGACTGCATTGATGCGGATGCCGTCGCGGCCGTACCGCATGGCAAGCGCGCGGGTCATGCCGGTGATGCCCGCCTTCGACATCACATATGCGATGGCATCATCGTTCACCGGCACGTCCGCCTGGATCGACGACGTCGTTACGATCGCCCCCGGGCGGGCCGTGTCGAGAAAATGCTGGATCGCTGCCTGCGCGCAGAGAAATGCACCCCGCATATTCACGGCCATCACGCGATCGTACTCCGCGATCGAGGCCTCATGCGGCTGATGCGTGATCTTGATGCCGGCGTTGGCGACCAGAACGTCGATGCCCTCGAGCGCCTGCACGACACCGGCGAACAGCGAGTCGACTGCGTCCTCGTCGGCGATATCGGCGGGCGCCAGGACATGACCGCCATCGGGGGAGATGCCGGTGAGCTCGTCGATCAGCGCCTCTGCCGGCTCTGGGTCGCCGACATAGTTGACGGCGACCGAGGCGCCCTCCTCGGCAAAGCGGATGGCCGTGGCGCGGCCAATGCCAGTCGCCGCCCCGGTGATCAGCACCCGCTTGCCTTGCAGCCCGCGCATGGCCCCTCCACCCGCGACGATGCGCGCTGCGGCCGGAAACGGCAAGACGGCGGGGATGGAATGTGGCTATATGGGCCATGGATTCCCGCTGCTTTCCGGCCTTTCCGCGATGTCTAACGTTCTGAACTACATCACTCCTTTCGCCGTTCTGGCGGTCGCGGTCGTGCTCGTGCTGGGGCTCGTCAACATGATGCGCGGCGGCTCGCCCAACCGGTCGCAGCAGCTCATGCGGCTGCGCGTTCTTCTGCAGTTCGCGGCGGTCGTGATCGGTATGGCCGCCCTCTATTTCGCATCCCGCTGACGATGGTCGTTCTCAACCGCATCTACACCCGCACCGGCGACGACGGCACCAGCGCGCTGGCGACTGGCGAACGGCGATCGAAATCGGATTTGCGCTTCGCCGCGATCGGCACGATCGACGAGGTGAACGCCCACGTCGGCATGGCGCGCCTCCACCGCGAAGCGCTCGGCGAGGACCGCGACCGCATGCTGGCGGCGATCCAGAACGACCTGTTCGATCTCGGCGCCGATCTCGCCACACCCGAGAAGGTCGGCGGACGCGAGCGCCTGCGCATCGTCGCTGCGCAGGTCGAACGGCTGGAGCGCGAGATCGATGTCATGAACACCGCGCTCGCCCCGCTGACCTCATTCGTGCTGCCCGGCGGTACGCCAGCCGCTGCCGCGCTCCACCTGTGCCGCACGGTCACCCGCCGCGCCGAGCGCCTGGTGGTCGAGCTGGCGGCGAAGGAGCCGGTGAACCCGGAGGTCGTCCATTACGTCAACCGCCTGTCGGATTTCTTTTTCGTCGCCGGCCGCGTCATGAACGATAACGGCGCCGCCGATGTCCTTTGGGTACCGGGCAAGAACCGCTGACGGGCAACGAGCGTGGCGTTCCTCCCCCTCTACGACAGCAATCCGCTCCGCCGCATCCGGTGGCCATGGGTGGCGTGGAGCTTCATCATCGCCAACATCCTGGTCTATTTCTTCTTCGAGGATGGGTCGTTTGCCGAGCAGCCGATGAACGCGTCGGCGACCGACTTCGGCCTCGTGCCCGCCTATTTCAATCTCGCCATCGCGCATCCCATCGACATCTCGTCGTTGCCCGACATCGTGACGCTCATCACCTACGCGTTCCTGCATGCCGACTTCTGGCACCTCGTCGGCAACATGATTTTCCTCTGGGTGTTTGCCGACAACGTCGAGGACGCGCTGGGCCACTTCCGCTACTTCATCTTCTACCTGCTGTGCGCGGCGGTCGCCGGCTATGGGTTTGTCCTCTCCGATCCTTTGTCGGAGGCCCCCGTCATCGGCGCGTCAGGCGCGGTGGCGGGCAACATCGCCGCATACGTCCTGCTTTACCCGCGCGCCAAGGTCTGGATCCTGCTTCTGTTCCGCCTGCCGCTGCGCCTGCGCGTCGAATGGGTGCTGGGCTTCTGGATTGTTTTCCAGCTCTACTCGGCGTTTGCCGGGGGCGATGCCGAGGTGGCGTGGTGGGCTCACATCGGCGGGCTCGCCGCAGGCGCCATCCTGGTTCTGTTCATGCGCCAAAAGGGAGTCCCGCTCTTCGCCGCCGCGCTCCCCGAGCACCCGCCAAAGCTGATCGAACGGCTGGAAGGCAAAATCCCACAAGAACCGGAGCGCGTCGAACCTCCGCGCATCGATCCGCGAGGGCCATGGGCATGAAGATACTGGTGGGCGTAAAGCGCGTCGTGGACTTCAACGTCAAGATACGCGTCAAGGCTGACGGCAGCGGCGTCGACCTCGCCAACGTGAAAATGGCGATGAATCCGTTCGACGAAATCGCCATCGAGGAGGCGCTGCGGCTGAAGGAAAGCGGCATCGCCACCGAAGTCATCGCCGTGTCCATGGGCGATGCGGCGGCCGCCGAGACGATCCGCGCGGGACTTGCGATGGGCGCCGACCGCGGCATCCTGGTAAAGGCCGAGGGCCGGCTTGAGCCGCTCGCCGTCGCCAAAGCGCTGGCCGCGGTGGCGAAGAAGGAGCAACCAGGGCTCGTCATCCTCGGCAAGCAGGCGATCGACGACGACGCCAACCAGACCGGCCAGATGCTGTCCGCCCTGCTGTCATGGCCGATCGCGACCTTCGCCTCCAAGGTCGCCGTCGCGGATAACGCCGCCACGGTGACGCGCGAGGTCGACGGCGGCCACGAAACGGTGCGCGTGACGCTGCCCGCGGTGATCACGGCGGATCTCCGCCTCAACCAGCCGCGCTACGCCTCCCTGCCCAACATCATGAAGGCGAAGAAGAAGCCGCTCGAAGAATTCGCCGCCGCCGATCTCGGCGTGGACGTCACCCCGCGCCTGACCGTGACCAAGGTCAGCGAACCACCCGGCCGCCGGGCCGGCACCCGCGTCGCCACCGTCGCCGAACTTGTCGGCAAGCTGAAGGAAGCAGGCGCGCTATGACCACGCTGCTGCTCGCCGAACACGACAATTCGACGGTGAAGGAGGGCACTTCGCGCGCGTTGACGGCTGCGCTGGCGCTCGGGAGTGACGTGCACATCCTCGTGGCCGGCAAAGACTGCGCTGCTGCCGCCCAGTCGGCATCGAAGCTCGCCGGTGTCGCCACCGTCCTCCACGCCGATGGCGACTCCCTCGCCCACCAGCTCGCCGAGCCGCTGGCCGCCCTGATCGTCTCGCTCGCGCCGCACTACGACGCGCTGGTCGCACCGGCCACCGCTGTCGGCAAGACCGTGATGCCACGCGTCGCCGCGCTGCTGGACGTCATGCAGGTGTCGGAGATCGTGAAGGTCGTGGCGCCGAACACCTTCGAGCGGCCGATCTACGCCGGCAACGCCATCGAGACTGTGACCTCCAACGACGCGAAGCGCGTCGTCACCGTCCGCCCGGCCGCCTTCCCGCCGGTCGCCGAAGGCCCCGCCGCACCGATCGAGTCCATCCCCGCACCCCAAGCATCGACGCAGTCCAGCTTCGTCGGCGCAGAGCTGACCCGGTCGACCCGCCCGGAACTGACGTCCGCCCGCATCGTCGTCTCCGGCGGCCGCGCCTTCCAGTCGGCGGAAAACTTCCGCAAGTACCTCGAACCGCTGGCCGAGAAGTTGAAGGCCGCCATCGGCGCGTCGCGCGCCGCGGTCGATGCCGGCTACGCGCCAAACGAGCTTCAGGTCGGTCAGACCGGCAAGGTCGTGGCGCCCGATCTCTACATCGCAGTCGGCATCTCGGGCGCCATCCAGCACCTCGCCGGGATGAAGGAAGCCAAGGTTATCGTCGCGATCAACAAGGATCCAGAGGCCCCGATTTTCGCGATCGCGGATTACGGCCTCGTAGGCGACCTTTACGAGATATTGCCCGAACTGGAGCGCGCCCTTTGACGGCGAAGCATCAGCGGGCGAAAATGGGGCGATCATGACAACCGCAATCAACACCATCGGCGTGATCGGCGCCGGGCAGATGGGCAGCGGCATTGCGCAGGTTTGCGCGGTCGCCGGCTATAGCGTCAAAATCAACGACACCGGCACTGAGCGCATCAAGGCCGCCATCGCCAACATCGATGCCAGCCTCGGCCGCCAGGTCGCCGCCGGCAAGATGAGCGAGGCCGAAAGGAAGGCTACCGTCGCGCGCGTCTCGGCGGCGCCCGGCTATGACGCCTTCAATGACGCCGACCTGGTGATCGAGGCCGCGGTGGAGGACGAGGCAGTGAAGCGGGAGATCCTGCGCCACGTCTCCTCGGCGCTGAAACCGGATGCGCTGCTCGCCACCAACACATCGTCGATCTCGATCACACGCCTTGCCGCCGCCACGGACCGCCCCGAAAAGTTCATCGGCATCCATTTCATGAATCCGGTACCGCGGATGGAGCTGGTCGAGATTATCCGCGGCATCGCAACCGCCGACGCCACGTTTGCCGCCGCCAAAGAGTTCACCACCCGCCTCGGCAAGACGGCGACACTGGCCGAGGATTTCCCCGCCTTCATCGTCAACCGCATCCTGCTGCCGATGATCAACGAGGCGATCTACGCGCTGCACGAGGGTGTCGGCACCGTCGACGCGATCGACACCGCCATGCGGCTTGGCGCGCACCACCCGATGGGCCCGCTCCAGCTTGCCGACTTCATCGGCCTCGATACGTGCCTTTCGATCATGCAGGTGCTGCACGAGGGGCTTGCGGATTCCAAATACCGGCCCTGCCCGCTTCTGGTGAAGTACGTCGAGGCCGGCTGGCTCGGCCGGAAATCCGGCCGTGGCTTCTATGACTATCGCGGCGAGAAACCGGTCCCGACGCGGTAGCGTTAAGCACCGGTTACCCATCGCCGCGGAATAGCCGCGTCCGGTCCCACGGCTCGGTAACAACTCCCCGCCATTGTGCCTTATCTGTGCGCAGAGTTGCGATCGGCACCCGCCGGTCGGCGCAAGAGCCTACGGATTCGATGCATCTCGACGTCCTCACCCTGATGACGATCGGCAGTTTCGTTACGACGATCAGCGGCCTCCTGCTGCTGGGCGCCTGGACGCAGATTCGGTCGGCTGGGGCACTCCTGTGGTGGTCGGCGGCAAGCTTGGTCTATGCGATCGGCATCGGCCTTCTAGCCGTCGGTATCACCGGCACCAGTCCCGTGCTCCCCGCCATCGGCGGCGGCGTCTCGTCAATCAGCCCCGCGCTCATCTGGGCGGGCGCGCGCAGCTTCAACGGCCGTCGCCAGATCTGGCCGTTGCTGGTTGCCGGCATCGTCCTGTGGGCACTTTCCGGCGTCGTTCCACCCGCCCAGGGGAGCGAGCATCCGGCTGTCTTGCCGACGGCCGTCGGACTCGGCGCATGGATCGTCTATCTCGGCGCCGCCGGCCTGGAGCTGCTGCGAAACCGCGGCGAACGTCTCGCAGCACGCTATCCGTTGGTTGCGTTCATGGGGCTGCACGCCATCGTCTTCCTTGCCGGTGTCTTTGACACGCTAACGGGCGCGATGCCCGATCGCTTTGATCTGCCGGCGTTCTCCAGCCTTTTCTCGTTCATCCATTTCGAGACGGTCATCTACGCCATCAGCACGTCGGTGTTCATGGTCGTCCTCTGCAAGGAACGCAGCGAGCGCAGCCATATCATCGCCGCGCAGCGCGATTCCCTGACCGGCATCGCCAATCGCGGCGCGCTGCTTGATTCGGGGGAGCGGCTGCTCGCACGCTGCCGCGCCGACGGCAAGTCGCTGTCGCTCATCATATTCGATCTCGATCACTTCAAGCGCGTGAACGACACGTTCGGCCACGCGGCCGGCGATGAAGTGCTGCGCGCTTTCGCCGACGCCACCCAATCGATCCTGCGCCCGAACGACGTCTTCGGACGCTACGGCGGCGAGGAGTTCCTGGTCATCCTGCCGGGCGCAACGATCGAAGCCGCCTATGTCATCGCCGAGCGGATTCGTGCGGCGTTTGCCGCCGTGACCACCGCCGCCGGCGAGGCCAGCGTCAAATGCACGGTCAGCGCCGGCATCGCCAGCGCCAACTCCATCGAGATGACGCTCGATGAGGTAATCCGTGCCGCCGACACCTGCCTCTACCGGGCAAAGGAGCTGGGCCGCAATCGCGTCGAACGCCCGGCGCGGGCCATCGACGCGCAGTCGAAGGCGAGCGTCATCCGCGTCGCGTAAGCGGTTAATGCGGCGTTACCGGGATCGCTAGGTTTGCGCGCAATGCGCTAACTGGACGTGAGTGCGGTCCCTGTATGGTGCAGCATCCCAAAGGCGGCGGGGAGTGTCGCCCAAGGTTGCGAGGCTCGCAGTCCCAATGTTGATCGACCTGCCGACGCTGATGGTTGCGGGCAGCTTCGTCTCCGCCATCAGTGGTGTCTTCCTGATCTTCGCATGGCTGCAGACCGACCGCGCGCACGGCATGCTGTGGTGGGCGGCCGCCGACCTCGTGCTCGCCACCGCCATCCCGATCATGGCATCGCCCAACCTGGATCCCGGCGAGCCGCCGCTGGTCGTGGCGATTACGCTGCTGAATCTCAGCCCGGCGCTGATCTGGGCTTCGGCACGCGCCGTCAACAACCGCCGCGTCGACCTCGCCGTTGTCGGCACCGGCGCCGTGCTTTGGCTTGTGGCTTACGCCATGCCGATCGTGCGCGAGGAAACGCGCATCCAGGTCGCGCTCAACCTGCTGATTGCCGCGTTCTATCTCGGCGCCGCTGCTTACGAATTCTGGAAGGGCCGCGACGAGAAACTGATGAGCCGCTGGCCGCTGATCGTTCTGCTCGGCCTGCACGCCGTGTTCTCCGCCGGCGCCGCCGTCTCCGCCTTCATCGGCGACATGGCGCCCTCCGGCATCGCCGTACTCTACGGCTGGTTCGGCTTCGTCCATCTCGAGACGCTGGCATTCGTCGTCGGCACCTCGATCTTCACCGTCGCAATGGCGCGCGAGCGGAACGAGATCGTGCACAAGACCGCGGCGTCGACCGACGCTCTCACCGGTGTCGCCACCCGCCGCGCCTTTTACGACAAGGGCGAGACGATGGTCGGCGACAGCATCAAGCAGGACTCCGCGCTGGCGATCATCCTGTTCGACCTCGACGCCTTCAAGAAGATCAACGACACCTTCGGCCACGGGCCTGGCGACGAAGTGTTGAAGCGTTTTGGTGCGGCGGCCCTGAAGACACTCCGCTCGTCCGACCTCATCGGCCGCCTTGGCGGCGAGGAGTTTGGCGCAGTCCTGCCGGGCGCGAGCGTCGGTGCAGCCTACGTCGCAGCGGAGCGCATTCGCGTCGCCTTTTCCGACGCCTGCGCCTCGCTGAACGACGGCATGATAAAGGCCACGGTGAGCGCCGGCATCGCCCAGGCCCAGGCAGGCTCGACGCTGGACTCGCTCGTCCAGGCCGCTGACCTGGCCCTCTATCGAGCGAAGCTCCAGGGACGCAATCGCGTCGAGGTGGCCGAGAAGAACGACCCACCGGCCGAGGACCCCGCGTCCGCCGCGCTGAAAGTAGCGTAGCCCACCGCTACGCTTTCGGCAGCGCTGCCTCGATCAGCGCGCGCGCGTCGGCCGAATCCCATTCCGCCGGTCCCTCGACGATGCCGATGCGGCAACCCTTGCCATCGACCAGCAGCGTCGTCGGCAGACCGATCGCGAGCCCGCGCCGCTTCAGGTCGTTGAACACACCCATGGTCGGGTCGGAGTAGAGCGGCAGGTGCGACACGCCGATCTGCTCCATGAACGCTTTCGCCGCCTCTGGCTTCTGAACGTCGAGATTGATGGTTGCCACCGTGAACCCGTCGCCCCCCATCGCCGTCTGTAACTTGTCCAGCGCCGGCATCTCGGCGCGGCACGGCACGCACCACGTTGCCCACAGGTTGACCAGCACCACCTTGCCGGAGAGCGAGGCCAGCGTCGTCGGCGAACCGTCAGGCGCCTTGAAACTGAGGTCGGTGAAGCTCTCCGGTGCGGTAGCGACGCGGAACGCCGCCACCTCGCCCTTGGCCAGCGGCGCCACCTTGGAGGCTGTCGCGACCGCATCGGCGCAGTTGACCGCGGCGGCCGTGACGTTGCTATCCCCCGCCCCTCTGAAATATACCCCCGCCGTTCCCGCGACGATGCCGGCGACGGCAGCCAGCGCGAGAAGCGTGAGGGCGCGGCGTCGGTTGGGCGTCATCGCACAGTTTCCCGGAAGGTCGTGGTCATGAAGAACCGCATGTGGGGCGGCCGCTTTGCCGAAGGCCCCGATGCCATCATGGAAGAGATCAACGCGTCGATCGATTTCGACCGCGAGCTCTTCCGCCAGGACATCGCCGGCTCCGTCGCGCACGCGCGCATGCTTGCCAGACAGGGCATCATCGCGCCGGACGATGCCGACAAGATCGTGGCCGGTCTAGACACGATCCTGCGAGAAATCGAAGCAGGAAAGTTCAACTTTTCCCGCTCGCTGGAAGACATCCACCTGAACATCGAGTCGCGCCTGGCCGAATTGATCGGCCCGGCGGCCGGACGGTTGCACACTGCGCGCTCGCGCAATGACCAGGTCGCGACCGACGTGAAGCTGTGGGTACGCGACGCGATTGACCAGACCGACGCCGCGCTCCGCGACCTGCAGCAGGCGCTGGCGGAAAAGGCGCTGGACAACGCCGCCACCGTCATGCCGGGCTTCACACATCTCCAGTCCGCGCAGCCAGTCACCTTCGGCCACCACCTGCTCGCCTACGTCGAGATGCTGGCGCGCGACCGCGGCCGTTTCACCGATGCGCGGAAGCGGCTGAACGAGATGCCGCTCGGTTCCGCCGCGCTCGCCGGCACGTCGTTCCCGATCGACCGCGACTTCACCGCGAAGGAGCTGGGCTTCGACCGCCCCGCCGCCAATTCGCTGGACGCCGTCTCCGACCGCGACTTCGTCGTCGAGTCGCTCGCCGCCGCGAGCCTCTGCGCCGTCCATCTGTCGCGCTTCGCCGAGGAGATCGTCATCTGGTCATCGGCGCAGTTCGGCTTCGTCAAGCTCAGCGACAAATTCACCACCGGCTCGTCGATCATGCCGCAGAAGCGCAACCCGGACGCGGCGGAGCTGGTGCGCGCCAAGACCGGCCGCATCGTCGGCGCGCTCACCGGACTCATCGTCGTGCTGAAGGGCCTGCCGCTGGCCTATGCCAAGGACATGCAGGAGGACAAGGAGCCGGTGTTCGACGCCTTCGCCTCGCTCTCGCTGGCGATCCGCGCAACCGCGGGAATGGTGCGCGACATGACACCCAACGTGAACGCCATGCGGAAGGCCGCGGGCGCCGCCTATTCGACCGCGACTGACCTCGCCGACTGGCTGGTGCAGAATCTGGCGATGCCCTTCCGCCACGCCCACGAGGTGACCGGGCGGATCGTGGCAGCTGCAGAACAGCAGAACCTGCCGCTCGAAAAGCTGCCGCTGGCGGACATGCAAAAGATCGAGCCGAAGATCACGACTGGCGTGTACGGCGTCCTCGGCGCCCGGCAGTCGGTGAAAAGCCGCACGAGCTATGGCGGGACGGCACCGGAAAACGTCCGCCGCGAGGCCCGCCGCTGGCTGAAGCGGCTCGCGAAGGAAGCCGCCGTTTGAGGCTTTCCGCCCGCCGCCGGAATGCTATGGTGCTGCCGCTTGGGTTTGACTCTGGGGGTGCGCCCGTGGCGCCGGAAAATCGCAGATTGCTGGGCCGTATCGCCGTCGTGGCTGTCATCGCCGCGGCTGTTGGCCTGTCCGGTTGCGGCCGCAAGGGCGCGCTGGAGGCCCCGCCCGGCATGGCGCTGAAGGCCGCCAACGCCGGTGAACCGGCGCCAGAGACGCCGAAGAAACCGGACAAGAAGTTCGTTCTCGATCCTCTTATCCAGTAACCGGCACCAACACCCGTGAATCACTTCCACTACCGCGCCGGCGTGCTCCACGCCGAGGACGTGCCCCTGCCCGAAATCGCTTCGGCCGTGGGGACCCCCTTCTATTGCTACTCGACCGCGACGCTCACCCGGCACTACCGCGTCTTCCGCGAGTCGCTGGCCGGGCTCGACACGCTCATCTGCTACGCCATGAAGGCGAACTCCAACCAATCGGTTATCGCGACCTTCGTCAGGGAAGGCGCGGGCGTCGATGTGGTGTCGGAAGGCGAACTGCGCCGCGCCTTGGCCGCCGGCGCGCCGCCGGATCGCATCGTCTTTTCCGGGGTTGCGAAGACGGCGCGCGAGATCGCCTTCGCGCTCGACACCGGCATCCTCTGCTTCAACGTCGAGTCGGAGCCGGAGCTGGAGCGCATCTCCGAGATCGCCGCCAGCAAGGGCGCCACCGCCAACATCGCGATCCGCATCAACCCCGATGTCGACGCCAAGACGCATGCCAAGATCACGACTGGCAAGGCGGAGAACAAGTTCGGCATCCCCTACGCCCGCGCACGCGAAGTCTATGACCGCGCCGCTGCTTTGCCCGGGCTGCACGTGTCGGGCCTGGATATGCACATCGGCAGCCAGATCACCGACCTCGCGCCATTCGACGCTGCCTACGGCCTGATGGCCGATCTGGTGCGCGACCTGCGCACGGCCGGCCACGCCATCGACCATGTCGATGCCGGTGGCGGCCTCGGGATTCCCTATCGGCTCGACGATCCGCCGCCGCCCGATCCCGCCGCCTACGCGGAAATTATCCGCCGCCGCCTGGGCAACCTCGGCGCCCGCATCCTGTTCGAGCCCGGGCGCCTGTTCGTCGGCAACGCCGGCATCCTCGTCGCCGAGGTGCAGTATCTGAAGCATGGGGCGGCGAAGACGTTCGTGATCGTCGACGCCGGCATGAATGACCTCATCCGCCCGACTCTGTACGAGGCATGGCACGACATCCGCCCCGTCACCGAACCAGAGGACAAGCCGCGCACAATCGTCGCCGACCTCGTCGGCGGTATCTGCGAAACGGGCGACTACCTGGCACTCGACCGCAAGATGGCGGCCGTCGAGCCCGGCGACCTGGTCGCAATCATGACGGCGGGCGCATACGGCGCCGTGCAGGGCTCGACCTACAACTCGAAGCCACTCGCGCCGGAGATTCTGGTCAACGGCGATCAGTGGGCCGTGGTGCGCCCCCGCCAGAGCTACGACGACCTGATCGGACTCGATCGCGTCGCGCCGTGGCTGGGGTAGCCTTTTGATCGCGTTCGATACACGCTAAAGTCGCGGCAGGAAAACGACGGGATGTAGCCGTGCAGAAAGTTCGTGACTTTTTGACACTTCGGCCAATCTTCAGCGGCCGAGGCTTGCGAATTCTCTGGATTGTTTTTCTCGTGGGGGAACTGGTACCCGCTGGTTATTACGCATACGGAGCCGCGTTCGATACGCATCCCGGATGGTCGCTGAGCAGTTGGCTGATAGCCGCGCCATACCTGCTCAGGCTGATCGCAACGATCCTGATGGGTCGCGTGGTCCTGGAATTGGCTCTTGTTTTCTTAGACCTGAAGCCCGAATGGCGCCGTCCACGCATAAGCTGACGGCTCCCCCAATCGTGATGCCGCTGCCCTGCTCCCGCCTCGCTTTCCCTGCCTCCTGTGCTAGCTTCCCGATTGGGCGGGCGCAGAACGGATTGGCATGACCGAGTCCGACCAAGGCCGGATACCTGTGAACAGCGAAGCGGACGTGCGCGCCCGCATCGACCGTGCGGTAGGCCGGGCCCGGCTCAATCTGCTGTGGGAAGCCGTATGGCCGCGCCTGGCGCCGCTGGCCGTATTGGCGGTGCTGTTCGCCGCCATCTCGTGGCTCGGCGTCTGGCGCCTCACCAGTGCGCCAGTGCGCTACGGCATCCTCGCCGGTTTCGTCGTAGCGCTCGGCTACTACCTGATCCGACTCGTACGTTTTGCCGTGCCCACCCGCGCCGCCGCCTTCGCCCGTGTCGAGCAGGTCACCGGCGCACCGCATCGCCCGGCGACATCATTCGCCGACCAGATGGCGACCGGTACCGGCGATCCGATGGCCGAGGCGCTGTGGATGGCGCACCGCCGCCGCCTGCTCGCCGCAATGGATCGCCTGCGGGCCGGCGTGCCCGCGCCGAAACTGACGCACCATGATCCGGTCGCCGTTCGCTTCCTCGTCATCCTCCTCGCGGTCGTCGGATTCTTCGTCGCCGGCGACGAGAAGCTCGATCGCATCGGCGAAGCCTTCCGCGGCGGTGAGAGCGTGGCTGCCGCTGTCGCTCGCGTCGACGCGTGGGTGACGCCGCCGGCCTACACCGGCCGGCCGCCCATCTTCCTGACCGGCGACGCTGCCAAGCCTGCCGGCACGGAATACTCCGTCCCGACCGGCAGCATCGTCACGGTGCGCACCGGAGGCACGCATGATCTCGACGTGCTGGCGGGCGAAGCCAAAATCGCGCCGACTGCGGCTCCGTCCAAGGTCGCGACCGCTGACGGCGCCGAGCCGCCTCTCGAGCATCAGGTCAAGTTGACCGCGGCGACGAACGTCGCCGTGAAGAAGGGCAACCGCGAGATTTCCGCCTGGCGTTTTTCGGTCGTCCCTGACAACCCGCCGTCGGTTTCGCTTGTCGGCGAACCCAAGGTCGCGGAAAGCGGGGCGCTGCATCTGACCTACGCACTGGAGGACGACTACGGCGTCGTCGCCGCGTTCGGCGAACTCGCGCCGGTCGATGCCACAGTCGGTGGAAGGGATGCCCGTCCCCTGTACGAGGCGCCCAAGCTGCCCCTGTCGCTGCCGCAGTTGCGCACCCGTAAGGGTCAGGGCGAGACGACGCGCGACCTCACCGCGCATCCGTGGGCCGGAGCCAAGGTGAAGCTGACGCTGGTCGCCCGCGACGAGGCTGGACAGGAAGGGCGCAGTGCGCCGACCGAAATCACGCTGCCCGCCCGCGGCTTCGCCAATCCGCTGGCCCGCGCCATCGTCGAGCAGCGCGGCAAGCTGGCAATGAACGCCAACGCCCAGGACAACGTCGCGGATGCGCTCGACGCGCTGACCATGGAACCAGACGGGCACATGGCCTCGAAGGATTACCTCGCGCTCCGCAGCGCGTACTTCCGCTTGGCCGACGCACGCAGCGATGACGAACTGCGCGGCGTCGTGGATTATCTCTGGACGATCGCGCTGGGCCTCGAAGACCAGGGCGCCTCGCTCGCCGCGCAACAGCTTCGCGCCGCGCAAGATGCGCTGCGCGAAGCGCTGGAGAACAACGCCTCCGACGAGGAGATCGCGCGCCTCACTCAGGAACTCCGCGACGCGATGCAGAAGTTCCTGCAGGCGCTCGCCGATCAGGCGCGCCAGAACCCGAACGTCGCGCAACTGCCGCCCAACGCTAATATGCAGGAACTACGCGCGCAGGATCTCGACCGCCTGCTCGATCAGATCGAGAACCTTTCCAAGACCGGCGCCAAGGACGCCGCGCGCCAGCTGCTGAGCCAGCTGCAGAACATGCTGGAGAACCTCCAGGCCGGCCAGCCGCAGCAGGGCGACCAGGGCCAGCAGCAGGCGATGCAGATGCTGGATCAGCTGGGCGACATGATCCGCAAGCAGGAAGATCTGATGAACCAGACCTTCCGGGCGCAGCGCGGCCAGAACCCGCAGGGCCAGGAAATGTCGCCGGAGGAGCTGGAACAGGCGCTGAAGAATCTGCAATCCGGCCAGCAGTCGCTGAGCGACGCGCTGCAGAAGCTGATGGAGCAGATGCAGGGCCAGGGCATGGATCCCAGCGGCAAACTTGGACAGGCCGGCGAATCGATGGGCAAGGCCGCGCAGGCCCTCGGTAACGGCCGGCCGGGCAGCGCCGTCGGCGAACAGGGCACCGCCCTCGACGCGCTACGCCAGGGCGCGCAGGGCCTCGCGCAGCAGCTCGCGAATGGCAACCAGGGTCAGGGGCAATACGGCCGCGGCATGCGTGGCGGCAACGGCGACCAGACGAACAACGATCCGCTGGGCCGTCCCCGGCGCACGACCGGCGCCGACCTCGGCTCGACCGTCAAGGTTCCCGACGAGATCGATACCCAACGCGCCCGCGAGATCCTCGACGCGATTCGTCAGCGTCTCGGCGACGCCTACCGGCCCGAGATAGAGCGCGACTACCTCGAACGCCTGCTCGAGCCCTTCTAGTCCGTTCTTCGACGACGCCGACGTAGGGCAACTCGCGGAAGGCGTGCGCCACGTCCATGCCGTAGCCGACCACGAACAGATCGGGCACCACGAAGCCAACGTGCTCCGCCTTCATCGGCTGAGCCAGCTTGCCGGGCTTCTCGAGCAGGACCGCGACCCCGACCCGGCGAGCGCCGCGCTTCAGCATCAATTTCTTGGCGAACGCCAGCGTGCGGCCTGACTCGAGGATGTCGTCGATAAGCAGCACATCGCGCCCCGCGACATCGCTTTCCACATCGCGCGTCAGCGTAACTTTGCCGGTCGACACGGTCCCGGCGCGATAACTCGACAGCGAGATGAACTCAACCTCGGGCGCAAGGCCGGCGCCATGCAGGGCGCGAATGAGATCGGCGGCGAAGACGAAACTGCCCTTGAGGACCGACACCACCAGCAGGTTCTGGTAGCCCGATGCCGCGATCTCCGCGGCCAGCGCCAGATTGCGCGCAGCGATCGTCTCCGCGTCGTACAGGACACGGAGACTCCGTCCTCTAACTTTCGGCATCAGATCCCTTTGCGGGCTGCGAGGTCGAGCGTGACTTGTGCAGCATCCGGCGGGGGCGAAGCAAGCGCGCTGCGGAACCCGATCGAGCGGCCGGGGCCCAGCCCCGCAACCGCAGGTTCGACCAGCCATGACGACACGGGGTCGCCTGTGGGCGAGCGCAAGGTGATGCGGATTGCGGGCAGCGGCACATCGCTGGCGGAGCGATTCACGATCTGGCCCTCCACGACCAGCGTGCTGGTGCCTCGGCGATGCAGAGTCTCGCTGTGGATGCTCGTGAATTCGAGGCTCGCCACCTCCTGCGGCAATCCACCCGCGAACGCGGCGACCAGCGGAGAGCGGAATGCGATCAGCCCGATCAGGACCGCGATCGCCGCGGCACCGATCTGCCACCAGCGCCGCGGCGGCTTGGCGGGCGGAGCCGCCGCCGGCAGCACCTTGCGCGGATTGGCCCGCTCGAAACCAGGCCCGACATGCTCGATCACCAGGGCATCGGTAACATCCGCCGGATCGAGCCGCTGGATCTGCTGCCGGGCGTACGGATCCTCGGCGAATGTCCGGGCGAGCCAGCGAGTCCCACACGCCCGGCAACGAACCATGGTGCCTTCGGCTCCGACGTCGTCGGCAAGGGGCACAATGGTCGTGCACTGCGGGCAGCGGATAGCCATGGGGCGCAGGGTAGAGGCGCATTGGTTAACGGGGTGGTAACTTGCGGGTGCCCGGCGGAGAGCGCCCCGCCCTTGCCTTGATCCAGTGGTGATCGTTAACAGGGAGAGACAAACGGCGATGCGGCCGATCCCAAGGGCGGGACGTGAGGCAGGGACAGCTTGATCCGCTTTGAAAACGTCGGCCTGCGCTATGGCGTGGGACCCGAGGTCCTGCGCGACCTGTCCTTCGAGGTCGGGCCGAAATCCTTCCAGTTCCTCACCGGTCCTTCGGGCGCCGGTAAGACTTCGCTGATCCGCCTGTTCTTTCTCGCGCTCAAGCCGACGCGCGGGCTGATCTCCGTCTTCGGCCGCGAAGTTTCGGGCATCACGAAGGCGGAGCTGCCCGCGTTCCGCCGTCGCATTGGCGTGGTGTTCCAGGACTTCCGGCTGCTCGACCATCTCACCACGTTCGAGAACGTCGCCCTGCCCTTCCGGGTGCAGGGACGCGAGGAGCCGTCCTATCGCGCCGATGTCGTGGACCTGTTGCGCTGGGTCGGCCTTGGCGACCGCATGCATGCGTTCCCGGCGATCCTCTCCGGCGGCGAGAAGCAGCGCGCCGCCATAGCTCGCGCTCTTATCACGCGGCCGGAGATTCTGCTGGCTGACGAACCGACCGGCAACGTCGACCCGCCGCTCGCCAAGCGGCTGATGCGGCTGTTCGTCGAGCTGAACAAACTCGGCACGTCGGTGGTGATCGCCACCCACGACATCAACCTGATGAATCAGTTCCAGGCGCGGCGCCTGGTGCTCGAAGACGGGCGGCTCACGATCTATGACTGACGAGCTCGCCCATAAGATTCAGGTCGCGAGCTTCCGCCGCCAGACGCGGCAGGCGACGTCGAAGCCGAACCAGCTGGTGCCCGCCGGTACGGTAGCGGGCAACGCGCTGACCGTCGTCATCGCGATCATGTCATTTCTCGCCTGCCTGACGCTTGGCGCGGTCACGCTGGTGCGCGACGCTTCGCGCGACTGGCAGCTCGACATCCAGCGCGAGGTGACGATCCAGGTGCGCCCCATCGACGGCGTCGACCTCGACACCGAGACCGCCAAGGCAGCGTCGATTGCGCGCCAGACCAAGGGCATCGCCAGCGTCGAGGCGCTCGACGCGAAGGACAACGCGAAGCTGCTCGAGCCGTGGCTGGGTGCGGGGCTCGACCTCACTGACCTGCCCATCCCGCGCCTGGTAGTCGTGCGCCTGTCCGACCAGAGCGTCGCCAACCTCAACGACCTCGCCGCACGTCTGCAGACGCAGGTGCGTGGCGCCTCGCTCGACGATCATCGAGCGTGGGCCTGGCGGCTCCAGTCCATGGCGAACGCCACGGTCATTGCCGGACTCGGCATCCTCTCGCTGGTGTTCGTCGCCACGGTGCTGTCGGTGGTGTTCGCCACGCGTGGCGCGATGGCCGCAAACGGAGTGGTCGTCTCGGTGCTCCATCTTTGCGGCGCCGAGGATGGCTTCATCGCACGCGAGTTCCAGCGCCACTTCCTGCTGCTCGGGTTGCGCGGCGGCATGATTGGCGCGGCCATAGCCGGGGTGATCTTCGCCATCCTTGGTTTCCTGATCGCGCCTGCCGTCTCGGGCACCGACACGGAACAGGTGACGTCGCTCTTCGGCCACTTCGCCGTGGGACCAATCGGCTATTTCGGCGCTCTCGGCATCGCCTTCCTGGTCGCGGTGATGACCGCCCTCACCTCGCGCCTCACCGTCTATCAGCATCTCGCCGATGGTGACTGATATGGCGCGCAACTTTCGCGTTTGCCCGGAACTACCCAAGCGATGACCGATGTTGTACGGGATCGAAAGGGAGTCGTTACCGGCGCCACGGCACCGGAATACTTGGATTCAGGGATGCGGATTTTCGCCAGACTGACGCGCGGCCTGCTGCTGCTCTCCGGAGCGGTAGTGGTGGCGCTCGTCGTCGGCTTCGTCGCGTTCGCGGTCGGCATCGCCGACGCCGCGCCGCCGGCCGATCCGCGCGCCGAGGGCATCGTGGTGCTGACCGGCGGCAGCGCGCGCATCGACGGGGCGCTTCGGCTGCTCGCCGACCACCGCGCGTCCCGCCTGCTCATCTCGGGCGTCAACCCTGCCGTCGGCATCGATGCGCTGGCCGGCACGCTGGGTGCCGACCTCGACGCAATGCTCGCCTGCTGCGTTGACCTCGGCCACACCGCGCGCGACACGATCGGCAACGCTACCGAGACGCGCGACTGGGCGGCGGATAACGGCTATACGTCGCTGATCGTCGTCACCAGCGCCTATCACATGCCACGCTCGCTGGCGGAACTGCACGACGCCATGCCGCGCGTGACGCTGATCGCGTATCCGGTATCGAATCCCGAGCTGCACCTCACCGAATGGTGGGGTGACCCCGAGGCATTCAGCCTGCTCGTCCGCGAATACGGCAAATACCTGCTGACGGCGGCTCGTCTCGCGATCGCGCCTTCGCCTCCCGGCCCCACCAACGTGGCTGGCGGCTAGGCATGGTGATCGTCCGTTCGGTTCTGTTCAATCTCGCCTTCTACGTGGTGACCGGGGTCATGCTGGTTGTGAGCGCCCCGATTTTCATCTTCGGCTCGCAGAACGCCGGCATGACTGTTGTCCGCAACTGGGCCAAGGTGTGCATCTACCTGCACGACAAGCTGGCCGGCGGTGCCATGGAAGTGCGCGGCGCCGAAAATATTCCCACGGGCGCCGCGCTCGTCGCAGCGAAGCATCAGTCGTCCTACGAGACGTTCGCGCTGATCCCGCTGCTTCACAATCCGACCATCGTGATGAAAAAATCCATCCGCTGGTTCCCGATCTTCGGCCCGTACACGGTGAAGACCGGAATGATTCACGTCGACCGCGAGGGCAAGACCGCAGCGCTCCGCGCGCTGTCTGAACGCGCCCGCGAGGAAGCCGGCAAGGGACGCGAGATCATCATCTTCCCCGAAGGCACACGCCGGCCGGTCGACGCCCCGCCCGATTACCAGACGGGCATCGCCCTGCTCTATAGGACGCTGAACGTACCGGTGGTGCCCGTCGCTCTGAACTCCGGCCTTGCGTGGCCCCGCCGTAGCTTCCTGCACTATCCGGAAAAAATCATCGTCGAGTTCCTGCCAGCGATTCCGCCGGGACTCGACTCGCGTGCGTTCCTTGCCCGCTTGCAGGACGCAGTAGAGACGGCATCGAAGCGTCTCGTCGCCGAAGGCCGCACTGCCTCCAGCCGATCCTGACAGGCGCTGGCAGCGGACTCGATTACGTCTCAATCCGACTCAAATCGCGCCAGGATGCGACTCTTTTTTCGGCGCGTTCCTATGAGAATACTTGCC
This sequence comes from Bauldia sp., assembly GCA_035548515.1. Taxonomy (GTDB): domain Bacteria; phylum Pseudomonadota; class Alphaproteobacteria; order Rhizobiales; family Kaistiaceae; genus DASZQY01. The sequence continues at coordinate 1,158 of DASZSW010000024.1, read as the reverse complement.
TATCGAAGCAATCTGTTCTATCTTTGTTCTCATGGTCGCCGTGCTCCCGCCCCTCCTCTCCGATCAGCCCCCGGAAGTCCCCCAGAGGGTGGGACTCGGCGACCGCTTCCATTATTTCCGAGGCGTCTCGGGCCGCCGTTATCTCTTCTCCGCGGTGGCCCGGGCCGACCTTGGCGACTTCCGTGCGGCGGTGGTGATCGTCGCCCGCCCGGCAGCTAACGGCCGCCTCGCCGCGCACTGGATCGCGATGCTGGATGCCTTCGGCCGTCCGGCCGGCACCCGCGTCCTGCCAAATCTGGGCGCGAATGAAGTCGTGCTGGTGCATCTGTTGAGCGACACCGACCGCAGCCGGCGCGATCTCGTCGCCGATCTAGCGCCGCCCGCCGTCGCCGCCCTCGCCGCCTAGTTCGGCGGCCAGCCACTCGAGCGTCGCGTCACGAATGCCAACGCTGAGCATGTGGCGCACGGTGGCGATGACGTAGTCGACGTTGTTGCCGGACTTGCCGACCCCCGCCTTCACCATCGTCAGCAGAGTCTCGCGCGGCAGATTGCCCGCGTACTGCTCGTGCGTCCGGTCGGCGATGTAGGTGACGGCATCGACTGGCGCGGTGTGGCCTTCCAGATGCACCGGGCGGACGACCTCGAGATACACGTCCGTCACCAGCTCCCGCTCCCGCAGGTAGCGCAGGACGGCATCGCGCCGTTCGCCCGCCACGCGGTAGGCGATGCCGCGACAGGAACCACCGCGGTCGAGACCCAGCACCAGCCCGGGCCGCTGCTGCGTGCCGCGATGGACCCACGAATAGATGCACAGCGACCGGTGCAGCCCGTTGAGCCGGGCAGCGACCGCCTGCTCGTGCTCGAAGCCGGGCTGCCACATCAGCGAGCCGTAGCCAAACACCCAGAAATCGGACATAGGAAGCGACCGCGCGCGGCGAGAAAGCGGGGGTAGCAGGCCCCGCCGCCGAGCGCAAACGGACGGGTGTGCTGATGGCAAGGGACAGGCGGAGACGCGGACGCGGCGGCTGGCTCGTCGGCCTCATCGTCGTGCTGGCGCTGTTGTGGATCGGCTACTGGTTCCTCGCCCACTACGCCGCCGCCACCGCCCTCGCCCGGCTGACCGTGCCGCGCGGCGCGGCACAGATCACCTGCGGCACG
>DASZSW010000023.1:0-79927 GCA_035548515.1 Bauldia sp. | reverse complement strand
ATCTTCGAGCCGGCGCCTTACGAACTGCTGCTCGTACCGACGATTGTCGTCTGGGCTGTCTTCGGCCTGCGCTTCAATCTCTACACCCTGCCGCTGACGGTGCTGTTGCTGGCTTACGTCGCCGGTGGCTGGCTGTCGTTCACCCAGCTCGACGACTTCTCCAAGCCGTTCATCTACATGGCCACGACGAGTTTCCTGGCCGCTTCCTCCGTCTTCTTCGCAGCGGTCATCATCGAGGACCCGGCCAAGCGGCTCCGCATCATCCGCAACGCCTATGTCGTCTCGGCCGTGATCGCAGGGCTGATCGGCGTGCTCGCGTACTTCGAGGTGTTGCCCGGGTCCGATCTGTTCAAGCGCTACGACCGCGCCATGGGTCCGTTCCAGGATCCGAACGTCTTCGCGCCGTTCCTTGCCTTGCCCTTGTGTTTTCTGGCGCGCGATATCCTGACCAAGCGCATCCGCGACTCGTTTTGGGAAATCGTTGGCTTCCTGATCATCCTGTTCGCCACCCTTCTTGCGTTCTCGCGGGCCGGCTGGGGCCTGGCGGTGTTCGCGGTGCTGGTGACGGCATTCCTGGCGTTTGCGGGCTCGACCAGTAAGCTCGTGCGCTTCCGCATGGTCGCCTACCTGGTGGGTGGCAGCGTCGCGATCGCCATGTTGCTGGCTGTGGCGATCAACATTCCCGCCGTCCGCGACCTCTACGTCCAGCGCGCCCATGTCGTGCAGGACTACGACGAGGGGCGGCTCGGCCGCTTCGAGCGCCAGCAGATCGGCTTCTTCCTGATCCAGGAACGTCCCTTCGGTCTCGGTCCCTTCCAGCTCGGCAAGCTGCTCGGCGAAGACGAGCACAACATGTGGCTCAAGGGTTTCACCGTCTATGGATGGCTGGGCGGGTTCTCATACCTGATCCTTGTGGTGTGGACGCTTGCGGCCTCTGCCCCCTTGCTATTCAAGCCCCGACCGTGGACCCCGGTGGTGCAGTGCGCATTCGCGGTTTACCTCGGCCACGTCGTGCTCATGCACAACGTGATCGACAACGACCACTGGCGGCATCTGTTTCTGATCTACGGCATCCTGTGGGGTGCGGTCGGCGCTGAGCGCATGGAGCGCCGCAAGCAACGGCTGGGCCCCTTCCCTTGGCGGCCCGCGCCGCCGTCTGATGCGTTGCGTCAACGCGGAGCGATCCCTATAGTCCGCGCCGTCGGAGCGTGGCGCAGCCTGGTAGCGCACTTGACTGGGGGTCAAGGGGTCGCAGGTTCAAATCCTGTCGCTCCGACCATTCTTGAAGCCAGCGAATCGTCCGATGTCCAAGCCGCCCGAACGCCGTCGCCCGTCCGATCCCATGAAGGCGGCGGAGGCGCTGTTTCGCCCGGCCGCGCCGAAGGTGCCCGAGCCGGCCGCGCGACCCGCCGGCGCCCTTCCCGGCGTCAAGGAATCGGTGACACTGCGCCTCGATCAGGACGTGCTCGAATTCTTCCGTGAGGACGGTCCGGGCTGGCAGGACCGGATCAACGCCGCGCTGCGCAAGCTCGTCGAGGACAGCCGCGGCTAGTCGCGCGCCTGATCGAGCAGCCGCTTCAGCTCCAGCAACTGGGACAACGTCCCCTCGAGACGGCGGATGTCTTCGGGCGCCAGCGTCTCCGGCGCATCATCCGCAACCGGCGCTGACCCTAGCCGGAATTCGCGCGGATCGAACGCTGGCTCGACGCGATCGTCGTCTTCACCGACTTCCTCGACTTCCATCTCGTCGGCGACGTCCTCGTCGCCTTCCAGCTGGACGATCGTGGCATCGTCGTCCGCATCCTCCTCCGATGGCGCGAAGACGCCGGACATATCGCCGCGCCCGGCGCCGATGACGAAACGTGGCCCCTGCTCCCTGAGGATGCGCTGCACGCCGCGTATGGTGTAGCCCTCGCCATAGAGGAGCGTACGGATGCCACGCAGCAGATCGATGTCGTCGGGCCGGTAGTAGCGTCGGCCGCCGCCGCGCTTCATCGGCCGGATCTGCGTGAAGCGGGTTTCCCAGAAGCGCAACACATGCTGCGGCAGGTCGAGTTCCTGCGCGACTTCGCTGATGGTGCGAAATGCCTGCGGGCCTTTGGACGCCATCCTCCAACCCCTCAGACGGCGCTAGCCCTGGCCGGCTCCGTTGGCCTGACCGTCGGCGCCGGCGGAGTCGTGGCCGTTGACCAGCGTCTCGTTGATCTTCTGCTTCAGGACATTGCTCGGCTTGAAGACCATTACCCGGCGCGGCGAGATCGGCACTTCCTCGCCGGTCTTCGGGTTACGTCCGACACGTTCGCCCTTCTTGCGCACCACGAAGGAACCGAACGAGGAAAGCTTCACGGCCTCGCCACGCACGATCGAGCCGCAAATCTCGTCGAGTACCAACTCGACCAGATCAGCCGACTCCGTCCGCGAGAGGCCCACCGTCTGGTAGACCGCCTCACACAGATCGGCGCGCGTTATCGTCTTTCCAGCCATGGCCTCGCTTCCGATGGATGGTGCCGCAATGCGGAATTCTTTCCAATCAAACCAATACGTTACCCTATTAGCAGCCGTTGCGGGAATCAACCGACGTTGCGTGATTCGCGCGGCCGTTGCCCGGGTGCCACGCTTGCGCAATTGGCGCGACCTACCACCGCAGGATTGCTGAGCCCCAGGTGAAGCCCCCACCCATGGCTTCGAGGAGCAACAGGTCGCCCTGCTTGATGCGCCCGTCTGTCGCGGCCTCTGCCAGTGCCAACGGAATGGAGGCAGCGGACGTGTTGCCATGGCGCGCCACGGTGCGGATCACCTTTTCGGACGGGATGCCGAATTTCACGGCAGTAGCGTCGATGATGCGCACGTTCGCCTGATGCGGCACGAACCAGTCGATGTCCGCAGCGGTAAAGCCGGTGGCGGCAAACGCGTCCTCGATGACGTCGCTGACCTTCGCAACAGCGTGCTTGAACACTTCACGCCCTTCCATGCGGAGATGCCCGACGGTGCCGGTCGATGAAGGACCGCCATCGACGTAGAGTTTGTCCTTGTATCGGCCATCCGAGCGCAGGTGCGACGACAGCAGCCCACGATCGGCCATCGTCCCTGCCTGCTCGCTGCGTCCCAACACGACCGCACCGGCGCCATCGCCGAACAGTACGCACGTCGTGCGGTCGGTCCAGTCGAGAATCCGCGAGAAGGTTTCGGCACCGACGACCAGCGCACGTTCGGCGTGGCCAGCGCGCAACATCGCGTCTGCGGTGGAGAGGCCATAGACGAAGCCCGAGCACACCGCCTGCACGTCGAAGGCGGAGCCGCGCGTGATCCCGAGCTTCTCCTGCACCGTTACCGCGGCCGCCGGGAACGTGTTGTCCGGCGTGGCAGTCGCCATGACGATCATGTCGATGTCGTCAGGCCCGAGATTGGCCGCCGCCATCGCCTGTCGTGCGGCATTCGCGGCCAGATCGGAGGTCAGCTCGCCGTCCGCGGCGATATGGCGCTCGCGAATGCCGGTGCGCTGCTGGATCCACTCGTCGGAGGTGTCGACGATCTTGGTCAGGTCGGCGTTGGTGAGGATCTTCTTGGGCAGATAGGCGCCGCTGCCGAGGACGACCGAACGAACGGCCGTCACATCGCACCCGTCTTTTGCGCGACGGCTTCACTCATGCGGGCCTGTGTCTCCCGATACGCGGCGAGATCGCCATTGATCTCGTCCACAATGCCGCTTCGCGCCATGCCGTAGCCGATCTCGACCGCCGAGGCGAAGCCTTCCGCATCGGTGCCGCCGTGGCTTTTGATGACGATGCCGTTCAGCCCCAGGAACGCGCCGCCATTGGATGCGTTGGGGTCGAGTTTCGCGCGGAGCGACTGAAAAGCCGGACGCGCCAATAGGTAGCCGATGCGCGTCAGGAACGAAGCATTCATCGCTTCGCGCAGGTGGCCGGCGATCTGCTTCGCCGTGCCTTCGGCTGCCTTCAGCGCGATGTTTCCGGCGAACCCCTCCGTCACCACCACGTCCGCCCTGCCCCTGCCGATGTCGTCCGCCTCCACGAAGCCGACATATTCGAGGTCGGCCAGCCCCGCATCCCTGAGCATCTGTCCGGCGAGGCGGATGGGCTCCAGTCCCTTCACTTCCTCGACGCCGATGTTGAGCAGGCCAACCATTGGCCGCGACTTGGCGAGGAGCGTGCGTGCCATTGCGGCGCCCATCACCGCAAACTCGAAGAGCGCGTCCGCATCGGCGCCGATCGACGCACCGCAGTCGAGCACGACACACTTGCCCGTGACCGTCGGCCAGGTGCCCGCAATCGCCGGGCGATCGATACCGGCGGGCGATCGGAGGCAGAACTTGGCCATCGCCATCAGCGCGCCCGTATTGCCCGCCGAGACCGCATAGGCGGCATCGTTCTGTTTCACGGCCTCGATGGCGCGCCACATCGACGACCGCCATCGGCCACGGCGCAGCGCCTGGCTCGGCTTCTCGTCCATCTTCACCGAAATCTCGCAGTGCTCGAACGTCGATGCCGCCTTTACCTGCGGCTGCTGTTCGAGCAGCGGACGCACAATCGTCTCGTCGCCGAATAGACGGAAGCGCAAATCGGGGTGGCGGGAAAGCGCGATCGCGGCACCCGGCAGAACTACCTCCGCCCCCCGGTCGCCGCCCATCACATCCAGCGAAGCCGTGACTGTCGCCGTCATCCCTGTCCCTATCGGGGGAGTCTCCGTCTGGCGCGGAGTTCCGCCGGCCGCCACTCGCGAGCCGGAGACTACAGGCTTCCCTCGGACAAACAAAGGCTTACCGCTCGAAACTTGTGCACTCCAGCTCCGCCGGAGGCGGCCGGACTAGCCCTTTGGACGGGGCGATTTCGCAAGGCTGGCGAGGACCGCGAAGGGAGAGTCGGCCGCGCCACTGTCAATCGCATCGGCCGGCAGCTCTGCGCCGGGCGCGCGCGGATATGGATTGATCGCGAGGGCGAAGTATTCTTCCACGAGTGCGCCAACATCGAGCGTCGGCCCCTCCAGCAACTCGGGCGGGTCAGCTGTTTCCTCGTCCACCACAACCTCGGCGCCGGGCGCCGGTAGCCGCGCTGGATCGTCCACGAACCGAACAGAGAGCGGCTCGTCGATGTGCTCATCCACCGGCGCCAGGCTGACGACGCATGTCTGGACGATGTCCGCGATCACGCGCCCATCCACCCGGAGCCCGCCGGACACCGGAATAACCTCCACCGTCGCCTCCAGTGCCTTCACCGCGACGAGGTCATACGCGTCGGCCAAGGCGCGGCGCTGCGCTTCCGTCGCGGCAATGGCGATCGGCGCCGAGGGAGGCTCGGCAATGCTCACGTCGCGTTGGAGAACCGAGCCGTTCATGCAGCGGCCTCCGGCGAGATCGTCCCAAGTTCAGCAAAGCGTGCCGCTCCGGTGGTGATGTCCACAGGGAGGTGGCGCGAGGCGAGGGAATAATCCGCGAGCGCCGCAGCAGCGTTCCGGTTGCCGTCCGGATAGACATTGCGGGCGACGGCCTCTGCCATTCGCTGCCGATCTCCGGCGGCCAGCGCCTGGCGATAGGCATCGTGGCGGCCGTAGAAGGCTTCCGCCATTTTCTTCATGCGCTTTGGCACGCCGAGATCGCCGATACCAAGCTCGCGGAGGGACCTGTCCATGTCCTTCACATATAGGTCGAAGACCGCCTGACCTAAGGGCCGGCCCGCCTCGCCCTCCCGCTCCAGGCGGTCGAGCATGAGAATCACGTGCAGCGTGACCATCTCGAAACGGCCGGTGACCGTGTCCGGCACCCCGAAATCCGTGTAGAGCGCGGGCGCGCGCGCCTGCGCCACGATCGCGCCGTAAAGCGCTGACGCTATGGCGCCGGCAGCGCTGTCGCGACGAAACAAGCGGCCCAACATGGCCCTTCATTCCCGTAGGTGGCGTTGCAAGCTGGCCTATCCCACGGTAGGGGAAAAGCCAAGCCGGCGCGGGAATTCGGCAAGACGTGCGAGGGGACGGAAAACGCAATGCGCGGATCGCAACTGACCAAGTCGCAGCGAAGCGCGCTGCGGGCTCCTCTCCTGCTGGCGCTGGGCGTCGCTCTCGTCGCGGTCGCGGGCTGCCAGACCAGCCGGGGGCCGTCCAAGCCCGGCGGCTTCCAGATGAGCGAGACCACGCAGCATGGCTACGTCGTATCGCCTGAGGCGCTGGAGCAGATCCCTGTCGGCTCGAGCAAGGATCAGGTCATGATCGCGCTGGGCTCGCCGTCGACCACCGCCAACTACGGCAACGACGTCTATTACTACATCAGCCAGACGCGCTATCGCGCCGCCGCCTTCATGCCCGACAAGGTGGTCGACCAGCGCATCGTTGCGGTCTACTTCGACAAGAAGGACACCGTGCAGCGCGTCGCCAACTACGGCCTCCAGGATGGCAAGGTCTTCGACTTTGTCTCGCAGACGACCCCGACCGGCGGCGCCGATGAAAGCTTCATCCAGCAGGTGCTGACCGGCATGATCGGGATGCGCGGAAAATAGGCCACCGCAAGAATCAAAAAAGGCCCGCGGGTCGCCCGCGGGCCTTTTTCTTTTTCTCCGTCGCCCCGCCTAGTGCGCCAGTGTGGCGAGCAGCAGCAGCGCGACGATGTTGGTGATCTTGATCGCGGGGTTCACGGCCGGGCCGGCGGTGTCCTTGTAGGGATCGCCGACGGTATCCCCCGTCACCGACGCCTTGTGCGCCTCCGAACCCTTGAGGTGCTTCACGCCATCCTTGTCGACGAAGCCATCCTCGAACGACTTCTTGGCGTTGTCCCACGCACCGCCGCCGGATGTCATCGAGATAGCGACAAACAGGCCGTTGACGATGACGCCCAACAGCGAGGCGCCAAGCGCCGCAAATGCCGACGCCTTGGAGCCCGAGATGAGCAGCACGCCGAAGTAAGCGACCAGAGGCGCCAGCACCGGCAGGAGCGACGGCACGATCATCTCGCGAATGGCAGCCTTGGTGAGCAGGTCAACGGCCTTGCCGTAGTCGGGCTTCTCGGTGCCTTGCATGATGCCCGGGTGCTCGCGGAACTGGCGGCGGACCTCCTGCACGATCGACCCGGCAGCGCGGCCGACCGCAGTCATGGCGATGCCGCCGAACAGGTACGGGATGAGGCCGCCGAAGATAAGGCCCGCCACCACGTAGGGGTTTGACAGGTCGAACGAGATGTCGCCGATGCCGTTGAAGTACGGGAACTCGGTCGGGTTGCCAGCGAAGAAATGCAGATCGTTGGAGTAAGCCGCGAACAGCACCAGCGCGCCGAGACCGGCCGAACCGATGGCGTAGCCCTTGGTCACCGCCTTGGTGGTGTTGCCGACCGCATCGAGCGCATCAGTCGTATGGCGCACTTCCTTCGGCAGGCCCGACATCTCCGCGATGCCGCCGGCGTTGTCCGTGACCGGACCGAACGCGTCGAGCGCCACGATCATACCGGCGAGGCCGAGCATCGTGGTGACGGCGATGGCGGTGCCGAAAAGGCCCGCGAGCTGGAATGTCGCGATGATGCCGCCGACGATCACGATGGCCGGGAGCGCTGTCGACTCCAGCGATACCGCGAGGCCCTGGATGACGTTGGTGCCGTGGCCGGTGACCGACGCCTGGGCGATCGAGATGACCGGACGCTTGCCGGTACCGGTGTAGTACTCGGTGATCACCACGATCAGGCCGGTCACGATGAGGCCGATGATGCCGCAGATGAACAGATTGAGGCCCGTGATCGCGACGCCGTTGGCGGTACCGATCTCGCCCCAGCCGAGCACTTGTGTCGCCAGCGCCAGGCCGACGATCGACAGCAGGCCGGTGACGATCAGCCCCTTGTAGAGGGCGCCCATGATCGAGTTGTTCGAGCCCAGCGTCACGAAAAACGTTCCGATGATCGACGTGATGATGCAGGCGCCGCAAATGATCAGCGGGTAGATCATCGCCGACGTCAGTATCGGCTGGCCGGCAAAGAAGATCGCCGCCAGCACCATCGTGGCAACTGTGGTCACCGCGTAAGTCTCGAACAGGTCGGCAGCCATGCCGGCGCAATCGCCGACGTTGTCGCCGACGTTGTCGGCGATCGTCGCGGGGTTGCGGGGATCATCCTCCGGGATGCCGGCCTCGACCTTGCCGACAAGGTCGGCGCCGACGTCAGCACCCTTGGTGAAGATGCCGCCGCCGAGACGAGCGAAGATCGAGATGAGCGACGCGCCGAAGCCGAGCGCGACCAGCGCGTCGACGACGACGCGGTCAGCCGGCGCGTAGCCTGCGAACTGCGTCAGGATCAGGTAGTAGACGGACACACCCAGCAGCGCGAGGCCGGCAACCAGCAGGCCGGTGATCGCCCCGGAACGGAAGGCGATCGAAAGGCCGCCAGCGAGGCTCTGGCTCGCCGCCTGCGCCGTTCGCACGTTCGCCCGCACCGACACCATCATGCCCGCGAAGCCCGCGGCACCCGACAGCACCGCGCCGATCAGGAAGCCGATGGCGACCGGGATGCCGAGCAGGAACGCCACGACGATAAAGACCACGACGCCGACGATGGCGATGGTCATGTACTGGCGGCGTAGGTACGCCTCCGCGCCCTCCTGGATCGCCGCGGCGATCTCCTGCATGCGGGCCGAACCTGCATCGGACGCCAGCACGTCACGCGCCGCCCATGCTGCATAGGCGATGGCGAGAAGACCGCAGATGATGACCAGATAAATCACGGGGCTTTTTCCTTCCGTCCGCCGGGCTCAAGCCACGCGCGAGGCGCAGAAACTGGCCCGAATCTCCACGAAAAACGGCCGCACGAACAGCGGCCGCCCGAAATGTGGGCGGTGTATGTACTGTCGGGAAACGTGCGTCAAGCGGCTGGGACGGCGGGCGGCGCCCTGCGCCGCGCCAGTGCGGCAACGGCGAGCGCCACGGCACAGATCGCGACCACCGGGAAGACCACGATATTGATGGCGTTCCAGCCCAAGGTCGCGAACAGGCCGCCCGAGGAGAACGAGGCTATCGCGACAAAGCCGAACAGCAGGAAATCGTTGAACCCCTGGACCCTGTTCCTCTCCTCCGGCCGGTATGTCTCGGTGAGCATCGCCGTCGAGCCGATGAATCCGAAATTCCAGCCGAGGCCGAGCAGGATCAGCGCCGCCCAGAAGTTGAGGACATTGATACCTGCCAGCGCGATGATTCCGCAGCCAGCGAGCAGCACCAACCCGATGGCAACGATCGCTTCCTTCCCGAAGCGGGCAATCAGAGCCCCGGTAAAGAAGCTCGGGCCGAACATCGCGATGATGTGCCACTGGATGCCGAGGGCAGCATTATTCTGCCCGAGACCGCACGCGACCATCGCCAGCGGCGCCGCCGTCATCACAAGGCTCATCAGCCCGTAGGCTCCAATGCCGCAGACCAGCGCCACGATGAAACGCGGCTGACGGATGATTTCGCCGAGCGGCCGGCCAGCAGCCTGAACCGAGACCTGCGGGACTGCCCGCGCGGCGCCACCGAGCATCAGCAGGAACGGCACGCTGAGAAGCACCAGTACCGCGATCGCCAGGAAGCCGCCGACGAATGGAATCGGGTCGAACCAGTCGCGCGTCAGGATCACCGACCATGGGCCGAGCACCGCCGCTGCGATGCCACCCGCCAGCACCCAGCTTATGGCTTTGGCGCGCAGCGCCTGACTGCCTGAATCGGCCGCCGCGAAGCGATACTGATTGACAAAGGCGTTCGCCACCCCGGCGAGCCCAAGCCCGACGCAGAAGCCGATGAAGCTGCCGACATAAAGGAAAAACGCCGCGAGCAGACCGCCAACGATGCCGCACAGCGATCCGGCGATGAATCCCGACCGCCGGCCGACACGCGCCATCAATGCGGCGGCGGGAATTGCGCCCACCGCGCCACCGAGGATGAAGATGCTTACGGGAAGCGTCGCGAGCGACTTGTCGGCGCCGAGCAGATAGGAGCCGGCGAGGCCGCCCAGCGAAATGGCGATAGCGCCCGGCGACCCGGCAAACGCATTGGCCATCGTAAGCAGCAACGCGTTGCGGCGGGCCTCACGGTCGTCGATCACGGTGATGTCGGTCATCGGGAATTGCCCTAGAAGTGCGTATGACTCCCGGTGGCGAGTCTTATCACCTTTCCACCGGAGTCGCGCACCACAGGCGGCCCCTCCCCGGCGGTGACCGCGCCGATGCGCGTGACCGAAACGCCCGCGGCTTCGGCATCCCTGGCAAACAGGACCGCTGAAGACGCTCTCACCGTCGCCAGAATCTCGTAGTCGTCGCCACCGTTGAGAATCACGGGCAGTAGCTTGGGCTCGGCCAGCAACATGGCCGCGGCCGCTGGCGACAGTGGCACCTCGTGTGCCCCGATCTCGGCGCCCACCTTCGATGCGTCGCAGATGTGCCCGAGGTCGCCGACGAGGCCGTCCGACACGTCCATTGCGGCACTGGCGTGGGCGCGGAGCACCGGCGCCAGCGCCATACGCGGTTGCGGATGGAGGTACCGGTCGCGCAGCCGCGTGGCGCCCCTGCCCTTTTTCCCGTGCATGCGCAGGCCCAGCGCCCCGTCACCGATCGTGCCGGTCACGAATATCAGGTCGCCAGGCTTGGCCCCGGAACGCAGCACCATGCGTCCTTTGGGCACGCGGCCGAGCGCCGTGATCGCAATGCTGAGCCCCCCGGCGGCGCGGGTCGTGTCACCGCCCAACAGCGATACGCCATACGTCTTCTGGTCGACCGCCAAACCCGACGCGAACCGCTTGAGCCACGCCGAGGTCCAATTCGCCGGCAGCGCCAACGAAAGCAGGTAGCCGAACGGCTCCGCACCTTTGGCAGCGAGATCCGACAGATTGACACGAAGCGCCTTCTTCGCGATCGACTCGGGTGGATCGTCGACGAAGAAATGGACTCCGGCCGCCACAGTGTCCGTCGTGAGTACGAGATCGTCGTCGGGCCGCTGGCGGTACAGCGCCGCATCGTCGACGAGGCCGAACGCTCCGGGATCGGTGGCCAGCGGGCGGAAGTATCTGTCGATGAGGGCGAATTCGCCGGGGCGCTTCGCCTTCGGCATCAGCCGAACTCCGCCGGGCGGAGCCGTTTTGCCAGCGTGTCGAGAACAGCGTTGACCATCGCCGGTACCTCGCCCTCGTAGAACGCATTGGCGACATCGACGTATTCATTGATAACGACGCGCGCCGGGATATCGCCGCGGTGCCCGAGCTCGAAGGCGCCCGAGCGCAGGATGGCGCGGAGCGTTGCATCAACGCGCGCCAGCGGCCAACCCGTTGCAAGCGCCGCATCGACGGCCGGATCGAGCACACGTTGGTGCTCCACTACCCCACCGACGATCTCGCGAAAGAAAGGAGCATCGGCGGAACGGTACTGGTCGCCGTCCAATTCCTTGCCGAGGCGATGCGCCTCGAACTCCGCGAGCACATCCGGCAGCGTCGCGCCGCCAAGGTCCATCTGGTAGAGCGCCTGCACCGCCGCGAGCCGCGCTGCGCCCCGCTGGTTCGCCGGACGCACCTCACGAGGTTTTGGCTGCGCACTCATGCGCCGAACTTATGTTTCAACGAGAGCATGGTGAGCGCAGCCCGCGCGGCGAACCCGCCCTTATCGCCCTCGCCGGCACGCGCCCGCGCCCACGCCTGCGCCTCGTTCTCAACCGTGAGAATGCCGTTCCCGATCGGCACCGCGAACGCCACCGAGATGTCCATCAGGCCGCGCGCCGATTCATTGGCGACCGTCTCGTAGTGCGTAGTTTCGCCGCGGATGACGCAGCCCAGAGCAACATAACCGTCGTAGGCGGTCTCGCCCTTTATCGCCATTGCCACGGCCGCCGGGATCTCCAGCGCGCCGGGCACGGTGACGATGTCGAAGCTCGCACCCGCCGCCGCCAGCGCGGCCTTGGCGCCGTCGAGCAGGGCGTCTGCGAGGTCGTCGTAGAATCGCGCCTCGATGATCAGCAGATGGGGTTTGCGCTCGGCCATGGTCCGGCTTTGTTAAACGGGATCAACGGTCTAGACCGGCTGCAGGAGCCGCGCAACGTAGCGCGCGATCGTGTCGATTTCGAAGTGCACGCCGTCCCCCACCTTGCGGTCGCCCCAGGTGGTGACCTTCAACGTATGAGGGATGAGATGACAGTCGAATTCGTCCCCCGCGACGCCGTTCACCGTCAGGGAGGTGCCGTCCAGACTGATCGATCCTTTCGGCGCAATCAGCTTCGCGAATTCATGCGGCACCCGGAAGCCGAAGCGGGTGGTGTCGCCGAACTCCTCGACCGCGAGGATCTCCGCAAGTCCATCGACATGACCGGCGACGATATGGCCGCCGAGCTCGTCGCCGGCGCGCAGCGCGCGCTCCAGGTTGATGCGCGTGCCGGCCTGCCATTGCCCGGCGTTGGTGAGGCGCAGCGTCTCGGGCGCCGCTTCCACGTCGAACACCGCACCTCGCTTGCCGGCCGCGACTTCGATCACCGTCAGGCAAACACCGGCGCAGTTGATCGACGCGCCAATCGCGATGGAAGCGGGATCGTAGCCCGACGCGATCGAGATACGGCGGACGTCGTTCCCTTCGGTGACTCCGAGTACACTGCCGATGTCGGTGACGATGCCGGTGAACATCAGGCCGCCCTCACGTACCGTCGCATGATGTCCTCGCCGACCTTGCCGGCTTCGATCTGGCGATAGCGCGGGCTGCGCTCGATCGCCGACAGGGCCATGCCGCCGAGCGCCCTCACCCCATCAGGCCCGACGACCACCGACGCGCGGAACAGGATCACCTCGTCCAGCAGGTCGGCCGAAACAAGCGAAGACGCCACTTCGGCGCCGCCTTCCGCCAGCACGCGCGTGAAGCCTTTTTCGGCAAGGTCCGCAAGCACCGCGGCGAGATCAACTCCCGCGTTTGCCAGTGGCACAGGGACGATCTCGGCGCCCGATGCGACGAGCGCGGCCACCCGCTCGGATGGCGCCTCGGGCCCCACGTAGACGATCAGCCGCGCCTCCTCGATCGACTGCAACAGCCGTGCGGTCGGTGGCAGCCGCGCGTCCTTGTCGAGGATGACGCGCACCGGCGAACGCCGCGCCAGCCCCGGCAGGCGCACGGTCAGCAGCGGATCATCGACCAGCACCGTGCCGATGCCGACTAGCACGGCATCGAACTCCGTGCGCATGATCTGCACCGCCTCGAACGCCGGCTTGCCCGTTACGATCATCCGCTCGCCTTCGCGCCGACCGATCATGCCATCGGCAGACACCGCGAGTTTCAATGTCATGTGCGGCCGGCCCTTGGTCATGCGGGCGATGTGACCCGAATGCGCGCGCGCCGCATCCTCCGCCAGCACGTTGGTCGTGACGGCAATGCCCGCCGCCTCAAGCTTGGCGTGCCCGTCACCCGCCGTGCGGGGATCGGGATCGACCATCGCAGTGACCACGCGGGAGACACCCGCCGCGATCAGCGCATCGGCGCAGGGCCCGGCCCGACCCTGGTGCGCGCACGGTTCCAGCGTCACATAGGCGGTGGCGCCTTTGGCCGCCGCGCCGGCATTGGCGAGCGCCGCGGCTTCGGCGTGCGGCCGTCCCCCGACCGCCGTCCAGCCGTGGCCGACAACGATGCGCTCTCCGCCAACCGTCTGCACGAGGACGCAGCCGACGGCCGGATTGGGGTAGGTTTGTCCCAGGTTTCGCCGCCCGATGCGGAGCGCCGCCGCCATGATGCGGCGATCGAATTCGGCGTCCACGGGAACCTTAGCGGCGCGGGCCATCAGCTTTTGTCCCCGTCGCCCGACAATTCGCCGATCACGTCCTTGAAGTCTTCGCTGTTGCTGAAGTTGCGGTACACCGACGCGAAGCGGACGTAGGCCACCTCGTCGAGGTTCTTCAGCCCCTCCATCACCAGCGTGCCGATCCGGTCCGAGGAGATTTCCGTGTCGCCACTCGACTCGAGTTGCCGCACGATGCCGTTGACCATGCGATCGACGCGCTCCGGATCGACCGCACGCTTGCGCAGCGCGACGTTGACCGAACGCACCAGCTTGTCCCGGTCGAACGGCACTCGCCGTCCGCTTTTCTTCACCACGGTAAGCTCGCGGAGCTGCACCCGCTCGAACGTCGTAAAGCGGCCACCGCAGGCATCGCAGCTCCGGCGGCGGCGAATGACGGTGTCATCTTCCGCCGGCCGGGAATCCTTCACCTGCGTATCCGCCGTGCCGCAATAGGGGCAGCGCATGGCCCTGGCCTAGCGGTAGATCGGGAAGCGGTCGGTCAGCGCCCGCACCTTCTGCTTCACCGAAGCTTCGACCAGCGGCGCCGAACCATCCTCGGATTGCGCCACCGCATCGAGCACTTCTGCGATCAGACGCCCGACCTCACGGAATTCCGCGACGCCGAAGCCACGCGTGGTAGACGCCGGCGTGCCGAGACGAATGCCGGACGTGACGAACGGCTTCTCCGGGTCGAACGGGATGCCATTCTTGTTGGCCGTCAGCCCGGCGCGCACCAGCGCCTTCTCCGACACGTTGCCCTTGAGGCGCTTCGGCCGAAGGTCGACCAGCATCAGATGGTTGTCGGTGCCGCCGGAAACGATGTCGAACCCGAACGCCTTCAGTTGCTCGGCCAGCGCACGGGCATTCTCGACGATGTTCTTCGCGTAGATCTTGAAGTCCGGCCGTAGCGCTTCGGCGAAGGCTACCGCCTTCGCCGCAATGATGTGCATGAACGGTCCACCCTGCAGGCCCGGAAAAACGGCCGAGTTGATCTTCTTCGCCACGTCCTCGTCGTTGGTGAGGATCAGTCCGCCGCGTGGGCCGCGCAGCGACTTGTGCGTCGTAGATGTCACCACGTGCGCATGCTCGATCGGGGATGGATGAACGCCGCCCGCGACCAGTCCGGCGAAGTGCGCCATGTCGACCATCAGATAGGCACCGACCGCGTCGGCGATCTCGCGGAAGCGGCGGAAATCCCAGATACGGGAATAGGCTGTGCCGCCGGCAAGGATCAG
Organism: Bauldia sp.; assembly: GCA_035548515.1. Classification (GTDB taxonomy): domain Bacteria; phylum Pseudomonadota; class Alphaproteobacteria; order Rhizobiales; family Kaistiaceae; genus DASZQY01. The sequence continues at coordinate 64,946 of DASZSW010000023.1, read as the reverse complement.
CTTCGGCTTGTTGGCCCACGCGATCTTCTCGACCTCGTCCATGTCGATCAGGTGATCGTCACGCCGCACACCATACGGCACGACCTTGAACCACTTGCCGCTCATGTTGACCGGCGAGCCGTGGGTCAGATGACCACCGGCGGAAAGGTCGAGCCCCATGAAGGTGTCGCCGGGTTGCAGCAGGGCCAGGAACACGGCCTGGTTCATCTGGCTGCCTGAGTTCGGTTGCACGTTGGCGAACTTCGCATTGAACAGCTTCTTCGCCCGCTCGATCGCCAGCGTTTCCGCGATGTCCACGAACTCGCAGCCGCCGTAGTACCGTTTGCCCGGATAACCCTCGGCATACTTGTTGGTCATCACCGAGCCTTGCGCTTCCAGCACCGCCTTCGAGACGATGTTCTCCGAAGCAATCAGCTCGATCTCGTGCTGCTGGCGGCCGAGTTCCTTGGCGATCGCATCGGCGATCTCAGGATCGGCCTCGGCGAGCGAGGCGGTGAAGAAGCCAGACGCGGCAGCGCCCGAACGTGTTTCTGTCATGGACATCGGTGCGTTTCCTGCTGGCCGCCAAGCGTGGATTTCGGGGTTAGCACGGATGGGCGGGAGGAGCCAAGAAAGCAGCGAGCCGCGGCCGGGCGCAGAGCGCAAACCCTAAGCCGGCTCGACAAACCCCGTCGGCAACCCGTCGATGCTGGCGAGGTTCTTCTCCTGCCGGTAGGCGACCAGCCCGACTTCGCCTTTCTGGGCGGACCAGTTGGGCAGAGACGGCCGCTCGCCGGCATAGTCGTAGTGCGGCACGCCGTACCCGCATGACGTCTGCACCAGATCGACCGACAGCACTACCATCTGCCGCGCGCCGAGGGGCTCCTCGCCGCCGAAGCGCGTGGCGAGCAGTTCGCGATACTCGACGCCGCCACGCAGCAGCACCCTGCCCTGTCCGTAGAGCCGCAGGATCAGCGGTGGACCGTCGAACGCGCAGAACATGATTGTCATGCGGCCGTCGGCAAGCATGTGCGCCGCGGTCTCGTTGCCGCTGCCGGTGAGGTCGAGATAGGCGGCCGAATTGGGTCCGAGCACCCGGAGCGCGTCCAGCCCCTTCGGCGAGACGTTGACCCGGCTGTCCGCCGTGGCCGATGCGACGAAGAAGACATGCTGCCGTTCGATGAACGCGCGCTGCTTCTCGTCGATGTGATCGTATTGCTTCGCCATGTCTGCGGCCCTCCCGGTCGCCTGTCAGACCGGGAAGAACCGCGTGGCGATGTTGCCTAGAGCGGCTGCCCCTGCCCGTCTTCCTCGGCGGTATACTGCTCGAGGCCGTCGAGATTGTAGATGTCGCTGCGGAAGTTGACGATGCCTTCGGTGCTCGCCCACGCCGTGATGTACACCCAGTGCAGCGGGACCGGATTGCCGACCTTCACGTCGAGCCGCTGACCGTTGCGGAATTCCGACTCGATCATGTCCGGTGTCTGGCCGGGGGTGTCGCGCAGAATCCAGGTCACCAGCTCTCGCACGTTCTGGATGCGCACGCAGCCGGACGAATCGAAGCGGTAATCGTCGTTGAACGTGCCCTTGTGCGGCGTGTCGTGCATGTACACGCCTTCCGGGCTTGGGAAATTGATCTTCACGATGCCCAGCGAATTCTCGTCGCCGGGATCCTGCTTGAACATGTAGCCCTTGGTCGCCTGGTCGGTGCTCCAGTCGATCTCGGTCGGCTGGATTTCCTGCCCCTTCTTGTCGAAGATGCGGATCTTCCACGTCGCGAGATAGGTGGGGTCCTTCTGCATCAGCGGGATCAGGTCGCGCTTGATGATCGACGCCGGCACCGTCCAGTACGGATGGAAGTTGATCTCGGTGATCTTGGAATTCACGATCGGCGACGGCCGATCGACCTTGCCGACGACCGCGGTGTGACGCTGGACAACGACGCCATTCTCGACCGCCTCGACGCTCGCCGCCGGAATGTTGACCATGACGTAGCGCGGCGGCAGCGGCTTCGACAGGAAAGCCTTCAGCCGCGTCATGTTGTTGGCAAGCTGCGTCAGCCGCAAGCTGACCGGAATGTTGAGCGCAGCGAATGTCGTGTCGCCGACGACACCGTCCGGCTGGATGCCGTGGCGGGCCTGGATGCGCCGCACCGCCGCGTCGACATAAGAATCAAAAACGTCCGACTGCGTCGCGCCGGCCTCACGCGGCAGGTCGCCCGTGATCGCCAAGCGCTGGCGCAGGATCGCCACGGCTGGATCGCGCATGCCGATCTTCAGCGATTTATCCGACGGGACGGTCGGCCAGCCGCCCTGCGCCGCAATCTGCGAGTACTGCGCGATGGCCGCCTGCATCGGCGCCAGGATGCTCGGCGACAGCGTCGGGATGGAGGTCCGCACGTCGGCCGCGCCAACCGAGGCCGCGTCGAAACCGTCCGACCACTCCGCGCTGCCGTTCTGGAGCACTTCCTGGATGGGATCCTCGGCCGCGGGGGCCGTCCCGACAATGGCGATCATCGCCGCCGACGCGGCCAGAAGCGCGCGAAGCGGTGAGCGAAATACGCTGTGAAACGCCAGGCGGTTAGCGGTCATCAGGGTGCCGATCCAATCCCAAAGCCCCTTGCATTCGGGGTAACACGTGCGCCGCAGCGAAACAACGCCGCAATCGGCAAAACGGCCGGGAATCGCGGAGATTTGAGGCGCGGTAGCGGCGGGGAAATGGGCGGCCAGTGTGGCGCTTTCGCGGCGCGTTGAAACAAGAAGCCCGGCGCGATGGCCGGGCTTCTCGTTCCTCCCGAAGGGAAGAGCCTGATTACAGGCGATAGAGGATCTGGTCGGTCCAGAAGCGCTCCAGACGCTGCAGCGAGCGGTTCAGGTCGTGGAAATCGCCGGAGGCGATACCGCCGACCTGGTCGATCGAGCGGATATGGCGCTCGTAGAGGCCGTCGACGATCTTTGCGACTTCCTGGCCCTTCTCGGTCAGGCTGACGCGGACCGAGCGGCGGTCCATGCGCGAACGCTGGTGATGGATGTAGCCCATCTCGACCAGCTTCTTGAGATTGTACGAGACGTTGGAGCCGAGGTAGTAGCCGCGCGTGCGCAGCTCGCCGGCGGTCAGCTCCGACTCGCCGATGTTGAACAGAAGCAGCGCCTGCACGCTGTTCACGTCCGAGCGGCCGGCGCGGTCGAACTCGTCCTTGATGACGTCGAGGAGGCGGCGGTGCAGACGCTCCACGAGCGTCAGTGCCTCCATGTAAAGCGGCTTCAGGTCAGCGTTAGCGACCGGCTGAGCAGGAGCCTCCGCCCTTTTCGGGAGTGCCATGACTGTTTTGCCTCATCCTGTTGGCAGGAGTTTTTCCCTGCTCTGTGAAACCGAACGTACAGGATGCGACTAAAAATCGGCTTAAGGTCCACGCTTAACGAAGGCCTACCGCGCGGGGCGCAATTGATTGGAATTGCTCGCTTTTTGAATTCAGCGGCGCGGCTGGCGCCAGACCAGAATGGTCAACACAACGAAAACGGTGAGCGTCGCCGCGTGGAAGCCGACAACCAGCCAATCGATCCCGAAGGTGCCGGTGAAAACCGTGTGGAGCGTGATCTCGAACAGGGCTGAATAGACCCACAGCACCTTGCCTCCGGCGACCCTTAGCCACAGGCCAACCGCCGCGACCAGATCGACGACGGCCATATGGATCGTGACGACGAACCACGGCGTGGACATGTCCTCGAACGGCCCACCCGCACCGGGGAGCGCGCCCAGGATGATCGCCCACTGACGCAGGCCGAACAGCAGCACCACGACAGACAGCGCGACGACGTATTGATCGAGGATGATCTCGAGTCGGGTGCGCGGCAGCACCACTGGCGCCATCACGTCCTTGCTGGTCATTCACCCTCCCGCGCGGCCCCGAGTCATCGGCCCGGCCGGAAAATGGTATGCTAGAGGCTCGTAGCGCAAGGCAATAGGCGCCCACCGGCGCCGCCGAACCAAGGCTATCCACGTGACCAGCAAGCCCCCGGCTCCCATATCGGACCCGCGCACAGCCCCCGACATGAAGGCGATCCTCGGCGGCCGGCGCATGCGCCGCAACCGGCGGACGGACTGGTCGCGGCGACTGGTCGCGGAAGCGAGCCTCACCGTAAATGACCTGATCTGGCCGATCTTCCTCATCGACGGCGACAAAGGCCGCCAGGACATCCCATCGATGCCGGGCGTCCAGCGGCTCACGGTCTATGAAGCCGTCGAGGCCGCGCGGCACGCCGCCGAGCTCGGCATTCCGGCGGTGGCGCTCTTTCCCAACACCGATCCGGCTCTCCGCGACGATACGGGCTCGGAGGCGCTGAACCCGAAGAATCTGGTCAACACCGCGACCCGCGCGATCCACGCCGACATCCCCAACCTCGGCATCATCGTCGACGTCGCGCTCGACCCGTACACCAGCCACGGCCACGACGGCATCATGGAAGGCGACGAGATTGCCAACGACGCGAGCGTCCGCCAGCTCGTGCTGCAGGCCCTGATCCAGGCCGAGGCCGGCGCCGACATCATCGCGCCCTCCGACATGATGGACGGCCGCGTCGGCGCCATCCGCACCGCGCTCGACGACAACGGCTTCGACCACGTGCAGATCATGGCCTATGCCGCGAAGTACGCATCGGCCTTCTACGGTCCGTTCCGCGACGCGGTCGGTTCCTCGAAGACGCTCAAAGGCGACAAGCGCACCTACCAGATGGACCCCGCCAATGGCGACGAAGCGCTCCGCGAGGTCGAGCTCGACATCGCGGAGGGAGCCGACATGGTGATGGTGAAGCCGGGCATGCCCTACCTCGACATCCTTTGGCGCGTGAAGGAAGTCTTCGCGATGCCGACCTTCGCCTACCAGGTGTCAGGCGAATACGCGATGATCAGGGGCGCTGCCGCCAACGGCTGGATCGATGGCGACAAGGCGATGATGGAGTCGCTGATCGCCTTTAAGCGCGCCGGCGCCGACGGCATCCTCACGTACTTCGCGCCGTTCGTGGCGGAGAGATTGAAGAAGGGCTGAGGCCGCCCAATCGTGGAAACCATCCCTACCCTCGCCGATATCCAATCCGCCGCCGCGCTCATCGCGGGCGCGGTCGTGCGCACGCCGTTCCTCCCCTCGCCGCGCCTGTCGCGACTGACGGGCGCCGACATCTGGGTGAAATACGAAAACCTTCAGGCGACGTCGTCGTTCAAGGAACGCGGCGCCTTCGTGAAGCTGTCGTCGCTGACCGCCGAGGAGAAACGCCGCGGCGTCATCGCAATGTCGGCCGGCAACCACGCGCAGGCCGTGGCCTACCACGCCGGCCGCATGGGCATTCCCGCCACCATCGTCATGCCCCGCCCGACACCATTCGTGAAGATCGCCGCAACCCGGAGCTTTGGCGCGAAGGTCATCCTCGAAGGCGAGACGCTCGCCGACTGCGAGACGACGGTCCGCGCCATCATGGCGGTCGACGGGCAGACGCTCGTGCATCCGTATGACGACCCGCAGGTCATCCGCGGCCAGGGCACCGTGGGCCTGGAGGTGATGGCGGATCGCCCCGACCTCGAGGTTCTCGTCGTCCCGGTCGGCGGTGGCGGACTGATCGCCGGCATCGCCCTGGCGGTCAAGGCGATGAACCCGCGCGTGCAGGTCATCGGCGTCGAGACCGAGCTTTGCCCGTCGGTGTGGGCGGCGCTCCGCGGCGAGCCGGCGAAGATCGGCGGCGAGACGCTGGCCGAAGGCATCGCGGTAAAGAACGTCGGCAAGCTGACGCTGCCGATCATCCGTCAGAACGTCGACGACGTCGTGCTGGTGAAGGAAGGCGCCATCGAGCGCGCCGTCGCCGAGTACCTGATGCTGCAAAAGACAATGGCAGAGGGCGCCGGCGCTGCCGGGCTTGCCGCCGTCATCTCCGATCCCGCGCGCTACGCCGGCAGGAAGGTCGGCCTTGTGCTCGCCGGTGGCAACATCGACCCGCGGCTCGCTTCCTCAATCATGGTGCGCGAGCTGGCGCGCGAGGAGCGCGTGGTCGCGGTGCGCGTCTTCATCAGCGACCGGCCGGGCGTGCTCGCCGAAATCTCGAAGGCGATCGGCAGCAACGGCGGCAATATCCTCGAGGTATCCCACCGCCGCACCATGCTCGACGTTCCGCCGAAGGGCGCCGTGGTCGAGGTGACCATGGAGACGCACGGCGGCGAGCACGCCGCCGAGATCGTCAGTGCACTGTCGGCGTTGGGGTTTCGGGTGGAGCGTCTGGATCCTCCCCCTCCGGGAGAACCTCGGGCGGCGGCAACGCTCTGATCTCATCTTCCGCCGCGGCAACCGGCGGGGTGGGCTGCGGCGCGGGACGTTTCGCCCACGCCTGCTCCACCTTCTCCGGCAAAGGCGCCGGCCGCGTTCCGGCGGGCGCCCCGTTTAGCGCCGATTGCAGATCGCGGAAGAAACCGCGCAGAGCCGGATCCTCCTTGGCACGCGGCTTGTCGAGCTCGGCGCGGATCGTCGCCTCCATCATGCCGCGGAGTTGCTCGGGAATGACAAACGTGCCGCGCTTCAGCACGACGATCGCGGTCATCAGGCGGAGCAGCTTCTTGGTCGGCTCGACGCCAAGCTTGGCGCGTCGGAGCACGTGCGCCGCCTTGACCAGCGTCCGCTCGCTCTGCTCCGCCTCGAACTCGCGCGACCGGTGGCGGAACATCTCCAGGCATTGATCGAGCCCGAACACCTGCACGTCGGAATCGAAACTCTCGACCGAGTGACAGAAGGTCTGCGGCAAGGTGAAGATGCCGATCTCCTTCGACGCCACGATCAGCCGCTTCTGCTTGTCCGCGTCTTGCGGCGTCACCGCGGCCCGCAGGATGCCGCTCTTGATCACCGGCGGCGCGAGGATCGCGCGCTGGATCAGGTAATCGTGCCGCGCATCGCTCTCGCCGATCTCGGTGACGATGCGGCGGAGCTGCCAGATCTCCTGGATCGCGATGGCGACGACGCCGACCAGCAGCACGGAGCCGATGCCCTTGACTGCAAAATAGTATATCTGCGCGACGAGCGCATCGCCGAAGACGACCGACGTATCGTTGCCGGTCATCCGGTCGAGCAGCCCGAGCAGCCAGTCCGTCGGCAACGCCCTCAGCCCGATCAGGATCGTGTCGATGACAGCCCAGCCGGTGCGCGGCTGGACCGTCGTAAGCGCCACGCCCTCGCTAACGCTCAGCCACCAGGCGATCGCAATGACATAGGCGGCGACCAGCCCGATGGACAGCGCCAGCGCAACGGGACGCGTGGAATTGCGGCTGCCACCGATACGCCGATCCGCGGCGTCGACAACGCCGTCCATGACGTCGAAGTCGTCATGCACGATGACGTAGGCAGCAAACACGGCAAAGACGTGCAGGCCGGCGCCGAGGATCAGGAGATAGCCCGGATCGGCGAATCGCGGCAGGGGCACCGTCCAGATGCTGAGCGAAAAAAACGCCGCCATCGGGATCAGGCCGACGACGGCCCACGCGACATAGCGCCATGCCGGTATGCGGCGGCGCGATCCCGATGCGCGAAGAACGAGATCGAGCGACCGCGACGCGGCGCGCGCGAGCTGAAGCAGAGGCCAGCCGGCGATCGCCAGGACGGTCGAAGCGAGCCGACCCGCGCGAACGCTCCGCTCGAGCAGCAGCGCCACCGCAGCCACCAGCACCAGCACCGCTATGAATGCACCGAAAGTAGCCATCGCGTCGCTTCGTATCCCGACGCCGCATCCGAAGGCCGGCCCCGACCTGGCGGCATACTAATCGGAAGGCGCCGCGCTCGCCAAGCAACCATCCCAGCCGTACGATCTTGCGGCGGCGCATCAGAACCACCATTGTCTGCCCATGATCAAGCGTGCCGCCAAATCATGAGCGAACCCGGATCCGGCCCGCGCGCCGATCGATTCGTCTATGACGCCGTTCGCGACGCCGACCTGTTTGATGGCATCCTGTCGAAGCGCATTGTCGCTTTTGTCATAGACGCGGTGCTGATTGTCGCGCTGATGGTGCCGGCCGCGCTGCTGGTGGGTATCTTCGGGCTCGTCACGCTCGGCATCGGCTGGCTGCTGTTCTCGCCCCTCTTCGCGATCGTCGCCCTCGGCTACGTGGCGTTGACGCTTGGCGGCTCGCGCTCCGCGACGCCCGGCATGCTGATTGCCGGCGTCGAGATTCGCACGTGGAGCGGACAGAGGATGTTTCCGCTGCTCGCCATCCTGCACGCCCTGCTGTTCTGGGTATCCGTCTCGGTGCTGACGCCGCTGGTGCTGCTGGTTGGCCTGTTCACCGCGCGCCGGCAACTGCTGCATGACCTCCTGCTTGGTGTGGTGGCGCTGAATGCCGATGCCCTGCGGCGGCGCGAGCGGCCGTGAGCTGGTTGCCTTTTCGCATGAAGCCCCTTGGTAGTATGCTGACCGTGGCGATGCGCACTGCCTCGACAGCATGACCCAGCACCCGACCGAGACCCCGCAGTTTTACCTCACGGCGCCGGCGCCATGCCCGTACCTGCCTGGGCGCTCCGAGCGGAAGGTATTCACCCATCTCGTGGGCGATCGCGCCGCCGCCCTCAACGACATCCTTACCCAGGGCGGCTTTCGCCGCAGCCAGAACATCGCCTATCGCCCCGCTTGCGAGGGCTGCCGGGCATGTATCTCCGTACGCACCGCCGTTGACAGCTTTGACATGACGCCGAGCTTCCGCCGCGTGCAGAAGCGGAATCGCGACGTCATCGGCGCCGAGACGACCGCCTCACCCTCCTCCGACCAGTACTCACTGTTCCGCGCTTATCTCGACGCTCGCCACGCGGAAGGCGGCATGGCCGACATGACGGTGCTCGACTACGCCATGATGGTCGGCGACAGCCACGTCGATACACTGGTCATCGAGTATCGCTTCCGTGGCATCGACTCCGGCATCACAGGACGCGGCGAGGGCCCGCTGATCGCGACCGCGCTCACCGACGTACTCGCCGACGGCCTGTCGATGGTCTATTCCTTCTTCGACCCCGAGCACGCCGACCGCAGCCTCGGCACGTACATGATCCTCGATCACGTCCAGCGGGCGCGGAAGATGGGGCTGCCGTACGTCTACCTCGGCTATTGGGTCGATGGCTCCCGCAAGATGGGCTACAAGCGCCGCTTCCGGCCGCAGGAGCATCTGATGGCGCGCGGCTGGGTGCGCGTCGACTAGACCGTCCCCGCGGCAGGCGCGCCCGCAAGTACGGCGCGCGCCATCCCCAATCCGATCTCCCGCTCGCCCATGATGACCGCGCTGGCCCCGTCAGCCATGAGGCTGTCGACCTCCGCATCAAAATGCGCCCGGGCGACGACGAGCAGGCCGGGATTCAGCCCGCGCCCATGCCGGACGATATGGCTGGCCTCATAGGCCTCGGGAATAGCCACCAGCAGCCATCGCGCGCCGGCGAGATTGGCGGCAGCCAGTATCTCGTCGCGCACGCCGTTGCCAGCGATGCCCTCCACTCCCGCCGCACGGAGGCTCGCAACGGCCGCGGCGTCATCCTCGATGACCACCAGTGGCACGTTGGCTGCCCGCAGCGCATCGACCGCGACGCGGCCGACGCGGCCGTAGCCAACGACGATCGCGTGTCCGCTGAGCCGGGTCGACACGATCGCCGCCACGTCGCCCTCATCCGCTGCGGGTACGGCACCCGGCGCCGTTGCGACCACCGGTCCCGCCTGCCATCGATCAAGCAGATCGAACGCCGCCGGATTGAGCAGGATCGAAATGATCGCACCGGCAAGGATAAGGTCGCGCCCCTCCTCGGGAAGAAGGCCGAGTGAGACTCCGAGGCCGGCGAGGATGAACGAAAATTCGCCCACCTGCGCCAGGCTGGCGGAAATCGTCAGCGCCGTGCGGTTCGAATACCCGAACGCGCGAACGATGCCGAAGGCGGCCAGCGATTTGCCGACCAGGATGATCGCCAGCGTGGCGACCACCGCGAAGGGATGGTCCCACAGCACGGCCGGGTTGAACACCATCCCGACCGAGACGAAGAACAGCACCGCAAACGCATCGCGGAAAGGCAGCGACTCCTGCGCCGCCTGCTGGCTGAGTGGTGACTCCGCCAGCACCATGCCGGCGAAGAAGGCGCCGAGCGCGAACGACACGCCAAACAGTTCCGCCGCGCCGTAAGCGATGCCGAGGGCGATCGCCAGCACCGCCAGACGGAACAACTCGCGCGAGCCGGAATGGGCCACCGCATGCATGATCCACGGCACCAGCCTGCGGCCGACGATCAGCATGAGCGCCACGAAGGCCGAGACCTTCGCGACGGTGATGCTCACCGCCCACGCAATACCGCCGGCGCTGGTGGCGGCAACGGCGTGCCTCCCCTCATCGCCGTTCCCCGCGCCCGCAAACGCCGGGATCAACACGAGCGCCAGGACCATCGCGAGATCCTCCACGACCAGCCAGCCGACCGCGATGCGCCCCTTTTCGGTGTCCAGCATCCGCCGCTGTTGCAGCGCCCGGAGCAGCACCACAGTGCTCGCCACCGACAGCGCCAGGCCAAAGATGATGCCGGCGGCAATTCCCCAGCCAAGCGCCAGTGCCAGACCGAATCCGAGCAGCATGGCGATCGCGATCTGCACGATCGCGCCGGGCACCGCGATGGCGCGGACCGACAGCAGGTCGTTGATGGAGAAATGCAGACCGACGCCGAACATCAGGAGGATGACGCCGAGCTCCGCCAGCTCCGCCGCGAGCTCCGTATCGGCAAAGATCCCCGGCGTCGCCGGCCCGATGACCACGCCGGCGAGCAGATACCCGACGATCGGCGAAATCCTGAGCCGCTGCGCCGCCGCGCCGAGCAGGAAGGCGATACCAAGGCCGGCGACGAGAGTCGTGATCAGCGGTGTTTCATGCATGCGCGCAGGCGCTCCTCGGGAGACTGGGCGAAGCCTTGCGCGGCATTAGAATTGGCGCATGCGCCAAGCGCAACCTCACGCGCCGCAGCGACGGCGCCGGCGCTAGCCCTCGCCGCTCACCGTGGTCAGCATCAGCGCCACGTACACCAGGCCGCCGGTCGCCGCGAGCACCGCCGCTGCCTCGACGGGCACATTGCCGATCCTGGCGCGCACCAGCGCCGCAAGCCCGAACAGCGCCCAGGCGATCGTGTGGAACCAGCGCAGCACCAGCCAGCGCAAACCATCGGCGCCCGCTGCGGCAGGCAGCACCGCGTAGGCGACGGCGATCAACCCCGCCAAGCCCGCCAACGCCACCCACGGAACGCCGTAAATGCGCTCGGAGAAGATGTCATCCATCCGCCTGATATCGTGCCGCCACTGGCAAAAGCAAAGGGCCGGCGCTCGGGCCGGCCCTTCTTTTAGAGATACTGGCGCGGCGTTCCCACGCCCGGATCACACCCGGTTGGTCGACCTAGAACCGCAACGTTGCGGTCGCCCGTCCGCCGTGGTCCTGGTTCTGAGCACTGAGCTGACCGCTGTACCCGGCGCTTATAGTCAGGTTCGGATTCACGTTGATGTCCACCCCTGCCTCGGCCACCAGCGCGTCGGCCGCGATCGGCACACCAGAGACGGTATAGCCCTGGCTCTGGATGGTAAGATTGGAGATCGGGGTGAGGTCACCGAAGGCATGACGCCAGCCGGCCATGCCGTGCACCGACGCTCCGCCGAAGCCATTCGCCTCCGCCCGCAATCCAAGCGTGGTGTACGTGATGTTCGCCGTGCTGGCCGCCGCCGATATTGCCGCCGGCGGTCCACCCGCCTCGGAGAACGCATCGGTGGCGACATTGATGTAGTTGGCGCCGACGAACGGCGTGAGGCCACCGAGATCAGCACCGACCTCGCCGAACACCTGCGCGGTGCGCGCCTTGTAGTTTGCCGTCAGCGTCTGCGCGAGCACCGTGCGTGTCGTGCTGATCGTGTTGAATGAGTACGACCCGCCCATGCGCAGATTGACGGCGCCAACCTGATCACCGGCATACGCCAGCAGGTCGACGCTGTTGATCTTGCCGCTGGAGTTCCGGCTGGCGGACGCGATGCTCGCGGTGCCTGCACCGGCGGCCACGCCGCCCGCCCAGTTGCCCGCGCCGCCTTCGAGACCAGCCAGCAATCCAATGTGAGTGCCCGCGGTATCGCCGGCATTGCCCGAGCTGTCGGCGAGATTCACCGCCTGCCCGTAGCCCTGCAGCCAGACGTTCTTGCCCGCCGCCATGTTCGCCGGATCAGCGCCGCCGCCACCATCGGCGTCGCCGAGGTAGTCGAGCCGCTGCCCGGCCGTCCCGGCGAGGAAGTTGGTGTCGAGGATCAGGGCATCCTTGGTCGTCGCATGGAAGTCGCCCGCCAGCTGCTGCAGCGCGAACTGGCCTCCAGCCTGCGTCTGATTGACCAGCGAGTCGTAGAGCGAGTTGCCGGAGCCGAGATTGTTGATCGCCCCACCGACCGCCTTTTGGTTCGGCGTGCTGCCGAGATCGGCAATCGAGCCTGCAACGGAGAACACCAGCTTGACGTTGCTGTTGTTGACGTCCTTCACGCTCGTAATGGTGATCAACGGCATGTCGTCGGTCACGGCGGAGAAGTTGTTGGCGATAGACCCATTCCCCCCACTCATCAGCAAATAGGGGCTGAGTGGGAAGTTTCCGTCGCCGCGATGAACGTTGAGCGCACCGGCAAGGTTCGCTCCGGTCTCGACGATGGTGTCGTGGCCGTTGCCGAGCGTTACCGCCAGCGTGCTGCCCGCGTTCAACTGGAAGTCACCGACGGTCTGCAGTCCCGCACCGGTGAGATCCCACGTGGCGCCAGTCTGCACGACGGTATGGGTCACAGGACTTGCGCCGTACATGGAGTTGGACTTGGTCGTCACCAGCGTGCCGCCATTCACCGTTAGATAGCCTACGCCGGAGAACGTGCCGCCGAACGTGAATGTGCCGCTGCCCTTCTTCGTCACGTCGCTGCCGGTGCCGGTCATGTCGCCAGCGAACGCGGTGCTGTCCGACGCACCAAAGGTGAAGGTCTTGCCGGCACCGCCCAGCTGCACGCTCGCGCCAAGCACACCGGAGAGATTCTTGATCGTCTCGTTGTTGGAGCTGACATCCAGCTTCGCCCCTGAGGCGGTCAATGCCACGCCGGAGCTTGTTGCAATGCTGTCGACGGGCGTCAGTTTCAGCGTGCCACCAGCGACGGTGGTGAGGCCGGTATAGGTGTTCACCCCGCCGAGCGTCAGCGTGTTGCCGCCAATCTTGGTGAGGTTGCCCATGCCAAGGCCATCGGTCAGCAGCTTGCCGTTCCACGTCGCATTGGCGTTGGTGGTGTCGATGATCGAAGTCGACCCGTTGACCAGCGTGGCGTCCACGGTGGTTGTTAGGTCAGTGCCAATGACCTTGATCGTTCCGCCGCCGAGATTGAATTTGTAGGTACCCGCCGGCGTGCCTGACGAGGTGTAGTTTGGCTGCAGGGCATTGCCGCCGATTTCGAAGGTACCGCCAAGCAGATCGTACTCGCTCGTGCTGCGTTTGCCCGAGAGATACATCGTCGCGCCATCACGAATGCGCAACGTCCCTCCCGTTTGAACGATCGTCCCGCTAGTGTGGTTGTCGGTGTTCGACTCCCGGTTGCCGAGAAAGAGGCTGGAGGCGGCTCCGTGCACGTCGACCAGCGCTGTGCCGCTGATGTTCAGCGTGCCCTTGCTATCAGTCGCGCGCGGCAGCCCACCGCTGTTGTTTTCGCGCCCGATCGACAATCCTCCGCCCGCGAAGTCAATCGTACCGCCGCTGATGTTGTAAGTACCGGTGCCACCCTGGTTGCCTATGTTCAGCGACGACGCGTTTGTGAGATTCACAATACCGCCGCTCTGGTTGACGATGCCGGTGCCGCCGAAGTGGCCGACCTGCAATGCCGGGAATGGCGTCGACGACCCTCCCCCAATGGTAAGCGTGCCGCCGGTGATGTTGAAGGTTCCCGTGCCGGCCAGCGGTGGCGGCTGGTTCGACCCGACATTCAGGATGAAGAGTGTGTTGGTGCCCGACGTCTGCTGAATCGTACCCTTGCTGATGTGGATTTCGGTACCATCCGCGCTCAGGTCCTGGAGGGTAACCGTCCCATTGCCGTTCTTGACGAGGTATTGGTCGTCCTTGTCCACGTACGTCGTGGTGCTTTTGATCATGCCCGACCACGTCGTGTTGACGCCGTTGTCGTTCACCAGCACCTGGTTCGCGATCGAATTGCCGTAGTTCAGGATGCCCGTGGTTGAGATGTTCAGGTAGTCGAAAACCTCCGCACCGGTGACGCTGTGCGTTTGACCTGGACCGATATCGAGCCCCGCAGCGTGCGCACCGGCCGCCAGAGCCGACGTACCAGCAGCAATCGCCATCGCTGAAGCCGTTCGCCGCAAGAATGCGCGGAACTCGTCGGCGCTCGAAGACTTCGCGAATGATGGATTTCGAACCTGCGCGGCATCAAGGCCACGCGCAAAGCCACGGGTGTGCACAAACGCCCCCTACACAACGCAACACTACGTGGCCTGCCTCGGGTGCAACTGTGGATTAACCGTTCATTAACTAGCAAGAGGCCTGTGGACACAATCTGAACGAAGCGACCGCGCCGCTGCGGCGCCGGGAACAGGCACTCCGGTAGTCGATTGATTTGCCAGCGCTATTCCTTTGTTGCCGAAACGCAACATCGGCGGGAATCATGCGTCGGACCTTTGTGGGATCCCTGTGGATAACCTCAGCGCGGCTCCGAGCCGTCGAAGCGTTGCCACAACCAGCGGTCGGTCCGGCGCTCCAGGATCGCCGAGAGCCGGTATGGATGACCCTCGTCCTCGGTCGACAGGCGGTATGTACCCTCGGCGGTAAGCCACGCCACGTTGCCGCGCGCCGAGACTTTGCCCGGCTGGAGATCGAACAATACGCGATAGGGCCGCGCGTAAATCTCCGCCACATGGGCACGGATGGCTTCGACGCCGAGGCTGGTGTCCGCGAGTTCCGATCCGAATAGAGCCACGTCGGCATCCTCGGTGAAGCACGCCATCGTCTCGTTGAGCCGCCCGTTGGCGATGTGGTCGATGAGCGCGTTGAACGCGGTGAGCACCGCCCACTTCGTTTCGGCGCTGGCGAGCATCGCTAGCGGCCAAACTTGCCGTGGCGCGGGAAGCCCTGCGGCGGCAGGCGCCCTGCCTGCGCGCGATCGCCAACCCAATCTTTCAACTCTGACAGCGGCCGGGTGAATTCACGTCCGGAGGAGTCGGACCAGGTGAGCCCGTCCGCCTTCTTGAAGACGCGCGCGTCGGCGGCGCCGCCATCCTTGTACTTCTGCAGCCGCACGCCCTTGCCGCGCGCCATCTCGGGCACCTGGTCGAGCGGGAAGATGATCATCTTCCGGTTCTCGCCGAGCATCGCGACCATGTCGCCGGAGGCCGGTACCGCGATCCGCATCTCCTGCGGTGGCTCGACCGACATCACCTGCTTGCCCTTACGGGTGTTGGCCAGGACCTCGACTTCCGGGACGACGAAGCCGCGCCCGTCGGTCGAGACGACCAGCAGCCGGCGCGCCGGATCGTGCACGAAGACCGCTACGACGTCGTCGGCCGCTTCCATGTCGACCATCAGCTTGATCGGCTCGCCATGTCCGCGGCCGCCCGGCAGCTTTTCGGCCGCGAGCGTATAGAAGCGGCCGCCGGTTGAGGCGACGAGAATCTTGTCCGTGGTCTCGGCCTCGATCGCCGCCTTGAGGCTGTCGTCGGTCTTGAAGGTCAGCGTCGAACGATCGATGCCGTGGCCCTTCATGGCGCGGATCCAGCCCTTGTCGGAGACGACGACGGTGATCGGCTCGCGCTCGACCATCGCCGTCTGGATGTCCTCCTCGTCGTGCTCCGGCGCATCGCCAAACGTGGTGCGCCGCTTGCCCAGCGGCGTGTTCGGACCGAACGCCTTCTTCACCTCGCGGATCTGGTCGGCGACCGCGTCCCACTGCTTGTCTTCCGACTTCATCAGGGCATTGAGCGACTTCTGCTCCTTGGAGAGCGCGTCGTGCTCGCTGCGGATTTCGAATTCCTCGAGCTTGCGGAGCGACCGCAGCCGCATGTTGAGGATCGCCTCGGCCTGAACGTCCGTCAGCTTGAAGGTCTTCATCAGGACGGGCTTCGGCTCGTCCTCGGTGCGGATGATCTTGATGACCTTGTCGAGGTTGAGATACGCGATGAGGTAGCCGCCGAGCACCTCGAGCCGGTGCGCGATCTGGTCGAGACGGAACTTCGTCCGCCGGATCAAAACCTCCCGGCGATGGCCCAACCACTCGTTGATCACCTCGCCGAGGCCCATCACCTTCGGCACGACGCCCTGCGACAGGACGTTGAGGTTGAGCGGGATGCGCGACTCCAGATCGGTAAGGCGGAACAGCGACTCCATCATCAGCGCCGCATCGGCCGCGCGGCTCTTCGGCTCGATGACGATGCGGATGTCCTCGGCGGATTCGTCGCGGACATCGGCGACCAGCGGCAGCTTCTTCGCCTCCAGCAGTTCGGCGATCTTTTCGATCAGGCGTGCCTTCTGCACCTGATAGGGAATCTCGGTCACGACGACGGCATAGGTCCCGCGCCCCTGCTCCTCGACCTTCCAGCGCGCGCGCACACGGAACGAGCCGCGCCCCGTGCGGTACGCCTCGACGATATTGGCGCGTGGCTCGACGATGATGCCGCCGGTCGGCAGGTCCGGCCCCGGGACGAGATCGACCAAGGTCTCGATCCGTGCCTTCGGCGTCTTGATGAGATGCAGCGCGGCGTCGCAAATTTCCGCAGCGTTGTGCGGCGGGATGTTGGTCGCCATGCCGACCGCGATGCCGGACGATCCGTTGGCGAGAAGGTTCGGGAACGCGCCCGGCAGCACCACCGGCTCGCGCTCGGTGCCGTCGTAGGTGTCGCGGAAGTCGACCGCATCCTCGTCGATGCCGTCGAGCAGCAGCCGCGCCACCTCGGTCATGCGCGCCTCGGTGTAGCGCATGGCGGCCGGGTTATCGCCGTCGATGTTCCCGAAGTTGCCCTGCCCGTCGATCAGCGGATAGCGGACGGCAAATTCCTGCGCCAGGCGAACCATGGCGTCGTAGACGGCCTGGTCGCCGTGCGGGTGATACTTGCCGATGACATCGCCGACGACACGCGCGGATTTCTTGTAGCCCGAGCCCGGATCGAGCCGGAGTTGCCGCATGCCGAACAGGATGCGGCGATGAACCGGCTTCAGCCCGTCGCGAACATCGGGCAGCGCGCGGTGCATGATGGTGGACAGCGCGTAGGCGAGGTAGCGAGTCTCCAGCGCCTCGCGGAGATCGACCGGCTCGATCTCGCCGCCAGGTTCGCCGGGTGGAATCAGGTGTTTGGCCATGGGGTGGGAAGTAGCCTTGCCGGAGCGGGCGTTTCAAGGCGAAACGGGCAGTTTGCTCCGGGGGCGGTGTGCGACCGCGACCACCGCCTTCGACGGTTCCGACGCCGGGGTGCTCCCCCGTTTACGGGGGAGCTGTCGGCGCTAGCCGACTGAGGGGCATGCCACGGGGCGGGGCGCCTGCCCCCTCCACCATGCTGCGCATGGTCCCCCTCCCCCGCTTCGCAGGGAAGGACCCGGCCCGCCGGGCATGGGCTCTCCTTCTCGCGACGCATTGGCGCCCGAGGCTTAAGCCGAGGGGTGGCGGGCGCCTGGCGGGTGCCAAGCGGGTAGTCCGCATTTTTGGGGCGCCTTCCGGGCGCCCGCCGCGGCCGTTATCGGACATGACCGGCGCTTCGGTCCGGATCGCGGCTAGCTCCTCGACGGGAGCGCCTTCTCCGGCTTCGCCGGCCAGGCCTTAACGCGACGTACCTACAGCCCGACGTGGGCAGGCGGTCGTAGTGCCGCCGGTCCGCTCATGCTCGCCCCGCGACCCCGGTGCGTGACCGGGTGTCGGCAGGGAACCGCATCCTCCCTCCGCCTTCAGGTCGCCACCGGTTGGCGCCCCTCGTGTCGAGGAAGGATGGGCGGAGTGTACGCGCGGTTTTGGCGGTGGGGATAAGTTTGAAGTTATGCCCGGATGCCGCCGGTGCAGGCCCCCTCCACCATGCTTCGCATGGTCCCCCTCCCCCGCTTCGCGGGGGAGGACCCGCCGCTGCACCGGCGGTCTGGGTGCTCCCCCGTTTACGGGGGAGCTGTCGGCGAAGCCGACTGAGGGGGCCAACTCGGGTGCCTGCCCCCTCCACCATGCTTCGCATGGTCCCCCTCCCCCGCTCCGCAGGGAGGACCCGCGCTGCACCGGCGTTAGCCGACTGAAGGGGCTTGCCTACCTACGCCGCTGCGTCGCGCTGCCTCGCCACCAGCCCGAGGAAGGCCCTCCGCGCCTCGGAGGGTTCCAGCCCGCGCGGCTCGTACACATGGCGCGCGAGGAAGTAGCCGGTGAGGTGGAACGCCGCGGCGACGGCTTCCGCATCGGGTTGGGATTGCGACGGCGCCTCCAGCAGGAACGCCGGCAGCGGCAGCAAACGGTCGTGATACGGCTCCCCGGCCGAGCGGCTCACCGCCCTGCCCGTCTTCGGCGAGACGTAAGCGAGGTCGTCGTTGCCACCGGTCGCCGCGCACTCGGCCAGGTCGAGGCCGAAGCCCAGATCGTCGAGCAGCTTCAGCTCGAAACGCACGATCAGTCCGCCGGCGATCAGCGGATCGTCGAGGTAGTCGAGGATCGCGACCAGACCGTCGTAAAGCTTCGGATGCGAGTCCCGCTCGGGCAGCAGCCGGAGCAGCGCCGCCAGCGCCTGGATGCCATAGAGGCCGGCCGCACCCTCGATCAGGCGCGCCGCGCGCTCGGTCGTGCCCTCCACGGTATAGTGTCCGAGGTGGGCATCGAGCCGCGCGCGCCACGTCGCGGTTACCGAGTTGCCGGGCTGGAGCATCGGCTGGACGCGGCGCGAACGGCCGCCGCGCACGAGACCGAGATGGCGGCCGTGCGCCGCCGTCATCAGCTCGACGATCAGGCTCGTCTCGCCATGCCGGCGCGTGCCGATGATCACGCCTTCGTCGGTCCACTGCATGCGCGGAATCTACACCCTGGCGGCACCGGATCGCATATGATTTTGCCGGCTTCGGACAAGCGGAGGGCGACAGATATGGCCGGGCGGCTCAAGGGCAAGGTGGCGCTGGTCTCGGGCGGCGCGACGGGCATGGGCGCGGCGGCCGCCAAGGCGATCGCCGCCGAGGGCGCCAGCGTCGCCGTCGTCGACCGCAGCGTTGCGGCCGGGAACGAAACCGCCGCTGCGATTCGGGCGGCGGGCGGCAATGCCATCTTCGCCGAAGCCGACGTCACGCAGGAGCAGGCCGTCGGCAAGGCCGTGGCCGAGGTCGTCCGCCAACTCGGGCCAGTGACGGCATTGTTCAACCACGCCGGCTCGATCGTCATCAAACCATTCCTCGAGACGACGCTGGAGGAATGGGAAAGCCTCCACGCCATCAACGTCCGCTCGATGTTCCTGATGACGAAAGCGGTGTTACCGTCGATGATCGGTGCCGGCGGCGGCGCGATCGTGTGTACCTCGTCGATCTCGGCCGTCGCCGCGACGGCAACCGAGGTGCTCTACGACACCACCAAGGGCGCCTGCCACATGTTCGCCCGGGCAATTGCGGTCGAATTCCGCGACAAGGGCGTGCGCTGTAACGCCATCTGCCCCGGCTTCATCGACACGCCGCACGGCAAGCGCGAGGTAGCGGGCCTCACCCGCTATGGCATCGACGTTTCCGACGCCACAATCGCCATGCAGCAGGGCCGCATGGGCAAGCCGGACGACATCGCCGGCGCCGTTGTCTTCCTGCTCAGCGACGAGGCCGCCTTCATCACCGGCACGCATTTGTTCGTCGACAACGGATTTACGGCGGTTTGACGCGTTTTTGGCCTATCCCCCGTAAACCCAACGGACACTATATCTGCTATGATGTTTCCGGCGCCCTCCCCGGCCGGCGCCTTTCCCGTGGTACGCGGCAATGATGCGCCAGTACGAACTCGTTGAGCGGGTGACGCGCTACAATCCCGGCGCGGACGAAAACCTGCTGAACAAGGCTTACGTGTACGCCATGCAGAAGCATGGCTCGCAGCAGCGCGCCAACGGCGACCCCTATTTTTCCCATCCGTTGGAAGTCGCCGGCATCCTGACGGACCTGAAGCTCGACGACTCCACGATAGCGGTCGCCCTGCTCCACGACACGATCGAGGACACCGACGCCACCCGCGCCGAGATCGACCAGATGTTCGGCGAGGACATCGGCCGTCTGGTCGAGGGCCTGACCAAGATCAAGAAGCTCGACCTCGTGTCGAAGAAGGCGGCGCAGGCGGAGAACCTCCGGAAGCTCCTGCTCGCGATCTCGTCCGACATCCGCGTCCTGCTGGTGAAGCTCGCCGATCGCCTCCACAACATGCGCACGCTGCAGCACATGCCGGCGGAAGCGCGGACGCGCATCGCAGAGGAGACGCTGGAGATTTACGCCCCGCTCGCCGGACGCATGGGCATGCACGACATGCGCGAGGAGCTGGAGGAGCTGGCGTTCCGCACGGTGAACCCCGAAGCCCACGCCACGATCGTGCGCCGCCTCGGCGAACTGCGTGGCCGCAACGAGGCGCTGATCGCGCGCATCGAGGAGGAACTGACCGACCTGCTCGGCAAGACCGGTATCTTCGCCGAGGTGAAAGGTCGCGAGAAACGCCCCTACTCGATCTTCCGCAAGATGGAGCGCAAGGCGGTCAGCTTCGAGCAGCTTTCCGACATCATCGGCTTCCGCGTCATCGTGGGCAGCGTCGACAAGTGCTACGCCGCGGTCGGCGTGGTGCATACCACCTGGCCCGCCGTACCCGGCCGCTTCAAGGATTACATCTCGACGCCGAAGCAGAACGACTACCGCTCGATCCACACCACGGTCGTCGGCCCGGGCCGCCAGCGCGTCGAGCTCCAGATCCGCACGCCCGAGATGCACCGCGTCGCCGAGTATGGGATTGCGACGCATGCCCTCTACAAGGACGGTGTCACGCCGCACACCAACGGCAACGGACATACCAACGGCAATGGCGCCGAACACAGCGCCAGCGCTCCGTCGCTTCCCGGCTTCAACGACGAAATCCGCGCCTACGAGTGGCTGCGTCGCACGGTTGGCATGCTGGCTGAAGGCGACACGCCGGAGGAGTTCCTCGAGCACACCAAGCTGGAGCTGTTCCAGGACCAGGTCTTCTGCTTCACGCCCAAGGGCCGCCTGATCGCGCTGCCGCGCGGCGCCACGCCGATCGACTTCGCCTACGCCGTCCATACCGACGTCGGCGACACGTGCGTCGGCGCCAAGATCAACGGCCGCAACCTGCCGCTGATGACGGAGCTGCATAACGGCGACGAGGTCGAGATCGTAACCTCCAAGGCGCAGGTGCCACCGCCGGCGTGGGAATCCATGGTCGTCACCGGTAAGGCGCGCTCTGCCATCCGCCGCGCCACGCGCCAGGTGGTGCGCAAGCAATACGCCGGCCTCGGCAAGCAGATCCTGGAACGCGCATTCGCGCGGGCGAACCGTCCCTTCAGCGAGGACCTGGTCGCGAAAGCTCTGCCGCGCCTCGCACAGTCCAACGTCGAGGATGCGCTCGCGGCCGTCGGCCGCGGCGAGATCCCGTCGGCAAACGTCGTGCGCGCCGTCTACCCCGACCACAAGGAAGATCGCGCCCGCGCCAAGCCGAAGAGCGAGGAAGGCTGGTTCGGCCTGAAGCGCGGTTCGGGCCTCAAGTTCCGCGTGCCGGGCCTCTCGCGCCGGCCCGCGGTCGGTCCAACCAAGCCCGGGCCCGCTGCGGCGGCCATTCCCATCCGCGGCCTCAACGGCGAGAGCGCCGTGCGCTTCGCCGACAGCGGTGCGGTGCCCGGCGAGCGCATCGTCGGCATCCTCACACAAGGCGAAGGCGTCACCATCTTCCCGATCCAGTCGCCGGCGCTGAAGGAATTCGACGACCAGCCGGAGCGCTGGCTGGACGTGCGCTGGGACATCGACGAGAGCACGACCGCCCGTTTCCCGGTACGCATCGAGGTGACTGCGATCAACGAGCCTGGAACCTTGGCGCAAGTCGCGCAGGTGATCGCCGACAACGAGGGCAACATCTCCAACATCAAGATCACCAGCTCGGCCCCGGATTTCTCGGTGATCCTCATCGACGTCGAAGTCTTCGACGTGAAGCATCTCAATCGGCTGATCGCGCAACTGAAGTCGCGCCCGGTCGTTTCCAGCGTGACACGGGTGAACGGATGAGCGGCGAGATGAGCGAGGAAGACGTAATCGGCGTCTTCCGTCAGGCGGGTGCGATCATGGAGGGGCATTTCGTCCTCTCGTCCGGGCTGCACAGCCCCGTCTTCATCCAGAAGGCGCGCGTGTTCATGTATCCCGAGCTGACCGAGCAGCTCTGCCACGCGCTCGCCCACAAGGTCGATGACTCAGGCTACGGCGATGTCGATCTGATCGTATCGCCGGCCGTCGGGGGTATCGTCCCGGGCTACGAGATGGCCCGCCAGCTCGGCATCCCCGCCGTGTGGATGGAGCGCGAGGAAGGCGTCTTCCGCCTGCGTCGCTTCGAGGTACCGAAGGGCGCGCGTGTGCTGATCGTCGAGGACATTGTCACTACCGGCCTCTCAAGCCGCGAGACGATCGACGCCGTAAGGGGGCTCGGGTGCGAGGTGATCGCGGTCGCCTGCCTCATCGACCGCTCGGGCGGCGAAGCCGATCTCGGCGTGCCCCTCGTATCGCTGGCGCGCTACAAGGTGCCGGCCTACGCAGTCGCCGATATGCCGCCGG
The DNA here is from genome assembly GCA_035548515.1 of Bauldia sp. GTDB lineage: Bacteria > Pseudomonadota > Alphaproteobacteria > Rhizobiales > Kaistiaceae > DASZQY01. The sequence goes on along the minus strand of DASZSW010000023.1, from coordinate 42,157 downwards.
AGATGGCGAAGATCCCGCCGGTGAAACCGGGCAGCCGAGGGTTGGCCTGAACCGATGCTGTTTCGCAGCCGCAATACCGAGACACCGCTGGCCCGCCTCCGGCTGGCGCTGTGGCCGCGCGTAAGCTGGTCGCGTTCGGCGCAATACTTCCGCAAGCGCGTCGTGCGGCTCGCCGGCTCGCCGCATGCGGTCGCGCTGGGAGTCGCCGTCGGCGTTGCGGTCGCCTTTACGCCTTTCCTCGGCTTCCACATCATCATCGCGCTGCCCATCGCCTGGCTGCTGGGCGCCAATCTTGTCGCGGCGGCGCTGGGCACAGCAATCGCCAACCCGCTCACCATTCCGTTCATCTGGGCGGCGACCTACCGCCTCGGGCGCTTCATCATCGGCGCGCCCGTCCGCCTTCACCGCGACGGCAGCGACATTCCTTACAACCTTGCCGAAAAATCGCTGAACGCGATCTGGCCGGTGATCAAGCCAATGCTCGTGGGCTCGATTCCGATTGGCATCGCCGTCGGCGTCTTCGCCTACTTCATGGTGCTTGGCGCGACACGCGGGTTCCGCGCGGTGCGGGCGGAACGTCTCGCCGCCCGCCGCCGCGAGCGCCGCGCCGCCGCGCACCCGACACTGGAGGGAGCCTGATGGCCAAGCTGCGCCTCGGCGTGAACATCGACCACGTCGCCACCATCCGCAACGCGCGCGGCGGCGACCACCCCGATCCGCTGCGCGCCGCCGAGATCGCGGAGGCCGCCGGCGCCGATGGCATCACCGCGCACCTGCGCGAGGATCGGCGTCACATCGGCGATCGCGACATCGAGCGGCTGCGGCAGAACATACGCCTCCCGTTGAACCTTGAGATGGCCGCGACCGATGAGATGCTATCCATCGCACTCCGGCACCGGCCGCATGCCGCCTGCATCGTTCCGGAGCGGCGCGAGGAGCGTACCACGGAGGGCGGCATCGACGCGGCTGGCCAGATCGAGCGCATGCGTCCGATCGTGGCGCAGCTCCGCGCCGCCGGCGTGCGCGTCTCGCTGTTCATCGAGGCTGACCGCCGCCAGATCGACGCTGCCGTCACGCTCGACGCGCCGGTGGTGGAACTGCACACCGGCACCTACTGCGAGTCGTTCCATTCAGGCCCCGAGGCGTTCGAGCGCGAACGCCGGCGCATCGCGGAAGCCGCGACCTATGGCAAGTCCCACGGCCTCGAGATACATGCCGGCCACGGTCTGGCCTACGACACGGTGAAGCCGATCGCCCGCATTCCGGAGATCAGCGAGCTGAACATCGGCCACTTCCTCATCGGCGAGGCCATCTTCATCGGGCTGGAGGAAAGCGTGCGCACGATGCGCCGCCTGATGGACGAAGCCCGCGCTGAGGTGGCGGCCGGATGATCATCGGCATCGGCAACGACACCATCGACATTCGCCGTGTCGAGAAGGTGCTGGACAAGCACGGCGAGCGCTTCACCCATCGCATTTTCACCGACATCGAGGTGCGGAAATCCGAGCGCCGCCGCCTGCGTGCCGCCTCCTATGCCAAGCGCTTCGCTGCCAAGGAGGCCTGCGCCAAGGCGCTCGGCACCGGCATGAGCGCGGGTGTTTTCTGGCGGGACATGGGTGTGGTGAACCTGCCCTCCGGCCAGCCGACGATGGCGCTGACCGGCGGCGCGGCAAAGCGCCTCGCCAGCCTCGTTCCGGCCGGTCACCGCCCCCAGATTCACGTCACGATCACGGACGATTTCCCGCTGGCCCAGGCTCTCGTCATCATCGAGGCGATCCCCTCACTGACCTGACCGGCAGAGGCGTTGCGCCCGCGCCGGGTAGCCGGTATGACGGCCAGTCTTCCCACACACGGCATCGGGCGCGGCCGGGACAAAAACGGACGGACCATAGCGAATGAGCGCAACGACCGATAAATCGGCCAAGTCCAGCAGCGGCGGCGAGACCATCAAGGTCATCGTCCAGGCGCTGATCCTTGCCGTCGTGGTGCGCACCTTCCTGTTCCAGCCGTTCAACATTCCGTCCGGCTCGATGGAGAATACGCTGCTCGTCGGCGACTACCTGTTCGTCTCCAAGTTCGCCTACGGCTATTCGCGCTTCTCGCTGCCCTTCAGCCCGCCGCTGTTCAACGGCCGCATTTGGGGCAAGGCGCCGGAGCGCGGCGACATCGTCGTCTTCAAGCTGCCGCGCGATGAATCGACCGACTACATCAAGCGCGTTATCGGCTTACCGGGCGATCGCATCCAGATGAAGGCCGGTGTCCTCTACATCAACGACGTCGCAGTGCCGAAGAAGTTCGTCGACACCGTGAACGACGACGGCTTCCAGGTGAAGCGCTACCAGGAGACGCTGCCAAACGGCGTGTCCTATTACGTGCTCGACCGCCAGGAGAACGGGGCAGAGGACGACACGCAGGTCTACGAGGTGCCGCCCGACCACTACTTCATGATGGGCGACAACCGCGACAACTCCACGGACAGCCGCGTCCCGCCCTCGTCCAACGGCGTCGGCTACGTGCCCTTCGAGAACCTCGTCGGCAAGGCGCAGATCATCTTCTTCTCCTTCGACGAGGAGCAGAAATACGTCCCGACATCGCAGGAACCGGTCGCGACCAACCACATCTGGGAATTCTGGAAGTGGCCGCAGAAGGTGCGCTGGGACCGCCTGTTCCACATCCTATGAAGGCCGATGCCGGCCTGGCGCCGCTCGAACGGCGCCTAGGCTACCGGTTCAAGAACCGTGACGTTATCCTGACGGCGCTGACGCACTCCAGCCCCGCCGCCGACCGCGTCACTTACCAGCGCCAGGAATTCCTCGGCGATCGCGTACTTGGGCTTGTGATCGCAGAGATGCTGCTGGCGGCATATCCCGCTGCGCCCGAAGGCGACCTGTCGCGACTGCTGGCCGAGTTGGTGCGCAAGGAAGCCTGCGCGGACGTCGCCAAGGCCGTGGACCTGGGCAGTGCACTCCGCTTTGCAAATGGCCGCACACCGCGTGCCAGCCTGCTCACGACGAACGTGCTCGGCGATGCCTGCGAGGCCGTGATCGCCGCGATCTACGAGGACGGCGGCATCGATGCTGCCCGCGACTTCATCGCGGCCCATTGGCGCGAGCGGCTGAGCACCGCCGCCCTTCCGGGCCGCAATCCCAAGGCGGCGCTCCAGGAATGGGCACAGGCGCAAGGCCTTGACGTGCCGTCCTACACCATCGCCGCCAAGAGCGGGCCTGACCACGAGCCGCGTTTCGACGTCGAAGTGCGCGTCGCATCGCTGGCGCCCGCGCGCGGCGAGGGTAAGACCCGCCGCGAGGCGGAGCAGGCCGCAGCAGCGGTTCTGCTGGGTCGCGAGGGCGTATGGGGCGCGCGGTCGTGACCGAGAACACCCGCGCCGGTTTCGTCGCGCTGATCGGCGCCCCCAATGCCGGCAAATCCACGCTGATCAACCGCCTCGTCGGTACCAAGGTCGCGATCGTCAGCCACAAGGTGCAGACGACCCGCTCGACCATCCGCGGCATCGCGATGGCCGGGCAAACACAGATCGTGTTCGTCGACACGCCTGGCATCTTCAAGCCGAAGCGGCGGCTCGACCGCGCCATGGTCGATACCGCCTGGGGCGGCGCCAAGGACGCCGACGTCGTCGCGCTTCTCGTCGATGCCGCAGCGGGCCTCACCGACGATACGCGCGACACGATCGCCAAGCTGTCGCAGGTCGCCCATCCGCGCGTGCTGGTGCTGAACAAGATCGATACCGTGAAGCGCGACGCGCTGCTTGGCCTGGCGGCGGAGGCAAACGCGCTGCTGCCATTCGAGCAGACCTTCATGGTCTCTGCGCTGACCGGCGACGGCGTCACCGATTTCACCACCTACCTCGCCGAACGTCTGCCCGAGGGACCCTGGCTTTATCCTGAGGACGAAGTCTCAGACGTGCCTCTCCGCCAGCTCGCCGCCGAGATCACGCGCGAAAAGTTGTTCGAGCGGCTGCATCAGGAGCTGCCCTATCAGGCTACGGTCGAGACGGAGGAGTGGCAGGAGCAGCCGGACGGCTCGGCGCGGGTCCAACAGACGATTTTTGTCGAACGCGACAGCCAGAAAAAGATCGTCATCGGCGCCGGCGGCGCGACCATCAAGCAAATCTCGATGGCGGCCAGGAAGGAGATCGCCGAGATCGCCGAGACCCCGATCCACCTCTTCCTGTTTGTGAAGGTGCGCGAGAACTGGGCCGACGATCCGGAACGCTATCGCGCCATGGGGATCGAGTTTCCGAAATGAAGCGGGGCGCCGAAGCGCCCCGTCGGAAATTCGCCTAGAACTCTTCCTGCTTGTCCGGCGGCACCATGCTTTCCAGGCCGCGGAGCAGTTCCTCTTCCGACATGCGGTCGAAGGCGACGTCGCCGGTGTCGTCGGCAGCCGGAGCGCCCTTATCGCTCGAAGCGGCAGCGGCAATCATCGGCACCACCTCGGGCTCCGGCTCGTCCACCTCGACGTACTTCTGGAGCGAGTGGATCAGGTCCTCCTTGAGGTCCTCCGGCGCCACGGTCTGATCGGCGATCTCGCGAAGCGCCACCACCGGGTTCTTGTCGTTGTCGCGCTCGATGGTGAGCGGCGCACCCGATGCAATCATGCGGGCGCGGTGGCTGGCCAACAGCACCAGTTCGAAGCGGTTCTCGACCTTGTCAACGCAGTCTTCAACGGTGACGCGCGCCATGGGCAATGTCTCCAAGTCTCGGGAATTGGCCGCGGATATAGGCGACCTCGGCGAGCGAAGCAAGGCCGCCGCGACATGCGCAGCGCCCGTTTTCAGCCATATTCGCAGGGGAAATCCCGGTTTGTTCGGCTGCCCGCGCAAGAAAGCAGGGGTCGAACGTGCTAAAGACAAGAGTATTCGCGCAGCTCTTTTTCCGTTTCTAGACTTCCAGACTGGAATTTTTCTTTCAGCGTTCGCTTTTGCGTTTCAGAAGGATTGCCGCCATGCCTGCTGCCCGGGATCGTCTCGAGCCCAGCCTGTTTGATCCGCGAGAGAAAATCGCCCTTTTCATCGACGGGGCCAATCTCTACGCGACCTCCAAGGCGCTCGGATTCGACATCGACTACAAGCGCCTCCTCGCCGAATTCCAGGCCAAAGGCTACCTGCTGCGGGCCTACTACTACACGGCGCTGGCCGAGGAGCAGGAATACTCCTCGATCCGCCCCCTGATCGATTGGCTGGACTACAACGGCTACACGGTCGTGACCAAGCCGACGAAGGAATTCGTCGACGCCACGGGCCGGCGGAAGATCAAGGGCAACATGGACATCGAGCTCGCCGTCGATGTCATGGAGATGATCGACGCCGTCGACCACTTCGTCCTCTTCTCCGGCGACGGCGATTTCCGTTCCATGGTCGAGGCCGTGCAGCGGCGGGGCCGCAAGGTGACCGTCGTCTCGACGCTCGCCACCCAGCCGCCGATGATCGCCGACGAGCTCCGCCGGCAGGCGGACAACTTCGTCGACCTGTCGACGCTGCAGGCCAAGGTCGGCCGCGACCCGGCCGAGCGCCAAGCCCGCCAGGCGGAGCGCGTCCACACCGAGTCGATGTTCCACGACGAGTTCGAAGACGAAGCGACCGCCTAGCGGGCGTTCGCCGTGGCGTTGACCGAACCCGGGCACGATTGCCCGCTTTGCCCCCGCCTCCTCGCGTTTCGCGAGGAATGGCGCGCCAAGGAACCCACCTGGCACAACGCCCCGGTCCCGACCTTCGGCGCGCTTGATGGGCGCCTCGCCATCATCGGGCTGGCGCCAGGCCTTCGCGGCGCCAACCGCACCGGCCGCCCGTTCACCGGCGACTACGCCGGCGAACTGCTCTACGAGACGCTGCTGGCGTTTGGCTTCGCGCGGGGCACCTACGCCGCCGATCCCAATGACGGACTGACACTTGTCGACGCCGCGATCGTCAACGCCGTTCGCTGCGTCCCGCCCCAGAACAAGCCGACGCCTGCGGAAATCTCCACCTGCCGCCAGTTCATGACCGCGACGCTTGCGGCAATGCCCAATCTTGCAGCGATCGTCGTGCTCGGCCGCATCGCCCACGACAGCACCGCGACAGCATTCGGCCTGCGGCGATCGACGGTGCCCTTCGCCCATGGCGCGATCCACGAGGTGCGTCCGGGCCTGACACTCCACGACAGCTACCACTGCTCGCGCTACAACACGAACACCGGCGTGCTCACCCCGGCGATGTTCCGTGCCGTGTTTGCCGCGGTGCGCGATCGGCTCGCCTAGCCAGGAACGACCTGACCTCGCAGGTTGGCCGCGCCGTTGATAGGATGCACCGGCAAATTGCGTTCGGGGGAGTTCGCAATGCGTGGCGGATACGCCTGGCTCGCCGCTGCAATCGCCGGCCTCATGTTCAGCGCGTGCGCGTCGGCGGATCCCATGACTTTCCGCTGGGCGTCGTCGGGCGGAGCCGACGGTGAGTCATGGATTGCGGCCGAGGGCGAAATCGTGCTCGGCACGCCGGAGGCGTTCCTTCAGTTCCTGGCGGAAGGCACTTTCGGCAACGGCCGCGTGGAGGTCTATCTCAACTCGCCGGGCGGCGATCTCGACGCCGGACTTGCCCTCGGCCGGCTGATCCGCGGACACGGCTTCGGCACTTACGTCGCACACACCGGCCCGGATAACGACGACACCTCGATCACCGATTTCGGACCCGGCCAATGCCTGTCAGCATGCTCGTATGCTTTCCTCGGTGGCAAATGGCGACGCGCCGATGATCGGACCGTCGGTGTCCATCAATTCTATTACCCCATCGCCGCTGAAAACCCCGACCAGACTCTCTTCAGCGGTCGCGATCTGTCGTCCGACCAGAAGACCGAGGCGAGGCTCGTCAACTACATCGTCGGCATGGGCGTTGACGCGCGCTTCCTGGCGGCCGCATCGCAGACGGAGCCGGACACCGTGCATTTGCTGACGACCGCCGAAATGGCGGAGTACGACGTGACGTACGATGATCTGGCCTACATGGGCTGGGCGTTCGAACCGTACAAAGACGGGCTCATCGCATTTTCGAAAAGCCTGGGCGGCGAAAAAACCGCCACGCTGTTCTGTCGAAAGAACGAGAACCGCCTGAGGCTTTTCCTGAGCCAGCCGATCGGAACCAACGTCACCGCGAGCCGCGACGAATTCCTCGCATTCGTCACCAACGTGCCCGACGCGAGACTGTTCGGCTTCCAGATCCCGGATTCCGACGTCAGCGGGCGCATCAAGGACGGAGCTCTGATCCTGGAGTTCAAGCTGCCGCCTTCCATCGACGCCGAGACGGAGGCGGCAAGCTTTGGTCTCAGCGGCGGCGCCGACGCGTCGGTGCGGCCACTTTTCAAGCAGGCGCTGCCGTTTGAAAACTTCAATACCTACGCCCGATTGATCCTGCGCAACTGCTATTGAGGCGCCCTGGCGGCGAGCGGACGAAACTTTTCTGCGTCGTCGGCGTTGACGAAGCCTCCCACCGCTGGAGGCGTTTCCATGCCCGAACTGCAGATCGCGCCGGAGAAAATCGGCTGGCTTATCCTCAAGGCTCGCGCCTTCGACACCAAGGTCGCGCCCGTCATCCCGGCAGAAGCGGCGAGCGATGACGACGAGGTCGAGTTCGTGGAAAATCGCGCCGACGACCCGGACGTCGCCGAGATCGTCGGCTTCGTCCGCGGATTGAACACGGACGAGGAGGCCGATCTCGTCGCGCTGACCTGGGTCGGCCGCGGCACCTTCGGCATCGAGGATTGGGACGAGGCGCGCCGCACCGCTCAGCAGGAGAAAACGACGCGCACCGAGCGCTACCTCCTCGGCATGCCGATGCTGGCCGACTATCTGGCCGAGGGGCTGGAAGCCTTTGGTATCGATCCGGCGGAGGCCGAGGAAGACGCCCTCGAGGGGAGCGGCCCCTAGCCCTTATCGCGCATCAGCCGGGACTTCTCGCGATTCCAGTCGCGGGATTTCGATGTTTCGCGCTTGTCATGCAGCTTCTTGCCGCGCGCGACCGCGAGTTCGACCTTGGCGCGCCCGCGATCGTTGAAGAACACCTTGAGCGGCACGATGGTCATGCCCTCCTTGTCGACGGCGCCGATCAGGCGGCTGATCTCGCGGCGATGGAGCAGCAGCTTCCGCGGCCGGCGCGTCTCGTGATTGAATCGATTGGCCTGGAGGTATTCCGGGATATAGGCGTTGTAGAGCCACAGCTCGCCGTCGCGTTCACCGGCGTACGAATCCGCGATGTTGGACTGTCCGGCGCGCAACGACTTCACCTCGGTGCCGGTCAGCGCAATGCCGGCCTCGTAGATCTGCCCGATCTCATAGTTGAAGCGCGCACGGCGGTTCACCGCGGCGTTCCGGTTCGCCGGCTTATCCTTGTTGGCCATAACGGCTTATCTAGTTGATAAGGCCCGCGTGTACCATCGCTTCGCGGATTTCGGCCTTGGTGCCTTCGCTGACCTTCACCATCGGCAGGCGCACGTCGTCACGCATCTTGCCGATCACCGACAGTGCATACTTGACCCCGGCAGGGTTCGGCTCGAGGAACAGCGCGCGGTGGAGCGGCATCAGCCGATCCTGGTAGAGCAGCGCCTTGGCGTAGTCGCCGGCGAGGCACGCTTCCTGGAACTCGGATAGCAGCTTCGGCGCGATGTTGGAGGTCACCGAGATGCAGCCGTGGCCGCCATGGGCCATGACCGCGAGCGCGGTCGAATCGTCGCCGGAAAGCTGGATGAAATCGGCGCCCATGGCATGGCGCTGGAGACTGACCCGGTCGATCTTGCCGGTGGCATCCTTCACCCCGGCAATGTTCTTCAACTCGAACAGGCGCGCCATCGTCTCGACACTCATATCGATCACCGAGCGTGGCGGGATGTTGTAGATGAAGATCGGGATGCCGACGGCATCGTTGATCGCCTTGTAATGCTGGTAGAGCCCTTCCTGGCTGGGCTTGTTGTAGTACGGGGTCACCACTAGCAGCGCGTCGGCGCCGGCTTCCTCGGCGAACTTCGCGAGGTCGATGGCTTCCTTCGTGTTGTTGGAGCCTGCCCCGGCAATGACCGGCACGCGGCCGTCGGCCACCTCGATACAGAGCTTCACGATCCGCTTGTGCTCGTCGTGGCTGAGCGTCGGGCTTTCACCAGTGGTGCCCACCGGCACCAGGCCATGCGTACCCTCTTCGATCTGCCAATCGACGAAGCCGCGGAAGGCCTCCTCGTCGAGGCTGCCGTTCTGCATCGGCGTAACGAGAGCCGTGATGGAACCCTTGAACATCCGTACGTTTCCCGCGTCCCGCGCCCGTTCCCCATCGGGCGACCCTGCAAAAGTGGCGGCGACCATAGTCCTGCCCCACTAGGCGGGCAAGGAGACCGGCCACCTCCAAGTGGGTCGTCAAACAAACGTTCACTATGGCACACTAGCCTCTGGCGGCAATGGCGGGCCGGGTGGGCGGCTCCCAAGGGACCTAACGGCGCATGGCGTTGAGAGCGACCGGCCAGATGCGCCGGCACCTGAGGAATTTGACGGTCGCGCTGCTCGCCGGCGCCGGAACGCTCGCGCTGATATTGCCCCTTGCCGGCGAGGCGTTGGCGAAAGCCAAGCCGAAGCCCGCTGCCACCGTCTCCGTTCCGCTGCCGCGCCTCAACCCCGTGCGTGCGGGGAATGCCGCGACCGCCAGCACCAAGCCGGCACCTGCCGGCCGGGAGGATGACGACGCGATCGGCGCCTTGATCTCGAAGGCTGCGCCCGATGAAACAACGGCCACGGAGGACAGCGACGCGCCGGAAACGGCAAGCGTCGAGGTCGAACCGACATCGCCACCGACGATGCCTGCGCCGAAGGGCGGCAAGCCGATCGATGCGGTAGGCCTGCGGCTGGCTGTGAAGCTGCTGGAGAACAACGACCCCGGCGCCGCTACCCTTGCCGCATATGCCCTGCCCGACAAGGTCGACATCAAGATCGTCAACTGGCTGATCGCCACCGGCGGATATGCAGGCGTCAGCTCAGCGGCCATCGCCGACCTCCAGAAGAAGCTGGCCGACTGGCCCAACCAGGCGCTGATGCGCATACGCTACGAACAGGCGCTCGCCCGGGAGCAGCCGGCGCCAGATGCTGTCATTCGCGCGTTTCCCACGGGAAGGGCCAGCTCCGCCGACGGCAAGATGTTGCTCGCCAACGCGTATCTCAGCGTGGGCCGTCGTGACGACGCCGCCAAGGTGATCCGCGCCTACTGGCGCGAAGAGAATTTCGCCGAGGCCACCGAAAAGAAACTGCTCGCCTCGTTTGCCGGCATGCTGCGTCCCGCGGATCACAAATACCGGATGGACCGCCTGTTCTACGCGGGGCGGGCCGCCGACGCGCTGCGGGTGGCGCCGTTCCTCGACAAGGGCGAGCAGGCGCTCGCCAAAGCCATGGCGCTCGTGGTGCGCGAGTCCTCCAAAGCGGGCCCGGCCCTTGATGCGCTTCCCGCGGGAGCAAGACGCGATACGATCTACACGTTCGGCCGCATTCAGGTGCTGCGCCGCGCCGGCAAGATTGACGACGCCGCGAAGCTCCTCGCCGCCGCACCGCGCGACGCGGCCACACTGGTCGACCCCGACGCATGGTGGGTGGAGCGCCGGCTGATTTCGCGCGCGCTCATCGAATTGAACAACCCGCGTCTGGCCTACACTATCGCTGCAAACCACGCCGCTGAATCGCCCACGTTCCAGGCCGAGGCCGAATTCCACGCCGGCTGGTACGCGCTGGAATACCTCCACAACCCGGCCATGGCGCGCGATCATTTCGCGGCGATCGCTGCCCTCTCCAAAATGCCTCTCAGCCTGTCGCGTGCCCAATACTGGCTCGGCCGCACCGCCGAGGCGGCGGGCGATCCCAAGACCGCGCGCGCCCAGTACGCCAACGCCGCCGTCTTCCGCACCACGTTCTACGGCCAGCTCGCCGCTGCCCGCATCGGCGGCGGGCCGCTCGCGATCGGCGCGCCACCGGCGGCCAACGCGACCACGCGGGCGACGTTTGCCAGCCGCGAGCTGGTGATCGCGATCCGCCACCTGACCGCTGTTGGCTACGACTCGCAGGCGGCAGTGCTCTATCGCCACCTTGCGGAGACACTGTCGGACCCGGGCGAGATCGCGCTGCTTGCCGGAATGGCGGAGGACAGTGGCAACCATCAGCTCGCACTGCAGATCGGGAAGACCGCCGCCGTGCGCGGCCTGCCGGTGGAGGCATTGGCTTTCCCGACCGCCGCCATCCCCGCCTCGGCCAAGACTCCGAGCGTCGAGCGCCCGGTCGTCTTCGCCATCGCCCGGCAGGAGAGCGCCTTCAATCCCGGAGCAATTTCCTCGGCCGGCGCCCGCGGCCTGCTCCAGCTGATGCCTGCGACCGCCAAACAGGTCGCGAAAGACGTTGGGCTCCCCTACTCCAAGGCGCGACTGACAGCGGACCCCGGCTATAACGCGACCCTCGGCGCCGCCCATCTCGGCGACCTCGTCGACACGTTCGGCGGCTCCTATGTCATGACCTTCGCGGCCTACAACGCCGGCGCGAGCCGGGTAGCGCAATGGGTCAAGGATCACGGCGATCCGCGCGATCCCAACGTTGACGTCGTGAACTGGATCGAACTCATTCCGTTCACCGAGACGCGCAACTACGTCCAGCGCATCATCGAAAATCTCCAAGTTTATCGGGCCCGCCTCGGCTCGCCTGCACTCCGCATCGAGGCCGACCTCCGCCGCGGCGCCGCCGGTTGACCGGGCGCCATCTGCCAGCGGATAACCGCGCCGATGGCCAAGGCATCCACACCCGTCGAGGAAAGCGCGCCGGCGACCGCGGTATCGCGCGACGTCTTCTATGCCAGCGCTGACGGACTGTCGCTCTATGCCGGGGATTGGGGCGAGCGCAATTCGCCATGGACGCCGGTCGTCTGCCTTCCAGGGCTGACGCGCACGACCCGCGATTTCGACACGCTCGCCGCGTTCCTGTCGACGCACCGCGCCCGCCCACGCCGCGTCGTCGCCTTCGACTACCGGGGCCGCGGACGATCCGCCTGGGACCGCCGCCGCGACGGCTACAACCCGGTGACCGAAACCAACGACATCTTCGACGGCATGGCGGCGCTCAACATTCCGCGCGCGGTGATCGTCGGCACCTCGCGCGGCGGCATCATCGGCATGCTGATGGGCACGATGCGCCCGGCGACCGTTGCAGCACTGGTGCTCAACGACATCGGCCCGGCAGTGGAAGCGCGCGGCCTGGCGCGGCTCAAGACTTACGTTGGCCGCACGCCCATTCCTGACGATTGGCGGGACGCCTCGCGCATTCAGCGCCGACTGCACGGTGGCGCCTTCACAGCGTGGGACGAGGCAGACTGGGATCAGTTCGCGCGCCTCACCTACACCAGCGAGGCAGGCGCACCGAAGTCCGACTACGATCCGGCGCTCGCGCAGACGCTGGCGGGCGTCGAGTTCGACCAGCCGATCCCCGCACTGTGGGATGAATTCCGCGCGTTGAAGGACCTGCCGGTGCTGGCGATACGCGGCGCCAACTCGGACCTGCTATCGGCCGAGACGCTTGCCGAGATGGCACGGGCGCATGCACGCGTCGAAACTGTCGTCATCCCGAACGAGGGGCACGCGCCTCTGCTGCGCGGAGCGTTGCTGTCACGGATCGCGGCGTTCATCGCCGCAGCGGAAGGCTCGGAAGCATCGCCGGACGCGATCGTGGCGAAGGAGCCGCCCACCTACGACCTCGACGCTCCGTCCTCGAACTAGTCTTCGTCTTCTTCTTCGGAGCGGCGCGCCGTCGTCCGCCGGCGGCCCATGATGCTTTCCACATCGGAAGCGAGCTGCTCGGCGTCTGCCTGCCGCTGGCGCTCGCGTCGCCGCCGCCTCCGCCGGTCAGCCGATTTCTCGAAGCCGGTATCGCCACCGCTGGCCAGTATCATCGCCTGCCCCACCCAATCGTCGCGCTCGATCCGCTCCGGGAACGCGAGGTATTGACCGATCCAGCGCACCTCGCCCGGCGTCCAGGCAGCGATCTGTCCGAAGTGGAAAATGCCGAGGCCGTTGAGACGCGCCTCGTTCCGCTCACCCACGCCGCGGATGCGGGTGAGGTTGTCGGGCACTCCGCCGCGCGGCTGCACCAGCCCCGCCGGCCGCATTGGCACGATGCCGTCGTCGCCAACCGCCTCAGCCGACGCCAGCCGCTCCGGATCCTCGCTGACGAGCGGTTCGACGTCCTCGTCATCCTCTTCGGCGGGCGCGGCACGGGTTCGTGCATCGCTCGGCTGAGGCGCGGCATAGGTGACGGGCGCCGCGATCTCGTCGTAGCCGTCGTCCGCCGGCTCAGGAGCGCGAGGCGCGGGCTCGGGCGGGACCGGCCGCTCGACGGCACGGCCGTGCTGCGGCCGCCAATCCGCGCTCATGCCAAGCGACGCCTTGATGCGGTCGACGACATCGCCGACCTGATCGGCCACCGCACCCTGTACCAGCGCCAGGCGCGTCTCCGCCAACAACCCGTAGAAGTACGAGCCCAGGACGCAGCCTATCGCGAACGCGATCGCGAGCAGGAACCAGACCTCGGCGAAATGCCAGATCATGGCTCGTCGCGCCCCGGTTCCAGCCACGCCGTCATATCGTCGGCGCTGCGCGGGTCCTGATGCCACCAGCCGATCAGCACGCCGAGCACAAGCGCGGCGAGCAGGAAGGGCCAATAAGCGACGATCACGTACAGCATCTATCCGCCGTCCGGCAGCGCAACGGAAAATTCGATCCGCTGGTTCGCCGCCTTCCCTTCTTTTGTCGTGTTGTCAGCAATCGGATTCTTCTCGCCGTAACCAACCGCCGTCAGCCTCTCCCGCTTCACCCCCGCGGAGACCAGAAAATCGACGATGGCGTCGGCGCGCGCCTGGGTGCGATCGCGGTTGCGCGACGAGGAACCTTCCGAATCGGAATAGGCGCCGACCTCCACCGCAGCATCGGGGCAGCGCGCGACCACCGCGGACACGCGGTCCAACACGCCGACGCTGTCGCCTGCGATCTCGGCTTGTGCGCCGTCAAAAGCGATGCGCCCGGCCTGCAGCACGGCCTGGAGCTTGTCACGGCAGTCGGATGCGGCGATCGGCTGATCTTCTTGCCGCGCTTCGACGCCGGTTGCATCCGCCGTGAAACCTTCGGGCAATGCGGCGGACAACGTGTCTGTGATGTCGCCGACCGCGCCCGGCTGGTACACGAGTCCCTGCACCGTCACCGCATTGTCGACCACCTCCACGTAGCCGCCCGCCATGCGGCTCAATGCCTGAAGCGCGGCGTTGACGGCGTCGACGAAGCCGTCCGGCGCCCCAGCGGCGAAGACAAGGTCGCCGGAGATCTCCACCGCCCCAAACTTGCGATGCGCCGCACTGAAGATCGCCTCGCGCGACGGCTCGTCGGGCACGTAGCCGCTCATAGCGATGCCGGCCCCGCGGCGCTCCGCAACGAAACGGAAGGGCGTCACACGTGGTGGCGTGATGTCACCACGCGTAAGCGTCAGGCTTGCCGGCAGCGTCCGCCCGTTCGCATCGAGAATCTGGCCGTAGGCTTCCGCGGAGGCCGCCTCGCCCTCGATGGAATACGACTGGTCGCCGATGGCCACCTTGCCGTTCGCCAGGCGTGCCAGCTGGCTCATGGCGAACTTGATCGCGCCGATCCAGTCCATGCGCGGCTCGCCCGCCGCGACCCGCACGCGGTCGTCGATCTTGTCGCCGGCAAAGACGATTCGCGCCGTCGCCATCACCTCGTCGTGGCCGTCGGCGGAGGGCACATACCCAGACAACACGACGGCGTCGCCGGTCTTCTCGGCCGACCAGCCATAGGGTGAGGCCACAGCCGGCGCGACCGCCGCCGACACGAGCTTCATGCCCTGGGGCAGCCCGGTCGAAAGATTCTCGAGCAACGCCTCGTAGTCGTCGACGCTCTTCGCCGTGCCCGACACATCCAGATTGAGACCATCGAGCGTGACGCCGCCATCGCGCATCCGGTCGAGCTGCGCGATGGCGAAGCTTGCCGCTTCGGCAAAGCCAGGCGGATCGCCGGACGCAACCGCAACGGCGTCGGAAATGGGTGTGCCGGGCAGCGTCGCCTTGGTGGTGGCGACGAGAGTCTTGTGCACGATATCGTTCGGCACGTAGCCGACGAGCGACACCGCCTTACCGTCAAAGTTGGCGGAGAAGACAAACGGACTCGCGCGCGCCGGCAGGACATCGACCGGGCCGAGCGTGACCGCGGCCGGGAGTTGCTGACTGAATGCGGTGCGCGCGTCGGCATAAGCTTGCGCGCTCGCCGCCGTGCCGCTGACGGCAAGCGTCGAGTCGGTCAGCGTCACGACTCCATCGCCGAGCGCCGCGAGCCGGACCAGGCTGAAGGTGGCCGCCGAGTTGAACGTCGGCGGAGCTCCGCGGCCCAACTGCATGCCGTCGTGGATCTCGGCGTCGGGCATCGCGCGCCTGGCCGCCGCGAGAATCGCCGCCCGCGATCCTTCGGACGGCACGGCGCCGGTCAGCGTCACAGCCCTCCCGTCCCGCTTCGCCGACCAGACATAGGGCGACATGATCGGAAGCAGATCGCTGCCGTTGGTCACCGCGCGCACGCCGCGGACCTTGGCGGCGACCGCGACCGCCTGCTCCTGCGCCTCAACCGAGGGGGCCATGCCATGCAGGGTCACATCGCGGGCGGAAACGTCCGCGCTCGCCCAAGGAAGGCCCTGCGCGGCCAATTCAGCCGTGACCCGCGCGCCGATATCCCGCTCGACGCTGCCGTCCCGAAGGACCAGCGCCAACCCCGCCATGAAGAACGTGACGATCAGGCCTGGCCGGATCCAACGCTGCCAATTCATGCCGCCTGTTTACCTGAAACGCCGCCGAGGGTGCATCCCAACCGGCGATCGCGGTCAGATTGGGGCAAGGAAGCCGGCCCTGAGTCGGGCCCCAAAATGAAAAAGCCCGGCGGAAAACCGCCGGGCTCTTCCAATCTTTGTCTGGCTGTCGCTGAGCGACTACCAGGAACGCTTGAGGTAAACCTGCGCGCTCCAGGAACCAGTGGTCGCAGTGACCGTGTTGGCGTAGCCGGCCCGCACGACACCCTTGAACCCGACGTACGGGGTCCAGACCAAGTCCGCAGCAGCGGCCCAAGAGTCTGCGCCCGACGAAGCCGACGGGTGGAGGTACGAGTATTCGGCGTCGAAGGCCAGCTTCGAGCTGAACATGTGCGAGAAGGACGCGATCGCGCTCCAGCCGCTGTTCGTTGCAGCAGCCGTCGCCGGACCACCGACGAACAGGTTGTCGCCGTAGATGCCGACCAAGCGCAACTTGTCGTTGGCGCCGATACCGACGTCAACCTTGCCCGACACGCCCCAGGCAGTGCCCGCATCGAGCTGGACGAAGCCAGCCGACAGGAACCCAGCCACAGCGCCCGACGAGAAGGTGATGTTGCCGTCGATGAGCGGCATCGACCAGCTATCCGGGAGCGACGAGCCCCAAGTCTCACGCGGGTCTTCAATACCCAGCGCGAGGCCGAAGCCAGCAGCAGCCCACGAGAGCTGAATCTTGTTGTTGTCAGCGATCGCCGACTTCTTCGTGTTGTAGTCGACGAAGCCCGAGCCCGGCTTGAACGGCGAGCCAAAGTGACCAGCCTGCAGGGCACCGATCTTCAACCAGGCGCCGTCAAGGCTCCAGGTCGTCGCGGTCGTGCTATCGCCCGCATACTTCGCCTGGAAACCAACGTGAGCGGAGAGCTCGCCGATGTCGATCACCGACTTGGCATCAATGTAGACGCCAGCCGCGGTGACGAAGTTCCAGGTCGAGGAGTGCGTGCCGTACGTCGAAGACAGCGAGAACAGGTTCAAGTCGAATTCGACGTTACCGCTGATCTTCAAGCAGACGTCAGACGACGGAATGTACCAGTAGCCGCTGGCGAAAGCGTCGCAAACCTTTACGCTCTCGACCGGTTCGGCAACCGAAAGGTCCGCAGCCTGGGCACCGCCAACGACCGCAAAAGCGGCGGCGGAGCCAAGGAATAAGGTCTTAAGTGTCATGTCCTGACCTCCAACCATGTTTAAGGGGCAGGTTCGTTCTTGCCGAAGCTCCCGTCCGCCTTCCGGCATCCGGTCAATTCCGAGCTTGTGCTAAGTCTGTCCCAGTTCCCCGCGAGATAGTTCCGCCGATCGATTCTCGACCCACCCCTGGGTCATCGCCCGAAAGAACACGATCCGCAGGGCACCCCGCGTTTCGCAGGGTCAAACTGATCCAAGCCTCGGCCCCACGCAATCAGGAAAGCGCCTTTGAGCGGGCATAGCCCCCTGTTTTCAAATCCATGTTGCAGATTTGGCACGAAAGAAGGCTCCGGAATTAACGCACACTTCAGGAACGGAAAGCCGCGTGCCAGTTTTGCCCAAAGGCGAATCGCCGAGCCCCTTATGGCATTTCCGCCACACCTATACTGCGCCTCGGCCGACGATTCCCCTTGCTGCTCCTGATCTGGGTGCGTATTTCCGGGGCGTGGAGACGTGGCCGAGAGGCTGAAGGCGGCGGTTTGCTAAACCGTTATACGGTTGAAAAGCTGTATCGAGGGTTCGAATCCCTCCGTCTCCGCCACCTTCGCCGCTAAAGGCGGTAGTGCCGAATCGCGTTGTCCCTGAACAGCTTGCGCTGATCCTCCCGCGACGCGCCGGCGACGATGCGGTCCACGATCGCCACCCACTGCGGATAGGTGCAGTGGGCGAGTTCCATGACCGGCCAGTCGCCGCCGAACATGACCCGGTCGAAGCCGAAAACCTCGATGGCGTGGGCGATGTAGGGCGCGATCTGGTCGTAGGTCCACGCTTCCTGATCGGCCTCGGTGACGACGCCGGATATCTTGCAGACGATGTTGGGGAACTGAGCCAGCGCGCGGATTTCCGCCTTCCAGGGCTCGACCAGACCGGCTTTGATTCCGGGCTTGCCGATATGGTCGAAGGTGAAGCGGACGTGGGGAAACTGCTCCACGAGGCGGATGGCATCGCGGAGCTGGGGATGCTTGATCCCGATCTCGCAGCCGAGCCCGTATTCCGCAACGATTCGGACGCCGTCGAGGTAAGCCGGCCTGAGGCACCAGCCGGGCTCGTCGAGGTGGCCCTGGATCAGGCGGCGGATGTCACGGGCAAGCGGCCGGCGGGCGAATGCCGCCACCTCCGCCTCGATCTCCTTGCCCCTCTCAAGGGCGACGGTGGCGACCATGCCCTGGATCCGCGGATCGGACCTGGCGGCATTCTCGACCCAATCGATCTCGTCGAAGTTGGTGCCCTCGGCCGAGGAAACCTCCACGAAGACGAGCTTGTCGACGACCACCGGCGCGATTGCCGCGCTGAACACCGCCGAGTCGTGGGGGGCATCGATGACCAGACCTTTCATCCACGGATAGACGATCGACTTCGCGTCGTAGAGGTGGACATGGGCATCGACGATGGGAAAATCGGGCATTCAGTCCTCCGCAAGGCTCATTGCGCCGGATGGGGATAGCGGGGGCACCGCCTGCGCGGCAGTTGCGCCGCCCGGCAGAGCCGCCAACGATGGTGACCGGCTTTTTTCGTTTTCCACCATTGTCAGTTTTTGCCCTTTTCCAGACACCCGTCGAACCTTTTCTCACCAAGAAATGACGGGACGATCCTCACCGGGCGGGGCGCGTGCGGGAGCCTCGAAAAACAAGATGAAGACAGGCGTAGC
The DNA here is from genome assembly GCA_035548515.1 of Bauldia sp. Classification (GTDB taxonomy): domain Bacteria; phylum Pseudomonadota; class Alphaproteobacteria; order Rhizobiales; family Kaistiaceae; genus DASZQY01. Next base: position 23,430 of record DASZSW010000023.1, on the reverse strand, counting down.
GTTGTGTTGCGTAACGTTTGGGGTGCTTGGGGGAATACAGACAGCGTCGGCGGCTTCGCCGGCGTATTGCGCGCTGTACGCGAGGGAATATGCGGCAGCGCGCGTGGGAATGCCTTCGGGCGACCAGGCCGCTGGCGCGCGCGAGCGCGTCGAAGATCAAGCCTACTACCGCTGCCTCAATCTCGACGAGGAACCCGAATTCCCGACGACGTCGGCCTATTTCGGCACGGCCGACGATGAGGCGATCGGCGGGCCGTTCGAAGCAATTGCCGAGGGCGATGCGGACGTCCCCGACGAGCCGGACACGGCGCCCCCCGTCATGGACTCCAAACCCGTCGTCGTGACGACGCCGGCTGTGAAGCCGAAGCAGCAGACCGCTTCCGCTTCCATACGCAAGGGCCCATCCAGCAGCGGCCTGACAGCGTGGTCCGACGAGTGGCTGACGTGGTGTAAGGCGCACTACAAGTCGTTCAACGCCACCACCGGCATGGTGGTGACGCTGTCCGGCGAAAAGCGGATGTGCCCCTAAGTCTGAAACGAACGGCTACGCCTGGGTGTACGCGGTCTTCACAGTCGTGAAGAATTCCTGGGCGTAGCGTCCCTGCTCGCGCGGGCCGTAGCTCGATCCTTTCCGGCCGCCGAACGGGACGTGATAGTCCACCCCGGCGGTCGGCAGGTTGACCATCACCATCCCGGCTTCCGAGTTGCGCTTGAAGTGGGTCGCGTACTTCAGGCTGGTGGTGACGATGCCCGACGTGAGACCGAACGGCGTGTCGTTCGCCACAGCCAGCGCCTCGTCGTAGTCCTTGACGCGGATGACGCTCGCCACCGGGCCGAAGACTTCCTCGCGGTTGATCCGCATCCCGGGCTTCGTCTCCGTGAACAGCGCCGGCTCGAGATAGAAGCCGGGCGTGGCACGCGTCAGACGGTTCCCGCCGAAGGCCAGCTTGGCGCCCTCGTCTTTCGCGATCTTGATGTAGTCCTCGTCCTGCTTGAGCTGGGACGGATCCACCACCGGGCCGATATGCGTACCGTCCTTCAGCGCGTCATCGACGACGAGACCCTTCAGCCGCTCCGTCAGCGCGGCGACGAACTTGTCGTGGATGCCATCGATGACGACCAGCCGGGACGAGGCAGTGCATCGCTGGCCCGTTGAGAAATACGAACCGTTGGCAGCGACCTCGACGGCGATCTTGAGATCGGCGTCGTCAAGCACGACAAGCGGATTCTTGCCGCCCATCTCGAGCTGGAACTTGCGGAGCACCTTTACCGAAGCGTCCGCAACGCGACGCCCGGTCGTGACCGACCCGGTGAACGTCAGCGCGTTGATGTCGGGCGAGTCGAGCATCGCCTGCCCGACCACCGAGCCTTTGCCCATGACCAGGTTCAGCACGCCTTTGGGCAAACCGGCGCGCTGCAGGATATCGACGATCACCCACGAGCAGCCCGGCACCAGATCGGCGGGCTTGAACACCACGGTGTTCCCGTGCGTGAGCGCCGGCGCGATTTTCCACGAGGGAATCGCGATCGGAAAATTCCACGGCGTGATGATGCCCACGACGCCAACAGCCTCACGCGTCATGTTGACCTCGATGCCGGGACGGACCGACGGCACCGACTCGCCGGTAAGGCGCAGACATTCGCCGGCGAAGAAATCGAAAATCTGCCCGGCGCGAACCGTCTCGCCGATACCCTCGGCGAGCGTCTTGCCCTCCTCGCGCGACAGCAGGCGGCCGATCTCCTCGCGCCGCTTCAGGATCTCGTCCGACGCGGCCTTGAGGATGTCGTGGCGCTGCTGGATGCCGGAGCGCGACCACGCCGGGAAGGCGGCCTTGGCAGCCGCGATGGCGTTCTGCACGTCCGCCGCAGAGGCGCGCGCGTATTCGCCAACGACATCGTTGGTATTGGACGGGTTGATGTTGGGGATGCCTTCGCCGCCCACCCATTCGCCGGCAATGAAGTTGCGGTGGAGTTCGGTCATGGGTGTTCCTCGGATTTGGTTGGGCGTTGAAATCGCGCGCTGCTGGCGCCGGGTCAAGGGCTCAGTCCCCAAACGCTCGCCCCCCGCGAAGGCGGGGACCCATGGCGCCGGAAGCCGCTCGTCACTTTAAGCCGCGCCGGCGGCTCCCCACGATGGATCCCCGCCTTCGCGGGGATGAGCGGAAGGCGGACCGCCCTATGTCACACCATCGACAGAAAAAGCCGGGCGGTGCTAACACCGTCCGGCCTGCCGCCCTCCCGCGGCGGCCGACTTGGGAAAGCAACGATGGCTAGGAAGAACAAGGCCGATCTGCGGTCGAAAGCGTGGTTCGACAACCCGGAAAACCCGGGCATGACGGCGCTCTACCTGGAGCGCTATCTGAACTACGGCCTGACGCGCGCGGAGCTGCAGTCCGGCAAGCCGATCATCGGCATCGCCCAGACCGGCTCTGACCTATCCCCCTGCAACCGGCATCACCTGGAGCTCGCCAAGCGCGTGCGCGAGGGCATCACCGCCGCCGGCGGCCTGACGATGGAGTTCCCCGTCCACCCGATCCAGGAGACCGGCAAGCGCCCGACGGCCGCACTCGACCGCAACCTCGCGTATCTCGGCCTCGTCGAGGTGCTCTACGGCTACCCGCTCGATGGCGTCGTGCTGACCACCGGCTGCGACAAGACCACGCCGGCCTGCATCATGGCGGCCGCCACCGTCGACATTCCGGCGATCGTCCTCTCCGGCGGGCCGATGCTGAACGGCTGGTGGAAGGGCGAGCGCTCCGGCTCCGGCACGATCGTGTGGAAGGCGCGCGAGCAACTCGCCGCCGGCGAAATCAACTACAGCGAATTCATCGAGATTGTCGCGTCGTCGGCGCCCTCCGTCGGCCACTGCAACACCATGGGCACGGCCTCGACCATGAATTCGCTCGCCGAGGCGCTGGGCATGTCCCTGCCCGGCTGCGCCGCCATTCCCGCGCCGTATCGCGAGCGCGGGCAGATCGCCTACGAGACCGGCGTGCGCGCCGTCGAGATGGTGTGGGAGGACCTGAAGCCGTCCGACATCCTGACGCGCGAGGCGTTCGAGAATGCCATCGTCGTCAACTCCGCGATCGGCGGGTCGACCAACGCACCGATCCACCTTAACGCCATCGCTCGGCACGTCGGCGTGAAGCTCGATATCGAGGATTGGGAGACCGTCGGTCACAAGGTGCCGTTGCTGGTGAACCTGCAGCCTGCCGGGAAATATCTCGGCGAGGAGTATCATCGCGCCGGTGGCGTGCCGGCCGTGGTCAACGAACTCGACAAGCAAGGCCTCATCCGCAAGGCCACCACCGTCAACGGCAAGACGCTCGCCGAGAATTGCCGCGGCAGGGAGATCGAGGACAAGGACGTCATCCGCACGTTCGCCGAGCCGCTGGTCAAGGATGCCGGCTTCATCGTCTTGAAGGGCAACCTGTTCGACTCGGCGATCATGAAGACGAGCGTCATCACGGCGGAGTTCCGCAACCGCTACCTGTCCAACCCGAAGTCGCCGAACGCCTTCGAAGGGCGCGCGGTCGTCTTCGAGGGACCGGAGGATTACCACCACCGCATCGACGATCCCGACCTCAAGATCGATGAAAACTCGATGCTGTTCATCCGCGGCACGGGGCCGATCGGCTATCCGGGTGGCGCCGAGGTCGTGAACATGCAGCCGCCTGCCGCGCTCATAAAACGCGGCATCCACTCCCTGCCCTGTATCGGCGACGGCCGCCAGTCGGGTACCTCGGGCTCGCCCTCAATCCTCAATGCCTCGCCCGAAGCGGCGGCGGGCGGCGGCCTCGCAATCGTCAGGACCGGCGACCCTATCCGCATCGACCTGAACAACGGCGAGGCGAACATCCTGATAGACGAGAGCGAGCTGGCGAAGCGCCGCGCCGAACTGAACGCCAAGGGAGGGTTTCCCTTCCCGCCCAGCCAGACGCCGTGGCAGGAGATCCAGCGCGGCATCGTGGACCAATTCTCGGAAGGCATGGTCCTCAAGCCGGCGATCAAGTACCAGCACGTCGCCAAGACTTTCGGCGTACCGCGCGACAACCACTGACATGATCTGGCGCAACGACAGCGCCTGATCGGCGCAGAGGGATGCGCCGATGAGCAAGATCAACGCCGCCTGGCACGGCGCCCATCCGATGCCGAAGAACGCGACGCTGGATCAGCGCATCGCGTGGCACGTGGAACACGCCAGGCATTGTGGCTGCCGGCCCATACCCGAGAAGCTGCGCGCCGAGATGACGAAACGCCGTATCAAGGTTCCCAGCCGCCGCACCGTAAGCGGCTAGGGCGACGGGCCTACCGGGCTCGCGAGACTCGCGACCAGCTTGACGAGATCGCTCTGCCGCTTCGTGCCCGTCTTTACGAACAGGTGGCGGATGTGCGTCTTCACCGTCGCCTGCGACAGGCCGGTGAGATCGGCGGCGGCGGAGATGCCGCTCATCTCCATCAGCGAATAGAGCACGCGGATCTCGGCGCCAGTCAGACGGTACTGGCGCGCCATTACCTCGATCGGGTTGGGCAGGTCGATGCCCGACTTGCGCACGAACACCGCGGCCTTGGCTTCGAAGGCACGGCCGGTTTCAGTCCGTTCGCCGGACGCAAGCGGCAGCACGCTGGCGACGTAGAGCGCGCCGGTGCGTCCGCTAAGCGGCAAGGCGATGCCATTGGTGGCGATCGCCGCATCGCCTTCGCTCGCTGCGGCAATCGCGCTCTGCAGCTGATTTGCAGCAGCCGCGCTGGTGGCCTTCAGCGATCCATCCATCGCCACGACGACGTCACCCTCCTCCGCCAGACGGCGGCCGGGAGCATTGGCGTACGTGATGGCGCCGTCACGCCGCACGAGAAAGATGGAGATCGCCAGCCGGTCGAAAACTTCGGCAAGGTCGCGGGCGATGCGGAACTGTTCCTCGATCACATCGCCGATAAGCACGGCCCGGCGGATGTGGGGTGCGATCAACTCCATGCGCCGCACCTGGTCGTCGGTGATCAGGCCCTGATGGTCCAGCCCGCCGGAGGTGAGATTGGCCACCCGGCCGCCCGAATTCTCGATCGTGACGCCGACAAAGTCGTAGTAGTGCTGGGGCTCGACCCACTCCCGGAAGAAGCGCGAGGCGCGCAGCTCCTCGTGCGGCATCAAGCGCGAGGCAACGACGATGTCGCCCGGCTTGCTCATCATCAGGTGCGGCGAAAGCGGGCTGAGCTTCATGTACTTGCTGAAGAACAGCTCGGTGTATTCCGGGTTGTCGTTCCAGTGGTGGAAGAAGCGCCCTTCCAGATTCACAAAATCCTGGCCGAGCAGCACCGAGGAGACGCCGCCGAGGTATGTCGTGATCTTGGCGAGAACCTGCTCCCATGAATCGGGATGCAGCGCGGCATCGTAGATGTCGCCGATAAGCGCGAGTACGTCTTCCATCAGCCTCCCCCGGCAGGGGGCCCCCGAATCTCAATCTAGGGTAGGAGGCAGGGTTCGGAAAGCCACACGACCTAGTGTGTGTGCAGCCACTCGCGCGCAGCCCGCTGTGCTTCTGCGATCGCCACCGCGGTCATCTCGCGGGCGACTTCCTGCCGGTAGAGCGCTGCCTCGCGTTTGCCGCGCGCCGCCGCGATGTTGAACCACTTGTGCGCGGCGACGAGGTCGATGTCGACCTCCTGCCCCGCCGAGTAGATGATCCCGAGCTCGAAGAAATTCTCCGGCGTCGGCTTCGCTTCCGCCATCGACGCGAGTTCCGCGCCCATCTCATATCGTGCCATGACACTGCCCCGTCGGTTGTTTGGGCTCGCGGCATTTGCCCCGCCGCTTGTCGCCCGTTGATGCTCGCGAGGATGGCGGCGGCGGTTCAAAGGGCCGTTAAAGTTCGAGCTAAATTTTCTTCAAACGCCGCGGTAATGCTTGATTCAGAGACGGCGGATTCCGCGGCTTTGGTGGCTGCGGATTCATTTCCTATTCACGTCCCGGCAACGCCGCGCTAACCGCAAATCGGCAAAGCGCACCGCTTGGCGGCGCAGCCACACTCGCGTTACATGCCGCAAACGGGGTCAAACGGGGGGATGACCATGAAGCCGATCCGGATGCTTATTGCGGCGCTGGCGTTTGCCGGCCTCGCCGGCTGCTACAGTAGCGACAAGCCGCTCGTCGGTGACGCCGACTCGGTCGCGGAATACAGCAAAGTCACCTTCCTCGGAAAAGAGGCGGACGCGAAGCCTGCCGCCTTCACCCGCGAGGGCAAGCACTACATGACCGACAGCGAAGGCCAGAAGGTGCTGCTGCACCTGAAGCGCGTCGACGGCGACTACTACGTCGCCCAGCTCACCGGTCCCGACGACGCCGGCGGCCCCAGCATGCTCTACGGCTACCTGCACTTCGATGTGCCGAACAAGAAGGCTGAGGCATGGCGCACCTTCGGCACCAAGGACGACGTGCAGGCCGGCATGCACATGTGCAAGGACGCGGTCTGCATCGACGATCTCGACGCCTACATCGCGTATGGCAAGAAGGCCGTCGACGACAACCTGCCTCCGGACACGATCTTCACGCTGACCGTGGAGCAATAGCGATGACGCCCGCGCTCATCGTCCTCGGCCGCTTTCTCCTCGGCGCGAACTTCGCCTACTGGGGCATCTCCAATGTGCGGAACATCGGCAACCTTGATCCGATGATCGCCGGTAAAGGCGTGCCGCAGCCCTGGTACGCGCTGCGGCTGGCGCTGGCGGTCGAAGTCATCGGCGGCGTCCTGCTGGCGCTGAGCATCTGGCCGGCGCTCGCCGCGCTCTCGCTCATCGCCTTCACGATCGTCGTCACGCCGTTCTTTCATGCGCCGTGGACCGTCACCGGCGATCAACGAAAGGCCGAGATCGGCAACGTCGTGACGAACGGCTGTGTCGTCGGAGGCCTGCTGCTCGCGGTCGCGACAGGTTAGGCTGCGATCGCGTCGATCGCCTTCGGCACCGGCTTGGGGAACGGGCGGAAGTTGAGCGCGATCAGGAACGCGCCGAGGCCCATGCCGAAGCAGGTGAGGTACAGGCCGCCGTAGCTGCCGGTCGTGTCGTAGAGCCAGCCGCCGAGCAGCGGGCCGGTCGCCATGCCGAGGCTGCCCGCCATCGACGTGCCGCCGATGATGGTGCCCATCATGCGGAGCGGGAAATTCTCGCGCGCCAGCACCGCGTAGAGGGGCATCACGCCGGCATAAATGAAGCCGAACAGCGCGGCGGCCGCATAGAACGCCGGCAGCGTGCTCGAGAAGAAGTAGCCGAGCGCGCCGAACGCCTGGATGAGCAGTCCCCACGCCAGCACGTTCTTGGCGCCGAGGCGGTCGGCGACGAGGCCGAAGCCCAGCCGGCCGAACATGCCCGCGATGCCCTCGACGCTGTAGATGGTCGCCGCCGCAATCGGCGCGATGCCGCATGTGATCGCGTAGCTCACGGTGTGGAAGATCGGACCGGAGTGCGTCGCGCAGCAGAAGAAGTTGGTCGCCGCGAGGATGATGAACGGCGCCGACAGCAGCGCCTGCTTCACCGTCATGTCGCTGCGATCGACTTCATCCGTGGGCGTCGCCACCGCGGCGGGAACGCGGGCGGCAGCGGCCTCCAGCGCAGGCGGACGGCGCAGGAGGAAAGTCGCGGGAAGGATGATGACCGCGGCGATGAGCGCGAGGATCTGCATCGAGACTCGCCAGTCGTAGTGCGACACCAGCCAGGCGCTGAGCGGCGTCATCGTCACGGGCGCGATGCCGATGCCGGCGGAGACGAGCGACACGGCGAGACTGCGGCCGGTGGTGAACCAGCCGGTGACCGCCGCCATCAGCGGCGCGAAAAACGCGGCGACCGCGACGCCGGCGACAAGCCCGAACAGAAGCTGGAAGGCGATCAGCGTCGAGGCAAGGCTCGACAGGTAGAGGCTGGCGGCAAGCATGACGCCGCCGACGAGCACGACGAGACGTGGACCGAAACGATCGGAGAGCGAACCCCAGAACAGACTCGAGAACGCCATCGCCAGGAACCCGATGGTCATCGCCGTGGAAATTCCGGTGTTGGACCAGCCGGTCGCCTTCTCCATGGGCGTCAGGAAGATCGGCAACGCAAACAGGCACCCCATGGCGACACAGCCGATCAGGCCGCCCGCCGCGACGATCACCCAGCGATAATTGGAATCCTGCATCTGATGCACCCCGAGTTGGCTTCCGAAGTCCCGGACGCACGAGGTCTACCCGACAGGGCAACCTTGATCCGCGCGGCAATATATGTTGATATCAAACTACCATGAACGGAACAACCCCCTTTCAGCGCTCCATCGCCATTGAAGTGCGCGACACCTGCCTGTGCTTCGCCGCGCAGCGTGCGGCGCGCGAACTTGCCCGCCGCTTCGACCGGGCGCTGGCGCAGTTGGGGATAACCAACGGCCAGTTTTCGATGCTGACCGCCATAGGAGGCATGGGCGGGCCCAAGCTCGGCGAGATTGCCCGCTTCATGGGGATGGACCACGCCACCGTCACAGCCGCTGTCCGCAAGCTGGAAAAACGCGGGTTGGCGGTGGTAACGGCGGACGGCGCCGACCGCCGCTCGCGTCGCGTTTCACTGACCGAAGAGGGCGTCGTCGTCACTGAGCGCGCCACCCTCGTCTGGCGCCTTGAGCACATGAAAATGGCGCTGGAGCATGGCGAGGAAGACGTGGCCCGATTGCGCTCCGAACTGCTCCAGTTCGGCCCGCCGCTCGGCAGAGCTGCGGCTTAACCGCCACAGCAGGCATTCAAATCTTGAAGGCGCGGTTTCTGCAGCTTGTCCAAGCTCGGGCGTCGGTATTAGCTGTGGATAACCGTGTCCGGGGGCGGGCGTTATGTTGCGTTTCAGTCGGAGTACCGTCGTTGGACGGATGGCGGTGCGTCGCGTTGGAGTGACCACCGCGCTTGTGTTTGTCCTGGCCGGCCTTGCCGGCACCTCGTCGCTCGCCGGCGGCGAAGGCGGACCGGCAGTCTCATCCACGAACGCGAAAATCAGCATTGAGGGCGGCTCGCTCGGCGGCAGCGGCGCCGGCCTTGGCCTCGGCAGCATCACCGCGCCGCTTTCGGATACGCTGGGTGTGCAATTCGACGGCGCCGTCGGCTCGGCGGACCGCAACCTCATGTTCGGCGGCGGAGTCCATCTCTTCGCCCGCGATCCGTCGCGCTACCTGATCGGCGCCTACGCGAGCCTCCACACCTGGGAGGGCATCGACGTGTGGCGTGCCGCGGGCGAGTTCGAACTCTACGGCGACCGGATCTCGTTCAACGGACTGGCCGGCGTCGAGGGAGTTCAGTACCCGTCGTTCTGGAACGGTCAGCCCGTCACCAACCAGAGCAGCACGCACTTCTTCGGGCAGGCCGATCTCGCCTACTACCCGACCGACAACTTGCTGCTCTCCGGCGGCGTCAAGTATGTGAACCAGACAGTGCTCGGCACCGCGAACGCGGAGTATCTGCTGCAGCCAGGCTCCGCCACGCCTGTCTCGGTTTTCGTGGACACCCAGTTCGGCCAAGGCAACTACCAGCAGTTCATGGCTGGCGTGCGCGCTTACCTCAACGGCGGAGGCGCGAAGAGTCTGCTCGCCAGGCACCGCACCGACGACCCGCCGAACTACACGCCGGTGTTCTCGCAGCTGGTGGTCGCGGGGCCGAGCCTCTGCGTGCACGATGTCGACGACAAGAATCCATGCACCACCGACACCTGCGATCCACAAACCGGCCGGGCCATCCACACTCAGGTATCTTGCGACGACGGTGACTCAACAACGATGGACACCTGCAACCCTATAAGAGGGTGCGTGCACACGGTGGTGCAGTAGCGGCCTACAGCCCCAGCTTCGCCTTCAGCAGCGCGTTGACCGCCTGCGGGTTGGCCTTGCCGCCCGACGCCTTCATCACCTGGCCGACGAACCAGCCGAGCGCGGCCGGCTTCGTCTTGGCGTCGGCGACCTTGTCGGGGTTGGCGGCGATCACCTGATCGACCACCTTCTCGATCGCGCCGGTGTCGGTGACCTGTTTCAGCCCGCGCTGCTCGACGATGTCCGCCGGATCGCCGCCCTCGCTCCACACGATCTCGAAAACGTCCTTGGCGATCTTGCCGGAGATTGTGCCGGCCGCGATCAGATCGAGCAGGCCGCCGAGCTGGGCGGCGGATACGGGACTGTCAGCGATCCCCCTGCCCTCGCGGTTGAGGCGCGCGGCGAGGTCGTTGATGATCCAGTTCGCTGCGACCTTCGCGTCCCGTCCCTTCGCCACCGCCTCGAAGAACTCGGCGCTCTCCTTGTCGGCGGTGAGCACATTCGCATCGTATGGCGTAAGGCCGAGCGCCGATACGAAACGCGCCCGCTTGGCGTCCGGCAGCTCCGGCAGCGTCGCCTTGAGCCCATCGACGTAGCTCTGCTCCAGTTCGAGCGGCAGCAGGTCCGGATCGGGGAAATAGCGGTAGTCGTGCGCCTCTTCCTTGCTGCGCATGGGGCGCGTCTCGCCCCGCGCCGGATCGAACAGGCGCGTCTCCTGCTCGACGGCGCCGCCCTCCTCCAGAATCTCGATCTGGCGGCGCGCTTCATGTCCGATGGCTTCGCCGATGAATCGGATCGAGTTCATGTTCTTGATCTCGCAGCGCGTGCCAAGCGGCGCGCCCGGCTTGCGCACCGAGACGTTGACGTCCGCGCGCAACGATCCCTTCTCCATGTCGCCGTCGCACGTGCCAAGATAGCGCAGGATCGCCCGCAGCTTGGTGAGGTAGGCCTTCGCCTCTTCCGCCGAGCGGATGTCGGGCTTCGACACGATCTCCATCAGCGCGACGCCCGAGCGGTTGAGGTCGACGTAGCTCATCGTCGGGTTCTGGTCGTGCAGAGACTTGCCGGCGTCCTGTTCCAGATGGAGACGCTCTATGCCGACTGTGAATTCACCGGCATCGGCGGTGGCGGTCACGGCGCCCTCGCCTACGACCGGCTGTTGGTATTGCGAAATCTGGTAGCCCTGCGGCAGATCCGGATAGAAGTAATTCTTCCGGTCGAAGCGGCTTTTCAGGTTGATCTTCGCGTTGAGTCCGAGGCCCGTGCGCACCGCCTGTTCCACGCAATATGCGTTGACCACGGGCAGCATGCCCGGCATGGCGGCATCGACCAGGCTGACGTGCGTATTGGGCGCGCCGCCGAACTCGGTCGACGCGCCGGAGAACAGCTTCGAGTGCGAGGTGACCTGCGCATGCACCTCCATGCCGACGATGATCTCCCACGCGCCGGTAGCGCCCTTGAGATGCTGCGAAGGATGTGCGGCGCGGCTCACCAGCCGCCCTCCAGCAGCAACGCGTCGGCGATCTGCTTCCACTCCTCGTCGGTCGAATTCTTCGCCGCCGGTTTCTTTGCCTGGCCGTACCAATAGCCCGCGTTGTCGAGATCGCCTTCGACGCGATGCAGGTGCGCGTGCACCCACGCAGCAGTTTCGCCCTCCAGGTCGTTGACGAGATCGTGCGCCTTCTTCCAGTCGCCCTGCGCGACATGCCACAGCGCGGCAAGCGGAGCACTCGCCCCATCGGGGACGTTGGCAGCGGAACGGAAGGCGGCAGCGTCCATCTAGCCCTCGATCACCGCATCGGCTTCGATCTCGACCAGCCAGTCATCGTCGAGCAGCGCCTTCACAACGATCATCGAACTCGCCGGGCGGATCTCGCCGAAGAATTCGCCATGCGCCTTGCCGATCGCCTGCCAATCGTGCTGACGGGTGAAGAAGACGCGCGTGCGGATCACGTCTTCCATCTTTGCACCGGCCTTCTCCAGCGCCGCCTTGATGATCTCCAGCGAGCGGCGCACCTGCCCCGCCGGATCGCCAACCGCCGCCGGCTTGCCGTCCGGCCCGATCGGCGCGGTGCCGCCGACATGCACGATGTTGCCGATGCGCACCGCGCGCGAGAAGCCGATGATCGGCTCGTACGGACTGCCGGAGGAGATGTTCTGACGGCTCATGTTGCCCACCATGCGTCTGGAGTGAAATGACCCGCCGCATCTTCGATCACAGCGGCTGTGCGGAAAAGCATCTCTTCGTCGAACGGACGGCCGATAAGCTGCAGCCCGAGCGGCAAGCCATCGGACGAGCGGCCGGCCGGCACCGCGATGCCTGGCAGACCCGCCATGTTCACCGTCACGGTGAACACGTCGTTGAGGTACATCTCGATCGGCGAGGCGACCGCCATCGCCTCGAGCCCGAACGCGGCCGTTGGCGTCGCCGGCGTCAGGATGGCATCGATACCCTGCGCGAACACCTGCTCGAAGTCGCGCTTGATCAGCGTGCGCACCTTCTGCGCCTTGAGATAGTAAGCGTCGTAGTAGCCCGCGGAGAGGACGTAGGTGCCGATCAGCACGCGGCGCTTCACTTCCTTGCCGAAGCCGGCGGCCCGCGTCTTCTCGTACATGTCGATGACGTCGTTGCCGGGGACGCGCAGGCCGTAGCGCACGCCGTCATAGCGCGCGAGGTTGGACGACGCCTCCGCGGGGGCGACGATGTAGTACGCCGGCAAAGCATATTTCGTGTGCGGCAGCGAGATGTCGACGATATCCGCGCCGGCGTCCTTCAGCCACGCCTTGCCCTGCTCCCACAGCTTCTCGATCTCGGCGGGCATCTGCTCGACGCGATATTCGCTGGGGATGCCGATGCGCTTGCCGCGGATGCTTTCGCCGACGGACTTCTCGTAGTCCGGCACCGGCAGGTCGACACTGGTCGTGTCCTTCGCGTCGACGCTCGCCATGGACTTCAGCAGGATCGCCGCGTCGCGCACGTCGCGCGCGATGGGTCCCGCCTGATCGAGCGACGAAGCGAATGCGACGACGCCCCAGCGCGAACAACGGCCGTACGTCGGCTTGATGCCGACCGTGCCGGTGAAGGCCGCCGGCTGGCGAATGGAACCGCCGGTGTCCGTCGCCGTCGCTCCGGCGCAGAGGCGCGCTGCGACCGCAGCCGCCGAGCCGCCCGACGATCCGCCGGGCACCAGCGGGGCGTTGCTCGACTTCGACCGCCATGGGTTGGTGACGGGCCCATAGTAGGACGTCTCGTTCGACGAGCCCATTGCGAACTCGTCCATGTTCAGCTTGCCCAGCATCACCGCGCCGTCGCGCCACAGGTTGGCGGTGACGGTCGACTCGTAGGTGGGCTTGAAGGCGTCGAGCACGTGCGACGCAGCCTGCGTGTGTACGCCCTCGGTGGCGAACAGATCCTTGATGCCGAGTGGCACGCCTTCCAGCGCACCCCCATTGCCGGCGGCGATACGCTTGTCGGACGCCGCCGCCATCGCCAAGGCCTTTTCCGGTGTCTCGACGATATAAGCGTTGAGCGCGCGCGCCTTCTCCATCGCGGTGAGGTAGGCGCGCGTCAGTTCGACCGCGGAGAATTTCTTCGCCGTCAGCCCGTCGCGTATTTGCGCGATGGTGAGGGCGGTGAGACCGCTCATTCCACTACCTTCGGCACCACGAAGAATTGCACGTTGCCGCCCGGCGCATTGGCGAGCACCTTGCCGGCCTGCTCCCCGTCAGTGACGACGTCCTCGCGCGTTTTCGCTTGCATCGGAATGACGGCGGTCATCGGCTCGACCCCGGTCACATCAACTTCATCGAGCTGCTCGACGAAACCCAGAATCGTGTTGAGGTCGCCGGTCAGCTTCTCAGCCTCGGCATCGCTGACAGCAATGCGCGCCAGGCGCGCGACTCGTTTCACGGTGTTCGTGTCGACCGGCATTGCGGATTCCCTTGGGGAAGGTCACGGTCTTACCAGACGACGGCGCGGAGGCAAGGGCTGCAGTACCGCGCGGTTAACCCCGCCCTCTGGTAGATTTGCGCTATGGCGACTCCCGCAACCGCCCTCCCCGGCTTCTGCCGCGATTGCCTGACGCCGGCCGGCGCCGGCGAGCGCTGTCGGCACTGCGGCAGTCCGCGCCTCCTCCGCCATCCCGAGCTGTACCGGCTGACCATCGCCCACCTCGACTGCGACGCCTTCTACGCCTCCATCGAGAAGCGTGACGATCCCTCGCTGGCCGACAAACCCGTCATCGTCGGTGGCGGCAAGCGCGGTGTCGTGTCCACCGCCTGCTACATCGCCCGCATTCGCGGCGTGCGTTCCGCGATGCCCATGTTCCAGGCGCTGGCCGCCTGCCCCGACGCCGTTGTTGTCCGCCCGAACTTCGAGAAATATTCGGCCGCCGGCCGCGAGGTGCGCCGCCTGATGACCGAGCTGACGCCTTTGGTCGAACCGCTGTCCATCGACGAAGCCTTCATGGATCTCGCCGGCACCGAGCTGGTGCATCGCGCGCCGCCCGCATTGGCGCTGGCGAAGCTCCAGAAACGCATTGAGGATGCGGTCGGGATCACCGTCTCGATCGGCCTGTCGTTCAACAAGTTCCTGGCCAAGGTCGCATCCGACCTCAAGAAGCCGCGCGGCTTCTCCGTCATCGGCGAAGAGGAGGCGGAAGCTTTTCTCGCTGACAAGCCGGTCGGCCTCATCTGGGGCGTGGGCAAGACGATGCAGGCGCATCTCGCCGCCGCCGGCATCCGCACCATCGGCGCGCTGCAAAGGATGAGCGAGGCGGACCTCGCCCGCCGCTATGGCTCGATGGGCCTCCGGCTTGCGCGCCTGTCGCACGCGCGCGACACGCGTGTCGTGGAGCCCCGCGGCGAGGCGAAAAGTGTCAGCGCCGAGACGACGTTCGACGGCGACATCGCGGACGGACATGAACTGAAGGCAATCCTCCGGCATCTGGCGGAGAAGGTGTCCAAACGGCTGAAGCGTGCGGAGATGGCCGGCGTCACTGTCACCCTGAAGCTCAAGACGGCCGACTTCCGCATCCGCACCCGCAGCCGCCAGCTGCCGGACCCGACCCAGCTCGCCGACCGTATCTTCTCTACCGGCATCGATCTCCTCGCGCCCGAAGCTGACGGGACGCGCTTCCGCCTGATCGGCATCGGCGTGTCGGAGTTCGCCGATCCAAAACTGGCCGATCCCGACGACCTGATCGACCCCGGCGCCCGCAAGCGGGCCGCGGCGGAAGCCGCCGTCGATCGCATCCGCGGCAAGTTTGGCGATGAAGCAGTGGGACTGGGGCTGACGTTCGGCGAGCGCGAGTAGCGCTACGGGCACGCCGGTGTCGGCAGCGTATCGAGCCGCACCAGCTTCCCGACCAATGCGAAGCGCCCGTAGTCCAACCGCAGGCGCCGCATGATCCCGTTTTCGTAGAGCAGCGCCGACATCGCATAGGTGGGGGCCTGGTCCACGCCGTTGCCCTCGTCGAAGTATGTGATCTTGATCGGCCAGTGCTTCAGCGTGGCGAAACCAGCGTCAGCGATCGGCGCCTCATCGCCGACATCGCTGGGGTCGGTCGTGGCTTCGCCAATCACCGCCGTTGCCGGCGCGCTGGTCTTGCCGCCATCGAGGCCGTCGTAGGTCACGAACGAGGCGAACCGCTCGCCTGCTTCGGCCGCCGCGATGGTGCGGGCCACCTGCTCGGTCGGAAACAGCGCATCGCGCGCCGCATCGAACGACGTCCGCTCCGGCTTCTTCAGCTTGACGTGAAGACCGTCATTGTCGCGCCTGACATCACCGACAGCGATATCGCTATTGTCTCCGTTGTCGATCGTTTGGTTGTCGAACGAGAGCGACCCATCCGGCTTCTCGACAGTGACCGAACGCGAGTCGATGACGTGGCGCTGATCGTCGGCATCCGTTGCGTCGGTAACGAAGCGCGTGATGGTCGTATAGCCGCTGCAAGCCGAGCCCTTGAACTCGGTCACCACGCGTCCCGTCATCGTGCCGATGTCCGGCGCGTCGACGGTGGGATCGAGGATCAGGTCGTGCACCGCGCGGTAGTTGGCGAGCGGCATCGCGCTTTGTGCGGAGGGCGCGCCCAGCAACACAAGGCAAATCAACGACAAAGGCAGCTTGAACATCGCGCGGACGGCCCCTTGCGGCAGCACTTCTTTTGAGCGAAACACGCTTTCCACCAATTTCGGGCGAACCAACGGCGGGCGCAATGGCTGAATCGGCGGAATCCATTCTGAAGGCGATGGGCATTGATTTGCCCCCCATGGCGGCGCCTGCGGCCAATTATGTGCCCTCGGTGCGGACCGGCAATCTGTTGTTCGTCTCCGGCCAGGTTTCGATCTCGCCGGCCGGGCGTTTCGTCGGCAAGGTCGGCCGCGACCTCACGATCGAGGAAGGCCAGCAGGCGGCTCGCATCTGCGCGATCAACATTCTCGCCAACCTCAAGGCGTCGCTGGGCAGCCTCGAAAAGGTTGGCCGCATCGTGAAGCTGGTCGGCTTCGTCAACTGCATCCCGGAGTTTGAGGACCCGCACAAGGTGGTGAACGGCTGCTCCGATCTGCTTACCGAGGTGCTCGGCGCGCGCGGCAAGCACGCCCGCTCGGCGGTGGGCATGGCAACCCTGCCGCTCGGCGCGGCAGTCGAAGTCGAGGTCATCGTCGAGGTGGCGGCCTGACGTGCTGGCGCCGGACTGGCTGACCGCCCGCCCGATTGCACATCGCGGCTACCATGATGTCGCGGCCCGGCGCGTCGAGAACACGCTGCCCGCCGCCGAAGCGGCGATCGCCCACAACTTCGCGATCGAATGCGACCTGCAGCGCACCGCCGACGATCGCGTCGTCGTTTTCCACGACGATACGCTCGACCGGCTGACCGCGGGCACGGGCCTTGTCGAGCGCAAGTCGCTCGCTGAACTCCGCGCCACCAGCTTTCGCGACAGCGACGCCAAGATTCCCACGCTCGAGGAGTTGCTCGACCTGGTTGATGGGCGCGTGGGGCTGGTCATCGAGCTGAAGAGCGCCTTCGCGGGTGACCGCCGTCTCGAAGCAGCGACTGCCGCGATCCTCGCCGACTACGCCGGCCCGGCGGTGGTGATGTCTTTCGACCCTGCCTCCATGGCCGCCATGCGGCATCTCGCACCCGCGTTGCCACGCGGCATGCTCGGCGACCGCTTCCGCGCCGAGGATTGGCCGACCTTGACCGCGGCGCAGCGCTGGACCTACGCCAGTTTCGCCATGGCGCCCTGGGTGCTGCCGTCGTTCGTCTCCTATGACGTCCAGGCGCTCCCGGCCTCGGCCCCACTCATGCTGCGGCATTTCTTCCGCATACCGCTGCTGACATGGACGGTGCGGACCGCGGCCGACCGCGCCACCGCAAAGGCCTGGGCCGACCAGATCACCTTCGAGGGATTCGACCCCGACGCCGCCTGACGTGAGGCAAATTCGCCGCCTTGCGCACCTGCAGCCGTGGCCTAAGTTCCCGCCGTGGCTCTCTTCTCCAAGTCCGCACCCAAAGCCGCGACGTTCCGCGTGGTGACCTCGCTGGCCGACGTCGCGCGCGGCGACTGGGACGCCGTCGCCAACCCGCCGGAGGCGGTCTACAACCCGTTCCTGTCCCACGATTTTCTGTGGTCGCTCGAGGAATCCGGCTGCGCGGTCCGCAAGACCGGCTGGCTCGGCCAGCACCTTGTCCTCGACGGCGCCGACGGCAAGCCGACGGCGATCCTGCCCTGCTACCTCAAGTCTCACTCCATGGGCGAATACGTCTTCGACCACGGCTGGGCTGACGCGTTCGAGCGCGCCGGCGGCCGCTACTATCCGAAACTGCAAGCGAGCGTGCCGTTCACACCCGCGACCGGCCGCCGCCTGCTCGCGCGCGATGACGAACACCGTCGCCTTCTGGCCACGGCGGGGACCGCCCTCTGCGAGCAGGCGGGCGCGTCGTCGTTGCACGTTACCTTCGCCAATGACGCCGACTGGGCCTTGCTCGGCGAAGCCGGGTACCTCCAGCGCACCGACCAGCAGTATCACTTCGTCAACGACGGCTATCGTGACTTCGACGATTTTCTCGCCGCCCTCTCCTCGCGTCACCGCAAGCAGATCAAGCGCGAGCGGCGCGATGCGTTGGCCAATGGCGTCACCATCGAGCCGCTGACCGGCAAGGACATCACGGAAGCCGCGTGGGACGCGTTCTATGCGTTCTACATGGACACCGGCGGCCGGAAATGGGGGCGACCTTATCTCAACCGCCGCTTCTTCGCGCTCGCCGGCGAGCGCATGGCCGACCGCATCCTGCTGGTGATCGCCAGGCGCGACGGCCGTCCGATCGCTGGCGCACTCAACTTCATCGGCGGCGACACGCTTTACGGTCGCTACTGGGGCGCCATCGAGGAGCAGCCATTCTTGCACTTCGAGGTCTGCTACTACCAGGCCATCGAATGGGGCATCACCCACGGCATGAAGATTGTCGAGGCGGGCGCTCAGGGAGAGCACAAGGTCGCCCGCGGCTACCGTCCGACCGAAACCCGCTCCGCCCACTGGATCGCCGACCCCGGCTTCCGCACGGCAGTCGCGCAATATCTCAAGACGGAACGACGCCAGGTGGCGCGCGATGGCGCTGCGCTCGCGGAGTACCTGCCGTTCAAGCACGGCGACGAGGAGTAGGCAGCCCGCGCGGAAGGCGCTAGTCGTACGCAGGATCTCCCCTGCTGGGCCCTGCCATGACCGCACCTGCCTACGACCCTGACAACATCTTCGCCCGGATCCTGCGCGGCGAAATTCCCTCGACCCGCGTCTATGAAGACGACGCCGTCATCGCCTTCATGGATGTGATGCCTCAGGCGCCTGGCCACACTCTCGTGGTGCCCAAGGCACCGTCGCGCAATCTGCTCGACGCCGACGCCGGAATCTTCGCGAAGCTGATGCCGGTGGTCCAGAAAGTGGCACGCGCCGTGAAGGCGGGCATGAACGCCGACGGCATCACGGTCACTCAGTTCAACGAAGTCGCCGCGGGGCAGACGGTGTTCCACCTCCACTTCCACATCATCCCGCGCCACGAAGGTGTACCGCTGAAGCCGCACAGCGGCGCGATGGAGCGACCGGAGGTGCTGGCGGCGAACGCGGAGCGGATCAGGAAGGCGATGGCGTGAATAAAAAAGGGGCGGTTCGCGGGACCGCCCCTTCTCAGCATTCTCTAGAGAGAACCGCTAGTTCGTCTTCAGCGGCACCTTCGGCACCAGACCGCGCTTGCCGCCTTCGCCACCTTCCGGCGGCTTCTTGGCAGCGGCGACGCGCGGCTTGCGCGGTGCGCGTTTCTTCTTTGCGGCGTCCTCGGGCGTCGGCTCGGGCTTCGGCATGACCGGGCCATCTTCCACCGCTTCGAGGTGGAGGTCGGAACCGTCTTCCTTGACGGTGACCTTCACCGTGCCGCCCTTCTTGAGCTTGCCGAACAGGACCTCGTCGGCCAGCGGCTGTTTGATGTGCTCCTGGATCACACGCGCCAGCGGCCGTGCACCCATGCGCTCGTCGTAGCCTTTTTCCGCCAGCCAGTGGATGGCTTCCGGCGCCAGGTCGAAGGTGACGCCGCGGTCTGCAAGTTGGGCCTCGAGCTGGAGGACGAACTTCTGCACGACGTGGTTCACCACCTCCGGCGGCAGGCCCGCGAACGGCACGATTGCGTCGAGGCGGTTGCGGAATTCCGGCGCGAACAGCCGGTTGATCGCCTCCTGGTCGTCCCCTTCCCGCTTCGAGCGGCCGAAGCCGATGGCAGGCTTGGCGAGATCCGATGCGCCCGCGTTGGTCGTCATGATCAGGATGACGTTGCGGAAGTCGACGGACTTGCCGTTGTGGTCGGTGAGCTTGCCGTGGTCCATGACCTGCAGAAGGATGTTGAACAGGTCGGGATGCGCCTTCTCGATTTCGTCAAGCAGCAGCACGCAGTGCGGATGCTGGTCGACACTGTCGGTCAGCAGGCCGCCCTGGTCGAAGCCGACGTAACCCGGCGGCGCGCCGATAAGGCGCGAGACGGTGTGCCGTTCCATGTATTCCGACATGTCGAAGCGGATCAGCTCGACGCCCATCGCCTGCGCCAGCGCCCGCGCCACCTCGGTCTTGCCGACGCCGGTGGGACCCGAGAACAGGTAGGAGCCGATCGGCTTCTCCGGCTCGCGGAGCCCCGCACGCGCGAGCTTGATCGCCGAGGCGACCTTCTCGATCGCCGCGTCCTGGCCGTAGACGACGCGCTTCAGCGATGCATCGAGATGCTTCAGCACCTCGGCGTCATCCTTGGAGACGGACTTCGGCGGGATGCGCGCCATGGTGGCGATGGTCTCTTCGATCTCCTTGACGCCGATCGTCTTGCGACGCCGGCCTTCAGGCAGCAGCATCTGCGAGGCGCCGGTCTCGTCGATCACGTCGATCGCCTTGTCCGGCAGCTTGCGGTCGCTGATGTAGCGGGCCGACAGCTCGACCGCCGACTTGATCGCGTCGGTCGTGTAGCGGACCTTGTGGAAGTCCTCGAAGTACGGCTTCAGCCCCTTGAGGATCTCGATCGCGTCCGGGACTGTCGGTTCGTTGACGTCGATCTTCTGGAAGCGGCGCACGAGCGCGCGGTCCTTCTCGAAGAACTGGCGGTATTCCTTGTAGGTCGTCGAGCCGATGCAGCGGATCGTGCCGGAAGCCAGCGCCGGCTTCAGCAGGTTGGAGGCATCCATGGCGCCGCCCGACGTTGCACCCGCACCGATGACGGTGTGGATCTCGTCGATGAACATGATCGCGCCGGGGAATTCCTCGATCTCCTTGATCACCTGCTTGAGGCGTTCCTCGAAGTCGCCGCGGTAACGCGTGCCGGCGAGCAGCGTGCCCATGTCGAGGGAGAACACCGTCGACTTGCGCAGCACCTCCGGCACGTTGCCGTCGACGATGCGCTTGGCGAGGCCCTCCGCGATGGCGGTCTTGCCCACGCCGGGATCGCCGACCAGCAGCGGGTTGTTCTTCTGGCGGCGGCAGAGAATCTGGATCGTGCGGCTGATCTCGGCATCGCGCCCAATCAGCGGATCGATGCGGCCCTTCTTGGCCTTCTCGTTGAGATTGACGCAATAAGCCTCGAGCGCGTCGGCCTTCTTCTTGTTGGTCTCGCGATCCTCGACAGTGGCCGCGTCGTCATCGACGCCGCGCACCGGACGGGCGTCGCTCATACCGGCGCGCTTGGCGATGCCGTGGCTTATGTAGTTGACGGCGTCGTAGCGCGTCATGTCCTGCTCCTGCAGGAAGTACGCAGCGTGGCTCTCGCGCTCGGCGAAAATCGCGACCAGCACATTGGCGCCGGTCACTTCCTCGCGGCCGGAAGACTGGACGTGGATGACAGCGCGCGGGATGACGCGCTGGAAGCCGGCGGTCGGCTTCGAGTCTTCGTCAGCGCCGGTGGCGAGGTTCGCCAGTTCCGTGTCGATGTATTCGATCAGGTTGCGGCGGAGCATGTCGAGGTCGACGTTGCACGCGCGCATGACGGCGGCTGCATCCTGATCCTCGAGCAGCGCGAGGAGCAGATGCTCCAGCGTCGCGTACTCCTGATGACGCTCGCTCGCCAGCGAGAGCGCCTGATGGAGGGCCTTTTCCAGACTGCGGGAGAATGACGGCACTTAGAACCTCACTTTTTCTCCATCACGCACTGTAGCGGATGTTGGTGCTTGCGTGCGAAATCCATCACCTGCGTCACCTTGGTCTCGGCGACTTCGTAGGTATAGATGCCGCACTCGCCCACGCCATGCTGATGCACGTGCAGCATGATATGGGTCGCCTCCTCCCGTCCCTTCTGAAAAAACTTCTCCAGGACCAGAACCACGAACTCCATCGGCGTGTAATCGTCGTTCAGAAGCAGAACGCGATAGAGCGCAGGCCGTTTCGTCTTAGGGCGCGTCTTGGTGACGACACCGGTGCCGGAGTCATCGTCGTCAAAGCTCGGAGGACGAATCGGGTTGCTCATGCCGTGGTCGAAGTTACCAATCCCGTGGAATCCTGCCGAGAATCCGGCAGGCGCGCAATCCGCCGCCAATCAATTTTGCGATTGCCGAAGGGACCGCGCCAACGATGGGACGCCTCGGGAGGCGCGCGATTGGTAGTTAATGTAGGTGTAGCCGCGGCATTTTGTAGACGGGGAAAACGAAAGGGCCCGGCGCTGCCGCCGGGCCCTTTCACGTTCAGAATCGACGGTCTGTCGGCTTACTTGCCGAACTTGCCGTAGAGCGACTGGTACGGGGCCGCAGCGCTCTTGGCCATATCCGAGAAGATCTCGCCGAAGCGGGTCACCTGCCCGACGTAGCCCTGATAGGCCGTACGGGCGAAGTCCTGCTGAAGTGCGACGACGGTGTCGATGCTCTTGGCGGCAGCCAGCTTCTCGAAGGCAGCGGTGCCGGCCTCAAAGCTGCGCTTGCTGTAGTCGGCAGCTTCCGAGGCGATAGCCTGGAAACCCTTGGTGACGGCGTCAGCGGCTTTGAGGGCGATGTCGACGTTGTCCTTGCCGAAGTTCTGGATGGAATCGAAGGCGTTGCTCATACGCGGTTGTCCTTGTCCCGGGCGCCGGGGAAGCCGGCATTTCCCTTGTGGCCGGACATATGTGCACTGCAACATTTAATGTCAAATGAATTTGTGCGGTGCACAAAATCACCCGTAAAAGGCCGCGGACTGTGGCCCAAATGCGCTTTACGGAAAGGTAAGGGGGCTTCCATACTGTCGAAATTCGTGATGGCCGGCAGGCGCAAGGGACGGCGCCGCGTACGTGTCGGGCATCCTCGGTAAGCCGCTGCGGGCGGCACGGGGCTTTTCCCAGTCGAGGTATGCGCACACGAGTGCCGGTTTGTATTGAGTTGGGTGCCGGCCTTGGGCAAGCCGGCAAGGTGCGGAGCTAGGTATTCCATGCTGAAGCGTAGAGGAGCGCTTCCGCGGTTGCGTCCAGATTGGTGGGCTTCGGTCCTCAAGACACTGGCGATCGCGGTTGCGTTGATCATTGGCTCGGGCGCGTCTCTTGAGACGGCGGCCGCTGCCGTGCCGAACTCCGCCATCATCGTCGACGCCAAGACCGGCAAGATGCTGTACGGCGCCAACGTCGATGCGCAGCGTCACCCCGCCTCGCTTACCAAGATGATGACGCTGTACCTGCTGTTCGACGCTCTGGCGTCCGGCAAGACCAGCCTCGACGCCCGCATGCCGGTTTCGGCTTATGCCTCCGCGCAGGCGCCTTCCAAGCTTGGCATGAAGCCGGGCAGCTCGATCAGCGTCCGCGACGGCATCCTCGCCATCGTCACCAAATCCGCCAACGACGTCGCCGTGGTCATCGCCGAGTATCTCGGCGGCAGCGAGAAGAACTTCGCCGCCCGCATGACGCGGCAGGCGAAGGCGCTCGGCATGACGCGCTCGAACTTCGTCAATGCCTCCGGCCTGCCGGCCGCCCAGCAATGGACCTCCGCACGCGACATGGCGACGCTGGGTCGTGCGCTCCGCGAGCATTTCCCGCAGTACTACGATTATTTCTCCACCCCGAGCTTCGTGTGGAACGGCCGCCGCATCGGCAACCACAACGGCTTGCTACGCCGCATGGACGGCGTCGACGGCATCAAGACCGGCTA
>DASZSW010000022.1:0-124858 GCA_035548515.1 Bauldia sp. | reverse complement strand
CTTGCGGCATTCTCATCGCCGAGAAACTTGACGTAGCCGCCGAGCGGGATCGCGGCGAGCTTCCAGCGCGTGCCGTGCCGGTCGTTGAAGCCGAGCAGCTCGGGGCCGAAGCCGATCGAGAACACCAAAACGCGAATGCCGCAGCGGCGGGCGACAAGGAAATGGCCAAGCTCGTGGAAAAAGACCACCAGCGTCAACACGAACAGAAACGGGACGATGTATCCCACCACCCCGCCGCCAAGGGCGGCTAGTCCCCCCAACACCGTCGAACTCATTTTCGAAAGGCTCCCTTCAGAGCAGCCCGATTAATGCGCCTTTGCGGCAATTTCCGGCAAGAGGTCGCGAGCCAGGCTTCTGCTAACATGGTCAATGGCAATGGCGGCGTCGATACTGTCCGGTTCCGCCGTCAGCTTATGACTTTCCGCCACGTCGAGTACGGCGCTCACCAGCGCGGCAATTCCGGCAAAACCAAGCCGCCCGGCGGCAAATTCGGTCACCGCCACCTCATTTGCCGCATTCAGGACCGTCGGCGCCGCTCCGCCGGCCTGAAGCGCCTGGCGTGCCAGCCGCAGCGCCGGGAAACGTTCAAGATCCGGATCCTCGAAGCTCAGCGTGCCGATTTTCGCCAGATCGAGGCGCGCGGCCGGCGCCCCCATGCGTTGCGGCCAGGCCAGGCAATGCGCGATCGGAATACGCATATCCGGGGCGCCAAGCTGGGCGACGAGAGAACCATCGCGGAACTCGACGAGCCCGTGAACGACCGATTGCGGGTGCACCAGGACATCAATCTGCTCGGCCGGCAGGCCGAACAAGTGATGTGCCTCGATCAACTCGAGACCCTTGTTCATCATGGTCGCGGAATCGATGGTGATCTTCGGTCCCATCGACCAATTCGGATGCCGCAAAGCCTGCTCCGGCGTCGCCGCCCGGATCGCGTCGCGTGACCAGGTGCGAAACGGGCCGCCGGAGGCGGTGAGGATCACGCGGCGCACATCGCTGCGCTCGCCCGCGGCAAGCGCCTGAAAAAGAGCATTGTGCTCGGAATCGACCGGCAACACCGTCGCGCCGGTGACGGCGGCACGCCGCATGAAGACGGAGCCCGCGCATACGAGGCACTCTTTGTTGGCGAGTGCGACGACGGCACCGCGCTCGATGGCGGCGAAGGTCGGCCTCAGGCCGGTCGAGCCGCTGATCGCAGCCATCACCCATTCGGCCGGCCGCGCCGCGCCTTCGGTCAACGCGTTGGCGCCGGCGGCCGCTTCAATTCCGGAACCCGCCAGCGCGTCCTTGAGGTCGCCATAGGCCGACTCGTCCGCGACGATGGCAATGCGTGCGTTGAATTCGCGCGCCAGCCGCGCCAGCGCCGCCGCATTGCGGCCGGCGCTCAATGCTTCTACGCGATATCGCTTGCGGTCGCGCCGCAGCAGATCGAGCGTGCTCGCGCCAATCGATCCGGTCGCGCCCAACACTGTGATGCTGCGTTCGCCTGTCGCCGGAACGGCAAGCGACCGGGCAAGGGTTACGGTCATTTCGTCACCATATCAGCAGTCCTTGCGCGGGCGCAGCAAATCCGCCGCGGAGGATGCCGACCAAAGTTCCGCACAGCGCGGCCGCCCAGAAACCATCGATACGGTCCATGACACCGCCATGACCCGGGATCAGCCGGCTGGCGTCCTTGACGCCAAACTTGCGCTTGAGCGCGGACTCGCCGAGGTCGCCGACCTGCGACACGGCCGACAGCAGGACCGCGACCGCCACCAGCGGAACGGGACGCGAGGTCAGGAGCGGCGCTCCGAGCGCGATCACGACGGCCGTACCGGCGATACCGGAGACCGCGCCCGACCACGTCTTCGACGGACTGATCGTGACGGCCAGTTTGGGCCCGCCGATGGCGCGCCCGCCAAAATAGCCAAACACATCCGTCGTCCACACCACTGCGAACAGGAACAGGATCGCCTGCATGCCGAGTTGGACGTCGCTGCGCAGCACCAGCGCGGGCAACAGCAACAGCGCGGCATACACAACGCCGCCGCCGATCCACAGTGTCTTTTGCGGCTGCGGCGCTTTGGCAACCAGCGTTATCCATTCAAACGAAACGGCCAGCGCCGCCGCCAGCCAAAACAAGGCGAACGGCCAGCCGCCGAAATAGACCGCGACCACCGCAAGCGGAGCGAGCACGCAGGCCGAGAGGATTCTCGTCAACAGCACGCGTTCACGACCCGGTCTGCGCGACCAGGCCGCCGAAGCGTCGTTCGCGGCGATGAAATTCGTGAATCACCGTTTCAAGCGTGGCGCGATCGAAATCGGGCCAGTATCCCGGCACAAAGATGAGTTCGCTGTAGGCGGCCTGCCACAACAGGAAGTTGGACAGCCTCTGCTCGCCGCTCGTTCGAATAATGAGGTCGGGATCGGGCAGATCCGGCGCGTCGAGGAACCGCGTGACGCAATCGACATCGATTGCGTTCGGCGCGAGTTCGCCGCGCATGACAGCCTCGCTGATGCGCCGCGCCGCGCGGGCCAATTCCTGCCGCGCGCCGTAGTTGAACGCGACGACAAGGTTGAGCCCGGTGTTGTTGCGGGTCAGCTCCTCGGCTTCAATCAACAGCCGTCCGATCTCCGCGCTGAGACCGCGACGCTCACCGATCACGCGCACC
Organism: Bauldia sp.; assembly: GCA_035548515.1. Lineage (GTDB taxonomy): Bacteria > Pseudomonadota > Alphaproteobacteria > Rhizobiales > Kaistiaceae > DASZQY01. The sequence goes on along the minus strand of DASZSW010000022.1, from coordinate 122,204 downwards.
CGCACATTGTTGCGATGCAGTTCAGCGAGATCGTTGCGCACGAACCGGCGCAGCAGGCCCATCAATTCGCTGATCTCGGCCGCCGGCCGCGACCAGTTTTCCGAGCTGAACGAGAAGATCGTCAGATATTCGATGCCGAGTTCGCCGGCGGCGCGCACCGTCCGCCGCAAGGCTTCGACGCCGCGGCGATGCCCCTCGCTGCGCGGCAGGCCGCGCGCTGCCGCCCAGCGGCCATTGCCATCCATGATGATCGCAACGTGACGCGGCGCTGCGAATGGCGGCTGGCTCGGGCGCGAAACGTCGGCGTCGGGCATACGCGGCATCCTCAGACCGTGAGGATTTCCTTTTCCTTGCCGGCGAGCACGTGCTCGACCTCGGCAATGTTCTGATCCGTCAACTTCTGGATTTCAGTCTCGAAGCGGTCGTGGTCGTCCTTGCTGATCTTGTGATCCTTTTCGAGCTTCTTGATGACGTCGATGCCGTCGCGGCGAACATGGCGAACCGCGACGCGCGCCGCTTCCGCATATTTGTGGGCGAGCTTGACCAGCTCCTTGCGGCGTTCCTCATTAAGCTCGGGAATGCGCAGGCGCAGCACCTGCCCTTCAGTCGCTGGCGACAGGCCGAGATTGGCATTAACGATCGCCTTCTCCACCGCATGCACCAGCGACTTGTCCCAGACATTGACCGCGATCAGCCGCGGCTCCGGAATGCTGACCGTCGCCACCTGATTGAGCGGCATCTGCGCGCCGTAGGCGTCGACGTTCACCGGATCGAGCATGTGCGGCGACGCGCGACCGGTGCGCAGGCCTGAAAGCTCGGTCTTCAACGCGCTGATCGCGCCCTGCATGCGCCGCTTGAGTTCGTTCACATCATGGGTCGTGGCGGTCATTGCGATCGTCCGAAAAATGTCGCGCGCTTGCCGCGCGCACTAGCCAACAATCGTGGCACGACCTTGTCCGCGCAGCACGGCTTCGATCGCGCCCTTCTCATGGATCGAAAAGACGATGATAGGCATCCGGTTTTCGCGGGCAAGGGCGAAAGCCGTGGCATCCATCACCTGCAAGTCCTTGTCGATCGCTTCCTTGTGGCTGATCTTGTCGTAACGCTTGGCGCCGGGCGATTTCTTGGGGTCCGCATCGTAAACGCCGTCGACATTGGTCGCCTTGAGAACGGCATCGGCGCCAACCTCGGCGGCGCGCAGCACCGCGGTGGTGTCGGTGGTGAAAAACGGATTGCCGGTCCCGCCGCCGAACAACACGATGCGATTCTCATCAAAATGGCGCAAAGCGCGGCGGCGCTCGTAGGTCTCGCAAACCTGCGGCATCGCCAATGCCGACATGCTGCGCGCCGAGACGCCGGCACGCCCGATCGCTTCTTCCAACACCAGCGCATTCATGACGGTCGCCATCATGCCCATTGAATCGGAAACGGGGCGCGAAAATTTCATGGCGTCGAGCTGCGAACCGCGCAGCAGATTGCCGCCACCGACGACGACGCCGAGCTGAACGCCGGCCTTGTGGCAGGCGACGAGGTCCGCGACGATTGCGTCGATCGCCTTGTCGTCGATGCCGAAACCGCGAGAGCCCGCCAAAGCCTCGCCGGAGATTTTCACAATCACGCGGCGGTAAATCGGCTTGCTCATCCTGTCCCCCGTGCGCGGCGCGCGCGTCAGCTTTGGCCCGCCGCTGCGGCAACCTCCGCAGCGAAGTCACTCTGCTGCTTCTCGATGCCCTCGCCAAGTGCATAGCGGACGAACCCCGCCACTTTTACCGGGCCGCCGACAGTGCCTTCGGCCTCTTTCAACGCCTGGGCGACGCTTTTCTTGTCGTCGAAGATGAAGGGCTGATCGAGCAACGTCTGCTCCTTGTAGAAGGTTTTCAGGCCCGACTCGACAATCTTCTCGATCATGTTCTCGGGCTTGCCCTGCTGGCGGAATTTGTCGGCCAAAATATCCTTCTCGCGCTTGATAATCGCGGGATCGACGCCCGAGGCATCGACCGCGAGCGGATTGGCCGAGGCAACATGCATCGCGACCTGGCGGCCGAAAGCCATCAGCTCATCAGCCTTGCCGGACGATTCGAGAGCGACCAGCACTCCGATCTTGCCCAGGCCGTCGCTGACGGAGTTGTGCACGTAATAGGCGACGACGCCCTTCCCGACCGACAGCGCGGCGGCTCGCCGCAGCGTCATGTTCTCGCCGACCTTGGCGATCGTGTCGTTGATCGCGTCGGCAACCGGGATCGAGCCGGCCTTGGCCCGCTTGATCGTTTCGACGTCGGTGCCCGCGCTTTGCGCGACATCGGCAATCATCTTCACGAGCCCCTGGAAGAGATCGTTGCGCGCGACGAAGTCGGTTTCGGAATTGACCTCGACCACCACGCCCTTGTTGCCTTTGATGCTGATGCCGATCAGGCCTTCGGCCGCGACGCGACCCGCCTTCTTGGCGGCCTTCGACAGGCCCTTCTTGCGCAGCCAGTCCTGCGCCGCCGTCATGTCGCCCTTGGTTTCGACCAGCGCGGCCTTGCAGTCCATCATCCCGGCGCCGCTGGTCTCGCGCAATTCCTTGACCATCTGGGCGGTAATGTCAGCCATTGTCCTGTATCCTTGCGAGCGCCGCCTGGCGCGGCGCGCTTCCTGAAACTGTGCGGGTGACGGCGGACTACTCCGCCGTCAATTCCTTCGCCTTGGCGATCCATGCTTCGACGCGGCCGGGCAGTCCGACCTCTTCGCCGACATTGTGCGCAGCCTTTTCGTTGAGCTCGGCAATCTGGGAATAGTGGAAGATGCCGAGGTCGTTGAGCTGCTTCTCGATCGCTCCCGATATGCCGGGCAGCTTCTTGAGATCGTCGGCAACGCCGCGCGGACCCGGCAGTTGCTCGAAGCCGAGATCGCCGGCCGCGGGCACGGTCGGCACGCTTTCTTCGATCGGCTTTTCCGCCGCGCCGACGTCGATGCCCATCTCGCCCTGTGCGCGCGAAATGCCGTCAAGCGCCGCCTTCGCAACGAGGTCGCAATAGAGCGACACCGCGCGCGCCGCGTCGTCATTACCGGGAACAACGTAAGTGATGCCGGCAGGATCCGAATTGGTGTCGACGACGGCCGCGACCGGAATATTGAGTCGCTGCGCTTCCTTGATCGCGATGTCTTCCTTGTTGGTGTCGACCACGAACAGCATGTCGGGCACGCCGCCCATGTCCTTGATGCCGCCGAGCGAACGGTCGAGCTTGTCGCGCTCGCGCTGCATCGTCAGGCGCTCTTTCTTGGTGTAGCCGCCGGCCTCGCCCGAATTGAGCATCTCATCGAGTTTGCGCAGGCGCTGGATCGACGCCGAAATGGTCTTCCAGTTGGTCAGCGTGCCGCCGAGCCAGCGCGAGTTGACGTAGTACTGCGCCGAGCGCTTGGCGGCGTCGGCGATGGCGTCCTGCGCCTGCCGCTTGGTGCCGACAAAGAGAATGCGACCGCCCTTTGCGACGGTGTCGCTGACCGCCTGCAACGCCTGGTGCAGCATCGGCACCGTCTGCGCGAGATCGATCACATGGATGTTGTTGCGGGTACCGAAGATGTAGTTGCCCATCTTCGGGTTCCAGCGGTGGGCCTGATGGCCGAAATGCACGCCAGCTTCCAAAAGCTGGCGCATGGAAAATTCAGGAAGCGCCATTCAACTTCTCCGGTTGGTCCGCCGCGGATGTGAGAGCGAGGGCCTAAATGCCTTCGCACCGGACGGCTTTTTCAGACCCATTGTCGGGGCCAAAAGCCACAATCCGCGTGTGAGATGGCGCGCTATATAGCCGCCGCCGGGTCCGGAAGCAAGGCACAGGAGGAGTGCAAACCCTCGAAAAGTCGCAGGAATCAGGCGGCTTCAACCGCCACGACCCCCGGGACGGCCTTGATCGCGCCCGCGATCTGCGGAGACACCTTGAATCGGCCGGGCAGCTTCACCTCGACTTCGGTCCCCGCATCGAGGATCAGGGTCAGGCTCACCTCCCCATCCCCCTTCGGTTCGAGTCGCTTGGTGATGCCTTCGAGGGGTGCTGGCGAGCGAACGAAAATGCGAAGGCTCTTCTGGATTTTCTCGGCCGCAGCATCGAGCCGCTCGACAGACTGGATGCGCGCACGCACCTCGTCGCCTTGCGCTTCCGCAGAGAGGAACAGCAAGACCGCCGTGCCGGGCTCGAGCAGGTCGCGATATTGCTGCAGGCCTTCGGCGAAAATCACCGCCTCGTAATGCCCGGTCGGGTCGGACAGTCCGATGATGCCCATCTTGTTGCCAGTCTTGGTGCGCCGTTCGGTGCGCGATACGACGGTCGCCGCGGTGCGTCCCGCATTCACGCCGTTCTTCACCGATCGGGAGAAATCGGACCAGGACTGCACCTGCAGCCGCTTCAACGCGGCTGCGTAGTCATCGAGCGGATGGCCGGTCAGGAAGAACCCGATCGCCTCATATTCGCGCCGTAACCGCTCGGCCGGCAGCCACGGCTCGGCGTGCGGCAGCGGCAAGGTCTGGCGCGCTCCCGAGGCGCCGAACAATTCGTTCTGCCCAAGCGTCGCGGAATCGTGGGCGCGCTGGGCGACCGACAGCATCGATTCAACGGCCGCATGCGAACGCGCGCGGTTCGGCTCCAGATCCTCGAAGGCGCCCGCCGCCGCAAGGCTTTCCAGCACGCGCTTGTTGACCGCGCGCGGATTGATGCGCTCGGCAAAGTCCGAAAGGTTCTCGAACGGCCGCTCTCCGCGCGTTGCGACGATGGATTCCACCGCCTGATGGCCAACGCCCTTGAGCGCAGCCAGCGCGTAGTGGATCACGTTGCCGTCGACCTCGAACGACACGCCGGAACGATTGATCGAAGGTGGCCGCACCGTAATCCCGAGCCGTTCGGCCTCGGCGCGGAATTCGGCAAGCTTGTCGGTATTGCCCATATCGAGCGTCATCGACGCCGCGATGAATTCGACCGGATAATTCGCCTTCATATAGGCGGTCTGGTAGGCGACCAGCGCGTAGGCCGCCGCATGACTCTTGTTGAAGCCGTATTCGGCGAAGCGTTCGAGCAGATCGAAGATCGAGTCCGCCTGCTCCTTGCCGACGCCATTCGACACCGCGCCTTTGACGAAGATGGCGCGCTGCGCCTGCATCTCCTTGCGGATCTTCTTGCCCATCGCGCGGCGCAGAAGATCGGCCTGTCCGAGCGAATAGCCGGCAAGGATCTGCGCCGCCTGCATCACCTGTTCCTGATAGATGATGACGCCGAACGTCTCCTTCAGGATCGGCTCGAGCTTCGGATGGATGTAGTCCGGCTTCTCCATCCCGTGCTTGCGTGCGCAATAGGTCGGGATGTTCGCCATCGGACCCGGACGATAGAGCGCGACCAGCGCGATGATGTCCTCGAAACGGTCCGGCCGCATGTCGAGCAGCGCGCGCCGCATGCCGGCACTTTCCAGCTGGAACACGCCGACCGCTTCCGCGCGCGCAAGCAGGTCGTAGGTTTTCTTGTCGTCGAGCGGGATCGCCGAGAGGTCGATCTCGATGCCACGCCGCTTCACGAGATCGACCGCGGTGCGCAGGACCGTCAGCGTTTTCAGGCCGAGAAAGTCGAATTTGACGAGGCCCGCCTGCTCGACCCACTTCATGTTGAACTGCGTGACCGGCATATCCGATTTCGGATCGCGGTAGAGCGGCACAAGCTCGCTCAACGCGCGGTCGCCGATCACGATGCCCGCGGCATGCGTCGAGGCATGGCGGGTGAGCCCTTCAAGCTTCAGAGCAATCGAAAAGGCGCGCGCGACAACGGGATTTGAATCGCGTTCGGCCTGCAATTTCGGCTCGCCATCGATCGCATTGGCTAGCGTCACCGGAGCGGCAGGGTTCTGCGGCACAAGCTTGCACAGCTTGTCGACCTGCCCATAGGGCATTTCCAGAACGCGTCCGACATCGCGCAGCACGCCACGTGCCTGCAGCGTGCCGAAGGTGATGATCTGCGCGACCTGATCGCGGCCGTAGCGATCCTGCACGTAGCGCAGCACCTCGTCGCGCCGATTCTGGCAGAAATCGACGTCGAAGTCGGGCATCGACACGCGCTCGGGATTGAGGAAGCGCTCGAAAAGAAGGCCGAAGCGGATCGGGTCGAGATCTGTGATCGTGAGCGAATAGGAGACGAGCGAGCCCGCGCCCGATCCGCGCCCGGGGCCGACGGGAATTCCCTTCGCCTTGGCCCACTGAATGAAGTCCGCGACGATCAGGAAGTAGCCCGGATATTTCATCCCGCCGATCACATCGAGCTCGAAGGCGAGCCGCTTGCGGTAATCGTCCTCCGTGAACCCCGGCGCCACGCCGTGCGCGGCGATCTGTCGGGCGAGCCCCTTTTCGGCGCGCTTTCGCAATTCCGCAGCCTCGTCGACAATCCCTTCTCCGGTCGAGAAACGCGGCAGGATGGGCTCGTGCGTCACCGGCCGGAATGAGCAGCGCTGCGCAATCTCGATGGTCGAGGCGACCGCTTCCGGCAAATCGGAGAACAGCGCGACCATCTCCGCCCTGCTCTTGAAGCGATGCTCCGGCGTGAGCTGCCGCCGCTCGGTCTCGGCCAGGAGGCGGCCTTCGGCGATACAGATCAGCGCGTCATGGGCCTCGTAGTCCTCGCGCGCGGCGAAGAACGGCTCATTGGTGGCGACGAGCGGAAGCCCTCGCGCATAGGCGAGATCGACCAGCGCACGCTCGCAGACCTTTTCCTGCGGTGCGCCGTGTCGCTGCAATTCGACGTACAGGCGGTCGCCGAACAGCCCCTGCAACGCTTCGCAGCGCGCAGCCGCGAGGTCGGCCTGTCCGGAAGCAAGCGCGACGTCGAGCGATCCGGACGGACCGCCGGTCAGCGCGATCAGTCCGTCCGTCTCGCCGTCAAGCCAGTCGCGCTTGATGTGCGGCGCCTCGTTGGGCGGGGTTTCGAGAAATGCGCGCGAGTTGAGCCGCATCAGGCTGCGGTAGCCCTCCTCCCGGGCCGCGAGCAGGACAATGCGCGGAAACTTCCTCACATGGGTGTGGCGGGGATCGCGTTCCTGATCGCCGAAGTCGATCGCGAGGCACGCCCCAACGATGGGCTGAATTCCGACGCCGGCCATCTTCTCGGAGAATTCCAGCGCACCAAACATGTTGTCGGTGTCGGTCAGCGCCACGGCTGGCTGGCGGTCGGCCTTCGCAAGCTCGGCGAGGCGCGCGATGGTGAGCGCGCCTTCGAGCAGCGAATAGGAAGAATGCACGTGCAGATGCACGAAGCCTGCGCCGGCCAAGGTGTCCTCGCGAATCGAATGTTCGTTTGACCGATGGTGCGGGTCACACGCGGCAACGTCCACCCTCGCCTCGATGAAACCCCTTTTCAGCCCCGCTTTCCTCAGGCGGGCCCGAACAAAAACGAGCTGGGTGAGAGAGTGCGGAACCGAACGCTTGCACTCTCTCACCCGCTACGTCGCCGGAGGGTGGGCCGGCTTCGAGGGCAAAGACGGCACCGCATGGGGCTTCCAGGACCAGGCGGCGCCAAAGCAAAGGGGTCAGAGTGTGGTGAGCACCTGCGCCCAGATCGCAATCATTCCGATGAACAGCGCCAGCGATGCCAGAGCTGCGGCTTCCTGCACGAGCGCGCGAAACATGATGTCCTCCCAAGAACGGACGAGGAACATAGTTCTCTTTTTGTTCCTTTGTCAAGAGGCTTCGACAGGACGTCCAAGTCTCTGATCTGCCGGGTATTCGCGACTTTCAGTCCAGCTCGACGACAGCCCCTTCGCGGATCGTCACGCGCCGGTCCATGCGATTGGCGATGTCAAGATTGTGGGTCGCGATGATGGCCGCGAGCCCTGATGCGCGCACCAGCTGGTGCAGCGTGTCGAACACGTGCTCGGCGGTATGGGGATCGAGATTGCCGGTCGGTTCGTCGGCGAGAAGGATGCGGGGGGCGTTCGCGACCGCGCGGGCGATCGCGACACGTTGCTGTTCGCCGCCCGACAATTCCGCCGGCCGATGTGTGAGGCGGTCCTTCAGGCCGAGATAAGCCAGCAGATCGGACGCGCGGCTGTAGGCCTCTCGCTTGGAAAGCCCACGCACCATCTGCGGCAGCATCACGTTCTCCACCGCGGAGAATTCCGCGAGGAGATGATGTGCCTGATAAACGAAACCGATCTCGGTGCGGCGAATGCGGGTGCGCTCGGAGTCCGGCAGAATGCTTGTGCCGTTGCCATCGATATAGACCTCGCCGGCGTCCGGATGCTCGAGCAACCCGGCAATGTGGAGAAGCGTCGACTTGCCTGCACCGGACGGACCGACCAGCGCGACCGACTGGCCAAGCCACACACCGAGCTCCGCGCCCTTCAGGATGTCGAGAGAGGTCTCGCCCTGGCGATAGTGCCGATCGACCCCGTGCAGATAAAGGACCGGCGCGTCGTTGTCTGTGGCTTCGTCCGTCATTCGACTGCTCAGCCGTACCGCAGCGTTTCGACCGGATCGAGACGCGCGGCGCGCCACGACGGATAGAGCGTCGCGAGCAGCGACAAGATAACGGCCATCAACACGACGGCGAGAGTTTCGGCTGGATCCATGATCGCGGGCAGTCGCGACAGGAAATAGAGTTCAGGCGAAAAGAGTTCGGTCGATGTCAGCCAGGACAGGAACTGGCGGATCGACTCGATCTTCAGGCAAACGAGCGTGCCGACGAGAAATCCCAGCAACGTGCCGGCAATGCCGATCGAAGCGCCGGTGATCAGGAAGACCCGCATGATCGCACGCTGGGTCGCTCCGATCGTGCGCAGGATCGCGATATCCGGCCCCTTGTCCTTCACCAGCATGATCAGCCCGGACACGATGTTGAGCGCGGCAACGAGCACGATCAGCGTAAGGATCAGGAACATCACGTTCCGCTCTACCTGCAGCGCATTGAAGAAGGTTGCGTTGCGCTGTCGCCAGTCCACCATGAAGATGGAGCGGTTGGCCGCGTCGCTGACAGGTTTTCGGAAATTCTGGATGCGGTCGGGATTGTCGGTATAGACCTCGATTGCGGTCACATCCCCCGATCGGTTGAAATAGGCCTGCGCCTCTGTCAACGGCATGAACACGAAGGCTGCGTCGTATTCCGACATGCCGATTTCGAACACGGCGGCGATCTTGTAGCTCTTGATGCGCGGCGTCGTGCCCATCGGCGTAACCGCGCCACGCGGCGCGACGAGCGTGACGTTTTCCCCCGCGCGCAAGGAAAGAGAATCCGCGAGCCTGCGTCCGATCACAAGCCCCTGCCCCTCGTCGAATCCCTCGAGCGTCCCCTGCTTGATGTTGTTGGCGATCGAAGGGAGCTTCATCAGATCCGCCGATCGGATGCCGCGGACCAGGACGCCGGTGGAATGAAACGGCGAGGACGCAAGCGCCTGCCCTTCCACGATCGGCGCGGCAAGTCTCACTCCGGCGACGCCGGAAATCCGTTCGGCGACTTGCTGCCAATCGGTGAGCGGTGAGTCGAGCGGCTGGATGAGCAGGTGCCCGTTGAGCCCCAGAATCTTGTCGAGCAGTTCCTTGCGGAATCCGTTCATCACCGCCATCACGATGATGAGGGTCGCAACACCGAGCATGATGCCGAGAAACGAAAATCCGGCGATGACGGAAATGAAGCCCTCTTTGCGCCGCGCCCGCAGATAGCGCAGCGCCAGCATCCATTCGAAAGGCGCGAAGGGCTGGGTCCCGATCGGCTCGTTCATCGTGTCTGTCCCAAAGAACGAATTTCAACAGATTCTGGCGGTTTCACGCCACAACCGATTACCGCCCTACAGGGAAAGCGCACAAAATTCGGCAGGTGTTGGAGCGCCGTCACGAAAGGCGCGCAATCGCGGCTTCCGGCGTCATCAATTCCCGGCTGCCATCCGCACGCTTCTTGACCTCGACCTTACCTTCCGCGAGCCCCTTTGGCCCGATGAGAATTTGCCACGGGATGCCGATTAGGTCCGTGGTCGCGAATTTCGAGCCGGGGCGCTCATCGAGATCGTGATAGAGCACGTCGATCCCCTTCCCCGAGAGCTCGCGATAGAGCCGTTCCGACATCGCGTCGATCGCGCCGTCGCCCTGCTTGAGGTTCAGGATCGCGACCTTGAACGGGGCGACTGCCTCCGGCCATTTGATTCCCGCCTCGTCATGCGAGGCCTCAATGATCGCCGCGACCAGGCGGCTTGGCCCGATCCCATACGATCCCATATGGACCGGTTTCTCTGACCCGTCCGGGCCCGCGATGACGGCTTTCATCGGTTCGGAGTATTTCGTGCCGAAGTAGAAAATATGGCCGACTTCGATCCCGCGCGCGGAAACCTGTGCCGCCTGCGGCAATTGGCCATACGCTGCCGCATCGTGCTTTTCGGACGTCGCGGCATAGAGCGAGGTCCATTTATCGACGAGCGACTGGAGGTCTGCGACGTTGTCGAAATCGACGTCCTCTCCAGGCGTGTCGAATTGCAGGTAATCGCGGTGGCAGAACACCTCGCTCTCGCCGGTATCGGCGAGGATGATGAATTCGTGGCTCAGATTGCCGCCGATCGGGCCCGTGTCCGCGACCATCGGAATGGCCTTCAGCCCCATGCGCGCGAATGTGCGCAGATAGGCGACGAACATCTTGTTGTAGGAATGCCGCGCACCGGCCTGATCGACGTCGAACGAATAAGCATCCTTCATCAGGAATTCGCGTCCACGCATCAGTCCGAAGCGGGGCCTCACCTCATCGCGGAACTTCCACTGGATGTGATAAAGGTTGAGCGGGAGATCCTTGTAGGACCGCACATAGGCGCGGAAAATCTCGGTGATCATCTCCTCGTTGGTCGGACCGTAGAGCATCTGCCGCTCGTGACGGTCCTGGATGCGCAGCATCTCCTTGCCGTAATCGTCGTAGCGTCCGCTCTCGCGCCAAAGATCCGCCGATTGAACCGTCGGCATCAGCATCTCGATCGCACCGGAACGGTTTTGCTCTTCGCGAACGATCTGCTCGATCTTGCGCAGCACCAGCAGACCCAACGGCAGAAACGCGTAAATGCCGGCGGCTTCCTGCCGCATCATGCCGGCACGCAGCATCAGCCGGTGCGAGACGATCTCCGCCTCTTTCGGTGTTTCTCGCAGGATCGGCAGGAAGAAGCGCGATAGACGCATTGGCGATGCCCGGAATCGAATTGTTGCGGAATATGCGAGTGAAACCGGATCGCTTCGCAAAATACAAGCGTCGCCGGGCCCCGCCGCGGGAGGAGCAAATTCTCCGTCGGCCCCTCTTGCTGAGAAAAGGGGCTATCGGCTAGAAGTCAGGCGCCGGGACGGTCCAAGTCTTGGGAGGAAACCGCGAGCGCAACGCGCCGCCTTCGCCTCATCCAAACGAAGATGGGCGTCGAAATAATTCGAGCAGGGCTTGGCCCTGCTCTTTTCTTTTAAGTCGTTGAATTTAAAAAGAAAAGCGCCGGACAGCGTCTGTCGGGGGGAGGGGTGTACACTGCCCGGCGCGAGCGCGACCGACGGGGTCGAGCCACGCTTCGTTCGGTGAACGCGCTGGAGATCGGGTCGTTCCCCGTTCCACCAAAGTTTTTTCGGTTCCCCGACAGCTCAGAGACGGGGTGGATACGCGTCCCGGCCATAGGTCCATTCGGGCCGGAAATGACCGTTTTCGCCCATCAGGCAGACTTCAGCATTGGCTCCGCCATACTCGCCAAGCTTCTGCGCGGCGTCGACAGCGAAAAGCATGGCCTCCTTCTGGGTCAGATAAGGGCCGAACTCCTCGTCATCGTACTTGATGAGCCATTCTTCGTCGTGCTGGACGATGAAATATCGGGCGTTTGGCATCTGGGTCGCTCCCATTTTGGCGAGCCTCAACGCAAAAAGGAGTCTGCAGGTTCCGTCGCCCCCTGCCGGACTTGCAGGCAAAATTCCCACGGCATTTTCGTAAAATTGAAGAATGGAACCCAGTGGGGCGCCTAGCGCAACAGCCCGAACAGGGTCGCAAGTTGGTTCAGCGTGACCAGCTGTCGCGAATACGCGACGTAAAACGCCGCGAACAATATGGATGCAACGATCGTCGTCCATACCAGCTTCCGGCGCAGCGCAGGGATCACCGGCGCGCCTGGATCGCTTCCGGGCACCACCTCCCCCGCCTCGCCCTGCGAGCGCACGCCGAACGGCAGCACCGCGAACAGCGTGATCCACCAGATGAGAAAATAGATCGCGATCGCCGTCGAAAGCTGCATGCCGGGTCACGCCTGTTCCAGTTCGACCAGCGTGCCGAGAAAATCCTTCGGATGAAGGAACAGCACGGGCTTGCCGTGTGCGCCGATCCTCGGCTCGCCGCTGCCGAGCACGCGCGCGCCGTCCGCCTTCAGCTTGTCGCGCGCGGCGATGATGTCATCGACCTCGTAGCAGATGTGATGGATGCCGCCGTCGGGATTGCGCTCCAGAAATTTCTCGATCGGAGAATCCGCTCCAAGCGGTTCGAGAAATTCGATCTTGGTGTTCGGCAAAGTTACGAACACGGTCGTGACGCCGTGATCGGGCTGCGGCACGGCTGCAGAGACCTCCGCGCCCAGCGCGCCACGATATAGCTGCGAGGCCTTGGCGATGTCGCGAACCGCGATGGCGACGTGATTGAGGCGTCCGATCATACAAAACTCCCTGCCCGCCTAAACCACCAGCACATGCACATGACACACCGGCTTCTTGCCCCAGTGCTGCGCGACCGCCGAACGGACCGCCCGCCGAACGGATTCGGCAACTTCGTCGGGATCGCGCCGCCGCGCCTTGGGCAGCGTCTCGACCGTGTCGAGCACAGTATCATGCACGATCTCTGCAAGGTTCTCTCCCCCGGCTCCCGATTCCGGAATGCCGATGGCCTCGATCTCGGGGTCGGCGACCAGCGCCCCCTTGTCGCTGACAGCGAGCGCCACCGAGATCATTCCGGCAAAGCTCAAACGGCGGCGCTCGGAGACCGTCTTGCCCTCTGCCGGCACCAGGAGCTTTCCATCCTTGTAAACGCGGCCAGCCGGCAATTCGTCCACAACGCCCGCGCGGCCCGGCGCTAGCTGCAGTAAATCCCCGTTTCGGCATACGACGATCTGCCCGATGCCAAGCCGGCGTCCGATTGCGGCATGCTCGGACAGATGCAGCGCCTCGCCGTGCACGGGTACCAGGATTTGCGGTTTCACCCAGCCAAGCATCTCCTCCATTTCCGCGACCCGCGGATGGCCCGACACGTGGACCAGATGGGTACGATCGGTGATCACCTCGATGCCCTGTTCGATCAGTCCGTTGAGGACCCGACCGACCGCCTTCTCATTTCCCGGGATCGTACGGGACGAGAAGATCACGCGGTCGCCCTTGCCGAGCGTCACGTCGGGATGTTCGTCCTGCGCGATGCGCGCAAGCGCGGCGCGTGGCTCTCCTTGGCTGCCGGTGCATAACGCGACCACCTTGTCGGGCGGCAGATAACCGTACACATCGATGCCGCGAAATTCCTGAACGCCTTCCAGATATCCGGTCTCCCGCGCGACCTGGATAACGCGCTCCATTGCGCGTCCGACGACGACGACCTCGCGGCCCGCGGCCCGCGCGGCTTCGGCCACCGCCTGAATGCGCGCGACATTCGAAGCAAACGTGGTCACCGCGACGCGCGCCGGCGCGGATTTGATCAGGTCCGTTAGCGTCCGCGCGACTTCGGATTCCGAAGGCGAACGACCCTCGCGCACGGCGTTCGTGGAATCTCCGACGACGGCCAGTACCCCCTCCTCCCCGGCAGCGCGCAACTTCGCTTCGTCGGTCGGCTGGCCGAGCACGGGCGTCGGGTCGATTTTCCAGTCGCCGGTATGGAGCACGTTGCCATGCGGCGTTCGGATGATGAGTGCGTTCGATTCCGGGATCGAATGCGCGACCGATACAAGTTCGACATTGAACGGACCCAGGTCGAAACGGCCGCCGAGTGGAATGACCTTGACCGGGATTTCCGGCGCGCCCGGCTCGCTCTTCTGTTTGGCCTCGAGCAAGGCCGCGGTGAAGGGCGTCGCATAGATCGGAACTTTCAGCTTCGGCCATAGATCGAGGATGGCCCCGAAATGGTCCTCGTGAGCGTGGGTGAGCACGAGGCCCGCAAGATTTTTCCGTTCCTCGACCAGAAAGCGAATGTCCGGCAGGATCAGATCGACGCCCGGCAGGTGCTCCTCCGACGCAAACGAGACGCCGAGATCGACGGCCATCCACGTGCGGCGCCGCGCATCGCCGAGCCCGTAGATCGACAGATTCATCCCGATCTCGCCGACGCCGCCAAGCGGCGCGAAGACAAGCTGGCCCGCCATCAATGCGCCCCTGCCTTAGCGGAGCTGCGCGCGAAGTGGACTTCGCCCGCAACGATCGGCAGTAACGCCCCATCGTCAGTTCGGACGATCAGACGACCTTCGCTGTCGATCGTATCGAAAATGCCCAGGATTTCACGGTTTCCGGCCTGCACAGCGATGCGCGCACCCAGTCCGGCAGCGTGACGAAGCCAAAGCGAGCGGATGGTCTCCATGCCGCGCCCTTCGCTCCAGAGAGACTCTAGATCGATCCATGCGGCCGTGAGAGCGGAAAAGAGCTGCTCTGCTGTCACGTGCCGCCCAAGCATGCCAATTGACGTTGCAGGATAGGGCAAACCCGTCGGAGCAGTCGCGACATTCGTGCCGATGCCGATCGCAGCGATCACGCTCTTATCCAAAGATTCGGACTCGAGCAGAATTCCGGCAAGCTTGGCGCCGCCAGCCGTCACGTCGTTCGGCCATTTTAGAGTGACATCGAGCCCGGGCGCGCAAGTCTGCAGTGCTTCCAGGACTGCAAGGCCCGCAACCAGACTGAGCGTCGCGGCCGTCGACGCTGAACAGCGCACCGAACGCAGAAAAGTCGCGGCGAGGTTTCCGTCGAGCGTTTGCCATTCGCGGCCCCGCCTGCCCCGCCCGGCTGTCTGACGGCGCGCGACGACCCAGAGTGGCCCGCGTTCGCCCTCCCGCGCTCGCTGAAGTGCCTCGGCATTCGTGGAGCCAATCTCATCGAAAGACAGGATCCGGTGCCCCGCCTGCCGCGCGCGTTCAGACAGCGCGAATGCCATCCGTCAGAACAGCGATTTTGCCGCAACGCCCGCGGCGTCGATCAAGGGAGCCGGGTAGACGAAGTAAAGGAGATTGAACAATCCGCACACAGCCAGCACCGCGACCTGTTCGCGCGGCATCGGCTCGAACGCCTTCTGCGGTTCGTCAAAATACATCGTCTTCACGATCAGCAGGTAATAATAGGCGCCCACGACACTGGCCAGCACGCCAATCACCGCGAGCGTGAAAAGCCCGGCCTTGATGGCGGCGAGGAACACGTAATATTTCGCGAAGAATCCCGCGAGCGGTGGAATGCCGGCGAGCGAAAACAAAAGCATCGCAAGAAAGAACGCCATCGCCGGATTAGTCCGCGCGAGACCAGACAAGTCCGAAATCTCCTCGACCATGCGCCAGTCGCGTCGCATCGACAGGATGCAGGCGAACGTGCCGAGCGTCATCGCCAGATAGATGGCGATATAGACCAGCACTCCCTGCACGCCTTCAGGCGTCCCGGAGGCAAGTCCGACCAACGCGAAGCCCATATGACCGATCGAGGAATACGCCATCAGTCGCTTGATGTTGCGCTGGCCGATGGCGGCGAACGCACCAAGCGCCATCGAGGCGATCGAAACGAAGACCAGGATCTGCTGCCATTGCACCACGATGGTCGGGAACGCGTTGTGCGCGGCACGCATGAACAGCGCGATGGCTGCGACCTTCGGTGCGGCGGCGAAGAAGGCGGTGACAGGTGTCGGCGCACCCTCATAAACGTCTGGCGTCCACATGTGGAACGGCACGGCCGAGACCTTGAAGCATAGGCCGACGAACAGAAAGACCAGCCCAAACAGAATTCCAAGTCCGCCTTGCGCTGCGCCCTGCGCAATCGCGGGAAAACTGACGCTGCCGGTGTAACCGTAAATGAGCGAACAACCGTAAAGCAGCATCCCGGACGACAGACCGCCGAGAACGAAATATTTCAGCCCCGCCTCGGTCGAGCGCACGGAGTCGCGCTGACTTGCGGCAACGACATAAAGCGACAGACTCATCAGCTCGAGGCCAAGATAGAGCGCGATCAGGTCGCCGGCCGATATCATCATGCCCATGCCGGCCGTCGCGAGCAGGATCAGCACCGGATATTCAAACCTGCGCTGTTTCTCGCGCGCGAAATACGTCTGCGACATGAGGATCGCTGCGGCCGAACCGACAAAGGCAAGGACCTTCAGGAAGCGGGCAAAATCGTCGACAACGAATCCAGCACCAAAGGTCGTGAGCTTGCCCGCCGGCAGCATCAGCACGATAGCCGCAGCGGCGACCAAGAGCAGGATCGCGCCAAGATCGACGACAGGCGCGGAACGCTCGCCACGGAAGGCCCCCAACATCAGGAGGGTCAATGCGCCGGCGGCGAGCAGAAGCTCAGGCGCAGCAGGCAAAAGGGCTGGAAGCGCGTAAGGGGTCATTGCTGGGTCCGCACGGCCGGAAGAGACAAGTCAGCGCGCTTAACGGCAATGGCCCGCTCGTAATTCGCGACCAGCGCATTCACGGATGCCGAAGACATGTCCAGGATGGGTTTCGGATAGACGCCGAACAGGATCGTGAGCGCGACCAGCGGCACGAGGATTGCCATCTCCCGAATTCCGAGATCGCGAATGTGTTGCAGGCTCGGTTTTTCGAGGCGCCCAAAAATCACCTTGCGGTAAAGCCAGAGCGCGTAGGCCGCCGACAGGATCACGCCGAGCGTCGCAAGCGTCGCGACCGGGATATTGACCTTGAAGGTCCCGAGCAGCGTCAAAAACTCGCCGACGAAGCCGGATGTCCCCGGCAAGCCGACATTGGCCAGCGTGAAGACGAGGAATGCGCAGGCGTAAAGAGGCATCCGCTCAACCAGACCGCCATAGGCCGCGATCTCACGCGTATGCATGCGGTCGTAGACGACACCGACGCACAGGAACAAAGCGCCCGAGACGATGCCGTGCGACACCATCTGGAAGATGCCGCCGCCGACCCCTTGTGCGGTGACCGCAAAGATGCCCATGGTGACGAAGCCCATATGCGCGACCGACGAATACGCGATCAGCTTTTTCACGTCTTCCTGCATCAGCGCGACGAGCGACGTATAGATGATCGCGATGACCGACAGCGCGAAGACCAATGGGGCGAAATCGGCCGAGGCGAGCGGGAACATCGGCAGCGAGAAGCGCAGGAAACCGTAGCCGCCCATTTTCAAAAGGATCGCAGCTAGGATGACGGAGCCCGCGGTCGGCGCCTCAACATGCGCGTCGGGTAGCCAAGTGTGAACCGGCCACATCGGCATCTTCACCGCGAAGGACGCAAAGAAAGCGAGCCACGCCCATGTCTGCAGCGTGTGCGGGAAGCCGTGCCGCATCAGCGCCGGAATCTCGGTCGTGCCGCCATTCCAGTACATCGCCATGATGGCGAGCAACATCAGCACCGAACCGAGCAGCGTGTAGAGGAAGAACTTGAAGCTCGCATACACCCGGCGCGGGCCGCCCCACACGCCGATGATCAGAAACATCGGGATCAGGCCGCCTTCGAAGAAGAGGTAGAACAGCACGAGATCGAGCGCCGAAAAGGTGCCGATCATAAGCGTTTCCAAAACGAGAAACGCGATCATGTATTCCTTCACGCGCGTGTCGATCGCGCGCCAGGACGCTGCGATGCAGAAGGGCATCAGCGCGGTGGTGAGGATCACGAAGGGCAGCGAGATGCCATCGACCCCCATGTGATAGTTGCTGGTTCCGCTCAACCAACGCGCCTTCTCGACGAACTGGAATTCCGGCGAGGACGGATCGAAGCGCTGCACGAGCACAAGCGATACCGCGAATGTGACAAGCGTCGTCCATAGGGCGGCCCAGCGCGCATTGCGCTTCGCTGCTTCACCCTCGCCGCGCAGCATCAGGATAAACGCAACGCCCGCGAGCGGCAGGAAGGTCGTGATCGACAGGATCGGCCAGCTCGCCATCAGCGCACCCCTCCGGCGAACATGAACCAGGTGATGAATGCGGCGGCCCCAATCAGCATCGCGAAAGCGTAGTGGTAGAGATAACCGGTCTGCAGGCGCACGACGTTGCGGGTTACATCGAGCACGCGCGACGACACTCCGTCAGGCCCGAAGCCGTCGATCAGCCAGCCGTCGCCGCCCTTCCACAAGGCGCGCCCCAGCCACTTGGCCGGACGCACGAAGATCACGTCGTAGATTTCGTCGAAATACCACTTGTTGAGCAGGAAGCGGTACAGCACTGCGTGCTGGCGAGCGAGTTCGATCGGCAGGCCCGGATTGCGGATGTAGAATTGCCAGGCGACAAGGAAGCCCAATGCCATCATCAGCGTCGGCAACCAGGCAATCGTCCAGGGAACGTGGTGCATCTCTTCCAGAATGTGATTGTTTTCGCCGAACTTCAGTGACTCGTGAAAAAACTCTTCTACGCCGTGACCGGCAAACAGATCCTTGAACGGCAGGCCTGCAAGGATCGACCCGGCCGCGAGAACTCCGAGCGGGATAAGGATCACCAGCGGACTTTCGTGCGCGTGGTCATAATGCTTGCGGTCGTGCGGCTCGCCATGGAACGTCTTGAAGATCAGCCGCCACGAATAAAACGATGTTAGGCCAGCCGCGACCACGGTCATGATGAAGGCGTAGAGCGCCATCGGATTGTGCGCCGAAAAGGCGGCCTCGATGATCGCATCCTTTGAGAAATAACCCGCAGTGAGCGGGAAGCCGGTCAGCGCAAGTGTACCGATCACCATCGCCGTGTAGGTCAGTGGGATCTTCTTGCGCAGTCCGCCCATGGCACGGATGTCCTGCTCGTGATGCATTGCCATGATCACGGAGCCGGAGCCCAGGAACAGCAACGCTTTGAAGAAAGCATGCGTGAACAGGTGGAACATGCCGACAGAGTACGCACCCGTCCCCATTGCGACGAACATGTAGCCAAGCTGCGAGCATGTTGAATATGCGACGATGCGCTTGATATCGTTCTGCACGAGGCCGACGGTCGCGGCGAAGAACGCCGTAGTTCCGCCGATGAACGTGACGAAGGTCAGCGCCCCCGGAGACAATTCGAACAGCGGCGACAGCCGCGCCACCATGAACACGCCCGCCGTCACCATCGTGGCGGCATGGATCAGCGCCGACACCGGCGTCGGCCCTTCCATCGCATCCGGCAGCCATGTGTGCAGCAGGAATTGCGCGGACTTGCCCATCGCCCCCATGAACAGGAACACGCAGATGAGCGTGAGCGCGTCAGCCTTAAGTCCGAAGAAATCGATCGTTTTGCCGGTGAGCCCCGGAGCGCCCGCGAAGATGATGTCGAAGTCGATCGAATTCAGCATCATGAACACGGCGAAGATGCCAAGCGCAAAGCCGAAATCGCCAACGCGGTTGACGACGAAGGCCTTGATCGCTGCCGCGTTCGCCTCCGGCTTATGGTACCAGAATCCGATCAGCAGATAGCTCGCAAGACCGACGCCCTCCCACCCGAAAAAGAGCTGGGCAAGATTGTCCGACGTCACGAGCGCAAGCATCGCGAATGTGAAAAGCGACAGATAGGCAAAGAAGCGCGGCCGATAGGGGTCTTCGTGCATGTAGCCGATCGAATAAAGGTGCACGAGCGCGGACACTGTCGTCACGACCACCAGCATCACGGCGGTCAGCGTATCGATGCGCAAGGCCCAATCGACCTTCAGGTCGCCGGACAGGATCCAGGTGAACAGCGAAACGCGTTCCGGGTGATGTGCGATCCCCACGCTGTAGAAGGCGAACCAGGACAACACCATCGCCACGAACAAAAGACCCGTTGTGACCACCTCCGCCGCGCGCGAGCCTTCTGCCGCCGGGCCGTGCTCCTGGTGTTCATCGTGCGCATGGTGGATCACCGAGCTTGCGTTCACCGATGGCGCGCCATGCGTATGGCTTTCGTCCACGGGATGCGACGCGTGGTCCTCCGCGCCGTGTCTCGTCTCTCCACCAGGATACCGGCGGGCTGCGCCCCACAACGAGATCGCGCCGGCGATGATGGCGCCGATGAGCGGAAGGAAGACGATCGCCTGATACATCCGTTATGTCTCCGAACGCGCGCGCGGATCGCGCGTCAGCCTTTCATCAGGTTGATGTCTTCGACCGCGATCGAGCCACGGTTGCGGTAATACACGACGAGAATGGCAAGTCCGATCGCAGCCTCCGCAGCCGCGACGGTCAGAACCAGAAGCGCGAATATCTGTCCGACGATATCGCCGAGGAAGCTTGAGAACGTCACCAGATTGAGGTTGACCGACAGCAGGATCAGCTCGATCGACATCAGGATGATGATGACGTTCTTGCGGTTGAGGAAAATACCGAAAATCCCGAGCGTGAACAGGATCGCAGCGACCGACAGGTAATGGCCAAGACCGATGGTCATGTCAGATCCCCTGCCCCGATTTGACCTGGCGGACTTCGATCGACATGTCCGGCGTGCGCGCGACCTGTGCCGATATGCTCTGGCGCTTGACGTTCTCGCGGTGCCGCAGCGTCAGCACAATGGCCCCGATCATCGCGACCAGCAGCACGAGGCCCGCCGCCTGGAAGAAATAGAGATATCGCGTGTAAAGGACGAGGCCGATGGCCTCGGTGTTGCTGATATCCCCGATCGGTGGGGTCGGTGCTGCGATCACGCGCGGGATGCCCGGTCCGATGCTCCACGCCCCGACGACCAGCAGGATTTCGGCGAGGAAGACCGCGCCTACCAGCGCCCCAACCGGCAGATATTGCAAAAAGCCGGAACGCAATTCGGCAAAATCCACGTCGAGCATCATCACGACGAACAGAAACAGCACCGCGACCGCACCGACATAAACGACGATCAGCATCATCGCGAGAAATTCGGCGCCAAGGAGCAGGAACAGTCCCGACGCGTTGACGAAGGCGAGGATGAGAAACAGAACGGAATGAACCGGATTGCGCGCAGCGATCACCATGAAGGCGGACGCGATGCACACGCCGGCAAAGAGATAGAAGAAAAGAGCGGGCAGGATCATCACGTCACCGATACGGCGCGTCGAGCGCGATATTCTGGGCGATCTCGCGCTCCCAACGGTCCCCGTTCGCGAGCAGGCGCTCCTTGTCGTAAAGAAGTTCCTCACGGGTCTCCACTGCGAATTCGAAATTCGGCCCTTCAACGATGGCGTCGACCGGACAGGCTTCCTGACACAGGCCGCAATAGATGCACTTCACCATGTCGATGTCATAGCGCGTAGTGCGGCGCGTGCCGTCATTACGGCGCGGTCCTGCTTCGATGGTGATGGCCTGTGCCGGACAGATGGCCTCGCACAGCTTGCATGCAATGCAGCGCTCTTCGCCATTCGGGTAGCGTCGCAAGGCGTGCTCGCCCCTGAAACGCGGCGAGATCGGATTCTTCTCGAACGGATAATTGATGGTCGGTTTCGGCTTGAAGAAGTAGCGCATCCCCAGAAAGAACGCCTGAACAAATTCCTTGAGGAAGATCGCGCGCGCCGCTTGGTCGAGTTTCATCGTGCCCTCACTTCGGCGCCAGGCCGCCATATTGAAGGACACCGGCGACGATTGCGACCATCGCGAGCGAGATCGGCAGGAACACCTTCCAGCCGAGCCGCATCAATTGGTCGTAGCGATACCGCGGTACAACAGCCTTCACCATGGCGAACAGGAAGAACAGAAACAACGCCTTCAGCGTGAACCAGACCACGCCCGGCACCCAGGTGAATGGAACGACCGGCACCGGCGACAGCCATCCGCCGAGGAACAGGATCGTCCCCATCGCACACATCGTGGCGATGGCGACGTATTCGCCGAGCATGAACATCATGTAGGGCGCGGAGCCGTATTCGACCATGAAGCCTGCGACGAGCTCGGATTCGGCTTCGACCAGATCGAAGGGAGGACGGTTCGTCTCGGCCAGTGCCGACACGAAGAAGATTACGAACATCGGAAACAGCGGGAGCCAATACCAGTTCAGCAAACCGTAGCGTCCGTTCTGCGCCTCTACGATGTCCGAGAGATTGAGCGAACCGACGCAGAGCAGCACCGTGATGATGACGAACCCGATGGAGACCTCGTACGACACCATCTGCGCCGCCGAGCGAAGCGCGGAGAGGAACGGATATTTGGAATTGGACGCCCAGCCACCCATGATGATGCCGTAAACGCCGAGCGAGGAGATCGCGAAGATGTAAAGGATCCCGACGTTGATGTCGGCAATCACCCATCCCGCATTCACCGGGATCACCGCCCAGGCGGCGAGCGCGAGCACGGTTGTCACGAGAGGCGCCAGAAGGAACACACCCTTGTTCGCGCCGGCGGGAATGACCGGCTCCTTGAGCACGAATTTGATGAGATCGGCGAAAGACTGGAACAGCCCCCACGGGCCGACGACGTTCGGGCCACGACGGATCTGAACCGCCGCCCAGATCTTGCGGTCGGCGTAGAGAACATAGGCGATGGCGACCAGCAGGATGACGAGGAGCATCAGGCTCTGCGCCACCATCACGATCAAAGGCCAAAGATAGCTGGTCCAGAGTTCAGTCATCGCTCACTCCGCCGCCGTCAGCGCAGAACGGCCTTCGGCAATGACCGAACATTCAGCCATGACCGCGGATGCACGCGCGATCGGGTTGGTGAGGTAGAAATCTTCGATGCCGCTTTCGAACGGCGCCTTGTCCGGCTTACCCCCGATGTCGGCGAGGCGCGACACGTCACGCGGATCCGCTGGCGTGATCTGGCCGATGCGCAGCATATGCGGATGCGCAGCACCGACTGCAGTGCGAAGCTGGACGAGAGAATCGTAGGGAAGTTTTGCCCGCAGCTTGTCGGAGAGAGCGCGGATGATCGCCCAATCCTCACGCGCGTCACCCGGCGGGAAGGAGGCGCGTTCCGACATTTGGACGCGCCCTTCCGTGTTCACATAGACCCCTGACTTTTCCGGATAGGCCGCCCCCGGCAACACGACGTCGGCGCGATGCGCGCCGCGGTCGCCATGAGTGCCGATATAGATGACGAAAGCACCAGGCGCGATATCGAGTTCGTCAGCCCCGAGCAGGAAGACAACATCGCTGTCATTGGCAATGCCAAGCGCGCCATGTCCGCCTTGCCCCGGCACGAAGCCAATATCGAGCGCGCCGACCCGCGATGCTGCATGATGCAACACCGAGAACCCGTTCCAGCCGTCCTTGATCGCTCCGCAGTCGCGCGCGATCGCCGCCACCATCGAGGCGATCCGCGGCCCATCTACACGCGCGAGCGCAGCCTCGCCGACGATCACCAGCGGGCGTTCCGCCTTTTTCAGAATTTCGGCGAAATCGCCCTTGCCTGCTGCAAGCTCGGCGAGTGAATCCGGTCCGGCACCGAGATAATGATAGGGATAAGTCAGATCGACCTTCTCCCCAATCGTCGCGATCGGGAAATGACCCATGCGCCAGCGCTTGCGGATGCGCGCATTCAGAACTGACGCTTCCTTGCGTGGATTGCAGCCGACGATCAGCAGCGCATCGGCCTTCTCGATCCCGGCGATGGTCGCGTTGAACAGATAGGCGCCTCGGCCCCAGCGCGGATCGATCATCGAGCCGTCCTGCCGCGCATCGATATTGGCCGAGCCGATGCGGTTCATCAGGTCCTTCAGCGCGAACATCTCCTCGACGGTCGCGAGGTCGCCCGCGATCGCGCCGATGCGGCCGGGTTGAGCGGTCGCAATCTTGCCGGCGATCGCGGCAAAGGCCTCGTCCCAGGAGGCGGGCTGCAGCCGTCCGTTGACCCGCAGATAGGGCCGGTCGAGGCGCTGCGTGCGCAGCCCGTCGACGACGTGGCGCGTCTTGTCGGAAATCCACTCCTCGTTCACGTCCTCGTTGACGCGCGGCAGGATGCGCATGACCTCGCGGCCGCGCGTGTCGATGCGGATGGCCGAGCCGACCGCGTCCATGACGTCGATGGACTCGGTCTTGCCCAGTTCCCACGGCCGCGCGGCGAAGGCGTAGGGCTTCGACGTCAGTGCGCCGACCGGGCAGAGATCGACCACGTTGCCCTGCAGCTCCGAGGTCATCGCGCTTTCGAGATAGGTCGTGATCTCCATATCCTCGCCGCGACCAATCGCGCCGAGGTCGGGCACGCCGGCCACTTCGGTGGTGAAGCGGATGCAGCGCGTGCAGTGGATGCAGCGGTTCATCGAGGTCTTGACCAGCGCCCCGATATACTTGTCCTCGACCGCGCGCTTGTTCTCCCAATAACGAGAGGTGTCGACGCCGTAGGCCATCGCCTGGTCCTGCAGGTCGCACTCTCCGCCCTGATCGCAGATCGGACAATCGAGCGGATGGTTGATCAGGAGGAACTCCATCACGCCTTCGCGCGCTTTCTTCACCATCGGCGTTTTGGTGAACATCTGCGGCGGCTCGCCGTTCGGGCCCGGACGAAGGTCGCGGATATTCTGCGCGCAGGAAGCGACCGGCTTCGGCGGCCCTCCCTTCACCTCGATCAGGCACATGCGGCAATTGCCGGCGATCGACAGCCGCTCGTGGAAGCAAAAACGCGGGATTTCCGCGCCCGCTGCCTCGCAAGCCTGCAGCAGCGTGTATTCCGGCGGGACGTCGATCTCGATGCCGTCAATGAGGACTTTGGTCATGCTGCATGCTCGTTGACACTTTGGCCGCGCGCGTCCTTCCAGGCATTGGCCCGCGCGACGTTCTCCCACAGGAAAGCATCTTCGTTTGGACCTTGAGACTTGAGCCGGTCGAGACGCGCGACGCCCTCCTCTAACGATGGCCGTTCGCCTGGTGCAACCCACCACAGCACCAGAGGCAGATCGATCGGCTCGAACCAATCTGCACGGCGCATGTAGAAGCGATTATGCGCCGTCTTGAAAACGAAGCGCTCCAGCGCCTCCACATTTTCCCACACTGTCAAATTCGGCAGGACTCGCGGATCGTCGTAAACGCGCATGTTCATCGCGTGCCCGCTCTCGTCCTGCAGACGCCAGACGAAACCGTCGATCTTCTCGGCAAGGCCGTTGATGCGCTCGACGTTGTCGACAAACTCCTTCATGCGCGGATCGTCGAGCGGATAGCGGATGCGCGCGATGTTGAATTGGGCGAGATGCTTGCCCTCGCCGCTGTCGACGATTAGCACGTCCGCCTTGGTTTGATCTGCGCTCGTCATCAACTCGCTCACACACCCGCGCGGTGAATGAACTCGCCGCACCAGTCTTCCTTGGCCACCACCGCCCACATCGGCCTGCGGATGTTGCCGACGTCCGGCTCGCTCGAGCCGATCAGGTACGCCGGCGGCGCGTAACGTCGGCATTGGCCGCGCACCGATTTCTCCCGGCTTGCCACGACCCCACCATGCGGAAGCGGCCACCAGAACTTGCATTCCCGGCAACGCAGGCTCGGCGTATCGAACGACATGGCTCACTCCGCGGCCACCATTTGAGGCTCATGACTCGCGCGCGCTGAATACTGGTCGATCCGCTCTTCGATCTCGTGGCGGAAATGAGCGATCAGACCCTGGATCGGCCACGCTGCCGCGTCGCCGAGCGCGCAGATGGTATGCCCTTCGACCTGCTTGGTCACATCGAGCAGAAGGTCGATCTCGCGTTTGTGGGCGCGGCCTTCCGCCATGCGCGTCAGCACACGCCACATCCAGCCCGTGCCTTCGCGGCACGGCGTACACTGGCCGCAGCTCTCGTGCTTGTAGAAATAGGAGATGCGCGCGATCGCGCGGATCAGGTCGGTTGATTTGTCCATCACGATCACGGCCGCGGTGCCGAGCCCTGACCGCAACTTCGACAGCGAGTCGAAATCCATCGGCGTGTCCATGATCAGCGCCGCCGGGACCATCCGCACCGACGAGCCGCCCGGGATCACCGCTTTCAGATTATCCCAACCGCCGCGCACGCCGCCGGCGTGCTTCTCGATGAGTTCGCGGAACGGAATGCTCATCGCCTCTTCCACGTTGCACGGGGTGTTCACGTGGCCGGAGATGCAAAACAGCTTGGTGCCGACATTGTTCGGTGCACCGAACGAGGAGAACCACGCCGCGCCGCGCCGCAGGATGTCCGGCGCAACGGCGATCGATTCTACGTTGTTCACAGTTGTCGGACAGCCATAGAGACCGACATTGGCCGGGAACGGCGGTTTCAGCCGCGGCATGCCCTTCTTGCCTTCGAGGCTTTCGAGAAGCGCCGTCTCCTCGCCGCAGATATAAGCGCCCGCGCCATGGTGCACGTAGATGTCGAAATCGTACCCATGGACGTTGTTCTTGCCGATCAGTTTCGCCTCGTAAGCCTGATCGACTGCGGCCTGCAGCCGTTCCCGTTCCCTGATGAATTCGCCGCGCACATAGATGTAGGCCGCGATCGCTCCCATCGCGAAGCCTGCGAGCAGGCAGCCCTCGACCAGCAGATGCGGATCGTGCCGCATGATCTCACGGTCCTTGCAGGTGCCGGGTTCGGATTCGTCGGCGTTGACGACAAGGTAGCTTGGGCGGCCGTCCTTGGATTCCTTCGGCATGAAGGACCATTTCAGGCCGGTCGGGAATCCGGCGCCGCCGCGTCCACGCAGTCCGGAATCCTTCATCTCCTTGATGATCGCATCGCGCCCGCGCTCGAGGATCGCCTTGGTGCCGTCCCACGATCCGCGCGCGCGCGCGCCATCAAGGCCCCAATCGTGCAGGCCGTAGAGATTCCTGAAGATGCGATCCTTGTCAGCGAGCATCACTTGCGTCCCTTGCCGCTTGAATCGCCGATCGAGGTCGTCGGCATCGGCGCCTCGCGGACATTCGCGGATTCGGTCGGCTTCTTTGCCTTGCTGTCGGTCAGCGGAGGCTGCCCGGCTTTCTTCTTCGACGCCTGCTGGGCGTAGAGCGACGCATCGGTCAGCGTCTTCGGCCCTCCGACCGGTGCGGAGAATTGCCGGTCGATCTGCGGTCCGGGCTTCACTGTCTTGCCAGCGGCGAGGTCGTCGAGGATCTTCGCAAAGCTTTCGGGCGTTAGGTCTTCGTAATAGTCGTAATTGATCTGCGCCATCGGCGCATTCACACACGCGCCGAGGCACTCGACCTCGACCCACGACAAAGCACCGTCCGACGTCACGTCGAACTGATGCCCGATGCGTTCCTCGCAGACCTCAATCAGCTTCTCGGCCCCACGCAGCCGGCACGGCGTCGTCCCGCAGAGTTGGACATGATGGCGGCCGACCGGCGCGAGATTGAACATCGTGTAGAAGGTCGCGATTTCGAGCACGCGGATATAGGCCATGCTCAGGAAGTCGGCGACATAGCGAATAGCCACCTCCGGCACCCATCCGCCAACCTGCTCCTGCGCGCGCCATAGCAGCGGGATCACTGCCGAGGCTTGACGGCCGTCGGGATATTTCGCGAGCTGTTTTTTCGCCCAGGCGAGATTCTCCGCCGAGAAGGAAAATTCTTTCGGCTGGAGATCGGCGGAAGCGAGACGACGCGTAGCCATCAGCGGTCGACCTCCCCGAACACGATGTCGATCGAGCCGAGAATGGCCGAGACGTCCGCGAGCATGTGCCCCCGGCAGAGAAAATCCATCGCCTGCATGTGCGCAAATCCGGGTGCGCGAATCTTGCATTTGTAAGGCTTGTTGGTGCCGTCGGCGACGAGATAGACGCCGAATTCACCTTTCGGCGCTTCCACCGCGGCGTAGACTTCGCCCGCGGGAACGTGGAAACCCTCGGTGTAGAGCTTGAAGTGATGGATCAGCGCTTCCATCGACTTCTTCATCTCGCCGCGCCTCGGCGGCACGATCTTGTTGTCATCGGCCGTGACGCGCCCTTGACCCTCGGGCGAGCGCAGCTTTTCGAGACACTGCTTCATGATGCGGACCGACTGGCGCATCTCCTCCATGCGGATGAGATAGCGATCGTAGCAATCTCCGTTCTTGCCGACCGGGATATCGAAATCGAGCTCGGAATAGCATTCGTAGGGCTGCGCCTTGCGCAGGTCCCATGCAGCGCCCGAGCCGCGCACCATCACGCCGGAAAAGCCCCAGGCCCAGGCGTCCTCGATCTTGACGATTCCGATGTCCACGTTGCGCTGCTTGAAGATGCGGTTGCCGGTGAGCAGCGCGTCGATGTCCTCAAGACGCGCGAGGAACGGATCGCACCAGTTCCACATGTCGTCGAGCAGCTTCGGCGGCAGATCCTGATGCACGCCGCCCACGCGAAAATAGGCCGCGTGCATGCGCGAGCCGGAGGCGCGCTCGTAGAACACCATCAATTGTTCGCGCGGCTCGAATCCCCAGAGCGGAGGCGTGAGCGCGCCGACATCCATCGCCTGCGTGGTCACGTTGAGAAGATGCGACAACAGGCGGCCGACTTCGCAGAACAGGACGCGGATCAACTGCGCGCGCTTCGGCACTTCGAGGCCCAGGAGCTTTTCCGCCGCAAGGCAGAACGCGTGCTCCTGGTTCATCGGGGCGACATAGTCGAGCCGGTCGAAATACGGAATCGCCTGCAGATAGGTCTTCTGCTCGATCAGCTTCTCGGTTCCCCGGTGCAGGAGCCCGATATGCGGGTCCACGCGCTCGACGATCTCTCCGTCCAGCTCCAGCACGAGGCGCAGCACGCCATGCGCCGCCGGATGCTGCGGCCCGAAATTGATCGTGAAATTGCGAAGCGCGGGTTCAGCCATATCGATCCTTAAGCGGACAAAGCCATCGCGGCCTTGACCTTATCGGCGACACGCGCATTGAATTTATCCCACACGACGACCGCGCGCTCGTGTTCGCCCTCTCCGATCAGATCGACCCCGTCATGGCCGCGCACGTGAAACGACAGTTTCCGGCCGTTCACGGCGGTGCATTCGGCTTCGACCGTCACTGTAAGCCCAGCCGGTGTCGCGGCGACGTGACTGAAATCGACATGGATGCCGAGTGAGCCTTCGCCCCGATCGAGATGCGGGCGCATCAGTTCGATGCATGCCCACTCGAACAGCCCGACCATGTATCCGGTCGCGAGCACCTGCGGCATGGTCCGAAATTCGGCGGCTTCCGGATAAAGAAACGGGACTGTTTTGTTCTGCGGCACGCGGAACGTCAGGCGATGAGTGAGACCGGGCTTGAGGCTGGGCTTCATCGTCAGCCCCCCTTGCCGTTGCCGGCCTTCTCGTCGCCGGGCAGCTTGTAATCGGCGCCTTCCCACGGCGAGAGAAAATCGAAATTCCGGAATTCCTGCGTGAGGCGGACCGGCTCGTAAACGACGCGCTTCTGCTCGTCGTCGTAGCGCACCTCGACGAATCCGGTCAGCGGGAAGTCCTTGCGCAGCGGATGCCCCTCGAAACCGTAATCAGTGAGGATGCGCCGCATGTCGGGATGGCCGGTGAACAGGACGCCGTAGAGATCGTAGGTTTCGCGCTCGAACCAGTCGGCGCCCGGAAACACCCCGATGATCGAGGGGACCGGCGTGGCTTCGTCGGTCTCGACCTTCACGCGGATGCGCGCGTTCTGCTTCGGCGACAGCAGGTGATAGACGACGTCGAAGCGCCGCTCGCGCGCCGGCCAGTCCACCGCCGTCACGTCGGTGATGCCCCAGAACTGGCATTGCGGATCGTCGCGCAGAAAGGTCGCGACCTTGACGATGTCGGCGGCATTCGCCGTGACGGTCAGTTCACCAAACGCGACCGCATGGCCAGTGACTGCGCCTCCCAACGAGGATGCAGCGCGCGCGGCGATCTTTTCCAGGAGCTCGCTCATCGTCGTTCAGCGCTCAATCGTCCCAACGCGGCGGATCTTCTTCTGCAGCAGCATGACGCCGTAAAGCAGCGCCTCGGCGGTCGGCGGACAGCCGGGCACATAAATGTCTACAGGCACGATGCGGTCGCAGCCGCGCACGACAGAATAGGAATAATGGTAATAGCCGCCGCCATTCGCGCAGGACCCCATCGAGATGACGTAGCGCGGCTCCGGCATCTGGTCGTAGACCTTGCGCAAGGCCGGCGCCATCTTGTTGGTCAAGGTGCCTGCGACGATCATCACGTCGGATTGGCGCGGGGACGCGCGCGGCGCAAACCCAAACCGCTCCGCGTCGTAGCGCGGCATGGACATTTGCATCATCTCGACGGCGCAGCAGGCAAGGCCGAAGGTCATCCACATCAGCGAGCCGGTGCGAGCCCAGGTGATCAGATCGTCGGCGGTGGTGACGAGAAAGCCCTTGTCGGCGAGTTCGTTGTTCAGTCCGACATAGAACGGATCGTCCGATCCGACAGGCCTGCCGGTGCGCGGATCGACAATTCCCCGGGCGGCGGGTGCGACAGCAGGACTCATTTGCGCTCGCTCCTCAATCCCATTCGAGCGCCCCTTTCCTCCATTCGTAGATAAAGCCCACCGTGAGAACCGCAAGGAACACCATCATCGACCAGAAGCCGAACAGTCCGAGCTGGCCAAACGCGACCGCCCACGGAAACAGGAACGCCACTTCGAGATCGAAGATGATGAACAGGATCGCGACCAGATAGAACCGCACGTCGAACTTCATGCGCGCATCATCGAAGGCGTTGAAGCCGCATTCGTAGGCCGACAGCTTTTCCGGATCGGGACTTTTGTAGGCGACGATGAAGGGCGCGATCAGCAGCGCCGCGCCAAGACCGAGCGCAACGGCAATGAAAACGGCGAGCGGAAGATAATCCTGCAATAGCTCGCTCATGGCGCGTCCTCAACGTGCATTCGACATGCGCATTCTTTGCGCAATCCCGTCCTCGACGTGACTGGCCGGTCGGACGGCGCCTGCACGCTTGAAGTGTCCAGAATCGTGCGTTTTGGCGACGCGGCGGGAGTGGCCGAGCCTTACCGCAGCGCCCCAGAGGTGGCAAGCGTGCCGGGACGGGACACTTTGTAGGGGGGATATGTTGCAGAAAGGCAATGACGAGCGGCTAGCATCAGTCAGATGTGAAGATCGGCCGCCGCGCGAATTGCTAACCTCCCGCACCTGATCCAAATTCACTCCGTGATGCGGCGGCGTATTGCGATTGCGGCCCTGGGAGCCGCAGCCTTTCTATTGTCCGGAACGGCGAGGCCGTGGACCGGCGCGACCGCATTTGCGCAGGAATTGAAGAATCCCGGCGCCGTGGTCGAGGAGATCCTGAGCCGCAGCACTTCGACGCTGGCGAAAAACGCGAACGGTCCCTCGCGGAACGAAAATGCCTCTGCCAGCGGGGCCAGGTCATATGCCGCCCCAGGCAAGAAACGCCGCGTCCGCAGACCACAACCCGAGGCCCCCAAGCCCGAGCCCAAGGGCCCGGAGATTCCACCACGGGCTGCCTACACCGCCAGTCAGGCCGACGCGGCGACCATTCCCGGAATACCGTCCGCGCGCTTCTGGGGCGACTCCGCGAAGGATTTCCAGAGCGCGCTGCCGACGATGCGCGGACCATGGCTTGCCCTCTCGAGCGGTGGCGCCGACGGGGCCTATGGCGCGGGCGTCCTGATCGGCCTGACCGAAAGTGGCAAGCGTCCGGAATTTTCCCTCGTCACTGGCGTCAGCACCGGAGCCTTGATGGCGCCGTTCGCTTTCGTCGGTCCGAAATACGATCCGCAATTGCGCGCCGCCTATACGACGATTTTTGCCGGCGACATTTTCGAACTGGGACCGAAGGGCGGCGAAAGCTTCTTCGACACCTGGCCGCTGCGTGATCTGATCGCCAAGCAGGTCACGCCGGAATTGCTGGCCGATGTCGCCGCCGAGCACGCCAAAGGCCGGCGCTTGTTCGTGATCACGACAAACGTCGACAGCGAGCGGCCGGTCGTCTGGAACATGGGCGTGATCGCCACCGCGGGCGGAGAGAAAGCCCTGAAGCTATTCCGCGAGGTTTTGCTCGCGGCCGGCAGCATTCCGGGCGCCTTCCCCCCCGTGCTGATCGACGCCGAGGCGGAAGGCAAACGCTTCACCGAAATGCACGCGGACGGAGGGATGTGCGCGCAATTCTATGCCGCGCCCGAGGCGTTGCTCGCTTTCAGCAGCAATTACAAGCTGCCGACGGACGGCCTCTATCTCATCATCAACACTCAGCTCACCTCGGATTTCCAGGTCACCGAACGCAGCCTGCTTTCGATCATGATCCGCGGCGTATCGGTGATCGTGAAAACGTTGACCCGCGTCATGATCCACCAGGCTTATCTCGCCGCGAAACAAAGTGGAGTACCTTTTTCGCTCGCCACGATCCCCACCAACTTCAACGAGCCGAGCCGGGGCGCTTTTGATACCGAATACATGAAGGTGCTGTTCAATGTTGGTTTCGAACAAGGTAAGAACGGAACCGCGTTCGTGTCTGAACCTCCGGCCGCCTGGTTACGACCAAATCCTCGGTGAATTTCATTTCAAGGAGCAGCCCTCGATGACGACCTTATTGCGACGCGCATTCCTCGGCCTCGTGTTCGGAGCCTCGATTGCCGCAGCCCTCGCAGCCCCCGCCAAGGCCCAGAGCGGCTACGACGGCGTCTGGAGCGTTCTGATCATCACGGAAAAAGGCACATGCGACCGCGGATACCGCTATCCGATCCGCATCAGCCACGGCCGCGTCGGGCACCTGAACCCGAATTCGTCCTTCAACATCAACGGACGGGTCGGGGCCGGCGGCACCATCTTCGTCAAGATCAGCCGCGGCGAACAGAGCGCCAGCGGATCCGGCCGGATGGTGGGCGGTTCCTCCGGATCTGGCCGCTGGAAGACGGCCTCCGGTGAATGCTCAGGCGTCTGGACTGCGGAACGTCGCAGCTAACAGATTGATTTTGCTACCAATGCGGGGTGGCGGGAGCGACGGGACTCGAACCCGCGGCCTCTGCCGTGACAGGGCAGCGCTCTAACCAACTGAGCTACGCCCCCGCAGGAGAGTGCACGGACTTAAATGCCGCTCCGGGGCAAGTCAAGGAGCGGCACCCTGTCCTTCCGATTCGTCGACAAAAATGGCTTGGGGCCGATGAAACAAGCCGTTTCCGGGCCCCTCCGAATCGTCTAAACGCCACATTCACTGGTTTTTCGTAATGCTGCTTGATGACAAGGAGGGCCACCCATGGCTGACAAGAAGCCGGCGACACCCACGGTGACGGCGAAGCATCTCGCGGCCCAGCTTGCGGAGGGTCATCAGCTCTCCAAGAAGCAGGGCGAAGCGATCATGAACGATCTGGTTATGTCGATCACAAAGCACTTGAAGAAAGGCGACCGCATTCGTATCGGCGGGCTCGGCATTCTTCAGGTCCGCAAGCGCGCCGCGCGGATGGGACGCAATCCCGCAACCGGCGAGCAGATCCAGATCAAGGCGAGCAAGAAGGTCGCTTTCCGCGCAGCGAAGGAGCTCAAGGAAGCGATCTGATCGCGTAGCGCTTTATCGAATGCGACAGGCGCGGATTTATCCGCGCCTGTTTTTTGTTACCGGTTTTTCGATGCAGTGGTGGGCGGTGACGGGATCGAACCGCCGACATCCTGCGTGTAAAGCAGGCGCTCTACCAGCTGAGCTAACCGCCCCCGCCGCCTCCATATCGCGCGCGCCAGCAAGCCGCAAGCAAACGGGTGCTGTCCGGAAATGCGAAACGGCGGCGCGATCTGCGCCGCCGTTCCCTTGGCCTGTTGCGGCTGGACCTAGTGCGCCGTGAGACCCGGCGATTCCTCATCGACTGGTGCTTCGCCAGCAGGCTTGACCGCCGCTGCTGGCTCTTCCCACTGGATCGGCTCGGGCTTGCGCACCAAGGCGCGCGCCAGAACCTCATCCATGCGCGAGACCGGCACGATCTCCAGACCGCTCTTCACCGCATCCGAGATGTCCGCCAGATCCTTGGCGTTCTCCTCGGGGATCAGCACGGTCTTGATGCCGCCGCGAAGCGCCGCGAGCAGCTTTTCCTTCAGGCCGCCGATCGGCAGCACGCGGCCGCGCAGCGTGATCTCGCCGGTCATGGCGACATCCCTGCGCACCGCGATCCCGGTCATCACCGAGACGATCGCCGTGACCATCGCCACACCAGCCGACGGACCGTCCTTCGGCGTCGCGCCTTCCGGCACGTGCACGTGGATGTCCCGCTTATCGAACAGCGGCGGCTCGATTCCGAAGGCGATCGCACGCGAACGGACATAGGACGCCGCCGCAGAGATCGACTCCTTCATGACGTCACGCAGGTTACCGGTGACGGTCATGCGCCCCTTGCCGGGCATCATCGCACCTTCGATCGTCAGAAGCTCACCCCCGACATCGGTCCAGGCAAGCCCAGTCACGACGCCGATCTGATCCTCGTCCTCGACCTCGCCGTAGCGATATTTCGGGACGCCGAGGTAATCGGACAGGCTTTTGACATCGACCTGCACTGATTTCTTCTTCGAGATGATGAGCTCCTTGACCGCCTTGCGGACCAGGCTCGACAGCTCGCGCTCGAGGTTGCGCACGCCCGCTTCCCGCGTGTAACGGCGGATCACGGTGCGCAGCGCTTCATCGTCGATCGACCATTCCTTCGACTGCAGGCCGTGCTTGCTGATCGCGTTCGGGATCAGGTGCTTGCGCGCGATCTCGACCTTTTCTTCCTCGGTGTAGCCGGCGATCCGGATGATCTCCATGCGGTCCATGAGCGGCGGCGGGATATTGAGCGTATTCGCCGTCGTCACGAACATCACGTTCGACAGGTCGTAATCGACCTCGAGGTAATGGTCGTTGAACGTATGGTTCTGCTCGGGATCCAGCACTTCGAGCAAGGCTGAGGACGGATCGCCGCGGAAATCGGCGCCCATCTTGTCGATCTCGTCCAGCAGGAACAGCGGGTTCGAGGTCTTGGCCTTGCGCATCGACTGGATGATCTTGCCGGGCATCGAACCGATATAGGTCCGGCGATGCCCGCGGATCTCCGCTTCGTCGCGCACGCCGCCGAGGGAGACGCGCACGAACTCACGTCCGGTCGCTTTCGCGATCGACTTGCCGAGCGAGGTCTTGCCAACGCCCGGAGGGCCGACGAGGCACAGGATCGGGCCGGTCAGCTTGTTGGCGCGCTGCTGCACGGCGAGATATTCGACGATGCGATCCTTGACCTTCTCGAGGCCATGGTGGTCGTGGTCGAGCACCTCCTGGGCAAGGTTCAGGTCCTTCTTGACCTTGGACTTCTTGTTCCAGGGGATCGACAGCAGCCAGTCGAGATAGTTGCGCACGACCGTCGCCTCGGCGGACATCGGAGACATCTGCCGCAGCTTCTTGAGCTCGTGCGTCGCCTTCTCGCGCGCTTCCTTGGAGAGCTTGGTCTTCTTGATCTTGTCTTCGAGTTCGGCGAGCTCGTCCTTGCCTTCCTCGTCACCAAGCTCCTTCTGGATCGCCTTCATCTGCTCGTTGAGATAATACTCGCGCTGCGTCTTCTCCATCTGGCGCTTGACGCGCGTGCGGATACGCTTCTCGACCTGCAGGACCGAGATTTCGCTTTCCATCATACCGAGCACCTTTTCCAGGCGCTCAGGAAGACTGGTGGTTTCCAGGATGCCCTGCTTGTCGGGAATCTTCACAGCAAGATGCGAAGCGACCGTGTCGGCGAGCTTGGCATAGTCCTCGATCTGCTGGACCACGCCGACCACTTCCGGCGACACTTTCTTGTTGAGCTTCACATAGCTTTCAAATTCGGTCACGACCGACCGCGCAAGCGCTTCGGCCTCGACGCGCTCGCCGACATTGTCGTCGAGCACGACGGCGTCAGCCTCGAAATATTCGCTGCGGTCGGTGTAACGCAGAACCTTGGCACGCTGCGCGCCCTCGACCAGCACCTTGACGGTGCCGTCGGGCAGCTTCAGCAGCTGAAGAACGCTGGCGAGCGTGCCGATCTCGTAGATCGAGTCGGTTTTTGGATCGTCGTCGGACGCGTTCTTCTGCGTCGCAAGCAGGATGAACGTGTCGGAACGCATCACCTCTTCCAGCGCCTTGATCGACTTGTCGCGCCCGACGAAGAGCGGAACGATCATGTGCGGGAAGACGACGATGTCCCGGAGAGGAAGAACCGGATAGGCCTTCGTTTCACCGGGGATGAGTGGCGGGCGCGGTTTGGGATTAGTCATAGCCCGAAGTCCTTATTGTTGTGCCCCTCGAACGAAGCCCGCGAATGCGCAGCCTCAACGAGTGCCATGGAACGGGACGGGAGCGCGTTCAGATGGTCGCGCGCGAAGGGAACTGGACGACCCCCACCCCGGAGGATCAACACGCTTTTGTACGCTTTCCGTTCGCCTCCCATAGGTGGAGGCGGCCTGCCGCACTGTCAAGTAAACGCGTCAAATCAAGTAAATACGCCGCGGCCGGCCGGCCCGGAGAAGCGAGCCGACAGGCAAGCGATGGTTAAAGTAACCGATTCTGGGCCTCCGCAGCGCCAGCGATCAGGCGCTGACGTTGCCGGCGTCGCCGGCCCGGTCGGCGTAGATGTAGAGCGGACGGGCGGTCCCCTCGACCACCTCGCGGGAGATCACGACCTCCTCGACGCCCTCGAGCGAGGGCAGGTCGAACATGGTGTCGAGCAGGATCGCTTCCATGATCGAGCGCAGGCCGCGCGCGCCGGTCTTGCGCTCGATTGCCTTGCGGGCGATTGCGCCGAGCGCCTCTTCGGCAAGCGTCAAGTCGATCGATTCCATTTCGAACAGGCGCTGGTACTGCTTCACCAGCGCGTTCTTCGGTTCGACCAGGATCTTCTTGAGCGAGGCCTCGTCGAGATCCTCGAGCGTTGCGACCACCGGCAGGCGGCCGACGAATTCCGGGATCAGGCCATATTTGAGCAGATCTTCCGGCTCGACGTTGCGGAAGATCTCGCCGGCCTTGCGGTCCTCGGGCGCCAGCACAGTCGCACCGAAGCCGATCGAGGTCGAGCGGCCACGCGCGGAGATGATCTTGTCGAGTCCGGAGAAGGCGCCGCCGCAGACGAACAAGATATTGGTCGTGTCGACCTGCAGAAATTCCTGCTGGGGATGCTTGCGGCCGCCCTGTGGAGGCACGGAGGCAATGGTGCCTTCCATGATCTTCAGAAGCGCCTGCTGCACGCCCTCGCCCGACACGTCGCGGGTGATCGAGGGATTGTCGGACTTGCGCGAAATCTTGTCGATCTCGTCGATATAGACGATGCCGCGCTGCGCGCGTTCGACATTGTAGTCGGCCGACTGCAAGAGCTTGAGGATGATGTTCTCGACGTCCTCGCCGACATAGCCCGCTTCGGTCAGCGTCGTCGCATCGGCCATCGTGAACGGCACGTCGAGAATGCGCGCGAGCGTCTGCGCGAGCAGCGTCTTGCCCGAGCCGGTCGGCCCGATCAGCAGGATGTTCGATTTCGCGAGCTCAACGTCGTTGTGCTTGGCTTGGTGATTCAGCCGCTTGTAGTGATTGTGGACTGCGACCGAGAGAACCTTCTTGGCGTGATCCTGGCCGATCACGTAATCGTCGAGGACCTTCCGGATTTCCTTCGGCGTCGGAATTCCGTCGCGCGACTTCACCAGCGAGGATTTGTTTTCCTCGCGGATGATGTCCATGCAGAGTTCGACGCACTCGTCGCAGATGAAGACGGTCGGGCCGGCGATGAGCTTGCGCACCTCGTGCTGGCTCTTGCCGCAGAACGAGCAATAGAGCGTGTTCTTGGAATCGCTGCCGCCGACTTTGCTCATTCTATGCTCCGTCCCATTCCGGACGCCGCAGCGTCCGCTTCACTCGAAACTATCATCCCCGGCCACAAAAACCGTGGCACGACTCACACAACCCCTCCCCAAAAAGCCCCTCGCTTGAATCGAGGCTTACCCCAACGCTAACGAAGCATGCTACCGGGCAGACGATCAAGAATCCATTAACGATAACAAGGCCGCCGGGATCCCGCCACATTTGCTCGGGCTCCCCTCACTCACACCGGCTTCGCCAGAGGATCTTCCAGACGCTTGTCGATGACCTTGTCGACGAGACCGAAGTCGCGCGCCGCTTCGGCGGTCAGAAAGTAATCACGCTCCAGCGCATCCTCGATCTTCTTCAGCGGCTGGCCGGTATGCTTCATGTAGATTTCGTTCAGGCGCTTCTTCAGGTTCAGGATTTCCTGGGCGTGCAGCATGATGTCGGTCGCCTGGCCCTGGAACCCGCCGGATGGCTGGTGAACCATGATGCGCGCATTGGGAAGCGCGAAACGCAGGTCTTTTGCACCCGCAGCGAGCAACAGCGAACCCATCGATGCGGCCTGTCCGACGCAAAGCGTCGACACCTGCGGACGGATGAATTGCATCGTGTCGTAAATCGCCATGCCCGACGTCACCACGCCACCAGGCGAGTTGATGTACATGGAGATTTCCTTTTTGGGGTTTTCCGCCTCGAGGAAAAGGAGCTGCGCCACGACCAGCGTGGACATGCCGTCCTCGATCGGGCCGGTAATGAAGACGATCCGCTCTTTGAGCAGCCTGGAAAATATGTCGTAGGCACGCTCGCCCCGGTTGGTCTGTTCGACCACCATCGGGACAAGGTTCATATAGGTCTCGACCGGATCTTTCATAACCACTCCTCCCCCGGAGACCCGCGCGAATCGCGCAGTCACCAGAATCAACGCGTTAGATTACCCGCATGCGCGGGCAGATCGAACTCCGAGAGAACCTTGACTACCTGATATTTCAGGCCGCCTCGGCATCGTCTTCGCGATACAATTCCTCGCGCGATACCGGCTTTTCGGTGACGCTCACCAGTTCGAGGAGGAAGTCGATGACTTTGTCCTCGAAAATCGGCGCGCGCAGACCTTCGGCTGCGGCGGGATTTTTCTGGTAGAGGTCCCAGATCTGCTGTTCCTGTCCGGGAAACTGGCGGGCGCGATCAACGATCGCCTTGGTAAGCTCTTCGTCGGAAACCCTGATATTGTTCTTGTGGCCGACCTCCGCAAGGACCAGCCCGAGCCGGACACGCCGGTCGGCGATCTTGCGATAATCCGCACGCGCGGCTTCTTCCGTGGTGCCTTCGTCGGCGAAGGTCTTCTTTTCCTTCTCAAGCTCGGCGACGACGTTCTTCCACATCGTCTCGAATTCCTGCTCGAGCAGCGCCGGCGTCACCTCGAACTTGTGCATCTCGTCAAGCTGATCGAGCAGGCTGCGCTTGACCTTCTGGCGCGTCACCGCCGAATGCTCCTGGGTAAGCCTTGTCTTGATCGCCTCATTGAGCTTGGCAACGGATTCCAGCCCGAGCGATTTTGCAAAATCGTCGCCGATCGTCACTTCACCCGGCGCCTCGAGCGTCTTCGCTTTGACTTCGAACTCAGCGGCCTTCCCCGCTAGCTTTTCAGACAGATAATTTTCCGGGAAGGATACCTTCACGACGCGCTCATCGCCCGCGCCGATGCCGATCAGCTGGTCCTCGAAGCCGGGAATGAATGTGTTCGAGCCAAGGACGATCGGCACTTCGTTACTGGCGCCACCTTCGAACGGCTCGCCGTCGATCCTGCCGACAAACGAGATCGTGACGCGATCGCCCTTTTCGGCTTTGGCACCTTCGGGCTTTGCGACGAACGGACGGTTCTGCTCGGCGACTTTCTTGACGCTCTCCTCGACTTCGGAGTCCGTCACCGCAGCGACCGGCTTTTCGATCTTGATCGACTTGAAATCCGCGAGCTTAATCGGCGGCAGGATGTCCATCGTGACCGTGTAGGAAAGGTCCGACCTGCCGGTGAGCACCGCGTCGACCGCACCGGCTTCCTCCGGCATCTTGATCTCCGGCTCCATCGCGAGGCGGAAGCCGTGGTCGGTCACGATCTTGGTGTTGACGTCGCGCAGAGCGGCTTCGATCGCCTCAGCCATCGCGGCCTTGCCGTAGATGCGCTTCAGATGCGCGACCGGCACCTTGCCTGGACGGAAGCCATTAATCCGCACGCGGTCCTTCATTTCGCCGAGCCGCTCGACGACACGTCCTTCGAGCTCGTTGGCAGGAACGACGACACGAAATTCGCGCCGCAGACCTTCCGAAACTGTTTCCGTAACCTGCATGACCGACGCTTCTCGTTCCTCGCGGCGACGCCGCGTATTTTGTGCGCTTCTCGGAAGCCTTTGCCTCGACGGCTGTGGTGCGGGCGGAGGGACTTGAACCCCCACGACTTTCGTCACGGGAACCTAAATCCCGCGCGTCTACCAATTCCGCCACGCCCGCCAAAAGGCGCTCGCGCGGCACCGTAAAGGCCGAGCGGCGCGGCTTATACCACGCGATTTTCCCGGCGCACTACAAAAAAGGCTATCACGCAAGGGCGTGTCGACGACCATTTGGCGCACCTTCCCACCGAAAGAAAATATGCTCCGGACAGGCCCAACCCGTCAGCTCAAGCCGGTCGTCTCGCGGCGTCATTTTCTAGCAGGCGGGGTTGCCGTGACCTGCTTCGGTTCGGTCTCGAATGCGCAGATCGCGCCGGACGGATTTCGTGTCCTGCGTGCCGCTCCCGCGGATGTGCGCCTTGATGGTGCGCCGGAACTGCAGACAGCTCTAGCCGCATTCGAGGCATCGGTCCCGGGACCCCTATTGCGGATCGCGCTCGGCGACGAACTCAAGGTCCGCTTCGTCAACGACCTGCCGGTCGCTGAAGCCATCGATTGGTACGGAATGCGCCCCGTTCCGCAGCACAACCTCACTGATTTTATTCTACCTATGGTTGCTTCCGGTCAATCTCGCGACGACCGACTTCGCGCGTTGTACGCCGGCACATTCTGGTATCGCGGCGTTTTAAATCCAAACCACCGGCTTTACGGACCACTGATCGTCGAAGAGGCGGCTCTTCCGAAAATCGACAAGGAATTCGTTCTGATTTTCGACGACTGGACCACCCCAGGCCCATCGGCTGGTGCAGTCGCCGGACGGCCGTTCACGTCCGTCAACAGCGCATCCTCGATTGAAATCGCCGCGCGCTCGAACGAGCGCTTGCGCCTGCGCATCATCAATGCCGGTGTGCGCATCGTCGCGTTGCGCTTCGAGCGGCATGCGCCTCGTGTAATGGCGATCGACGGATTGCCCGCCCAATCGTTCTCGCCTACGGGAGGCCGCGTCGCGCTGGCGCCCGGCAACCGCATCGACCTCTTTCTCGACGCTCTGCTCGAACCGGGCGCGTCAGCGCCAATTGTTCTTGAGGAGCCGGATCGTGAAACGCTCGTTGGAAAGATCGTGTACGGGCCGGCTGCGGCGCGTCCTGCCCCAATGCCCGATCCCGAGCCGCTCGCGCCCAGTCGCTTGCCGGAACGGATCGACCTTAGCGCTTCGGCGAAGGTCTTCACCCGGCTCGACGATGCCAAGGCATGGATTGCAAGCGAGCCCCTGACTTCAACTTCCCGTCTCGCTCCGCTTTTTAGGATTCGGCGCGGAAGCGCGGTCACACTCGCCGTGGCAAACCCGACGCGCGCTGGCCGT
This sequence comes from Bauldia sp., assembly GCA_035548515.1. Classification (GTDB taxonomy): domain Bacteria; phylum Pseudomonadota; class Alphaproteobacteria; order Rhizobiales; family Kaistiaceae; genus DASZQY01. The sequence goes on along the minus strand of DASZSW010000022.1, from coordinate 80,761 downwards.
GTCGTCCATCCGCACGCCCATCATGTCCGCTTGCTGGATCGTCTCGATGATGGATGGAAGCCGTTCTGGCTCGATACCGTCCTGATCGAAGCTGGCGCGACGTCGCGCATCGCATTTGTCGCCGACACAGTCGGCCGGTGGGCGGTCGAATGCCGCGCGCTCAATGAGCGCAGTCCGGCGAGCTGGGCCTGGTTCGAAGTCTACTAGGGCGTGATACCGAGGCTCGCGTAGATGCGCCGGTATACGGCGGGCAAGGCTTCCGGCAGATCTTCCGAGATCAAGCCGGGACCCGCAACCTGCGCGGCCTTCCCGTGAAGCCAGACCGCGCCGCATGCCGCCTCGAAGCCCGGCATGCCCTGTGCCAGCAATCCGGCGATCATGCCGGCAAGAACATCGCCGGCGCCCGCGGTCGCAAGATAGGGCGGCGCGTTGCCGGCGATCGCGGCACGCCCATCCGGCGCTGCGACCACGGTGTCGGGTCCCTTTAGCACCACGATCGCTGATGTTTCATGTGAAGCAGCACGAGCTGCTTCAAGTTTTTGTTTAACCGAAGGAATTTGCTCTACAGATTTGAAGAATCGAACAAATTCCCCCTCGTGCGGGGTCAGAATCGCGCACGATTCCGGCCGATTCTCAAGCGCTTTTACGAGCGTTTTCGGGTTATCCGCAAAACTTGTGAGCGCATCCGCATCAAGGACGACGTCCCGCCGGCCAGCCAGCGCCGCCTTCACCATTTCCCGCATCTCCGGACCCACTCCGCCTCCCGGTCCGATGACCAAAGCGTTCAGCCGCGCGTCCTGGAGAAGGGCCGCAAGCTCCACCGCGCCGTCGACCGGGCGCACCATCACCGCAAGGCTTTGCGCCGCGTTCACCGCCAGCGCCTCGCGAGGGCTGGCGATTGTAACCAGCCCTGCCCCGGCCCGGAGCGCTCCGCGCGCAGATAAGCGCGCTGCACCGGTATGTGACATTCCACCTGAGACTACGACTGCGTGACCGCGCGTATATTTGTGAGCGTCGACCCGTGGCACCGGAAACTGCCCTGACCACAAAGCAGGTTCGTTTGCGAATGTCTTTGGCTTGAGCGTCGCAAGGACGCTGTCGGAAATTCCGATTTGGGCGACTTCGACGGGACCGCAGTAGGTTCGTCCGGGCAACAGCACGTGGCCTGGCTTTCGTCGGAAGAACGTGACGGTTCGTGCGGCGCGCACGGCCGCGCCCATCACGGCACCGGAATTTCCGTTGATGCCGCTCGGCAGATCGACGGCGACAGCCGGGATGCCGCTCGCATTGATCGCCTCGATGATAGCAAGCGCATCGCCCCTCACCGGCCGGTCGAGACCCGCGCCGAACAGCGCGTCGACGATCACATCCACATCGGCTTGCGCGAGCGCGCCCGGCGCCGCGAACTCGACAGTCCCGGTCCAGGTGTCGGCCGCAAGCAACGCATCGCCCTTCAGTTTTGTACGGTCCCCGCAAAGAAGAACGCGCACCTCGTGCCCCTGCGCAGCCAATTGGCGAGCCGCAACGAAGCCGTCCCCACCATTGTTGCCGGGCCCCGCGACCACGGCGATGCGCTTGCCTCTTGGAAACGCCGCCAGGACTGCGCGTGCCACTGCGCGGCCGGCGTTTTCCATGAGATCGATGCCCGGAATGCCGCCCCCAATAGTCAGCCGATCTGCTTCAGCCATTTCCGCAGTCGAGAGCAATTCGATCATGTGCTTGGCACGCTACCGGAGCGCGATACGGTTGCTCTTGAAACGGCGCCGTCTTGCTGCTGCACACGCATTAAGCATATTGCCTATTTTGTAATCGACCGCTCGTCAGATCGCTGGGCAGAAGCGCATTTTATGGCCATAACTATTTGAACGCGCTTGGATTTTGACCCCAAAACGGCTTGGCATGGGAACTGCAATCGGCATACGGGCTTCCGGTCGCGCCGGGACCGAAAGACCGGAAGAGGAAACGCGATGAAAAAGATCGAGGCGATCATCAAGCCGTTCAAGCTCGACGAGGTCAAGGAAGCCCTCCAGGAGGTCGGACTGCAAGGAATTACCGTCACCGAAGCCAAGGGCTTCGGACGTCAGAAAGGTCATACTGAACTCTATCGCGGGGCCGAATACGTCGTCGATTTTCTCCCTAAGGTGAAGATCGAGATTGTGCTCGGTGACGACATGGTTGAAAAAGCGATTGATGCGATCCGAAGGGCCGCACAGACAGGGCGTATCGGCGACGGAAAGATTTTCCTTTCCAACATCGAGGAAGCGATCCGGATCAGAACGGGGGAATCCGGATTGGACGCCATCTGACTCGCAATTTCTGAAATCCAACGTCCCGTAGATAGAGGGAACGCTCGCAATGACGACCGCCAAAGACGTCCTCAAGATGATCAAGGACAACGACGTCAAGTATGTCGATTTCCGATTCACGGATCCGCGCGGCAAGTGGCAGCACGTCACCTTCGACGTCACGATGATCGAAGAAGATACCTTCGCCGAAGGCATCATGTTCGACGGCTCCTCGATCGCCGGATGGAAGGCGATCAACGAGTCCGACATGAAGCTGATGCCCGACCCCAACACGGTGGCGGTCGATCCGTTCTTCGCCCAGACCACGCTGTCGATCGTCTGTGACGTGCTCGAGCCGCTCACCGACGAACCCTACGACCGCGACCCGCGCTCGATCGCCAAGAAGGCCGAGAATTACCTGAAGCAGACCAAGATCGGCGACACGGTGTTCTTCGGCCCGGAAGCCGAGTTCTTCGTGTTCGACGACATCAAGTATTCGGCGACGCCGTATAACACCGGCTTCAAGATCGACGACGTCGAGCTGCCGATCAACTCCGACACCGACTACGAGATGGGCAACCTCGGCCACCGCATCCGCACCAAAGGCGGCTACTTCCCGGTGCCGCCGCTGGACTCCCTCCAGGACATGCGCTCCGAGATGCTCGCCTCCATGAAGTCGATGGGCGTGAATGTCGAGAAGCACCATCACGAAGTGGCCTCAGCCCAGCACGAACTCGGCATGAAGTTCGGCCCGCTGGTCACCATGGCTGACCACCTGCAGATCTATAAGTACTGCATCCACAACGTCGCCAACGCCTACGGCAAGACGGCGACGTTCATGCCGAAGCCGATCTACGGCGACAACGGCTCGGGCATGCACGTGCACCAGTCGATCTGGAAGGGCGGCAAGCCGCTGTTCGCCGGCAAGCTCTACGCCGACCTGTCGGAAGACTGCCTGTTCTACATCGGCGGCATCATCAAGCACGCCAAGGCGCTGAACGGCTTCACCAACCCGCTCACCAACTCGTACAAGCGACTGGTACCGGGCTATGAGGCACCGGTGCTGCTCGCCTACTCCTCGCGTAACCGCTCGGCCTCGTGCCGCATCCCGGTCACCAACAACCCCAAGGCCAAGCGCGTCGAGGTCCGCTTCCCCGATCCGGGCGCGAACCCGTACCTCGCGTTTGCCGCGATGCTGATGGCGGGCCTGGATGGCATCAAGAACAAGACCCATCCCGGCGAGGCCATGGACAAAAACCTCTACGATCTGCCGCCGAAGGAGCTGAAGCGCATCCCGACGGTGTGTGGTTCGCTCCGCGAGGCGCTGTCGAGTCTCGACAAGGACCGCGAATTCCTGAAGGCCGGCGACGTCTTCTCCGACGACATGATCGACTCCTACATCGAGCTAAAGATGGAAGAAGTCGCGCGCTTCGAGATGACGCCGCACCCGGTCGAGTACGACATGTACTACTCGGTCTGATCCGGACGCTTTCGAACTGCTCACGGGGCGCCTTCGGGCGCCCCGTTTTCGTTTATGGTCCGGGCAATGGCCGCTCGCGTCACCCGCCGATTCTTCGCCCGCAGCGTCCACGACGTTGCGCCCGACCTCATCGGGGCGACGCTGCTGGTGAACGGCGTCGGCGGGGTGATCGTCGAGGTCGAGGCCTACCACCACACCGATCCGGCGGCGCATAGCTACCGCGGCCGCACCGAGCGGAACGCCGTCATGTTCGATCCGCCGGGGTTCGCGTACGTGTACCGCTCGTACGGTATCCACTGGTGCCTCAATTTTGTCTGTGAGGCCGAGGGGAGCGCCAGCGCCGTGCTGATCCGTGCACTCGAGCCCACCGAGCGCATCGAGGCGATGCGCCGCCGCCGCAGTGTCCCGGAGTTGCGTCAGCTGTGTTCAGGACCGGGCAAGCTGTGCCAGGCGCTCGGCGTCACCATCGCCGAAAGCGGGCTACCGCTGGATCGTGCGCCTTTCGCCCTCTACGCCGCGAGCGGTAGGCCCAAGATTGCCACTGGCGTCCGCATTGGCATCACCAAAGCGGCGGACCTGCCCTGGCGCTACGGCCTCGCCGGTTCGCCCTATCTCAGCAAGCCGTTCCGCTAGTTCGGACGCATCTCGGCATCGAGAGCGCGGAAATAATCGATGGTCTGCTTCAGCCCATCCTTCAGCGGCACGCTCGGCTGCCAGCCAAGCTTCTCGCGCGCCAGCGTGATATCCGGCCGGCGTTGGCGCGGATCGTCCGTGGGGAGTGGCGCGTGAACGGTCGACGAGGCGCCTCCGACCTGACGCACCACCTCCGTCGCGAGCTGGCCGATTGTGTATTCCTCGGGATTGCCGAGGTTCACCGGCCCGGTGAAATCGTCGGGCGTCTCCATCAGCCGCATCAGCCCGGCCACGAGATCATCGACATAGCAGAACGACCGGGTCTGCTTGCCATCGCCGTAGACGGTGATCGGCTCGCCGTGCAGAGCCTGCATGATGAAGTTGGAGACGACGCGCCCGTCGGCCGGATGCATGCGCGGCCCATATGTATTGAAGATGCGCGCCACCTTGATCGGCAGCCCGTGCTGGCGGTGATAGTCGAAGAACAGCGTCTCCGCGCAGCGCTTGCCTTCGTCGTAACAGGAGCGCGGGCCGATCGGGTTCACACGGCCCCAATAGTCCTCGCGCTGCGGATGGACTTCCGGATCGCCGTAGATCTCGCTGGTCGACGCCTGCAGGATGCGGGCACCGACGCGCTTCGCTAAGCCAAGCATGTTGATGGCGCCGTGCACTGATGTCTTCGTCGTCTGCACCGGATCGTGCTGGTAGTGCACTGGCGATGCCGGGCACGCCAGATTGTAGATCTCGTCGACCTCGACGTAGAGCGGGAAGGTCACGTCATGGCGGATGAACTCGAACCGCGGGTGATTGTGGAGCTGCGCCAGGTTGCGCTTGCTGCCTGTGAATAGATTGTCGGCACAGAGCACCTCGTGCCCCTGCTCTATGAGCCGATCGATGAGATGCGATCCGAGAAACCCGGCGCCGCCGGTTACCAGGATGCGTTTGCGGGACTCATACTTACGCGCCATGCAGCCACCCAAAGCCAGACTCTGCCACCGGCGCGGACGACGCCCCCGGGCCAACTAACGCTAGCCCGGTACGGCGAGCCCGCGCAACCGCCTGATGCCAATACGGAAAACGCCGCAGAGGTCGCCCTCCACGGCGTTTCCATTGGGTCGGTCAGGACAGTTCAGGCGTAATGGGTTGTGCTGAAATCAGACGGCGCCGGCCTATCGTCGTGCCGGACCGTTGCGGGCGGGTCGAAATCCCAAGAAAGACCAGCCAGCGCAGTGCAGGCGCTGCTGCGAGAGTGGCGATGTCGATTTACCTCGGTGAACGGGATGCCGAGCAAACGGCGGATCGATCCCGCCTCTGCCATAGCCTGACTCCGCCCGCCATCAAGCGCGGCGAGAGTCGTGACTCTACGCAACATAACGCCCCCTCGTACTCCGGCTCATACAGAGCCCAACACCGACATCACGAGGGGCAAATACACGCCCCCTGTGCACTCGTTACTGGCCGCATCTAGTCCACCCACAGACTAGATGAGTCCCGCCGCGCGCCCAATCACGCACGCGCGGTTGTGCACAGGAAGTGTAAGGTCAGTGGATAAGTCGGGAGAGCGCGGCCGCAGTCTTGTTGCGGAGCGCCATCGCCTCGGTGAGCCGCCCGCGCTGCTCCTCGATGACTTCCTCCGGCGCCTTGGCGACGAACTGCTCGTTGCCAAGCTTCGCCTCGATCTTGGCGATCTCCTTGGCGACGCGATCGACTTCTTTGGAGAGGCGCGCGCGTTCGGCGTTGAGATCAATAACGCCCTCGAGCGGCATCGAAACCGTCGCCTCACCAACGACGATCTGCACCGCACCCTTCTGCGGAGTCGACGCAAGGCTGACCGTCTCGACCCGCGCCAGGCGGCGGATCAACGCGTCGTACGTCTGCAGCCGCGTCGCAGTCGTGAAGGTGGCACCGGTGACAAACAGCGTCACCATCGCTCCCGCCGGCACGTTCATCTCGGAGCGCACGGAACGAACCTGAGAGATGAACTCGACCAGCCAGTTGATCTCATCCGCCGCGCCGGCGTCTTCGAATTCGAGCGACGGCCAGGCGCTCAGCGCCAGAACCGGACGCGCGTCTGTATTGATCCGCGCCGCTTTGTCCCAAAGCTCCTCGGTGAGGAACGGCATGATGGGATGGAGCATGGCCGCAATCTGGTCGAGCAGCCACGCGACAGTCGCCTGCGTCTCGGACTTGGCCGCCGCGTCCTCGCCAGCGAGCACCGGCTTGGTCAGCTCAAGGTACCAGTCGCAGGTAAGGTTCCACACGAAGCGATAGGCGGCATTCGCTGCTTCGTTGAACTTGTACGCCTCGATCGACTCGGCAACGGCGCGCACGGCGCGCGTCGTCTCGGTCGCGATCCAGCGGTTGAGGGTGAGCGTCGCCTTGGCCGGATCGAACCCCGGTTCGAGCTTGCATTCGTAGTGCTCGGCAAATTTCGCCGCATTCCAGATCTTGGTCGTGAAGTTGCGCGAGCTTTCGACGCGCGATTCCGCGATGCGCATGTCGCGCCCCTGCGCCGCCATCGCGGCGAGCGTGAAGCGCAGCGCGTCGGCGCCGTACTCGTCGATCAGCGCCAGCGGGTCGACGACATTGCCCTTCGACTTCGACATCTTGGCGCCCTTCTCGTCGCGGATAAGGGCATGGATGTAGACGTCGCGGAACGGCACCTCCTTCATGAAATGGATGCCCATCATCATCATGCGGGCGACCCAGAAGAAGATGATGTCGAAGCCGGTGACCAGCGTCGACGTCGGGTAGTAGTGGCCGAGCTCCGGCGTCTGCTCCGGCCAACCAAGCGTCGAGAACGGCCACAGCGCGGAGGAGAACCAAGTGTCGAGCACGTCCTCGTCGCGCTTCAGTTTCGCCTTCTTGGGCTTCTTCTTCCCCTCGGCAGGCGCCGCGCCGTAATGTGCATCGGCCTGTGCCTGCGCCTCTTCTTCGCTCGCTGCGACGAACACCTTGCCGTCCGGCCCGTACCACGCCGGAATCTGGTGGCCCCACCAGAGCTGGCGCGAGATGCACCACGGCTGAATGTTCTCCATCCAGTCGTAGTACGTCTTCTCCCACATCTGCGGCACGAACCGCGTCTTGCCTTCGCGCACGGCCGCGATCGCCGGCTGAGCCATCGTCCTGGCGTCGACGTACCACTGGTCGGTGAGGTACGGCTCGATCGGCACGTTGGAACGATCGCCGTGCGGCACTGAGTGCGTATGGTCCTCGACCTTGTCGAGCAGCCCCTCGGCTTCCATCATCTCGACGATGATCTTGCGCGCGGCGAAACGATCCTTGCCGTCGACTGCCGCGATCGTCGTCTTGAGCTTCGGATCGGCATCCTTGCCCGTCGCCTTGCCGAGACCGGCAAGGAAGTCCTTGTTGCCGTCGATCGCGACGTTGCCCTCGGGATCGAGCACGCTGATCATCGCCAGGCCGTGCCGCTTGCCGACCTCGAAGTCGTTGAAGTCGTGCGCCGGCGTCATCTTCACCGCGCCCGAGCCGGTCTCCGGATCGGCGTAACTGTCCGCCACGATCTTCAGCTTGCGACCGACCAGCGGCAGGACCGCGTTCTTGCCGACCAGATCCGTGTACCGCTCGTCGTTCGGGTTAACCGCCACGCCGGTATCGCCAAGCATCGTCTCCGGGCGCGTCGTGGCGACAACGATATAGCGGCCCTCTTCGCCCTCGATCGGATAGCGGAAATGCCAGAGCTTGCCCTTCGTTTCGACCTGCTGGACCTCGAGATCGGAGATGGCGGTGAGCAGCTTGGGGTCCCAGTTGACCAGCCGCTTGTCTTTGTAGATCAGGCCCTCGCGAAAGAGGTCGACGAACACCTTGACGACGGCCTTGGACAGACCCTCGTCCATGGTGAAGCGTTCGCGGCTCCAGTCGGCCGAAGCGCCGAGCCGCTTGAGCTGATTGATGATCTGCCCGCCGGACTCCGCCTTCCACGCCCACACCTTCTCGAGGAACTTCTCGCGGCCGATCTTGCGGCGGTCCGGCTCCTGCCGCTCCATCATCTGCCGCTCGACCACCATCTGGGTGGCGATGCCGGCATGGTCCGTGCCCACCTGCCACAATACGTCGCGCCCCTTCATGCGGCGGTAGCGGATCAGGATGTCCTGGATCGTATTGTCCAGCGCATGCCCGAGGTGCAGCGACCCGGTGACGTTGGGCGGCGGGATGACGATCGCATACGGCTCGGCGCCGGCTCGGGCGCCCGCGCCCTTCTTGAACAGCCCAGCGTCTTCCCACGTCTTGAAGATGCGCGGTTCGACGCTCGCCGCGTCATAAGTCTTGTGGAGCACGCGAAAATGTCCCGGATGTCCTTGGCCGGGCAGTGTAAATCAGGATGGCAGCGGGTATGTCAACAAACGGCCGGGCGGCTTTGCGCTCTAGGGGCGGCCACGCGAGACACGCTCGATCTCCTCGCGCACCAGGCGCTCGACCATCTGCGGCAGGTTGCTTTCCAGCCAGCCCTTGAGCATCGGCCGGAGAAGCTCCTCGACGACCTCATCGAGTTTGCGGGCATTGCCGGCAAGCATGGCCTTGGACAGGTCCTCGAACGACGCGGCGACGCTGGCGTCGGTGCGCGGCGACATCAGCGCCTTGCGCGGCGCTGCTTCCTTGCGACCGCCCGCCGCCTTCGCTCGCGGCACGGCCCGTTGGCCACCGCCGGCGACCGCAGTCACTGCCGGGACTTCGACCGGCCGCGCTTCGATCTGTGCCCGCGCCGCGACCTTCGCAGCCGGGCGGACCGACTCCAGTTCCGCACGTACGCCGTCGAGCGCCTGCTCAATCGCCTGCTCGATGAACTCCTGATCCGCCAGCGCCTCGGCCGCGGCGAGATCCTCGGACTCCTTGTCCACCGGCGCCGCAGCTACCTCGGTCGGCTCGATGTCCAGCTTCTTGTCCCCGAAAACGTTCGTCACGCTCGCCATCGGTTTTTTCTCGGCCAATGATTTGGGATCGGAGCGCAAGCGCTCGTTCGTACGCTTGGCGTCGTCGTCGGAAATCGCCTGACGGATAGACGCCAGGATTTCCTCGACGGTCGCGTTGGGTCCGGGTGCGGCAGCCATCATGTTCCCAGCTACGAATCCCGCCGCGAATCTTGCCTGATTCGAGCCCTGTGAGGCTAGCGTATGTCCCACGAAAGATGTTGCGACTTTTGGGCCGCGGCCGGTCTGCATGACGCCGTGGCCCCCAGCCACGCCTGCTAGCGGCCGTCCGGCGTCCGCAGGCCACCCCACTTGTCGCGCACTTGCGAGTAATGCTGCACCGGATCATAGACCGGCACGTCGAGCGCAAGCTTCTCGGCGTTGAGCATGCCGATCGCTGCGAGCAGCTGATACGACGCGATCACGCGATCATGCTGCGCGCTGACCTGCGCCACGCGCGCGTTGAGAAGCTCCTGCTGGGCATTGAGGACATCCAGCGTCGTCTGCTGACCGACTTTCTGCTGCTCGATGATGCCCGACAAGAGCAGGTTCTCCGCCGAGACCTGCGATTCAGCTGCCCTGATCTGCGCGCGGGCCGCGTCGAGCGCACCCCACGCCGAAATCACCGCCTGGCGCACCTGGTCGCGCGCTGCATCAAGCTCGATGCGCCGCTGGCCGAGCGACTCCTTCGCCTGCCGCACCTTCGACGACGCCTCTCCGCCCTGGTAGATCGGCACGCTCAGCCGAGCGACCGCCGAAGCGGAGTCGGAGTGAGATCCGAGGCCCGCGGCGTCGTCACGATGCGAGATCGTACCCGATACCGACAGCGTCGGCAGCAGCGCACCTTCTGCGACCTTCACATTGAATTCGGCGATGTCGATGTTGTAGCCGGCGGTCAGGATCGACGGATGCGACGTCATCGCATCGGCAAGCGCCGCATTCAGCGTCTTCGACAGCAACCCGTCGATCGGCTTGGCCGCGCCCAGACTCTTCGGGCGATGGCCGATCACCTGCTCGTACACGGCGATCGTCGTGTTGAGCTGCGCAACCGCCGAATTCAAATCGGCCTGCCCAGCGGCCTCACGGGCCTCCGTCTGCGCGACGTCCGTCCGGATGCCTTCGCCCACGTTCAAGCGGTCCTGCGCGGCCTTCACCTGCTGACCGAGGAAGTCGATGTTCTCGCGGCGCAGATTCACCAGCGCCTGCGCCTGCACGAGATTCATGAAAGCCTGCGCCGCCGCGAGCAGCGTGTTCTGCTCCGTGTTGCGCAGCGCTTCCCGTCCCGCCAGCACCGCGGTCTCGGCAATGTTCACGCCGTTGACGGTGCGGTTGCCCGCGTAAAGCGGCTGCTCGATCGTGACCGATACGCCGCGCGGGTAAGTTGCGGTGCTGCCGACCGCGAGATTGGTGGATGCTCCAGCGTCCGCGCTGCCTGTGACCGTGGGCCGGAAACCGGAGAGCGCCTGCGGCACGCCTTCGTCGGTCGAGCGCAGCGCAGCGCGTTGCGCATTCAGTGTGGGGTTGTTGACGTACGCGGATTCGAGCGCCTGGGTGAGCGACTCAACTCCGACAGCTGGTTGGGCCGTCGCCGCATGAGAGGCGATGACCACGCCGGCGACGGCAAACGCCATCGCACGCGCAAGACGTGATGGACCCACTGTTGAACCCCGGAAAGGCGACGCCCGCAAAAAGCGCCGCTGGCCTACTCTCCAATGATGCAGAGTGTAGAGCCCCGAGTCGCGCGGTCAAACAAACAACGCGCTTGCGCTTTTTTAATCCCAGAATCTTTGCCGCAGGTGATTCGTTTGGGATGCGTTTAGAACACGAAGACTTCCGGCTTCCGGAAGCCCGGAAGCGGCCGCACGTCGGTGTTGAACGCAGCGCGCTGCCCGAGATGGCCTTCGCTTTTTGCGTACACTGTTGCCATCGCGGCACGCCCGTAGCCGACGACGGCGACGAGTCGCCCGCCTTCGCGCAACTGTTCAAAAAGACCGGCCGGTAGAACCTCGACCGCCCCCTCCAGGAAGATCACGTCGTACGGTCCATCGACTGGATAGCCGGCATCCAGAGCGCCGCTCACCACTTTTGCATTGCCGATGCCGAGCGCTGCCAGATTCGCCTTGGCGGCCGCCGCGAGCTCCGCGTCTGATTCGAGACCGACGACAAAGCCGCCAAGCGCCGCGAGCACAGCCAATGAGTACCCCGTGCCACAGCCGACATCGAGGATGCGATCATCCGTATCGATCTCGGCGAGCTGGAGGAGCCGCGCGAAGGGTGCAGCCTCCATCAGATAGCGCGACGGCGTTCCGGACTTCAGCGGCACATCGCTGTCGATGTAGGCCACGGCCCGCTGATCCTCGGGCACGAACCGCTCGCGGGGCACGCTGCCCATCGCGGCCAGGATATCGTAGTCGGTGACCGCTTCCGTCCGCAGTTGCGAGTCGACCATCTTCCTGCGCGCGGCCGAAAAATCTTCCATGTGTAGCTGCTCCAGCCAGCCCCAAGGCTCCCCGGTAATTAACGACGGCGGCATATGGTGACAAGCAAAATGGCGGTTTTCCTTTGCGCCGTCCGGGTGAACATCTATACACGCGATGGAACGGCCTCGTGGCAGAGCGGCCATGCACAGGACTGCAAATCCTGCTACCCCGGTTCGACTCCGGGCGAGGCCTCCAGCAAAATTAAGTGTCTGACATGAGCCCGGACGCTTCCCTGCCCCGTCACGGCGGCGACCTCGCATTCGCGACGCGCGTGTACGGTACCCCTCCCGGCGGATGGCTCGATCTCTCCACCGGCATAAATCCCAACCCATATCCGGTGCCGCCGATCTCGCCGGAGGCTCTGCACCGTCTGCCGGACCCTGACGCACTGGGTACGCTGATCGCGACCGCGCGGCGCGCGTATCAGGTGCCACCCGAAGTGGAACTCATCGCCGTGCCCGGTACCGAAGCGGCGATCCGGCTTCTGCCGCTGCTGGCGCCTTCGGGAAAGGTCGCGATCTTCGGCCCGACGTACGGGACCTACGTCCGCGTCTGGCCCGATGCCGAAATCGTTTCGGCTGCCGCCGGGGATGCCGCCGTAGCTGTTGTCGTTAATCCGAACAATCCCGACGGACGCGTCGTGCGTGCGGAGGCACTGCCCACAACATCGTTTCTCGTCGTCGACGAAACCTTTGCGGACACAGCGCCGGAACTGAGCGCCATTCCGAGCATGCTTGGCACCGGCAGGATCGTTCTACGCTCCCTCGGCAAATTCTACGGCCTTGCCGGCGTGCGCCTCGGCTTCGTCGCCGCCGCGCCGCCGGTAGCGCAACGCCTGCGTCAGTTGCTCGGCGACTGGCCCGTCTCGGGTCCGGCGATTGCGATCGGCAGCGCCGCGCTCGCCGACGATGCCTGGCGCGACGCCATGCGCGCGCAACTGAAGGCGGAGGCGGATGCCTTGCGCGCCGTCCTGCGCTCGAATGGTCTCGGCATCGCCGGCGGCACCGACCTGTTCGTGCTCGTGGAGACCGCAAACGCAAATGCGCTGCACCGCGCGCTGGCCGAGCGCGGCGTATGGACCCGCGCCTTTGCCGATCATCCGCGCTGGCTGCGCTTCGGCCTCCCAGGCGCCGCCAACATGGGCCGTCTCGCCGCAGCGCTCACCGCGCTTTGAGCGACCAGGGCACCACCACGGGCGCGCCCTTCACCTCCACGATCTCAGCACTCACGCCAAACGTCTCCGACAGACGCGCCGCCGTCAGCACGTCGCGCGGCGTTCCGTCTGCCGCAACGCGACCACCGTCGATCACGACGATGCGGTCAGCGTAGCGCGCCGCGAGACCGAGGTCGTGCAGCACTGCGACCACAATGCCAAAGCTCCGCGCATGACGGCGCAGCATATCGATCACTGCGAGCTGGTAGTGCGGATCGAGCGACGCCGTCGGCTCGTCGGCGAGAATGATCGGCGCCTCCGTCGCGAGCACGCGGGCGACCGCGACACGCGCGCGCTCTCCGCCAGACAATGTCGTCACCGCACGGTTGGCATATACAGTCGTCCCGGTCTCAGCCATCGCCTTGGCCACCGCCGCGCGGTCTACCGCCGACAAATCGGCGCCCGCGCCGCGCGGCAGCCGTCCAAGCGCCACGATTTCCGATACCGCCATGGGCCAATGGAACACGTGACCCTGCGGCAGGTAGGCGATGCGCTCCGCCCGCGCCTTCAGCGACAGCGAAGCGAGCGAACGCCCGTCGATCATCACCGATCCTGACGACGTCACCAACCCGGCGATCCCACGCAGCAGCGTCGTCTTGCCAGCGCCGTTTGGCCCGACTACCGCGACGAACGATCCCGCCTCGACGCTCAAGTTCACGTCGGACACCACGCGCCGCTGTCCGAAGGAGACGGAGACGTCGCGGACATCGAGCATCGGCGCGTTCATGGCGCTTCTCCCGACAGATCGTAGCGGCGGCGCATGATCAGGTAGATGAAGAAAGGCGCGCCGATGATGGCCGTCACCACGCCGACCTTGATCTCCTCCTGCGACGGGATAAGGCGCACGACGATATCTGCAGCGGTGAGGAGCGCGGCGCCGGACAGCGCGGCCGGTACCATTAGCCGCCCGGGATCGTAGCCGACGAACGGCCGCATCAGATGGGGCGCGACGAGACCGACGAAGCCGATGCTCCCCGCCACGGCGACACCGGCGCCAACGGCAGCCGCTACGCCCGAAACGACGCGGATCCGGATCCACGTCAGGTCGAAGCCGAGACTCGCCGCAGCCTCCTCGCCGAGCGTCAGAGCACGAAAGGCGCGCCTGTCCCACAGGAGCAGCACCATGCCCACGACCATGAAAGGCAGCGCGACGAGGACATGCCGCATGCTACGGTCCTCGAGCGACCCGAGAAGCCAGAACGCGATCTCCAGCGCTGCGAAAGGATTGGGCGCAAGGTTGAGCGCTAGAGATGTGCCCGCTCCCGCGAGGCTCGATACCGCGAAGCCGGCGAGGATCAGAACCAAGAGGCTCGCGCGCGGTCCCGCGACCACGATCAGCAGCGCGACGGACACGAGGGCGCCCACGATCGCCGCGACCGGCAGCGCGTAGGACAACGCATCCACCAGACCCAGCGATATCACGCTGACGGCGCCAAAAGCCGCAGCCGACGGCGCGCCGAACAGCGACGGCGAGGCGAGCGGGTTGCGCAGCAACCCTTGCAGCGCCGCACCGGAAAGGCCGAGGGTGCCACCGATCATCACCGAGAGGATCGCGCGCGGGAGCCTTATCTCACGCACGATGATGTTCGCCGCAGCGCTCGCCCGGCCGAAAAGTCCGGCCACGACGTCCGGCGGCGACAGGAAGACTGGACCGACCGCCAACGATCCCGCGAACAGCATGGCTACCAAGACCAGGAGGCCACCGATGATCAGCAGGTCGCGCTGTTGCCGTGGTCTTATCTGTTCCATGTCAGGCCGACATACGCCGAAAGTCCGGCGGCATTGTAGCCGGAAGGATCGGTGTAGACGTTGTTGGTGAGATTCTCGATGCGGCCGAAAATCTTGGTGCGATCCGACACCGCATGCGAGAACGAAGCATCGAGCCGGAAATACGAGGGCAAGAGCGTCGGCGAGCTCGCCGAATTGGTCCGCTTGCCGACCGCCGTCCCGGTGAGCGCCAGCTCCCAGCCCGGCTCCGGAGTCCACGTCACCGTGAACGAGGCGCTGTGCTCGGCGCGGCGCGGCAGCGGCGCACCGGTCAAAAGATTGCGCGTCGGCATCCAGGTATAGGTGGCGCTCGCCGACAGCGTATCGGGCCAGATCTGCGCATCGACCGCGAGTTCCAGACCGTGCGTCTCCGCTCGGTCCACGTTCTCATAGTAGGTGCTGGGAAAGGTGATCAGGTCGCGGAACTGATTGTAGAAGCCGGTGGCGGAGACATGCAGCGCACCGCCGAACAGCGTCTGCTCGATGCCGGCGTCGACGCCGACGCTCTGCTCCGGCCGGAGATCGGCACTCGCGCCGGCAGCGAGGTTCGTTCCGATCTGATAGGGCGTCGGCCGCTTGGCACCGGTGCCGATGCTGGACCGCAGCACCGTGCCCCATGATGGAATCTCATAGGCCGCACTCGCTCGGCCGGTGAGGAAGCCGTCGCCGTTGACCTCCCCGTCGTAGCGGCTCGCAAGGGTGAAATGGAGCGCATCGCGGAGCGTGAACTGGTGTTGCAGGTAGCCCGCATAGTAGGTGCGGTCGCTGTTATACCCCGCGAAACCCCCGCCGCTGGCCACGTTGGCGGCGTGCACGGTCTCGATCCTCGCCCCTCCTGTGAGGGTGCCGGCAGCGGAAAGATCGGCCACCGCCTGATACTCGCCGCCCACGGACATGGAATCGAACGTCGATAGAGACGGAGCGCCGGTGGGTTCAGTATTTAGCCGACGCGACAGCGCGCCGAAGGCAGACACCGATTGCGTCAGCCATCCGTCCCACTGCGGCAGCGTTACCTTGCCCGAGCCGCTGACCTCGGTCCGGTCCGTGGTGTTCAGCGCCTCGCCCTGGTTGGCTCCACTCGCAGCGTCGTACTTCGTCAGCTCGTGCGTGGCAGTACCGCCAACCTCGACCTTGACGCCGCCGGCGGGCGCATAAACGATCCGCCCGGAACCTGTGTAGCGATCGAGCCCGTCGGGTTCGTTGGTGTCACGGTTGCCACGCCGCGAAAAGCCATTCGAGTAGACATGCGCACCGCTGAAGCGCAGCGCGAAATCTCCCGCCGTCATGCCGCCGGCGGCACTCTCGTTCAACGTGCCGTAGCTGCCGCCCTCCACGGTCGCGGTCAGCGACGGCTTCCGCGTCTGGCGCCGTGTGATGATGTTGACGACACCGCCCATCGCGTCGGAGCCATAAATCGCGCTCTGCGGTCCACGCAGAATCTCGACCCGCTCCACATCATTGAGGGACAAGAGCGTGAAATCGAAATCGCCGCGCGCTGATGACGCGTCGTTGACGCGCACGCCATCGATCAGGACGACGGTGTGCCCCGTCTCCGCGCCGCGCAGCCGCACCTCGGTGTTACCGCCGGCCCCACCCGACTCGATGACCGTCACGCCCGGCACCGTACGGAGCAGCTGCGCGACGGTGGTCGCCGACGTTCGCGCGATCGCCTGCCGCCCGACCACGGTCACGCTGCTCCCCACCTGATCGCGGGGCGTCGGTGTGTAGTAGGGCGTGACCACGATTTCCGGAATCGCCGTGACGGCCAGCGCGGGTGACGAGGCGACTATGACGGCTAGGGACACGGCGCCAAGGCGCCGGGCGGCAGGAACCATGATGGCAGATCTCCGGTATGGATCGATCTGGTTGGCGCCCGTCGCGGGATGCGTCCCGGGCCCATCCGGCTTCCCCGCCGGATCAGCAAGGCGTAAACCACAGGCCGGGCCAACGCAAACGCAGAACGCGATGCTGGAAAGATTCCTGACCACCGTTGCGGCATTGCTGCTGGCCGGCACCGCCTTGGCCGGGACGCCGCAGCGCATCGTCTCCATCAACCTGTGCGCCGACGAGCTGCTGTTGACGCTGGCTGACCCGGGCCAGATCGCGGGCCTGTCCGTCTACGCCACTGATCCCACGCTGTCGTTCACCGCAGACGCGGCTAAGGCCTTTCGTCACGACGCCGCGAGCGCCGAGACCGTGGTGGGTCTTAAGCCCGATCTGGTGCTCGCCGGCCGCTACACCAAGCGCGCGACGCGAGACATGCTCGACCGGCTGGGCTATCGCGTCGAGCTTCTCGACGCCGCCAAAAGCATAGCCGACTCGGAGAAGATCATCCGCCAGGTGGCGGCGCTCGTTGGTCATCCCGAACGAGGCCAGACGATGATCGCCGGCATCGAAGCCGCACGCACTCGAGCAGCTGCGGCGGCGCCGTCCGGCCACCCCACCGCGGCCATCTACCAGCGCCGCGGATACGTCACCGGTGGCGACACCTTGTCAGGCGAACTGCTTGCCATCGCCGGTTTCCAGAACGATGGCGCACCACTCGCCGGCAACAGCGGGGGCTTCGTGCCGTTGGAGCGGATCGTCGCAAGCCCGCCGGACTATATCGTCGTCGCCGCTTCAACACGGCGCGCAGAGGATCAGGGCAGCGCCCTCCTCGCCCATCCCGCCCTCGCCGCGCTCTATCCGCCGGAGAAACGCATCGTCCTTCCGGAGAAGCTGACAGTCTGCGGCGGGCCATCGTTGCCCGCCGCCCTCGACTGGCTGGCCAGCGAAGCGAAACGGATTCAACAAGCGCCGTGATTGCCGCTTCCCATGTTTGGCTGCTCGCGCCCGCCCTGCTGCTGGACGCCGTCGTTGGCGACCCCGACGGCATCTGGCGCCGCGTACCGCACCCGGTTGCGCTGCTGGGCGCTCTGGTCGCTTTCTTCGACCACACACTGAACCGCGGTCCCGCTCGCCGCGCGCTCGGGATCCTCAGCATCCTCGTCATTGCGGCCATCGCGGCGGCCATCGGCTTCGGCTTCGAACGTCTGTTCGACGCTATCCCCTTCGGCTGGATCGGCACTGTCGCCGTCGCAGCGATTTTTCTCGCGGTGCGTTCGCTGCACGACCACGTCGCGGCAGTCCGCGACGCCTTCGCCGGTGGCGGAGTTGAGACCGCGCGCGTCGCGGTGTCGCGGATCGTCGGCCGCGATCCGGCAAGCCTCGACGAAGGCCGCATCTGTCGCGCCGCCATAGAATCGACGGCGGAGAATTTCTCCGATGGTGTCGTTGCGCCGGCATTGTGGTTCGCCTTGCTCGGCCTGCCCGGCCTGCTCGCCTACAAGGCGATCAACACCGCAGACTCGATGATCGGTCACATGGACGAGCGACACCGCGCGTTCGGCTGGGCGAGCGCACGGCTCGATGATTTGGTGAACCTCCCGGCAAGCCGCCTTGCCGGCGCCCTCATCGCGGTGGCTGCCCCGACTGCTGGCGGCAGCATCGCAGAAGCCTTCCGCGTGATGGTATCGGACGCGGGCAAACATCGTTCGCCCAACGCCGGCTGGACCGAGGCGGCAATGGCTGCAGCCCTGGGTCTCGCATTGGCCGGGCCGCGCCGCTACGCCGGCGTCATCGTCAGCGATCCCTTCCTCAACGAGCGCGGCCGCCGAGAGGCAACTCCCGCCGACATTGGCCGCGCGCTTGGCGTTTATCGGGCCGCCAATGCCGCTCTGTTCGCGCTGGTCGCGCTTGTCTCGGTCGCGCTCTGGCTGGTGTAGCGGGCGATCGCGAGCAACGCATCGACATCGACGTGAGCCTCGACATGCGCCGCCAACGCGTCGAGCGCCGCTTCCACCCCTGCTTCGTACGCGACGCCAGAATCGGGCAGCGACAGGAACGCCCGCCGAAACGCATCGGCGGCGAACAGGCCGTGGACGTAGGTGCCCGCGACCCGACCATCGGCTGAACGCGCGCCGTCAAGATGACCGCCGAGATCGAGAAACGGGCGCTGTGTGTCCCTGCCCGTGGTCTCGCCAAGATGAATCTCATAACCGCCGACCGACGCGCCCGAAGCGGGATCGCGGCCAGCCACCGACACCGTCGTCTTGCCAGCGCTCAGCACTGTCTCGACGTCGAGCAATCCGAGCCCGGCGACCATGCCTGGCGGCCCCTCGACGCCTGCTGGATCAGCGATGCTGCGCCCAAGCATCTGGTACCCGCCGCAAATGCCGAGTACGCGCCCGCCGCGTCGCTGATGCGCGACAATATCGATGTCCCATGCCTGTTGTCGCAGGAATGCGAGATCCGCGATCGTCGCCTTGGACCCGGGGATCAGGATCAGATCGCAGTCGGGGAATGGGCGTCCCGGCTCGACCATGACAACTGATACGCCGGATTCCGAACGCAGTGGGTCGAGATCATCGAAGTTGGCGATCCGCGGTAACTGCGGGACGCCAATCAGCACCGTCTTCTCGGTCCGTTCACCGTCGCCCGCCAAAGGCGCGACGTGGAGTGCGACGGAATCCTCCTCCGGTAGTCCGCGAACATCCTCAAGCCACGGCACAACGCCAAGACACCGCCATCCGGTCCGATCGACGATCAACCGCAGGCCATCAGCGAACAACCCCGCATCGCCGCGCATCTTGTTGATGATGAACCCACGCACGTGCGCGCGGTCGCCGGGCGACAGGACCGCGTGGGTGCCGACGACGCTTGCGATGACGCCGCCACGATCGATGTCCGCGACCAGTACCACCGGCACGTCCGCCGCTTCGGCGAACCCCATGTTAGCGATGTCGCCGGAACGCAGATTCACTTCCGCCGGGCTGCCCGCGCCTTCGACCAGCACGAAGTCGGCGTCGGCGGCGACCCGCGCGAAGCTGTCCATCACGAACGGCATGAGTTCGGCCTTGCGGCGTCCGTACTCGGCCGCCCTGAGCGTCGCGAAGCGCCGGCCCTGCACGATGACTTGCGCGCCCGTCTCGCTCTCCGGCTTCAGCAGCACCGGATTCATATGCACCGAGGGCAACAGCCGCGCCGCGCGCGCCTGGAGCGCCTGCGCCCGGCCGATCTCGCCGCCATCGGCGGCAACCGCCGCGTTGTTCGACATGTTCTGCGGCTTGAACGGCGCCACGTTGATACCGCGGCCGACCAGCGCCCGGCAGAGGCCCGCCACCAGCGTCGACTTGCCGACGTGGCTGCCGGTCCCCTGGATCATCACCACCGCCGTCAAAACTCGATGCCCTTCTGCGCCTTCACGCCAGAGCGGAACGGATGCTTGATGACCTCCATCTCGGTCACCAGGTCGGCGATTTCGATCAGTTCGTCGGCGGCATTGCGACCCGTCACGATGACATGGACCTCGGCCGGCTTCTCTTCACGCAGGAAAGCCACGACCTCGGCCAGCGGCAGGTAATCGTAGCGGAGCACGATGTTCAGTTCATCGAGAAGCACGACCTTGTGCTTCCCAGTGGAGATGATCGCCTTCGCCCGCTCCCATGCCGCGTGCGCCGCGGCGATGTCTCGCTGCCGGTCCTGCGTGTCCCAGGTGAACCCCTCGCCCATGGTGTTGATCGAGACGAGGTCGCCGAACTTCTCCAGCGCAACGCGCTCGCCGGTCTGCCACTTGCCCTTGACGAACTGAACGATGGCGACCGGCATGCCGTGACCGAGCGCGCGGAACACCATGCCGAACGCCGCCGTGGATTTGCCCTTGCCCTTGCCGGTGTGGACGATCAGCAGGCCCTTCTCGATCGTCTTGGTGGCGAGAATCTTGTCGCGCGCGGCCTTCTTCTTCTTCATCTTCTCGGCGTGGCGCGCGTCGAGTTCCGCTTCGCTCATGTCATCGGTCATTCCGCAGCTTCCTTCCGCTCTGCGATCAGCGCGGACAGCTGATCGTACGCGCTGTTCTGCCTGGGCGCCCACAGCCCGCGATCGATCGCCTCACGGAAGCGGGCCGCCATCTCCGACAACGCCGGCGCATTGTTCTGCGCGATGAAGTCGCGCACAACGCCATCGCCGATATAGGCGTCGAACAATTGGTCGAAATGGTGATTCTGAACCGCGTCCGTCGTCGCCGCAAACGCGAACAGATAGTCGACGGTCGCCGCCATTTCGAACGCGCCCTTGTAGCCGTGGCGCATCACGCCCGCGATCCATTTCGGATTGGCCGCGCGACCACGCACAACACGCGCGATCTCCTCACCTAGCGCGCGGATCACCGGCTTCTCCGGTCGCGCGTGATCGCCATGATACAGCCGCGGCGCGACGCCTCTGAGCGTCTCCACCGCCGCGGCGAGCCCGCCCTGGAACTGGTAGTAGTCGTCGGAATCGAGGATGTCGTGCTCGCGGTTGTCCTGGTTGTGCAGCACGGCGTCGGTGGCTTTCAGCCTCGCCACGAATTCCTCTGCGGCCCGCGCGCCGTGGGCACCGTTGCCGTAGGCAAAGCCGCCCCACGCCAGCACCGCGTCGGTGATATCTGCCCGCGTTTCCCATGCTCCGGTATCCATCAGTGCCTGGAGTCCGGAGCCATAAGCGGTCGGCTTCGCGCCGAAGATGCGCGCCCCCTCGAACCCCACCGCACGCATGGCCGAGTCGATGAGGTCGATCTGCACCGGGAACGCATCGCGGAACATGCCCGAAATCTTCAGCGTCACATCGATGCGAGGACGTCCGAGTTCGGCTTCGCTCATGACACGGAATCCGGTCACGCGACCGGTGGTCGCCTCCCACGTCGGCGCCGCTCCAATGAAGGCGAGGACCTGCGCGATGTCGTCGCCACCGGTACGCATGTTCGACGTGCCCCACGCCGACAGCGCAATCGATCGTGGCCACTCGCCTTCGTCCTGGAAGTAGCGGAGCGCCACTGCGTCCGCCGCCTTGCGCCCAAGCGCCCACGCCGCCGCCGTAGGGACTGCGCGCACGTCGACGGAATAAAAGTTGCGCCCGGTCGGCAGCACGTCGGGGCGACCGCGGGTCGGCGCGCCCGACGGGCCGGGCGCGACGAAGCGGCCGTCCAACGCGGTGAGCACGCTGGCGATTTCGTTATGCCCGGAGGCATCTAGCGCCGGAGCTAACGCGATATCGACCCAGTCGAGTACCGCTTTGGTTATTGGACCAGCGACCCCTTGACCCCCAGTCAAGTGCGCTACCGTCCGCGCCTCGATCGCCGCAACACCGTCGCCATGCTTCGCCAGATCGCAATCGAGCGGGTCGAAATCCATGCCGAGGTCCGCCGCGATCGCCCGCTGCAGCGACGCGTCCTGCGGCCGACCACCGGAACGCGGCGTCCGGGCGATCGCCGCGAGTGTATCGACGCGCTGCCGGCCTTGCGGCGATTGGCCGAAGATGTGCAGGCCGTCCCGTATCTGCATCTCCTTCAACTCGCAGAGATGCGCATCAAGCGCCCGCAACAGATCGGGATTGTCGCGCGCGATACCGAGATCGCGCTCGAGCCCATGCCGCTCGGCGCGGCTGACGATCTCCGACGCAAGATACTCGCGCCGCCGTTTGTCGGCCGCCGCGAGGTAGTACTCATCGATCAGCGTTTCGAGCTCGGCCAGCGGTCCGTGAATCTCCGCGCGCGTCATCGGCGGCATCAGGTGATCGACGACCACCGCCGAACTCCGCCGCTTGGCCTGGCTCCCTTCGCCCGGGTCGTTGACGAGGAAGGGATAAATCACCGGCGTGGCACCGAGTGCGATCTCCGGCCAGCACGTCGCCGAAAGGCCAAGCGCCTTCCCCGGGAGCCACTCCAGATTTCCGTGCTTGCCGAGATGCACCATCGCGTCGACATCGACCGCACGCCTCAGCCAGGCATAGAACGCCAGATAGCCGTGCGGCGGCACCAGATCTGGGTCGTGGTATGTCGCCTTCGGGTCGATCGAGTAGCCGCGCGCCGGCTGTATGCCCACGATCACGTTGCCGAAGCGATGCGCGGCGATCCGGAACTCTCCGTTCCGCACAAACGGATCGGCGTCCGGCGCGCCCCAGCGCTCCGTCACAGCCTCGCGTGACCGAGCCGGAAGCGTCGCGAAGAAAGTCGCGTACTCGGTGAGCGACAATGTCTCCCTCTTGGCCCGCCCAATGGACGCGTTCGTTGGCCCAGCAAGGATCAGATCCATCAACGACCGGCTCGTCTCGGGAAATCCCGGCAAAAAATAGCCGGCGGCCTGCATCGCGTTTGCCACCGCCACCACGCTCGCCGGCGTGTCGAGGCCGACGCCGTTCCCGATCCGCCCGTCGCGGTCGGGGTAATTGGACAGGACAAGTGCGATCTTCCGCTCGGCCGCGGGCGTCGCGGCAAGTCTCACCCACGCTGCCGCCTGATCGGCAACGAAGGCGACGCGATCGGATGCGGCGCGATACGCAGCTCCCGGCGACATATCCGCCTTGAAGGAAACCGCGCGTGTCAGGATGCGACCGTCGACCTCGGGCAACGCCACGTTCATCGTCAAGTCGCGCGGCAGCAGCCCACGTGGACTGTCGCGCCACATTTCCTCCGTCGAACCCGCCAGCACGACCTGCAGAACAGGCCGTCCCGGGCGGTCGAGCACGGTGCCGCCGTGCGTATCGCCGATCCTCGAAACAGCGAAGGACGTCGTGTTGAGGACGATCGCCGGCGGCACGGCAGCGAACGTGTCGGCGAGCAAGGCCTCCGACTCGCGATCCTTCAGGCTGGCGACGAATACCGGCAGCGCGGCGAGGCCACGCTCTGCGAGGGACTCCGCCAGCGCATCGATTGGCGCCGTCGAGCCGCCATGGATCAGCGCGCGGTAAAACACGATCGGAGCGGCCGGCCGGCCAGCGCGGCGAGCGTGCCATTGATCGAGCGTCACCACGCCTTCGCCGGGCCAGTAGAAGCCGGCGTGCGGCAGCACGACCGGCGGCTCTGGCAACGACGCCTCGCCGACCAGATGGTCGCAATAGGCCATGGCACGGCGGCTGTTCTCGGCTCCGCCTTCCACGAGGTAGCGCCAGAGCTGCCGGCATTGCTCGACCGATACCGTGGCGAACGGCTCCAGTCCGGCGTCCCAGCGGTCCTCACCCGGCATCACCGCGAGTTTGGGCCCGCCCGCGCGCGATAACGCCCGCAGCCGATCCAGTCCATACGGCCAGTAGCCCTCGCCGCCCATCATGCGCACGACCACCAGTCGCGCGGTCGCGACGGTCTTGTCGAGGTAGAGATCGACCGACATCGGATGCGTCAGCCGCGCCAGATTGGCGAAGCGCGCGCCCGGCCGGGCCACCGCCGCAAGCGCGGCGAGCTCGGTGTCCGCAGCCGAGAAGATCACGATATCGCCAGGCGGCTGATCAAGATCGACGGCAGCATCGCCGTCGTGGATCCGCGCAGCCTCTCCGGCGAGCAGGTGCATGACTATCCCGCGAGCGCGCGCTCGATCGCCGCGCGGTCCATTGTCCTGAGCCCGATGACAACCAGACCGGACGCGACCGCGCCCGGCGCGAAAGCGATTTCCACACGCGGCCCAACTGCCTGAACCACCGCGGGCGCGGACTTGCCGGCGATGGCGACACGTCCTTTGACGCGCAGCACATCCGGCAGGGCCAAGGCATCCAGCACGCGCGCCTTCAGCACCTCGAGCGATGTCGCCGCCGGCACCGGCACGACGATCGAATCGAAGTCATCGTGGTCGTGCTCCTCGCCCTCGAGGTCGTGGTGGCTTTCGCGTCCCTTCATGTCGTCTTCCGCACCAGCCGCGATGCCGAACAAGAGATCAGCCGGCGCGCCCCGGCCGTTCACTATCCCAGTGCCGGCGCGCGCTTCCCGTTTCACGATCGCCGCGGTCTCGGCGAACTGCTCCGGCGAAACAAGATCAGCCTTGCTCATCACCACAAGATCGGCACAGCGCAGTTGATCCTCGAACAGCTCTTCGATGGGATCATCGTGCCCGGCGGGCGCTGGCGCATCCGGCGCGAAGCGACCGGCAGCAACGGCCGCCGCGTCCACCACCGTCACGACGCCATCGACCGTAACGCGATGCCTGACACCCGGCCACGCGAACGCGCGCACGAGCGGCTGCGGCAGCGCGAGCCCGGACGTCTCGATGACAATGTGATCCGGCGCCGGATCGCGCGCGAGCAACTTTTCGATCGTGGGCAGGAATTCGTCGGCCACAGTGCAGCAGATGCAGCCGTTGGTCAGTTCGATGATCTCGTCGGGCGCATGGTCTTCGCCGCAATCGGCAAGCAGCGAACCGTCGAAGCCCATGTCTCCGAATTCGTTGACGATGATCGCGATCCGCCTGCCCCTGGCGCGGGCGATCAGATCGCGGATCAGCGTCGTCTTTCCCGCACCGAGGAATCCGGTGACGATCGTGGCGGGGATGCGGGCGGGCGCGTTCATATCTCGATAGCCTCGCTGTTGGGTTGTTCCGACTTGAGGACGAGCGGCAAACCGGCGGCGATGAGCACGACGCGGTCGACAGCCGCAGCAACGCGCTGGTTCAACATTCCGAGCGCGTCCGCGAACCGGCGCGACAACGGATCGCCCGGCACGACGCCAAGGCCAACCTCGCCACTGACCAGCACCACCGGCCCCCCAGTCTCGGCAAGCGCAGCCACCAACCGCGACGCTTCATCGTCGACGGAGCGATTGGCCAGCACCAGGTTACTCACCCAGATCGTCAGGCAATCGACCAGGACGTGGTACCCGGCATCGGACTCCCGGGCGATAGCGCTGGCAAGGTCGAGCGGCTCCTCGACCGTTCGCCACCCCTCCCCGCGACGCGAGCGATGGAGCGCGATGCGCTCCGCCATCTCGCGATCTCCCGCCGCCGCCGTTGCGAGGTAGACGGGGGCGAGGCCGCTCGCCAGCACCAGTGCCTCGGCGTGCGCGCTCTTGCCGGAGCGCTGACCGCCGAGGACGAGCACGCGGCGAGCGGCCGCCATCCTATCGGGTACGCACCAGACTCCGCTCGGCGATCAAACCGAACGCAAGCCCGAGCGTCGTCCACAACACCGCCTGCGTGCCGAGCGATGCGATACGGAACTGCCAGAGCAGCGAGGCCGGGAAGCCTTCCGGCACCTCGTTGATCGCGGGCAGGACCAGCATGGCAATCGCCGCAACGACGATGAAGGCGGCACCGGCGACCAGCGTCGCGTTCCAACTGCCGAGAGCGTCGACGAACCGGGCTCGCACCCAGATCGCAGCCGCCACCGCGACAATCGATGCCGCCAGCATCCCGAAGAAAAGCCATGTGCGGTAGCCGATGGTCCCGCCGTTACCAACCGAAGGCGGGTTGGCCGGATACTTGAGGTCGGGAACGACGATCAGCACGACGAAGCCGAGGAGCGCCAGCACCACCGCCAGCGCGCGCGGATCCGCCGGACCAAAGCGGCCGTAGGCGAACGCAAAGACCAGCGCGAAGATACCGCCGAAGGCAGCGCTGTAGAGCACCACGCCGGTAAACAGGCCGATGCCGGCCTGGGTCGGCCGGCTGACCAGCTCAACCTCGTCGGCGTGGTCGGCCGGCATCGCAGCCTCGGTCGCCATCGACATGTCGGCGGGAGTCGACGCGCTTGCCGGCAGCGAAACGTTCGCCGGAGCAGGCGCCTCGTCGGCATGCATCGATTCTTCGAATGCGATCGCAGAATCGACGCGCGGCTCGCCGAAAACCTTGGCGAAGCCGAAGGCAAGGATGCCGGCAAATACGCCCACGAGCATCCCGCGCAGGAGCAGATTTCCGATCATGGTGGCGCCTCCCCTAGTGGCAGGGAAAGCCGAGAAGATGCCGGCCGTCGTGGACGAATTCGTGCACGTACATGCCACTGAAGATCGACAGCGCCCCCTCTTCGACGCCGACGAAATAGATGGCGATAACGGCGAGCAGTCCGCCAAAGATCGCCCACGGGACGATCTCGCGAACGGGAATGGCGACCGGCCGGATGGCTGGCGCAAAAGCGACATGTGTCATCTTGTTTTCCTCCTTGGGATGACGCGTCCCAGTCGAAGCGCAATCAGTCCGCGGGAAGGGTCTGACTTTCGCCGGCGAGTTGCCTCGGCGAATACAGTGGCGCGACCGTGCCGGAATCACACCGGCTTCCGCACCCGCGAATTTGCCTCTAGACCATGCGGTGACCGGCGGGGCGTTGTCAATTGCAGGCGCGCGTGATCCGACTTTTGTTTGTATGCACCGCCTCGACGGCGGCCCATCGACGCGCAGCATTTCCAGCCGACGAGCCGCTTGAACGGCGCGGCATCGACGATGCGAAGAAGCTGAAGCTGTCGCGCCCGGATAACGCGGTAGTCAGCCCTGCACTGCGCACGCGTCAGACGGCCGAGCTGCTGCAGCTCAATGCTACCGTGGAGCCGCTGCTGCGCGAAGTCGACTACGGCTCATGGACCGGCAAGACGCTGAAGGAACTGCATCCGGCTGTACTGTCCGAATGGCTGGCTGATCCCACATCGACGCCGCATGGAGGCGAATCCATAGCGGCGCTGTTCGAGCGCACCCGCGCGTTCATGGATGACCTCAACGAAGGCACCACCGTCGCCGTAACGCACGCCTCGGTGATCCGCGCTGCCGTCGCGATCGCGCTCAGCGCGCCGATGGGTTCGTTCTGGAAGACGGATATCGGTCCACTCGCGCGCGTCACGCTGCACGGCGACGGGAGCGGCTGGCGGCTGCGCTCTATTCTGGACTGACCGGCGCGGCTGGTCTGATGCGGGCCTTGCGGCCTCGCCACCAGCCAACGATCGCAACCGCCATGCGCCGGTTGAAGCGGCGAATCG
The DNA here is from genome assembly GCA_035548515.1 of Bauldia sp. Lineage (GTDB taxonomy): Bacteria > Pseudomonadota > Alphaproteobacteria > Rhizobiales > Kaistiaceae > DASZQY01. Next base: position 53,239 of record DASZSW010000022.1, on the reverse strand, counting down.
GTGCGCTGTCGGAGGCGAGGACCAGGAGACCCAGCGGCACCATCCAGTACCCGAGGATTGGGAGCCAGCCGAACAGGCCGCCCGCCAGCACAAGCGCGACGCCCAGCCCGATACGGACGAATCTGTTCCGCGGCAGGTCTATTGCGAAGCGGCCAAAGCGCACCTTGGGCAAACGAAGCACCCCAGTTCCGGATCAGTCCAACATGGGGCGCGCACGTGACAATCACAATGGCGCCGCAACGACGCATCAAAAGAAGGCGCCGATCAGCTTTGCAAGCGCGAAACGGCTTTGCTACAAGGCCGCCGCGATCCCCGGTAGCTCAGTTGGTAGAGCATTCGACTGTTAATCGAATGGTCGCTGGTTCGAGTCCAGCCCGGGGAGCCAGTTTCTTGCGTACCGGCCAGCGCCGCAATCAGTGGTAGACTGAGGCGAAAGCGGCTGGCGGTTGTTGGAAAAGTGACCACAGGAGAACCTTAGGTGTCACAGAACAACGGAATGAACCAAAGCCAGGGCGGCGGCAGCCGTACGATCATTTACATCATCGTCGCGATCATCGTTCTCGGCGTGATTTACTATGCGGCCAAGGCCTGGATGGGCCCGGCTCCGACGCCGCCCGCCGCGACCGAGACCACCACGCCGCCGGCGATGGCTCCGGCTCCGCCGGCTGAGACGCCGCCCGCGATGGCCCCGGCTCCGACGCCGCCGGCCGAGACAACCCCGCCGGCAGCGACAACTCCGGCTCCCGACGCGACGACCCCGGCCCCGGACACGACGACCCCGCCGGCAACCACGCCGCCGCCGGCTGACAATTCCGGCACGACCACGCCGCCGGCGACCACGACGCCGTAGTCAGACTACAGCCAAATCCAAAGCGCCTCGCCCGTTTGACGACGGGCGGGGCGTTTTCTTTTGGTGCGGCAGGCGTCGCCGCGCTTAACCCTAATCGATGAAATTAGAATCGAATTGGCGCGTCTCGCGCTACCTCCGCCTACAGTCCAGCGGGTAGCGCAGGCGAGGCGTGCAACGATGATCCCCGACGAGAACCGCGTAGCCTGGGTCGACTACGCCAAGGGCTTCTGCATCATCATGGTCGTGATGATGCACTCGACGCTGGGCGTCGAGAAAGCGGCGGATGCAACAGGCTGGATGACGTACGTCGTCGCGTTCGCCAAGCCCTTCCGCATGCCGGACTTCTTCATGATCTCGGGGTTGTTCCTGGCGCGCGTCATCGACCGCGACTGGCGCACGTACCTCGACAAGAAAGTCGTCCACTTCGCCTATTTCTACGTGCTGTGGCTGACCATCCAGTTCATCTTCAAAGCGCCAAGCATCGCCGGCGAAGGTGGCAGCACTGCGCACGTCCTCCAGCAGTACGCCCTCGCCTTCATCGATCCGTTCGGCACGATCTGGTTCATTTACCTGCTGCCAATCTTCTTCGTGCTGGTGAAACTCACGCGCCGCGTGCCGTGGCCAATCATCTGGCTGATCGGCGCCGGACTCGAGATGGCCAGCGTCAACACCGGTTGGACCATCCCCGACGAATTCGCCGCCCGCTTCGTCTACTTCTATTCGGGCTATGTCTTCGCGCCGTACATCTTCCGCTTTGCCGCGACCGTCCTGAAGCACGGCTGGCTGGCGCTCACGTACCTGGTCGTGTGGGCTCTGCTCGAGGCGTACGCTGTCTTCGGCGGCTACTCCGAGTTGCCCGGTATTGGACTGGCGCTCGGCTTTGTCGGCGCCATTGCGGTGGTGACGCTGTCAACCGTATTGTCCAAGTCTGACTGGATGGCGGCGGTGCGCTACTGCGGCCGCAACTCCATCGTGATCTACCTCGCCTTCTTCCTGCCGATGGCGACGGCGCGGACCCTCCTGCTCAAATTCGGTGTCATCTCCGATCTCGGCACCGTGTCGCTGATCGTGACCGCCGCCGCAGTCATCCTGCCGCTGGTGCTGTTCTGGGTCGTGCGCGATACGCCCGCTCGTTTCCTGTTCGAGCGCCCGCAATGGGCGCGGCTGACGGAGCCGCGGCGCGCGGCGATGGTGCCCGCCGAATAGCGGTCACGGAATACTCGTCGCGGAGGCGAAACGCGCAACATCGTTCCACAGGCGTCGCCCGACACGGTGGGGCGCGCCTTGAAGCGCCCATTCTCGCCGAATAGCTTGCGCGCCATGCAAATCAGCCAAACCGTCGTCGACGCCATCGGCAACACACCGCTGATCCGTCTTCGGCGCGCGTCCGAAGCGACCGGCTGCGAGATTCTCGGCAAGGCCGAGTTCATGAACCCAGGCCAATCGGTGAAGGATCGGCCGGCCCGGCAGATGGTCCTCGCGGCAGAGGCCGCGGGCGACCTGAAGCCCGGCGGTCTGATCGTCGAAGGGACCGCCGGTAACACCGGCATCGGCCTGGCGCTCGTCGCGCAGGCGCGCGGCTATCGCACCATCATCGTTATCCCGGACACGCAGAGCCAGGAAAAGAAAGACACCCTGCGGCTCGCGGGCGCAACTCTGATCGAGGTGCCTGCCAAACCCTACAGCGACCCCGACAACTACCAGCACGTCGCCCGCCGCCTCGCCGACGACCTGCGCAAGACGGAACCCCGTGGCGTCCTCTTCGCCGACCAGTGGAACAACCTCGAGAATGCCCGCGCCCACACGCTGACCACCGGCCCGGAGATCTGGAAGCAAACGGACGGCAAGCTGGACGCCTTCATATGCGCCATCGGCACAGGCGGCACACTCGCCGGGACGACCGCACACCTGCGCCAGCAGAAGCCGGACATCGTCATTGGCTGCGCCGACCCGGAAGGCGCGGCAATGTTCAGCCTCTTCACCACCGGCGACGCGAAGGCGTCGCCTGGAACATCGATTACCGAGGGTATAGGCCTTGGCCGCTCGACCCCCATCGTCGGGCCGCTGAAAGTCGACAGGGCCTACATCATTCCAGACACAGAAGCGGTCGCCGCTGTCTTCGACCTCGCCGAGCACGAAGGCGTCCTGGTCGGCGGCTCGTCCGGCGTGAACATTGTCGGCGCCATGCGTCTTGCGCGCGACCTCGGCCGCGGCAAGACGATCGTCACCATTCTTGCCGATGGCGGGACGCGCTATCAGTCGAAGCTGTTCAACCCGGCGTTCCTGCGCGAGCACAAGCTGCCGACGCCGCCATGGCTCGAGAAACAAGCGGATCTCGGCTCGCGGTTTGCCGCCACCACCTGATTGCCCGCGACGCGATCGTCCGGCTAGGATCGGGAGATGAGCACCGAATTCCTGTTCCGCGAAGACGCTTACCTTCCCGCCGCCGATGCCACCGTGGTGGCGATCAACGATCGCCGCGGCATCCTGCTCGACCGCACCGTCTTCTACGCTACCGGCGGCGGCCAGCCCGGTGACACTGGCAGGCTCGAACGCGCCAGTGGCGGCATCGCCATCGCTACGACCGTCTACGGCGACACCAAGGGCGACATTGTGCACGTGCCCGCCGATGGCGAGGCACTGCCCGAAGTCGGCGAGACTTTGAAGGCCGTGCTCGACTGGGAGCGCCGCTACAAACACATGCGCATCCACACCGGGCTGCATCTTCTATCGGTCGTGCTGCCATTTCCCGTCACGGGCGGTCAGATCGGCGCGGATGAGGGCCGCCTCGACTTCGACATCACCGGCGATATGCCTCCGAAGGAGGAGATTGAGGAGAAGCTGAACGCGCTCGTTGGCGGCGACCATAAAGTCACCACCGAGTGGATCACCGATGCCGAGCTGGAGGCCAATCCCGGTCTGGTGAAGACCATGAAGGTGAAGCCGCCGATGGGCAGCGGCAAGGTGCGGCTGGTACGTATCGGCGACATCGACCTGCAGCCCTGCGGCGGCACGCACGTGCGCTCGACAGCCGAGATCGGCCGCCTCGCGATCGGCAAGATCGAGAGCAAGGGCAAACAGAACCGCCGCGTCCGCATCAAGTTTGCGGAATAGCGATGGAAGGCCGCGACGTCCATTTCGTCTCAACACAATGGCTCGCCGATCACCTGGCCGAGGTCGCAGTCGTTGATGGCTCGTGGCATCTCCCGACGCTCGGCCGCAGCGGCCGCGCAGAGTACGACGCCGCCCATATTTCAGGCGCGGTGTTCTTCGACATCGATGCCATTGCCGATACGGCTAACCCACTGCCGCACATGCTTCCCTCGCCCGATATCTTCGCCCGCGAGGTCGGCGCCCTCGGGATCGACGACCAGCAGACCATCGTGGTGTACGACACGGCCGGACTCTCCTCAGCTCCACGTCTGTGGTGGACCTTCAAGGTGATGGGCGCCCGTGACGTTGCGATCCTCGACGGAGGTCTGCCCAAATGGCGCGCCGAAGGACGACCCGTCGATGCGGTTCCGGTGAAGCGAGCACCCCGCAGGTTCGCGACCCGTTTCGATCCGCGCGTGGTGGTCAACTTAGCCGAAGTCCGCGATGGTCTTGCCGCCGGCAAATTCCAGGTCGTCGATGCCCGCCCGACCGCCCGGTGGCGCGGCGAGGCGCCCGAGCCGCGCACATGGGTGAAGACCGGTCGCATTCCTGGAAGCCGCAACGTACCGTCGACGGAATTGATCACCGATGGGCACCTCAAGGATCGCGACGCGCTCCGCGCGACCTTCGCCGCCGCAAACGTCGACCTGACCAAGCCGATAGTCACCAGCTGCGGCTCGGGAGTGAACGCTGCAACGCTGTCGCTCGCGCTCGACGTGCTCGGCGTAAGGCCGACACGGCTCTACGACGGCTCGTGGACCGAATGGGGTGCGCGCGACGACACCGAGATCGCAACCGGCGCACCCTGAAGCGGGAACAATTCCGCCACATTGCCGTTCAGAAGCCGTTCACATGGGTTGGCCCATATCCGGCCCACGTTTCGCCGCCCGGCTTCGCTAGTCGGGTAGACCCAACGCGGTGCGCCGAAGGCCCCTCCCGGCCAGCGCCGAACTCACGAGGTACCCACGATGACCGAGATCCGCAAAACTCTTCTCGTCACCGCAGCAATTGTTTCTGCATTTGCCCCGCCCACGTTTGCCGTGGAGAGCGGACGCGCGCCAGTGCTCATGGCGCAGGCCGATACATCTACCGACGCTGTCGCCGCAGCACAGGCCGCCGTCGAGCAGGCACGCACCGCGCTCCGCGCCGCCATCGCCGCCGGCAGCGGCGTCGACGAAGCGCGCGAAGCGCTCCGTCAGGCGCTCCAGGCGCTGGAGCAGGCGCGGCTGGCGGCAGGCATGCCGCCATCCGATCCGGCTGACCTTCAGCCTGTGCTTCCGGAGGAATCCGCGCCGGCGACTCCGCCGGCTGAGACACCGCCGCCGGCCGAGCAACCGCCGCCCGCTGACCAGGTCGCGCCTCCGGCCGAAGTCCCGCCGCCACCCGCCGAGGTGGTTCAGCCGCCTGCCGTTGAACCCCCGCCGGCAGTGGCCGTGCCGCCTGTGCCCCCGGTGAAGCAGCGCCTACCCAAGCCGCCGGCGAACCAGGCCGTCCCGCCGGTCGAACCCGTAGTGCCCCCGCCGGCTGACCAGGTCGCGCCCCCGCCGGCCGATCAACCTGTCGTTCCGCCCGCTGAACAGGCACCGCCGTCAGCCGAGCAACAGGCGCCTCCGCCGGCCGCAACCGAAGCGCCCGCTCCGGTCATCAATCTGCCGCCGCCGGTGATCGAGGCGCCGCCTCCGCCGCCGCCTCCGGCAGCGACGCAGCAGCAGGGACAGTTCGACTTGGGCAAGTTCAAGAACCGGCCGAAGTTCGGCGCGGTGCCGCCCGCGGCGGCCGCACAGGAGCCGCCGCCGACCACCTTGCCAAAGTCGGAAGACGCCGTGAAGGAAGGCGCCGTCATTCCAGCGCAGGACGGCCGCGTCATCGTGAAGGAAGGCGGTCAGGTCACCGTCAAGCACGACGACACCGGCCGCTTCGTGCAGCAGGGCGACAAGCTCGCCACGCAGCAGAGCGCCAACGATACGGAGACGACTACCGTCACACGTCCGGACGGCACGCAGATCGTGACCGTGCGCGACAAGTACGGCAACATCGTCCAGCGCTACCGCAAGAACAAGGACGGCAGCGTCGAGGTACTCATCGGAGATGTGCAGCAGCCGGGTATCTTCGGCCGCATCCTCGGCCAGGGTAACCAGCCCGCGCCACCGCGTCCGCGCGGCCCGCGTCCGCCGGTGCTGAACCTGAACCTCGGGCCGATCCAGCTCAACATTCCGCGCCAGCAGTACATCGTGGAATCGAGCCGGGCGAACGAGCAGCAGTTGCAGCAAACGCTGATGGCGCCACCCGTCGAACGCGTCGAGCGCACGTACACGCTGGAGGAAATCCGGCAGAACGGCCGCCTGCGCGACAAGGTGCGTCGCATCGACTTCGACACGATCACCTTCGACACCGGTCAGGCGACCGTACCGGATGATCAGATTATCAAGATGCAGACGATCGGCGATGCTATCCGGCAGATCATCGACCGCGATCCGACGCAGGTATTCCTTATCGAGGGACATACCGATGCGGTCGGTTCGGATCTGTCGAACCTGGCTCTGTCGGACCGCCGCGCGGAAACCGTCGCCGAGATTCTGTCGTACTACTACGGCATCCCGGCGGAGAACCTGGTGACGCAGGGCTACGGTGAGCAGTTCCTCAAGGTGCCGACGACCGCGGCAAATCGTGAGAACCGCCGCGTCGCATTCCGCAACATCACGTACCTGCTGCGCGCCAGCGCTCAGTAGGCAACGTCACGGCGAGTTTTGGAGGGCGCGACCCGCAGGGGCCGCGCCCCCTTCTTCTTTTCCGCTAGTGCAGGATTTGACTGAGGAACAGCTTTGTCCGCTCGTGCTGCGGGTTCGTGAAGAACTCCTGCGGCGGCGCCTGCTCTACGATCTGCCCCGCGTCCATGAAGATGATCCGGTTGGCGACCTGCCTGGCGAAGCCCATCTCGTGGGTGACGCAGAGCATCGTCATGCCTTCGTTGGCCAGGTCGACCAGCACGTCGAGCACTTCCTTGATCATCTCGGGATCGAGCGCAGAGGTCGGCTCGTCGAAAAGCATGATGCGCGGGTTCATGCATAGCGCCCGCGCAATCGCCACCCGCTGCTGCTGACCGCCGGAAAGTTGCGAGGGATATTTCGACGCCTGCTCGGGAATACGCACGCGCTGGAGATACTTCATCGCCAAAGCGTTGGCGTCTTCGCGGCTCATCTTACGCACCCAGATCGGCGCCAGCGTGCAGTTTTCGAGGATGGTCAGATGCGGGAACAGATTGAAGCTCTGGAATACCATTCCGACATCGCGTCGGATCTCATCGATCCGGTGCATGTCGTTGGTCAGTTCGATGCCGTCGACAATGATGCTGCCCTGCTGATGTTCCTCCAGCCGGTTGATGCAGCGGATCATCGTCGATTTGCCGGACCCTGACGGACCACAGATCACGATGCGCTCGCCACGCATGACCTTGAGGTGGATGTCCTTCAGGACCTGAAAGTCGCCGTACCACTTGCTGACGCCGCTCATCTCGATCGCTACCTGCGTCTGCGAGACCTTCGGCGGCGCCACCGCGGCGATGGCTACATCTGACATCAGTCTGTCCCCTTCGCTTTCGCCCTGTGTAGCATCAGCGCACCGGCGGCGCGAATTGCAGGCCGCCATCCGTCCAGAGCGCGTTCAGTCCCCGCGGCATCTTCAGCCGTGAATCCTGGCCAAGGTTGCGCTCGAAAATCTCGCCGTAGTTGCCGACCGCCTTGATCGCATTGGCCGCCCAGCCCGCATCGAGACCGATGCCCTTGCCGAGCGCGCCCTCGCTCCCCAACAGCTGCCGGATGTCGCTGTTGTCGCTGGCCCGCATCGCATCGACGTTGGCGCGGGTCACGTCCAGCTCCTCTGCATTGACGAGCGCGAAATGCACCCAGCGCACGACCGCCGCCCAGCGATAATCGGACTGGAGCACGGCCGGACCATACGCCTCCTTCGATAAGACCTCCGGCAGCACGATACTGTCCTGCGGCGACTGCAGAGCCAGCCGCTCGGCGTAGAGGCTGGCGACGTCGCCCGTCGCTACGCTGCAGCCACCACCCTGATACGCGGCAGGCTGCGCCTCAGCGGTTGCAGCGACCGACGTGAAACTCATGCTGTGCGCCTTGAAGTACGCGGCGACCGCGATCTCGGCCTGGCTCCCCGCCTCTAGGCAAATCTTGGCGCCGGAAAGCTGCAGAGCTGAATCCACGCCCAGCGCCTTGGGCACCATGAACCCCTGCCCGTTGTAGAAATTCACTCCGACAAAGGACACGCCGAAAGTCGTATCGCGGGCCATCGTCCACGCAGTGTTGCGGATGAGAACATCGACCGCGCCCTGTTGGAGTGCGCGGAAGCGCTCGCGCGCCGTCAGAGGAACGAACGTCACGGCCTTCGGATCGCCGAGCACCGCCGCAGCGATCGCGCGGCAATAGTCCACGTCGAATCCGGTCCACTGCTTCTGGTCATCGACTGTGGCGAACCCGGCCAGGCCCGGATCAACCCCGCAGAGAAGCATCTTGCGCTGCTTTACCGCATCGAGAACACCCGCATTCGCCGATGCACCGGCAAAGGCCAGGACGCATGCGGCAATCGCAAGCAAAGGAAGGTTGCGCAGGCTCCAACCCATGCAAATCGGCTCACCGCGGTGCCGCTGGAAATTTGACCCGCCAATGTCGGGCTATTATTCCCCACGGGTCAAGTATGCGCGAAGGTTTACCGTGAAGGACAACAACAAGACTTACCGGCCCCGCACGCGCCTCGTCCGGGGTGGCCGTGAAAAGCGGTTGGTCGGGCCGTTCATCAATCCGCCTGTGATCCACGCCTCGACCGTATTGTTTGAGTCGGTCGACGACATGCTGCAGCAGAAGCAGCCCTACGAGTATGGGCGCTGGGGCACGCCGACCAGCGATGCGCTGGAAAGTGCGCTGAACGACCTGGAGGGCGCGGACGGCACCGCACTTTGTCCGTCGGGTCTGTCGGCAGCGACCGTGGCTCTCCTGGCGTTCGTCTCCGCCGGCGATCGCGTCCTGTTGACCGACAATATTTACGGCCCGGTCCGCCGCTTCGCCGACGGAATGCTGAAACGGCTGGGCGTTGAGACCGTCTACTACGACCACGCGCTGGGCGCCGATATCGAGCCGCTGTTCACGCCGAAGACGACCGTCGTCTACTGCGAGTCGCCGGGCTCCCTTACCTTTGAGATGCAGGACCTGCCTGCCATTGCGCAGGTCGCCCATCGTCACGGCGCTACGGTGCTGTTCGACAACACCTGGGCGACGCCGCACTTCTTCCGCGCACTCGACTATGGCGCCGACGTCTCGATCATGGCCGGGACGAAATACATCGGCGGGCATTCCGATACGATGATTGGCACTGCAGCCGCACGCGGCGATGCCTGGAAAAAACTCCACGATACCCGCCGCGCTTTAGGCGTCCATCTCGCTCCTGACGACATGTATCTGGCGCTCCGCGGGATGCGCACGCTGGCCATACGGCTCGAGCAGCACCAGAGGTCAGCTCTGACGGTCGCGCGCTGGCTCGAGACGCGGCCCGAGGTTGCGCGCGTCCTCTACCCGGCGCTGGAAACCGACCCTGGCCACGCGCTATGGAAACGCGACATGACGGGCGCAAGCGGTCTCTTCGGCGTCGTCATGAAGGACTGGACCGAGAAGCAGGCACGCCGTTTTGCCGACAGCCTCTCGCTCTTTGGCATCGGCGCATCGTGGGGTGGGTTCGAAAGCCTGGTGACCGTGCCAAGCCTCAAGGCGGTGCGAACGGCCACGGCATGGCAGGCCGAGGGTCCGCTTATCCGCCTGCACATCGGCCTGGAGGATCCGGCCGACCTTATCGCGGATCTGGAGGCGGGACTCGCGGCGGCGATGGCAACGGACTGAGCGCTACCCACAAGGCGGGAAACAGCTCGGACAGCCGCCCTCCCCGCCGGCAGAGCCGCGCGAAGATGCCGAACCGGTGCCGTCGACGCCCGCCCCGCACGGCGTAAACGATGCCCGCCGCCGTCATCAGGCGCAGGATGAGGTAGCCGACCCCGAAGCCGATCAGCGCGCCGCCCACGACGTCGCTGGGATAGTGCACCGCGAGCATCACCCGGCTGAACGCCACAAGTCCGGTCGCCAGGACGACCGGGATCGTCACGACGCCCGGCACGAACACCGCCATGACCGCCACCGCCGCCATCGTCGTGGCGTGTCCGGACGGGAAGCTGTAGTTGGCATATCCCCCGAACGAGAACGGCGCGAAGGCCAGCGTCCCTTGCGCGACGTAGTCGGGACGGAAGCGACCCACGATCGGCTTGATGATGTCGGTCGTCAGGCCGGACGCGGCGACCACTATGAACAGCACAGCGGCGAACGTCGCGATCTCAAACCACGCCGCAGCATTCGCGCGGCTGACGCGACTCCAGTCGCCGAGCAGCACGGCGACGACAACAACGCCGCTGGGGATCAGCAGCCAGTCGGATTTGCCCCACCGCGTGATCCATTCGAGGACCGCACGCGTCGAAGGCGACAGCGTCCGTGACCAGGCGATCAATCGCGCGTCGAACAGGAAGCCGGTGAGCAGGATCAACGCAACGCCTGCAAGCACGATCAGCACCACGCGCCGCCCGTCGATCGGCTGAAGACGCGCAGGCGCCACGCGGAGCCGGCGCGCCGCTCGCTCCCAATTTGCGCCGATGCGCTCCACATAGCCACTCACGGTGCACCGCCTCCGGCAACGAACAGGTGGACGTCGACGACGCGCATCTTGCGCAGGTCGAATCCGCTCACATGGCCGCGATCGACCAGCGCGAGCCCCAAGTCCTCCGCCCGCTGGCGAAACGCCGAAATCTGCGACACGTCGACGATAGCGATGCGACACCCCGCGGTGTTCAGGAAATCCGCCGCCGACCAGGCATCGACCAGCCGCGTATCCGGACCCAGCGTATAGACCAGACTCTCCTCCGGATAACCTGCCGCGGCAAAAGTCTGTGGCGTGCATGGCTGGGCGCCCCGCGCCAGCGCCGCTACCTGCTCACCGATCCGCAATCCGGAAAGGCCAGGCACAAACGACCCGAAAAAGCCGAGATAGATAAAGAACACTGTGGCGACCGACATCAAGGCCGCCGCCACCAGAAGTCCGCGATGCAGCCAGAACCAGGTGACCGGACCGAGTATCGCAGCCACCGCGAACGCCGCCGCCGCGAACCACGGGAACCGGTCTTCTATCGCCAGGAAAATCGCCGGCACGATCAAGGCGACCAGCGGCGGCCACAGCAGCGGCCCGAGGGAGTAAAACCAGCTGATGCGCCCGCCGATCTTCGCCTTACCGGCATCGATTGCGGCCGCCGCCAACAGGACCACCGCGGGAATAGCGGGCAGCACCCACTGCGGCTCCTTCACGTCGACCAGTTCCGCGGCCAACCACAGCGGTCCACCCCACGCCAGCGCGAAGAACACGACCGGCCGGCGCAGCTCGGTGGCAAACCACGGCAGCCCGGTGAAAATGAAAGTGGCGGCCGGTCCAGCAAGCAGCGGCAGAATCAGCGCATAGCTCCCCGGCGGTGCCTGGAGTTGAAAGGGCACTCCGATGCTGACGAGGTACTGGAGACTCGGACTGTCGGTGATGCCCTGCAACAGCGTCAGCGCAACCGCGATCAGCCACGGCGAGACCAGCAGGAACAGCCACACCGCGCCGAGGCCCGGGCGCAGCTGCATGGTCCAGCGGAGTGTCCCGCGCTCGAGTGACAGGATCGCGATGGCCGCGAGCACGATCGCCGGCGCGATCCATCCCTTGGCGAGCACCGCCAGCCCCAGCCCGGTCCAGAACACCAGCGCCACCAGGTCGTCGGGGCGGCCGTTGCGTTTCAACCATAGTCGCGCGAGCGCTCCGCCGCAGAGCGTCGTTGCCGCCAGCAAGATCGCATCAGGCGTAGCCAGCCGCGCCTCGAGGCCTACGATGCCACTCGCCGCAACGAACAAGCCCGCGATCAGCGCCGTCACGGGGGCAGCGAACGCCATCGCCATCCACCACGTCAGCATCGCCGCACCAACACCGGCCGCCAGCGACGGCAGGCGCGCCACCCATATCGGCGGCGAAGGTCCCGCGATCCGCATGAAGAATGCCTGTATCCAGTACGCGCCGCGCGGGCGCCACTCGGTTTCTTCCGTCTGCAGCCGCACCGTGGCGTAGTCGTTGGTGGCGACCATCTCCCGCGCCGCCACCGCGTATCCCGGCTCATCGCCGTCAAGCGGAGCCATGGTCGCAAATCCCGGCAACATGCAGGCCAGCGCCACGACGAAGATGACGGCCAGACTGGCGCGCGGCGAGCGCGCCACAGTCAGTCCGATCCGTTCGATTTCGGCAGCCAGCATGCGGCACGGAAGGTAGCAGGAAAGCTGCCATGAGATCATCCGGCGACGCGGCGAAGCATTGACAGCGTGAACGGCCGCCATGAATAACTCTGCCCGCGTTCGTCGCAGCAAAAGACCAGTTCAAGGGAGGAACGGCGTGCAGCGTATGGGCATTGGCCTCATTGGGGCCGGCAACATCAGCGGCCAGTACCTGAAGGCCGCGCCGTCATTTCCGATCCTTGACGTCAAGGCGATCGCCGATATGAACCCGGAGGCAGCGAAAGCGCGCAGCCTGGAATTCGGCGTGCCGGCAAAATCGGTCGCCGAACTGCTTGCCGATCCCGAGATCGAGATCGTGGTGAACCTCACGGTGCCAAAAGCGCACGTCGAGGTCGGTCTGCAGGCGATCGCTGCCGGCAAGCACGTGCATTCGGAAAAGCCGCTGGGCGTGACAGTTGCCGAGGGGAGGAAACTGATCGACGCCGCCAAGGCAAAGGGCGTGCGCGTCGGCGGCGCGCCCGACACCTTCATGGGCGGCGCCCATCAGACCTGCCGCAAGCTGATCGACGAAGGCGCCATTGGCCAGGTGATCACCGGCATCGCCTTCTTCGGTACGCCCGGCCACGAACGCTGGCACCCGAGCCCGGCGTTCTACTACCTCCAGGGCGGCGGTCCCGTGCTCGACATGGGCCCCTACTACATCACGGCGCTGGTCAATCTGCTCGGTCCGGTGAAACGCGTCGCCGCCATCACCTCGAAGGCGCGCAGCGAACGCCCGATCACCAGCGAGCCGCTGAAGGGCCAGATGATGCCGGTCGAGGTCGCGACCCACTCCGCCGGAACACTCGAGTTCTGGAACGGCGCGATCATCACGGTCGTGCTCTCCTTCGACATTCCCCGCTACCGTCACGCGCCGATCGAGCTCTACGGTCTCACCGGCACCCTCGGCGTCCCCGATCCCAACTGGATGGATGGCGAAATCCTGATCGCGACCGCGACAGAGGATTGGAAGTCGGTACCCATCCAGCACGGCCACGCCGAGCACAACTTGCGCATCATGGCCGTTGCCGACATGGCGACCGCTATCCGCTCCGGCCGTCCGCATCGCGCCAGCGGCGACCTCGCCTTCCACGTCCTGGAGGTGATGGAAGCCTTCCAGCGCTCATCGGACGAGAAGCGGCACATCGAGATGACCACGCGCCCCGAACGGCCGGCGATGATGCCGGTGCACCTCAAGACCGGCGAGTTCGACTGACATGGCCAAGCAAGCACTGATCGTCTGGGGCGGATGGATCGGCCACGAACCGGAACAGGGCGCGGCGATCGTACGCGAGATGCTGACGCAGGAAGGCTTTGCCGTCCGCATCGAGACCGAAACGAAGGCATTCGCCGATCCCGCTATCCACGACCTCGACCTCATCGTCCCGATCTACACCATGTCGAAGATCGAGAAGAATGAGGTCGCCAATCTGTCGAAGGCCGTGCAATCCGGCGTCGGCCTCGGCGGATACCACGGCGGCATGGGCGATGCGTTCCGCGATGCGGTCGACTACCAGTTCATGGTCGGCGGCCAGTGGGTAGCCCATCCGGGCGGCATCATCGACTACCGCGTCAACATAACGAAGCCCGCCGACCCGATCGTCGCGAACATCGGCGACTTCGCGTATCGCTCCGAGCAGTACTACATGCACGTCGATCCTTCGAACGAGGTCCTCGCGACCACGACCTTCAACGGCGACCACGCGTCGTGGATCGATGGCGTCGTCATGCCGGTCGTGTGGAAGCGCCATCACGGCAAGGGCCGCGTCTTCTACTCGGCGCTCGGCCACGTCTCGGCTGAATTCAATGTGCCGCAGATGAAAGAAATCGTGCGTCGCGGCCTCCTCTGGGCCGCGCGCTAGGTTACTCCCCGCACCCGCAGCTCGGGCTATCCGATCCGTCGCGGCATTGCTGATGGCCGGTTGCGGTATCGCAACCCGCCACGCCACCGTGATGCGAACAGCAGCCCGATCGGGCCTCCTGCTCCAAGGCATCGCGGGGTATCGGCGTGAAAAGTGCCGCCCGCGCCTCGAGCTTGGCCAGTAGCACTTGGATGCCCGGCTGTGCCGCCTGCGCGGCGCCCATTCCGCATAGGAGAATCACAAGCGCTGCCAATGATTTCGTCATCCAGCCCTCCTATGGTTGCTCAACACAACCATAGCGGGCTTATTTTATAGTTACAACTTATAGGAGTCTATGCGTCCGATTGCACGCTGGCGCGGTTGATGCTTGAACTGCGCCGCTATCGGCACGCCTGAGGGAATCGATGCTCGCCCGAATTTTCCGCCCTGCCCGCACCGCCATGCAGTCGGGCAAAGCTGCTGCGCTGAACTGGGTGCTGGAATATGAACCAGAGCGCCGCCCGGCTGCCGATCCGCTGATGGGTTACACCTCGACCACCGACATGCGCCGCCAGATCAGACTCGAGTTCGCAACCCGCGAAGAGGCCGTGCAATACGCCACGCGTAGTGGCATTCCCTTCACAGTCATCGAGGAAAACACGCCGGCGCCGAAGAAGATCTCGTATTCGGACAACTTCCGCACCGGCCGCCCCGAGCCGTGGACGCATTAGGTGCGTTGACCCCGTAGCTCAGCTGGACAAGAGCAGCCGCCTTCTAAGCGGCAGGTCGCAGGTTCGAGCCCTGCCGGGGTCGCCAGGCTCGTCTAGCCGGCGAGCTGCCAGTGCGCCTGTCTCTGTTTGTCGACGAAGAAAGACGTCCGCATCATCACGTAGCGGCGCTGCTCGGCGCTGTCGATGTGCTTCTGGATCTGCGAACGGGAGCCGAACTCGATATCGATACCGGTGAGAAACGGCACCATCACCGCCGCTCGAACCTCGCCGCCCTGGACCAGCCCGTTGATCAGGTTATCAACCGGCGGCTCCTTGCGACGGAGCAGCCTGAGCAACTTTCGCGCTGAATCGGGCGTCACCAGGTAGGACGAGACGCAGCCGACACGCACACCCCGGAGATCCATCGGTCCCGGATGCGCCAGCGCCTGCTGGTACTGTGCGATCGTGGCGGGTTTCGGATCGACCCACATGTCCAGGTAAACCATGTCGTAGAGCCGCAGGAGGCGCGCGGGCTCCCCGGACAGCAGGAAGTCCCGCGCTTCCGGCGTGAAAAGCGCGTCGTCCTCGATGACGTGCACGATCTCATCCTGACGGCGCGCCATGTCGAGGCAATGCAGATGCGAATGAAAGCAGCCAACAGTGCCGCGCACATTCGGGATGCCGCGCACGCGTGTGTAGTGTTGGCTAAGACCGACGCGCTCCAGTTCCGTTGTTACGTGCTGAAGCCGATCGCGAGCGCGATCGAGGTTGATAAAGAAGCCGCGAAACATAGCCGGCGTACCGTCGGCCGCCGTCATGCTGGGGTCTATCGCGAACCCGAGCCGCTGTGCACAAACCCGGAAATCGGAGGGTAAGGCCGATTTGCACGCGAACGTGACTATGCCGGCAGATATCCGAAGCGCGCCATCTCGCTGCCGTGTGTCGCAACGATCCGCTCAACCTGCGCGGCACTCAGTTCGCGCTCCCATTGCCCCGCACGTCCCTCGCGGAAAAAGCGCGGGACATTCGGCGGCTTCTCCAGGAACCCATGCGCGTGTTCGGCCTTTTGCATGCGGTCGAACCGCGTCAGCTCCACGGCGTGGCCGATCTGCTCCGCGCGTGCCGGTATGCGGAGATGCGTAGCGATTCCGGCGAAAGTCTCGGCCGGATTTGCCAGCAAGTCCTCGTAGCGGACCGGCAGGATCGCGCTGCTCGGCTGCGCGGTCCAGGAACGGACGTGTTCGCTCCACGAGCCGGCAACGTAGTAGACGTCCTCGGAGTTGGTCTCGCTCGCCCTTCCCGACCGACCCATCTCATCGATGGCGTCGTCGATCGACACAGCGCGGAAGTGCGCAAGCGAGATCGCGATGTCGAGCGGGTTGCGCACGACGTAGACTGCGCCGGCAGAAACGGAACGATCGATCAGCGGCGAGCCCAGATAGTCGATCAACGCGTTGTGCGTCTTGATCATCACCAGGCCCGGCGAGTTCGCCGCGATCTCGGCCTGCACCTTCGGCCGCACCGCCGCGACTGCCGCGCGGTCCGCTACGGCCGATTCCGAAAGATGGCGCCGGTAGTGAGGAACCGCACTTTCGCTCTCGCCGAAATACGCCACCGCATCGAGATCGAGATCGTCACTCCTGGTGCCAGTGACCTCGAGCAAGAGTGAATAGAGAAACGCGCGCAGCCAGGTGTTGCCCGACTTCGGATAGGACGCCAGCCAGACGATGCCCTTTGGGTGGGCAGCATCGAGACGTATCAAGTATGAAACCCCGTACCGCCGCGACCTTCCCGTCCGGCGACCTAGAACGCTTGTCGGAGATATTGCATTTTCATGACAATGGAAGTGCGACAAACACGCTGAACAGGCGAAATTTTGGTCGGGGCGGCAGGATTTGAACCTGCGACCCTCTGGTCCCAAACCAGATGCGCTACCAGACTGCGCTACGCCCCGCGACCGAGGCCATATCGTCCGCCAGGCGCTGGATTGTCAAACCCGAGCTTCACGCCGGTTATTTCTTGGTGGCGACCATGCTGTTGCCACATGCAAACTCCGCAATCGTGTGATCCGGCAGGCCCGCAAGGAGATTGATCCAGAACTGATCGCCGGGAGGATGCGCGACCAGTTGGCCGACGCTCAGCTCTGCAAACTCGCGCCTCTTGGGTTCCGGAAGATCATTCATGAACTTGCCGACGATCCAGGTGAGCGTGTGATCCGGCGTCTGGTGCCAGCCCGTCACCGCCTGGTTGATCTCGAAGCCGTTGCCGGAGAAGAGTTCCACGAGCCCCTCGCGCGTGGCGTTGTAGTAGTGGGACGGGTATCCATGCACGGGCTGCAGGAACGGCCAATCGATAAACGCCTTCCCTCCCGGCTTCAGCATCCGGGCGATCTCCTCCACAACGACCCACGGTCTCCTCGTGTGCTCCAGCACCGCGAAACAACCAATTCCATCCAGGGTCGAATCCCGGATCGGATAGGCGGCGGTGGGATCTACGACCAGATCCGCCGTGATCGAGGGGTAGACCTCAAGATAGAGGACGTTTTCTCGATTGAACCGCCGAAGCCCGCAGCCGAGGTCCAAATAGAGCCTGTCCGGATTCGCGTCGGCTTCACGCACGAAGTCGGGAAAGTCCTCGTTGGCGGATTCCGACTGATACTCGCTGAGGGAAAGAACCCTTCCGCCTGAGTGAAGTGGAAACGCCGAGCCGCCAACGGCGATAACCGTCTCGAAGCGTTCGAACTTCCGCCGGCGGTAGTCGCTGCCCGCCAATATCGCGCGGTTGACCTGCAGTCGGCCTTCCTGAAGGCCGTGGCGGAGCAGGTGATCGCGGGCGTCGACGCGCGCAAGCTCGACGTCCGGATTCGCAAGGTAATACGCCGCGGCGTCGAGCTCTTCCGGCAACGCAGGAAGAAAGGTCGGTATCGGCATGGCATTCAAATTGGAGCACAAGGGTTGAGGCGCTGCCAGCCGCGACCAGCGATTGCGCACAGGCGCGTCATTCGCTTCGCGTTGTCAGGGGAATGGCCACCGCTATACTCCACCACCCGACAGCGGGCGCGATATTCCAGCGGTTTCGATGACCAAACGCCCGAAGCGCCAGCCTCGATCACCTGCCGGCAAGCCACCCCTCTCCCGCAATGTCGCGCTGATCTGGCTAACCGTCGTCGGCCTCCCGGTGCTGCTAGCGGCAATCGTCGCTTACGTCGTTTTTGGCCGCGTCAATCAGCCCGCGCCAACCCCTATCGCCACCGCCGACCAACCTGCGCTCGTCGAGCAGGTGGAGTCCCTCTACAACGACATTAGCGTTTATCGTCGCAGCGACGGCGACCTGATGCTGCTGTTTGGAGCGAAGCGCCTCCACTACATCGAGTCGATCGTCAACCCGAACGATCCACTCGACCTGCCCGTCACATATACGCAATCGATGGTCGCCGGCGCCCTCGCCTTTCCGGCAGAGCTGAAGGACGCCATGATCATCGGCCTCGGTGGCGGTCGGACGAGTTGGTACCTCCACAAGTCGGTGCCGGACCTGAGCTATACCGCGGTTGAACTTGATCCCGAGGTGGCCCACCTGGCGGACAAATACTTTGCCGTAAAGCCAGAGCCCAACTTCAACCTTGAGATCAACGATGGCCGCGTCTGGCTGACCAAGACGGACAAGACCTACGACGTCATCCTGATCGACGCCTACCGCGGCCCCTTCGTGCCATTCCACTTGCTGACCAGCGAGTTCTACAAACTTGTTGCCGCTCACCTGAAGCCGGGAGGCGTTGCTGTGCAGAACGTCGAGCCCTCGACCATGCTGTTCGACAGCGCGGTGGCCACGATCCGCTCCGCCTTCGAGCATCTGGTGTTCCTATCGGGCGACGGCAACATCGTGATCGTCGCCTACAACGGACCGGAAAAGACGGCAGCGGAGGTTCAGCAGATGGCAACGGAGCGGCAAGCGAAATACGGCTTTCGCTACGACCTGCCCACGCTGATCGCCGACCGCGTCTACGCCCCCCGCTGGGATGAAAACGCCAAGGTCCTCACAGATGATTTCGCGCCCGTCGAGTACCTGAAGGCGATCGAGCGCCACAACGAGAAGCAGCCGTCGTGAGCGGCGGCGGGTTGCATACCCGGCTGGCGGTCGGCGCAGGCGCCGCGTCGCTGGTCGTCGCGGACGTTGCGACTCTCGGCTTCATCACGCTCGGCTTCGAGATGATCGCCAGC
This sequence comes from Bauldia sp., assembly GCA_035548515.1. Taxonomy (GTDB): domain Bacteria; phylum Pseudomonadota; class Alphaproteobacteria; order Rhizobiales; family Kaistiaceae; genus DASZQY01. Next base: position 34,072 of record DASZSW010000022.1, on the reverse strand, counting down.
CGCATCCTGACGCCGCTGTTCGGCGGCGACATCTATACGTGGGCGACGATCATCTCGATCGTGGTGGCAGGCCTGATGGCGGGTTACTTCATCGGGGGCATCGCGGCGGACCGCAGCCCGACATTGGCGTTCGCCGCCGGCATAAAGCTGACTGCGGCCGCCTACATCATCTTCGTCTGGTCGCTGACCGGCGGCGGCCTGGAAGCGTTCCTCTCCGGCATACCCGACGACACCACGGCCCGTTTCATCGGCGGCGCGATCGTGTGTTTTCCGCCGCTCGTAATTCTGGGCATGTACTCGCCGCTCGCCGTGCGATTGCTGCTGCGCGATCCCGACGACGCCGGCACGATCTCCGGTGGCCTCTTCGCCATATCGTCAGCGGGAAATATCGCCGGGACGCTGGTGACAACGTTCGTGCTCATCCCGTCGATTGGGACACGCGCTATCACCGGCGGGTTCGCCGCGTTCCTTGTCTTCTCGGGGCTGATATCGCTGGCGGCGTGGCTCAGCCGTCGCACTTAGTGCGACGGGAAGCTGCCACCGCCGTCCGGACGAATCTCGGCCGCCATGAGCCCCTTCGGGCCGTCGCCGTAGCGCACCAGGACAACCTGACCCGGGCGCAGCTCGGTGAGGCCGAACCGGCGCAACGTCTCCATGTGGACGAAGATGTCCTCCGTCCCCTCGCCGCGCGTCAGGAAGCCGTAACCGCGGACGCGGTTGAACCACTTCACGACCGCCCGCTCGAGCCCGCTCGTCGGCACGACCTGCGTATGCGTGCGCGCCGTCGTCACCTGGGGCGGATGGATCGCGGTTGATTCGTCCATGCTGATCACACGGAAGGCCTGTAGGCCCTTCGCGCGGTTCAGCACCTCAACCACGACGCGAGCACCTTCGTAGGCGGTTTGAAAGCCGCCCCGGCGCAAACACGTCACGTGGAGAAGAACATCAGGCAGGCCGCTGTCGGGTACTATGAAACCATAGCCCTTCGAGGCGTCGAACCATTTGATCATGCCCGAGATCTCGATGAGATCTACGGGGGCTTCCTCATTGACGTCGCCGCCAAGCGGAAGTGTTTCTGGAGAAGCTTTCGCCCCCATGCCGACTGCCTCACACGCCGCATCTTTCGGCTTTGGCCTCGCCGAATCCGGCATTAACCATAGCAGTCGCGGCCCCCCGGAAAAGCCCGAATCCCCTTCGCGTGTGTCATCGCGGCCTCCGTGTGTGGTCCATGCCACACTTGGCCAAGTTGCCTTTGATGGCCAGCGACTTAAGCTGGCCACCGACAGCGAATCCGGAGGCTTCCCGTGCGATATCTCCACACCATGGTGAGGATCACCGACATCGAGCAGTCGTTGCGCTTCTACCGCGACCTGCTCGGGCTGAAGGAAATCCGCCGCAGCGAAAACCAGCAAGGCCGGTACACGCTGATCTTCCTGGCGCCGGCCGGACAGGAAGAAACCCCCATCGAACTGACTTACAACTGGGACCCGGAGGTCTACACGGGCGGGCGCAATTTCGGCCACCTCGCCTATGAGGTCGACGACATATACGCGTTCTGCGAGAAGCTTCAGAAAGCCGGCGTGACCATCAACCGCCCGCCGCGCGACGGCCGCATGGCGTTCGTTCGCTCGCCCGACAACATCTCGATCGAAATTCTGCAGAAGGGCACGGCCAAAACACCTGCCGAGCCCTGGAAATCAATGGCCAATACGGGCGCGTGGTAGTTTCAGCCGGCCTATTGATGCCCTGTCAGGGCGTCCGTATAAGGCGACACACGCGCGGGCGCCCTTCGTCTATCGGTTAGGACGGCAGCCTTTCACGTTGCAAAGACGGGTTCGATTCCCGTAGGGCGCGCCACGCGTTAGCCAGCCAGGCCATTGAGCTCATCGAGGATCGGCCCCTTGAGCTTCTCCTCGATCTTGCCGAGCACGCGCGCGACGACCGAACCGTCGAGCACGCGGTGGTCGTACATGATGCGCACCGCCACATCGCCGTCAGCGGCAATCACGCCGTAGTTCAGCACGCCTGTCAGCGGCGAGATGGGATGCAGCGACTCCGCGCCCAGCCCCGAATAGACCGTCAGGCCGAACGTTCCGAAGTAGTTGCCCCGCTGGCGGCCGATGTTCAGCCCCAGCCACCAGATCGCGCGGCGGATCGGCGTCGGCCAGCGCGCCAGATCGAGCATGCGGCGGAAGGTGCGGATTTCGTCGAGCGGCGCCGTCTTTGCATTCCGGACGGTCTCGGTGAGCGACAACAGCGGCTTTCCCGCCACGTCGAAGATGATCAGCGTGAGCACGATCATCTCGCCCTGGTATTCGCGCTCGACCACCAGCGACACGGAACTGGTCGGATACTCGTAGAGCCGCGGCGAAGGCAGCTTCACATACGCACGCCGCAGGATGGGCTCCTCCTCCGCCACCAGCGCATAGGCCTTGGCGAACATCGCCGGCCACGACGGCTTGTTCTTCGCCGCGGCGCGGGCGGCCATCAACGGCGCGACGTTCATCACCCGTTGCACAGGCACGCTCGGCACGTGCAGTCGGGTGAGATCGACCACCAGTCGGCGGCCAAGCGAAAGGGGCACAAAACGACCACGCATGGCGGGCCTTATGGCCCCTCCCGCCGCCCGGATCAACCGCGCTAGGGCGCGACAGGCTCCGCCGCATCGAGCACGCGCAGCGCTACCTGGCGCCGCTCCTGCCAGGTATCGACCGACAGCGTCCCCGCCACGTGCAGGAGCTGGCCGCGCGCTTTTTGGAGGGCATCGCCGAGCGGCGAGTCCGCAGCACGGAAGGCCATTGCTTTCACCATGGCGCCGTCGGCCGAGGCCAGTGTCAGGCGAAGGTGCCCGCTACCCACGAGGTCCGCATAAGCGAGGCGGTGGTTGGGAAATACGAACACCGGCTCCGGATGGCCCGCGCCAAACGGTCCTGCTTTCTCCACCGTCTCGATCAGATCGACGGTCGCGCCGCGCGCAGAGAGAGCCGCGTCGATGTCGAGTTGGTGCCCGTCGTGGGCGAGCACGCCCGCGCGCAACGAACCCTCGAGGAAGGCGCGCAACTCTCCAAGCCGCGGCATCTCTACGGTCAACCCGGCCGCCATCGCGTGGCCACCGCCCTTGATCAGGATGCCGCGCTCCACTGCCGTGCGGACCGCATGGCCAAGGTCGACGCCAGGGATGGAGCGGCCGGAGCCGACACCAATGCCGTTGGCGCGGAAGGCGATAGCGACCGCCGGACGCTGGAACCTTTCCTTGAGCCGCGAAGCGATCAGACCGACGACGCCGGGATGCCAGCGGGGGCCCGCAGTGACGATGACGGATGGCCCCTCGCCAGCACCAATCTCGGCCTCCGCTTCGGCGACGGCTTCCTCGACCATCGCCGCTTCCATCTGCTGGCGCTCCTGGTTGAGCCGGTCGAGTTCGACTGCGATGCGCTCGCACTCAGCCGGATCGTCGCTCGTGAGCAGGCGTGCACCAAGGGCCGCGTCTCCGATGCGTCCCCCCGCGTTGATGCGTGGCCCAAGCAGGAAGCCGAGGTGATGCGGCGCGATCCGACCACCCAGACGCGCCACATCGGCGAGCGCCGCAATGCCGCGATTCTCGCGGTGCACCAGCGTCAGCATGCCCTTGGCGACCAGCGCGCGATTAAGACCGACCAAGGGAACGACGTCGCAGATCGTGCCCAGCGCGACGAGATCGAGCCACTGCAGCAGATCGGGTTCGATGCGGCCGCTAGCGTATACGCCACGCAGGCGAAGCTGGCGGTTGAGGGCGACCAGCGTCACGAAGGTGACGCCGACGGCCGCGAGGTAGCCGAGGCCGGACAGGTCGTCCTGCCGGTTTGGGTTCACCACCGCCTCTGCGGCCGGCAGCGCGACGCCGACTTCATGGTGGTCCAGCACCACGACCGACAGGCCAAGCGCGCGCGCCGTCTCGAGCGCCTCGAAGCTGGTCGACCCGCAGTCGACACACACCACGAGTTTCGCACCAGCCGCTGCCAGAGCCTTCATCGCCTCGACGTTCGGCCCGTACCCTTCAAACAGCCGGTCGGGGATGTGGATATGAGGGTCGAGCCCTTGATGCCGCAGGAAGCGGGCAAGCAGCGCCGCGCTCGATGCGCCATCAACATCGTAGTCGCCGAAGATCGCGATCTTCTCCGACCCGACGATGGCGTCCGCGATCCGCGCCGCTGCCTTGTCCATGTCGGTGAGCGTCAGCGGATCTGGCATGAGGCTGCGGATCGACGGCGTCAGGAAAGCAGGCGCATCGTCCGCGGCAACGCCCCTCCCCGCCAGCACCCGGGCGACAATCTCCGGTATGGCGTGCCGCTGTGCCATGGCGAGTGCATTGGCGCTTGCCTCCACGGTCAGCCGCTCGACCCAGCGCTTGCCGGTGAGCGAGCGCTCGACATGCAGGAACGTGCGCGGCGGCGGACCGGGCGTGCGAAGCGCAAATGCGGGAATCATGCGGGAATTCATAGCGCGCCGCCCGTACCCAGCCTAATGTGAGCCGGCGAAATTGCGGGGAAATACGTGGATCGTCTGAGTCGCCGTCAGTTCGTGGCAGGAGCCAGTGCTCTTCTGATAGCCCCGGCCGTGGCATCCGCTGCTGGCCGCACGGCGTTCCAGAGTACCAGCGGGCGGCTTGTTGTTGGCGTCCTGTCGACCGCTGATCCGGATAGGCACGAGCAGGCGATCGCCGCGCTTCGCGCCGCCGCCGGCTACGCGCGGCCGTTGACTTACAGTTCAACCGACCGGCTGAAGGTGCCGTTTGCGCTAGGCGTCATAGACTATCTGGCCGAAACGGCGGACATCACCTTCACTTATTCGGGTAAATACCGGCAGCAATCGAGTCCGACGCCGGGCCAGTATCCGAATCTCGACCAACTCACCGCCTTCCTCACCGGCTGCGCCTATGGGCACCACGCCGGCACCGACCATCCGGTCAAGCAGACGCTGATCGCCGCACTCCGCGAACGCACGTCGCTGCTCGCCTAAGAATGGGAAAGGCCGGAGGGCGATCCCAGAGGCCAGCAAAAGCTGGCGAGAGGGAGGGCCACACCGGCCACAACAGCAGGATCGCCCCTCTGGCGGCGCGCGTCAAGCTAGGCCAGCGGCTCTATCCGGATGACTTGCGGCTCGCTCGCGACGACGCCGTCCGCCTTGACCTTGTCCAACGCCGCGCGCACCGCCGCCTCGGTCGTCTCATAGGTGATGAGGATCACCGGCGCCGGCGCCTCCGGCACAAGATGATCCGGGGCCGAACTGCGCACCGCGCGACGGCGTTGCACGATCGACTCGAGCGAGATGCGCGACTCGGCCATGCGCTGCGCGATCGCCGCGAACGCGCCCGGCCGATCGTGCACGGAGAGGCGGATATAGTACCCGCCCTCGTGCCGGCGGATGGCGGCCTGGCGATATGGCTCAAGGCTCGACGCCGGCCGCCCGAATGTGCCGACCCTGTCGCCGCGCGCGATGTCGGCGATGTCGCTCATCACCGACGATGCGGTAGCCTCGCCGCCCGCGCCCGGACCTGCGAGCACGAGCTGGCCGACGAAATCGCCCTCCACCGCGACCGCGTTGGTGACGCCGTCGACCCGTGCGATCGCCGACGACCGCGGCACCATGGTCGGATGCACGCGCTGCTCGATGCCGGAGTCGGTGCGGCTCGCGACGCCCAGCAGTTTGATCCGGTAGCCGAGCTCATCTGCAGCCTCGAGATCCGCCGGCGAGATCGACGAGATCCCCTCGACATAGATCGAACCCGCGTCGATCTCGCTACCGAACGCGAGGGCGGTGAGCAGCGCCAGCTTGTGCGCGGTGTCATGGCCATCGACATCGAAGCTCGGGTCGGCCTCGGCATAGCCCAGCCGCTGCGCTGCCGCCAATGCCTCGGCGAAGGAAATCTTGTCCTGCTCCATCCGCGTCAGGATGTAGTTGCACGTGCCGTTGAGGATGCCGAACACGCGCGTCACCGTATTGCCGGCGAGAGACTCGCGGAGGGTCTTGATGATCGGGATGCCGCCCGCCGCGGCCGCTTCGAAATTGAGGCTCACGCCCCGCTCCTCGGCCGCACGCGCCAGGGCCACGCCGTGTTCGGCGAGCAGCGCCTTGTTGGCGGTGACGACGTGCTTGCCAGCATCGATCGCGGCTTTGACGGAAGCATGCGCGACGCCGTCGGCACCGCCGATCAGCTCCACGAACACGTCCGCGCCCGGGTCCTTGGCCATCTCCACCGGGTCATCGAACCAGCGAAACCCGGACATATCGACGCCGCGGTCCTTGCGACGGTCGCGCGCCGAGACCGAGGCCACCGAGATCGCGCGGCCCGTGCGCACGGCAAGGTCATTGCCGTGGCGAGCCACGAGCCGGATCAGCGATGAGCCGACGTTGCCAAGACCGGCAACGCCAAGGCGAAGCGGCGCACTCATAGCCAGGCTTCCTTGGGAACGGTCGATCTACCGCGCTGCGGAAATCGGGACGACGTTGTGCAATGTCTTGTCCGCTGAATCAAGGAAACGCCGCAGGTTGCGGGCGGCCTGGCGGATGCGCTGCTCGTTTTCGACCAGCGCGATGCGCACATACCCGTCGCCGTGCTCGCCGAAACCGATGCCCGGCGCAACAGCCGTGTCAGCCTTCTCGATGAGCAGCTTGGAGAACTCGAGCGAGCCGAGCGCGCGAAACTTCTCCGGGATCGGCGCCCATGCGAACATCGAGGCCTTCGGCGACGGGATCTCCCACCCTGCCCGGCCGAACGAGTCCACCAGCGCATCGCGCCGCGCCTTGTACGTAGCGCGCATGTCGTCGATGCAATCCTGCGGCCCATTCAACGCCGCCGCCGCTGCGACCTGGATCGGCGTGAAGGCACCGTAGTCGAGATACGACTTAACACGGCCGAGCGCCGCGATCAGCCGTTCGTTGCCGACCGCGAACCCCATGCGCCAACCGGCCATGGAGAACGTCTTCGACATCGACGTGAACTCCACCGCGATGTCGATCGCGCCCGGCACTTGCAGAATGGAGGGCGGCGGATTGCCGTCGAAGTACACCTCGGCATAGGCGAGGTCGGAGAGCACGAGCAGGTCGTGCCGCCGCGCGAACGAGACGAGGTCGCGATAGAAATCGAGGTCGGCGACTTCCGCTGTCGGATTGGATGGGTAGCAGACGACGACAGCCAGCGGCTTCGGCGTCGAGTGCATCACCGCGCGCTCCAGCGCATGGAAATAGTCCGCACCCGGCGACGCGGGCAGCGAGCGGATCACACCACCAGCCATCAGGAAGCCGAAGGCGTGGATCGGGTAGCTCGGGTTGGGGCACAGCACGACATCACCCGGCGCGGTGATTGCGTGGGCGATGTTGGCGAAGCCTTCCTTCGAGCCGATGGTCGCGATGACCTGGGTGTTCGGGTCGAGCTTCACGCCGAAGCGGCGCCCGTAATATGCGGCCTGCGCTTTGCGGAGACCATTGATGCCCCGCGACGCCGAGTAGCCGTGCGTGTCCTCGCGGCGGGCGGTCTCGGCGAGCTTGTCGACGATGTGCCTGGGCGTCGGCAGATCCGGGTTGCCCATGCCGAGGTCGATGATGTCGGCGCCGGAGGCACGTGCGGATGCCTTAAGACGGTTCACCTGCTCGAAAACGTAAGGCGGCAAGCGCCGCACGCTGTAGAATTCGCTCATGACACTGATCCTGGATATGCACCCGCTGACGGGCGCAGACTTCTAGCACAAACGGGGAAATTTGGTGACCGGAGCGCCGCCCTAGCAGGCGCCCTGGAGCATCTTCTTGCGCAGTTGTTCGGCGCTGAGATTGTCACACGCGGCCGCCGCAGCGGCTCGCTCCTTGGTCAATGCCACGGCCTGGCTCTTGGCCAGCCCCTCGAGCTCGGCGATGACCTTCGCCTTCTCTTCGGGCGAGAGCAGCTTGCCCTTGGGCTGCTGCGGAACGACGTTAAGGTTGGGGTAGCCGGTCGGCGGAATGACGGTCTCCGCAGCCATGGCGGCCGGCGATTTCTCGACCACCGGCGCCGGCTCCTCTTCCACGAGCGCAGCCGGCTTCACGGCCAGGCTGTCGTCCTGGAGCACGGCTTCCTTCACCAGAGGCTTTTCGCTGGATTTCTGCGCAAACTCGCTCATGCCGAGCGCACACCCGGAAAGCGCAATCGCCGCTGCGAGCACCAGCGCGCCATTAAAACCCTGTCGCACCAAAGATTCTGCCTGCCGCGTCATAGTGCGACTGTGGGCGGTTGTAGTGACGAAAGGGTTAAGCAAGGCGTTGGGATTCCGTGAGGCAGACCTTAACTACCTGCGTATTATGTCGAAATAGCGCCGACAGGCACGCAACATTTTTCCTGGCACATGCAAGCGAACGGCACGCAACCTGCGCTGAGCTACGCGATCCGCGACCCGGAGGCATTCGCGCGCAACCTCGCTCGGATGCTCCAGGAGGCAGGCAAGGCCGCTTCTGAATATCTGAAGCCGCGCGAGTCGGGCAAGCCGGCCCTCGATTTCAATGACCAGATCGTCGACATCGTGCGCACTTTGACGAAGGTCGGCGAATATTGGATGGCCGAGCCCCAGCGAACCCTGGAAGCCCAAAACCGCCTCTACGCCCAATACACCGGCCTCTGGACCAACGCGCTCCAGCGCATGATGGGCGCCAGCGTAGCGCCGCTCGCCGCTCCTGATGCCAGCGACAAACGCTTCACCGACCCGGAGTGGTCGTCGAACCTGTTTTTCGACTTCCTCAAGCAGTTTTACCTGATCACGGCGCGCTGGGCGACGGGCCTGGTCGACGACGCCGACGGCCTCGACGATCACACGCGGCAGAAGGCGTCGTTCTACGTCCGCCAGATCGCCAACGCACTGGCGCCGTCCAATTTCGCCTTCACCAATCCCGAGGTGGTGCGCGAGACGCTCGCCGAGAACGGAGACAATCTCGTGCGCGGCATGAAGATGCTCGCCGAGGACATCAGAGCCGGACACGGTGAGCTGAAGATCCGTCAGACCGACGACTCCAAGTTCAAGCTCGGCGTCAATATCGCGACGACTCCCGGCAAGGTCGTCCACCAAAACGACCTCTGCCAGCTCATCCAGTACGCGCCGGCGACCAGGACGGTGCTAAAGCGCCCGCTACTGATCGTCCCGCCGTGGATCAACAAGTTCTACATCCTCGATCTCAACGCCGAGAAATCGTTCGTGCGCTGGTGCGTCGAGCAGGGCCACACCGTCTTCGTCATCTCGTGGGTCAACCCGGATGCGCACCAGGCGAAGAAGACCTTCGCCGACTACATGCGCGAAGGCATCCTCGAAAGCCTGGACGTCATCGCTAGGCGCACGGGCGTGAAAGAGATCAACGCCGCCGGATATTGCGTCGGCGGCACGCTCCTTTCGGCGACGCTCGCGACGATGGCCGCCAAGCGCGACACGCGCATCAAGAGCGCGACGCTCTTCGCCACCCAGGTCGACTTCACATACGCCGGTGACCTCAAGGTATTCGTCGACGAGGAACAACTCTCCACGCTCGAGAAAGAAATGAGCGTTCGCGGCTATCTCGAAGCCGGCGAAATGAGCGCGTCGTTCAACATGCTGCGCTCCAACGACCTGATCTGGCCCTACGTCATTTCCAACTACTTCAAGGGCAAGGAGCCGCCGCCGTTCGACCTGCTCCATTGGAACGCCGACGCGACACGCCTGCCGGCCGCCAATCACGCTTTCTACCTGCGCTCCTGCTACCTCGATAATCTTCTCGCCAAGGGGCAGATGGAACTCGCCGGCACGAAGCTCGACCTGAAAAAGGTGAAGATCCCGATCTTCAATCTTGCCACGCGCGACGACCACATCGCACCCGCCCGCTCTGTCTTCTATGGCTCGCAATTCTTCGGCGGCAAAGTGACGTTCGTCCTCACCGGCTCGGGCCACATCGCCGGCGTCATCAATCCACCGGCGCGAAAGAAATACGCCTATTGGACCGGGCCCGCGCCAAAGGGCGACGGCTATGCCGGCTGGGCGAAGAAGGCCAAGGAGCACGACGGCTCGTGGTGGCCCCATTGGCAAACGTGGATCGAGGCGCAGGACAAACGCCGCGTGAAAGCGCGACCGCTGGGCCGCGGCATTGAGCCGGCGCCCGGACGCTACGTACGCGTGAAGTCGTAGACCTTACTCGGCCCGCAGCTTTTCGAGCAGCTCCGGTGACGGATAGGAATCCGGCGGCAGCCCATACTTGATCTGCATGGCTTTCACCGCCGCGCGCGTCTGCGCACCAATGATGCCGTCCGCCTTGCCGATGTCATAGCCCATACCGGCGAGCAGCTTCTGGATCTCCTTGATCTCCGCCACCGTCGGCAGGTCGGCACCCGAGCCACGATGGACCGGACCAGCACCGGCGAGCCGCGTGGCGAGGTACGCGGCGGTGGTCGAATAGACCAGCGAGTTATTCCAATCGAGATAGACGTCGAAGTTCGGGTACGCGAGGAACGCGGGGCCATTCCGTCCCATCGGCAAATGGAGCGAGGCATCAGGGCCTTTTGCCGGCAGCGGCTTGCCGTTCGCTAACGTCACGCCCCAGGCCGACCACTTCGACAACGGCAACTTGATCGAGATGTCGGCCTGATCCCACGGCAGGTTGTCGGGAATGGCGACCTCCTGCAGCCACGGCTCGCCGCGATGCCAGCCGAGGCTCTTGAGATAGTTAGCCGCCGAAGCAAGTGCGTCCGCCGACGAGTGGAGCAAGTCCACCCGTCCGTCGCCGTCAAAGTCCACGCCAAAATCAAAGTAACGCTGCGGGATGAACTGGAGCTGCCCGAGCTCGCCCGCCCAAGGTCCGCGCATCTGCGCCGCCGAGAGATCGCCGCGGTCGATGATCTTGATGGCCGAGAGAAGCTGCGTGCGGAACAGATCCGGTCGTCGGCAGTCGTAGCCGAGCGTCGCCAGCGACGTCAGCGTCGGCCCATCGCCGTTGAAGGCGCCGAAGTCCGTCTCCAGCCCCCAGAACGCGGTCAGCACCGGCGCCGGCACGCCGAACTGCTTCTCGATGCGATCGAACACCGCCTTCAGCTTTACGATGTTCGCCTTGCCGTTGGTGATGCGATAGCCCGCGGCCATGCGGTCCGAGAACTGCAGGAAGTCCTGCGTGAACACACCTTGCGCGCGGTCCTTCTTCACGATGGCCGGGTCGAAGACGACGTTGCCGAGCGCGTCGTTGATCGCACGCTGCGAGGCGCCACCCGCCTTGGCCTCGGCGGCTACGCCCTGAAGCCAGGCCTCGAAGGTAGGCTCCTTATGGCAGCCGGCGGCAAACGCCGGAGCGGCTGCCGCAAGCAGGATGGCGGGAAGAAGGATGCGGGCAAGGACATGCATGCGCGTGCGTTCCGTGATTCACCTGTCCCCCCAAGGGACTATGGCGGATCAGGATGGCCTCGGAAAGGCGGGGAGGCAGTGACGGGTGCCACACGCCGTCCGCGATCGCTCAACCGAATGGAGGATGCGACGCCTCGCCACTGTCCACCATCCTAGGACGAATCCGGGCGCAACCGAGGAACACCCATTGACCCGCAACATGAAACGGATCGCGGCCGCAGCCCTCATTATTCTGGGAACCTGCGTTGCAGCCATGGCGGACGCGCCGCTCACGATCTACAGCCAGGTGTGGAGCCCGGCGCACCCCGACGACCAGACTCTGGTCCTGCTCATGAACGATCAGACGCGGCTTGAGGGCGAGGTCGAAACCGCCTGGCAACAAAACAGCGGCCTCATCTGCGACAAGCTCAAGCAGATGATCGAGTCGCCGCTGGAGTACAACGGCGACGAATTCCGCGGCTATGACACTGTCTGCAACATGTCGCCCGGCGGCGACTTCACGGTCGGTCAGGGCGGCTATGGGGGCGACGGCAGCCCGAACATCCCTTTCACCTTCAAGACCAGCGCCTACCTCGAGTTCACCGTAACGCAGCCCTTGTTCGATAAGTGGGCCGATCCCCGCCTCTCGGTCGCTTTCGATCTGACCATCAACTACATGATCTCCGTCGCGCTCGGCACGCCCGACGGCGGCCAGCCGATGCCTGCGATCAATCTCGTCAACGCCTCCGCCACCGTGTCCAACCTCAAGGTGGACACCCACGGTCCGATAGCCGACGAGGTGATGGCGGTGGTCGACCTCTACAAGGGACCGCTGTTCGTGAAAGGCGCGCTGGCGGCCGTCGACGGTACACGCGTCAACGTTCCGGTCGCGGCGGCCGACCTGTCCAGCCTCAACCTTGCCCTCGCCGCCAGCCTCGGCGGACGACGCATCACCGGCGCCTTTGGCATACCCGCCGACAACCAGCTGATCCTCGTCGTGACCGATGCGTGGAAGGCAACGCCGGGCAACAATACGGCCGCTGTGGTCTCGTGGAAGACCGGCGAGCCGGGCGTCAACGACTGCGGCATCTTCAACTTCGTCGCCGAGACGCAAACCGGTCCGGCTCCGATTGTGAGCTGGGCCAGCAAAGAAATGGGCCCGGCCCCAACGTATCGTTTCCCGGCGACGGACTACACGCTGCCGTCGGCATGGGCCGACGGAAAGACACGCTGCCAGGCGGTGATCCATGACATCCCAACGGGCGCGCCGGAAACGGTGATGCCGACTGCGGGGGTGAACGGCAGCGTCGGGCAATTCGCCGGTGTCGTGAGCCGGCTGACGCCTCAATTCGTCAAGACCGCATCGAAGAACTACACGCAGGCAGACTTCGTCCTGACCTCACAGGTAAAGCCTGGAACCGGCGTCAGCGTCGTGAAAACAAAGCCGAAGGTCAATAAGGGCGACCCCGCCCCGATCGCCACCAAGCAGGCGACGCCGCCTGTCGACAACACCACGCCCCTGGTGGATATCGGCAAGATCCTGGGCGCCTTCGCCGGTCAGAACCAGGCGCCGGTCCAAACGCAAAATCAGGGACAGACAAGCGCCAAAATTGGCAACACTTTCAAGAACCGGCTGAAATTCGGCACGACGAACATCCAGCCGACAACCAACCTCAATCCCACGCTTCACTGACGCGGTTCGCCTAGACCTCGATCCTGGCAAAGAAATACGAGCCCAGCCCGACGAGTCCGACAGCAACCACCGCCAGCACGCCGATATCCAGCGGCAGGCCGAAGTGCGTCGCGCTGATGAGCAGCCCGCGAAGCGCGTCCACGCCATACGAGAGTGGATCGGCCCGCACGACCGCGTACATGGCCGACGGCAAGCCATCCAGCGGGAACAGCGCGCCCGACAGGAAGAACAGCGGCATGATGATGAAGTTCATGATCAGCTGAAAGCCCTGCATGTCGCGGAGCCGCGCGCCGATCGCCGTCCCGAAGGCGGTGAAGATGATCGAGATGAGCGCCATCACCAGGATCGCCGCCGGCAGCAGCGCCCAGTTGTGCGGGCGGAAGCCGACGATGAGCGTCACCACCAGCACCAGCAGCCCCTGAAGCAGCGCCACGGTCGCGCCGCCGAGCGTACGGCCGAACATCAGGGCCGTTCGCGGCACCGGCGCGACCAACGTCTCCTTCAGGAAGCCGAACTGTCGGTCCCACATCACCTCGATGCCGGAGAAGACCGACGAAAACACGATCGCCATGGCGACAATGCCCGGAGCCAGGAAGTCGATGTAGTTGCCGGCGCCGGCCTGCCTGAAGATGGCCGAGAAGCCGAAGCCGAACGTGACCAGGAACAGCAACGGCTGCGCAGCCGAAGCCACGATGCGCGCTTTGGAGCGGAGGAACCGCTTCATCTGGCGCAGCCACATGATGTAGATCGCGGCCCACATGATCAGCGTCCCCTGCGGGCGCGGAGCACCGCCCGCATCCGGTCGGCCGAGGAGCCTTCCTCCTCGCGGATCGTCTTGCCCGTGAGCGCCAGGAAGGCGTCCTCCAGCGAATTGGTTCCGGTCTGCGCTCTCAGCGCCTCGGCTGTCCCCATCGCGACGATCTTGCCGTGGTCGATGATGGCGATGCGCTGCGCCACCCGCTCCGCTTCCTCCATGTAGTGGGTGGAGAAGAACACCGTCGTCTTGTCGCTCTTGTTGAGCTGCTGGAGGTAGCTCCACATCCCGTTGCGGGTCTGCGGATCGAGGCCGAGCGTTGGCTCGTCGAGGAAGACGATCTTGGGCGTGTGCAACAGGCCGCGCGCGATCTCAAGTCGCCGCCGCATGCCACCGGAGAATTCCTTCACCTGGCTGTTGGCGCGATCGCCGAGTTCCACAAACTTCAGCAGCGCGTCGATCCGCTCGTGCCGCTCGGCCTTGGGCACGCCGTAAAGCACGCCATGGAACTCCATGTTCTCCCAGGCAGTCAGCTCATCGTCGACGGCCGGGTCCTGGAACACGATGCCGTACGAGCGGCGCACCGCATCCGGATTAGTCACCGGGTCGTAGTTGTTGACGCGGATGGTGCCGGTCGTCGGCTTCAGCAGCGTCGTCAGCATCTTGATGGTGGTCGATTTGCCGGCGCCGTTGGGACCGAGAAAGGCAAAAATCTCGCCCTCCGCGACATCGAAAGTGATGTCGTCAACGGCCTTCACCTCACCGAACGACTTGGTGAGGTTCCTGACCTCGATAATATTCATGCAATCCGAGCCTGCGCTGCCCCCGAGGCGCGCATGTGGGCCTTTCCGGGGACAATCGCAAGAGGCTTACTGGTCGCGCTTCACGTCGATCACGCGTTCCGGGGCGCCGGCGGCCCGGATCGTCAGCGTTTGACGCCCGCCGACGGCCGCGAGCGTCGCCTCGCCGCCGTCCCATTTGAAGGTCAGCGATCCGTCGGCGGCAACCGCGCCGTCGTCAGTCAAATCGACGTAGTCGCCGCCGAAGAAAAAGCCGACGACCGTCTCACCCGCGACGATGACCTGCACGCCATCGCCGCCGTTGTCGAAGCCGCCGGCCCATGTCGCGTCCCAATCGGCCGCCAAAGCCGGACTGGCGGCGGCCACCGCGGCCGCCAGAATGTAAGCGCGAAGATCCATCAGATCTTGTCCAGCGCCTGCTCGAGATCGGCGATGATGTCGGCGACGTCCTCGATCCCGACGGACAGACGTACGACGTCGGGCCCTGCGCCTGCCGCCTTCCGCTGGTCCAGCGTCAACTGGCTGTGCGTGGTGGACGAAGGATGGATGATCAGGCTGCGCGTGTCGCCGAGGTTGGCGACGTGCGAAAACAGCTTCACGCTCTCGACCAGCTTCTTGCCCGCCGCGTCGCCACCTTCGATGCCGAACGTCAGCACCGCACCGGCACCCTTCGGCGCATACTTGAGCTGGAGCTGGTGATACCGGTCGCCCGGCAGGCCGGCGTAGCTCACCCACGTCACTTTCTTGTGGTCGGCCAGGAATTCAGCCACCGCCTGCGCATTGTCCGAATGGCGCTGGAGCCGCAACGGCAGCGTCTCGATCCCCGTCAGGATGAGGAACGCGTTGAACGGCGAGATCGCCGGCCCAAGGTCGCGGAGACCCAAAACGCGGTTCGCGATAGCGAACGCAAAGTTGCCGAACGCCTCGCCGATCACCAGGCCGTTGTATTCGGGCCGCGGCTCGGAGAGGAACGGGAAGCGACCCTTGTTGGCGGTCCAGTTGAACTTGCCGCCATCGACCACAACGCCGCCGATCGAATTGCCGTGGCCGCCGAGAAACTTGGTCAGCGAGTGCACGACGATGTCGGCACCGTGCTCGAACGGCTTGATCAGGTACGGCGTCGCCAGGGTGTTGTCGACAATTAGCGGCACCCCTGCCCGCTTGGCGACGTTCGCAATGCCGGCGATGTCGGTGATGACGCCGCCGGGGTTGGCGATCGACTCGATGAAAATGGCTTTGGTCTTCGGCGACACCACTTTCTCGAAGGTCGAGATGTCGTTGATGTCCGCCCACTTCACCTGCCAGCCAAACGACTTGAACGAATGGTTGAACTGATTGATTGAGCCGCCGTAGAGCTGCTTCGCAGCGATGAACTCGTCGCCCGGCTGTAGCAGCGTATGGAACGCGATCACCTGCGCCGCATGGCCTGAGGCCACCGCCAGCGCGGCCGTGCCGCCCTCCAAGGCCGCGATGCGCTGCTCCAGCACATCCTGTGTCGGGTTCATGATGCGCGTGTAGATGTTGCCGAACGCCTGCAGCCCGAACAGCTTCGCGGCGTGTTCGGTGTCGTTGAAGACATACGACGTCGTTTGGTAGATCGGCGTCACGCGCGCGTTGGTGGCCGGGTCGGGCTTGGCGCCGGCGTGGATGGCAAGCGTGTCGAAGCCGGGTACGCGATCGTCGCTCATGGCGGATTTCCTTGGCTGAACTTGGCGGTCGCTATGGGTAGGCGGCAGCCGCGCCCGCGCCAAAGCACCGGAATGCCGAAATCAAAGGAGCGGCGAAACACGCGTCTCGCCGCTCGCATTGAGGACGCACGTTTGTTCCTAGGCCGTCACTGCACGATGGGCGCGGAACACCGGCGGGAGGAAAGCGATAGCAGCGGCGGCGAGCGCGAGCCCCATAGCCGCCAGCACCGGCCAATCGGTGGGTGTCGGTTTGAACACCATGTCGGCGATGACCACGAACAGCATCACATAGTCGAACTTGGAGATCTGGAGCAGTTCGTTGCCGAGCGCGAACGCTTCGTCCGAGACGCCATCTCTGGCGATCAGCGCACCGATGCGCTCGGCGCGCGGCCGCAGCAGGAAGTTGCCGGTGAGGAACGTCGCGGCGTAGCCGACGATACCGAGCCACACCCACAGCATCGAGAAGCCCCAGCCCATCCACGCCGCCGCAAATCCGAAGATGAAGGCGGCGACCGATGCCGGCATGAACAGGCGCGGCGCGAGGAAGCCGACGTTGCGAATGATGCGCATGAAGCCGTCGCGATCCGACGCCGCCGAGGCAGCGATGCCGAGGATGCAGAGGCCGACGCCCGCGCCGACCCAGAGGACGGCTGCGATAACGTGCGCGAATTTCAGAAGGAGATAGAGGTCCATGGACGTGTGCCTTTCTTGGAAGGCGCGCGTCGTATTCCCCTCGCCCGTCGATAGCAGTGACCCGCGTCACATCAGGCGCGCGTGGTCGATCTTGATGCACCGGTCCATGACCACCGTCAGTCCCGCTGCCTCAGCCTTCGCCGCGGCGGCTTCATCGACGAGATCGAGCTGCATCCAGATCGCCTTCGGCAGCGGCGACAGCGCTAGCACTTCGTCGGTGATGCCGCCGAGCGCCTCCCGGCGTCGGAAAATATCGACGACGTCGATGGGCTCCGCGACATCCGCGAGACGCCCGTAGACGCGTTGCCCCAGGATCTCACGGCCGGTCTGCCCCGGATTCACGGGGATGACCCGATATCCCGCGCCGAGCAGATACCGCATCACGCCGAAAACCGGGCGCGCCGGGTTGGGCGAGGCTCCAACGATCGCGATTGTGCGGATCTTGCCGAAAAGGGACGCGAGCGCGGGGTCAGGCGGGTTGGAATGCACGACGGATTCTCTCGCTTTTTCCACCAGATAGGGCGGATGTTGCTGCGGAGCAACATTAACCAGTGTCGTTCGTTTGGTCCGACGAAATCGATGGCCAAAAATTACAAGGAAGTTAAATTCGTCACGGGCACGGGGTGTTTTGGGTTTAGTGGAGTTGCGTCATGGGTAATCGAGTTCTCGCCGGCGCGAGCGCGCTGGCTATCGGCGTTTTCTTTGCGGCAGGAGCCGCCTACGCCGCCGATCTCAGCATCGTTCCCGCAGTCGTGCCTCCGCCGCCCGCCAACTCAAGCTGGTCGGGCGTGTACCTCGGCCTTCAGGGTGGCTGGGGCACAGGCCCGTCGAACGCGGTGTTCGGCAACGGCGACCCTTCCGCGCTTGATCTCAACCAGTCGGGCGCGTTCGTCGGTCTCGTCGGCGGCGTCAACTGGCAGCTTCAGAACAACTTCGTGGTCGGCCTTGAAGGCGATATCTCCGCCGCGCGGCTGATCCAGGACGGCACCGGCTCGGTGTCACCCTACGTGTCCCACATCGATCAGACCACCGACACGCTGGCGAGCATCCGCGCCCGCCTCGGCTGGCTCTCGAACCCCGACACGCTGTGGTACGTGACCGCAGGCGCAGCCTGGGCACATACGTCGCGCCAGCAGGTGCGCTCGACACCCGGCCCGGGCGGCGGACCTGGTGGACTTCTTACGTCGCAGATCGTCTCCGTCTGGCAGCCTGGCTGGCAAGTTGGCGTCGGCGTCGAGCGGGCGATCGGCAGCAACTGGACAGCGCGTTTCGAACTCGACTATGCGAAGTACGCCAGCGTGAACTTCCCGCTGACCTTTACCCCCTCCGGCAGCGGCACCAACGCCGACCTGTCCGTCACGAGCGTCAAGTTCGCCCTCGTCAAACACTTCGGTCCTGGCCAGGTCGGCACGATCGCCAGCACCGACGTACCGTTCAAGTGGTCCGGCCTCTACGCCGGTCTGAATGCGGGCTACGCCTGGGGTCAGTCTTCCGCTTCGTTCACCAGCGGTAGCCCGGGCGCCTTGAATCTTCCCGCCCACGGTGCCTTGGCCGGCGGTCAGATCGGCTTCAACTGGCAGCAGGGCAACCTCGTGTTCGGTGTTGACGCGAGCTACGACGCGTCGCGGCTCACCCAGGACGGCACCGGCACCACGCCGCCGTTCAAGTCGCACGTCGACGTCAACGTCGATCAAGTCGCCAACATCCGCGGCCGCTTGGGCTGGACGCCGGCGAACAACAACAGCTGGCTGCTGTATGCCGCGGCCGGTGTGGCATTCGCCCACATCAACCGCAATCAGGTCTACGACCCGACCTTCCCGAACGGCAACTTCCACGCGCTGACCACGGTACCGCTATCTAACTGGCATACCGGCTGGACCGTCGCGGTCGGCGCCGAAAAGGCAATCGGACACAACTGGTCCGCCGGCCTCGAGTACGCCTTCACCCAGTTCAACACGCAGCACTACCAGTCGAGCTGGACGCCGGGCGGCGCGGGTACGGACGTCGCGCTCAACATGCAGACCGTCAAGTTCACGCTCAACAAGCACTTCTAGTCGGGCGGCGCTCGCGCCGCTCTCTACCTCGGAGATGCGCAACGGCCCGGGATCAACGCCCGGGCCGTTCGCGTTTGCGGCACATCTGCAACATGGCGGCCCAAAGCTGGCGACCGTCGATCACGTGACCGCGAGGCGAGCCGCTCGCCCATTCCCAAATCGCGAGAATCGCGCCTATTTCGTCGCCGGCGGGCGACGAGCACATTTTTGATTCGCGAGGAGGCAGGACGATGAAGTTTGTCGGCAGGATTGCCGCGATGGCGGCATTTGCCGTGGTGGGAGCTACTGCGGCATCGGCGCAGAGCCAGTGGTCCGGCTTCTACGCCGGCATCAACGGTGGCTACGCCTCCACGATGGCCGATCACCTGGCGGGCGTGAACTCGAGCACGGGCCAGAACGACCTGACGCTCACCGGCGGTCTGTTCGGCGGACAGATCGGCTACAACTGGGCCTCCGCCAGTCAGTTCGTGTTCGGCATCGAAGGCACGTTCAATGCCGGCAACGTCACCGGCTCGTGCACGAGCCCGGACTGCCATCCCTCACAGGCGCCGTCGACGTCGCACACGCTGAACTCGCTGGCGACATTGAGCGCGCGCATCGGCTTCGCGAACGGCGCCCTTCTCCCCTACGTCAGCGCCGGCGTTGCCATGGGGTCTGCAACGCGCTTCACCGCCTACCAGAGCCAGAGCTACAACAACACCCACACCGGCTGGGCGGTCGGCGCCGGCCTGGAGTGGAAGGCAAAGCCGAATATGTCGGTCAATCTCGGCTACCAGTACGTGGATCTCGGCACCGAGCGGTACGAGTTTTCGGCCGGCTACCAGCCGATCGTGCACCTGACCGCGAGCGTCATCCGTCTCGGCCTCAACTGGCACCTGCAATAGTTCCTGCCGGCGCGTCAGCGCTGGATCGGAAGAAGGACCCCGCGGGCACAACACCGCGGGGTCCTTTCATTTTGGCGGCGTATTTTCTGTGGTAGTATTATACCACAGAACTAAGCCATTGATCCGAAATGCTTTTGCAAAGCGGCCTCGCTTGACGCAATAGCGCCCGGTCTGTAGAAACCGCGCCACTCCGGCGGCGCATAGGCGCCGCCTTTGTTTTGAACGAGCGCAAAAACCGATGTCCACCTTCAATCTCAAGGCCGGCGACATTCAGAAGAAGTGGGTTCTGATTGATGCCGATGGCCTCGTCGTTGGACGCCTTGCGGCGATCATCGCCCGCCGGCTCCGCGGCAAGCATCTGCCCACCTACACGCCGCATCTCGATTGCGGCGACAACGTCGTGGTGATCAACGCCGACAAGGTCGTGCTCACCGGCCGCAAGCGCCAGGACAAGACGTACTACTGGCACACCGGCTATATCGGCGGCATCAAGGAGCGGAAGGCACGCGCCATCCTCGAGGGCAAGTTCCCCGGCCGTGTGCTGGAGAAGGCCGTCGAGCGCATGATCCCCGAGGGCCCGCTCGGCCGCAAGCAGCTCAAGAATCTCCGCGTCTACGCCGGCAGCGAGCATCCGCATGCGGCGCAAAACCCGGAAGTCATCGACATCGCGGCCCTGAGCCGCAAGAACCAGAGGGCCGCATAACAATGGCCGACCTCCAGTCTCTCCAGGGCCTGCAAACGGCCGTGCCCGCCGCTCCGGCTTACGTCCAGAAGCTCGACGCGCAAGGCCGCGCCTACGCCACCGGCAAGCGCAAGGACGCGGTCGCCCGCGTCTGGGTCACGCGTGGCAACGGCAAGATCACCGTCAACGACAAGGACTTCGCACAGTACTTCGCGCGGCCCGTCCTCCAGATGGTGGTGCAGCAGCCGATCATCGCCGCCAACCGCAACGGGCAGTACGACGTCCGCGTCACGGTCGCCGGCGGCGGCCTTTCGGGTCAGGCCGGCGCCGTACGCCACGGCATCTCGAAGGCACTCACCCATTACGAGCCGGAACTCCGTGGCGTCCTGAAGAAGGGCGGCTTCCTGACGCGCGACTCGCGCACAGTGGAGCGCAAGAAGTACGGCCACGCCAAGGCCCGCCGTTCGTTCCAGTTCTCCAAGCGCTAGGCGCTTCGGCAATACCGGAACCAAAGGGCGGGCCCGCGGGTCCGCCCTTTTTCTTTTTGCGCCTTGGAGTAAGTGAGTGCTATGGCCGAGACGAAGTACACGACGGACAACGCCTTCACCGGCCCGCTGAAAGGCGGGGCCATGGAGCCGACTTACGGCGGCGCGCTGTCGTTCATGCGCCGGCGCTATACACGTGACCTCGCGGGTGTCGACGCTGTCGTGTGGGGCATCCCGTTCGACCAGGCGACCACCAACCGCCCCGGCGCGCGCTTCGGGCCGCAGGCGATCCGCCGCGCGTCCGCGATCTTCGACGGCGACCCGCAGTATCCCTTCGGCATCGATCCGTACGCCACGCTGACCGTGATCGACTACGGCGACGCGTCCTTCGACTATTCGCGGCCGATGGATTTCGCCGCAGCGATCGAAGCCGAGGCGGCCCGGATCATCGCCGGTGGCGCGCAGCTTTTCTCCCTGGGCGGCGATCATTTCGTCACCTATCCGCTACTGAAGGCGCACGCCGCGAAGTATGGGCCGCTGGCGCTCGTCCAGTTCGACGCGCACCAGGACACGTGGCCCGATCGCGATGGCTCGATCTCACACGGCACCTTTGTCGGCCGCGCCGTGAAGGCGGGGCTGATCGACGCGCGACGCTCGATCCAGGTCGGCATCCGCACCCATGCGCCCGAAGATTTCGGCATCGAAATTCTGAGCGCCGACGCCATCGACACGCTCGGCACAACCGGCATCGCAGAGCGGATCAAGGAGCGCGTCGGCGAGGGCAGCGCCTACCTCACCTTCGACATCGACTGCCTCGACCCCGCCTTCGCGCCGGGCACGGGCACGCCGGTCGCCGGCGGCCTCTCCTCGCGTGAGGGACTGGCAATCCTGCGCACGCTGGGAGCGGTCGATTTCGTCGGCGGCGACGTCGTTGAGGTTGCACCCGCGTACGACCATGCCGATATCACCGCCATCGCGGCTTCGACCGTCGCGATGTACTACCTCGGCCTGCTCGCCGAGCGGCGGAAGGGAGAAGACACGTGACCGCGACTGTTTTCATCGACGGCGAGGCCGGCACCACCGGCCTCCAGATCCGGCAACGGCTGGAAGCCCGCAGCGACATCGCCATCGCCTCGATCGACGCCGCACGCCGCAAGGATCCCGCTGCCCGCGCCGAGATGCTGAACGACGCCGACGCGGTGATCCTCTGCCTGCCGGACGATGCCGCGCGCGAAGCCGTCGGCATGATCCGCAACAACCGCACACGCGTCATCGACGCATCGACCGCACACCGCGTCGCCGAAGGTTGGACTTATGGCTTCCCGGAGATGGATCCGGCGCAGCGCGACGCCATCGTCGCTGCCGGACGTGTTTCCAATCCCGGCTGCTACGCCACCGGCGCGATCGCGCTGCTGCGGCCGATCGTCGAGAAGGGCCTGCTGCCGAAGGATTGGCCCGTGACGATCAATGCCGTCTCCGGCTATTCCGGCGGCGGCAAGTCGCTGATCGCCGCCTTTGAGGATAAGTCGTCCGCAAACGCGACCCACGACAACTTCCGCCTCTACGCCATGGGCGTGGTGCAGAAGCACATCGAGGAGATCCAGTCGTACTCGGCGTTGACCGGGCGGCCGCTGTTCATCCCGAGCGTCGGCCGCTTCGCGCAAGGGATGCTTGTGTCGGTGCCGCTGCAGCTCTGGGCGCTGCCCGGCAAGCCGACGCTGGAGCAGCTCCACGCTGCCATCGCTGAACACTACGACGGCGAACACTACGTCGACGTCGAGCCGTTGGCGCGGACGGAGGAGATCGGCCTGGCGTCGTCGCTTGACGCGCGGAACCCGGAGCCCGAGGGGCTGAACGACACCAACCGCATGACGCTGTCCGTCTACGGCAACGGGAAGCATCAGCAGGCGGTGCTGCTCGCCAAGCTCGACAACCTCGGCAAGGGCGCGTCGGGCCAGGCGGTGCAGAACCTGAACCTCATGCTCGGTTTGGGCGAAACGACCGCCCTGCCCTAGGCGCCGCGGAACGGCACGCGCACCGGCAGCGGCGGCAGCATCGCGCGAAGGTGCATCACCGCGTAGCTGAGCACGATCACCGCGCCGAGCTGGTGCAACAGCGCCAGTTGCAGCGGTACCATGTTGAGCAGCGTCAGGACGCCGAGCGTAGCCTGGAGCAACACGAGAAACGCCAGTCGTTGCGCGCCGGAAGCCTGCGGCGTGCGGCTCGCGGCGAAGGCGTAGAGTAGCGCGACGGCGAACAGCGTGTAGCCGCCGAGACGGTGATCGAATTGCACCGTGGCGACATTCTCGAAGGCATTTCGCCACCATGGATCGCCGGCGAACAGGCCAGACGGCACCAGAGTCCCGTCCATCAGCGGCCACGTGTTGAAGGTAAGACCCGCGTCGAGGCCGGCGACAAGCCCACCGAGAAATATCTGTACCAGCGCGATCGCAATGATGAGGCCCGCACCGAAGCGCGTAATGCCCGACGCCGGCGTATAAGCGGGCGCGATCCCGCGCGCCGTCCACAACACGTAGGCAAGGATGAGACACCCCAGTGTCAGGTGGGTCGCCAGGCGATACTGGCTGACGTCGGTGCGAATGCTAAGGCCGGACGCCACCATCCACCATCCGACAGCACCCTGCAGCCCGATCAGCAGCAGGATCGCCACAAGCCGCGGCTTCAGCACCGATTCAATCCGGCCGGTCACCCACAGGAAGATCAGCGGCAGCAGCACGACCGCGCCGATCAGCCGGCCGATCAGCCGGTGCGCCCATTCCCACCAGAAGATCCCCTTGAAGTCGGCGAGAGTCATGTCGGTACGCAACTGGAATTCGGGTATCTGCCGGTACTTGGCGAACTCCTCCTGCCATTCCTGATCGTTCAGCGGCGGAATGACACCGTGCACCGGCTTCCATTCGGTGATCGACAGGCCGGAATGCGTGAGGCGCGTGGTCCCACCGACCACGACGATGCCGACGATCATCAGCGCCACGAGATAGAGCCACCAGCGCACAAGTCGCCGGTCGCGCTGCGGATCGCGCATAACGGCAAGCGGCGTCTCGGCGGCAAGCGTGGACATTCCCTTCCCTCTCCGTTTCGGCTTCGATATAGCCCGGATAGCCGTGGCGCAATCGCGGCATGACCGCACGGGGAAGCATGGCGCTGCCGAGGAAAGCCAGAAAAATCATGGGAACAGCGCTGCTGCTGTTCTTCATCCCACTTTACGCGCTACTAGCCGTGCGGATCGCCGTCGCCCATGTGCCGGAGGGCGCGATCCTGGCGCAGACCGTGTATTTCGCCATCGCCGGCCTGGCGTGGATCTTCCCCGCGGGTCTGATCATCCGCTGGATGCTGCGGCCAGACCCGGGCGCGCCGGCTTAGGCGGCGGCGCCTTCCGCCGCCTCCGCATCCTGCGAGCGCGACGCTGCCGGATCCACCACCAGCAGCATCACCTCCGCGTCTGAGACATCGCCGACGCGATCGAACGCGCTCGCCGTCCGCGGATCGCCCGCACCGAATTCGCTGACCACCATCGCAACACCACATTGCGGCCCGACGACGCGGATCATCTCGTCGCTCGAATCGAGCAGCACGTAGTCGTACGTGAGCGTCAGCGCCGACAGGACGGTCTCCAGCCGCTCATCGTCGACGAGATCGCGCGTCAGCGGCTTGCGTCCGGCCGGAATGAAATGCACCCGCGACTTCCGGTCGCGGAAGATGACCTGTGCAAATGACGCGTCGCCATCGAACAGGTCGCCAAAGCCCGGCAGATCGGTCCCCTCGCCCATTGAGGCAGCATCGGCACCGTCGCCGCGGAAGTCGACCAGCACCACACGCGCATCGGTGCGCGCCAGCGAACGGGCAAGAGCCACCGCGCCGAGCGGACGCCCGTCGCTGTCGCTGCCGTCCGCCAGCGTAACCAGAATGCGCTTCGCGCCGCTTTCGATGATGCGATGCGTGATCTGCTTCAGCGACTCCTCGACGCGGTCGACCATTTCCGGAACCAGCGTCGGCTCCTTCGGCATCATCCGCCGAATGCTGTGATCGTCGGCCCAGCGTGCGTGCCCGTCAGCCTCCGCGACGCCGGGTGCCGCGGGCGCCATCCCGGCGAAGGTGACGCGACGCATGGGCCGGCCGCTCGCCAGCTCCTTGAGCAGGATAAACGCGATCGCGAGGATAAGCGCCGCGAACGTCGCTGCTGTTGTCATCGGAATCTTCTTCGGGAAATCCGGCGCCGTGGAGACTGCCGCCCGCGAGATGACGCGTGCATCGGCTGGCAGGTCGTTCCCCTGCTCGCGCGCCAACGCCTCGCGGTAACGTCCGAGATAAGATTCGAGCAAGTCGCGATCGGCGGCCGCCTCGCGCTCGAGCGCGCGAAGCTCGACACTGGCGTCGTTGGCAGTGGCGGCCGTTTGCTTCAGGCCCGACAGGCTTTGCTGAATCTCGCTCTCGCGCGCCTGCGCCAGTTTCGCCTCACCTTCCAGGGAATCGAGGATCTTGCCGGCTTCGGCGGCGATCTGATCGTCCAGGCCGGCTAGCTGCGCGTTCAACTCACGCATCTTCGGATGTTGCGGCAGCAGCGTCGCGTTGAGTTGCGCGATCTGCGAGCGGAGCGCCACCTCCTGCGCGACAAGATTCTGGATGAGCTGCGAGTTGAGGACGTCCGTAACGTTGGGCACGCTGTTCGATTGCAGCGCCAGCCGTATCTGCGACGCCTTCGCTTGGGCGTCGGCACGATCGGTCCGCACCTTGGTCAATTCGGTGTTGAGGTCGGTGAGTTGCTGCTGGGTTAGCGTGGTGCCGCCGCCGGTGCTGCCGCTCGAGCTGGTGTCGAACAGGTCATGCTCGGAACGGTACTGCTCGACCTTGGCTTCCGCCGCCTGCACCTTGTTGCGGAGATCGACGATCTGGTCGGAGAGCCACTGCGCCGCATCGGCCGTGGTGTCGCGCCTCGCCGCCTTCTGCCGCGACAGGTACTCGTTGGCGATGGCGTTCGCGACGTCCGCCGCGAGCTGCGGATCGGTTGAGGAAAAATCGATGCCGATGACGCGCGAGTTGTCGACCGCATAAACCGACAGCTTGTCGAAGTATGCGTCGAGCACCCGGTCCTCGGTCGCCACGGTCGTATCCGGCTTGGCGAGCCCAATCATTCGCAGGAGCCGCGTCACCACCGACGGATTCGCCTTTGGATCGAACTCGGACTTGTGGATCAGGTCGAGCTTGCGTGCCACGGCGAGCGCCAGGTCGCGCGAGCGAATGATCTGCACCTGACTGGTGATCGCCTGCTGGTCGAGAGACGTGGTGGTGTCCGCCGCCGTCTGAGTCGGCGCCGTCAGGCTCGTCTCGCCGGATTGAATGATCAGCGTGGTCTCGGACTTGTAGACCGGCGCCAGCTGCGCCAGCAGCGCGTACGTGCCGACCGCGACAAGCCCTATGAAAACAATAAGTTGCGGCAGGCGCTGGCGAAGCGCTGCGACGAGCGCCTTGAAGTCGATTTCAACGTCTGTCGCGGGGGCCGGCTGGTTTTCCATCTGCGCGAGACTCACCCTCGGAAGCATCTTTGCGCGGATGATCAGGCGTTATGGTAATCACATCGTTAATTTTAGCCGGGCGTCGGTATACTTTCCGTTAAGCTTGCTTAATTTTGAATTACTTCGCTCCCGGAAACGAACCGTTCATCTTTACGCGGCGTTAACCATACGACGCCGATCATCGCGCGTAGAGATTCTGCCGAGGCCGAAGCCCCGATGCGCCTGCACGTTCTGCCCGTTTTGCTCGGTCTCGTGCTGCTCGGAGGCTGCGCCGGGAGCCCGTTCGTGCCCGACGCCACCCACAGCGAACTGGTCGCCCCATATCAGCTCGACGCCGGCGATCAGCTCCGCGTCATCGTTTTCGGCCAGGACGACCTGTCCAACACCTACGTCGTCGACCAGTCCGGCCACATCTCGATGCCGCTCATCGGCGCGGTTCCGGCGCGCGGCATGACGACCGCGACGATCGAGGCAGAAGTCGGCAAGCGCCTGCGCAACGGCTTCCTGCGCAACCCGGATGTGTCCGTCGAGGTGTCGCAGTACCGGCCGTTCTTCGCGATGGGCGAGGTCGGCAACCCCGGACAGTTCGCATTCCTGCCCGGCATGACCGTGCAGCAGGCGATCGCAGTCGCCGGCGGGTTTACGCCGCGAGCCGACAAGTTCACAGTCGAGGTGACGCGCAGTTACGGCGGCCGGGTCGAATCGGCACAGTTGAAGCTGTCGGACCCGATCATGCCGGGCGACACCCTGTACATTCGCGAGCGCATCATCTGACCATGCGCAACGACGACCTGCGGCAGATGATCGCCGGCACCGGTCGACCCAACGCCGCCGCCCCGCTCCGCATCATCCACGTCATCCACCGGCCTGCCGGCGACATTCTGCGCCACGTCGCCGATCTCGTCGAGGCGCAGCACAAGGCCGGCAACCACGTCGGTCTTCTCTGCGACACGGGCGAGGGCGACGGCAGCGAGGCCGAAGCGTTCGCTCGCCTCGATCCGATGCTGGCGCTGGGACTTATCCGCGCGCCCATGCGCCGCGAAATCACCAACTTCCGTGCCGCATTGGCTCTCGCCGACCGCGTGCGCATTCTCGATCCCGACGTGCTCCATGGCCACGGCGCCAAGGGCGGCGCCTACGCCCGCACGATCGGCACCCGCTTGCGGGCATCTGGTTCCCGCGTATCCCGCATTTACACACCGCATGGCGGCCGGCTGCATTCCAGCCGGCGTCTTGCACTCTCCTGGGAGCGCACCCTGGCGCGCTTCACCGACGCGTTCATTTTCGTCAGCGAATACGAGCGGGATCTTTTCTTCGCCAAGATCGCCCACACAACCCGGCCCGTTGCCGTAGCGTACAATGGGCTGAGGCCCGACGACTTCGCTCCCGTGATACCAGCAACCGCGGCCCGCGACTTCGCCTTCATCGGCGACCTGCGCAACGTCAAAGGCGCGGACCTGTTCATCGGCGCCATCGCGCTGATCGGCCACCGAACCGGCAAGGCGCCGACTGCAGCGATCGTCGGCACCGGGCCGGAGGAACAGAAGTATCGCGCCGTCGTCACCGGGCTCGGACTCGCCGATGACATCGAATTTCACACCGCCCGCCCTGCCCGCGACGCGATGACGCTGGCGCGAACCGTCGTCGTCCCGTCGCGCGTCGAGACGATGCCGTACATCGTGCTCGACGCGGTCGCGGCTGGCATGCCGCTGGTCGCCACCAACGTTGGGGGCGTCGCTGAAATCTTCGGGAACGATGCCGAGCGCCTCGTGCCGCCGAACGACGTCACGGCATTGGCAGATGCGATGTCGTCGGTGCTGGCCGCACCGGGCGCTGCCCTGGCGAAAGCCGCCGCGCTCAACATCCGCATCCGCGCGATCTTCACCGTCGAGGCGATGGCGGCCACGGTGGACAGCATCTATCGCGCGCTCACGCCCCAGCATTAAGATTAACCCCAAGTTTAACGGACAAATTCGAACGAAATTAGCTACTTAGGCAAGCATTCCCGCCGGGTCGCAAATATCTGCGGCTAGGCCAACTTGCGGGGATTGCGGCCTATGAGTCAGTACACCAGGCACACCGACATCGTCGCCATGCTGCCCCGGCCCGTCGTCATCGGGCGCGCGGCGCGCAGGCGCAGCAGCGAACGGCTCCGCGTCGTCCACTTCTTCCGCTCGCCCGTCGGCGGTCTCTTCCGCCACGTCCGCGATCTCGTCGCCGTTCAGCGCGACGCCGGATACGACGTTGGCATCGTCTGCGACTCCTCCACCGGCGGCGCATTCGAAGACGCGTTATTCGCGGAGATCGAGCCGTCGCTCTCGCTGGGTCTGCACCGCTTCCCAATGGAGCGGGAAATCTCGCTCAGCGATGGCCTCGCAACACTGCGAGCCTTGCGCGAAATCCGCGCACTGCGCCCGGACGTTGTGCACGCGCACGGCGCCAAAGGCGGTGCCTATGCGCGCATGATCGGCACGCTGCTGCGCTTCACGGGCCATCGCGTCGCGCGCGTCTACACGCCGCACGGCGGCAGCATGCACTTCGATCCGCAGAGCCGGGAAGGTCGCACGTATTTCGCGATGGAACGCATGCTTGGCCACATGACCGACGCATTCGTCTTCGTCAGCCAGTATGAAGCCGACGCTTACGCGGCGAAGGTCGGCGAGCCACGTGCTGCGGTCAGCATTGCGCTTAATGGCCTCCGCGCCGATGAGTTCGAGCCGGTCGCTCCCGCGCCGGACGCGCGCGATTTTGTGTTCATCGGCATGATGCGCGCGATGAAGGGCGCGGAAGACTTTCTGCGTGCGCTCGGCATCATCCGCGATCGCACCGGGAGGTCGCCTTCCGCATGGATGATTGGCGACGGTGACGAGCAACCCTGGTTCTGCCAGCTGAGCAAAGTTCTCGGCATCCAGAAAGCGGTGAGCTTCCGTCCGGCCATGCCGGCCCGTGCCGCCTTTGCGATGGCACGGACCGTTGTGGCGCCCTCGCGCGCCGAGTCGATGCCCTACCTGATCCTCGAAGCTTTGGCTGCAGGCGTCCCGACGCTGACGACGCGCGTCGGCGGCATCCCGGAAATCTTCGGAGAAGACAGCCGCCTGTTGCTGCCCCCGGAGAATCCCACAGCCCTGGCCGATGCGATGATGCAGGCGCTCGATGACCGCGCATCGATGGTTGCCAACGCGGCCCGGTTGCGGGCCGCCATCCGCTCGCGTTTCGCGGTCGAGACCATGGCGGCAAAGGTGACCGACGCTTACCGCGCTGTAGTGACCGCGCGTTAAGGATCGCGGCAAACGCCCGCGAAGGTGTGCGAGGCCGGCAAGCGTTTGTTAGCCGGCGGAATCTAGTCCCTTCATGGGCAAGGGTGGTGGAGCGTGAGCGTAGCGTTGGATCATTCGGGCAGCCAGAACAGCAGCGTCCAGGCAAGCGCCGTTACAGTGGATGGCATAGCTGCGGCGAGCGCCGCACCGGCGCGGGCCGGTGGGATGTCGACCGCCGCCCAACGCGCGGCCGCCGCACTCGCCCGCCGTTCGCTGTCGCCGGTTATCTTCGCCGGCGCCGTCCGCCTGGCCGAATTCATGACGCTGGTGGCGCTGGGCACGCTCATCTACTTCGTCTACGTCGTGCCGACCGACGGCTTCGCCTGGTTCTACGCGTTGCCGATCATCGGCGGATCCCTGGCGGCCGTTTTCCTGATCCAGACCGCCGACGGCTACACCATCCCAGCGCTCCGCCATGGCGTGCTGCGGCTCGGCCGCATCGCCCTCGCGTGGACCGGCGTCTTCGCCCTCTTCGGCGCGGTGGCGTTCCTCACCAAGTCGGGCGACTCCTATTCGCGTGTCTGGATCAGCGCCTGGTACGTCGCTGGCCTCGTCGCGTTGGGCGTGCTCCGCCCGTCGATCTCGGCTTTCGCGCGGCGCTGGACTGAGACGGGCCTCCTCGAGCGCCGCGCCATCGTCGTCGGCGGCGGGCAAGCGGCGGAGGAACTGATCAACGCACTCGCCGCCGAACCCGACAATGATATCCGCATCTGCGGCATCTTCGATGACCGCAAGGACGACCGCTCGCCGTCTGTGGTCGCGGGCTATCCGAAACTCGGGACGGTCGCCGAGCTCGTGGACTTCGGCCGCATCGCTCACGTCGATCTCCTGATCGTCGCAATGCCTCTGACGGCCGAAAGCCGCCTTCTCCAGATGCTGAAGCAGCTCTGGGTGCTGCCGGTCGACATCCGCCTGTCGGCGCACGGCAACAAGCTGCGCTTTCGGCCGCGTTCTTATTCCTTCATCGGCACGCTGCCGTTCCTCGACGTCTTCGACAAGCCGATCACCGACTGGAACTACCTGCTCAAGCGCGCATTCGACCTTGCAGTCGGCACGCTCGCCTTGCTCCTGCTGTCGCCGCTGATGCTGGCCACCGCGGTGGCTATCCGCCTCGAAAGCCGTGGGCCGGTGTTCTTCCGGCAGAAGCGCTACGGCTTCAACAACGAGGTCATCGACGTCTGGAAGTTCCGCTCGATGTACCACGAGTTCGCCGATCCACTCGCCCGCAAGGTCGTCACCAAGAACGACGCGCGCGTCACTCGTGTCGGCAAATTCATCCGCCGCACCTCGATCGACGAGCTGCCGCAACTGTTCAACGTGCTGCGCGGCGACCTTTCGCTCGTCGGGCCGCGGCCCCACGCCGTCAACGCGCACACGTCCGAGCGCCTGTTCGAGCAGGTCGTCGATGGCTACTTCGCCCGCCATCGCGTGCGCCCCGGCGTCACGGGCTGGGCGCAGATCAACGGATGGCGCGGCGAGATCGACACGCCGGAGAAGATTCGCCGCCGCGTCGAGTTCGACCTCGACTACATCGAGAATTGGTCGGTGCTGTTCGACGTCAAGATCCTGGCGCTGACGCCGTTCCGCCTGTTCGACAAGACGGGGGCATATTGAGCGCCGCTACCCTCGACGGGGCAC
Organism: Bauldia sp.; assembly: GCA_035548515.1. Classification (GTDB taxonomy): domain Bacteria; phylum Pseudomonadota; class Alphaproteobacteria; order Rhizobiales; family Kaistiaceae; genus DASZQY01. The sequence continues at coordinate 2,517 of DASZSW010000022.1, read as the reverse complement.
TCATCGCGCCCGCCACGCGCTGGCGCGCCGGCCTGCGCATAGCCGATCTCGCGGTCGCGGCGATCGTCTTCCTCGGCGGGTTCGTCATCTTCGAGCCCGCGCCCTACGAGCTACTGCTCGTGCCGACGATCGTCGTGTGGGCCGTTTTCGGCCTTCGCTTCAATCTTTACACGCTGCCGCTCACGGCGCTGCTGCTCGCCTATATCGCCGGCGGTTGGCTGTCCTTCACCCAGCTCGATGATTTCTCCAAGCCGTTCATCTACATGGCGACGACCAGCTTCCTCGCCGCCTCTTCCGTCTTCTTCGCCGCGGTCATCATCGAAGACCCTGAGAAGCGCATGCGCATCATTCGCAATGCCTACGTCTGGTCGGCCGTCATCGCCGCCACCATCGGCGTGCTGGCGTACTTCGAGGTGCTCCCGGGCTCGGATCTGTTCAAGCGCTACGATCGCGCCATGGGTCCATTCCAGGATCCCAACGTCTTTGCGCCGTTCCTTGTGTTGCCGTTGTGCTTCCTGGCCCGCGACATTCTCACCCGGCGAATTCGGGAGTCCCCGTGGGAGATCGCCGGCTTCCTCATGATCCTGTTCGCGACGTTGCTGGCGTTCTCGCGCGCCGGTTGGGGTCTGGCGGTGTTCGCGGTGCTGGTGACCGCGTTTCTCACTTTTGCGGAGTCGCGGAGCTCGCTGCTCCGCTTCCGCCTGGTCGCGTATCTCGTCGGCGGCGGCGCCGCCGTCATGATGCTGCTCGCCGTCGCGATCAACATTCCCGCCGTCCGCGACCTCTACGTCCAGCGCGCCCACGTCGTGCAGGACTATGACGAAGGGCGGCTCGGCCGGTTCGAGCGTCAGCAGATCGGTTTCTTCCTCATCCAGGAACGCCCGCTCGGCCTCGGTCCGTTCCAGCTTGGCAAGCTGCTCGGCGAAGACGAGCACAACATGTGGCTGAAAGGCTTCACGGTTTACGGCTGGCTGGGCGGATTTTCGTACATCATCCTCGTCGTGTGGACGCTCGCCGCTTCTGCACCGCTATTGTTCAAGCCGCGACCTTGGACGCCTGTCGTCCAATGTGCCTTCGCCGTCTATCTCGGCCATGTGTTGTTGATGCACAGCGTCATCGACAACGACCACTGGCGCCACCTTTTCCTGATTTATGGCATCCTCTGGGGCGCGGTCGGTGCCGAGCGCATGCTCCGCCGCCAGCGCCTGATGCCATCGCCCGCAGCCGCCCGCGCCGCCTGACGCGTTGCGCTGGCTCCGACCGATCCTTATAGTCCGCGCCGTCGGAGCGTGGCGCAGCCTGGTAGCGCACTTGACTGGGGGTCAAGGGGTCGCAGGTTCGAATCCTGTCGCTCCGACCATTCAAAGAAAAAGGGCCCCGCTTGGGGCCCTTTTTCTTTGAATATCCGGGCACAAGCTTCGAACCAAAAGGTTCGAAACGAGCCATTTCCTTGCAAATGCGAGTTCGGCGCTGCGGAGCCAATCCTGCCGCACATGCCAAATGCGTCGCGCAGCGGCACCGCATCGGTCTTTGCCCAAACCAGCGAGTCACCGCATAGTCTGACGGGTACGCAAGGACAATCCCATGGACCTCTCGCAACTGATCGACACGGCCGCCGACTCCAAAACCGAGGCCGACTACGAGGCCGTTTTCTCCGCCCTCAAGGGACGGCAGGTCTTTGTCAACGTCCTGAAAGACGAAGCCGTCCCGGACGCCGATGTGCGCATGCCGGTCATGACGATCGGCGACAATTTCAGGGTCGTCGGCCTTTATACGTCCCTGGAGGCAGCGCAAGCTCAGGGCGCGGTGGCCGGCATCCTGTGGGAAGACGCCCTCGCCATGGTCGGCAAGATTCCGGATGTCAACGGCCTGGCCGTGCATAACGGCAAGGACTCCTGGTTCGCTATCGACAAAGCGGCCGCCGCGATCGTGCTCGCCAAGGCCTGACCGGCGGCCTACTGCGAGCCGCCGCCATTCTGGAGTTGGTCCAGCGTCGCCTGGACATCATCGGTCGAGTTGTAGCGCTGGGCGACCGTCAAGGCGTCGATGGCGTCGGCGGTCTGGCCTTCCAGGTTGAGCGCCACGCCGCGCGCGGCAAACATCTTGGCGCGGGCGACATCGTCGAGGTCGTAGGTATCGCCCAGAACCTTGTCGACAAAGGTGACCACGTCTTCCGGGCGATTGAGCTGGATCAATGTGGCGGCGTATTCGTTTTGCAACTCCACGCTGTGGGGGAACATCACCAGCCCCTTGCCATAGGCGGCCAGGGCGCCGTCAAAATCGCCCTGTTCATAACGGATCCATCCCACCGCGTAGGCCAGGCTCAACTGGTTGAGATCGGGCTGCTTGACGATCGGCAGGTCGTCGGGAAAGCCGGTGGCGACGCCGTGGGCGCGCAAGGTGCTGAGCTCGATGAACTGCGCCAGAGTATAGGCATTGATATGGTCGGTGCAGGATTCCGCCTTGATCTCCGTCGCCGGCAGGGCGTCGAGCTCGGCCTCGATCACGGGCAGGATG
>DASZSW010000021.1:0-113084 GCA_035548515.1 Bauldia sp. | reverse complement strand
GCGAGGAACGCGTAGTCCTCGAGGTACGCCATGAGGCCCGCCTCGCCGCGCCGGTACGAGCGCAGGAGGCGCCCGTCCGGGCCGCGCATCTTCTCGAGGAAGAAGCTCGCCGCGCGCTCGGCGGCCTCGCGCAGCCGCGCTCCCCTCGCGACGTCGGCCGCGCCGGCGGCGAGCGGCCCCTGCCCGAGCACCTCGAACCCGCGCGCGAGCGCCCCGATCATGAGGCCGTTCCACGAGGTGAGGACCTTGTCGTCGAGCCCCGGCCAGACGCGCTTCCGGCGCACCTCGTAGAGCTTCGCGCGGTCCTCGGCGTAGTCGCGCGGGTTCGCGCGCGAGAGCGTGAGGCGCGGGATGCTGCGGCCGTGCTCCCAGTTGCCGGCGGCCGTGATGTCGTAGGCGTGGTCGAACAGCTCCGCGCGCTTCGCGCCCAGGACCGCCGCCGTCTCGCTCGGCGTCCAGACGTAGAACTTCCCCTCGACGCCCTCGCTGTCCGCGTCGAGCGCCGAGAAGAAGCCGCCCGCCGGGTCCTGCATCTCGCGCAGCGCCCAGGTGAAGATCCCGTCCGCCACGTCCTTGAACCGCTCGTCGCGCGTGGCCGCGAAGGCGTCCACGTAGGAGCGGGCGAGCATGGCGTTGTCGTAGAGCATCTTCTCGAAGTGCGGGACGAGCCAGCGTGCGTCGGTCGAGTAGCGCGCGAAGCCGCCGCCAATGTGGTCGTAGATGCCGCCGGCGCTGATCTCGCGGAGCGTCAGCAGGACGGTGTCGTGATAGCGCCGGTCGCGGGTGCGGAGCCCGGCGCGCCACAGCAGCTCGAGCAGGCTTGCCTGCGGAAACTTCGGCGCGCCGCGCGTGCCGCCGTGTTCTGTGTCCATGAGGCCGAGCAGACGTTCGGAACCCTGGTCGAGGAGCGCGCGGTCGACGGGCATGTCACCCGGCGCCGGCGGCTGCTTGAGCTGCGTCAGGAGGAAGTCGCGGTTCTGCGCGATCTTCGCCGGCTCCTCACGGAAGAGGCGCGCCACCTCCTCCATGATGTCGCGAAAGCCCGGCCGGCCGTAGCGGGCGGAGGGCGGGAAATACGTGCCACCCCAGATCGGCTCGCCATCCGGCGTCAGGAACATCGTCAGCGGCCAGCCGCCCTGCTCTCCGAGAGCATGGAGCGCGGTCATGTAGATCTGGTCGATGTCGGGCCGTTCCTCCCGGTCGACTTTGATCGAGACGAACAGGCGGTTCATCACGTCGGCGGTCGCCTGGTCCTCGAAGCTTTCGTGGGCCATCACGTGGCACCAGTGGCAGGCGGCATATCCGACCGACAGCAGGATCGGCTTGTTCGCCGCCCTCGCCTCAGCAAGCGCCGCCGGTCCCCACGGCCGCCAGTGCACAGGATTGTCCTTGTGCTGGAGCAAGTACGGGCTCGCCTCGAGGCGAAGCAGATTTTCGCTCATGGGACGGTAGATAGCGGAGCGAAGTGTCCGGCGTCACTCGTGGCGGCTGCGGGTCTTGCGTTTCGATCGTCAAAGGTGGATGCGTCGCCGCGTCATGTCCGCCGCCGATACGATTTTCGCGCTGTCCAGTGGACCGCCGCCTGCCGGCGTGGCGGTGGTGCGCGTGTCGGGCCCTAACGTCCGATTCGGACTCGAAACGCTGATCGATTCGATTCCGGAACCACGTAGGCTGGGCCTGCATTCCATCAGGGGAACCGACGGGAATACGTTGGACCATGGGCTGGTAGTCTTCTTTCCGGCGCCGGGCAGCTTTACCGGTGAGGACGTGGCTGAATTTCACATCCACGGCGGCCGGGCCGTGGTTGCCGCCCTCCTCGGCGCGCTGGAGGCCCTTCCCGGCTTTCGGCCGGCCGAGGCTGGCGAGTTCACCCGGCGCGCATTTTCCAACGGCAAGATGGACCTCACTCAGGTCGAGGGCCTGGCCGATCTTGTTTATGCCGAAACGGAGGCCCAGCGCCGCCAGGCCCTGCATCAGGCCGATGGTGCTCTTGGGCGGCTCTACGAGGGCTGGCGTGAAAAGCTCGTGCACGCGCGCGCGCTTATCGAGGCGGAGCTCGACTTTCCGGACGAAGCCGACGTGCCGGGCTCAGTTAGTGTCCAGGCATGGGACACCGTCGCCGCGCTGGAAAAGGAGATGGTTGACCATCTCGCCGATGGGCGTGGAGAACGCATCCGGGACGGCGCCGAGATTGTGATCCTCGGCGCGCCGAACGCCGGCAAGTCGAGCCTGCTCAACGCCATCGCGAGGCGCGACGTGGCGATCGTCACTCCCGAGCCTGGGACCACGCGCGATCTCATCGAAGTCCGCCTCGACCTCGGCGGCTACCCCGTCACAATGGTCGATACCGCCGGCTTGCGCGCGGCGGAAGGCGCGGTCGAGCGAGAGGGCATCAGGCGGGCTGAGGCTCGCGCCGCCGGCGCGGATCTGGTGCTGTGGCTGGTGGATGTCACCGCCCCTGCCCCCGGTCTCACCCCACCCCACGGCGCCGTGCGAGTCGCGACCAAAATCGACCTCATCGATTCGGACGCCGAACGATCCCGGCGTACGGCTGGTTTCCATGCCTGCGTCTCGTCGGCCAGTGGCGATGGCCTGCCGGAGCTGGTCGCGATGATGACTGACAAGGTGCTTGCAGGCCTGCCGGCCGCCGAGTCGCCGCTTATCACCCGATCGCGTCACCGCGTTGCAGTCCGTGATGCAGTTGCTGCTCTTGCATCTGCACGTGCAGCGGGGACAAGTCCCCTGGAAATCCGCGCCGAGGATTTGCGCAGGGCCTCGGATTTCCTGGCGCGGATCACTGGGCGGATCGACGTCGAGGACCTTCTGGACGTGATCTTCCGGGATTTCTGTATCGGGAAGTGAGTTCCATGTTTCACGTGAAACACCGGTTGGCTTTGACCCAACTCCCCTTCCCGGCTATCCCCGCGCCATGAGCGATTTCGACGTCATCGTCATTGGCGGCGGCCATGCCGGCACCGAGGCCGCCGCCGCTGCCGCCCGCATGGGCGCGCGGACGGCGTTGGTTACGCATTCCTTCGCGACGGTTGGGGCTATGTCGTGTAACCCGGCGATCGGCGGTTTGGGCAAGGGCCACCTGGTTCGCGAGATAGACGCGCTCGACGGAATTATGGGCGTGGCGGCCGATCGCGCCGGTATCCAGTTCCGCGTCCTCAATCGCCGCAAGGGGCCGGCGGTCCGTGGGCCAAGGGCGCAGGCAGACCGCAAGCTCTACAGAGCGGCGGTTCAAGGTATTTTGCGTGAGCAGCCCAATCTGACGATCGTCGAGGCCGAGGTAGAGGACCTCGCACTCAGCAATGGGCGCGTCGCCGGCGTCGTCCTGGCCGACGGACGCCAATTGTCCGCCGGAGCGGTGGTCATCACCACCGGCACCTTCCTCCGCGGGCTCATCCATATCGGCGAATTGAAGATCCCCGCCGGCCGGGTCGGCGAAAAGCCGTCGATCGGGCTGGCGAAGACCCTCGAAGGTTTGGCACTGCGCATGGGGCGGCTCAAGACAGGAACGCCGCCGCGACTCGATGGCAAGACGATCGCCTGGGACAGGCTGGAGCGTCAGCTTGGCGACGAGCCGCCGGAGCCGTTTTCGACCATGACCACCGCGATAACGACGCCGCAGGTTGTCTGCCATATCACCCGCACCACCGCAGAGACGCATGCGATCATCACGGCCAATATCGGTCGGTCGCCCATGTACTCCGGCGACATCAAAAGCCGCGGGCCGCGCTATTGCCCGTCGATCGAGGACAAAGTGGTCCGCTTCGGCGAGCGGAACGGCCACCAGATTTTCCTCGAGCCTGAGGGGCTGGACGATGACACCGTCTACCCGAACGGGATTTCGACCTCGCTGCCCGAAGACGTCCAAAAAGCCGTTGTCGCCTCGATTCCCGGCTTGGAGAACGCCCGCATCGTTCGCCCGGGATACGCGATCGAGTACGACCACATCGATCCGCGGGAGCTGAAGCCAACGCTGGAAACGAAGGCGGTCGTCGGCCTGTTTCTCGCCGGGCAGATCAACGGCACCACTGGCTATGAGGAGGCGGCGGCGCAGGGCCTACTGGCCGGCATCAACGCGGCGCGGCTGGCAGGCGGCGGCGATGGCGTGATGATTGGCCGGTCGGAAGGATACGTCGGCGTCCTCATCGATGACCTGGTCACCCGGGGCGTCTCGGAGCCCTACCGGATGTTCACTTCGCGGGCGGAATACCGGCTGTCGCTCCGGGCCGATAACGCCGACCAGCGCCTGACCCAGCTTGGCATCGAAACGGGCGTGGTTGGCGCTGCGCGTGCGGCTTCTTTCGGCGCGAAGATGTGCCGGCTGGAGGAGGCGAGGGGCTTGTTGCAGGGCCTCAGCCTGACGCCGAACGAGGCGGAACGGCACGGCATCCACCTCAACCGCGACGGCGTCAGGCGGACGGCATACGAGCTGCTGGCCCGGCCGGATATCGGTTGGCCGGAGCTGGCGCGGGTCTGGCCTCAATTCGGAGCACTGGATCGATTCGTATCCGAACAGATCGAGATAGAGGCGAAGTATTCGGTGTACCTCGATCGCCAGGACGCCGACATTGCCAGCCTGCGGAAGGACGATTCCGTGGCCCTGCCTGCGATCGATTATCGGGCCGTGGAAGGACTGTCGAATGAGATCCGGGAGAAGCTCGCCGCCGTCCGACCGGCGACGCTGGGGCAGGCGGGGCGCATCGAGGGTGTCACGCCCGCCGCTCTCGCGTTGCTGCTGGCAGAGGTCCGGAAGAGCCGACGGGCGGTGGCGTAAACTTGGCGGACGATCTGTCGGCCGTCGAGAAGGTTCTCCCTGTTTCACGTGAAACAGCGGAGAGGCTGTCCGCGTACGTCGGTCTGCTCAGGAAATGGCAACCCGCGGAGAACCTGATCTCGCCCAAGACGCTGCCGGAAATCTGGCGGCGGCATATCGCCGATGCCGCCCAGTTGGTTCGGCTGTATCCCAGTGATCGGCGATGGATCGACCTGGGTTCAGGGGCAGGGCTTCCCGGCCTCGTCATCGCGATCTGTCTGGCGTCAGGGAGCATGGTTCATATGGTCGAAAGCAACCGGCGGAAATGCGCATTTCTGCGTGCAGCGATCCGCGAGACCGGGGCGCCGGCTGACGTTTATGAGGGGCGCGTCGAAGATGTGCTTGACCAGTGGACTGAGCCGGTGGACCGCGTGACAGCGCGGGCCCTTGCGCCACTGGCGCAGCTCCTCAAGCTCGCCAAGCCGGTTATGGCGAAGGGAGTGCCTGCCGCTTTCATGAAGGGCCAAGGCTGGGAGGCCGAGGTCGAGGTAGGGCGTCGCGATTGGAATTTCGATCTCGCCACGCACGACAGCCTCACAGGCGAGGGGGGTGTGATTTTGGACATCCGCAGCCTCAGGGCCGCGGGCGAATCAGAGTAAGACGAGGGCATGGTGCTTCCCAAGTCACCGCGCGTCATTGCGCTCGCCAACCAGAAGGGTGGGGTCGGAAAGACCACGACCGCCATCAATCTTGGCACGGCGCTGGCCGCGATTGGCGAGGAGGTGCTCATCGTCGACCTCGATCCGCAGGGAAACGCATCGACCGGGCTGGGCATCGACCGGCAGAGCCGGACGGTCTCGACCTACGATCTGTTGCTCGGCGAAGCGACGGTGGCGGAAGCGGCGATCCAGACCTCGGTGCCCAGGGTATCGGTGGCGCCGTCGACGCTTGATTTGCTTGGCGTCGAACTGGAAATCGCGGACAAACAGGACAGGGCGTTCCGGCTGCGGACGGCGCTTTTCGGGCAGGGGGAGGACGATCCGAGTCGTCCCCGAAACTATTCGTACGTTCTCATCGACTGCCCGCCGTCGCTCAACCTGCTGACGATCAATGCGCTGACGGCGGCGCACTCGATTCTGGTGCCGCTGCAGTGCGAGTTTTTCGCGCTGGAGGGGCTGAGCCAGCTTCTCTCCACGGTCGAGCAGGTTAAGGCGGCGCTCAATCCAGAGTTGTCCATCCACGGCATCGTGCTGACAATGTACGACGCGCGCAACAACCTGTCGGGACAAGTCGCGGCGGACGTGCGGGCGCACATGGGCGATGCGGTCTACGACACGATCATCCCCCGAAACGTGCGCGTGTCGGAGGCGCCGTCGTACGGCAAGCCCGTGCTGCTCTACGATTTCAATTCGAGCGGCAGCCAGGCGTACCTGAAGCTTGCCGCCGAGATCATCCAGCGCGAGCGCATGCTGCGCGCGGCCTGACCAGAAAATATCGGGAGCGGAGCGAATGGCGGACGAAGGCGCGCGGAGCAGACTGGGACGCGGACTGGCGGCGCTGATCGGTGACGTAAAGACAGACGCGGCGGCAGCGCCCGGGATAGACCGCGGCCCGCGGCCGCCGCGGCGCCTGCCGGTCGGTTTCCTCCGTCCCAACCCGCGCAACCCTCGAAAATCATTCCAGGATTCAGACCTCGCCGACCTCGCCGCTTCGATCAAGGAAAAGGGCGTCGTGCAGCCGCTGATCGTGCGGCAGGTGGGCGCCGACCAATACGAGATCATCGCCGGCGAACGTCGCTGGCGCGCCGCGCAGAAGGCGGGCCTGCACGAGGTGCCGGTGGTCATCCGCGAAGCAAGCGACAAGGAATCGCTTGAGCTCGCGATCATCGAAAACGTGCAGCGCGCCGACCTCAACGCCATCGAGGAGGCGAAGGGCTACCAGCAGCTGATCGCCGACCATGCGTACTCGCAGGAGCAGGTCGCGCAGATCATCGGCAAGAGCCGCTCGCACATCGCCAACACGCTGCGGCTGTTGACGTTGCCGGAAGGCGTGCAGGTCTTCGTGCTCGACGGCCGGCTGTCGGCCGGCCAGGCGCGCGCGCTCATAACCATGCCGGATCCGACGGCGGTGGCGCTGCGCATCCTCAACGAGGGGATGACGACACGCGACATCGAGGCGATGGGCGGCGAGAGCCGGCGCGGGAAGAGCGGACGAAAGGCGAAACACAAGGACGCCGACACGCGCGCGATGGAGAAGGGGCTGTCCGATGCCCTCGGCCTCGAGGTGACGATCGCGCACCGCGGCGGGAAGGGCGACGTGCGGATCAAATACACGTCGCTGGAGCAGCTGGACGATATCGCGCGGCGGCTGCGGGGATAGCCTTCGGTCAGCGCGGCCGCAGTGCATCCAGCGTCAAAGTAACCAGCCGCCCGGCGGCGCGCGGGGAAGGTGAAGCCGCGCCGGACAGGGCGTGGACGCAAAAGGCTGCGAGGTCCGCTGCCGGAATGTCCGCGCGCGCCTCTTGCCGCCGTACCGCCTCGACGATGATCTCGCGCAGGAAATTGCCTAGGCGCCGCTCAGCCGCGGAGGCGTGCTCCGTCCGGTGCAGGGCGGCAGCCTGCGCGTCGTGCCGATGAGCAGACATATGGGCATAGGCGGTCAGAACGAGCCGCAACCGCTCACCGGGCCTGGCGTTCTTACGGATCTCTTCGAGATGCGCCAGGTGCCCCAGGATGTGCCGTTCGTGCCAGGCTAGGAGAATCGCGTCGACATCGGGAAAGTACTTGTAAAGCGTGGCGCGCCCGATCCCGGTGGTTCTGGCGATTTCCGCCATGGTGACCGAGGCGAGGCCGTTCCTCGCCACCAGAGCAGCCGTGGCGTCGATCGTCGCCTCGCGCACCGCTCGGCGGTGATCGTCGACCGTGTCGGTCCATAGCTTCGGCATGGCTGAACCATATACGCCGCCGACGCACGGAGACAACATGTCTTGACATAGACATTGTGTATCATAAAAGGGCGCATGGCTTTGAAACAACCCATGCCTCGCTGGGTGCGACGCTCGCTGATCGCTGCGGGCGCGCTGGTTGCGCTTCTGGCAGTCGCAATGGCGAGCGGTCATGGGCCGTGGCGCCACTTCCAGCACACGATGGCCGGGCCGGTGTCGTGACCGCCGCAGCCATGCCGCCAAACGTGCGCAAGTTGGCGCTTATCGCCCATGTGGCGGTTTCCGTTGGGTTTTCGGGCGCGGTGGCCGCATTTCTCGCGCTGGCGCTGGCCGGGTTGCGCGACGGATCGCTGTATGGCGCGGCCAATCTGGTGGTGTGCGCAGTGATCGTGCCGGCGGGTTTCGCAGCGCTGGTGAGCGGCGTCGTTTCCTCGCTCGGCACGCCGTGGGGTCTGGTCCGCTACTATTGGGTTGTGGCGAAGCTGGTGCTGACCGTGGTCGTGCTGATCGTACTGCTCCTGCAGCTGCCGACGATCGCGATGCTGGCCGATCTTTCGGCGCGCGGTGCCGTGGCCGGCAGTGCATTCTCCGAAGCGCGGATGGCGCTCGTCATCCATGCGTCCGGTGGACTGGCGGCGCTGATCCTTCCGTTGATCCTGTCGATCTACAAGCCGGAAGGACGGTTGACCTAGGGCCTGCGGGCGGGCGCCAACGCTGCGACCAGGTGCATTGTCTGGGCGATCACCTCGTCGCTGAGGTTGCCGTTGAGGCGGCTGTCGATCATGGCGCGGTCGAGCATGGCGAGGGCGCGCTCGATGCGGGCGGCGGGCCAGCGTTCGATCTGTTTGGCGACGCCGGGCTGGCGGGAGAACGGATAGATCGGCGGGACGGCGCGGCGCACCAGCGCGTCGGGGCTTTCGCCGTCATCGGCAGCGGCGCGGGCCTTTTGCAGGAAATTGAAGTGGCGCAGCGCGGCGCCGGCGATGACGAAGCCGGGCGTGCCGTCGGCTACCAGGCGGCGGTAGCCGAGGTCGAGCGCGGCGGTGTCACCGGTGGCGACTGCATCGATGGTGTCGTCGGTGGCCGAGGCGCCGGCATCGCCGACCAGCGCGCGCACGTCTTCGAGCGTGATGTTGCCCTTGTCGGAGGCGTAGAGCGTCAGCTTCTGGATCTCGCCGCGGCTGATCATGCGATCGTTGCCGATGAGACCTTTCAGCGCCGAGCGGGCGTCGTCGTCGATCGCCAGTTTTGTGGCGCGCGTCTCCTCGTCGATGATGCGGTCGAGGTCGCGCTCGCTGTCGGCGTAGCAGGGGATGGCCCAGGCTGCATTGCTCGCCTCTGCGAGCTTGCGGATCGGTGACGTCTTGCGGAGTTCGCCGGCGGTGACGACGATCCACGAATCCTGTGGCGGCGTTTCCAGGACGGCCTCGACCGCACCTTCCACCGACCGGTTGCCGGCGACGCGCAGTGAAATGGCGCGCGTGCCGCCGAACATCGGGATGGCATTTGCTTCGTCGGCAAGGCGGCCGGGATTCTCCGACAGCCAGGCCGGATCGAAACGGAGGTGCTCGCCATCCTTGCCGACAACCGCAGCGATGAATTTTTCGGCGCGTTCGGCGACCAGGCCCTCGTCGTTGCCGTAGATCAGCACGACGCGGATTCTTGGGTCCGGCTTTGCGAGCAGGCGGTCGGCATCGGAGGCTTTGATCTGCGCCATGGGGACACTGTAATGCGCGGCCGAGGCCGGCGCACGGCCGATCAGAAGGTGCAGAAATCGAGGAAGGTTTTCGCCGCCGTCGCAGCGCCGTCGGCGTAGGAAACCGCGCCCTCGTGCACCTTCAGCGACGGGCTGTCGTAGATGAAGGTGACGATGTCCTTGGCGGCGGCGATGTCGCGTGCGATCGCGACCGTATCGTAGACGTTGCTGTACTCCAGGATCGGATGATCGCCGCCGTAGTCGGGCCACTGGCCGATCGAGGTGTGCAGCGTGTCATCGATCTTGACGGTGAGGGTGACGTCGTTGGCGGCCTTCAGCTTCTCGACCGGGGTTTGCTCGGTTCCCCACTGGAGGATGACGTGCTGCTCGCCGTCCTTCTTGCAGTAGAGGAACAGCTTGAAGTCGTACTGGCCGGTGCCCTGCATGACGGCCATGTCGGCGCCGTCGCCATCCTTGTAGATGCCCGCCAGCCAATCGGCGTGCGCCGGGGCGGTGACCAGCGACAGCGCAACGAGGCAAAGCGCGGCACGGTGCATGCGGATCAGATCGTGCCCTTGGCGGCGGCGGTGGCGAGGCGGATGCGGATGTCGTCGGCGGCCTCGGCGGCGGCGCGATCCTCGGCATCCAGCTTGGCGCGGGTGTTGGCGTAAGCCTGGGTGACACGGTCGAACGACGCCGTGCCGCGCGCGGTGCCGCGGATGACGATCTGGCCGGTCGCGACGGACGTCACCTCGTAGGTGGCCTGCACGGTCAGCGAGTAGGCGGGCGCCGCCTCGATCGGCGTGACGCCCAGCGCGCTTTCGGCCGAGCTGACGCTGAGCTTCATGCGGTAAAGCGGCGTGGCGGGATCCTGGCCGCCGTCGAGGTCGAAGATCAGCTTGTTGCGCAGAACCTGCGCGACGCGCGTGTCCACAGGATCGATGGCCACGGCGCTGATGGTGTTGGTGACAGTGTTGCCGGTCGGGGTCGGGCCGTAGAGCGGCTGCACCGTGCAGGCCGACAGCATGAACGCGGTGGCCGCCGCGAAGGCGAGGCGGTAGTAGCGCGCGGGATCAGACGACGACATTCACGATCCTCTTCGGTACGACCACGATCTTCTTCGGCGTTTGACCGTCCAGAGCCCGGCGAACGGCGTCGAGGGCAAGCGTAGCCTGCTCGACGTCAGCTTGGGGCGCGTCTATGGCGATTGTCAATTCGGCGCGCTTTTTGCCGTTGATTTGTATCGGGTACGTGAAGGTGTCCTCGGTCAGCAGCGAGGCATCCACGGCCGGCCAGGGGCGCATGGCAACGAGCTCGTGGCCCAACGTCTGCCAGCATTCCTCGGCCAGGTGGGGCATCATCGGCGCCATCATCAGGACCAGCAGGTCGAGCGCCTCCGCTATGGCGGAGCGCAACATCGCATCCTTGGCAGGATTAGCGATGGCGCTGCCGATGGCATTCACCAGCTCGTAGATGCGGGCGACGGCGACGTTGAAGCGGAGCGTGCGGATGGCGTCCTCCGCGGCGGCGAGCGAGCGGTGGGCGGCGCGGCGCAGCGCGACGGCTTCCGGGCTGGCGCCGTTGGCGCCGGCGGGGGCAGGGGCTTTGTCCTCCGCCCATTCGGCCACCAGGCGCCAGACGCGCTGGACGAAACGGAAGGCACCGGCGACCCCCTCCTCGGTCCAGATGACGTCGCGCTCCGGTGGAGAGTCGGACAGCATGAACCAGCGGGCGGTGTCGGCGCCGTAGCTCTGCATGATGTCGTTCGGGTCGACGGTGTTGCGCTTCGACTTGGACATCTTCTCGATACCGCCGATCTCGATCGGCGCGCCGTTGGCAACGTTCCAGGCGCGGCGGTTGGCGCCTTCGCCCTCGATCTTGATCTCGGCAGGAGAGGCCCAGGTGCCGTCGGCGTTCTTGTAGGTCTCGTGGACGACCATGCCCTGCGTGAACAGGCCGCGGAACGGCTCGTCGAGGCCGACGTGGCCGGTAGCCTTCATCGCGCGGGTGAAGAAGCGCGAGTAGAGCAGGTGCAGGATCGCGTGCTCGATGCCGCCGATGTACTGGTCGACCGGTAGCCACGCGTCGACGGCCTTGCGGTCGGTCGGCGTCGGCGCGTGCGGCGCGGTGAAGCGGGCGAAGTACCACGACGAGTCGACGAAGGTGTCCATCGTGTCGGTCTCGCGCAGGCTCGGCTTGGCGCAGATTGGACACGCGACGTGCTTCCACGTCGGATGCCAGTTCAGCGGGTTGCCCGGCTTGTCGAGCGTGACGTCGTCGGGCAGGCGGACGGGCAGGTCCTTGTCCGGCACGGGAACGACGCCGTGGTCCGGGCAGTGGATCACGGGGATCGGGCAGCCCCAGTAGCGCTGGCGGGATATGCCCCAGTCGCGCAGGCGATAGTTGACCTGGCGCTGGCCTTGGGGTGCGCCCAATAGCATCGTGTTTTCAAGGCGTTGCGCGACGTCTTCCTTGGCTTCCGGGACGCTTTTGCCGTCGAGGAAATCGGAGTTGATCAGCGTGCCGTCATCGACGTAGGCCTCCTTGCCGGAGGCGAGCTGCTCGAGCCAGACGACGAGATCGGCGTCGGTGTCGAAGGTGTCGACGGGGGCGACGACGGGGCGGATCGGCAAGTCGTATTTCTTCGCGAAGTCGTAGTCGCGCTGGTCGTGCGCAGGGCAGCCGAAGATCGCGCCGGTCCCGTAGTCCATCAGCACGAAGTTGGCGATGTAGACCGGCAGCCTCAGTTCGGCGACGAACGGATGCTGGACCGAGAGACACGTGTCGTAGCCCATCTTCTCGGCGGTCTCGATCGCGGCGGCGCTGACGCCACTCTTGTGACACTGGTCGATGAAGGCGGCGACCAGCGGATCGCGCGCGGCGAGCGCGGACGCGATCGGATGATCGGGGGAGATGGCAATGAACGATGCGCCGAACAGCGTGTCGTGGCGCGTCGTGAAGACTTCCACAGTCTCGGCCGGCGCGGGCGCATCACCGGTGAAGGGGAAGCGGACGCGCATGCCTTCCGACTTGCCGATCCAGTTCCGCTGCATGAGGCGGACCTTCTCGGGCCACCGGTCGAGCGTATCCAGCGCGGCGAGCAGTTCGTCGCTGTATTCGGAAATCTTGAAGAACCACTGGGTCAGCTCGCGCTGTTCCACGACGGCGCCCGAGCGCCAGCCCTTGCCGTCGATCACCTGCTCGTTGGCGAGCACGGTCTGGTCGACCGGGTCCCAGTTGACCTTGGACTTCCGGCGATAGGCCAGGCCCTTCGCCAGCATGTCGAGGAACAGCTTCTGCTGGTGGGCGTAGTACTCCGGATCGCAGGTCGCGAACTCGCGGCTCCAGTCCAGCGACAGGCCCATCGATTTGAGCTGCTCGCGCATGGCGGCGATGTTGTCGTAGGTCCAGGTACGCGGGTTGATGCCGTTCTGTATCGCCGCGTTCTCCGCCGGCAGACCGAAGGCGTCCCAGCCCTTGGGGTAGAGGACGTTGTAGCCCTTGGCGCGCATGTACCGAGCCACGACATCGCCAAGCGTGTAGTTGCGCACGTGGCCCATGTGGATGCGCCCCGACGGGTAGGGGAACATCTCCAGGACGTAGTATTTCGGGCGCGGGTCCTCGTTCTTCGTCTCGAAGGTGCGCTCATCGGCCCAACGGGCCTGCCAGCGGGGCTCGGCAGCGCGTGGGTTGTAGCGTTCGATGGCCAAGGGATTCTCTTGAGTTTCGGCCGGGAATTGTGGTGGCGGACCTTCACCAGAATCGTGGGGTTCGGTCAACCGGGCGGGCAGTGCTATATGCGCGCGGCATGAGCGCTGCCGCCAATCTTGCCGAGGTTCGCCGCCGGATCGCTGCCGCCGAGAAGGCGGCGGGGCGGGCGATCGGTTCGGTGAAGCTGATCGCAGTGTCCAAGACTTTCGGACCGGAGGACGTCCGGCCGGTGCTCGAGGCCGGCCAACTCGCGTTTGGCGAGAACCGCGTTCAGGAGGCGGAGGGGAAGTGGCCCTCGCTGAGGGTGCCCGGGATGGAGCTACACCTGATTGGGCCCCTGCAGTCTAACAAGGCGGCGGACGCGGTGGCGCTGTTCGACGCGATCCACACCATCGACCGCGACAAGATTGCCGGGGCGGTGGCGGCCGAGATGCGGAAGCAGGGACGGTCGCTGCGGTTGCTGGTGCAGGTCAACACGGGCGAGGAGCCGCAGAAGGCGGGCGTTGCGCCCGGCGACGTCGATACATTCGTGGCACGGTGCCGGGAGGTGCATGGGCTCAACATCGATGGGCTGATGTGTATCCCGCCGGTGGATGCTGTCGCGGCGCCGCACTTTGCGCTTTTGTCGAAGATTGCGCGACGGCTTGGACTAGCGTCGCTGTCGATGGGGATGAGTGGCGATTTCGAGACGGCGATCGCGATGGGCGCGACGGACGTGCGGGTTGGGTCAGCGGTGTTTGGGGATCGACCGCCGGTAGCGTAGTGCAACCCCACCCACCGCCTTCGGCGGTCCCCCTCCCCGCAAGGGGGAGGGATGGTGCCTCATTCTGCTCGCTTGCAGAATATGTCGCGATCTTCCCTCCCCCTTGCGGGGAGGGTGCCGAACGTAGCGAGGTAGGTGAGGGGTCTCGCGACCGTTCAGCGAATGTCTACGACAGTCGTCGTCGCGAGGTGCGGTAGCAGCTTCAGCATCGTTTCCATCGAGACGGTGACGCATCCCGACGTCGGAACAAGGCCGGGTGAACCCAAGTGGAGGAAGATGGCGCTGCCGGCGCCGGGCACTACGGGATCGATGTTGTAGTCGAGCACGATGACGACGTCGTAGAGGTGATCCTTGCGCCACATCTGTTCGTGTCTGGCGGGATAGGGCAGGCGGACGGCGCGGTTATAGTTTCTGTCGGCGGGGTCGTCGCACCAGCCGGCGTCCGGGTCGATCGGCGTCAGCGGAAGGTACGTTACCGGACGGGCGACGCGGTCGGGGCGATACATTGCCGCAAGCAGGCGGAAACGGCCGCGGGGCGTAGCGCCGTCACCCTCGCGTTTCGCGCTGGTTATGCCGCCCCGGCCAACGGCACAGCGGGCATGGAGCGGGCCAGCGGTCAGGGTCCCGCCGGGGAGGACGAGAAGGCGGGAAAGGGCGGCTCTCGCAGTCACGCTTATCCCACCTCATGTTAGCCACGACGGGCGCGCCGCCTTGCATGGCGCGGCGGTTGGGGTCTACACCTGATCCCACCAAGATTCCAAAGGGATTCGGCCGTTTTGGCACCCTCCGCCTGGCTGATCGGATAGATGCCCGCACGCAGAATTCTTATCGTCGATGATGACGACGTGCTTCGCGACGGCCTCGTCGAGCAACTCTCGCTCTACGAGGAATTCGAGGTCGTGCAGGACGCGACCGCCGCGAAGGGCGTCGCGCGTTCGCGGAGCGAACCGCTCGATCTGGTGATCATGGACGTTGGCCTCCCCGACATGGACGGGCGCGAGGCGGTGAAGCTGATGCGCAAGTCGGGCTTCAAGGCGCCGATCATCATGCTCACCGGACAGGACTCGGAGTCGGACACCATCCTCGGGCTGGAAGCCGGCGCCAACGATTACGTGACGAAGCCGTTCCGCTTCGCCGTGCTGCTCGCCCGCATCCGGGCGCAGCTGCGCCAGCACGAACAGAGCGAGGATGCGATCTTCACGATCGGCCGCTACACGTTCCGGCCTAGCGCGAAGATGCTGGTCGACGACAAGGGCGGCAAGATCCGTCTGACCGAAAAGGAAACGGCGATCCTCAAGTTCCTCTACCGCGCGGGCGAGAAGGTCATCACGCGCGATGTCCTGCTGCATGAGGTGTGGGGCTACAATTCCGGCGTCACGACGCACACGCTCGAGACGCACATCTACCGCCTGCGCCAGAAGATCGAGCGCGATCCGTCCAAGGCCGAGCTCCTAGTGACGGAAGCCGGCGGCTACAAGCTCGTACCGTGATGGCCGTATGAGCCTTGACGGCGACATCGCCCTCCTGAAGCGGGTGCCGCTGTTCGCCGACCTGCCGACCGAGCAGCTTCGGCTGATTGCGTTCAGCGCTGTGCGGCTGGAGCTCGTGGCGGGGCAGGTGCTGTTCCGTGCGGGCGCCAAAGCGCCGTGCGGCTACGTCGTGTCGAGCGGCAAGATCGAGATGACCGTCGGCGATGCCGGCAAGGTCGAGGTCGTCGCGACTGCGGAAGCGGGCACCTTGATCGGCGAGGTGGCGCTGTTCATCGAGACGAAGCGGCCCGCGACGGCGACGGCGCTCAATCCGAGCCAGGTTATCGAAATCGACCGCAAGCTGATCACACGCATGCTCAGCGAATATCCGCAGATCGCGGTCAGGATGCAGCGCATGCTGTCGGAGCGGTTGACGGCGACGATCTTCGATCTCGCCAAGGTGCGGCAGACATTGGCGCGCATCGACAAGATGGCGCCGCCACGGCGGCAGGGGTAAGGGCGCGCCGCTCATCCCGTGAAGCCGGGCCGAGGCATCGCATTCACTGACCGTTGTGCGTGCTCATCGTTGCGAGACGTCGCCGCGTTGGTTCACATCACCGTGAAAAGCAAAAGCGCCCAGCTCCGGGGGAAGCTGGGCGCTCTCGTGCGCTGTTAGCGCAAGCGCCTGGCACACATGACGCACCGGCGCTCGCGAACCGCCCTCGGCGAGACGGGGGGCGCTACCGAAATCGGGCGGTCCGCTATGCCACAAAAGATGGGAATGCGGACCGGCGTTTCAAGGGGTTGGAGACGGCAGCTACTGCGGGACGACGCGGTAGAGATTCGGATCGTTTTGCGGCTTGCCGGTGACGGTGTTGAAGATCGCTACCGAGGTGTTCAGTCCCTGCGCGTCGGTGACCTGCCACTGACGCAGCTCGTATGTTTTGCGGTCGAAGGTGAGCACAAGAGTGCCCTCCGCGAACGCACCCCGCTGCACGATCGTCACCATGATCAGGTCCGACTCTTCCTGGACCTGGTTGACGAGGTTGGACGAGGTCAGGTCGATGCTCGCGGCGAGCAGGTAGCGGAGCGGCGTCTTCGACAGGGGGTACATGTCCTGCGTACCGCTCCTGCCGTCCTTGATGGCGACGGTAGAGCCATCGGAGATGACGTCGAGGCGCGCCGGCGGATTGTAGTGGAAGCGGATGCGGCCGGGCTTGCGCAAGAAGAAGACGCCCTCCGACTGCTCGCCGTTGGGGCCGATCTGGATGAAGTCGCCTTCCATTAGGCTGAAGGAATTGAAGTAGGCGCTGATGTTGGCGAGCGCGACCTGCTGTGCGGGCGTGAAGGGCGAATTGGGATCTATCTGGACCTGCGCTGGCGGGATGACCGCGCTTGCGGCAGCGGCGCCGGCGTTGGCCTTCGGCCCGTTCGCTGGGCGCAGATGCGGCAACGGCACGGAATCGCCGGCGGCGAGCACCGGTGTGGCCGCGAGGAGCGCGGCAAGGGCAATGATTGAGGCCTTGGACAAGGTCACACGGGTTCCTTTGGGTACCACAACGCCCGAGACTTCGCCGGGTTCTGTGGCGGATTGGCGGCGTTAGCGGAACGCCGCCTCCTCGTCTTCCGGCACCAGGATATCGCGCTTGCCGGCGTGGTTGGCCGGGCCGACGACGCCCTCGTGCTCCATCTTCTCGATGATCGAGGCGGCCTTGTTGTAGCCGATGCCAAGACGGCGCTGGATATAGCTGGTGGACGCCTTACGGTCGCGCAAGACGATGGCGACAGCCTTGTCGTAGAGGTCGTTCCCTTCCTCGCCGCCCTCGCCGTCGAACAGCGCGCCATCGCCACCCTCGCCGGACTCCGCGTCGGTGTCGACGGTGACGGCCGTCAGGTACTCAGGGGCGCCCTGCGACTTGAGGTGGGCGACGATCTCCTCGACTTCCTTGTCGGAGACGAAGGGGCCGTGGACGCGGGTGATGCGGCCGCCGCCGGCCATGTAGAGCATGTCGCCCTGGCCGAGTAGCTGCTCGGCGCCCTGCTCGCCGAGGATCGTGCGGCTGTCGATCTTCGACGTCACCTGGAAGGAGATGCGCGTCGGGAAGTTCGCCTTGATGGTGCCGGTGATGACGTCGACCGAGGGGCGTTGCGTCGCCATCACGACGTGGATGCCGGCGGCGCGGGCCATCTGGGCCAGGCGCTGCACGGCGCCTTCGATATCCTTGCCGGCGACCATCATCAGGTCGGCCATCTCGTCGATGATGACGACGATGTAGGGCATTGGGTCGAGCGACAGGGCTTCCTTCTCGTAGACGGCCTCGCCGCTCTCCTTGTCGAAGCCGGTCTGGATCGTCCGGTAGAGCGTCTCGCCCTTGGCCAGTGCCTGGGCGACGCGGGCGTTGTAGCCATCGACGTTGCGCACGCCGAGCTTGGACATCTTGCGATACCGGTCTTCCATCTCGCGCACGGTCCACTTCAGCGCGACGACGGCCTGCTTGGGATCGGTGACGACGGGCGTGAGGAGGTGCGGGATGCCGTCGTAGATGGACAGCTCGAGCATCTTCGGGTCGATCATGATCATGCGGCACTCGGCCGGCGTCCACTTGTAGAGCAGCGACAGGATCATGGTGTTGATGGACACCGACTTGCCCGAGCCGGTGGTGCCGGCGACGAGCAGGTGGGGCATGCGGGCGAGATCGGCGATCACCGGCTCGCCGCCGATGTTCTTGCCGAGGCAGAGGCCGAGTTTCGCCTTGGAATCGGCGAAGTCCTGGGCCGCGAGCAGTTCGCGCAGAAAGACCGTCTCGCGCTTGGCGTTGGGCAACTCGATGCCGATGGCGTTCTTGCCGGGGATGACGGCGACGCGGCAGGCGATGGCCGACATCGAGCGGGCGATGTCGTCGGCAAGGCCAATGACGCGGGCCGACTTGATGCCGGGCGCGGGCTCCAGCTCGTAGAGCGTGACGACAGGGCCCGGGTGGGCGTTGATGATCTCACCCTTGACGCCGAAGTCGTCGAGGACGCTTTCCAGCGCGCGGGCGTTGGCCTCGAGCTGAGCGGGCGTGATGGTCGACTTGCGGTCGCTGGCCTTCGGTTCGGCGAGCAACTCCACCGGCGGCAGCTCGAACTTCGGCGCCTTGTAGGCCTTGGATTTCTTGACGGCGGGAGCCGCCGGCTTCGCCTTCTTCTTGCGCGGCGCGACGGGCGCTTCATCCTCGTCCATCTCCATTTCGGGGAGATCGGCGTCATCCTCGTCCATGTCGACGTCCATATCCGGCTCGGCGGCATGCCAGTCGCCGTCGGCGCCCATGCGCGGCTCGATGCGGCCGGCGCGGAAGGCGTCCTCGTCGATCATGGCGCGCAGGGCGGAGCGGCGGCGGTTCAACAGGCGGCGGCGCATCGAGGCCGCGAGGCTCATGCCGACGTGAGTGAGGATGCCGGCGAAAATCGCGAGGCGCGAGGGCCGATCGTCGTCGTCTTCGTCGCCGTCGCCGTCCTCGTCGCCATCGGCATCGTCGGCGTCCATATCGGCGTCTTCGTCCTCGTCGTCGAATTCATCATCATCATCGGTGACGGTGACGCGGGCTGACGGGCGCACGGCCGGCACAGTATCTTCATCCGAAGCGCCGCGGTTGAACTGGAGGATCAGGCCGCAGGCGTGGAGTGCGAATAGCAGCGTGAGAGCGGCGAAGGCGACGCCGGTAGCCAAAGCCGAGAGGCGCACGGGCTCGTGGCCGATGATCGCGGCCGGCAGCTTCAGCAGCAGATCGCCGATGACGCCGCCGAGGCCCGTCGGCAGGGGCCATGAATTGGGCGCCGGCAGGCTGGCCAGGGTGATACTGCCGGAGAGGGTCGCCAGCAGCCAGGTGATCAGCGTCTTCCAGTTGAGCCGGCTGGGATTCGCAAACACCGCGCGCCAGGCCCAGACGACGGGCGGGAGCAGGAACAGCGAAGAGGCGAGGCCGAGGAGCTGGGTCAGGAGATCGGCGATGACGGCGCCGGGGAAGCCCAGGATGTTGCGGGTGCCGTGGTCGGTGGCGTGGCTGAAACTCGGATCATCCACCGCCCAGGTGGCGAGGCTGGCGGCAAAGGCGGCGGCCAGCGCCAGCACCGACAGGCCCAGGATCGCGCTCAGATTTCGGCGGATGAGGCGGCGGATCGTGCCGTCAGCGGCGAGGGAAAACGGCAGCGAGCGGGTAGTTGTACGCGGTGAGGTACGCATGGGCCGATCCGAGCTCTACGGGGGACTCGGACGACCCTAGCGAGGGGAAGTAAAGCTGGCCTTAACCTTGAGGTTTTGTTGGGGTTTTCGCCGAATTTGCGTTCGCCGACGTCTTGGCGGGCGGCGGGGCGAAATACAGGGTCAGGAAACCGCCGAGGCTGCGGTTGTAGAGGGGGCGATCGGCGGGGACGACGTCGGCGGCGCCGGTGGCATGGCTGTCGAGGCCGGGAAGCATCGCGAGCCATGCGAGGTACTGGTTCTGGCGGCTGAAATCCGTCTGCTGGCTGCCTGAACCGGACTGGGCCGCGGCGAGCTGAGGGTCCTTGAGCATGCGGATCGCCATGCCAACGATGTCGTCGAGACGGCGGCCATTCACGTTGAGCGCGAACATGTCGTAGCCCTGCATGCGCGCGATCTGCGCAATGAAGACCAGATACATCGTGGCGTAGTTCTGGTAGCGGGCGGCCAACTGGCCGCGCAGCATCTCGCGCGGCAGCGAGCCATCCGGGTTCGCTTCACTGAGGGCGGAGTAGATCGCGCTCATGCCGAAGCGGAAGAGCGTGTCGTCGTTGACCAGAACGCCGATGGCGGCGGCATAGGCGGCGCGGCGGTAGAAGTGGTTGTTACAGCAGCTGCCGTCATCGGAATAAATCGTGCGGCCGAGATGGTGCTGGGCTACCGCGACCAGCCAGTTTTCGATCGCCTTTTTCTGGTCATTCGCGCCGGGCACCTGATCCCTGACGATGGAGTAGGCGAGGGCGGCGGCCAGCAGCGAGCCTTCCGTCTGGAACCAGGTCTGCAGACCCTCCTGGCTGGCGAATTTAAGGTCGAGGAAGGCGCCCTCCTTTGCCCAGCGGCCGAGAACGTCTAGCAAGCACTTGCCGTTGGTGGCATCGGCAGCGACGAACTGGGCAGCGGCGAGGCTGCTCACAGCATCCTCGAAATCGAGAAACGGCTTGGCGGCGACCTTCCAGCCTTGCGGATCGCGATAAAGCATCGGTACGAGCAGGTCACCCTTGATCGGCGGCGCCTGCAGG
Source organism: Bauldia sp. (assembly GCA_035548515.1). Taxonomy (GTDB): domain Bacteria; phylum Pseudomonadota; class Alphaproteobacteria; order Rhizobiales; family Kaistiaceae; genus DASZQY01. The sequence goes on along the minus strand of DASZSW010000021.1, from coordinate 92,477 downwards.
TACTGCTTGCAGCTCACGCCGCGGCGCAGTTTCTCAACCTCCTTGCGGATGAGGCGATCATCCGTGGCCGCGACGTATGCCTTGCGGGCGGCCAGGTCGAAATATCCGGCGCCGGGGTGCTGGACGGTGTAGCCGCTGAGATCGAGCTTGGCGCGCTCATCCGGCGACATTGCGCCAGCCGCGGTGGTTGCGCCGATCGTCGCAACGGCAGCAAGAACCAGCGGGAGAAGCCGACGGAGGGAGAAACGGGTCAGAGTCATTTCAGGATCACCACTTCGAGGGGCGCGCCGATGCGCAGGTGCGTAGGCGGGGTTGCGGCTTTCAAAACAACGGTGGCGTGGCTGGCGTCGCGTCGCAGGGCCTCCGGCACGCCGATGCGGGGCGAGTCTGTCGCGTCGAGCAGCACCTGCTCAACGGTCGCGGTGATACGGTCCCCGGTCGCGGGGTCGAGGATCTTGGCGCGCTGGCCCGGGTGGATCGCGGTCGCCTCCGAAAGATCGAACAGCGCCTCGATGCGGAGGTCGTCGGGTGTGGTTCGAGCCAACGTCACCAACAGGTCGCCGGCCTTCACGGTCGATCGCGGGTCGGCCGCCCACACGACGCGGCAGTTGCACGGCGCAAAGACGTCAAGCGCGGCGCTTTGCGTCTTCAGCGACTGCAGGATGCCGAGTTCGAAGTCGCGCGCGTGGCGGAGCATGGCGGGCTTTGCCGCTTGCGGCAGGCCGAGGTCGTCGAAACCGACAGGCGCGATGGTATCGCGAAGCCCGTTCGCCTTGGCGGCGCCGTCGCCCAACAGCGCATCGTAGTAGCCGACCTTCGCCTCGCTCGCCTGGATGTCGGCGCTGAGGTCCGGCGCGAATACGGAGAGCAGATGCTGGTCACGCGTGACATCGAGGCCGGAGAACGAACGGTTGGCCTGGACGATGCCGGAAGTGGCGGCGAACAGATCGATGCGGGGCGCGGTCAACGTGGCGATCGTGCTGCGCTCGGTCATGAAGCCGGCGTAGACTGATAGGGCACCGTACGCGGCGAGGCCAAGTGCGAACAGCGCTGCCAGTCCGCCGATGGCCAGCGCGCGGCCGCGAAACCCGCGCTCTGCCTTGCGCGGGGATGCGATGGGCGTCTCGGTATCGGCCGGACCTGCGAATTCCTCGACCGTCGGGTACTCGCCACGCAGCAGTGTGCGCACGACCTGGGCAAGCGCAGCTTCGTTGCGCCGGTCCATGCCCTGAAGATCGAAACGGAAGTGACCGCCCGCTTGCGTCAGCGCAAACCGGCGAACGCCATAGGCCGCGATTTCCAGAACGAAGCCGGAGAGGCCGATGCGCACGAGCAGCGGCACGCGCTCGCCGTCGCGCATCGTCCACGTGCGCTTGGTCGCGGGGTCGGCGGGCGCGCGGGCTACGACATGGCGGCGCGAAAGGCGCACGCCATCCAGCTTGAGGCCGGCGACGATGACCTGGAACTCGGCAGCGACCTCAACGAAGTCGCGCTGGTCGCGCGCTTCGACGACGACGCCACCGTGGTGGCGATCGGAATGGCGCTCCGCCAAGGGCTCCGTGCGCGAAGAGCGGAGCGCTTCGCGAACTGGGGCCGGCGTCACGGCTTCACCATGAGCTGCACCGCCGGGATGAGGTGGCGCGGAATGCTCGGCACCATTCCGAGGCCTACGGCAACGAAAAGAACGAAGGCTGTGAGCGCAGCGGCGTGCAACGCTGCACTTGTCGCTGCGCTGTGGGCGCTGCCGCTGCTGCCGATGCGCTGGCGCGTCCAGCCCTGGCGGTCGGGACGGAAAAGCATGTAGACCCGCAGCCAGGCGCCCCAGACCTGGTTAAAGAACATCAGAAGCGGCCACGAAGGGTAAACACGGCCCCAGAACGCTCCGTCGACCAGCGCCATCGTGCTGCGGGTGAGGAGGACCCAGGCGAGGTAGGCGAGCGGCGCCAGCGGCGCGCCCGTCACTGCAAGGATCAGCACGGCCGTCGGCCCGATCAGCGAGGTCCACATCGAGACGCGCTGGTCGATGAGGCTCCACCAGGTGAAGGCGCCGCAGGTGCGCGGCCCGAGGCGGATCGCCTTGGCGTTGGCGCGCAGCATGTTGCCGTACCAGCGCAGCATCAGCGCGGTGGCGCCGCCTACGAAGGTGCGGCCGCGAGGCATGCTCTCGAAGCTCACGGCCTTCACGTCGGGCACGTATAGCATGCGGCCGCGATGTTTCAGGATGTAGTACCAGGTCGATTTGTCGTCACCACTGACGAAGCGAAGCCGGCCGAGGCGCCAGTGGTCGAATGACTCGCGCTCGATCAGATCGATGAACTCCGGAGTGATCGCATCGCGCGCGCGGAACATCGAGAAGCGGCCGGTGAGCACAAGTAGCCGCCCGGACAGCGCCATCGATGACATGAGAACGTGACGCTGCGCGTGGCGAAGCGCGAACCAGTGACGGACGATCGGGTTGCCGCTGACGATTGCGTCGTTGTTGGTGGTAAGCGCGCTCAGCCGGGAATCGGTCACGAACATCGGCGCGCATCCGGCGATGGCAGCGGGATCGAGCACTACGTCGCCGTCGATGAGTGCGACAAGCGCGTTGCTCGGCGGCTCACGCCGGGCGATGGAACGAAGCGCGTGTGCCAAGGCACTGCGCTTGCCGTCGCCCTTCTGGAACTGCACGATGATTTCCACCGCTTCGGGCGCGCCCATCGACTCATAGATGTCGCGGATCATTTCCTCGTCGTGGCTCGACGTGATCGCGGCGACGATGGTTGCGGGCGTGCCGTAGGCCAGGCAATTTTCGATGAGCGCGCGGTAGACGCGTTCGGATTCCAGGCGCGGAATCTCGTACGAACAGACAACTGCGTAGAGGTGCGGGACCCTGCGGCCAATCGCGTCGGCGGTCGCGCGAAGGCGCGGGAACGCGACATTCAGGTAGATCGCGGCGCGCGCGACTTGAACGAGCCACCAGCCATAGCGCCAGAGGCTGATCGTTCCGATAGTGCCAATTGAGACAGCAGCGGCCGCTGTGTGAATGCCCCGGATGGCCAGGAGAGCGGCAAGGGCGCCAGCTGCCAGCACGACCACGGTGGCCGCTGCTGCCAAACCGCGCACTCGGGAGCGGCCGGCGGCAAGTGACGGGCTGGGGCTGTCGCCAAACGCGAGATCGGAAGCCCGCACAATGGGGAGATCGAACACGGACACAACTGACCAACCGGGACGGTACTGAACGCTTGCCTTGCGGGCTGGGCTAGAACTGGAGAGAGGCGCTTAAATCGGCGTACGGCGAATTCTTGCTTTGCTCCTCGTCGCCGCCGAACGAGTAGCCAACCGACGAGCCGAGCGAGATGAGGCCGATCTTTATCCCGGACAGGAAGACGCCGACCTTTTCGCCTTTGTAGGTGTCGCTGCCGCCAAATCCGCCTTCGATGCCGGCGTTGAAGCCGGCGAACTTCCAGCCGGCCTGGAACGAGGTGCTGTACTGCCTGAGCACCGTCGAATAGGCGCCGCTGGCGCTGAGCAGAAGCTTGGACGCGCTGTTCGTGCTGATCTGGCCGGAAACCTTGAAGCCGGCGAAAGTGCCCGCGATGGCCGTTGGTCCGGGGTTGGAGAATTCGCGGTTCACGATGCTCGCGCCACCCATCAGGCGGAGGCGCAGTGCATCCGTATGCCACTGGTATCCGACGAGGAGATCGCCGCGCGCGATCCCAAGGTCGGAGCTGTCGAGCGACAGCCCGGTGAAGGCGGCGTCAAAGCGGGAGAGAAAGCCATCCTTGGAGAGGTTGCCGTTCCAGGCGTGGATCCAGGTACTGCGGGCGCTGGTGCTGCCATCGCTGGCACCGAGGCTCACCGAAACCTGGTTGGCCTTGGGCGCCGCATGGGCAGGCACCACAACGACCAGAGCCGGCGCCAACAGCGCCAGCCAACCCATCACTACACCCCGTCCCATCGCGCCGCCCTGCGAATCACCCAGCCCCGTCTGGAATGTATCGTACTTACTCAATCCCTAAGAGGAGGTGAGGATCGGCCGGCCGCGACGAATTTTTTCGGGCGGCGACGCTGCGGCGGGAGGGCAAACAAAAACCGGCCGGGCGATGCCACCCGGCCGGTCAAGTCTAGGGAGGAAGAGACGCCTTACTGAACGATTTCGCCGTGGAGGTTGATGTCGAGACCCTCGACTTCGACTTCCTTGGTGACGCGCAGGCCAATGACGACGTCGATGACTTTCAGGATGATGAAGGAGACGACGCCCGACCAGACGATGGTGGCGACGGTGCCTTCGAACTGGATCCAGATCTGGCCGAAGTTGCCATCGATCCAGCCCGACTTGCCTTCGCCGCCGACCGCTGACACGGCGAACACGCCGGTCAGGATGGCGCCGACGAAGCCGCCGACGCCGTGAACGCCGAAGGAGTCGAGCGAGTCGTCGTAGCCGAGCATCGGCTTCAGCCAGACGACGGCCCAGAAGCAGACAACGCCGGCGACGATGCCGATGACCAGGCCACCCGTCGGATCGACCCAGCCGGAAGCCGGGGTGACGGCGACGAGGCCGGCCACGGCGCCCGAGATGATGCCGAGCACGCTCGGCTTGCCGCGTGCGATCCATTCGGCAAACATCCAGGCGAGAGCGGCGCCGGCGGTGGCAACCTGCGTGACCAGCATGGCCATGCCGGCGCGGCCGTCAGCGGCGAGCTCGGAGCCGGCGTTGAAGCCGAACCAGCCGACCCACAGGAGGGAGGCGCCGACGACCGAGAGCACCAAGTTGTGCGGGGCCATGTTGTCGTGGCCCGTGCCGATGCGCTTGCCGAGCACGAGGGCGCAAACGAGGCCCGCGACGCCGGCGTTGATGTGCACCACGGTGCCGCCGGCGAAATCGAGCACGCCGAGGCCGCCGAGGAAGCCGCCGCCCCAGACCCAGTGGGCGATCGGCGAGTAGACCAGGATCGACCACAGCCCCATGAACCAGAGCATGGCGGAGAACTTCATGCGGTCCGCGAAGGCGCCGGCGATGAGGGCCGGCGTGATGATCGCGAACGTCATCTGGAACATCATGAAGACGGATTCGGGGATCGTGTACGAGACCGCCCCGACGCCCATGTCCTTGAGGAAGAAGCGCGAAAGCCCGCCGATGTAGGCCTGCATCGTGCCGCCGTCGGTGAAGGCGAGGGAGTAGCCGACGACCATCCAGATGACGGTGACAAGGCAGGTGATGGCGAACGACTGCATGACAGTCGCCAGCACGTTCTTCTTGCGGACCATGCCGCCGTAGAAGAGCGCGAGGCCGGGGACGGTCATCAGCAGCACGAGCGCGGTGGAGGTGAGCATCCACGCCGTATCGCCATGATCGATCGCGGGAGGAGCCGGCGGAGCGGCCGCCGCGGCCGCATCGGTTGCGGCGGGCGCGGCGTCTTGGGCGAAGGCCGCTACCGCCGTGACGGCGAGCAGTCCGGCAGCGCCGAGGAGGGTTTTAGTCCAACGGGTGTTCATCCAAGCGGCTCCTTACAGCGCGTCGTTGTCGGTCTCGCCGGTGCGGATGCGCACGGCTTGATCGATTGAGTAGACGAAGATTTTGCCGTCGCCGATCTGGCCGGTCTTGGCGGCGGAGGTGATCGCGTCGACGACCTTGTCGACCTGATCGGCGGGCACGCCGATCTCGATCTTGATCTTGGGCAGGAAGCTCACCGCGTATTCCGTGCCGCGGTAGATCTCGGTGTGCCCCTTCTGGCGCCCGTATCCCTTCACTTCCGTCACGGTCAGGCCCTGAACGCCGACCGCCGTGAGGGCATCGCGCACCTCGTCGAGTTTGAACGGCTTGATGACAGCCATCACGATTTTCATGAGCAGGTTTCCCCGGTTTACGCCCGCGGCCCGGCCCTTGACGGAACGGACTTAGCGAAGCCTGAACGGTGCATGCCCCCAAGCAGCCGGATGGCCGCCGACGACTTTGACCGCCGCATCCAAATCAAAGTCCGTGCCAACTTGGCTGGCAGGGCGGCAAGGTGCTGAAAGCGCGGGCAAAAACGGGGCTGCTTTGCGGCGCGCCGAGCGTCAGCAGGCGTCAGATGGCGCAAAAATAGGCGATTTTAGTCATTTGCACGCTTATTGGGCAGCTAATCGCGGACGCGGATGAGACCTTCCTGCGCCACCGAGGCGACCAGCTTGCCGTCGCGGGAAAAGAGATTGCCGCGCGTGAAGCCGCGGGCTCCCGATGCCGAAGGGCTGTCCTCCGCATAGAGCAGCCACTCGTCGGCACGGACCGGCCGGTGGAACCACATGGCGTGGTCGAGGCTGGCGGCCTGCAGGTCGCGATCGAAGATCATGCGCCCATGGGCGAATAGCGCGGTATCCAGCAGCGTCATATCGGAGGCGTAGGCGAGCACGGCACGGTGAATGATCGGATCGTCGGGCAGCGGCCCGGTGGCGCGCACCCACACGCTCTGTTGCGGCGGCAGTTTCTCGCGGCTGAAGAAGTGACGCAGATCGAGCGGGCGGATCTCGATCGCGCGCGGCCGCTCCCAGTAGCGCTTCACGCTGTCGGGCGCGACATGGAGGTAAGCCGCCTGCAGCTCGGACTCCGACGGCAGTTCCTCCGGCGCGGGCACGTTGGGCATTTCGATCTGATGATCGAGACCGGGCTCCTCGATCTGGAACGACGCCGACATGGAGAAGATCGCCTGGCCGTGCTGGATGGCGACGACGCGACGCGTAGCGAAGCTTTTGCCGTCGCGGATGCGGTCGACCTCGTAGATGATCGGCACGGTGGGATCGCCTTCCCGCATGAAATACGCGTGCAGCGAATGGGCGAGGCGGCCCTCTACAGTGCGGGCCGCGGCGACCAGCGCCTGGCCGATCACCTGGCCGCCGAATACGCGCTGCCATCCGACCTGCGGGCTGCGGCCGCGGTAAAGGTTGTGCTCGAGCTGTTCGAGGTCGAGCGTGGCAAGGAGAGATTCGATCGGGTCGTGCATGGTGGGTGTGTAGCATGCGTCCACCTGTCCGCTCACCCCGCGGAGGCAGGGGCCCATCCTGGTGCGATACGCGGCGAGCGGGTTGCCGCACCGAGATGGATCCCCGCTTTCGCGGGGACGAGCGGGGAGTAAAATGGGCACATGACAGACACCGACATCCTCATTGCGGGCGGCGGGCAGGTTGGCCTTGCACTGGCGGTCGCGCTACGGCAGGCGGCGCCCTCGCTTGCGGTGACGCTGGTCGATGCGGTTCCGCCGGATGTGGCGACGCGTGAAGGGCGGGCGTCCACCATCGTCGCCGGCGGGCGCAAGATGCTGGAGCGACTCGGCGTTTGGGATGCGATCGCGCCACAGGCGCAGCCGGTCAGCGAGATGATCGTAACGGATAGCCGCACGGGCGATGTCGCGCGGCCGGTCTTCCTGACGTTCGCGACGGAGGGCACGGCGCACGTCGTGGCGGACGGTGTCGTGGTCGCGGCGTTGCGCAAGTCGGCCTCGGATGCCGGCGTCGCAATAATCGCGCCCGAGACGGTGACCGACTTCGTCGCGGATGGGACGGTGGTGCGCGCGACGCTGAAGGCCACGGCGATCGGCGCGCGGCTGCTGGTGGCGGCCGACGGCGTGCGCTCGAAGCTTCGCGACATTGCCGGCATCGCCACGGTGGGGCGACAGTACGGGCAGACGGGAATCGTAGCGACGGTGATGCACGAGCGGCCGCATGAGGGCCGGGCGGAGGAGCATTTTCTTCCGGCAGGACCGTTCGCGATGCTGCCACTAATCGATGACGCCGACGGCCGCCATCGCTCGTCACTGGTATGGACGGAGCCGCCCGATGTTGCCGAGCGCCTGGTGAAGGGCGATCCGCTCGTCTTCCAGGTGGAGCTGGAGCGGCGGTTCGGGCATCGGCTCGGTGCGATCAGGGTTGCGGGGAAGCCGCTGGCGTTTCCGCTTGGCGTGACGCTGGCGCGGGAGTTCGTGCGGCCGCGGTTCGCGCTGGTGGGCGACGCGGCGCACTCCATCCATCCGATCGCCGGGCAAGGGCTGAACCTCGGATATCGCGACGTGGCCGCGCTGGCGGAGACCCTCGTCGAAGGGCATCGGCTCGGGCTGGATGTCGGGTCGCTGACGGTGCTCGGGCGATATCAGCGCTGGCGGCGATACGACACCGCGGAGATGGCGCTCGCGACCGACGCGCTGAACACGCTGTTCGCCAACGACAATCCGGCGCTCCGCATCATGCGCGACGTTGGTCTCGGGATTGTGGATCGCCTGCCGGGGCTGAAACGGCTGTTCATCGGCGAAGCATCCGGCGACACGGAAGGCGCGCCGCGGCTCCTCCGCGGCGAGGCGATCTAGCCGTCGAGCTTGGCGATTTCCGCCAGCATCATGTCGCGACTTTCGTCGAAGTAGCGCACCAGCACCTCAAGTTCCGCGGCGGAGTATTTCGCCGCGAGGCGATCGACGGCGCGGCTCAGCGAAGCGTAGAGGCCGTAAGCCTTCGTGCGCCCTCCCTGGGTTATGCGGACATAGACCTTGCGGCGATCCTCCGTATCGCGGACGCGGCGCACATAGCCGCCCCTTTCCAGGCGGTCGACCACGCCGGTGATGGCGCCGCTGGTAAGGCCGGTGGCGCGGGCGAGATCGCCGGGCGTCACCGTCTCACCGGCGCCAACGATGCCCAGGCACTCAAGGTCCGTCGGTGACACGCCAAGCTTTCCGGCGACAGCGTTGGCAAAGACGTTGCCGAGGCCACTCGCTTCGCGGGCAGCGCGGTTCAGCTCGGCGATCAGGGCTTGCTTTCGTCCAGTCATTATCTTAGACACTAAGATATTCGCTGCGTAAGTCAATCGCGGGCGGCGTCAACCACAGGAGTTTGTCATGTCAGCCAACGTAACGCGGACCGAGGATCAGGAGTGGCGCTACGCCAGTGCAGCACTCTCCTGGTACGGCTGGGGCTCGCCGATCGGAGCGGGTGTCTTTCTCGTGTGCATCGCCGCTGTAGCGGCGCTGCTGCGCTACGCGTTTCTGGGGTAGAGGGCGATCAGCCCTCGAGCGGGCGGGCTTCTTCCGGCAGCATGATCGGGATGCCGTCGCGGATCGGATAGGCGAGCTTGGCGGCGCGGCTCACCAGCACCTGGCGGGCCGCGTCGTATTCCAGCGTCGTCTTGGTCAAAGGACAGACGAGGATTTCCAGCAGCTTCGGGTCCACCGTGGCTGCAGGGCGGGTCATTGCAGCGTGCGGCCTGTAGACTGGCCGGGCATCGTCATTTCGGCGATGGCCACCAGCGTTTCGGCGCGGGCCTTGAGGTCCGGCGCTTCGAGCAGGGCCTGTTTCTCGGCCGGACCGAAGGGCGCCATCATGGCCAGCGCGTTCACCAGCGTCTCGTTCGAGGCGCGGCCGACAGTTTCCCAATCCGTGTCGAGGTCGTGCGCCGCGAGGTAGGTGCGGAAGGCGCGCAGCACGGCGTTCCGATCGATGATCTGCTCGGCGGTTTCGAAATCGGCGGCGAACGGCTCGGCAGTGACGCGGCAGAGCCGGTAGGGCGTGCGCGACTGCGCCATCTCCTCGACGATGCGGAAGCGGGCGATGCCGGTGAGGGTGATCATGTAGCGACCGTCGCCGGTCTCGGCGTAGGAGACGATGCGGCCGGCGCAGCCGACCTTACGCAGGCCGGGCCCGCGCGAGCACGCCGGAGCCGCGTCATCGATCTGGATCATGCCAAGCACGCGGTCGCCGGCCATGGCGGCGTCGACCATCGCGAGGTAGCGCGGCTCGAAGATGTTGAGCGGCATGTCGGCGCGCGGCAGCAGCAGCGCTTCCGGCAGCGGGAAGACCGGGATCACCGACGGAACATCCTTGGCGCAGCCATAGAGGCAGTTGCCGGCTTTCATCTGTCCCCTCAGTCGTCCTCGTTTTTTCGGTGCGACTGTCTTCTTATGCGAACAGCAACGACGACAGGCGGCGGCGCGCGGAGAGCGTCGCAGGATCCATCGGGCCCCATGCCTCGAAGAACTGCACGAGCTGCTTGCGCGCCTTCTCATCCTCCCAACTACGGTCGCGGCCGACAATTTCAAGGAGCTGGTCGGTGGCCGCCTCGCGATCGCCGCGCGCGTTCTCGATCAGGGCAAGATCGAAACGCGCCTGCCAATCCTTGGGATCGGCGGCGATGCGCTTCTGCAGTTCGGCCGGATTGCCGAGCGCGGCGGTCTGTGCGGCGAGGTCGATCTGCGCACGTACCGCGGCGACGGTCGGGTCATTCGCGGCCGACGGCGGCAACGCAGCCAGCGTCTGGCGCGCGGCATCGAGGTTGCCCATGGCGAGGTGGCAGGAGGCGAGACCGACGATGGCCGGCACCGAGGTTGCGTCAGCCGAGAGGGCGGCGGCGAAGTGCTCCGCTGCGGCGGCGACGTCCTTCGCGGCGAGCAGGCGCTGGCCTTCCTCGATCAGCAACTGCGCGTCGCTGGGGCCGGCGGGCGCGCCGAGGCGGTCGATGAAGGCTTTGACCTGGCTCTCGGGAATGGCGCCTACGAAGCCATCGACCGGCTGGCCATTCTGGAAGGCGATGACAGCGGGGATCGACTGAATGCCGAGCTGGCCGGGGATCGAGGGATGCTGGTCGATGTCCATCTTCACCAGCTTCACCGCGCCGTTGGCGGCCTTCACCGCCTTCTCGATGACAGGCGACAGCGTCTTGCAGGGGCCGCACCACGTCGCCCAGAAATCGACGAGCACCGGCTGGCGGCGCGACTCCTCGAGCACGTCCTTGGCAAAGGCCTGGGTAGTGGTGTCCTTGATGAGATCGGCGCCATTGCTCCCCGGGACGGGGGCGCGCGCCGAATCCGTGCTCATGCTCATGGCAGTTCGCTTCCTGTTAGGGCCGGCGACGGCCCGAATTCGCGTTTCTGGCGGGGAATATGGAGCGGGAGTGCCGTTCTCACAACTCGCCGCTGAGGGCGACGATCAGGGGTTCATGTCCGGTGGAGCGCAGAAAGGCCAGCAGATCCCTCACGGCGATTGTGGTTGTGGCCGTATTCACAAGCGGATGGCAGTTAACCGTTTCGGCTTCGGCGATGCTTTTGTCGATGACGACTGTCACGCGATGGGCGGTGTCGTTGATCGGCGCAAAAGCGGTCACGGAGCCTGGTGGGATCCCCAAAGTTTCCATCAGCAGTTCGGGCTTGCCGAAAGAGAAGCGGCCAGTGGCGCCGACGCGGTGATGCAGCTGCTTCAGGTCGATTTCGGCATCTTCCGGGGCGACAACAAGGAACAGTCGGTCCTTCTTGTCCTTCAGAAACAGATTCTTGGTATGCGCGCCCCGGATCTGACCGCGCAGGGCCTGCGCTTCCTCGACAGTGAATACCGGGGCGTGATCAACGGTAATCGTGGCGATGCCGAGGTCGGCGAGGGCGGCCATCAATTCTGTCCGGGAAACGGGCATGGCGGTCGTTTACCCGCGGCCTTGGCGTCCGGCAAGGCGGGCGTATTGCCATCGGCAACCCACCGCCATATAAGCCGGGCGTCCGTCTTCCGATGGGCGCGTGAGCGGGTGTAGCTCAGGGGTAGAGCACAACCTTGCCAAGGTTGGGGTCGAGGGTTCGAATCCCTTCGCCCGCTCCAGATTTCCCAACCACGAAGTTGTCCGCGGACCGCGTTTCTACAGTCCAGGAGCGCGTCGCGGCCCTTGGTTGGCCCCGGCAAGCGCGGAGAAAACTCTCCACGCAACTCAAGCTGAGGAGCCGCATAACCGTGGCTATCCGACCACTCCAGTTTCCCAACAAAAAAGGGCGGCCCCAGGGCCGCCCTTTTTGTTTGCGTCTGCGGAGCCGTCAGGCAACGCGGCTTAGCCGGACTTCGTCCTCATCGCGCTCGCGGCCGCCGAGAGCACCCGCCACGCAAGCGATGAAGGCACCCACGAGTAGCGAGATGGCGAGGAACAGGCTCGCCTTTGCCGCCGCGCTGCGGGCGGTGTCCGCGGCGTTCTTGGCGTCGTTCACCGCCGCATCGACACGCGCTTCGGCATCGGCCTGTGGCACGCCCGTGGAGCTCGCCACCAAAGAGGCGAGGTAGGTGCGGTCATCGGCGCTGATCTGACCAGCGGCGATGCTCTGCGCGAGGATCCGGCCGGCCTCCGCGCGCACGTCGGCGCTCTGGCCGGCGTTCGCGTTCATCCCGGTCATCGCGGGAGCCGGCATCGCCGGTGCGGTTGGAGCCGCCGTTGCCGCAGTCGGAGCGGTCATCGTCGCCGCCGGAGCCTCGGTCGTTGTGGCGGCAGGCGCCTCGGTGCCGGCGGCCGGTGCTGTCGCCGTCGTGCTTTCAGTTGGTGCCGGAGCTGGTGCGGTGGTTGAGGTCGCGGCGGCTGCGGGCGGCGTCGCTGTCGCGGTTGAAGCAGACGGCGGACCCGAGCGGAACAAGCGGTCGGTGAAATATTCGCCCGCCGGCGCCGCCGCCTGGGCGGCTCCGGAAGCGACGGTCGCCGCCGCATCGGTGGCCTTGCCGAGAATGCCGGCAAGCGACGATGCGAACACCGCCGCGAGGATCACCAGCGAGAACGACCAGGCGATAAAGCCGTGGGCGGTATCGCGGAAGAAAACCTCGTCGTTGTGGTAGCCGGTCATGCGCGTACGCAGGCGCCCGGCGAAAAAGCCGGCGAAACCTGCGGCCACCCATTCGATGACGACCAGCCAGATTGCGGCCCCGACGCCGAAGGTCGTCGGGCTTACGCCGCCTCCCCAGGGGGATACGGACGCAAGCCCGATCCCGGCACCGAGCAGCACGAGGATTACCGAAACGGCCGCGCCGGTCACCGAACCCGCGAATATCGCGGGCCAGGCCACGGCCGACCGCGGTGCGGTTGTCACCGCACCGGCATCATAAACGTTGCTCATGGGGGACCTCCTCAGCGCCAGAACAGTGCGAGGAGAAGAATGATGGGAAGGGGAATTCCAAGCAGCCACAAGAGAAGGCCACGACCGAAACCCATGTGCTTCCTCCACGTTTTTGATGAGGGTAACGAAACCGGATGCACACAAACTCGCCGGGCGCGACAAAGGTTCCCTGAGCGGGAACCGCGCTCTGGTGAACGCATTATTGCCGTGGGCAGCGTCGCGCGGTCCCGCCTCGCAAGAGCCAATCCTCCTCTCAGGAGCACGCCAATGGCCGTGAAAGCTGTGTCTGCATCCGAACTCCAGGCCCTCGTCGCCGCCGAACTGCACGAGCGAATGGGTGGACAAGATGTCGATGCGGAAGCAGTTTTGATCGTGCCCCGGGATACGGGATGGTGGGCGGCGCTCCGCCGCGACGGCGGCCTGATCGACGAGGCCCGGCACGCTGCTGTGGCCGAGGCGTGTCATCGGCTGGCAGATGGCTTCGCGCTCGATCCCGCTGCGGGATAAGATCACCGGCGTGATGGCGCGACACGCAAGCAAAGTCGATTTCCCGCTTGCCAAGGTACGCAGGCTGCTTGAGCCCGGGCCGATCGTCCTCGTCACTTCCGCCTGGAAGGACGAGCGCAACGTCATGACGATGGGCTGGCATACGATGATGGAGTTCACGCCCGCGCTGGTCGGGTGCGTGATCGCGTCCTCAAATTATTCCTTCAGTTTGATCCGCCGGTCTGGCGAGTGCGTCATCAACGTGCCGACGACGGCGATCACCGATGCGGTGGTCGGCATCGGCAACACCGACGGCAACGAAGTCGACAAGTTCGCGACCTTCGGGCTGACGGCGGAAAAGGCGGCAAGGGTGCGGGCACCGCTGATCGCCGAATGCCACGCCAATCTCGAGTGCCGCGTAAAGGATGACCGGTTGGTGGACGACTACAACTTCTTCATCCTGGAGGTGGTGAAGGCGCACGTGCGGCGCACGCCGAAATATCCGCAGACGCTGCACTACACGGGCGACGGAATCTTCATGGTGGCGGGCAAGATCATCAGCCGACGGTCGCAGTTCCGCCCGGGGATGTTGTAGGCTCAGGCCAACGACGTCTTCGGGAGTATTCGGCCGTTATGCGCAAGCTGCAGACGCAGGGTGTTCATCACATCACGCTGGTCGGTGCCGACCGGCAGTCGACGATCGATTTCTGGGAAGGCGTGCTCGGCATGCCGTTCGTCTTCGACCAGCCGAACCTGGACGTGCCGGAGGAGAGTCACCTCTATTTCGATCCCGGCGATGGGCGGCTGATCACCGTGTTCACCAACGAGGGACGCAAGGCGGATCCAACGCCCAACCCAACCGATATCGGCGATGTGCACCACATTGCGTTCGCGGTCTCGCATGCGACGTTCGCGCAGGCGGTGGAGCGGCTGGCGGAGCGCAAGATCGCGAACAGCGGACCGAAGGATCGCGGCTTCATGGACTCGATCTATTTCCGCGACCCGCTGGGCCAGCTGTTTGAGTTGGCGGCGTACCGCTTCGAGCCGCCGCATGGCCGTACGCATGCCGAGGTGCTCTTGGCGGCGCACCACATCCGCGTGGCGCGCGGCGACTACAACATCAAGGAGGAGCACCTGGCGGATGCGATCGAGGACATGATCCGCGCGGACCGCGGGTCGTTGTCCAAGGATCGCGGGCCGAAGGATCCTTACAGCGGCGCCGAGGCGGGCAAGGGAAAGGCGCGTGCGATGGGCAGGAACACTCAGGCGGGCGTCAAGAAGAAGGGGAAATAAGCGCCCTGCCGGCGACGCTGATAGACCGCACGCGGCGTGTGGTATTTTTTGCGGAGGACGCCGGGAGAGGCGGCGTCGCCTGAGCGAGGGGAGGGAAGTCGTGGCGATGAAGCTTTATGTGCTGCTCGTTTCCAACACGAGCCGGCCGATACGCGCGCTGATCAGCGAGAACAAACTGCCGATCGAGGAGGTCGCGCTCGACTTCGCCAAAGGCGAACACGCGAGCGAGCCGTATATTTCGCTGAACCCCAACGGTCTGGTGCCGACGCTGGTCGATGACGACTTCGTACTGACGGAAAGCTCGGCGATCATGAAGTATCTCGCCGACAAATTCAGCCTCGGACTCTATCCGAAGGACCTGAAGACGCGGGCGAAGGTCAACGAACTGATGGACTGGTTCAACACCGGCTTCTATCGCGACTATGCGTACAACGTCGTCTACCCGCAGATTTATCCGCATCACAGGCGCCAGAACGAGGAGGCGCAGGCCAGGACGATCGAGTGGGGCAAGACGCAAACGCGGAAGTGGCTGACGGTGCTCAACGAGCATTGGCTCGGCGAGGAGCGCAGGTATCTGGTCGGCGATCAGCTAACCATCGCGGACATTTTCGGCTACGCGCTCATCACCTGCGGGATCGTTACCCGCGACAGGTTCAACGGCTATCCGAACATCGAGCGGTGGATGAAGGAAGTCGGCACGCTCGGGTCGTGGCCGAAGGTCAACGAGGCGCTCGTCGGATTTCGCGACTACGTCAAGGACCAGCAGTTCGTCAACGTGGCCTAGCGCGTTCGGCTCACGTCGCCTGCGACCGGTCGACGAGCTTCGATTTGTAGCTCGACCGCGGCAGGCTGTTGAAGGGCACCAACTCGATCGCTGTGGCCACCGTCAGCTTCTCGCGCAGCCGAGTGCGGATACGTTCCGCGAGCGCGCTATCGGCAGCGGTGTTCTCGCTGAGCTCGACCGCGACGGAGAGCGGCGGATCCTGGCGGATGCCTCTCGTGCGCGGCCGCACGACGATGGCCCCGCTCACCAAGGGGCTGAATTCATTGACGATTTCGCGTATGGCCGTGGGGAAGATGTTGACCCCGCGCACAATCAGCATGTCGTCGGTGCGGCCGATGCAGCGGACCCGCGGGGCGGTGCGTCCGCAGGCGCATACCGATGTCCACATCACGACATGATCGCGACTGCGGAAGCGGAGCAGCGGCGCGGCGCGGTGGCGAAGGTGCGTGTAGACGAGTTCGCCTTCGGCGCCATCACGCATTGGAACGGGCGCCCCGGTTTCCGGGTCGATCAACTCGATATGGACGAAGCCACGGCCGGAGAAGTGCATGCCCTGCTTCTCGCGGCATTCGCCCCACAGTGACACGCAGATGTCGCCGATGCCCATTGCCTCGGTGACCTCCGCGCCCCATGCGGTCTCGAGACGCGCGCGCGTCGCCGGTTCGCCACCGCCGGGTTCGCCTGCGACCATGACGCGCTCGACGCTGGAGCGTGCGAGATCGACGCCGCGTTCGGTCGCCCATTCCACCACGTGCTGCGCGTAGCTCGGCGTGAGCACAACGGTGGAGGCCTTCAGCAACTGAACGGCGGCGACGAGGCGATCTGTGTTGCTGCCGCCGACCGGGATGTGGGTGATGCCCAGCTGGTTGAAGGTGTCGTTGGTGACACCGGCGACGAACGGGCCGGCGTTGTAGGTGGAAACGAGCCGGTCGCCGCGCACGACTCCCGGCGCGGTGTAGGTGCGACTCGAGATGCGCACCCAATCCGCCACGTCCTCCGCCGTGAGTGGAACGTAGCTTGGCGTGCCGGTCGTGCCACTGGTCGAGAATATGCGCACGACGTCGGCCAGCGGCGGGATCAGATGCGTGCCAACCGGCTCAGCCGGCGTGCGCGATGCGCGGAGTTCGTCCTTCTCAGTGAGGGGCAGGCGGGCGATGTCGGAAAGCCCGCCGGCGTCGGTGGCGTCCCGGATGCCGGCCGCGCCCAGCTTGTCCCTGTAAAACCGCGACTTCTGCAGCAAAAGCGTCACCTGTGCCCGGTACAGGGGCTCGTCGACCGGCTGCTGCTCGTTCCATGGCTGCGTCTCGACCTCGCGGTCGAACATGGGCGCCGCGGTCACGGCTTGCCGCCGTCGTACCGGATGGCGTCCTCGGCGGCGCCGGCCATCGCAAAGCCGATCGGCCGCTGCTGCTCCTCGGCGAGGTGCGCGAGGAGGCCGGCGGCGCGCGCGAGAATCGGGATCGCCTTGATCATCGCCGGCGGGAAGTCGAGGTCGATCAGGCAGGCGGCGATCGCCATCGAAACGTTCATCGGCAGCGGACGGCCCCATGCCTTGGCAACCGCCGGCGTGAAGCGTTGCGCGAGATCGATGGCTTGGCCGGCGACCTTTTTCTCTACCGCGAGCGCGACGATCTTGTCGGCGCGTGGATCGACGGGCTTGTGCATGGGATGGCCGAAGCCTGGCATCTTTCCACCGCGCGCGTGAATCTCACTTGCGATCGCCGCCGCCGCGGCGTCGGGCGTTGCGCCTGCGGCGACGCGGGCTTTCGCGTCGATCAGGACGGCGCCACTCGCCGCGCTGCTGCCGAGGATGACGCGGCCCGCGCCGAGCAGACCCGCGGCGACGGCGCCCTCGATCGAGTCCGGTGCCGCGGCCAGCGTCATCCGCGCGGCAATCGCGGTGGGCGTAAGACCATGCTCGGCGATCGCGACGAGGAGAAGATCGAGAAAGTAGCGCTGCGTCTCGGTCGGCTCACGACCGGTGGTGAGGAAATAGAAGTAGGCCGTGAAGGACAGTCGGCCCATCAGGTCGCCGACCAGATTGCGCCCGCGCACCGTCACGCCTGCGGCGTCCGCGGTCGCAATCGCGGTCTTCGCCTCACCGGGCTTGCCGATATGCACGGTTGCCTCCCCGCGGCCGGCCTGCACAGGTCCGGCTCATTTGCATCAAATCTAGCGGCAATCGGCGGGGCGGCAAAATCAACGCAGCGTCATTGCTGCGGCGGCAGCCCCCAGGGATGTGGCGCCGCATCGGGGCCGGCGGGGTCGATGGCCGGCGACGGGGCGGGAGCTTCCGCCGACGCCGACGAAGCTGCCTGCGGTTCGGCCGGACCCAGGTCGTGGCCACCCGCGAATTTCGCCAATGCCGCAACGCGATCGTCGATCGACGGGTGGGTCGCGAAGAACCGGGCGAAGCCCTTCTCGCGCGGATGGTCGAGGAACATCTCCTGGATCTGCGAGGGCGCCTGCAGATCGGAATGACCGGCGATCTTGCGGAGCGCGCTGATCATTGCATCGGGGTCCTTGGTCAGCTCGACCGAGCCCGCGTCGGCGAGGAATTCGCGCTTGCGCGACATCGCCATGCGGAGCGCGATCGCGAGAAGCCGCGCAATCAGGAATATCGCCACGGCGATCAGGATAAGAATGATCGCGCCACCGCCGCCCTTGCTGTTGCCGCTGCTGCGGCTGGAGGAACGGCGGCTCCCGCCGCTGCTGAAGCCACCGCCGCTCGAGCCGCTACCGCTGCGATTGCCGAACAGGAGCACGCGTGGCGAGCGGACGAGCAGATCGCCGACCAGCGAGATGATGCCCACGAACACCGCGGCGATGACCAGAAGCTGGACGTCGCGATTTTCGATGTGGGTCAGCTCGTGGGCAAGCACCGCCTCGAGTTCCTGGTCGCTCAGCGTGTCCATGAGGCCGCGCGTGACGGTGACCGAATACTGATTTTTGCGGACACCGGTGGCGAAGGCGTTGCGGGCATCGGTCTCGATGACCCGGAGCTTCGGCATCGTGATGCCGCGGCTGATGCAGAGATTCTCGAGGATGTTCCAGAGGCGCGGCTCGGTCTTGCGATCCACAGATTTCGCGCTCGTTGCGAGCGCCACGATGCCAGTGTTGGCGAACCAGGCGATGATGAACCAGATCAAGGCCCCGCCGAGCGCCACGGGGACGAGCGACGGTGTCAGCGCAATGGCGTTGGCGATGCCCTCGCCAACGTCCGGATTGTCGAATGCGGAGATGACGAGGGCAAAGGCGAAGCAGATCAGAAACAGCAGGAAGGGAAAACCGGCGAGAAGCGCGAGCGACTTCAGCCGGTTGTTCCAGATGTACGTGCGTAGGCCGTAGCTGCCGAGCACGGGCGCGCCTCCGCGGGCGGCGGGTTAGAACTTGACCTGCGGCGCCGTGTTGACCGCGGCGCGCTCGCTCTCGTCGACGTCGAAGAAGGTGCGCGCAGTGAAGCCCATCGGGCCGGCGATGAGCACGGCAGGGAATTGCTGGATCGCGGCGTTGTATTCCTGGACCGCGTTGTTGAAGAAGCGGCGCGAGGCGGCGATCTTGTTTTCCAGATCCGACAGCTCGGTCTGGAGCTGTTGGAAATTCTGGTTGGCCTTGAGGTCGGGATAAGCCTCGGAGAGGGCGAACAGCTGGCGGAGCGCGCCGGTCAGCATGTTCTCCGCAGCGACCTGCGCCTGCGGATTGGAGGCTGCGACCGCGGCGTTCCGCGCCTGGGTGACGGCTTCCAGCGTGCCGCGCTCGTGGGCGGCGTATCCTTTTACCGTCTCGACGAGATTGGGCACCAGGTCGTGGCGCTGCTTCAGCTGCACCGAGATGTCGGACCATGACTGGCCGACGACCTGACGCAGGCTGACGAGGCGGTTGTAGATGACAATGAGAAAGAGCGCGACCACCACGATCACGCCGATCAAAATCCACCAACCCATGACGCCTCTCCTCTCGATTGCGGTGAGGCGAGACTAGCAGCGATGGGGCGACGGGGCTATTCGCGCGGCCCCGCCTGTGAAGGGCGACACAGCGGCTGGCGCGCCGAAATCAGTGGAAATTGCGGCCTTTCGGCATGACATCGTGGGTGGCTTTCGTCCGCTCGTCTGTCTCGAAAAAGCGGATGTTGCGGGGGTGTCGGCGAGTACCACGGGATCGGCTGTCATCGCCGGTTGGGTGGGCGACTTCATCAGAACGCGACAACGACTGGAGGTCATGGGCATCGGCGGCGAGCGTCGAGAGCATCGACGTCAGGTCATCGATGCGATCGGCGACGACATGGATGACGCCCTTCTCGCTCTGTACCTTGCCGGTGAGCGCGATGAGGCGGGCGCCCAGCACGACCGGCCGGTAACGCTCGAAGACGCGCGGCCAGACGATCCCGTTGGTGATGTCGGTCTCGTCCTCTAGCGTCATGAAAATGACTCCCGACGCAGTGCCCGGGCGCTGGCGCGTGATGACCAGACCGGCGACCGTGACGCGCTTGCCGTTCATGTCGCGGCCGTCGCGCTCGGGCGTATGGCCGCGCAAATCCTCGGCGGCGATGATGCCACGCGCGGCGAGATCGCGACGAAGGTGCGAGACCGGGTGCCCCTTCAGCGACAGGCTGAGATAGCGATAATCGTGGACGATATGCTCGCCGATCAGCATCGGCGGCAGGGCGAAATCCGGCTCACGGCGGATGTCGGCATGCTGCGGCACATCGAACAGCGGCAGGCGATCGCGCGCCTTCATGGCGCCCTCGCCTCGTGCCGCCCAGAGCGTATCGCGGCGATCGAGGCCAACCGAGCGGAAGGCGTCGCCATCCGCCAGCCGTTCGATCGCGGCGCGGGCGAGGCCGGTGCGCAGCCACACGTCGCGGACCGAATCGTAGCCGTTGCCGCGCTTGTCGGCGACGAGGTTGGCATCAACCTCGGACATGCCCTTAATGCGGTGCAGGCCGAGACGGACGGCGTATCGCGTGCGGATGTCATCGCGCATCGAGACGTGGTGAGAATGGAGGCTGCCGTTGCGGCCAGGCGGCAGGGGCTCCAGCTTCGAGTGCCAGGCGGAGTAATTCACATCGGGCGGCAGCACCACGACGCCATGGCGCTCGGCGTCGCGCACGATCTGCGCCGGAGCGTAGAAGCCCATCGGCTGGGAGTTGAGCAGCGCCGCACAGAAGACATCGGGGTAATGCGTCTTGATCCATGCCGAGGCATAGACGAGGAGGGCGAAGCTGGCGGCGTGGCTTTCGGGGAAGCCATATTCGCCGAAGCCTTCGATTTGACTGAAGCAGCGCTCCGCGAAATCACGCTCATAGTTGCGTGCGATCATTCCATCGATGAAGCGCTTCTTCAGATTTCCGATGGTGCCAACGCGCTTGAAGGTGGCCATGGCACGCCGGAGCAAATCGGCTTCATGCGGTTCGAAGCCGGCAGCGACAATGGCGATGCGCATCGCCTGCTCCTGAAAAAGCGGCACGCCCATCGTCTTTTGCAGTACTTCGCGAAGTGCTTCTGAAGGATATTCCTCCTTTTCGAGGCCCTGCCGGCGGCGGAGATATGGATGGACCATGCCGCCCTGGATCGGACCTGGGCGAACAATCGCGACTTCGACGACCAGGTCGTAAAATTTTTTGGGCTTCAGGCGCGGCAGCATCGACATCTGGGCGCGGCTTTCGACTTGGAAGACGCCGATCGCATCGGCGCGCCCAAGCATGTCGTAAACCGCCTTCTCCTCCTTGGGGAGCTTATGGAGATCCAGATCCCAGCCATATTGTCTGCGAAGAAAATCGAAGGCCCAGCGCAGGCATGTCAGCATGCCGAGCGCGAGCACATCGACTTTGAGGATGCCGAGGTCGTTAAGGTCATCCTTGTTCCACTCGACGGTATTGCGCTTCTCCATGGCTGCGTTCATCACCGGCATCATCTCGTCAAGCCGATCGCGCGTGATAACGAAACCGCCGACGTGCTGGGACAGGTGACGCGGGAATCCATTTAACGAGGCAGACAGATCGAGCGCCTGGCGTAGCGTTTTTTCATGGGGGTCGAGACCGGCGCGGCGAACGTCCTTGTCGGGCAGGCCCTCGTCCGACCAGCCCCACGTCGTAGAAGCGAGCGCGTCGATCGTGTCTTCCGACAGGCCAAACACTTTCCCGACATCGCGAATGGCAGAGCGCGCGCGATAAGTGATGACCGTTGAGGTCAGGCTAGTGCGATCGCGGCCGTATTTTTCGTAAACATATTGCATCACCTCTTCGCGCCGTTCGTGCTCGAAATCGACGTCGATGTCCGGTGGTTCGTTGCGCTTTTCCGAGAGAAATCGTTCGAAGAGGAGCCCGCCTTCGATCATGCGCGGGTCCACTTCTGTGATGCGGAGGCAATAACAGACGACGGAATTGGCGGCCGACCCGCGTCCCTGACAAAGGATTTTCGCCTCATCGCGGGCGAAACGCATGATGTCGCATATCGTCAGGAAGTAGGCCGCATAACGCATCCTTCCGATCAGCTCGAGTTCATAGTCGATGCTCTTGCGGATGTCGGAAGGAATGCCTTCGGGATACCGGAAACGGGCGCCTTCCTCTGTCAGGCGAAGAAGCGCCTCCTGTGGTGACAGATCGCCGGCGGTTTCGGTCGGATACTGATAGCTGAGTTCATCGAGGCTGAAATGGATGCGCTCCAATACACGCATCGTTTCCGCGATCGCTTGCGGGTAACGCCGAAACAGACGCGCCATTTCCTCGGGCGGCTTCAGATGGCGTTCGGCGTTGGCGGCAAGGCGAAAGCCAGCCTCGCGCAGCGTCGTCTTTTCGCGAATGCACGTGACGACGTCCTGCAGCGGGCGGCGATCCGACTGATGGTAATGCACATCATTCGTCGCCATCAGCGGAACGTCGCCGGCCTCCGCGATGCGGGCGAGACGCGCCAGACGGCGGCTGTCGTTGCCGGTGTAGGTGCAGCTTGCCATGAGGCGGACATTGCCGGGGAAGGCTGTGGACAGACTGGCGAGCGTCGCCGCCAGATCGAGTGCGCCGGCCCGTTCCTTTTCGGGCGTGGTCGAGGTGTCCATCACGCCGAGGATGATGTCTTCACCCCACTCGAGCAGATCGGCGAGATCGAGATGGCATTGACCCTTCTCGGCGCGGAGATTGCCTTGGGTCAGCAACCTACAGAGGCGGCCATAAGCGGCGCGATCGGTCGGCCAGGCGAATATATCGGGCGTGCCGTCGCGGAAGGAGAGGCGGCAGCCGACGACGTATCGTATCTGCGGCGCCGGGTCGCCTTTCGCCGCAGCTTCTTCCGCCATCGTGCGCAGGATGACGTGCCCGCGGACGATCCCGGCCAGCGTGTTGCGGTCCGCAATTGCGATTGCTGCCAAGCCGAGTTCGGCCGCAAAGCGGACGAGTTCCTCAGGATGCGAAGCGCCGCGTAAAAAGGAAAAATTGGTGGTGACCGCCAGCTCGGCAAAGGGCTGAGACTGCGGGCTTGGACTTTCCGCTTTCTGCTTCGGTGGGTTTAGGCGGATGACGTTGGTCATCCGAAGACCCCGTGAAGATACCAGGCAGGCGGGGCGGTGCTGTTGGCATAGAGACCGTCGCGGTAAAGCCAGAAGCGGTGGCCCACTTCATCCTCGACGCGGAAATAATCGCGCGTTGGGCCGCCGTCGTTCCACCATTCCGGCGCGATGCGTTCCGGGCCTTCGGCGCGGGTAACGTGGTAGGTCGCGCTGCGCCAGCGGAAATGCACCGGTGGACCGTCCGGCACGCCGGCGGTGACGAAAATCGGTTCGGGGTGTGCAAACAGACGCAGCGGACGCTCGGTCGCCGGCATTTGCGCCGTGGCGATGACGTTGCCATGGGGCACAAACACCGCAGCGCGTTCGGGGATGTGGCTCTGGCGGGTGGCGATCGTGGCGACGCTTCCCTCGCCAAGCCGGGCGATGATCCTGTCAAGCAGGGCGCTGACATCGCCTTCCGCATTGGCGTCGCCGGCGAGATCGATCTGCGCGGCATCCATGGCGGCCGATACCGTGATCGACAGGCGGGCCATGTCGAAGCCGAAGCCGGCGTCGATATCGTCGGCCAATGCCGCGAATTTCTCGCGGAATAGGGCCAGGATCAATTTAGGCGCGCGAATGGGGCGGCTGGCGTTCACGACAACGCGCATGACGACGCCGTCGACGCGGAACACCGTGTATTCGATCTGGCGGGCGCCTTCGCCGTGGCGTTCCAGGCTGGTAGCCAGCGTCCTGGCTAGCGCGGCAAGCGCTGCCGCGATGTCGTCCGCATGAGAGATCGGTTCGGCGAACCGCCGTTCGGCGATGAAGACGGCAGGAGGGCGGCGCGGATCGATGGCTTCCTCTTCAATGCCGAGCGCCTGATCGAGCCGCTGGATCAAAGCTTCGCCAAAGCGGGCGGCCAGCGGCGCACGTGGAGCGCCAATGATCTGGCCAATGCGCTTCAAGCCCACCCTTTCCATTGCCGAGGTGATCTCCGGCTCCAGACGGAGGGCGGCGATGGGG
Organism: Bauldia sp.; assembly: GCA_035548515.1. Taxonomy (GTDB): domain Bacteria; phylum Pseudomonadota; class Alphaproteobacteria; order Rhizobiales; family Kaistiaceae; genus DASZQY01. The sequence continues at coordinate 68,564 of DASZSW010000021.1, read as the reverse complement.
AGTGGCGAGAGGACAGAAGCTGCTTCGCCGGTCGCGATAATTCCGCCGTTGGCGTAACGCGATGCTGCCCATGCCGCTCCGGGCGTGTCCGCGACTGCCGCCTGGGCAAAGAAACCGTGTGCGAGAAGACGCGTGGTCAGATCAGAAACCAGCGCCGCTTCGCCACCAAAAAGATGGGCGCAGCCGGTGATGTCGAACAGAAGTCCGTTGTCGTCCATGGCGATCAATGGCGTATAGCGCTCTGCCCAGTCGGCCAGCGTCGCCAGGAGAGTCGTGTCGGCCGCCGGCTCGTCGTCTGCGACGACGAGCGCGGGGAGCATGGCGCGGGCATCGGCGAGCGCGGTGCCGCGCGTCAACCCGAGGCTGGCGGCATGCTCGTCGACTGCGACAAGGCGCAGCGCATTCTTGATCTTGGCGACAACCGCGAGAGGCGGCTCATCCGCGCGAGCGGAGCCGGCGACGTTTTTCTTCGCGTGGGAGGAGGATGGCTCCACCAGTCGCAAGCGCCATGACTTTCCTTTGCCCTGACGGTGGAGGCGATCTGTCGAAAGGTATGGCAGCCAGAGAGCGAGGATGCGCCGGCGGGGCTCCGGCGGGAGCAAAGCTGCATTGCTCATGATTCCACTCCACATCGAAAGTGCCGGTTATGCCGTGGCGATTGCGTTCGAGTGCGAGGCGCCAGGCTGATCTGCCGATGCCCTCCGGGTATTCCGCATCAAAAGCGGAGGGCAGGGGTGAGACCTGCCAGCGGGTGCTGGCGGCGCCCGGCTCGCTGTGCGCCGAGGGACGCAACAGCAAACCGGTGATGCCGGTTTCAGCGGCGCGCAGTGCAAGGCGACGACTCGCAGTGAGATCGAGCGATCGCGGATTGCCACCAAGTTCGGTGACGACCGCATAGATGCCGGCGCATCTCAGGCCCTCTTCGAAGGCCCAGAGAGCATCGATGGGTCGTTTGACGCGCACAATGACGAGGCGCGCCGGGTCCATTCCGAAAGCGTGGAGACCAAGGCCATAAGGCAGCCCGGTTTCTCTCCCGACGCTTTGATCGACGATCCAGAGAAACGGACGAGTGTCTTCCAATGCCAGGCGTGCCAGCAGCGCAACGGCGAAGCCGGTTACCGCGGCGGCGTTACGGCTTTCTTCGGTGCGCATTTCGTGGAGTGCAGCGCGATGAAGGCCGCCCCCGAGGACGGCGTCGAGTTTGGGAATGCCAAAAGGTATCGCAGCGCTGGTGCGACGGGATGTGAATTGGGAACCGGATCTGCCCGGCGAGGACCGCGCGATATCGACGGTCGCCATGCCTGGAACGGGCGGCGCCACGGTAGATGACGCGTCCTTTCTGACCGCAACATTCGCCTCGATCCGCGCGATCTGTTGACGCAGATGGGCAAAGGTGTCCTTGGCCATGGAAGCGGCGGGGCGCATGGCTTTCCAACCCGGTGAATGGGAATGTGTTCCTGTTTTGTTCTATTGATTCCGGGAATCGGGATGAGAGTCAAGCGTGGGTCGATCACATTCGGGGTCGTCTTGCGTTCGGGCATGGCGACAAACGCAATGTCTTGATCCAGCGCAGGGCGCGGTGGTGCCCCCGTGACCATGTTCGCTTGTACGGCGGCCGTGAATCACTACGTTCCGCGCGTCGTTTGCTGGAGGGAGCCTTCATGGCCGCTGTTGCCGTTCGCCGTCCGCTTTCCATCGCGATTGTCGTCGCGCTTGCCGCGATGCTGTCCGCGTGTGGCATCAACACCATCCCGACCTACGAGGAGCAGGCGAAGGCGGCGTGGAGCGAGGTGCTGAATCAATATCAGCGGCGTGCCGATCTCATCCCGAACCTTGTCGAGACGGTGAAGGGTTACGCCACGCAGGAAGAAAAGGTGCTGACCGAAGTCACCGAGGCGCGCGCGAAGGCGACGCAGCTGCAGGTGCCGGCGGATATCCTCACCAACCCGGATGCGTTCCAGAAATTCCAGGCGGCGCAGGGCGAGCTTGGCGCGGCGTTGTCGCGTCTGCTGGCTATCACCGAGGCGTACCCGGATCTGAAGTCGAACCAGAACTTCCTGGCGCTCCAGTCGCAGCTCGAAGGCACCGAGAACCGCATCGCCGTGGCGCGGCGCGACTACATCGGGGCGGTCCAGCAGTACAACACCGAGGTGCGGACGTTCCCCGGCCGGCTGTGGGCGATGATCTACGGCGCCAAGCCGATGGAGACGTTCACCATCGACGCGCAGAACATGAATGCGCCGACAGTGAAGTTCTGACCATGCGCGCGTTCGTGCGGGGAGGTCTCGTCCTCCTTGCGCTCGTCTTCGCCACGGTTGCCGAAGCGGCGCCGACATTCCCGGCGCTGACGGGCCGCGTCGTCGATCAGACCGGAATCATACCGGCCGCGATCGCGGAGCGGCTGGACGCCAAGCTGCGGCAACTCGAAGAGAAGAACACCGACCAGTTCGTCGTGGCGACGGTGAAGTCGCTGGAGGGCTACGACATCCAGGACTATGGCGTGCAGCTCGGCCGTGCCTGGGGCATCGGGCAGAAGGGCAAGAACAACGGCCTGATCCTGCTGGTAGCGCCCAACGAGCACAAGGTTGGTTTCGAGGTCGGCTACGGGCTGGAAGGCACGATGACCGACGCGCTGACGCAGGTCATCATCCAGAGTTCGATCCTGCCGCGCTTTCGCGCCAACGATTATGCCGGCGGCATCGAACGCGGCGTCGACGATGCGATCCAGGTCCTGTCCGGCGATGCCGAGGAGATCCAGAAGCAGGCCGAGAAACGGCCGGCGGACGGCGGCTTCTGGAGCGGCATCGCGCCTGTCTTGGTGATCATCGTCATCTTCATTGTCATCAGTTCGCTCCGCCGGGGCGCCGGCAGGCGGCGCGGAGGCTCGGGCCTCGGCTGGCTGATCGCATCGGCGATCCTCAACTCGCGTTCCTCGCGTGGCGGATGGAGCGGCGGTGGCGGCGGATCGTGGGGCGGCTCGAGCGGCGGCGGTGGCTTCTCGGGCGGCGGCGGCTCGTTCGGCGGCGGCGGATCGTCGGGGAGCTGGTGATGCGCCACATGCCGCTCAGCGATGCCGAACGTGCGCGTGTGCGCGACGCAGTTGCGAGCGCCGAAGCGAAGACTGCCGGCGAGATCTTCACTGTCGTCGCGGAGCAGAGCGACGACTACCGTTTCGTCCCTTTGCTGTGGGCGATGCTGGCCGCGCTGGTCGTGCCGCTGCCCCTCATTTTTCTGACGCTGTGGCCGGCGTCGCTCATCTTCTCCGCGCAACTCGCCGGGTTCGCGGTTCTGGCGATCGTCCTGTCGCTGCCGCCAGTGAAGATGGCCGTCGTGCCGGCCTCGGTCAAACGCGATGCGGTGCGGGCGATGGCCGGGCACCAGTTCCTGGCGCACGGGCTGACCAATACGGAGCGGCGCACCGGCGTGCTGATCTTTGTGTCGCTGGTCGAGCGGCAGGCGGAGATCATCGCGGATACCGGCATCGCGGCGAAGGTATCCGCCGATGTCTGGCAGGCGGCGATGGACCAGTTGCTCGCCGAGGTACGTGCCGGACGGCTGGCGGATGGTCTGATCGCCGCGGCGAGGATATCAGGCAAGGTGCTGGCCGATCATTTCCCGCCGCGTCCGGACGACCGCGACGAACTGCCCGACGACGTCGTGATTCTGTGACTTTGGCGCGGGCAACCGCGATGGGCTAACGTCCGCCGCGATGAAACAGCAGACGCCAATTTTCGGCGTAAAGCCAAAGTATGACGAGGCGGCACAGCGTGCGCTCGCCGAGGCGGTCCAGCTGCACGCCGCTGGGCGCTACGACGATGCATTGAAGCTGGTCGCCGAGCGCGGTCTGCTGAAGACGGCACCCGGCAATAGCATCGCCGGCGACGTGCACCTCAAACGGGGTGACGCGCGCGAGGCGCTGAAGGCGTTCGACGCGGCGGTACGGCTGGCGCCAAATGCGCCGGAGCCCTACGCCAATCGCGGCGCTGCCTTGCTCGAGCTTGGGCGGCATGAGGAGGCGCTGGCGGCGCTGGATCGCGCGCTGCGGCTCCGAAGCGAGTATGCCAACGCACATTTCAACCGCGGCAACGTGCTTCGCGCGATGGAGCGCTACGAGGACGCGGTGACGGCGTATGCGCGGGCGCTTCGGGCGCAGCCGAATTTCGCCGAGGCGCATCTCAATCGCGGCCTGGCGCTTGGTGCGCTGAAGCGCGGCCAGGAGGCGCTCGACGAGTTCACCCGGGCGCTGCGGCTCAAGCCGGCGCTTGCCGGGGCGCAGATCGGCCGGGCGATGGCGTACCGCGACATGGGGCAGTTCGCCGACGCGTTCGGCGCGATCGACTCGGCGCTCGCCGCCGATCCGCAAAACCTCGACGGCCTGCGCTTCCGCGCCAGCCTCCTCAACGACGCACAGCGCCACGATGAGGCGCTGTCGGCGGCCGACGTTTTGCTGGCGCGCGACGCGAAGGACGTGGAGGCGCTCAGCGAGCGGGCGACCGCGCTACTCAAGCTGCGACGCTTCGCGGAGGGACTGGCGGCGACCGACGCGCTGATCGAGGCGGCGCCGCGCAAGGCCGACGCGTTCGTGACGCGCGGGGCAATCCTCGCCGAGATGGGGCGGCAGGAGGAGAGTCTCGCGGCGATCGGCGAAGCGAAGCGGCTCGGCGCCAGCGAGAAGGCGTACCTGCCGGTGCTGGCGCTGTCACGCGCGCTGCTTGGCGATACTGCCGCCGCGCTAGCGGACTTCGAGCGGGCCATCGCGGCCGATCCCGAGGCGTTCCAGACCCACTACAATCGGGCCTTCCTGCGTCTCTCACTGGGTGACTGGGAGAACGGCTGGGAAGACCACGAGTGGCGGCTGAAGCAGCACGATCATCCGCACCGCGCCTTCATCAAGCTGGCACCGAAGTGGACGGGCGAACCGGTATCGGGCAAGCGGCTGCTGGTCTACGGCGAGCAGGGGCTCGGCGACACGCTGCAGTTCGTGCGCTACGTGCCGCGGCTGAAGGCGACCGGCGCGGCGATCACGCTGTCCATCCAGCCGGCGCTGTCGCGCCTGCTCGCGCCGAATTTTCCCGATGTCGATGTCACGGGAAATGTCGGGTTGCGGAGCGGGTTCGATTATCAGGTGTCGTTGATGAGCCTGCCGTGGGCGTTCCACGACACGATGGAGACATTGCCGGCGCCACGGTCATATCTCAACGCCGATCCACTGCGCATCGCCAAGTGGGCGGGCCGGATCGGCAAGGGCGGCCTGCGCGTCGGGATCGTGTGGCAGGGCGCACTGAAATACGCGCGCGACGCGTCGCGCTCGATCCCGCTGGCGAAGTTTGCGCCGCTCGCCGACGTGCCGGGCGTGCGGCTGTTCAGCGTGCAGGCGCAGGTGGGACTGGATCAGCTCGACGCGCTTGGCGATGCGATGCGCATCACGCGTTTCGGCGAGGAGCTGGAGAACAACCCCGACGGCCTGCAGGAGATGGCGGCCATCATGGCCAACCTCGACCTGCTGGTGATGTCGGACACCGCGCCGACGCATCTCGCCGGTGCGCTCGGACGGCCGACATGGGTGGCGCTGTCGCGGCATCCCGACTGGCGCTGGATGGAGGGGCGCGCGGATACGCCGTGGTACCCGACGATGCGGTTGTTCCGGCAGGAGACTCCCGGCGACTGGGATGGTGTGTTCGCGCGGATTGCGCGGGAGCTGAAGGCAAAGGTTGCGCAGCGGGACTAGTGCCGGAAGTGGCGCATGCCCGTGATGACCATCGCGATCCCGCGTTGATCGGCGGCTGCGATGACGGCGGCATCGTTCTGCGAGCCGCCGGGTTGGATCACGGCGGTGATGCCGGCGTCCGCGGCGGCTTCCAGCCCGTCGGGGAACGGGAAGAAGGCATCGGAGGCGCAGACCGAGCCCTTGGCTAGAGACTCGGGAAGCTTTGCTTCCTTCGCAGAATCGGCCGCCTTGCGGGCGGCTAGGATGGCGGAATCCAGGCGCGACATCTGGCCTGCGCCGATGCCCGCGGTGGCGCCGTTCCTGGCGTAGACGATGGCGTTGGACTTCACGTGCTTGGCGACGCGCCAGGCGAACATGAGGTCGGCGATCTCGGCATCGGTGGGCGCCCGTTTGGTCACGACCTTGAGGTCGGCGCGGGTGATCATGCCGGCGTCACGGTCTTGCACCAGCAGGCCGCCGGCGACGGAGCGCACGGTGACGCTTTTCGCGCGCGGATCGGGGAGGCGGTCGACCAGCAGGATGCGCAGGTTCTTCTTCGCGGCGAGGATGGCGAGCGCGGCGTCGCTGGCGCCCGGCGCGACAATCACCTCGGTGAAGATTTTCACGATCTCGGAGGCGATGCCTTCGTCCATCGGGCGGTTCATGGCGACGATGCCGCCGAAGGCGGAGAACGTGTCGGTGCGGAAGGCGTTGCGGTAGGCCTCGGCGAGCGTCGGTGCGACCGCGACGCCGCATGGGTTGGCGTGCTTGATGATCCCCACCGCGGCGCTGTCCTTCGGATCGAACTCGGCGATCAGCTCGAAGGCGGCGTCGGTATCGTTGATGTTGTTGTAGGACAGCTCCTTGCCCTGGACCTGGCGGGCGCTGGAGACGCCGGGGCGCTGCTCGCCGGTGCGATAAAGCGCGGCCGACTGGTGCGGATTCTCGCCGTAGCGCAACTTCTCGACAAGCTTGCCGCCCCATGCCGCGAAGGCCGGGTAGGGTTCGCCGACGGCCTCGCCAAACCAGCCGGAAACGGCGGCGTCGTAGGCGGCAGTGCGGGCGTATGCCTTGGCCGCGAGGCGCCGGCGGAGCGCCAGCGTCGTGCCGGCGGCGATGGCGCCGGTGATCTCCGCGTAGTCGGCCGGGTCGACCACGACCGCGACATAGCCGTGGTTCTTGGCGGCGGCGCGGATCATGGCGGGACCGCCGATGTCGATGTTCTCGACGATGGTGCGCTCGTCGGCGCCGGAGGCGACGGTCGCCTCGAACGGGTAGAGGTTGGAGACGAGCAGGTCGATGCCGGCGATGGCGTGATCGGCCATCGCCTGTGCGTGAGCCGGGTCGTCGCGGACGGCGAGCAGGCCGCCGTGCACCTTGGGGTGCAGCGTCTTGACGCGGCCATCCATGATTTCGGGGAAGCCGGTGAGGTCGGCGACGTCCTTGGCGGCGATTCCGGCAGCCTTGATCGCGGCGAGGGTGCCGCCGGTGGAGACGATTTCGACGTTTGCCGCGGCGAGCGCCTTTGCCAGATCCACGGCGCCAGTCTTGTCGAAGACCGAGATGAGCGCGCGGCGGATTTGCACGCGATCGGGCAACGGCGTGGCGGCGGGCTTGATCGACATTGGTGACGGGCTCGTGGCGCTAGCGGGCGAATTCGTCCTGGGATGCGGCGACGGTGCGGGCGCGGCGGCCGGCAAGGGCGGTGCGGTGCAGGGTCCACTGCACCCGCGGCGTCTGCTGAACGCGGCCGTAGATCACGACCTGCTCGGTCGCGCGGTTGCCGCGGTTGTCGGAGAGCAGGATCGATTCCTCGATGGCGATCTCGGGGCCGTCGGTCTCGAACTCCCAGCTCTCGCCGTCAGGCAGTTCCATCAGCACCGCGCGGCGGTCGTGCAGCACGATGGCGCGCACGTTGGGATGGAGGTGGAAGCGGATGGCGAAGGAGTCCTTGCCGCTGCGGCTGACGTCGCCGTTGGGCATGACGAAGGTATCCATGCCCTCCAGCCGGTCGCCGGCATCGGAGAGCGAGAGCTGGCGTTCATGCACCAGACGGTAGCGGTCGACGTAGCCATTGTGGCGGAGGTCGAGTTCGGTCGCGCCATGCACGCTGCGGCGGGCGACGTCGATGCGGTTCGGCCCGGCGACGACGGCCTCGCCGAAGACTTCACCGACAACGCCGCGGTTGAGGATGCGGCAGGATGACGTGTCGTTGATGGTCACTGTCGAGTGGGCGGCGGTGGTGCGGGCGAGACGCCGGAGTGCGGCGGCGCTGGGTTTCGGCACACCGCAGTTCACTATCAGACGCTGCCGGCCGACGCTCATCTCGAAGGACAGGCAGCCGGCGTGGGCGCCGACGCTGAAATCGGGCGGCGGCGGGCGGCCGGCGTCGACGACCACGATCGTGCCGCTTGCCTCAACGCGCTGGTAGCCGGAATGTGGCGCATTGGCGGGCACTGCGGCGCGGGCGTCGTCGTAGGCGAGTATCGTCGCCAGCTGGTCGGTGGCGGTGTCGCCCATGCCGTTGAAATGGGTAAAGCTGCCGTCGCCCTGCCGGAAGAAACGCAGCATCGGCATCATGCGATCGATGGCGGAGAGCAGGATGCGCGAGGGCGGCACGCTTTTGGCAATGAACGCCTGGCGGAGCGGCAGCAGCTCGACAAGCAGCTCGAGGATGACGCCGGGGTTGCGGCTGACATGGCCGCCATCAGGCAGAATCTGTGCCACCAGCTCCACGTCGAGGCGGCGCTGCGCCTGCTTCAGGAACCGCTGCTGCTCGGGGATGGATAGTGCCATTGCCGCCAGCGCGATCATCACGCGGAGGCGCGGCAGGCCGGGGCCGGCATCGTGGGCGACGCGGCGGAGATAGCGCAACTGCTTGCCGAGCGAGCGCATGAAGCGGCGATAGAAATTGAAGTCGCAGCCCTCCAGCACCAGGGGCGTCTGGCTGAGCCAGGCCATCAGGCGGCGCGCCACGATCTCCGGATTCCACGCGACCTTGTCGTGATGGGAGGAGAAGCGGATCCATTCGTCGACCAGGCTGCGCGCATTGGAACGCGACAGCGCCATGTCGGAAGCGCGCAGGTGCCTCAGCCAGCCGAAGGAGTGGAGCTGGCGCGCCCACTCCTCGTTCGGCGGCTCGGCGTCGAACACGGAGAAGCCCTCGATGTCGACGCCGTCGCCGTTGAACACCCAGCGGCCGGCGTAGATATCGAGCGCGACCGTCGGGTCGGCGGTGCGCAGATCGATGGGCGCGATGGTGAGGCGTTCGGGCTGCTGGCCGGCGAAGCGCCAGCGATAGAGGAAGCTCGCATGGAAACGATAGGCGAGGGCGCGCCGCCCCGCGCTGAAGGCAAAGCGCAGCTGCCGACCCGGACCGGACGCAGATCCGATCGCCATTCGCTACCTACTCCCCTCACGCACGCCCGCCACCCGATTCGGCGCGGACTATCGCCCTATTGATGCGTATGGGCAAATGCGTGGCAGGGTTATTCCCGCTACGCTTGTGCGGGCAACTTCGCTACTTGCGCAGCCGCATGACGAAGAAGCCGTCGAGGCCGGCCAGGCGCGGGTTGGCGTTGGGCAAATGCGACGGAAGGGTGCGGATTGTGCCCGCCGGCGTGATGATTTCCGCCAAGCCAACGACTTCATCGGGACGTATCGGGTCGACGGTGCGGCCGGCGGCGTGACCTTCCCCCTCCTCGGGCTCAAGCGAGCAGGTGCAATAGACCAGCGTGCCGCCAGGTTTCAGCAGGCCCAGCGCGTGGTCGATCATCTTCGCCTGGAGCTTCGCCAGGGCAGCGACGTCCTCGGCCCGCTTCAGCCAGACGACGTCGGGGTGGCGGCGGATGGTGCCGGTCGCGGTGCACGGAGCGTCGAGCAGGATCGCGTCGAACTCAGCCGCGGGCTGCCACTTGAGCACATCGCTCGCGACGGTTTCAGCGGCAAGGTTCAGCCGCTTGAGGTTGGCCGCCAGGCGTTCCAGCCGCGGCGACGATATATCGACGGCGGTGACCACGGCGCCCGCCGCGGCAAGCTGGGCGGTTTTGCCGCCGGGCGCGGCGCACAGGTCGGCGATGCGCTTGCCGGCGACATCGCCGAGCAGCTTCGCCGGGAGCGCGGCCGCGGCATCCTGCACCCACCATTGGCCCTCGGCGTAGCCAGCGAGCGAGGGAACATCGCCACCGGCGACCGTGCGGACGGAGCCGGTGGGGAGCACGATGCCGTCGAGCTTCGCAGCCCAGTCCGCGGGGTCGGACTTGACCGAAAGGTCGAGCGAGGGCTCGGTGTGGTGCGCGTCCGCGATGGCGCGGGCGGTGGCCTCGCCGTAGGCCGCCACCCAGCGGCGCCAGAGCCACTCGGGCGTGTCGCCTTCGGGCATTGCGAATTCGGCGAGCAACGTCTCGCGTTCCCGCGCGATGCGACGAAGCACGGCGTTGGCGAGGCCCTTGAAATGCGCGCCGTCGCGATCGGCGGCGAGTTGATCGATGGCCACCGATACCGCGGCGTGGTCGGCGACGCCCATGAACAGAAGCTGCGCCGTGGCGGTCTCCAGGATGCGGTTCAGCGTTCCGGCGCCGCGCGGGCGCTTTTGGATCAGCGACGAGAGAATGGCGTCGATGGTGCCGTAATGGCGGAGCGTCGTGCCGACAATGGCGCGGGCGAGCGCCTTGTCGCGGGTGTCGAGCGCGGCGAAGGCTTTGTCGTTTTCCAGCGTGGCGTCGAGCGGTTGGCGCTTCTCGACGACGCTCGCGAGCAGCGCCACCGCAACCGCGCGTGCGCCAAAGCCGGGCGCGGCGCTCCGCCGGGTCGGTGGCCGGCTCAACCCCACGGACCGCGCGGGCGGAGCGTTTGGCCGACTCGGGGCACGGCGATTTTTTGCGTTCCCGGTCGCGGCTCTCGCGCCGCTCGCCAGTTTTCAGTCCCCGGTCGCGCCCCCGGCGCTCCCCGCCTCTTGTCCTCGCCTTCCATCGCCATCAGTGCGGCGATGCGGTTCTCCGTCGCCGGGTGGGTGGAGAACAGGTTGTCCATGCGCGCGCCGGACAGCGGGTTGATGATGAACAGATGCGCCATCGCCGGGTTGCGCTCGGCTGCCGCGTTAGGAATGCGCTGTGCGAGGTTGGCGATCTTGGCCAGTGCCGACGCCAGGTTGCGCGGCTCGCCGGTGATCTCGGCGCTGACGCGATCCGCCTCGTATTCGCGCGTGCGGCTGATCGCCATCTGCACGAGCATGGCGGCGACCGGCGCCAGGATCGCGGCGGCGAGAACGCCAAGGATGCCGCCGTTGTTATTGTTGCGGCTGCCGCCACCGAAGAAGAAGGCGAAGTTGGCGAGCATCGAGATGGCGCCGGCGATGGTGGCGGTGATGGTCATGGTGAGCGTGTCGCGGTTCTTAACATGGCCGAGCTCGTGCGCCATCACCGCGGCGATCTCCTCGTGGTCCAGCGCATTGAGGAGTCCCGTCGTGGCGCACACCGCGGCATGCTCGGGATTGCGGCCCGTGGCGAAGGCGTTCGGCTGCGGGTTGTCGGCAACGTAGACCTTCGGCATCGGCAGGCCGGCGTCGGCGGCCAGCGTCTGGATCATGGCGTAGAACTCGGGCGCCGTGCGCGCATCGACCTCGCGGGCGCGCGCCATCGCCAGCACCATGCGATCGGCGTTCCAGTACGACACGAAATTGATGCCGGCGGCGAAGAGAAAGGCGATCAGCGCCCCGCCTGAGCCGCCGATCAGGAAGCCGACGCCGATGAACAGGGCGGTCAGCGCGGCCAGAAGCATGCCAGTGCGGAGGGTGCTCATACCTTCATTTCCTTAGCGGCGCGGTAACCCCGCTCGCATAAATCTGGGAAGCGGCCGGACTTGCTGCAAGCGTCGGCGGGCTGGGGCGAACATGAACTGGGCGCAATGCGGCGGGCTTGTGATTGACTGCGGCATATGTGAATATATTCCTATGACGATTCGAGGCTTTCTCTGGATTGCGGCGGTGACGGCTTTCGTCCTGCCGGCGCACGCCGAAGAGACGCTCGAAGGCCCGGTCACCGCTTCGGTCAATGCCGTGATCGACGGGGATACGCTGGACGTGACGGCGCACGTCTGGCTGGGCGTCGACATCACGTCGCGGGTGCGTATCCGCGGGATCGACACGCCGGAGCTGCACAGCCGCTGTGCCCAGGAAAAGACGCTGGCCGAGCAGGCGCGCTTGAAGCTTACGCGACTCGCGGGCGACAGCGTCGAGCTGACCAACGTGGCTTGGGACAAGTATGGCGGGCGGGTGGATGCCCGCGTCGCCGACGCGGCTGGTGCCGATATCGCTGCTGCGATGATCGCGACGGGTCTGGCGCATCCCTACGACGGCAAGGGCGAGCGGGCGGACTGGTGCCCGGTCGCGAGCGTGCGGAAATAGATCAGGCGCGGGCCACTTTTGCGGCCATGTCCCGGTTGAGGGCGGCGTTGAAGGCGATGCGCAACGACGGGGCGCGGATCAGCAGGCGACGAAGCGCGCCGGCGTCCCACGCCACGTAACGCGCCTCCGGGCTGAGAGTGACCGTCGCCGAAGCGGGTTGCGTCAGCAGGAACGATACCTCGCCGATGAAGACGCCGGCATCGATCGGCGTCGCGCGGCCGGCTTTCTCGATGGTGATGCCGCCGTCGATGACGAAGTAGAGATTCTCGAGCTGCTGGTTCTCGCGGGTGAGGATGGTTTGGTCCGACGCCTTGTGCCAGCCGGCGAGCCGCACGAAGCGCCGGAATTCGCCCGGAGTCATGGTGTCCAGTTTGCGGAACAGCAGAAGCTCGTCCTCGCTCAGCCCGAAATGAGCGCGATCGGCGATGATGCGGGTGATCATCACTGTGTTGACGAGGATGAAGACGATGCTCCAGAAGGCGCCACCCCATAGCGGCTCGGCCGGCGCGAACACGTAATAGGCGGTGTAGACCACGTCGCCTGCGATCAGCAGGCCGCGCAGCATGATCTGGTCGCGGAACAGGAAGCCGGCGAGGTAGATCGCCGCCGCCAGGTGGACCAGATTGTCGCCGACGAAGAGATGCGAGAGAACCGACTCCATGCGCGGTGAGTTCAGCCCTTCGCCTTGTTCTGCCGATTCTTGACCAGGTCATCGACGACTGCCGGATCGGCGAGCGTCGAGGTGTCGCCAAGCGCGCCAAAGTCATCCTCGGCGATCTTCCTCAGGATGCGGCGCATGATCTTGCCGCTGCGGGTCTTGGGCAAGCCGGGCGCGAACTGGATGAGGTCGGGCGAGGCGATCGGGCCGATCTCCTTGCGCACCCAGTTCACCAGCTCCTTGCGCAGGTCCTCGCTCGGCTGCTCGCCGGCCATGAGGGTGACGTAAGCGTAGATGCCCTGGCCCTTGATGGTGTGGGGGTAGCCGACGACCGCGGCCTCCGAGACTTTCGGATGGGCGACCAATGCCGATTCCACCTCAGCCGTTCCCAGGCGATGGCCGGCGACGTTGATGACATCGTCGACGCGGCCGGTGATCCACCAGTAGCCGTCCTCGTCGCGACGGCAACCATCGCCGGTGAAGTAATTGCCCGGGTAGGTCTTGAAGTACGTGTCGATGAAGCGCTGGTGGTCGCCGTAGACCGTGCGCATCTGGCCCGGCCATGAGTCGGTGAGGATGAGGTTGCCGGAAGCGGCGCCTTCGATGGTCTTGCCGCTGGCGTCGACCAGCGCGGGCTTCACGCCGAAGAAGGGCCGCGTCGCTGATCCCGGCTTCAGCGCGGTGGCGCCGGGCAGCGGTGTGATCAGCGCGCCGCCGGTCTCCGTCTGCCACCATGTGTCGACGATCGGGCAGCGGCCGTCGCCGACGACGCGGTGATACCACTCCCACGCTTCCGGATTGATCGGCTCGCCGACCGAGCCGAGCAGGTGGAGCGAGGCGCGCGACGTCTTCTTCACGTAGTCGTCGCCGGCGCCCATGAGGGCGCGGATGGCTGTCGGCGCGGTGTAGAAGATGTTGACCTTGTGCTTGTCGATGACCTGCCAGAAGCGGCTGGCGTCGGGATAGTTGGGCACGCCTTCGAACATCAGCGTCGTCGCGCCGTTGGCGAGCGGGCCGTAGACGATGTAGCTGTGGCCAGTCACCCAGCCGACGTCGGCGGTGCACCAGTAGATGTCGCCGTCGTGGTAGTCGAAGACGTACTGGTGCGTCATCGCCACCCAGACGAGATAGCCGCCGGAGGTGTGAAGCACGCCCTTCGGCTTGCCGGTCGAGCCCGACGTATAGAGGATGAACAAGGGATCCTCGGCGCCCATCTCGATGGGCGGGCAATCGGCGGAGGCTTTCTTCGCCTCGTCATGCCACCAGACATCGCGCGCGCCTTTCATGGGGACGGCGTTGCCGGTGTTTTTCACCACCAGCACCTTCTCGACGCCGTGGGCGGAGGCCAGCGCTTCGTCGACGTTCTTCTTCAGCGGCACGAGCTTGCCGCCGCGGCGGCCTTCATCGGCGGTGATGACAAGACGCGACTCGCAGTCGTTGATGCGGCCGGCGAGGCTTTCGGGCGAGAAGCCGCCGAAGACGACGGAATGGATCGCGCCGATGCGGGCGCAGGCGAGCATCGCCACCGCCGCCTCGGGGATCATCGGCATATAGATGGTGATGCGGTCGCCCTTGCCGGCACCGAGCGCCTTCAGGACGTTGGCGAACCGGCAGACCTCGGCGTGAAGCTCGCGGTAGGTGATCTTCTTCGACTGGGAGGGGTCGTCGCCTTCCCAGATGATCGCGACCTGGTCGCCGCGCTTGGCCAGATGCCGGTCGAGGCAGTTGGCTGAGACGTTGAGCGACCCGTCCTCGAACCACTTGATCGAGACCGGGGCATGGAAGTCGGTGTTCTTCACCTTGGTGAAAGGGCGGATCCAGTCGATGCGCTTGCCGTGCTCGGCCCAGAAGCCGTTCGGGTCGTCGACAGAGCGCGCATACATCGCCTTGTACTTGGCGTCGTCCACCCAGGCGCGCTTCGCCCACTCGGCAGGAACCGCATAAACCTTGTCGGACATTCCGCAGCCTCCACGCGCCACATCCTCCCGGGCGCTTGGAAGCAGTTAATCCCCTCACACCGGAGGGGCGCAAGCCTCAGAGGGCAGCAACAGGTGCGGTCGGCACGATCGCGACGATGCGGTAGCCGGCAAGCTTCAGGTCAGCCAGAAGTTGCGGCAGCATCTTCGCCGTCGCCTTTTTGATGTCGTGCAGCATGACGATGCCGCCGTTGTGCTGCTTCAACCGGCGCAGCACGTTGCGCCGGATCGCGTCCGCCGAGATGCCGGTCCAGTCGGAGCCGACGACGTCAGCGCCGAATATCGCGATGCCCTGGTCGTTGAGCTTCTGGCGGAGCGCGCGGCTGTCGCCGAAGCCGGGGAAGCGGAAGAAGGGCGCCGGAGCATGGCCGAGCAGGGCGGCGATCGCGGCGATGCCGCGGTCGATCTGGCGGGCGCCGGCGTCGTAGGACAGGCGCGCCAGCGTCGTCGGATGGCTCCAGCTGTGCGTGCCAATGGTTTCACCTTCGGCCGCCTCGCGGGCGAGCAGATCGGGATAGGCGCGCGCCATGCGGCCGACGACGAAGAAGGTCGCCTTCACGCACGCAGCGTCGAGCGCGTCCAGCACCTTGTCGGTGCGCCCCGGCATCGGCCCGTCGTCGAAGGTGAGCACCACCTCGCCCGGCTCGAGGCCAAGGCTGCCGCGATAGCGCTGCATCGAGCCGACGGCGAAACCGCCGGTCGGATCGACGCTGACGGTGCGGGATATGCCGAGTGCGGTTGCGTCGCCGCATGCAGCAAAGGCAGGCGTGGCGAGGCCGGCGGCCGTTATGGCCGCCAACGCGATGAGCGCAAGGCGCATGAATCCCCCAACCCAATATGCCGCGGCACCCTTCTAGCAGAGACGCGGCGCGCGGATTATTGCTGAAGATTGCAGCCGTCCGCGACGGCCCGCCGCATCTAGAGGCCGGCCATCTTCGATACGGCCTTCCACTCGGCGTCGGTGACGGGCTGGACGGACAGGCGGGAATATTTGACCAGCGCCATCCCGGCGAATTTCTTGTCGGCCTTGACGTCGGCCAGCGTGACCGGCTTCGGCACCGGCTTCACGGCGGCAAGGGTGACGCAGCTCCACTCGCCGTCGGCGCCGGGCTCCGGGTGGGCTTCCTTGACGACGCTGACGATGCCGACGATCTCCTTGCCCTCACCGGAATGGTAGAAGAAGCCCTCGTCGCCCTTCTTCATCGCCTTCATGTTGGCCTGGGCGGTGAAGTTGCGGACGCCGGTCCATTCGGTCCCGGCCTTGCCCGCCTTCACCTGCTGGTCCCACGACCACGAACCCGGCTCCGACTTGAACAGCCAGTACGCCATCGCACGCCTCCCTCAAGTTGCGCTGAAACTAGAAGCGGCGCACACGCGCGTCTAGATCAGCCGGCCTCGCGCTTGATTGGCCGCGTCATCAGGCCCTCGATCGCCGCGTCGATCGACAGGTCGCCGTCGATGATGGCGGCGACCGCCTCGACGATGGGCATGAGGATCGCGTGATGGCGGGCGAGATCGCGGGCGACGGCCGCGGTGGCGATGCCTTCGGCCAGCGGATGCGGCGCGGCGGGATCGCCGCTCGAGCCCAGATGGAAGCCGAAGCTGAAGTTGCGCGACTGGGCGCCGGAGCACGTCAACGTCAGGTCGCCGAGGCCGGAGAGCCCCATCAGCGTTTCGGGCCGTGCCCCCAGCACTTCGGCCAGGCGGCGGAGCTCGGCGAAGCCGCGCGCGACCAGCGCGGCGCTCGCGCTGGCGCCCAGCTTGCGGCCCGCGACGATGCCGGCGGCGATCGCCAGCACATTCTTCACCGCGCCGCCGATCTCGACACCGATGATGTCGGTCTCGGCGTAGGGGCGGAAAGCGGGGGTGGACAGCGCGTGGCAAAGATCGAGGGCTAGTCCCTCGTCGGCCGCCGCGATGGTCACGGCGGTCGGGAGACCGCGCGCGACGTCGCTGGCGAAGCTCGGGCCGGAGAGGACCGCGGGCTCACCCAGCGGCGCGACTTCGGCGACAACCTCGGACAGGCGCTTGTCGGTGCCACGCTCCAGCCCCTTGGCGGCGATCACCACGGGCGTGCCGGCGATGAGATGTGGCGCGAAGGTCGTGAGCGTCGCGCGCACCTGCTGCGCCGGGATGGCGATGATGATGATGTCGGTGGCGACGATGGCGAGCGGATCGGACGTGGCGGTGATCGGCCCGGCGAGCTTCACGCCGGGCAGGCGCGTGACGTTTTCCTGCCGCTCGTTGATCGCCGCGACGGTGGCGGGATCGCGGGCGTAGAGCATGACGCGGCGGCCGGCGCGCGCCGCGGTGAGCGCCAGCGCCGTGCCCCAGGCGCCGCCGCCAACGATACTGACCATCGGATCGTCGCGCATCACGCCTTGGCGCCTTTCGCACCGGTGCCGAAGACCGGTGCCGATACTGTGTCCAGAGGCCAGCGCGGACGGGCGGCGACGTCCATCGCGTCGGTGAGGCCGAGGGCAAGGCGCTCCGCGCCGGCCCAGGCGATCATCGCGGCGTTGTCGGCGCAGAGACGGATCGGCGGCGCGACGACGCGGAAAGCGTGGTGCTCGGCCTCGGCGCGCAGCGCCATGCGTATGGCTTCGTTTGCGGCAACGCCTCCGGCGACGACCAGGATGCCGGGCACCTGATGCTCGTTGACGAATTGCGCGATGGCATGGCGCGCGCGATTGGCGACGACGTTGGTCACTGCCGCCTGAAAGGAGGCGCAGAGGTCGGCGACGTCCTGATCGGACAGCGGCGCGATTTCCTCCGCGGCCAGGCGAAGGGCTGTCTTCAGGCCCGAGAAGGAGAAGTCGCTGCCGGCGCGATCGATGAGCGGACGCGGCAGAGCAAAGCGGGTCGGGTTGCCTCGCTTGGCGGCTTGCTCCACCGCCGGGCCGCCGGGGTAGGGCAGGCCGAGCAGCTTGGCCGCCTTGTCGAAGGCCTCACCCAGCGCATCGTCAATGGTGGTGCCCATGCGGCGATATTGGCCGACGCCCTCCACCGACACGAATTGCGTGTGGCCGCCGGAAACCAGAAGCAGGAGATAGGGGAACGGCAGGTTGTCGGTGAGACGCGCGGTCAGCGCGTGGCCCTCGAGGTGGTTCACCGCGATCAGAGGCTTCCGTGCGGCGAGCGCGATAGCCTTGGCGGTAGTGAGCCCGACCAGCACGCCGCCGATGAGCCCCGGACCCGCGGTCGCGGCAACGGCATCGACACCCGACAGCGGGACCCCGGCCTGGCGGAGTGCGGCGCCGACAATGCCGTCCAACGCCTCGACGTGCGCGCGGGCGGCGATCTCGGGCACGACCCCGCCGAACAGGGCGTGATCCTCGACCTGGGACAGCACGATGTCGGAGACGATGTGCGCGCTGCCGTCGGCGCGCCGCTCCACCACCGCGGCAGCGGTCTCGTCACAGCTCGATTCAATGCCGAGAACGAGGGTCATGGGTGCGTGGAATGACCTTGCTTGCACGACGCTGCGCGGTACCTAAACTGACCGCGACAAAGGCCGTAACACCCGGACTTCCGCCTTGCAATCGCACGAGATTCGTATCGGAACGCGCGGCAGCCCGCTGGCACTGGCGCAGGCGGAGGAAACGCGCTCGCGCCTGGCTCAGCGCCTGCAGATCGCCCCCGAGGCCATCCAGATCGTGGCGATCAAGACGACCGGCGATCGCATCACCGACCGGCCGCTCGCCGAGGCCGGCGGCAAGGGTCTGTTCACCAAGGAGATCGACGAGGCCCTGCTCGACGGGCGCATCGACATCGGCGTGCATTCCGCCAAGGACATGGCGACGCGGCTGCCGGATGGCATCGTGATTGCTGCGACCCTGCCGCGGCAGGACGTGCGCGATGCGTTCATCTCGCCGGGCGTGACGCGGCTGACCGATTTGCCCGAGGGCGCGGTGCTGGGCACGTCATCGCTGCGCCGGCGGGCGCTGGCGCTGCGGCTGAGGCCCGACCTCCGCGTGGTGGACCTGCGCGGCAACGTCGACACGCGGCTGCGCAAGATTTCGGAAGGCGAGGCGGAGGCGACGCTGCTGGCCGCCGCCGGGCTGCTGCGGCTCGGGCTGCTCGACCGCGTGGCGAGCTTCATGGAGACCGACGCGTGGCTGCCCGCTCCGGGGCAGGGCGCCATCGCGATCGCCGCGCGCGAGGACGACATCGTGACGCGCCAGCGGGTGGCGATGCTTGACGACCGCGCGTCCTCGATCGCACTGGCGGCGGAGCGGGCGTATCTCGCCGTGCTCGATGGCTCGTGCCGCACGCCGATCGGCGGGCTGGCTACCCTGGACGGCACGCAGCTGACGTTTCGCGGTATCATCATCAGCCCCGACGGCGTCGCGGCGCACGACATCGCGGTGAAGGGGGCAGCGGCGGATGGCGAGCGGCTTGGGCGTGAGGCCGGGGAGACTTTGCTGGCACGCGGTGGTCCCGGCTTTTTCGTAGTGCGGCGCTAGCCGTGCGCCTCCTGGTCACCCGCCCGGAGCAGGACGCCCAGCGTACGGCTGAGCGCTTGCGGGCGGATGGTCACACGGTGCTGGTCGAGCCGCTGCTGACCATCGCTTTCGCGCCGCCGCCGGTCGATGTGCCGCTGCCCGGCGCGCTGCTGGTGACCAGCCAGAACGCGTTGCGGGCATTGTCACGTTGGCCGCAAGGCGCGAATTGGCGCGAGGTGCCTGTGTTCGCCGCCGGGCCGGCGACCGCGCGGGCGGCGGCCGAACTCGGGTTTCGCAACGTGCGCGGCGGAGCAGGCGACGCCGGCGCGCTGGTCAAGACGGTGATCGCGGCGCGGCCGGGCGGGCCGCTGGTATATCCGGCCGCGCGCGACCGCGCCGGCGGGGTGGCGGCAGGATTGTCGGCGGCGGGATACGATGTGCGGGTGATCGAGGCGTACCAGGCGGATGTGGCGCCCGCGTTTTCCGACAATGTGCACGCCGCGCTGACGCAACGTGCGCTCGATGGCGTCCTGCTTTATTCGCGACGCACTGCGCGCGCCTTCCGTGATCTCCTCGATATTGCGGGTATTCATCCTTCCGGCCTGATCGCCTACGTGATCTCGGAACAGGTCGCCGAGATCGTGCGCCACCTGCCATTGCGGGTGGCGGCGCGGCCCGACGAGGATGCGCTGCTTGCCCTGATTCCGCCGGTTGGGCGCACGGCGGTTTAGCCTGTATTGTGGGCGACGGGACCCGACCATACGAGGAGACCATGGCCGCGGACGAGGACGAACCCAAGGGCGGGCCGCGCCAGCGCCCGCCGGTGACCATCGATCTGGCCGCCGGCCCGGCGAAGGACGATGGCCGGCCGGCCGAGCCGCGCACCGGTCGTCGGCCTGATCCGCCGCCTCCGCCTCCGCCTCCTCCACCCCCACCTTCGCCCCCGTCCGCGCGTACGCCGGGCGGCGATGAACAATGGCGGCAGAGTGCGCTCGCCGGTCTCGCCGGTGCGGTGATTGCGCTGGTGGTCGTGTTCTTGCTGCAGCTCGTCGGGTTGTGGCCATCGCCGGCGCGCAGCACGGCGAATCAGGCGCTTGATCAATCCAAGGCGACCGCCGACATGGTCACCGGTCTCGATCGGCGACTGGCTGCCGTGGAATCCATGACCGAGGCTTTGCCGGCGCTGCGCACCGATCTGAAGACGATCAGCGATAAGGTCGATTCGCTGAACGCCGTGCGCAACATGGTGGCCAGCCGCGGCGACCTCGATGCGCTGTCGGCAAGCGTCACGGCGCTCGGTAAGCGCATCGACGGGCTGCCGAAGCCGATCACCCAGGACGCTTTCGCGGCGCTGACCGAGCGTGTCGCGCGCCTCGAGGTCGGTGCTGCGGCCGGAACCGGTGCGGCTCCGGAGGCGGTCAATGCGCTGGCCACGCAGCTCGCCGATTCCGAGGCGCAGGTGAAGGCACTGGCCGATCGTGTGGCGGCCGCCGAGGCGAAAGCCGCGGCTGCGCCTGCCGTCGTGACCGGTGGTGAAGCGGCGACGCGCGGCCTGGCGGTGGCGGCGCTGCGGCGTGGAGCACAGGGCAGCATGCCGTTCGCCGATGACGTCGACATGGTCGCGGCGCTGGGGATCGCGGGCGACGACATCGCGACGCTGCGGCCCTATGCGGCGAAGGGCGTTGCCGATGCGGCTTCGCTCGCAGCCGAGTTTCCGGCGGTGGCGGATGCGATCCTCGCCGCAACATCGGCCAATGATCCGAACACGGGCATCCTTCAGCGCATCTTCAATACCCTCGTCACGATCCGCCCGGCCGGTCCAGTGGCAGGCACGGATCCGCCTGCGGTCGTGTCGCGCATGAAGGACGATGTGGCGAAAGGCGATCTCGCCGCCGCGCTCAGCGAGCGCGATGCCCTGCCGCAAGCGGGGAAAGACGCCTCGGCTGCGTGGGCGGCGAAGGCCGCCGACCGCGTGCAGCTCGACCTGCTGGTCGACAAGGTCGCGCGTACCCTCGATCCGCCGAAGGCCGGGTAGCCGATGCTGCGTCTGCTGGTCGTCGTCGCGCTCATCTTCATCGCCGCTGCCGGTTTCGTCTGGCTGGCGGACCGGCCGGGCGGGCTGGTCCTCTTGTGGCAGGGTCAGGAAATCCGCACGTCGCTGATGGTCGCGGTGCTGGCGGTGGTGCTGCTGGTGCTGGCGATCGGGCTCATCGGCGCGCTGGTGCGCTGGATCGTGTCGCGGCCGCAGTCGGTCGGCCATTTCCTCGGTGCGCGCCGTCGCGACCGCGGCTACCGCGCACTGACGCGTGGCATGATCGCAGTTGGTGCGGGCGATGTTAGAGCGGCGCGCAGGGCTGCCCAAGAATCGCAGTCATTGCTTGGCAAGGAGCCGCTGGTCTTGCTGCTTTCGGCGCAGGCCGCGCAGATCGCGGGTGACGCTCCGGCGGCGCGTTCCGCGTTCGAGGCGCTGTCGGCGGAGCACGACACGCGCATCCTTGGACTGCACGGCCTGTTCGTCGAGGCACGGCGGCAGGGCGAGCACGCCGCGGCGCGCGCGTTCGCCGAGGAAGCGACCCGCATCCAGCCGAAGATCGCGTGGGCCGGCACTGCGCTGTTTGAGTATCAGTCACGCGCGGGGGACTGGCAGGGCGCGCTCGCGACCTTGACCGCGAACACCGACGCCAAGCTGATCGACAAGGAAAAGGCGCGCCGCTACCGCGCGGTGCTCGATACGGCGCGCGCGATGGAGCTGGAAGCAGGCGAGCCGGACGAGGCGCGGGCGCTGGCGCTCGAGGCGCACAAGCTGGCGCTGGAGCTTGTGCCCGCTGCAACAACCGCGGCCCGTCTATTTGCACGTGCAGGCGACTATCGCCGCGCGACCCGCATCCTCGAGGCAACGTGGAAAGCCTCGCCAAATCCCGAAATCGCGGAAGCCTATGGCGCGGTGCGGCCGGGAGACTCGGTGCGTGACCGGCTGAAGCGCGTACAGCGGTTGGCGGATCTGCGCGCCAACAATCCCGAAGGCGCGATGGCGGTGGCGCGAGCGGCGATCGATGCGCACGAATGGCAGGAGGCGCGCACGGCGCTCGGCGGAATGATGCGCGCCAATCCGACGGAGCGGGTCTGCCTCCTGATGGCGGAGATCGAGGCTGGCGAGACCGGCGACCAGGGCCGCGTGCGCCAGTGGCTCACCCGCGCCCTGTCCGCGCCACGCGACCCGGCGTGGATTGCGGATGGCCAGGTCTACGAACGCTGGGAGCCGGTGTCGCCGATATCTGGACAGCTCGACGCGTTCGAATGGAAGGTTCCCGCCGACCGGCTGCCGGTGCGAGCCACTTTTGAGATAGAGGCGCCGGACAATGCCTCGGATGCGGCGTCTCCGGCGATCGAGCTTGGGACGACTGCACAGCCAGCGACGGCGCCCGCGATCTCCGAACCAGTGTTACGCCAGGTTCCCGCAGGGGAATTGGTGCCAGCCGGCCCGCCGCCCAAGGGCGCCCGGCCCATGGCGCGGGCGCCGGACGACCCTGGCCCCGGCCTCGAAAACGAGCAGGACGACGGGCCGGCGCTGCCATTGTTCCATCGCGGCCACACGGCTTGAACCGCCGGGCGAGCGCGGTTATCAATGCGCCGCCTTCGGCAAGCCGCGGTAGCTCAGTTGGTAGAGCATCGCATTCGTAATGCGAGGGTCGGGGGTTCGAATCCCTTCCGCGGCACCAATGAAATCAATCATTTGGCCTGTGTGGCCTGCACCGTGATCAGTTGACGGACGGTGCGTTCCACGCGTGTTCGGTCATGGGCCTCGAGGCCGCTGAGATAGGGCAGCATCGGCCCCATATCGGCAATGCCGCTCAGGGACACCGCTTCATGAAGTACCCGGATCGGATTGATCCGGTCGCGCAAGTCCTCCAGTTCGCGGAAGGCCGACAGGATCCGTTCCGTGCGTGCATCATCGCCGGATTGCAGGGCGCGCAGCAGCGCTGTGGACGCAGTCGGCGCGGTGCAGACCAGCCCCGAGGTGAAGCCTTGCAGGCCGAAGGCCTTCAGGTGGACCGGCGCCGGTTGCTCTCCCATTCCACTGACGATCATGCGGCGGTCGACCCGCTCAACCAGATCGGAGAGAAACGCGTCGTCAGCGGGGTTCTTCCTGACGATGGCGTATTTCACGAAGCTGACTATGCCGTCGTCGACCAGAGCGGTGGCGTCCATCGGTGAAAGGTACGTTTCCGACTTGATGTAAAGAACGACCGGCCGCCCGAACCGGTCGGCGAAGCGGCGAATTCCGGTCATGACGCCAGCCGGCGTCGCCGCGAACGTTGCCGGCAGGACCATTGCCGTGGGAAACGCGCGCTCGCGCAGGATCTCGGCCTGATCCATCAGCGTGCCGTAGGCCGGACCGGCCGATGGAATGACGAGGTCGTCGGTGCCGACCCACTCCGTCAACGCATCAAGGATGCGCGCATACTCGTACAGGCCGATGTTGTAGAAGTTGGCATTGCCGCCGTAGAGGAACGTGCCGACACCGCCGGCCTTCATGTGCGCGACCAGCGCGCGGTTCGCTTCGTCGTTGATGGCCAGGTCGGCTCGCCGGGCGAGCGGCGGGACGGCTATCACCGATCGGGCAAGGTCGTTGGGGGTGACGGGGGTTGTCTTCACGCTCTCCTCCATGCGCAAGGGCCGGGCGGTGGCCAGCCACCGGAAGCGGGCAGACCGGTCATTCGTCGCGAACCGGGACGTAGGCGACGAGGTCGATTTCGATGTCCATCCCCGGCCGGTCAGGCGAGCCGGGTGATCCCAAAGCAGCGCCGATGGCGGTCCGGGGCGGAGGTTCGCCGGGGAACATCTCGCGGAAGACTTCATCGACCTTGGCGATGTCTTCCATGCGCCTGAGGTAGACGTTGACCTTCAGCGCATGGGCGAGCGAGCTGCCCTCGGCAGCGAGGATGGCCGCGAGGTTGGCGAACGTCTGGCGGGTCTGTTCGGCAATATCGCTCGTGACGATCGTTCCGGTCGCCGGGTCAACCGGGCCCTGGCCAGACGTGAAGATCAACGGCCCGTGGCGGCTGCCTTGGGAGAAGTGACGCTTCGGCCCTGGCGCCCCGGTGGTCTTGATGATCGTGTGGGTCATTATCCGGTCCGCCCGTCAGTATCCCGAGGCCTTGTCGACTTCGTTTAACAGCGGCGCGCCGCGGCGCCAGCGCTCGACGTTGTCGAAGAGAAGGTCGATGACCCGCTTCCACACGTGCTGCGAACCGCCGGCGAGATGCGGCGACATGATGAAGTTCGGCGCATCCCAGAGCGGGCTGTCGGCGGGAAGTGGCTCCTCGCGGAAGACGTCGCAGGCGGCACCGGCGATCAACCCGTTGCCCAGGGCCCGCGCGAGCGCGATCTCATCGACAACGGCGCCGCGCCCGACGTTGATGAAATACGCGGTTGGCTTCATCACCTGAAAGGCTCTTGCGCCAAACATGCCGTGCGCATCGGGGACGTCGGGCAGTGCCGCCATGACGACGTCGGCGCGGGAAAGCAGCTCGACCAATCCATCGCGGCCAAGAATCTGCTCGGCATGCCCATCCGGCTCGGCCGGCAGCCGGCGCAAGCCGATCACGCGCGCGCCGAACGCGGCGGCGCGGGCGGCGATGGCGCGGCCGATGCGGCCGTAGCCGACGATGCCGACGAGCAAATCGCCAAGGCTGATCGGCGGATGGTCGCGCCTGATCGGCGCCCATTCGTGACCGCGCTGGGCGACGACGGCGCGGTCGATCCGCCGGGTGAGCGCCAAGGTCAGCGCCAGAGCGTGCTCGGCGACCTCGGGCGCCATGGTTCCGGCGCTGTTGGTGACGCGGACGTTGGAATCGCGGATCGCCGGCACCATGACTTTTTCGACCCCTGCGGCGATCGCATGAATCCACGCAAGCCCGGGCGCCATCGCCAGCACATCCGGCGGGGTCTCGCTTCCGACGAAGATGTCGGCATCGGCGAGCGCACCCGGCAGCGCATCCGGCGCGCCGATAACCGTCAGGTGCACGCCGTGACGCTCCGCTGTTCCCGCCAGGTACGAGCGCGGGCATTGCTGATGGAAGACGTTGTCGTCCCGCAGAAGCATCGCCATGCGCAGCGGTCGGCTTTCAGGAATCATGCGCGGTGGACCGATTCATTCTGGTTTCGGCGCGGCGCCTGACGCCGCTTGTTCATCAGAACTCCAGGTCGGCGTGACCCTTGTCATGCGTGTGGTAGTCGATCCTCTTGCGGATCGGCATCTTGCGATACTCCTCGCACATCGCGGTCAGGTTCTTGATCGTGTCCTCCCAAAGAATTCGACCCGTCTCCTTGGTCGCGACCGACGCATCGCCGGCGACGCCGCTCTCGTTCCATCGCGACCACCAATCCATGAAAGAGACGGGCGACCCCTTTTGCAGGTCGCGATAGAAAAACGGCGACTTCGTCCACTGCTCCGGAATCTCTTTCACCGCCTTGTCCATCTGCACGCGCGACTCGTCGATGTGGAGATAGAGGGAGGTCTCGATTTCTTCGGCATGGCTGGAGCCGGGCCAGGGCGTCTGGCGGATTTCGCCGAACGTTTTCGCGCATAGGCTGGTCCACATGACAACGGCGCAATGGGCGTCACTCTCCAGCACGGTCTTGCGCGCGGCGAGGTCGAGGTTCGGCATGTTCGAGCCGTGACCGTTGACGATCAGGATCTTGTTGAAGCCGTGATGGGCAAAGCTTTTGCAGATGTCGGAGACGTACCCGATGAAATGCGCCGAGGTGACGTGGACCGTTCCGGGAAAATCCATGTGATGGAGGTTGAAGCCATAAGGCACGAGCGGCGCGATCAGAAAGAGATCAGGCCGCCGGCGGCCGGCTTCCAGGCAGATCTTTTCGACCTGGTGATCCATGTCGAGGGGCAGATGGTAGCCGTGATCCTCGACCGAGCCGGTCGGCAGGATCACGACCTTGTTGAGCGCGGCGGCCTCGCCGATCTCGGGCCAAGTGTGGTCGACGTAGCGGTAAAGCGTCGAGACGTCTCTGGTGATTTCCGGCATGGACCGCGTCATAAGCTCGACTAGCGCGACCAGCGTCACGCCACCCTATATCGTTGAACAACAGATTCATTCAGCTCGATCCCCAGTCCGGGAGCATCGGGAATGGGGATCATCCCGTCGACGGGATCGGGGACGCCGGCGATCAATTCGTTTCGCAGCGGCGAATCGGTGAACGGATATTCGTTGAATGGCGCGTCCGCCGCCGCGCCCATCCATTGGATGGAGGCAACCAGATTGACGCCGGTGCCGAAGCAGTGGGGCACCGCCCACGCCTTGTGCGCCGCGGCCGCTTCCGACACGCGACGGCAGATGGTCAATCCGCCGGCGCGGCCGACATCCGGCTGGACGACGTGGACGCCGTTGTCGAGCAGCTTTGCGAAAGCGGCGAAGGTGTCCTCCGCCTCGCCGGCGGCAATCCGTCCCTTCGCCGCTGCGGCGAGAACCCGGTAGCCGTCGAAGTCCTCGTCATGCAGCGGCTCCTCGAGCCACGTAATGTTGAACCGCTCGAACAGCTCGTTGCCGCGGTCAATGGCGGTTGCGGCATCCCATATGCGGCCGGCATCGACCATGATCTCGACGTCGTCGCCGGCCGTTCTGCGGATCGCCGTCATGAGCGCGAGATCACGGGCGCGCTCGCGGCCGAACGGTCCCCAGCCGTACTTGATGGCCGTGACGCCCTTGGCGAGCATCCTTTCGGTCAGTTCCGCCGCTTCCGCCGCGGTCTCGGGGAAAAGCACGCTGGCGTAGGCGCGCACCTTGTCGCGCTTGCGGCCCCAGACTTCGGCGACCGATTTGCCCTGTGCCCTGCCGACGATGTCCCAAAGGGCGGTGTCGATGCCGCTGATCACATGCAGCGCAGCACCGGCTCGGCCGTACCAGCGGCTCGCCTCGTACATGTCGTGCCAACGGGCGACCGGATCGAGCGGATCCTTGCCGATCAGGACGGCGGCCAGACCATGCCGCCGGGGCGCCGACTTCGGTGCTTCGATGATGGCGCGGCCGATGTAGGACGACGAGACGACCTCGCCGAGACCGACGATGCCTTCATCCGTCGTGACCCTGACCAGAAGAACGTCCTGCGTGCCGTCCGCTACCTCCCGAACAACCGGAATCGAGAGATGAAGGGCCTCGACGTTAGCAATGCGCATGGACGGACAAAACCCACCTGGACGTGCGGCTCGTCAGGCAACCGCCTGACGCTCGGCACCGCTCGTTCGAGACTGCGTCGTTTCAATGCGGGTTCAGGATTGCATGGCGCCGCTATCCTGTCAATCAGATTATGTATTCTGTCAGGCAGGTGGGCGCCTATATAAGGGGTCATTGCCAACGCCGACTGCCCGTCATACAGGGTTGCGCATGCAACGCCAAATTGAGGGATTCGCCCCGGCCGTTGGCCGACCAGAGAACAATCCATGAATCAAAATCTGGGCGACCGGGTATACAACGCTGTCCTGGACAAGATCGTCCGGCAGGAGTTTCCCGAGGCCGGCAGGCTCCCGTCGGAAGCCAAGCTTGCAGAGATGTTCAGCGTATCGCGGCCGGTGATCCGCGAGGCGCTTGCCCGGCTTCGGGACGACGGGCTGGTCACCTCCCGCAAGGGCTCGGGGAGCTTCGTTCGCAGCCGGATCGGCAACAGCAAAGCCGAGATCGGCCCGATCGGCGGCATCAATCAAGTCCTGCAGTGCCACGAATTCCGCGCCGAAGTGGAGGGGGCTGCCGCTGCAGCCGCTGCGTCCAACCCCCATCGCAGCCTGATACACCTTGTCGAGGAGGCGCTCTCCCGCGTTCAGTCGGAGACCGGCGTTCCGCATACCGACGCGACTACCGATTTCGAATTTCACCTCGCCGTCGCCCGCGCCGCCGGCAACCCCTACTATGAGTTCACGATGCGCAGCATCTGCGATCACCTGCTGTTCGCGATGACCCTCGGGCGCCAGCTCGGAATTCGCGATCCGCAGGAACGCTCGGAACGCCGGCGAACGGAGCATCAAGCCATCTACGCTGCAATTGCTGCCGGGAATGCCGACGGCGCCCGCGATCTGATGCGCAAACACATCCTGGAAAGCCGTCACCGGCTTCTCAACGGCGGTCCCTAGAAGCCGGCATTGGGCCGGGCTCTCGCCGTTCGTCGGGGCGACGTCGGGCTCCTCCTTCCTGCCCAGCCGCTTTTGGCCGCGTCGAGCGGCAGCAACGAATCCATGCGGTGCGCCGGGCTACGACTCTTTTTGAGCCGCTGCCCGCCGAGAAGTGAATCGCCCACGTGCCTGTGTGAACGGCGTCCGCCCGTTTCATGCAGCCTGACTGACATCTTCCAAAGTCGCGTTGTCCGCCAAGCTGTCGGACAGATATCCTGCGACCATCCCGTGAACAGACGCAATATCGCACAAATCCTGCGCTACTTGGCCGGAAAATAGGCCAGATCGCTCAAACATTGCCTAAAGAACTGTCAAGCAACTGTTCAAAGTTGATTGACAGAAAGAGGCTTGCGTCGTACGAAAGGGGCAATTCCCCAGCAGAGGAGCTGATGGAAATGTCGCGTAAAGGTCGGATTGATCACCGGTTTGAAAGTGACGCCGTAGCGGACTCCCTCATGGCGAAGTACCTGTCCGGCGCGATCAGCAGAAGGCAACTCCTTCGCGTCGCATCGGCCGCCGGAATTTCGCTCGGACTTCCCAATTTCCTTAAGGCCGCTCAGGCGGACGACTCCAATTCGGCAGGCGGGACACTGACCATCGGGGTGCTAGCCCCGGGCGCCGAAATCGACCCCTGGATCCTGGCAGACAACTCGTCGGTTGCCGTGGCGTGCCAGGTCGGCGAGTACCTCTGCCTGTCGTACGGACAGCCCGTACTCAAGCCGGTGCTGGCCACGAGCTGGAGCGCCAACGACAAATCGGACTCCTGGACATTCAATATCCGCCAAGGCGTCAAGTTCTCCGACGGAACCAGCATGACGGCGCACGACGTTGTCACGACCTTCGAGAGGCTGGTCGATCCCGACAACGGCACCAACGGCCTGGAGGCACTGGGCGGGGTTCTGTCCAAGGGCGGGGCAAAGGCGATCGACGATTATACGGTGAGGTTCGACCTCGACGCGCCGAACGGAAACTTCCCCTGGCTGGCCTCATCCGACAACGCCAGCGCCCTGATTCTGCCCAGCAGCTACCAGAAGGGAGAGTTCTCAAAGACCTGGCTCGGTACCGGGCCGTTCGTGATGAAGTCGTATCTTCCGAACCAGCGGGCTACTTTCGTCAGAAACCCGAACTACTGGGGCCCCAAGCCGGCGTTGGAGCAGGTCGTATTCATATTCTACCAGGACGAAGTCGCGATGACGCTCGGCCTGCAGTCGAAGGACGTGCAGTGCATCGGGAATTTCTCGCCGACGAACGGCGCTGCGCTGATCCAAAATTCGACCGACTACAGGGTCAACAGCGTCCACTCCTACACCTGCTCGCCGATCCTCATGCGGGTCGATCTCGATCCGCTGAAAGACGCAAGGGTCCGTCGCGCTTTCGCCCTCACCCTCGACCGCGAGAGCCTGGTCAAGCACCTGTATTCGGGCTACGGGCAGATCGGCAATGACAGCCCCTTCGCTCCGGTATTCGCCTCGACCGACAGCACCGTGCCGCAAAGGACGCAGGATCTCGATCAGGCCAAGGCGCTGCTTGCGGCGGCGAACTATCCCATGGACTACGTGCTGCCGATCCACGTGTGGGACTACGACGTCAATTCGAAATACGCCCAGGTATTCCAGTCATCTCTGCAGGAGGTGGGCGTGCGGACCGATCTGATCGTAATGAACACCGAGCAGTTCCTGGGGTCGGATCATTTCGGCAGCTCGCCACAGCTGGACAGCCAGGTAGCCATGACCGCTTCCGGCTCGCGGGGCGTGCCCAATATCTTCCTGCAGTCCCAGTTGACGAGCGACGGGACGAGGAACACGTCGCATTTCCGCAATAGCACGTACGACTCGCTATACGCGCAATATGTGGCCACCAGCGCGTTGGACGCCCAGAAGGAGATCGCCGGCAAAATTGAGCGGTTGCTGCTCGAGGAGACGCCGGGGATCTGGGGCTTCTTCGAGGACTACCTCACTGCGTCGCTTCCGAATGTCTCCGGAGTCGTTCAGACTGCAGGAGGGGCGATAATTCTAAATGACGCTCGCGTCGCGTAACCGTTCCTGGTTTCGGAAGGTTCTGCCATCCGGGAAGGAACGCCGCCGCCGAACTGGACAGCGCCTTGCACTCTACGTGGTGCGGCGCTGTGCGAACGGAGCGCTGACCCTCTGGATACTGAGCGCATGCGTGTTCTTTCTCGGGCAGGTCCTGCCCGGAAGCCCCGGTCTCGCGATCCTGGGCGCCTCCGCGACGCCGGAAGCCGTCGACACGCTGAATAGGAGCCTGGGCTACGATCGGCCGGTGGTCGTGCGTTATCTGGATTGGCTGCAAGGCGCGTTGCACGGCGACTTCGGCGAGTCGGTGATTTACGGACTTCCGGTCTCTCAGCTTCTAGGCGCGGCCGCGTTCAATTCGATCAAGCTGTGCATCGTAGCCCTCGTCGTCATCCTGCCGCTCTCTCTGTTTGGCGGTATCTCGACGGGCGTGTTCAGGGGATCGGTGTGGGACCGGGTGGTGACGATGTTCGCCATGTCGGTGATGGTCGTGCCGGAATTCGTGACCGGCATCGTCCTGATCGTGGTCTTTGCGATCAAGATACCGCTGTTCCCGGTCGCCGCCACGGCGGCGCCGGACGCCGGCTTTCTTTCGACGCTTTATCACCTGATCTTGCCAAGCATCGCGCTCGCCGCGGTGCTCTTCGGCTACGTGGCACGGGTGGCCAGGGCAGGCACTATCGAAGCGTTCGAAGCGGACTATACGCGGACGGCATTCGTGAAAGGGCTGAGCACGTCACGGGTGGTGATCGGACACGTGGTGCCGAACGCGGTGCTGCCCGCCGTCATGGTGATCGCGACCCAGGTCGGCTACCTGTTCGGCGGCCTGGTCGTCATCGAGCGGCTGTTCAACTACCCGGGCCTCGGCCTGCTCATATTTCAGGCGGCCGCTCACAAGGACTTCCCGACGTTGCAGGCCTCGGCGCTGGTTATCGGGTGCACCTACATCGTGATGACGCTGGTCGCCGACCTGCTCCAGATGACGCTCAATCCCCGTGTCCGGAGCGAAGTGCTTTCACAATGATGGCGCGGGTCGAGAGTGCGCTCGGCGAGACAGGTCAAGCTCCTCGTGCGCGTCCGCGTGCGAACGATCGGTGGATGTCGGGCAGGCTGTGGCGGCTGCGCAAAAAGGGCTTCGTGATCGGAGCCGCCATACTTCTGTTCTGGACGCTGTGCGCGGTCCTGGGGCCAGCCATCGCTCCCTACAGCGCGGTCAAGGTCGATCTGGATTCCGAGTTGCTGTATCCGTCGCTGACGCATCCATTCGGCACCGACGACCTCGGGCGAGACGTACTGTCGCGCGTGATCGTCGGGGCGCGCGACATCGTCACGTATTCGCTCTGCGCCGCAGCGTTCGCGACATTCCTCGGTCTCTGCCTCGGCCTTCTCGCCGGATATTTCGGGCGCGTCATCGACGGCGTGCTGTCCAGGATCGGCGAGACCATCATGTCGATCCCGGGCTTGATCTTCGCGCTGCTCGTGGTCACCGCGCTCGGACATTCGTTTTTCGCGATCGTGTTCGCGATCGGATTCGGCGACGCCTGGGCGGTGGCCAGGACCATAAAGTCGGTTGTCATAACCCTTCGCTACCAGGACTACGTGTCCATGGCTCAGCTACGCGGCGAGAGCTCTCTCTACATCATGTTCCGCGAGCTGCTGCCCAATGCGCTCGGCGTCGTGCTCGTGGAGTTCACGACGCGGATCGGACTGTCGGCCTTCGCGCTCGCGAGCCTGGCTTTCCTCGGCCTGGGCGTGCAGCCGCCCGAGCCCGCCTGGGGTCTCCAGATTTCCGCCCAGTACACGCAATTGATGACCGGGATCTGGTGGCCGGTGCTCTTCCCGGCGCTGGCCATCGCAAGTTTCGTAATCGCGATCTATCTCATGGTGGATGCGCTCCAGGACCGGGGTGTGGGCGCGTGAAAGAACAAGAAAAACAGCGCGAGATTGCCCCAGGCGCCGAGGAACGTTTCGCGTTGCTGGTGCGCGGGCTGACGGTCGGCTTCGACGTCCAGGGTCGGACCCAAACCGTCCTCAGGGACTTGAACCTGTCGATCCGGCAGAACGGCAGCTATGGCCTTGTCGGCGAATCCGGATGCGGGAAATCCAGTCTGGCGCTGACGATCGCCGGGTACCTGGCGAGAAATGCGCGAATTCTGAGCGGGTCGGTTGTCGCCGGGGGCGTCGAGGTCGTCGGCGCGAACCGCAAGGTGCTCCGGCGGCTGCGGCGGGACCACATCTCCATGGTCTTCCAGGACCCGGCCCGCTCGCTCAACCCGATAATGCACATCGGACGTCAGATCCGCGAGTGCTTCGCCCTGCGGGGAATGGGCAGACAGGAATCGATCTCGGCCGCGCTTCAAGCGCTGGAGGAGGTCCAGATTTCCGACCCCGAGCGTGTCATGCGGAGCTGTGCCTACGAGCTGTCGGGCGGCATGCAACAGCGCGTGATAATCGCGATGGCCCTGGCGAAGAATCCCGATCTCCTGATCCTCGACGAGCCGACCACGGCCCTCGACGCCACGGTCGAAATGGAGGTGCTCCGGCTCATCCGGCGTTTGACGGCGGCGCGCAACATCGCGCTGCTGATGATTTCGCATAATTTCCGGATTGTGGAGCAGCTATGCGAGCGCGTCGGCGTTCTATACGCCGGCTCTCTGGTGGAAGAAGGGCCAACCGGCCAGGTATTTGAGCGGCCCGGCCACCCGTACACCGCCAGCCTTCTGGCGTGCGTGCCGGGCCCAAATATAGTGAAGGCCGAATCGCGCCTGTTCACCATCTCGGGCGAGTTGCCGAGATTGGGCCAGCAGGTGACGGGATGCAGCTTCGAGCCGCGCTGCCCAGTCTCCGAGCGCGAGTGCGCGGCAAGATTCCCGCCGGCGCTTCGGCTTGCACAGGAGCGCTGGGTCCACTGCTTCTTTCCGGAACGGGCAGAGGGTCTTGGCCGCGCAGTTCCGCCCCTCCCGGCACCGGCCACCCGGACCACAAGCGGACAGAGCGCGCCGGCGTTGAAGACCATTTCGCTGCGCAAGACGTTCCATCACGGGAGCGCGTTGCTGACGGCGGTTGACGGCATCGATCTCGAGGTGCTGCGCGGCGAGACGCTGGGGATTGTCGGCGAGACCGGCAGCGGGAAATCCACGCTTGCGAAGCTGGTGCTTGGTCTACAACGGCCGGACGCCGGCTCGATCATCGAACTTGACGGGCGAAGCCTGGCGCCGGCGGTGACCGAGCGCACGAAGCAGGACTTACGCGCCATAGGGGCCGTGCTGCAAAATCCCGACACGACCCTCAATCCACGGCACACAATTCGGTACGCGCTGGACCGCAGCCTCGCGATGCTGGGGACGGTCCCGAAGAGTCAGCGAAAGGCGGAAGTCTCAGCGATCCTCTCCAAGGTGAGACTGCGCGAGGAAATCCTGGATCTGTATCCGTCGCACCTGTCCGGCGGGATGAAACAGCGGGTGTCGATCGCGCGAGCATTGATTTCCCACCCGACTACCCTGGTCTGCGACGAAGCAACCTCCGGGCTCGACGTTTCCGTCCAGGCAGCATTTCTGAACCTGCTCGTCGAACTGCAATCCGAGCTGGATCTGACTTACGTGTTCATCTCGCACGACCTGCGGGTCGTGCAGTACATATCCGATCGTCTGCTCGTGATGCATCGTGGCGTCGCAGTCGAGCTCGGGGTCGGCGCGCAGGCGTTCAAGCCGCCGTTTCATCCCTATACCGAGCTCCTGATGGATAGCGCCGAGCGGCGGTCCATCGAGAGCGCGTCCTCGCCGCTGCGCCAGACCCGACAGGACAACCGCTCGTCGGCCGGCACGGGTTGCGTCTTCCACCCACTGTGCCCGAGGAAGCTCGGCTCCATCTGTGAGATGCAGAAGCCACCCGTGCAGACGTTGCCGGGAGGGAAGCAAATTCGATGTCACATACCGGCAGGTGAGCTGGCCCAACTGCAGGCAAAGGTCAGCGGAGATGACGTTGCGAACAGCTTAAGCGCGCCGGTCGCAAATGAGTGAAGACCTCTGGAGGAAATGATGCCGACGCACAAGCGTATCCGGCCCTACAACGTACTGAACCTGTATCCCGAGATGAACATCGACCACGACCTGTGCCAAGCGGTGGTGGCGAATGGTGTCGTCTATATGCGGGGCCAGATCGGGCAGAACCTGGAGACCGGCGAGTCGGTCGGAATCGGAGATGTCGTCGCCCAAACCGAACAGGCGATGTCCAACATCAAGACTCTGCTTGAGGAGGCGGGGTCGTCGTTGGACGATATCGTAAAGCTCGTCATATACACGATCGATCCCCGCTATCGGGAAGAAGCCATCCGCGTCATGGGCCGCTGGCTGAAGGGGGTATACCCCGTCACCACCGGGGTGGTGGTCAGCATGCTGGGGCATCGCGAGTGGGTCGTGGAGATCGACGCGACTGCAGTGATCAGCGATCCGAAAAAGGCACGCGCGCGGCGGCCAACGAAGCGCAAAGGTTGACCGCCGGCAACGTGTCCTCGGGTTCGCCATTCGGGCGCGATGAGCGGCAGCGGTTGCCTTTCGGCATGGGCAGGCTTCCGCGTCCACGATCGCTATCTCTGGGGGCTGCGGCTGGGCGCTAAGATGACGAGGCTGAAGTGCAGACCATAAAGTCAGTACGGCTCGAGGAATACACGCGCGAGACCCTCGCCCGTCACGCCAAGGAGACGTTGCTCGTAATTCCAACCGGCGCCACCGAGCAGCACGGCCCGCATCTTCCGGTCGGCACGGACGAGATCGTCGCGTACCACTTGGCGATCGAGAGCGCGACGCGAGTCTGCGAGCGGGGAGAGATGTGCCTCGTGGCGCCTCCGTTGTGGTACGGCTCCTCGCATCATCACATCCCCTATCCCGGAACGCTTTCCCTCGCGGCGAACACCTTTCTGCAAGCGATCGAAGACCTTGCCGTCACGGCATCTGGGTGGGGCATCAAGCGTCTGTTTCTTCTGAATGGTCACGGCGGCAATGCCAATCTTCTGCAACAGGCCGCTCGCAATCTGGTCCTCAAGACCGATCTGGACGTCGGCACGGCATCCTACTGGGACTTGGTTCGCGATCGACTTCTCCAGGATCCGACGGTGGCGGACGTAGTGAAGGACATGCCTGGACACGCGGGCTACTTCGAGACGTCGGTCATGCTGGCGCTGCGTCCCGAGCTCGTCGATGTGGATGCCTACCCGGCGAAATCCAGCGCGCCGGCGCGGAAGCAGAGTTTTCCCAACCGCTCCGGCCCGTTCGTCCAGCGGTCGCCGATATGGCATCAGAAAGCGGGTGGAATTTCAGACGCACCGTCCGAGGCAAGCGCCGAAATCGGCAAGCGGGTGCTGGAGCACACGATAGCGTCCCTGACGGAGTGCCTGCTCGCCTTCAGGTTTCAACGGCTTGATGGTCCGGACACGAGTCGACCGTCGTAGCCCATGCTAATAGAAAGCCGCATGGAAACCGTCCAATCGGCAGGTTAGCCTGCGTCGAACGTGTGCAATTGGCGAGCCCCGATTGATCTGACTGCTCGTGAGGGGTTGGCTAGCGGCGCCCGCGTTCGGCGGCGCGAATCGGGCACCGGGTTGTTCTTCCCGCGCGCGCCACGTGTTCGCCGCTTCGATTGTCCCAGATCAATGCCGGTCGCGGGGCCGGCGGCGACGTTGACGCCGTACAACGACGCTGCTCCATTCTCCAGCCGACATGACAATCGCCAGGCCAGTCATGATGCGCCCCTGGGCGCGAGCGATCTCGCTCTCGATCGCGCTGATCGTCAGTCTGGTGTTCATGATATTCCCGTTCGTGCTTGGACGCAGCGTGGGTGCCGCTACCCACACGGGCCTGTCGCTGCTCCTGCTCGGCGTCGCCGCCGGCTTCGTGCATGGCTTCGGCTTCCGGCCGGATAGCCGGATACTGCAAATTGTCTTCAGTCCACTGGTGGCGTGGCCGCTGATGGCGGTCGGTTTCGCGATCCTCGCATTTGAGGCGTTTGCCTAACCCGCTGTTCAGTCTCATCGGCATGCGCGCTTGCGATGCCGGTCGTCGAGCGAGAAGCTTCCTCCCGCAGCCGCAGTCTGAGGGAGTAAAAGAGATGGCGCGTCCGTTGGCCATCGCCGTATGCGCATTCGCCGCATTTGCACCGCTCGCGGGGGCGGCACCGGCACCCGGGGCAGAGGTCTCATCGCACGATAGCTCAGTCGCGACTGAGGACGCCAAGGCGCTTCTGTCCCAGGCCAACGCGATCCTCGCCCGGAAGGGAAGCGATCGCGACGTGTCGGCCGCCGCCGCTCTGCTTGAGCGAGCCGTGGCGGCGGGCAATACGGCCGCGATGCGGGCGCTCGCCGCGCTGCTGGGGAGGGGCGACGGGATGCCGGCCGATCCGGCCCGCGCCGAGATGCTGCTCCAACAGGCGATTGCAGTGGGCGACACAAAACTCGGCAATGAGGCGCTTGGCGATTTCTACCGTTTCGGCACGCCGCCGCGCGATCCGCAAAAGGCGGTCGGCGCCTATCAGGCGGCGGCAGATGCCGGCGACATAAGTGCGGTGCGCAAGCTTGCCGTGCTGATCGGCCGCGGCGATGGCGCGGCGGCGGATCCGCAGCGCGCCGAGACGCTGCTCCAACAGGCGATCGCCGGCGGCGACAAGAAATGGAGCAACGAAGCGCTGGGCGATCTCTATCTTGCCCAGACATCGCTGAAGGACGCGTCCAAGGCCGCAGCGGCGTATCAGGCGGCGGCCGACGCCGGCAATACCAGCGCCATGCGCAAGCTCGCGGCGCTCGCGCTGGCCGGCAACGGCATCGCCGCTGATCCCGGGCGCGCCGAGGCGCTGCTCCAGCAGGCGATCGCTGCCGGCGACAACAGCGCGTGGAACGCGCTTGGCGATCTCTACCGCGCGTCGACACCGCTCGCCGATGCGGCCAAGGCGGCGGACGCCTATCAGCACGCCGCCGACGCGCATAGCCTGACGGGCGCGCGCAACCTGATGACGATGCTCGCCAACGGTGATGGCGTCCCGGCCGATCCGCAGCGGGCGGAGGCCATACCCAACAGCGTTATCGCTTCGGGCGATGCCAAGAACGGCTACGAGATGCTGGGCGACTTCTATCGCCTGTACACGCCGCTCAAGGCCGCAGCGAAAGCGGTCGACGCCTACCAGCAGGCAGCCGATGCCGGCAACCCGAGCGCGGCACGCAAGCTCGCCGCGATGCTGTGGCGGGGCGACGGCGTGCCGATGGATATGAAAGGCGCACTTGCGGTGCTGAATGCCGACATAGCCGCCGGCGATACCAGGAGCGGCAACGAGATCCTGGGCGATCTCTACCGTCTGGAGATACCCCGCGGCGATCCCGCCGCCGCGATGGCTGCCTACAAGGCGGCCGCGGACGCCGGCAATCTCAGCGCCACGCGCAAGCTCGCGGCCATGCTCGCCATGCGGACGCCGGGTGTAAGAAGCCAGCCCGATCAGGCAGAAGCCTTGCTCAAGCAGGCGGCCGATACCGACCCCAAGAACGGCTTTGCTGCGCTGGGCGATTTCTATATTGCCCGCACGCCGCTGAGGAATCCGGCCAAGGCGATCGACGCCTATCAGCGGGCCGCCGCCGCCGGCAACGCGAGCGCGGTGCTGAAGCT
This sequence comes from Bauldia sp., assembly GCA_035548515.1. Lineage (GTDB taxonomy): Bacteria > Pseudomonadota > Alphaproteobacteria > Rhizobiales > Kaistiaceae > DASZQY01. The sequence continues at coordinate 30,518 of DASZSW010000021.1, read as the reverse complement.
TGCCAGCGCGCACCTCAACCGTCGCCTCGGCACGGCGAGCTCACCGGCCAAGGGCGTCGACCTGCTCAAGTCAGCCATCGCCGACCATGTTCCGAACGCGGCTGTGACGCTTGCCAATGCCTACATCTGGGGCACGGGCATCCCGAAGGCGCCGGGAACCGCGGTGCAGATCCTGAAGACGGCGGCTTCGGGTGGCGACGTTTCCGCTGCGCGGCGGCTGGTCAACCTGTACTCGATGGGCACGGTCAAAGGCATCGGCCGCAGTCTTAGCCGGGCGTCCACGGTGCTGGCGGCGATCGAGCCGCAGCTCACGCCGGACGTGAAGGCGCTGGAGGAACTGGTGCTGAAGGCGGCGGGGGCGACGTCGGCAGCGGCGCGGAGCGCGATCCTGACGCAGTATCTGGCGTTCGAAGGCGAAGCCCGGGCAACGGCGGCGCAGCGCATCGCCCAGGTCAACCCAGGCACTTACGTGTATATCGCGCAGTCGCTGCTGGCGCAGCGTCATCTCTACGATGGTGCGCGCAACGGCCTGCTCACGACGGCGACCGCCCGGGCGATGGTGCGCTTCTGCGGCCAGGCCGGTCTCGGCAGCGTCTGCACGGTGCGGGGCCCGCTCAGCGGCGCGGCGATCGCGGCGATGGCAAAGGCGCTGTGAACCTCAGGCGCCGGGTGGACCAAGGTCGAAGGCGGCGGCGAGCAGAGCCTGCGTGTATTCGTGGCGCGGGTTGGTGAAGATCGTTTCGGTCTCGCCTTCCTCGACTACCCTGCCGGCCCGCATCACGAGGATGTAGTCGGCCATGGCGCGCACCACCGCGAGGTCATGACTGATGAACAGATACGACAGGCCGTGCGTCGCCTGAAGGCGGCGGAGAAGATCGACGATCTGCTTCTGCACGGAACGGTCCAGCGCCGAGGTCGGCTCGTCAAGGACGACAACCTTCGGCTTCAGCACCATGGCGCGGGCGATGGCGATGCGCTGGCGCTGGCCGCCGGAAAATTCGTGCGGATAGCGATTGCGGGTCGCGGGATCGAGGCCGACCTCGGCGAGCGCCATCTCGGCGGCGCGGGCGCGTTCGCCGGACGATAGCGACGGCTCGTGCACCAGCAGTCCCTCGGTCACGATCTCGCCGACGGTCAGGCGCGGCGACAGCGAGCCGTACGGATCCTGGAACACGATCTGCAGCTCGCGGCGGAGCGGACGGAGTTCCTGCCGGGACAGGGCGGCCAGGTCACGATGCTCGAAGCGGATGGTGCCGCTGCCGTCGATCAGGCGGAGCAGAAGGCGGCCGAGCGTCGACTTGCCGGAACCTGATTCGCCAACGATGCCAATCGTCTGCGACTGCCGAAGGTGAAGCGACACGCCATCGACGGCGCGGATGACATGCGGCGGTCCGGACAGGAAGCCGCCGCCGATATCGAAGCTGACGGCAAGTCCGCGGGCGTCGAGGAGGATCGGCGCGCCGTCGGGGGGCGGCGCCTTGCGGCCCTCCGGCTCGGCGGCAAGCAGCATCTGCGTGTAGGGGTGGTGCGGATGCGCCGCTACCTCGGCGACGGCGCCGCTCTCGACGATCTCGCCGCCGCGCATGACGTACAGCCTGTCGGCGAAGCGGCGCACGATGCCGAGATCGTGGGTGATGAAGACGATGGCCATGCCGAGGCGCTGCCTCAGCTCGGTGAGCAGGGAAAGAATCTGCGCCTGTATGGTCACGTCGAGCGCGGTGGTCGGCTCGTCGGCGATGAGGATGTCGGGGTCGTTGGCCAGCGCCATGGCGATCATGACGCGCTGGCGCTGGCCGCCCGACAGCTCGTGCGGATAGGAGCCGAGGCGGCGTTCGGGGTCGTCTATGCCGACCATGCCGAGCAGCTCGACGGCGCGCGCGCGAGCGGCGGCCTTGTCCATGCGGCGGTGATGGCGGAGCGGCTCGGCGATCTGGTAGCCGATCGGGTAGAGCGGATCGAGCGAGGTCATCGGCTCCTGGAAGATCATCGAGATCTTCACGCCACGAACGTGGTTGAGACGGCGCTGGTCGAGGCCGATCAGTTCCAGCCCGCGGTAGCGGGCAGAGCCGGCGACATGGCCGTTCACCGCGGTAAGGCCCATGAGCGCCATGACGGCCTGGCTCTTGCCGGAGCCCGACTCGCCGACGATGGCGACGGTCTCGCCGGCATTGACGTCGAAGTCGATGCCCTTCACGGCGTGAACGTCGCCGTCGGGCGTGGCAAAGCGGACGTCGAGGCCACGGACCTCGAGGATGGGGGCTGGGGTTCCGGCCATTCGAGAGCGGCTCACCGGTCACGCGGGTCGAAGGCATCGCGGAGCCCGTCGCCCAGAAAATTCAGGGCAAAGAGCGTGGCGACGAAAAAAATCGAAGGAAAGATCAGCAGCCACGGCGCCGCTTCGATATTGGCGGCCCCCTCTGCAATCAGCGCGCCGAGGCTGGTCAGCGGTTCCTGCACGCCGAGACCAAGGAAGGAGAGGAAGCTTTCCAGCAGGATGACGCGGGGCACGAGGATGGTGACGAAAACGATCACCGGGCCAACGGTGTTGGGGATGATGTGACGGCGGATGGTCTGCCAATCGCTGAGGCCCATGGCTTCGGCGGCAACGACAAATTCGCGTCGTTTCAGGGATAAGGTCTGGCCGCGAACGATGCGCGCCATGTCGAGCCACTCGATGGCGCCGATGGCAACGAAGATGAGGATGAAGTTGCGGCCGAAAAAGACGACCAGAACGATCACCAGGAAGACGAACGGCAGCGAGTAGAGAATCTCGACAAGGCGCATCAGCACGTTGTCGACGCGGCCGCCGGCGAAGCCGGAAATGGCGCCATAAACCACGCCAATGACGAGGCTGACGAAGGTGGCGAGGATGCCGACCGTCAGCGAGATGCGTCCGCCGATCATGATGCGGGCAAACAGATCGCGGCCGTTGCCGTCGGTGCCCATCGGGAAGTAGGTGCGATGGACGGTGCCGGCGACCGCGATCGTCTTGCCGCCGTCGCGGGTATCGGTGACGCGGCTGTCGTCGAATTCGTCCGGACGGTCGACGTAGCGGGTGACGCGCGGATCTATCGGGGCGGGCGACGTGAAGGTCGCGGCAAAGGCGCTGCCGCTGACGGAGAAATCGGCGAGCGTAACGTGGGCATGTCCGGCGACGCCTTCCATCACCTCGCGCAACGTGTCGTCGCGGGGATAGGGATCGAGGCTCGCCGGTGTGCGGACATAGGACTCGAAGACCTGGTCGTAAGCATGCGGATAGACGTAAGGGCCGAAGACATAGAGCGCCGAGATGGCGACCAGAAAGATGGCGCTGGCCATGGCGGCGCGATTGCGGACGAGCCGCGCGACGGCCAGGCGGGTGAGGCTGCGGCCGCGTGGCGGCGCGCCGATGGCGCTAACGGCGTCAGTCATAACGCACCCTGGGATCAAGGGCGGCGTAGAGCAGGTCGACGATCAGGTTGAAGACGATGATGAAGACGGCGATGAGCACGACAGTGCCCATGACCAGCGTGTAGTCGCGATTGAGCGCGCCGGTGACGAAGTAGCGGCCGACGCCGGGTATGCCGAAGATCGTCTCGATCACGACCGAGCCGGTGAGTACGGCCGCCGCCGCCGGGGCAAGATACGTGACCACCGGAAGAATGGCCGCCCGGAGCGCGTGAACGACGACCACGACGCGCGCCGGCAACCCATAGGCGCGGACGGTGCGGACGTTATCGGCACGCAGCGCCTCGATCATCGAGCCGCGGGTCAGGCGGGCGAAGATCGCGAGTTGCGGCAGCGCCAATGCGATGATGGGCAGCGTGAGGTCGCGCGGACCGCCGCCACCCCAGCCACCGGCAGAGGCCCAGCGCAGGCCGACCGCGAAGACCAGGGACAGCACCGGGCCGATGACGAAGTTCGGCACGGTGAGGCCGATGGTGGCGATGCTCATCAGCGAATAGTCGAGCGCGCGGTTCTGGCGGAGCGCAGCGAAGACACCAGCAGCGACGCCGCCGACGACGGCAATCAGCATCGCGAACGAGCCGATCTCGAGCGAATAGGGCAGGCTCTGCAGGATGAGTTCGGTGACCGTGAAGTCGCGATAGATGTAGCTCGGGCCGAAATCGAGGTGGAGCACGTTCCACAGGTAGTGGAGGTATTGCACCCACAGCGGCTGATCGAGCTGATAGGCGTGCATCAGGTTCGCCATGATCTGCGGCGGCAAGGCACGCTCGAGATTGAACGGGCCGCCGGGGGCGAAGCGGATCAGGAAGAAGGAAATAGAGACGACGATGAAGATCGTCGGGACGGCGCTCAGCAATCGGCGGAGCACGAAGCGCAGCATCAGCGCTCTCTTCTCGGGGCGGGCGGATGCCGCAAGCGCATGGCCGCGGCATCCGCAGAGCGAGTTACTGGTCGAGTGTCAGGAAGCGGCTCAGGTGCTGGTTGGCGGCGTTGTCCTGCCAGCCGTGGACCTTGCGCGAGACCAGCCACGGCGAGGCGTAGACCATGAGCGGTGCCACGGCCTGGTCGGCCATGAGCAGGGCCTCGGCGTCATGCAGGATCTGCATGCGCTTGGCCGGATCGCGCTCGGCGTACGACTGCTTCATCAGGTCGTCGTACTTCGGGCTATTGTAGCCGCCGTAGTTGAAGGTCTTGTTGGTCGAGATGTACTGGAAGAGGAAGTTTTCCGGGTCGGGATAATCGGCCGTCCAGCCGGCGCGGGCGGCGTTGAACATGCCGCCCTCCTGCAGGTAGGCGTAGTGCGATTTGGTATCGAGATTGACGATGGTCACCGTCGCGCCGAGATCCTTCCACATGTCGGCGATCGCGGTGGCGACCTTCTTGTGGTTGTCGTTCGTGTTGTAGCGAATCTCGATGTTGAGCGGCTTGCCGCCGGGGCCATAGCCGGCCTCCTTCAGCAATTCCCTGGCCTTGTCCTCGCGGTCGAGCTGCGACATCGTGCCGAAATCGGCTGCTGCCGGCGTATATCCGGGAATGCCCGGCGGCACGAACGAGTAAAGCGGAAGCTGGCCGCCCGAGAAAATCGACTGGGAGAGGAAGTCGCGGTCGATTGCCATGGACATCGCCTGACGCACGCGCACGTCGTCGAAGGGCGGCTGACGTTCGTCCAGGGCATAGTAGTAGGTCGCCAGCGAGGGCGACATGTGGACCTGGTCGGTGCCGAGCGACTGCTGCAGCTGCTTCAGCTGGTCGGTCGGGAAGTAATAGTTGAGGTCGAGCTCGCCGGCCTGGAAACGGCGCACGGCCGCGGCCTGGTCGTCGGTCGGATAGAAGATGACCTTGTCGAGCTTGACGTTGGCGGCGTCCCAGAACTGCGGATTCTTGGCGACGGTGATGTGGTCGTTGGCGACGTCCTCGCTCAGCGTGAAGGCGCCATTGGAGACCATGTTGCCGGGCTTGACGAAGTCGGCGCCGAACTTCTCGATCGCCGGGCGGTAGACCGGCAACGCCGTCTGGTGGGCCATCAGCGTGATGAAGTAGGGCGTCGGGCGCTCAAGCGTGATCTGCAGCGTCTTGGGGTCGAGCGCCTTCACGCCCAGCGTCGAGACATCGACCGGCGCATCGGGCTTGGCGGTGTTGATCGCCTCGGCATTCTTGATCGGATAGAGGATGTTGGCGTAGCCGGCGGCCTCTTTCGGATCCTCGACCCGGCGGAAGGAATAGACGTAGTCGTCGGCGGTGACGGGATCGCCGTTCGACCACTTGGCGTCAGCGCGGAGCTTGAAGGTATAGGTCAGGCCGTCGTCGGAGACGGACCAGCTTTCGGCGTCGCCGGGAACGATATTGCCGGCTTCATCGTAGATCGTGAGACCTTCGTAGAGGTCGTAAAGAATGTTCGCCTCGACGTCGATCGTGGTGTGCGCCTGGTCGAGCGTCTGCGGCTCACTGCCGTTACCGCGGTGGAGCACGACTTCGGCGAACGCCGGCGCTGCGGCAAGCAGCGCAGCGGCAGAAAGCGCGAATGCGGCAAAGCCGCCTTTCGCCAAGGCTTTGAGCATCATCGGTGTGGTCCCCTGGTTCCCATCAGGCCGTCACCGGCGAACAACGCCGATGCAACCCGTTAGGTTCAGCCTATGGCCGCGCCGGGGACAACCGCAATCGCTTTCTCGCGCGGAGGTAGCAGGTGCTCAGGTATCGAGCAGCGAGAAGACATCCGGACGCGGCGGCAGCAGCCGGTCGAAATAGGCGCGGCCGGCCGGTCCCAGACTGTGGCCGCTGGCGTCCATGAAATCGGCCGGCATCAGCCGGGTCTTGGCGGCCACGGCCGCAAGCGGCACCGAGCGGATGGCGCCGGGGCCGCGCTCGCTGCCGATGGTCACGGAGCAGCTGCCCTGTTCGGCGGCGTTGATGGCGAAGGCGCCGGCGTCGAAGGCCTCGCGCTGGTCGGTGGCGCTGATGGTGCCCGAGAAGGCGCGCGGCAGGTAGCCAAAGGTATCGACGCGAGCCCGGGCCTTCGGGAAGGCCGCGCCAAGTTCGGTCTGGATGGCGACGCCGAGATCGCCGGTCGAGAGCTGGGCGTTGCCGTGCGGGTCGCGTTCGAGCGCATCGCCGAGCAGGCTTTCGATCAGCGGGCGTCCATCGTCGGTGGCGACGCCTTCCGACATGGCAACGATGCAGCGACCATGCTGGTCGCGCATGGCGCGCACCTCATCGACGAACTTCTCGACGGAGAAGGGCTGTTCGGGCGTATAGACCAGGTGGGGACCGCTTGCGGAACTGCGCTTCCAGGCGGCCGCAGCGGCGGTGAGAAAGCCGGCGTGACGACCCATGACGACGCCGACATAGATGCCGGGCAGCGCACTGAAATCGAGGTCGACCGAGGTGAAGGCGGTGGCGACGAACAGCGCCGCCGACATGAAACCCGGGGTGTGATCGTTCTCGGCGAGATCATTGTCGATGGTCTTCGGCGCGTGGACGAAGGCCATGTGGTCGCCGCCTTCCTTTTCGAGAATCTGCAGCGTGCTCGCGGTGTCGTTGCCGCCGATGTAGATGAAGGCATCGGCCTTGGCGGCATCGAGCTGCTCCATGATGCGCCCGCAGTAGGCGGCGTCGGGCTTGTCGCGCGTGGAACCCAGGCCGGCGCTCGGCGTTGCGCCGAGGCGGCGCAGGTCGGCTTCGGAAAGGGCGGAGAGGTCGAAGAAGTGACCGTCGCGCAGGCCGCGCACGCCGTGGCGGGCGCCGAGGACGCGTGAACCCGGATAGCGGCGGCGGGCTTCCAGCGCAGCTCCCGCGACCGTCTGGTTGATGACCGCCGTCGGGCCCCCGCCCTGGGCGATGATGAAGACCTTGCTCACGTTCGCTTCCCCCGGAAAACCATTCGCGCCCGGCGGCGCGGGCGGCGACATTTACCCGACCGCCGGCGAATGACAAGGCGGCTTCGGCAGCGCGTTGGAGACATCGTTACGCAGGCATTGGAGCGCGCCCCGGCGGTCATGTTAGGTAAGGGCATCCGGGGGATCGCCCTCCGTCTTGAGCGGGCATGTTCAGGTTCAATCGCACCAGCAGCATCTATGTTGCGATCGTCGTCATCATCCTCGGCGGCGCGGCGATACTGCGTGCAGCCGATCCATTCTTCGTCCAGGCGTTGCGGTTCATCGCCTTCGATACCTACCAGCAGCTCGGACCGGCGCCGTACGACCCCAATACGCCAGTCAAGATCGTCGACATCAACGAGGACTCGCTGACCAAGATCGGACAGTGGCCGTGGCCGCGCACCACCATCGCCGACCTGCTCACCAAACTGGTCCGGCAGGGCGCTGCGGTGGTGGCCTTCGACTTCATTTTCCCCGAGGAAGACCGCACCTCGCCGGAGGAGGCGGTGAAGCAGCTGACCCCGGCGGAGGCAGCCGTGCTGCAGCCGGCGCTCGCCGGCATGCCGAGCCACGACCAGGTATTCGCCAACGTCATCGCCCAGACGCCGACAGTGCTCGGCATGGCGCTGTCGCAGCGCAGCGATCCGCCCGTGGTCAAGGCAGGCTTCGCCGTGGCGGGCGACGACCCCAAGCAATTCATCTATTCCTACCCGGGGGCGACCAACAACCTGAAGGTTCTCTCGGATGCGGCGCCGGGCATCGGCGCCATCAACTGGCAGCCGGACCGCGACCAGGTGATCCGGCGCGTGCAACTCGTCTTCCGCGTCGGCGATCAATACGTGCCGTCGCTGGTGTCGGAGATCCTGCGCGTCCTGCAGAACGCCGGCAGCTACGTGCTGAAGGGCTCGAACGCCAGCGGCGAGAGCGCGCTCGGCGCGAACGCCGGCCTCAACCACATGAAGGTGGGGGCGCTGGAGATCCCGACCGACAACGACGGCTCGATCTGGCTCCAGTTCCGCCATGCCCGCAGCGACACCTACATCCCGGCATGGAAGGTGCTGAACGGCACCGACGACGCCAGCCAGATCAACGGCAACATCGTCATCGTCGGCACCAGCGCCACCGGCCTGCTCGATCTTCGCGCCACCCCGGTCGACGCGGTGGTGCCCGGCTTCGAGGTCCATGCGCAGGCGATCGAGCACATCTTGAACCAGCGCTCGCTGGTCAGGCTCGACTATTCGACCGCCCTCGAGATAGCGATCATGGTGGTGCTCGGGCTCGGCCTGGCGGTAGCGCTGCCACGCCTCAGCGCCATCCTTTCCGCCGCCGTCGGCATCGTCGTCGTGGCGCTGCTGCCGATCGGCGGATGGATCGCCTACAGCCAGTTTCACCTGCTGCTCGACCCGTCCTTTCCGGCGGTGGTGCTGTTCATCCTGGTGACGACGACGACCATCTACGTCTACCGGCGCACCGAGCAGCAGCGCGGCGAGGTCCGGCGCGCGTTCGGCTACTACGTCGCGCCGGCGGTGGTGAACGAGATCATCGCCCACCCGCAGAAGCTCGAACTCGGCGGCGAGGTGCGCGAGCTGACGCTGCTGTTCTGCGACGTGCGCAACTTCACGTCGATCTCCGAGAAAATGACGGCGCACGAGCTGACCACGTTCATCAACAACCTGCTCACGCCGCTGTCCGAGATCATCCTCACCAACCGCGGCACGATCGACAAGTACATGGGCGACGCCATCATGGCGTTCTGGAACGCGCCGCTCGATGACTCGGACCACGCCGGCAACGCGCTGAAATCGGGCCTCGCCATGATCCGGCGCATGGAGGCGCTGAACGAGGAATGGAAGAAGCAGGCCGAGGCCGCGGGCCGCGAGCATGCGCGCGTCGCCATCGGCATCGGCATCAACTCGGGCGACTGCTGCGTCGGCAATCTCGGATCCTCGCAGCGCTTCGACTATTCGGCGATCGGCGACGACGTCAACGTGGCCTCGCGCTTCGAGGGCCTGTCCAAGGTCTACGGCGTGCCGATCGTCGTCGGCGAGCCGACGGTGAAGCGCATCGGCAGCCTGAAGACGATCGAACTCGACATGATGCGGGTGAAGGGACGCGCCGAAGCCACGCGCATCTACACGGCTGCCGACGCGCTCAACATCGACGATCGGCACTTCGCTGGGCTCAACGCGGTCCACGGCGCGATGCTGGGTGCCTATCGCGCGCAGAAGTGGGAGGAGGCGGAAACCGCGATCAGCCAGTGCGAGGCATTCGGGATCAGCGGGCTGTCCACGCTCTATCATGTCTATCGGGGAAGGATCGCGGAATGGCGGCATACGCCGCCGCCAGCCGACTGGGACGGGACGTTTACGGCTACTTCAAAGTAACCATATTAGGCTGGCCTGTGATTGGGGTCACAGGGCCGCTGCCTTGGCAAATGATAGAAAATTCAAGGGGATCAAAGTCGTGGGACGGAGCAAGACGTGACAGACCCAACCGCGGCAGTGCTTGCCGTCCTTCTCTATCTCGAGATCAAGCACTTCGTCTGTGACTACCCGCTCCAGACCCACTACCAGCTGGTCAACAAGGGCACCTACGGCCACCCCGGCGGCATAATCCATTCGGGCATCCATGCCCTGCTCACGATTCCCGCATTCCTGCTGATCACGCCTTCGCTCGGCATCGGTGCCGGCATCGTCGTCGGCGAGTTCCTGATCCACTACCATATCGACTGGACGAAGCAGCAGATCATGGCCCACACCGGCTGGCAGTCGGCCAACCGCGAGTTCTGGTGGGGGATCGGCGCCGACCAGCTCGCCCATCACGTCACGTATCTCGCGATCGCGCTGATACTGTGGAAGACGGCGTTCTAGCGGCTAGCGGCGGACGACGACGGACAGCGTCGCCAGCTGGTTCTGCCAGGTGTGATTGGCCGAGTCGGTCGAATTGTTCCACTCGTACCGATAGGCCAGCCTGAGGTCCGTCTGCGGACCGAGCAGGTTGGTGAAGGTAAGCGCTGCGCCGGGCGCGACCAGCCAGTCTTCCCGGCTGCCCGAGCCGATGTCGTTATACTTACGGTCGCTGAGCTTCACGTTGACGGCGCCGCTCAGCCAATCGCTGAATGCCGCAGCGTATTCGAACGTGGCGCCGCCCTCGATGTAGAGACCGGTGGCGAAATCGACGGCGCCGTTGTCGGGCGTGCCGTTGATGCCGCTCCAGCGGAACCAGGGCGCCACGGAAAGCGAGTCGTTCTCGCCAAGGATGTCGGCGATGGCGAACTTGCCGGAGATGTCGGCATAGCCGCCGGCGCCGGAAGTGAACGCGGGGTCGTAGCTGCGGTAGCCGGCACGCAGGCGCAGCCACTGGTAGGCGCCGTTGAGGTAGCCCTCGAAGAGGCCGCTGGCATTGACGTCGCCGTAGTAGACGTGACCGTCGAAGTAGGCCGTGCCGACGCCGATGGCCGGGCGGAAGGTGGTCTCCGTCTTCGGCACGTTCCAGACCGGGCCGAAGTCGGCGCTGACGGCGGCATAGTCCATCGACGAAGTATCGGCGTAGGCCTCGCCGTAGAGGTTGAAATTGCTGCGGAAGCGCTGGCCGCCGGCAACCCGCTCGTCGCGGATGCCAAAGCTGCCGTAGGCGTAGACGTCCGGGGTGCCATCCGGCACGAGCAGCGGATTGGAGATGGAGGCGATGCCCGCCTCGAAGGTCTTCTGGGTCTTGGCCGGCTCCACCAGCAGGCGGATGCGCTGCAGGCCCTCCAGCGCCTGGCGGTTCGTCGGGTCGTTGAGCAGCATACGCTCATAGGTGGCGAGCGCGCGCTTGTAATCGCCCTGGGCCTCGGCAAGCTGGGCGTACTGGAGATTGGCGGCTGCGTCCGCCGGATTTGCCAGAATTCTTGCGTAAACGGCGCTCATTTCGTCGGCCGCGGCCGGAAGCATTGCGCCTCCCAGCATCGCCGTCGCCAGAACAAGAGCCAGAGAGCGGCGCATGATCGCCCCGATTTGCGTGTGAAGGCGAGCCTAGCCAGCGAGACCACGGTTGGCTATGGCCATATGGCAACACGGGTGACCAAATTAACAATTTGTCAATCGGGCTTGCTGGCAGGCGCGCGGCGCGCGGCGTAATGTTCGAATCTAGGTAGGCGGACCTTGGAGATCGCCATGGCAGGCCGGGCACTTGGCTATTTGGTAGCGGCAGGCGTTGCCGCCGCGGTCGCTGGCGTCAGCCTGCCGGCATCGGCCGCCAAGATCGGCGTGACCGCCGCAGTGCAAAATCAGGTGCAGGGACTGCAGGGCGGCGGAAGCGAAACGCTTGCGGCCGGCAGTCAGATTTTCCAGGACGAGGTCATCGCGACGGGAGCGAAATCGACGGCGCAGCTGCTGTTCCTTGACCAGACGACTCTCTCCGTCGGACCGCAGGCACGGGTTACCCTGGACAAGTTCGTCTACAACCCGAGCACCGGGAGCGGGACAGCGGTCTTCAACGCCACCAAGGGGGCCTTCCGCTTCATCACCGGCATCCAGGCGCCGACGCATTACCAGATCGACACGGCGGTCGCGACCATCGGCGTGCGCGGCACCATCGTCGACGGGTACGTCGGCTCGAACGGTGGTCTTTACGTCGTGGCGCAGGAAGGCAAGTCGGACGGCGCAGTGATCATCAAGGTGGGCGACCAGACCTACGTGCTGAAGCCGGGCCAGGCGCTGTACATCTCGCCGGACAAACAGGTGACCGGACCGATGACGCCGGACGACCAGTTCATCCGCATCGCGGGCGTCGTGCCGTTCCCGCTCTATGGCGGGATGCTGCCGGGCGAGCACGAGGAAGTCGATGTGCCGGACGGCGCCACGGTGCGCGCCGACGATCTGTTCGATCATCCGAACGACGAAAGTTGCGATCCGTGTTGCCCGGGAGACTGGGGCGACTGGCCGCCCGAGAACTCGAACTAGGCCGGCGCCTTAGCTTCACCCGCTTTCGATCTTGGCTTGGACTGCGGCGCGATCGCGCGCACGCTGTCGCGAACGACAAGCGTGCAGGGAAGGCGCGTGCGCGTCGGCCCGCCGGCCAAGCCGGTCATGCGCTCGACCAGGTTCTCGGCGGCGGCGCGGCCGAGATCGGCCCGCGGCTGACGCATGGTGGTGAGCGCGGGCGAGAACAGGTTGGCATATTCGATGTCGTCGAAGCCGGCGACTGAGACGTCACCGGGGACCGAAAGGCCGGCATCGCGCACCGCCTTGATGAATCCGATCGCGACCTGATCACTGGCGCCGAAGACAGCCGTAGGCCGCCGCGCAAGGGCGAGAAATCGCTTGGCGGCAGCGGCCCCAGCCTCGAAGGAGAAGGCGCCGTCCCAGAGCTGCAGGTTCTCCGGCGGCAGGCCGGCGCCGGCGAAGGCCTCGGCAATGCCACGCTCGCGCTCCAGCGCCTCGACGTTACCCGCCGGGCCGCCGATGTGGGCGATATGGCGGTGGCCGAGGCCGATGAGGTAGTTCGTCATCTCGAAGCCGGCATCGCGGTTGGCGACCTCCACGATCGGCAGCCCAGGCAGGTCCGGCATGGCGTTGCAGACGAGCAGGACGGGGATCTTGCCCTCGATCTCGGCCATGCATTCGGCCGACAGGTGGCTGGAAAACAGCAGAACGCCGTCGACCTGGCCGGATCGAACGAGACGATCGTAGTGCTGCTGGCGGCCGGATTCGGAGCGGCTGTCGCCCATGATCATGCCGTAGCCGGCGGAGGCGAGGGTGCGCTCGATGGCATTCAGGATCACGGTATAGAAAGAGTCGCCGATGCCGTGCAGCAGCGCGAGCACCATCTTGGTCGAGCGCGCGCGCAAACTGCGCGCAGCAGCGTTCGGGGTGAAGCCGGTCTCGGCGATGGCGTCAAAAACCAGCGTCCGCGTCGCTTCCGCCACCTGATCGGGATTGGCGAGCGCGCGGCTGACGGTGGCTGTGGACACACCCGCACGACGCGCAACATCGCGGATGGTGATGGAGCGACGGGCGCGCTTTCCGGCGGCTGGCGTGATGCGTTTGTTCATGTCGGGGCGCCGCCCCCGCGGCTGCGACAATTTTGCGTTGACTCGGGACCGCGTTCGAATAAGCTTGTTTGTAATCGTTTACAGAGGATTTGGCGAGTCAGTGCGCTCGCTGGGGCCTCGGGCTCGGTGCGCTACGGTGTCACCTGCGGGTAGGCGAGCGAAAAAGAGAGAAGCGCCTGGGAGAAAGGCGCCATGGGATGGGAGGGAGTGTCGCGCGGACGCCAATCTTGTCGACGGATGTAATCGTTTACATGCCCTGAGGGCATGGCGGTCGCCTGTCGAAGGGGGGCGTCTTTCGGCCTCTGGTTGAACAGCGGATGGAGCACGGGCGGACATGCCCATGCCCCGGCGGCTGGAATGAAGCTTGTGACTGCCTTGCGCTTTGATGCGCTGAAAAATGGGAGGAATGGGAATGAGGAAAACGACCGCGCTGCTGGGGGCGACTGCCCTGGCGGCCGTGATGATGGCTCCGGCATTCGCTTCGGCGGCTGAGCTTGAGGTCATCCACTGGTGGACATCGCCGGGCGAAACGGCCGCGGTGCACACGCTCCGCGACGCGTTCAACAACGACGGCCAGGGCGACTCGTGGAAGGACGACGCCATTGCCGACGGCAACACGGCGCGTTCGACCGACATGCAGCGCATTCAGGGTGGCGATCCGCCCGGCGCCTCGCAGTTCAACCCCGGCCGTGAGTACGAAGAGCTGATCAAGAACAACCTGCTCCTCGACCTCACCGACCTCGCTACCGCCGGCAACTGGGAAAAGACGTTCCGTCCGCCGGATGTCTCGGCCGGCTGCATCGTGGACGGTCACTGGTGGTGCGCCCCGGTGAACATCCATTCGTGGAACTGGGCATGGTACTCCAAGGCCGCCTTCAAGCAGGCCGGTCTGGACGAGCCGCACAACTTCCAGGATTTCCTGGCTGACGCTCCGAAGCTGAAGGCGGCGGGCATCATTCCGTTCGCGATCGGCGGCGACGGCGGCGGCTGGCAGATCGCCGGCGCGTTCGGCGTGATCCAGACCGAGATGATCGGCCATGCCAACCGCGACAAGATCCTGCACGACAAGGATCTGGCGCTCGCGGGCGGCCCGGAAATGAAGGCGGTGTTCACTGCCTTCAAGTCGCTGCGCGACTACTCGGACGATGGCTACTCCAACCGCAACTGGAACGACACCTGGAAGCTCGTCGACTCCGGCAAGGCCGCCGTGCAGATCATGGGCGACTGGGAACGTGGCGAGTTCGCCGCCAAGGGCGAAGTCGGCACGAAGGACTACGGCTGCATCCCGGGCTTCGACGATGCGCACCCGACCGCAACCACCAGCGGCGACGTGTTCGTGTTCCCGAAGCTCAACGACCCGGACAAGGAAGCGGCCCAGAAGCGTCTGGCCAATCTGATCGTCTCCCCGGCGGTCCAGCTGGCCTTCAACAACGCGAAGGGCTCCTCGCCGATCCGCGCCGACGTCGATATGGGCGCTGCCGACCCGTGCCTGCAGAAGGCGCTGGATATCTTCAACAATCATCCGGATGAGATCGTGACCGATGCACAGCGCTGGCTGTCCAACGACACGACCAACCAGATGAATGACCTGTTCACGAAGTTCTTCAACGACCCGAGCTACACGGTCGATCAGGCTCAGGCCGACTACGTGAACATCCTGAAGAACGCCGACTAAACGCCAGCATTACGGAGGCGCTGTCCCGCAAGGACGGCGCCTCTTCCGTACACGGGAAACTTCGGCTGTCGACGGCTGGGCTGCCCAGACGAAAGACTGTCCGAACGCGATGGCTGTTTCGGGGCGAGAAGCGGCCATCAATCGAAAGCGGGGACGATGGCAGAGCGCAAAAGACGGAAATTTCCGATCGCGGCGATCATCGCCACGATACCGCTGATGATCGAAGCCGTCGGCGTCTACATCTTCGGTATCGGTCTCTCGATCTACTTTTCCTTCACCAATACGCGCGTCTTCCCGAGCTACAAATTCACCGGCTTCGGCCAATACACCCGGCTGTGGACCACCGACGTGTGGTGGACGGCGTTCAAGAACATCTGGGTGTTCGGGTTCCTTTCGATCGCCGCCAACCTGGTGTTCGGCTTCCTGCTCGCGGTCTTCATGGACCAGCGCATCAAGCAGGAGGACCTGTTCCGCACGATCTTCCTCTATCCCTTCGCGATGTCGCTCATCGTCACCGGCCTGGTGTGGCAGTGGGTGCTCGACCCGAACTACGGCCTTGACGCCACCATGCACGGCTGGGGCTGGACCAGCTTCCATTTCTCGCCGCTGAACGATTCGCGGACGGCAATCTACGGTCTGGTCGTGGCAGGCATCTGGCAGGGTGCGGGCGTGACCATGGCGATCCTGCTCGCAGGGCTGCGCGGCGTCGACGCGGAGATCTGGAAAGCGGCGCGCGTCGACGGCATTCCGACCTGGCGCACCTACCTGTTCATCGCGCTGCCGATGATGCGCGGCGCCGTAGCGACCGCCGTGGTGCTGCAATGCATCGGCGTTCTGCGCGTCTACGACCTGATCATCGCGATGACGGGCGCCGGACCGGGCAATTCGACCATGATGCCGGCGGTCTACGTCCTGCAGATGCTCACCGACCGCCAGAACGTGGCGCAAGGCATGGCGGCGGCGGCGATGATGCTGGCGCCGGTGCTCGTCGTCATCATCGCGGTCGGCATCTATCGCCTGGTCAGCGGACGGAAAGCGGTGGTGGCGGCATGAGCGCGGTGACAGCAGGGACCATCGAACGCGCCACCGACGAGCCCTGGGGCCCGCTGCCGCGGCGTCTTTCGATCGGGCGCATCGGCCTCTACGCCTTCCTGGTCATCTCGGCGGCGTTCTTCCTCATCCCGCTCTACGTGATGGTCATCACGTCGCTGAAGACGATGCCGGAAGTGCTGGCGAGCAACGTGCTCGCACCGCCCCAGGCGCCCACCGTCCAGCCATGGATCGACGCGTGGCTGCACGCCTGCACCGGCGGCGACTGCTCGGGCCTGCACCCCGGCTTCTTCAATTCGGTCAAGATCACGGTGCCGGCGGTCATCGTCTCGATCGGCATTTCCTCGCTCACGGGCTATGCGCTGTCCTTCTGGAACTACAGGGGCGCCAACGTCTTCTTCCTGCTGCTCGTGTTCGGCGCGTTCGTGCCCTACCAGGTGGTGCTCTACCCGCTCATTCTGGCGCTGCGGACCGCCCACCTCTTCTCGACGCTGGCGGGCATCATCATCATCCACACCGTTTTCGGCATGCCGGTGCTGGTGCTGCTCTTCCGCAATTTCTACGTCGGCCTGCCGATCGAGCTGTTCAAGGCGGCGCGCGTCGACGGCGCCGGCTTCTGGCAAACGTTCTTCCGCATCATGCTGCCGATGTCGCTGCCGATCACCGTGGTGGCGCTCATTCTCCAGGTCACCGGCATCTGGAACGACTTCCTGTTCGGCGTGGTGTTCGCCGGGCGCGACAACTGGCCGATGACGGTGCAGCTCAACAACATCGTGCACACGACGCAGGGCGTGCCGGAGTACGACGTCAACATGGCGGCCACGATACTGACGGCCGCCGTCCCGCTGATCATCTATTTCGTGTCGGGCCGCCTGTTCGTGCGCGGCATCGCGGCCGGCGCAGTGAAGGGCTGAGGCTATGGCGCAAGTATCGGTGCGAGACCTCGACGTTGGCTTTGGCAGCCTCAAGGTGCTGCAGAAGCTGAACGTCACGGCGGAAGACGGCGAGTTTCTGGTGCTGCTTGGCCCGTCGGGCTGCGGCAAGTCCACGCTGCTCAACGCCATCGCCGGTCTGCTCGAAATCAACGGCGGGCAGATCTTCATCGGCGGCAAGAACGTCACGTGGGAGGAGCCGAAGGACCGCGGCATCGGCATGGTGTTCCAGTCGTACGCGCTCTACCCGCGCATGACGGTCGAGGGCAACCTGACCTTCGGGTTGAAGATGGCGCGCGTAGCGAAAGACGAGATCCAGAGGCGCGTCGCGCGGGCCGCCGGCATCCTGCAGATCCAGGACCTGCTCAAGCGGCGGCCGTCGGAGCTCTCCGGCGGTCAGCGCCAGCGCGTCGCCATCGGCCGTGCGCTGGTGCGCGACGTCGGCGTGTTCCTGTTCGACGAACCGCTGTCCAATCTCGACGCCAAGCTGAGGACCGAGCTCCGCGTCGAGATCAAGAAGCTGCACCAGCAGCTCGGCTCGACCATGATCTACGTCACGCACGACCAGATCGAGGCGCTGACGCTGGCCGACCGCATCGCCGTGATGAACGGCGGCATCATTCAGCAGCTGGCGCCGCCCAAGGAAATCTACCGGCGCCCGGTGAACCGCTTCGTCGCCGGTTTCGTCGGGTCGCCGTCGATGAACTTCATCGAAGGCAAGATCAGCAAGGCGGCCGGCAACGTCGGCGTCAAGCTCAACGGCGGCGACACGACCGTTTCGCTCAAGGGCTACGAGTTTTCGGGCATGCCGGATGACGGGCGGCCGGTGGCACTGGGCGTCAGGCCGGAGCAGCTCACACCGACCTCGACCATGAACGGCGCCGCCTACCTGCCGCTCCGCGTCTCGCTCATCGACCCGATGGGCGCCGACAGCCTGCTGTGGGGCACCGTCGGCAGCGACATGGTGTCCATTCGCATCGGAGCGGAGGATCACTACAAGATCGGCGAGGGAGTGAACGCCGGTTTCGATCCGGCGCTGGTTTCGCTTTTCGACGCCCAGAGCGGCGAGCGGGTCTGAACGCCAGGCCGGCCGACAACATACGTCCAACCAAGAGGGCCAGAATGGCCAACTATCGTATCTCGTACCAACTCTATGGCGCGCGCAAGTTTCCGCCGCTCGAACCACAACTCGAAGGGCTGGCGGCGATCGGCTACGACGCCATCGAACCTTTCGGCGGCAACTACGCCGACGACCCGAAGGGACTGCGGGCGAAAGCCGATGCGCTCGGACTGACGATTCCGACCGCGCACATGCCGCTCGCTCATCTCGAGCAGGATCGCGCCAAGCTCACCGAGGTGGCCAAGACCCTCGGCCTCGAGACCGTGGTCATCCCGCACGTCGGCGGCGACGAGCGCCCGTCGACCGTGGAGGGCTGGAAGGCGTTGGCGCGACGCCTCAGCGATCACGCCGGCCACCTCGCCGAAGCGGGCCTGAAGCTCGCCTGGCACAATCATGATTTCGAATATGCCAAGCTCGCCGACGGCTCGCGGCCGATCGATCATCTGCTGTCGGCGCAAGGCGTGCGCTTCGAGGCCGATATCGGCTGGATCCAGCGCGCCGGCGGCAATCCGGCGACCGAGATCCGCAAGGAATCGGCCAAGGTCATCGCCCTGCACATGAAGGACGTGGCGCCGGCCGGGGTCACCAAAGACGACGGCTGGGCCGATGTCGGCAGCGGCGTCGTCGACTGGAAGTCGACCTGGCAGGCGATCACCGGCACGAGCGCCAACCTGCTCGTCGTCGAACACGACAACCCGTCGGACTGGCGGGCGTCGGCGGCGAATTCCTACAAGTACATCAGTGGCATGATCGGAAGGGGCTAACCCAGCATGGTCGCGCGTGCGGCAGTCGGAATCATCGGATGCGGCAACATTTCCGAGGCGTACCTGCGCCTTGCGCCGCTGTTCAACAACGTCGAGATCGTCGCCGTGGCGGACATCGCCCCGGCGGCCGCGGAAGCGCGGGCGAAGCAGTTCAACGTGCGCGCCCTCAAGGTCGATGAGCTGCTCAAGGCAGACGACATCGAGGTAGTGGTGAACCTCACCATTCCCGACGTGCACTACGACGTGACCAGGTCGATCCTCTCGGCGGGCAAGCACGCCTACACCGAAAAGCCGCTGGCGCTGAACTACAAGGACGCGAGCAAGCTGGTGAAGGAAGCCGACAAGCGCGGCCTCAAGATAGGCAGCGCGCCGGACACCTTTCTCGGCGCCGGCATGCAGACCGTGCGCCAGCTGATCGACAAGGGCGCGATCGGCAAAGTGGTCGGCGGCAGCGCCTACGTGCTCAGCCACGGCATGGAAGCCTGGCATCCCAATCCCGGCTTCTTCTTCCGCCCCGGCGCCGGCCCGATCTTCGACATCGGCGTCTACTACATCACGGCGCTGGTCAGTCTGCTCGGCCCGGTAGCCAGCGTGACCGCTATGGCCTCGATGGGATCGCCGACACGGCTGGTCACCGCGGAAGGGCCGATGAAGAACAAGAAGATCAAGGTGACGACGCCGACCAACATCAATGCGATCCTCGAGTTTGCCAACGGCGCACACATAACGCTGGGGGCCAGCTGGGACGTGTGGAAGCACGGCCACTCGAATCCGATCGAGCTCTACGGCAGCGCCGGGTCGATGATGGTGCCCGACCCCAATTTCTTCAGTGGCCCGATCTCCTACTCGGAAGGCGCGGGCGAGTACGTCACGGTCGACCCAAGCGGGAATCCCTTTGGCGCCGCCAACTGGCCGGCCGCCGGACCGTTTACGCGCGCCAACTACCGCATGCTCGGCGTATCGGATCTGGTTGATGCGGCGCGCAGCAAGCGCGAGCCGCGCTGTTCCGGCCGCATCGCCGCGCATGTCGTTGAGGTCATGGAAGGCATCTTGAGCGCGGCCGGGAAGAGGTCGTTCGTGGCAATCAAGTCGACCATCGAACGTCCAGCGCCGGTCACCGCGGCATTCGCCAGGAAGATCAGCGCCGCGCCGGTGGCCGCGGCGGCGTGACCGGCAACGGTGGGCCGCCTCACCCGGCCCGCCGCACCGGATTTTCCTGCCGCAACGCACCCACGAGCTTGCAAAGCAACGATTGGTTAAGCAGAATCGGTAGTGCGGTGATTCGCTGGCGGTACCGGGAAGCCGGATGCCAGAGTTTCACCGCTGAAAGAGATGCGGGTCGCTTGGCGTTGAATTGATAGTGTCGCCATTGTCCATTCGGTGATGACCTAGTTTTTCGTCGGCGTTTGTTACTTTATCTTGTTGGGCTCGGCTTTTTCGCCTGGGCGGACGTTGTAGGGCAGAGCTTGTTTCGTCTTTGAGTCTTGCTGAACCGCCGGCATCCCCGGCGGTTTTTCTTTTTTTGGGCGGGCCCGCGCGGAAGTGCCATTTGGCGGGCGGCGCTGCTTGTGCCTAAACTTGCTTCCCGGTGACACTGTCCCGGCGGAGCTCCATATCCAGGCCGTGTTCGAATCCCTCCGACGACTGCTCAGCGAGGCTGCCCGGCGGCAGACCGCGCTTCCCGCCAACGAGGAAGAGCTGCGACTGGCTTCAGCCGCGCTTCTTTTCCACGTGATTGCCGTCGACGGAATCGTGACCGAAGACGAACGGGGGGCGCTGCAGGCGGTCCTGGAGGAACGATTCGGCCTTGATGACGATGCCGCGGATGAGTTGATGAGCGCGGCGGAGGACGCCGACGACAACGCGGTCGACCTCTACTCCTTCACCCATGTCCTGAAGGCGGCGCTCGAGCCCCAGGATCGTGAGCGCATCATCGAGATGATGTGGAAGCTGGTCTATGCCGACGGCGCAGTGCACGAGTTCGAGGACAACGCGGTATGGCGGGTGGCGGAGCTGCTCGGCGTGTCCGCCGAGGACCGCATCCGGCTGAAGCAGACGGTACGCGATCATGCGCGCAACTGACGGGCGCCCGGTGCTGCTCGTGCTCCACCAGGAGCACTCGACGCCGGGCCGCGTCGGTCAGCGGCTGATCGACCGCGGTTTCCGGCTCGACGTGCGGCGGCCCCGCTTCGGCGATCCGTTGCCGACGACGCTGGCCGAGCATGCCGGTGCGGTCGTCTTCGGCGGCCCGATGAGCGTCAACGATGCCGACGATTACCTGAAGGCGGAGACCGACTGGATCGGCGTGGCACTGGCCGAAGGCGCGCCTTTCCTCGGGCTGTGTCTCGGCGCGCAGATGCTCGCCCGCCACCTCGGAGCGGTGGTAGGGCCGCACGCCGATGGCCATATCGAAGTCGGCTGGTTCGGCCTGACGCCGACCGAAGCCGGGCGCAAGCTGCTTGGCTGGCCCGACCGCGTGCACCAGTTTCACCGCGAGGGTTTTGCGCTGCCGGTCGGAGCGACGCTCCTCGCCGAAGGCTCGGCGGAGACTTTCCCCAACCAGGCGTTCAGCTACGGCGCCGCGGCATTCGGCATCCAGTTCCACATCGAGCTGACAACGGCGATGGTCAACCGCTGGACGGCGCGCATCGGCGAGCGGGCAAAGGCGCCGGGCGGGCAGACGGCGGCACAGCACTTCGAGGGGCGCGCGCTGCACGACTGGAAGACGGCCGCGTTTCTCGACGCTTTTCTCGATCTCTGGCTGGCGCGCGACCAGCGCACCGCCGCGCGCGACGCGGCAGAATAGTCTCGCAATTTGCGAGGCGGCTTGCATTCTGCCAGGCGCGACCGGTTAATTCTTGGCTAATTCAATCAATAAATTGCGGTGTGTTGATCGCCGATATCCACGGTTAGTGACGGCACGTCTGGCAGGCTGCTTGCCAAGGAAAGGGCAAGCTGGCGTTCGGTTGTGCGTAGGCCAGCGAAAGAACTGGGCGGGGGAGGGCAACAAAAGCCGTCGACCCCCGGCATGCTCTTCCCCGTCCGGTCAGCTCCATTCCTCAGCGGCACAAGAAGACCCGGAGCGGTTCCCCGCCCCGGGGGCGCCAGTTGTGTCACCTAAGATTCAGGAGGCGCTGGAACCGATGGCATGCGACAGATCCTCGTACTGTTCGCAGGTCGTGTTGCCGCACAGCTTCGCGACGGTGGAAAGCTCCGCCCTGGCGAGATCGATCTTGCCCTGCACGACGTAGCCTTCGCCAAGGTACTCGTGGGTGTCGATGCTGTTCGGATCGATGGCAAGCGCCTGCATGTAGGTCGCGATGCCGAGGTCGGTGTGACCGAGCTTGCGCTCGGAGTAGCCGATCATGGTGAGGACCATCGCGTCGTGCTTGTCACCGATGGCGTTCAGGGCGGCAAGCGCGTCGTCATAATAGCCGTCGAGTGCCAGCGTGCGGCCGGCCTCGTAGAGCGATTTGTCATCCATGATGCTGGCGTTGACGACAACGCATTCCTTCTTGGCCGCGTCGTACTTCGTGCCCTTGGCACAAGGCACGCAGGCCGACTTATCGGCATTGGGCACCAGCGGCGCCTTGCACGCGACCGGATGGTCGCTGGGCGAGGGTTCGTCGCCGGCAGCAAAGGCCGAGGGCGCAGCGAGCATCGCGCCGGCGGCCACGGCCAAGGCAATCAACGCGTGCTTGAATGACGTCGACATCGGGGTCCTCCTGTTCAGGGTGGTGACGAGCCGGTAATCTCGACGCCATAAACACGGAGCCCCGCCGAAAAATTCTCCGGACATGGCAGCGCGCGATAACGATGCGGTGATGAGCGGCCTCGCCGCCGAGCTGGCGCGGCTGTGGCGCTATGGGCTGGTGCTGTCTGGGAACCGCGATACCGCGGAAGATCTCGTCCAGGCGACGTGTGTGCGGGCGCTCGAACGTTCAGATCAGTTTCAGCCTGGAACGCGGCTCGACCGCTGGCTTATCGCGATCCTGCGTTCGATCTGGCTGAATGAAGTGCGGTCGCGCAAGGTGCGACAGGGGCAGGGGCTGGTCGACGCCGATGCCGTACTCGTCTTTGACGGCGTTCGCGAGACCGAAACGAATATTTTTGCCGCCCAGGTGTTGAGAGAGGTGCAGAGCCTGCCCGAAATGCAGCGGGAGGCGGTCTATCTCGTCTACGTGGAGGGGCTGACCTACCGCGAAGCGGCAGACACGCTGGCGGTGCCGATCGGCACGATCATGTCGCGGCTGGCGGCGGCGCGTGCCCGGCTGGCCGGGCTCGGGCCGGACAATGGCCCAGGTGAAGGAAGCAGCAGCGAAGACAATGCCGGTTCCGGACGATAACAGCATGGCGGGCATCACCGATGACGATGCGCTGACCGCCTACCTCGATGGCGAGCTCGACCGGGCGACGCGTGCCGCGCTGGAAGCGCGCATGCTGTCGGAGCCGGCGCTCAAGGTGCGCCTCGACCAGCTGGCGCGCGGCGGGCGGCCGTTCGGTGCGGCCTATGCGGCGCTGCTCGCGGCTGCCCCCGAAGCGCAGTTGCAGGCAAGGCTGGCGGATGTGATCGCCGAGCGCCGGGCAAGCCGCAGCCGCGGCAACTCGTGGCGCTGGGCGATAGCTGTCGCGGCCGCCATCGTGATCTTCATTGCCGGTGGAGGAGCCGGCTATCTGCTGGTGCCGCGGCTCAGTCCACCGGCCCAACCTGGCTGGCGGCAGGTCGTCGCCGAATACCAGGGTCTGATGACGAGCGAAACGCTGGCAGCCATTCCCGACGACCGCAACGCAGTGGCGGCGGAGGTCTCGGCGGCGGGCGGCAAGCTCGCGCTGGCACTCACGCCCGACAAGCTGGCGCTGCCCGACGCCGACCTCAAACGCGCGGAAATTCTCGATTTCCGAGGTAAGCCGCTGGTCCAGCTCGCGTACCTCACACCCGACAGCGGGCCGGTCGCGCTCTGTATCATTGCCAACGGGCGGCCGGACGAAGCGCAGGCCTTCGAGATGCGCGAAGGCTTCAACATCGTCTTCTGGACGGACAACGGCCGCGGTTACATGCTGATCGGCAAGGCGCCGCGCGACAGGCTGGAAACGTACGCGGAAACCCTGGCGCCGAAAGTGTAGCCGGTGGTCGGTTGGTGGAGCCGAGGGGGATCGAACCCCTGACCTCCGCATTGCGAACGCGGCGCTCTCCCAGCTGAGCTACGGCCCCGAACCCTGGGTGCTCCGAAGAACGGCAGAAGCCCGTGGAGCGCGGCCATTTATGGTTTCGCCTTCCCCGCTGTCAAGAACAGGACGGGTGGCGGGGGTTGCGGGGCTTCCCGGCGCAGCTTAAATCAGGGTCGCACCGCCGGCGCTTTCCGTATGCGTTTCAGGCGCGGCGATCCAACCACGTGGGATCGGCGACGACGATGTATTCCCTTCTTTGGCTGATCTCGACCGTCATCCAGCTCTACATCTATGTGCTCATCGCCTCGGCGGTGTTGTCGTGGCTGATCGCGTTCAACGTCGTCAACACGCGCAACCAGGCAGTGGCGATGATCGCCGAGGCGCTGTGGCGGCTGACCGAGCCGTTGCTCGCGCCGATCCGCCGGGTGCTGCCGAATTTCGGCGGGCTCGACCTGTCGCCGGTGGTGCTGATCCTGCTGCTCTATTTTCTGCGCATGCTGCTGTTCGAGCTGTTCGCCAGCCTCGTCGGATAGTCGATGGCCTGCTTTCGTGCGGGAGCGGACGGCATCGTCCTCACGGTGCGGCTGACGCCGCGCGGCCACCACGATGGGCTGGACGGGGTCGGCGTGCTAGCAGACGGAACGGAGGTGGCGCTGCTCCGCGTGCGGGCCGCGCCTGATTCGGGAGCCGCGAACGCTGCTCTGGTCGCGCTTGTGGCAAACCTGCTCGGCCGGCCGAAATCGGCGGTCACGATTGTGCGTGGTGCAACCCAGCGGGTGAAGCAGGTGGCGATCGAAGGAGATGCAGCCACCCTCGCGGCCACCGTCTCCGGCTGGGCCAGGGTCGGCTAGGCGGCCTTGCCGGTCCAGGCGAACGCGACCTTGGTGAGCGCGACCTCGCCGAAACGCTCGTTGGCCTTGGCCACCTTGCGGCCGCCGGCGTTCTTGTAGAAGCGGCAGGCGTTCTCGTTGTCGGCCAGCGCCCAGACGACGACGGTATCGAAGCCAAAGCGGGCCAGCTCACGGCGGGCGGCGAGGAAGAGGCGCGTGCCCAGACCGATGCCCTGGTATTCCGGCTTCATGTAGATTTCGTACACCTCGCCCTTCTGCGAAAGGTTGCGGGCGCGGTTGGGGCCGACCGTAGCGTACCCGCACACGCTGCCGCCGACCTCGAGCACGAGGATCGCGGTGCCGCGGCGAATAGCGCGGTCCCACCAGCGCGGACCGCGGCGGGCGATGATGCGGGTGAGCTCCTTGGCCGGGATCATGCCGTCATACGCCACGCGCCAGGCAGCGTCGTGGACTGCGGTGATTGCTTCGGCGTCCTTCACTTCGGCGCGCCGGACGCCGATGGTTTGCGTCGTCATGAATGGAAGCTTACCACCCGCGCCGAAGCTGCAAAGAGAAACGTGCTCCACGCGGCCCGGATTTTTCTGCTAGTGTTGCAGCGATGCTTCGTCGCCGCCAAGCGCGGCGGCGTTACGCCGCGCCGGTCGCGCGCACGGCGCGTTTCCGATCGTTAGGATCGAGGAGCGATTTGCGCAGCCGGATCGCCTGCGGCGTCACCTCGACCAGCTCGTCGTCGCCGACGTAGGCCAGCGCCTTCTCCAGCGTCATCTTGATCGGCGGCGTAAGACGCACCGCCTCGTCCTTGCCGGCGGCGCGAATGTTGGTGAGCTGCTTGCCCTTCAGGACGTTGATCTCGAGATCGTTGTCGCGGGTGTGTTCGCCAACGATCATGCCGCGATACACCTTGGCACCGGGCTCGATCATCATCGGCCCGCGGTCTTCCAGCTTCCACAGCGCGTAGGCGACGGCCTCGCCGGCGTCGTTGGAAATGAGCACGCCATTGCGGCGGCCGGGGATGTCGCCCTTGTACTCGGCGTAGGAATGAAACAGCCGGTTCATGACGGCGGTGCCGCGCGTATCGGTGAGCAGCTCGCCCTGGTAGCCGATGAGGCCGCGGGTCGGGGCGTGAAAGACGAGACGCATGCGGCCGCCGCCCGACGGGCGCATCTCGACCATGTCGGCCTTGCGCTGCGACAGCTTGTCGATGACGACCCCGGCGTGCTCCTCGTCGACGTCGATGACGACTTCCTCGATCGGCTCGAGCACCTTGCCGGTCCTCTCGTCCTTGCGCATGACGACCTTGGGGCGCGAAACGGAAAGCTCGAAGCCCTCGCGGCGCATGGTCTCGATCAGGATGGCGAGCTGCAGCTCGCCACGGCCGGAGACGACGTAGGCGTCGGAATTCGGCGCGGCCTCGACGCGGAGCGCGACGTTGCCCTCGGCCTCGCGAAACAGGCGCTCGCGGATGACGCGGCTCTGCACCTTGTCGCCCTCCGTGCCGGCGAGCGGCGAATCGTTGACCATGAAGGTCATCGACAGAGTCGGCGGGTCGATCGGCTGCGCCTGCAGCGGCTCGTCGATCTCCGGCACACACAGCGTGTCGGCGACGTTGAACTTGGGCAGGCCGGCGATGGCCACGATGTCACCGGCTTCGGCTTCCTCGATCGGCACGCGCTCGATGCCGCGGAAGGCGAGAATCTTCGAGACGCGCCCGGTTTCGACGACGTTGCCGGTGCGGTCCAGCACCTTCACCGCCTGGTTGGCGCGAACCGAGCCGGAGAAGATGCGTCCCGTGATCAGGCGGCCGAGGTAGGGATTCGATTCGATCAGGGTGCCCAGCATGCGGAAGCCGCCTTCGCCGACCGTGGGCTCGGGCACATGGCGCAGGATGAGATCGAAGAGGGGCGCCATGGCGTGATCGCCGGCAGCCGGCGGGGCCGGCGTCTCGGCCATCCAGCCCTGCTTGGCCGAGCCGTAGACGATCGGAAAGTCGAGCTGCTCGTCGGTGGCGTCGAGGGCCGCGAACAGGTCGAACACCTCGTTCACTACCTCCTGCGGGCGGGCGTCCGGGCGGTCGACCTTGTTGATGCAGACGATCGGCTTCAGGCCGATCTTCAGCGCCTTGCCGACGACGAACTTGGTCTGCGGCATCGGGCCTTCGGCAGCATCGACGAGCACGATCGCGCTATCCACCATCGACAGAATGCGCTCGACCTCACCGCCGAAATCGGCGTGGCCGGGGGTGTCGACGATGTTGATGCGGACATCCTTCCACACGACCGAGGTGGCCTTGGCCAGAATGGTGATGCCGCGCTCGCGTTCGAGGTCGTTGGAATCCATCACGCGCTCGGCGACGCGCTGGTTCTCGCGGAAGGCGCCCGATTGCTGGAGCAGGCGGTCGACCAGCGTGGTCTTGCCGTGGTCGACGTGGGCAATGATAGCGACGTTGCGGAGCGACATGGTTCACCAAAAAGGCGCCGGCCATCGAAGCCTGCGCCCACCAAGACCTGAGGTTTTCCGGCGATTCCGATGCGGCGGAAGCAGCCGGTTTTGCGGCGCAATATAGGGAGCGGCGGGCCAAACGCAATCGAAGCCGGCCGATCGCGTCCGGATGCGCCGTTTGTCCTTGGCGGCGGCCATGTCTTGCCTTAGGGCAAAGACATGGACCGATCCTCAGCTTCGGCCTCCTCGGCCACCCGGATAACGGCATGCGTCCCCAGCGCAAGCTGACGGTCCTCGCGTCCCTTGATGTCGCCGGCTACACGCGCCTCATGGAGCGCGACGAGCGGCATACGCTGATGGCGCTGGCGCGGCTGCGCGTCCGCGTCCTGCGGCCAACGCTGGAAGAGTACGGCGGCAACCTGTTCAAGACGATGGGCGACGGCGCGCTGGTCGAGTTTCCCAACGTCGAGGACAGCGTGCGCTGGGCGATCGCCTTCCAGTCGGCGATGGCCGATTGGAACAAAGACCGGGATGCCGACGAGATGGTCCTGGTGCGTCTCGGCGTCGGGCTCGCCGATGTGTTCGTTTCCGGCGAAGACCGTTTCGGTGCGGCGGTCGGGTTCGTCGTGCGGCTGCAGCAGGCAGCGCCGCCCGGCGGCATCGCCATCACCCATTCGGTCCGCTGGCAGCTCGCCAAGGAGCTCGCCCGGGAATTCGACCGCACGGAGTGGGTCGAATTCAAGAACATGGAAGAGCAGTTCGAGATCTGGCTGTGGCGCGGCACGGGCTCGCCGCCGCGCGAGGCGCACGGCATCATCGGCATCGCGCACCGGCCGCTGCGCACGCCACCGTCGGAGACGCGGCCGATCAGTCCGCCGCTGCCGGTCGCGGGCGCCTCGGTCAGCAGCGGTGGCAGCGGCTGGCCATCGATCGCCGTGCTCGCCTTCGACAACATGTCGGGCGATCCCTCCGCCGATTCGATCGCCGACGGCGTGGTCGAGGAGATCACGGCGACGCTGTCGCGCGTGCGCGAATTCAAGGTCATCGCGCGCAATTCCGCCTATGCCTACAAGGGCCGCGCGGCGGATGTGCGCGAGATCGCCCGCGGGCTCGGCGTGCGCTACGTGCTGGAAGGCAGCCTCAGGAAATCGCAGGACCGGGTGCGGGTGACGGCGCAGCTCATCGACGCCGACAGCGGCGCGCACCTGTGGGCGGATTCATACGACGGCATGGTCGATAACCTGTTCGATTTCGAGGACGAAATCGCCCAGCAGGTGGCCGGCGCGGTAAACCCCTCGATCCAGCAGGCAGAGATCGCGCTGGCCAAGCGCAAGCGGCCGGAGAGCCTCGCCGCCTACGATCTCGTGCTGCGCTCGATGCCGCATTTGTGGGCGCACCGGCGCGAGGACAATGCCGAGGCCATCCGGCTGCTCGACGAGGCGCGGCGGCTCGATCCGGGCTACGTGCGTGCGACCGCGGTCGCCGCCTGGGCGCGGGCGCAGCACGTCATCTACTCGTGGACGGACGACATCGAGAAGACGCGCGAGGAAAGCCGAGCGCTGATCGAGGAGGCGGCGGAGAAGGTCGGCGACGATCCGACGGCGCTGGTGGCTCTGGCCACCGCCATGACGTTGCTGCTCGGCCAGCTCGAACGGGCGAACCACCTCGTCGAGCGCGCCCTGGTGCTCGATCCGAACAACGCATGGGCGTGGTCGCGGCGTGGCTTCATGGCGGCGTATGGCGGCCACGGCGAGGAAGCCATCGCGGCATTCGAACACTCGCTGCGCCTGTCGCCGCTCGATCCGTTCTCTTTCAACAGCCACAACGGCCTCGGCTTCGCCAACTTCGTGCGTGGCAACTATGCCGAGGCGATCCAGTGGACGCAGCGTGGCATGCGCGAGCGGACGGGCATGACGTGGGCCTATCGCGACCTTGCCGCCTACTGCGCGCTCGCCGGGCGGATGGATGAAGCGCACGACGCCGTGCGCCAGCTCATGGAAACGCGGCCGCATCTCACCGTCGCCAAAGTCGCCGAGGCGCTGGCGTTCATCGAGCCGTCGGTGCTGGCGCGCTATCTCGATGGGCTTCGCAAGGCCGGGCTGCCGGCCTGACCTACGCCCGCTTTTGCAGCGTCTCGATCCATTCCTCAACCCCGCCTGGCCGCTCGAACAGGCGCGCAATCGAGGAAGCCGGCAGCGGCGGCGAGAACAGGAAGCCCTGAACCTCGGTGCAGCCCTGGCGGCGCACGAGTTCGAGTTGCGCCTCGGTCTCGACGCCTTCCGCCGTCGTCGACATGCCGAGCGAGCGCCCGAGGCCGATGACCGCCGTGACGATGGCGCGGCTGCCGTCTTTGGCCGAGATGTCGTGCACGAAGGACTTGTCGATCTTGATCTTGTCGAAGGGGAAGGAGCGCAGATAGCTCAGCGCCGAGTAGCCGGTGCCGAAATCGTCCATCGAGATGCGCACTCCGAGCGCACGCAGTTGATGCAGCGTGCTCAGCGTGGCGTCGGCGTCGCCCAGAAGCAGCGACTCGGTCACCTCGATCTCGAGGCGCTGCGGCGGCAAGCCGGACTCGCTGAGGGCGGCGCGGATTTGCTGAAGCAGACCGCGATTGCGGAACTGAACCGTAGACAGGTTGACCGCGACGGCAACATCCTGGGGCCAGGCCACCGCCGCGCGGCAGGCCTCGTGCAGCACCCATTCGCCCAGGGCGACGATCAGGCCGCTGTCCTCGGCAATCGGCACGAACTCGGACGGCGGTATGGTGCCGCGTTCGGGATGATACCAGCGAAGCAGCGCTTCGAGGCACGAGATGCGGTGCTCCTCGAGGTTGAAAAGCGGCTGGTAGACGAGACGGAACTCGTTCTGCGCCAGGGCACGGCGAAGCCCGATCTCGATCGTGCGCCGTTCCTGCAGGTCGGCATCCATGCCGCGCTCGAAGAAGTGATAGGCGCCGCGGCCCTCGTTCTTGGCACGGTAAAGCGCGAGGTCGGCGTTTTTGAGCAGGTCCTCGCCGGTCGGCCCGTCGCCGGGGGCGACGGCGATGCCGACGCTGGCGCCGATTATGATGCCGTGGCCGTCGATTTCGAGCGGTTCGGCCATGCGGTTGACGATGCGATGGGCAATGACGGCGGCGTCACGCTCGGCCTCGAGAGGGCCGGT
>DASZSW010000020.1:0-47859 GCA_035548515.1 Bauldia sp. | reverse complement strand
ACCGTGATGACGCCTTCGTTGCCGACCTTCTTCATCGCCTCGGCGAGGAAGCTGCCGATCTCCGAGTCGCCGTTGGCCGAAATGGTGCCGACCTGGGCGATCTCTTCCGAGGTCTTGATCTTCTTGGAGCGGCGCTTCAGGTCAGCGACCGCCTCGGTCACGGCGAGGTCGACGCCGCGCTTCAGGTCCATCGGGTTCATGCCGGCGGCGACCGACTTGGCGCCTTCCTTGACGATCGACTGGGCAAGCACGGTGGCGGTGGTGGTGCCGTCACCCGAGATGTCGTTGGTCTTCGAGGCGACCTCGCGGACCAACTGGGCGCCCATGTTCTCGAACTTGTCCTCGAGCTCGATCTCCTTGGCGACGGTGACGCCGTCCTTGGTGATGCGCGGAGCGCCGAACGACTTGTCGAGGACGACGTTGCGGCCCTTCGGACCGAGCGTCACCTTGACGGCGTTGGCGAGGATGTCGACGCCGCGCAGCATCTTGTCGCGCGCGTCAGATGAAAAACGTACGTCTTTGGCAGCCATTGTCTTGTGTTCCTTCCTCGTAACTTTTGGGGTGGGATGGGAGCCTTAGGCGGCCTTGCGACCGGACGCCTTGCCCTCGATGATCCCCATGACGTCGGACTCCTTCATGATCAGGAGCTCTTCGCCGTCGATCTTGACCTCGGTGCCCGACCACTTGCCGAACAGGATGCGGTCGCCGGCCTTGACGTCGAGCGTGACCAGCTTGCCGGCCTCGTCGCGGGCGCCCGGGCCTACGGCGACGACTTCGCCCTCCTGGGGCTTCTCCTTGGCGGTGTCGGGAATGATGATGCCGCCGGCGGTCTTTTCCTCAGACTCGACCCGGCGAACGACCACGCGGTCGTGAAGGGGGCGGAATTTCATGGGTTTTGCTTCCTCGTTGATCGTTTGCCGGCCGCGATCAAAGCGCCGGACGTCCCTCGGCTGTTAGCACTCAGGGTTACCGAGTGCCAAAGCTGGCGCGGATTTAGGGACGCACACCGCCCGAGTCAAGCCGCCACACGGCCTGCCGTGACACCTTTTGTCCCCGGTCGTCGTGGTGAACGAAACCCTGACAATCCTGGGTTTTCGACCTCGTGAATTAACGCGGTGTCAATGCGGCCACCCTACGATTTCCGCCGATTTTGCGAGCTGGGCGGCGCGCTGAGGCAACGGCCATGATGTGGATCCAATTTCTGCGCGACAGGCGCGCATCGGTGGCGCCGATTTTCGCCATTACGCTGGTGCCCATGTTGATCGCGACCGGCGCGGCGATCGATTTCTCGCGCGCCTTCCGCCAGCGCACCGTTATCCAGGACGCCCTCGACGCTGCCGCGCTCGCCGCCGGCAAGAGGCTCGGCGCATGGACCGACGACAAGGTCAAGACCGAGGCGCAGAACTTCTACACCACCAATGTTGGCGGCAAGGTCGACATCAAACCGACCATGACGCCGACCATCACCAACAACCAGCCGACGCTGACGCTGACCACGCAGCTACATGTCCCGACGTATTTCCTTGGGCTCATCGGCGTCCGCGAGTTCGTTTTCAACCTCACCGCCCAGACCACGCAGGGGATGGGCACCCTCGAGGTCGCCTTCGCGCTCGACAACTCGACGTCGATGACACTGCCGTCGACCAAGATCTCGACGCTAAAGACCGCTGCCTCGGATCTCGCCACCACGCTGTGGGGCCTCGCCTCGACGAGCACCAAGCCTGATCCGGTGAAGATCGCGGTCGTGCCGTTCGGTGGTGCCGTCAACATCGGTGCTTCGACCGCCCTTGCTAACGGCTGGGTCGATACGGCCGGGAAGGGGACATACGCCGCCGACTCGATGAAGGACTCCGCGCTGCTTGGCTCGGGCAACACGGCGGCGGCCAGCTTCAATCCGTATTCGCTTTTCTCCACCCTCAAGGACAGCAGCGGTAACGCGATCTCGTGGGCCGGTTGTGTCGAGGAACGTCCCGCTCCCTATGACGTCAGCGACGATGCTCCCACGAGCTCGACCAATCCGACCGCCGAGGAAGCGAAGACGCTGTTCGAGCCCATGGTGGCGCCTGACGAGCCGGACAACTGGAACTGCAGCACCAGCAGCTGCGACTACATCGGCAGCAGCAGCTCTACGCGCCGCTACAACGGCACGCCGACCGGCAGCCAAACCTACAACAACTACTTGCCGGATGCCGGCGATGCGACGACGTGCGGCACCATCACCAACACGTTGAGCTCCATCACCGCCGCCACACCGGCCGTCTTCAACAAGACGAGCCATGGTCTCACCGCGGACACCGCCCTGATCTTCGGCACGACCGGCTCGCTGCCCTCGGGCATCACCGCGGGAAGCACTTACTACGTCAGTCCGGCCGGCCTGACTTCGAGCGCGTTCCGCGTCGCTGCGACGACGACGGGCACCAACTTCACTGTCAGTGCGGACTGGCAGACGGTGACGATCTCCAACGCCACGCCCGCGGTATTCACCGACACGAGCCACGGCCTGACCATCGGCACGCAGCTCACGCTGTCGACGACCGGTACACTGCCTGGCAGCCTTTCGAACAGCACGACCTACTACGTCGCGACCGTTCCCAGCACGAGCACGTTCACCGTGACGACAGCCAGCAGCGGTTCCACGGTGACATTCTCGGGCAGCACGATTACCCGCAACGGCCACGGGCTGAGTGCGGGCACCGCACTTGCGTTCAAGACAACCAACACGCTGCCCAGTCCGCTGAGCGCGAACACCACGTACTACGTCCTTTCCAATCCGGCGACGAACACCTTCAAGGTCTCCACCACGACCAACGGCACTGCCGTCAGCCTGAGCGGCGGCAGCGGAACGCTCAGCTACGTCGTCCTGCAAAAGACAACCAGCGCCGGCTCCGGCACCCACAGCTATGTCGTCAACGGGGCTGCCTCGATCTTCACGTCAAGCAACCACGGCCTGTCGAACGGCGACGCCATCGCCGTCGATTCAACGGGCTCGCTGCCCTCACCGCTGTCGGGTGCGACCGTCTACTACGTGGTCAACAAGACGACGAACACGTTCAACCTGGCGACGACGTCTGGCGGGACCGGCATCAACGTGACCGGTTCGTCCAGCGGGACATTGAGCTTCGTCAAGCTGCTTGCCGGTGGCAGCGGCCAGTCCGGCACGCACTCCTACTACACGAATGCGCTGAGCTATACGTGCGCCAACGGCGATTGCAGCGGCGGGGTATCCGGCCGGACGGAGAAGCAGGCCTTCGGCGGAAAGAGCGTCACGGGTTCGGAGCTTTGCAAGTATGGGACCACGACAAACAAGGGCACCGTCGCCAGCATCACGGTCGCCAACCTCAGCGGCGTGGGCTCCTTCGGCCCCAATTTCGGCTGCTCCACGACGGCGATCACGCCGCTGACGACCAGCCAGAACACCATCTCGACCGCCATAACAGCGATGCAGGCGAACGGCTACACCAACATCACCGGCGGACTGATGTGGGCTTGGCGCGTGCTGTCGCCCGGCGCCCCCTTCACCGACGGTCGCGCATCTACCGATACCGAAAACCAGAAGATCATCGTCCTGATGACCGACGGTGAGAACACGTACAACCCCTACCTTCAGGCCGACCAGGATCCTTCCACGAGTTCGACTGCCGCGGGCAAGTTCGTGAAGTCCGCCTACGGCGCCTGGGGCTATATCGCCGAGAACCACCTCGGCACGACCGCGAACACATCGCAGCCGATCATGGACAAGCTCAACGCGCGCTTGGCCGCTGCCTGCACCGCGGCGAAAGCAGCGAACATCCGGGTTTACACCGTCGGCTTCGAGATCAACTCGACGACGGCCAGCGATCCGGCGACGACCAAAGCGTTGCTGCAGAACTGCGCGACCCAGACGAACATGTACTACGACGCGCAGAACGAGAGTGACCTCACCGCTGCGTTCACCGCAATCGGCGATAGCATCTCGCTGCTCCGCCTGTCGCAGTAGCGCCGCGCTACTCGGCGATCGTGAAGGGCAACGTCGCGGTCGCGCTCTTGGACGACGCCTCGTCCTTCAGCGTCAGCAGCAGTTCGTAGTCGCCGGGCTTCAGCGCGGTCGGCAGAGTGACGCTGACCGCCGCCTGCACCTCGTAGCTGCGCGCGCGGCCGGTCCAGGTCAGCGCGCCGAAGTCGTCGGTCTTGCCCAGGATCAGGCCACCGGGCGTGCGGATCTCCAATCCAGTCCCATAGCTGACGCGGAAATCGTCGCCGTCCCGCGTGAAGCCGTAGCCCACCGGCTCGAGGTAAACCGTCGCCGTCTCTCCCGCATGGTATGCGCCGGCATGCGGCGTGTACTTGCCGAAGCCGGCAACATCATCGGCAAATGTCGCAACGCGGAAGGTGAGGGGGACCGCATCGAAAAAAGCGGCCGCTGCGGCATCGAAGGCGGCAACCGCTCCGCCGCCGTCGCCGGAGGCGATCCGCGCATCCGCGTCCGCAGCGTTGTCCTCAATCGGGCCGGCCCACGCCGGCACCGCCGATATCAAGGCCACCGCAACCAATGCGATGCGCGTGCGGCTGTGCGCGAAACTCCGTAACGCCATCTTCCAAGCCCCCGAGGCCAGAGCCGCAATGATCGGTTCTTGCCGGGCTAGATGCAAGTAGTGTGCAACGCCAGCGGTTACCTCACCCGCCGGTGCGCCAGGTTTCCGCCTTGCGATAGATCGTCGACGGGCTGATGCCGAGCCGCGCAGCCGCGCGGGCAACGCTGCCCTCGCAGGCGGCCAGAGTGGCTTCGATGAAGGCTCGCTCGCGGGCGGCATAGGTCTCGGGCGTCGTCGTCGCCGGCTGGGCGCGCACGTCTTCGGGAAGCATCGCCGCTGTGATCGCGTTGCCGTCGTGCATGACCACCGCGTGGCGGATGGCATTGGCAAGTTCGCGCACGTTGCCCGGCCAGCGATACGACTGCATCGCATGCAGCGCATCTCCGTCGAAACGCGTAAAGCCGCGGCGCTCCTCCGCCGCAAATCGTGCGAGGAAGAGCGTCGCCAGCGGACCGATGTCATCAAGCCGGTCGCGGAGCGGCGCCATATGCACGGGCAGCACGTTCAGCCGGTAGAACAGATCGGCACGCAGTCTGCCGGCGGCGATCTCATCGGCAGGATCGCGGTTGGTCGCCGAGATGATGCGGACATCGACGCGCATCGTCTCGCTGCCGCCGACGCGGCGGAACGTGCCGCTCTGCACGAAGCGCAACAATTTCGCCTGCAGGCTGCTGTCCATCTCGGCGAGCTCGTCGAGGAACAACGTCCCGCCGTGGGCTAGCTCGGCGGCACCGGCACGCGTTTCGGTGGCTCCGGTGAAGGCGCCGCGAACATGGCCGAATATCTCGCTTTCCATCAGGTCGCGCGGGATGGCGCTGCAGTTGATCGCAACGAACGGGCGCTCGGCAGGCGAGGCCTCCGCGTGCACCGCTTCTGCCGCCAGTTCCTTGCCGGTGCCCGTTTCGCCCGTGATGAACACGGGAGCGCGCGACGGCGCGATGCGCCGGATGCGGTCATACACCGCCAGCATCTGCGGCGATCGCCCGACGAACCCCGCGAACTGGGCGCCATCCGATGAGGGCGGCGGTCGCAGAGGTGCAATCGGCGCCGCGCCCAACGTCGCTTCCAGCCGCTCGATCAGCACCTTCGCGCCGATCGGCTTGGCGAGGAAATCGCGTGCCCCGCGTCGCATCGCGTCGACCGCGACGGACAGCGACCCGTTGGCGCTGGTAGCGATGGTATGCGCCTCGAGTTCACCGAGGCGTGCAGTTCCGCCGATCGTATCGAGATCCGCGATCACGATCGCGCCAGGCGCACCGCGCACCGCGGCACGCGCCTCCGCGGCCGTGGCGCAGGGCGTGACGCTGAACCGGCCGTGCCCGCGGGTGTCGATCATGCCAACCAGGCTGCGGCGCTGCGCTGCGTCCGCATCGAGCACGACGACGTTGATCTGGCCGGACGACGCGTGCGTTGCCCGGCCGCTGACAGAAGCCATGAGCGACCCCGCTCCAGGGCTGGAATATCCGCAGACGAGCTTCGACTGTCGCCGCTCACGGTAAAGAAACCGTATTGCGGTGCACCGCGCGCTGTCCCGATTTGAGGCGTCGCTTGGTGTAACTTGACCGGCGCGAATCGATTCCCTAGGGCGGTCCCATGACCAATACGGCGATCCCTCAGCTGATCAGCGGGCTGGCCGAGCTCGCCCCGGCCTATCGCGGCCTGCTCTGCGATGTGTGGGGTATCGTCCACGATGGGGCCAACGCCTACGCCGCGGCCGCTGATGCCCTGGTGCTCTACCGCCGCGCCGGCGGCAAGGTCATCCTCATCACCAACGCTCCGCGCCCGAAGGCCGACGTCGTCGAGCAGCTCGATCGTTACGGCGTGCCGCGTGCCGCCTACGACGATGTCGTCACGTCAGGCGAATCCGCGCGCCGCGTTCTCGCCGCCAAGCCCGGCGTCCGGATTCATCACGTCGGGCCCGAGCGCGACCTGCCGATCTATTTCGGCCTCAATGTCGAGTTCGCCGACGAGGAAGACTGCGAGATGATCTCGTGCACCGGCCTGTTCGACGACGAGCGCGAGACGCCCGACGACTACCTGGATAGCATGGCGGATTGGCAGGAGCGCGGTGTGCCGATGCTGTGCGTCAATCCCGACATCGTCGTCGAGCGCGGCAACCGGCTGGTGTGGTGCGCCGGCGCGCTCGCCGAGCGCTACCGCGAGATGAACGGCCAGACCATCGTCGTCGGCAAGCCTTACGCCCCGATCTACGAGACCGCGCTGGCGCGCCTCGATGAACTCGTCGGCCGCGCGGTGCCAAAGTCGTCCGTACTGGCGATCGGCGACGGCATCGACACCGATGTCCGCGGCGCCGTGGGGCAGGGGATCGATGTGCTTTTCGCGACCGGCGGCATCCATGCCGCGGTCTTCGGCGACCGCGACCGGCCGGACCTGACCAAGGTCCACGCCTTCCTGGCGACGGCTGGACTTGGCGCCCGTGCGCTGGTCACCCGTCTGACTTGGTCCGGGCCTTGACCGCGGCGCCACCCGGCGTCAGCTTCCCGCTCCCCGCCAGAACCGACGGATTGCCCGCCTGAAGGCGCTTGTCCCCCATTCGCTCGATGCCATTCCGCCGCAACTGAAAGGCGGCGTGGTCGCGATCGGCAACTTCGACGGCCTTCACGGCGGTCATCGCGCGCTGCTG
This sequence comes from Bauldia sp., assembly GCA_035548515.1. Lineage (GTDB taxonomy): Bacteria > Pseudomonadota > Alphaproteobacteria > Rhizobiales > Kaistiaceae > DASZQY01. Next base: position 40,644 of record DASZSW010000020.1, on the reverse strand, counting down.
GAACAGGCGCGTCGCGAGGCGCGTCGCCGTGGCGTTCCGGCGCTGGCGCTCACCTTCGAGCCGCACCCGCGTACCGTCTTCCGCCCGCAAGCGCCGGTCTTCCGACTGACGCCGCTCGCCGCCAAGGCGCGGCTGATGGCGGCGCTCGGTTTGGATGGTCTGGTCGTCGCGGATTTCAATCCCGGCTTCGCAGCCAAACTGGCCGATGCCTTCATCACCGACACGCTGATCGGACAACTCGGCCTCTCCGGCGCCGTGATCGGATTCAACTTCCGCTTCGGCAACATGCGCCTGGGCGACGCGACGCTCCTTGCCGCGGCTGGCGCGGATCGCAGCTTCAGCGTCACCATCATCGACCAGGTGTGCGAGGTGAACGGCGCGCCCGTGTCCTCATCGACAATCCGCGACGATCTGGCGAGTGGCGACGTCGCTGCCGCCAACGCGCGGCTCGGCTACCGCTGGTTTGTCGTCGGCAAGGTCCAGGAGGGCGATCGCCGCGGGCGCGAGCTGGGTTACCCCACGGCCAACCTCAGCCTCGGGCTGGACTGCCGGTTGCGCCACGGCATCTACGCGGTCCGCCTCCAGCGCGCCGACGGCAGTGTGCACGACGGTGTCGCGAGCTACGGCCGCCGTCCGACCTTCGACAACGGCGCGCCGCTGCTCGAGACGTACCTGTTCGATTTTTCGGGCGACCTCTACGGCGAGCAGGTCGCCGTCTCACTGGTCGGCTGGATTCGGCCGGAGTTGAAGTTCGATTCGGTTGCGAGCCTCGTCACCGCCATGAACCGCGACAGCGAGATCGCCCGCCTGATGTTGGCCGCTGCCGGCCCCGGAACACCGTTGGATGAAGCCCTGGCGGCGGTCCGCTGAGGTTGTCGGGGTGGGGCGACTTGGGCTACCTATGACCCGGCTCCGGCCGGATTTTCGCCCAGTTCGGGGCGGAGAAGCTTCGGCCACGGCCCGCGGGGCCGGTTTTTGTGGGGATCAGACGAATCGTGATGGGTTGGACTGAGGCTTTCCGCCGCGCTTCGCTTCCCGTTCTGGCCGTGGCCGGCGCCGCCGCGCTCGCCGGCTGCAATTCCATGACCTACGGCACGGGCACGACGCCCGCGATGCAGACGGTGCAGGACCTCACCGGCCTCGCCACGGGCGGCAAGGCCGACAAGGCGCCCATCGACTATTCGCCGCGGCCCAAGATTGTCGCCCCGCCGGCGATCGGCGCGTTGCCACCACCGCAGAGCGATTCTCAGACGCTGGCCAGCACCAATTGGCCGAACGATCCCGACCTGCTGAAGGCGAGGGTGAAGGCGGACGCCGATGCCCGCGCCGCCGCAGGTCAGGAAGACCAGCTCCGGCTGCCGAAGGGCAAGCTCGTTGCCGCGCCGCCTCCGGGCGAGAACTATGTCAGCAAGGAAGACCTCGCCAAGATCAAGGCGACGATGGACTCCAACAAGGGCGGCATGTCGGTCGATGCCAGCGGCGCCCCCGTGCGCAAGTACCTGACCGATCCGCCGGTGGAATACCGCCTACCCGATCCCAACGCGCCCGTCGCCGTCGCCGCCGACGGCAAGCCGAAGAAGAAGTTCCGCTGGTGGTGGCAGAAGGACGACGCCACCACGCAGTAGCCGTCAGCGCCGCTGCCTGAAAAACGCGGTCAGCATCGCACCGGCTTCGCCTTCGCGTATCCCTCCATAGACTTCCGGCGCATGGTGGCACGTCGGCTGCGTGAAGAAGCGCGCGCCGCTCTCCACCGCGCCGCCCTTCGGATCGCGTGCCCCGAAATAGAGCCGCCGGACGCGGGCAAACGAGATCGCCGCGGCGCACATCGCGCACGGCTCGAGGCTCACGTAGAGGTCCGCGCCCGTGAGACGCTGTGATCCGATAGCTTTCGCCGCCGCGCGTATCGCGACCATCTCGGCATGCGCCGTCGGGTCGTCGTCGGCGATGGTGCGATTGCCTGCGCGCGCGGTGACGATGCCGTCGAGCACGATCGCTGCGCCGATCGGCACCTCGCCGCGCGCCTCCGCTGCCCGCGCTTCCTCCAGCGCTATCGCCATTCCGTCGATCGTCACGCTACCGCTGCTCCACCCGCTCTGCTAATCACCGCGACCATGAAGCAACCTGCCGCAGAAGGCGAGCGCATCGCGAAGGTCCTGGCTCGGGCTGGGCTCTGCTCCCGCCGTGACGCCGAGCGCTGGATCGCCGAAGGGCGGGTCGCCGTCAACGGCAAGGTCATCACCTCGCCCGCCCTGAACGTCGGCCCTCGCGACCGTATCGCGGTCGACGGCGAGCCGCTGCCCGATCGCGAGCGCACCCGCCTGTGGCTCTATCACAAGCCGCGCGGTCTGGTGACCACGGCCCGCGATCCGGAGGGACGTCCCACGGTCTTCGCCGCAATGCCCAAGGACCTGCCGCGTGTGATCGCGGTGGGGCGCCTCGACATCAATACCGAGGGCCTGCTGCTGCTCACCAACGACGGTGGCCTCGCCCGCGTGCTGGAGCTTCCGGCGACCGGCTGGCTCCGCCGCTACCGCGTGCGCGCCCATGGCACCGTCACGCCGGCGGCGCTGGAGTCGCTGAAGGACGGCGTCACCATCGATGGCATCATGTACGGCGCCGTCGAGGCGGCGATCGATCGCGTCCAGGGCTCCAACGTTTGGCTGACGCTCGGCCTCCGCGAGGGCAAGAATCGCGAGGTCAAGAAGCTGCTCGCCCATCTCGGTCTCGCCACGACGCGCCTGATCCGCATCTCATATGGACCCTTCCAGATTGGCGACCTCAAGGATGGCGAGGTCCGCGAGATCCGCGGGCGTGTGCTTCGCGATCAGCTCGGCTTCAAACTGGCGAAGGAAGCCGGCGCCGACTTCGAGGCGCCGGTCCGCCCGCCGCCGGCGCCCGACAAGCCGCCGCCCAAACCCGAGGCGAAGCGCCGTGCGCATCGTCGCCGGTGAATTCCGTGGCCGGCCGCTGCTGGCCCCCGAAGGCGAAGGCATCCGCCCGACATCGGATCGCGTGCGCCAGACCATCTTCGACGTGCTCGCCCATTCCTACGGCGATCCGGTTCCCGGCGCGCGCGTCCTCGACCTGTTTGCCGGCACCGGCGCGTTCGGCATCGAGGCGATATCGCGGGGCGCGGCGAGTGCGCTGTTCGTCGATGACGGCGCCGAGGCGAGGGGCCTGATCCGCGGCAACGTCGAGACGTTCGGGCTCACCGGCCGCACGCGCATCTTCCGCCGCGATGCCACCCGGCTCGGCGAGGTGGGCACGGTGCAGCCTTTCACGCTGGTCTTCGCCGACCCGCCCTACGGCAGGGGCCTCGGCGAGCAGGCGCTGGCCTCCGCCGCGGCCGGGGGCTGGCTGGAGCCGGCTGCAACCATCGTCCTCGAGGAGACGGCCGAGGCCAAAATCGCCGCAATCCCGGGCCTCGATCTGCTGGAATCCCGCGCGATCGGCGACACCGCCGTTCATTTCCTTGCCGTCGGCGCGCCGCGACCATAGATCAGGGCACCCACCCCCGGAGCCACCCCAGGTATTCCCCCATGAGCGAAATCCTCGACCAGCGCGACCTGACCGAAAAGGCCGAGCGCCTCGTTTCCGCCGCGAAGCGCGCCGGCGCCGATGCCGCCGACACCGTCTGCGTGCGCGGCATCTCCCAGTCGGTCGAGGTCCGTCTCGGCAAGGTCGAGGAGACGGGCCGCTCCGAGGGCAACGACTTCACGCTCCGCGTCTTTGTCGGCAAGCGCTCCGCCACCGTCTCTGCCAACGTGCTGGCCGACCCCAACGAACTTGCCACCCGTGCGGTGGCGATGGCGAAGGTCGCTCCGGAAGACAAGTTCGCCGGTCTCGCCCCGAAGGGACGGCTGGCGAAGCAGTTCCCCGACCGCGACCTGCTCGACACCACGATCCCCACCGCCAAGGAACTGACCGACCTCGCGCTCGCGGCTGAAGATGCGGCCCGCGCGGTTCCCGGTGTGACCAACTCCGGCGGCGCCTCCGCCGGCTGGTCGCTGGGCGGCCTCGTCCTCGCTACCTCCGATGGCTTCGCCGGAGAATATCTCACCTCGCGCTTCGGCTTCTCCGCCCAGGCGATCGCCGGCAGCGGCACCGGCATGGAGCGCGACTACGACTTCGACAACAAGGTCTACCGCGCCGATCTCGATGATCCGGAAGCGATCGGCCGCAACGCCGGTCACCGTGCCGTCCGCCGCCTCAACCCGCGTCAGATGCCGTCGGGCCGTGCCACTGTCGTGTACGACCCGCGCATCGCCACCAGTCTCATCGGCCACCTTTCCGGCGCCGTGAACGGCTCGAGCATCGCGCGCAAGACCAGCTTCCTGCGCGACAAGCTCGGCCAGCCGATTTTCGCCTCCTCGATCCGCATCAGCGACGACCCAACCCGCAAGCGCGGGCTGGCTTCCTCGTCGTTCGACGGCGAAGGTGTCGCCAACGCCCCGCTCGATATCGTCAAGGATGGCGTGCTCCAGACGTGGTTCCTGGATTCCGCCACTGCCCGCGAGCTCGGCCTTGAGACAAACGGCCGCGCCTCTCGCGGCGGCGGCAACCCACACCCCAGCTCGACCAACCTGACCCTGCATCCCGGTACGCAGTCGCCGGAAGAGATGATCCGCGAGATCGGCAGCGGCCTCTATGTCACCGAGCTGATCGGCCACGGCGCCTCGATCGTGACCGGCGATTACAGCCGCGGCGCCGCCGGCTTCCTGGTCGAAAACGGGGAAATCGGCCCCCCGGTCAGCGAAATCACCATCGCTGGCAATCTCGGCGACATTTTCCGCGAGATGCGTCCGGCGAACGATCTCGTCTACCGCTTCGCCACCAACAGCCCGACCGTCGCCGTGCCCGGGTTGACCATAGCCGGCCGCTGAGGCTTGCGGCACACGGGCGTTTCGCCTCACACTGGCGCCATGACGAAAAAACCGGCGGGCCGGGACGACCAGCTTCTCCACCTGGTCTTCGGCGGCGAACTTGAGGACGTGCACGGCATTCGCTTCGCCGACCTGAAGCACCTCGACATCGTCGGCATCTTTCCGAACTACCGCACGGCCCATCAGGCGTGGCAGGCGAAGGCGCAGCAGACCGTCGACAACGCGCGCGTGCGCTACTTCATCGTTCACCTGCACCGCCTGCTGGAGCCCGAGAACGTCGACGGCCATGGCTGACGCCTGGCCAATGCGCAACGCATTGCGCCGTGTCGTGCGCCGGGCGCGCGACTGGTCCTGGCCGTACGTGGCGGCTGGCAAGACGTACGCCGCGTACATGCGCTTCGTGCGCGCCACGTCGCGCATCACCATCGAGCCGGGCAACCCGTTCGAGATTTTCGCCGATCGCGCGCCCCTGATCCTCACCACCTGGCACGGCCAGCACTTCATGGTCACGCTGCTCATGCGCCCGGGGGATCGCGCCAGCGCCCTCGTCTCCAGAAGCAATGACGGCGACGCCAGCGCCGCCTTCCTCGGATCGTTCGGCATCGAGGCGGTCCGCGGCTCAGGGGGCAGGGACCGTCTGCGCACGGTGGAAAAGGGTGGCGCGCGCGCCCTGCTTCAGATGCGCCGGAGCCTGGATGAGGGCATCAGTATCGCCACGGTCGCCGATGTCTCCAACACCGTCGCGCGCCACTGCGGCGAGGGGATCATCGCTCTCGCGCGCATCTCCGGCCGGCCGATCGTTCCCATGGGCTTCGCCACCAGCCGGTGGATCGCGATGCGCGGCTGGGACAAGGCGACCATCCACCTGCCGTTCAGTCGCGCCGCTCTGGTCATGGGCGAACTGGTCGACGTACCGGCCGACGCCGACGAGGCGACGCTGGAGAATCGCCGGCAGCTGCTTGAGGGGCGGATCAACGCCTGCGTCGATCGCGCCTACGAAATCGTGGGTAAGCGCCGCCAGTGGTAGCTGGGGGCTGGCTGTGTCAACGGCTTGCAGCGACAGTGTTTTTGAGGCACCAAGCCCTTGGGCGGTTTCGTGCGGGGAAATCACTCCGGCTGGCTCCGGCTGCACAAGTGGCCGGATCCTATGAACGGGCGGGCAGGTTAGCCATGTGAAACGGGGCGGCATCCGCCGGCCTGGGCTTCGTTTCACGGACGGAAGAGGGTGGGGACGATGGTTCCGTCCAATCCGCTTCGCCGCAGCCGGCCTCAGAAGCCGGAACCGCCGGCGCCGGCGACTGAAGATGATGAAGAACCGCTGCCGCGTGGCCGCCGCGGCAACATCAGCCTTGGCGCGCGCTTTAAACGAACCGAATTCGGCGAGAACGCCATCGCGTCGTTCTTCGCTTTTGGCCTGCGCTTTGTAAACGCCACCAACCGTCTAACCTTTGCTCCGGCCTCGAATACCGAGATTTTCGCGCGCCACTCGCCGTTCATCGCCACCTTCTGGCACGGCCAGGCGTTCATGATGCCGTTCATGCGCCCGGAAGATCGCCCCGCCGACGTGCTGGTGTCGCGGAACAGCGACGCCAATCTCATCGCCAACCTGCTGACCCGCCTTGGCTGCGGCATCATCCGTGGCTCCGGCGTGCACGATCCCACCCGCATGTTCGAGAAGGGCGCCGTCGCGGGCTTCCGTGCGATGAAAACATCGCTGGAGGAGGGGCGCACCGTCGCGCTTACTGCCGATTTCCTGCGCAACGCGCGGCGAAAGGTCAGCCCGGGCATAGTCGCGCTGGCGCGCGTATCGGGCCGGCCCATCGTACCCGTCGCCTTCGCATCGAGCCGCCGGTACGAGATGTCGTCGTGGGACCGCATCACGATCAGCCTGCCCTTCGGCCGCACCGCCTGCGTCTTTGCGCCGCCGATCACGGTGCCCGCAAATGCGGACGATGCGCTGCTCGAGGCCAAACGCCTTGAGGTCCAGGCCGCGCTGAACGTTGCCAGCGACCAGGCCTATGCGATCGTGGAAAAACGACGTGGGTGATTGGCTGGCGCGATCCGTCTTCGCGGCCTACCGCGTGGCAGGCCTCGCACTGCGCCCGCTGGTGCCTCTCGTCCTGTGGTTACGCGCAAGGCGCGGCAAGGAAGTGCGCGCCCGCCGCGGCGAACGCTATGGCCGCGCGGCCATCAAGCGTCCCGCCGGGCGCGTCATCTGGGTCCACGCCGCAAGCGTTGGTGAGACGAACGCCGTCATGCCGCTGGTCGCGCGCCTCAGCGCTGCCGGCTTCCGTGTCCTGTTCACCTCCACCACCATCACCTCGGCCAGGGTCGCGGCGGAGAAGCTGCCGCCGACCGCCATCCATCAGTTCGGCCCCCTCGACATTGCGCCCTACGTTGATCGCTTCCTCGATCATTGGCGCCCGGAATTCGTGCTGCTGGTCGAATCCGAACTGTGGCCGACGATCATTACCCGGCTCGAGGAAAACGTGGTCCCGCTGGTCGTCGTGAATGGCCGCATGTCCGAGCGGTCCTATCGTGGCTGGCGCCGGGTGATGCCGATCGCCCGCCACCTGTTCCAGCGCATCGGCCTCGTGCTGGCGCAGTCGGAGGAGGATGGCGCCCGCTTCCGCACGTTGGGTGCCGACAAGGTGCGCGTGACCGGCAACCTCAAGCTCGATATCCCGCCGCTCGCCGCCGACGCCGCCGAGTTGGAGCGGCTGCAATCGGCCATCGCCCAGCGCCCGGTCTGGGTCGCGGCCTCGACCCATGATGGCGAAGAGGCCGTCGTCGCAGAGGCCCACCGCATCGCGCGGGAGAAGCTGCCCGACCTGCTCACCATCCTGGTGCCGCGCCACCCCAATCGCGGTGCCGCCGTCCGCCAGACGCTGGCCGATCGCCGCCTGCTGGTCGCGCAGCGCAGTCGCGGTGAGCCACTGCTGCGCGAGATCGAGGTCTACCTTGCCGACACGCTGGGTGAGCTCGGCCTGTTCTACCGTGCCGCGCCGGTTGCCTTCCTCGGCGGCTCCCTGGTCGCCAAGGGCGGGCAGAACCCCATCGAAGCCGCGCAACTTTCAACCGCCGTCCTGCACGGCCCCAACGTCTTCAACTTCGCCGACATCTACGCAGTGCTGGACCGTGATGCGTCCGCGCCACGTGTGAGCGACGCCCGCACGCTCGCCGACGCGGTCACGACGCTGCTTTCGACGCCGCGCCGCGCTGACGAACTCGCCGCCGCCGGCGAACGGGCGCTCGCGAGGCTCACTGGCGCCCTCGATGCCACGATGCTGGCGCTCCGCCCCTACGTCGACGGGAAATACTATTCGCCATGAGGCGAACCGCCCCGGACTTCTGGTGGCGGAGCGAACCCACCGCCGCCGCGCTGGCGCTGTGGCCGCTGGCGCGCGCCTGGGGCGCCGCCGCGGCATGGCGAATGCGCCGCCCGGGCGGCTACCGTCCACCAGTCGCGGTCGTCTGCGTCGGCAACTTCGTCGTCGGCGGGGCGGGGAAGACACCCGCCGCGATCGCGCTCGCCCGCATGGCGCGGGGGCGCGGCCTGCGTCCCGGCCTGCTCGCGTCAGGCTACGGCGGCGCCGCGACTGCGCCTGTCCTCGTCGATCCCGACAAGCACACCGCCGATGAGGTCGGCGACGAGGCGCTCCTGCTCGCCGCGATCGCGCCAACCGTCGTCTCCCGCGATCGCGCCGCCGGCGCCCGGCGCCTGGTCGAGGAGAACGTCGAAATCATCATCATGGACGACGGCTTCCAGAATCCGTCGCTCGTCCATGACCTGTCGCTGGTCGGCGTCGATGCTGCCGCCGGCATCGGCAACGGCATGACGATCCCCGCCGGCCCGCTCCGTGCCCCGCTGAAGCCTCAGATCCAGCGTGCCGACGCGCTGCTGGTCATCGGCGACGGCACGAAGGCCGAGACGCTGGTGCGCGCCGCGGCGCGTTCCGGTACCGCGATCCTCTATGCGCGCATCAAGCCGACCCGCGTCAAGGAATGGCGGAAGGACCCCATCCTCGCCTTCGCCGGCATCGGCCACCCCGAGAAATTCTTCGCGACGCTCCGCGAGGCCCATGCGCCGGTTGCCCGCACCCTCAACTTCCCCGACCACTACGCCTATGGCGAAGTCGACGCCGTGAAGCTGATGGAGATGGCCGACGCCGAGAAGCTGCGCCTGGTGACCACGGAGAAAGACCTGGTGCGGCTCACCGGCAAGACCGGCGCGCTCGGCAAGCTCCGTGAGCGGATCGAGCCCTTCCACGTCGTCCTGGAGTTCGACAACCCGGTGGCCATCGGCGAAATGCTCGACGAAGCGGTGCGCAAGGCCGCGCTGGCCCAGCCAAGGGAGCGCTAGATGCTGCCGAGTTCCTGGAACCGCCTGAGCGCCGCAGCAGCGTCGGCATAAGCCTCCTGCCGCTTCACGCTCCAGTACTTGAGATCGTCCAGCGGAATCTCGACGCCGGTTACGGCGCAGCGCACGAAGCTGCCCGGCACGAGCACCTGGAAGTCGCCGTCGAGATAGCGAACGCGGGCTTCGCCGCCCCGTCCATGCCTGTCCATGCGGTTCATCATCGGAACCCTACCGCAAATCTAACGCCGGCCGAACAGCCGCTCGATATCCGCCAGTTTCAATTCGATATAGGTCGGCCGCCCGTGATTGCACACGTTGGAATTGGGCGTCGCCTCCATTTCGCGGAGCAGCGCGTCCATCTCGGCCACCTTCAACACCCGCCCGGCCCGCACCGACCCATGGCAGGCCATGGTTGAGGCGACACGGTCGAGCCGCTCCTTCACGGTCGCGGTTCGCTCCCACTCGGCGATCTCGTCGGCGAGGTCGCGGATCAGCGCACCGGAATCGATGGCCCCCAACATCGAGGGCGTCTCGCGCACCGCCACCGCGCCAGGCCCGAACGGCTCGACCACCAGCCCGACCTCGGCCAGCTCCGCCGCCCGCTCAGCCATGCGCTCGGCATCGGCGGGGTCAAGATCGACGACCTCCGGGATGAGCAGGATCTGCCGCGCCACGCCGCGCTCGGTCAGCGACTTCTTGAGCCGCTCGTAAACCAGCCGCTCATGCGCCGCGTGCTGGTCGACGATCACCAGCCCGTCCTCGGTCTGCGCCACGATGTAGGTCTCGTGGATCTGCGCCCGCGCCGCACCCAGCGGGCGCGACACCATCACCGGGTCGGGCGCCGTCTCCGTCGCGGCTGCAGACGGAGCGAACGCCGCAAAGGCTTCCTGCGCCGCCTCAGCGAATCCTGCTGCGACAGCCGCGTTGCCCTCGCTCCGCCAGTTGTATGGCATGGGCCGCTGCGGCCGCGGTTGCGGCGCGCGGAACGCCGCGATGGTCGCGCCGGCGTCCGCGGTGGACGAGCGCACGCCCGACAGCCCCAGCGCCTCGCGCAGTCCACCGACGATCAGCCCGCGCACCAGACCCGGATCGCGGAAGCGCACCTCCGCCTTCGTCGGATGCACGTTCACGTCCACCTGCGAGGGGTCGAGCGTGATGAACAGCGCCGCCACCGGATGCCGTTCCCGCTTCATCACATCGGCATAGGCGGCGCGCAACGCACCGAGCAGTTGCTTGTCGCGCACCGGCCGCCCGTTGACGAAAAAATACTGCGCCAGCGCGTTGCCGCGGCTGAACTGCGGCAATCCGATGTGCCCGGTCAGCCGCACGCCTTCGCGCGCCGCATCGACCGCGATCGAATTCCGCGCGAAGTCGTTGCCCATCACCTGCGCGATCCGCGTCAGCAGATCGTCCGCCGCCGGATATTCCGCCACACCGGAAAGCGCGAAGCGCACCGAAGGGTGCGCCAGCGCCAGCCGCTTCACCATGTCGCCGATCGCGGTGGTCTCGGCGCGTTCCGATTTCAGGAACTTGAGCCGCGCCGGCGTCGCGAAGAAAAGATCGCGCACCTCGACTTGCGTCCCGGCGCTGAGCGCAGCCGGGCGCGGCTCGGAGACGATGCCGCCATCGACCGATACGGCATACGCCTCCGCCGCGCCCTTGCGCCGCGACGTCAGAGTCAGCCGCGCCGCTGAGCCGATCGCAGCCAGCGCCTCGCCGCGAAAGCCCAGCGAGCGGATGTCGTCCAGCCCGCCGTCCAGCTTCGACGTGCAGTGCCGCTCGACCGCCAGCGCCAGCTCGTCGCGCGCGATGCCGTCGCCATCGTCGCTGACCCGCACCAGCGAGACGCCGCCTGCCGCGATCGCCACCTCGATGCGCGTCGCGCCGGCGTCGAGGGCATTCTCGACCAGTTCCTTCACGACGCTGGCCGGCCGCTCCACCACCTCGCCGGCGGCAATGCGGTTGACCATGTCCTCGCTGAGACGGCGGATCGCCATGATTCGATTCTCGTGGATTCGGTGGGGCAGGGGAAGGCCGTACGCCCTTACTTCCCCGCTCTCCACCCGATATCCCGCCGGCAGAACCCGCCCGGCCAGTCGATCGCATCCACGGCCGCGTAAGCCCGCGCCTGCGCCTCCGCGATGGTCGCCCCCCGCGCAGTGACGTTCAGCACGCGCCCACCAGCCGCCACCAGCCGCCCGCCCGCCGTCGCCGTGCCCGCGTGGAACACCTTCACGCCGGGCATCGCATCCGCCCGCGCAATCCCGCCGATCGCATCGCCTCTGGCGTACGCGCCCGGGTAGCCGCGCGCCGCCATCACCACCGTCAGCGCCGCATCGCTGCTCCATCGGGGCGCGATGCCGTCAAGCCGCCCCTCCGCCGTGGCGACCAGCAGCGCCAGCAGGTCGCCCTCCAGCCGCAGCATCATCGCCTGCGTCTCGGGGTCGCCGAAGCGCACGTTGTACTCGATCAGCTGCGGCCCCTCGGCCGTCAGCATCAGCCCGGCATAGAGCACGCCGCGAAACGGTGTCCCGCGCCGCGCCATCGCCGCCACGGTCGGCTTCACGATCGTATCCATCGTGCGCGCGATCAGCCCCGCGCTCATCGCTGGGGCAGGGGAGTACGCGCCCATCCCGCCGGTGTTCGGCCCGGTGTCGCCATCGCCGACGCGCTTGTGGTCCTGCGCCGTCGTCAGCGGCACGACGTTGGTGCCGTCGGTGAGCGCAAAGAAACTCGCCTCCTCGCCGGCGAGGAATGCCTCGATCACCACCTCCGCACCCGCCGCGCCATGCACCCCGGCGAAGCACGCATCGACAGCCGCAATCGCGTCGTCGACGGTGGCGGCAACGGTCACGCCCTTGCCCGCGGCAAGACCGTCCGCCTTCACCACGATCGGCGCGCCGTTCGCCCGCACATAGTCGCGGGCCGGCGCAGCCGAAGTAAATCGCGCGTACTTCGCCGTCGGTATCCCGGCCTCGTCGCACAACGCCTTGGTGAACGCCTTCGATCCCTCGAGCTGCGCCGCCGCCCGCGACGGCCCGAACACGCCGATCCCGGCCGCCGCCAGATCGTCGGCGACGCCGGCGACCAGCGGCACTTCGGGCCCGACGACCACGAACGCAATGCCCTTCGCCCGGCACGCCGCGACCACTGCGGCATGGTCCGCGATATCCACGGCCAGGATCTCCGCGTGCTCCGCGATCCCCGGATTGCCCGGCACCGCATAAAGCCGCGTCAACGTCTCCGACTGCGCCAGCTTCCACGCCAGCGCATGCTCCCGCCCGCCCGATCCGATCAGCAGAACGTTCATGGCTGGGCGGTAGCAGGCGGATTCCAAGCTGTCCATCCGCAGCGCCGCCTCTCCACAGAGGCACCCCCTCTCCCATAGGGAGAGGGCCATGAGCCTTGGTGAGCGAACGCGAACTTAGGCGAATGGGGTGAGGGGCTCGCCCTTCTCAGCATAAGGCTGTAACCCCTCACCCTTCCTCACTAAGCTCACTACGTTCGCTAAGTTCGGAAGCCCTCTCCCTATGGGAGAGGTGGTGCCTTTGCAGGACAGCGCCGTGACCACAGACCCAACCATCCCCGACGCGATTCGCGGCCACTGGGCCGACCGCGTCCTGCCGCCGCGCATTCGCCCCTACGCCCGCCTCGCACGGCTGGAGCGGCCGATCGGCTGGTGGCTGTTGCTGCTGCCCTGCTGGTGGTCGTCGGCACTCGCCTCCGATTCGCTGGGGCTTGTGCCGAACCACCGCCATCTCGCGCTGTTCCTGGTGGGCGCGATCGCGATGCGCGGCGCCGGCTGCACCTACAACGACATCGTCGACCGCGACCTCGACGCCTCGGTCGCCCGCACCCGCACCCGCCCGATTCCGAGTGGCCAGGTCAGCCTCCAGGCCGCATGGCTGTTCCTCGTCCTGGAAGCGCTGGTCGGCCTGTTTGTCCTCGTCCAGTTCAACACGTTCACCATCGTGCTGGGCGCCGCGTCGCTCATCACCGTCGCGGTCTACCCGTTCCTCAAGCGGATCACGTGGTGGCCGCAAATCGGCCTCGGCCTCGCCTTCTCGTGGGGCGCGTTGATGGGCTGGGCCGCGATCTACGGCAGCCTGGGCTGGGCGCCGGTGCTACTTTACGCCGGCGCGATCCTGTGGACGATCGGCTACGACACCGTCTACGCCCATCAGGATAAGGAAGACGACGCGATCATCGGCGTGCACTCGACCGCGCGCCTGTTCGGCGATCGCACCGTGGCGTTCGTCCGCCTGTTTTACGCTGCCGCCACGCTCCTGTTCACCATCGCCTTTGTCGTCGCCGGCGCCGGCATCATCGCCTTCGCCGGATTGACCATCGGCGCCATCCACCTCGTATGGCAGACGCGCACGCTGAAGATCGGTGACCCCGACAACTGCCTGATGATTTTCCGCTCGAACCGCGACTACGGCCTGATCGTCTTTGCAGGACTTGCGCTGGATGCGCTACAGCGCGGCCTGACCTAGTGCCGCGTGGCGAACATCTCGTCGGCGATCAGCACGCGCACCGCGTCGAGCTGGCCGATCTTGCGCCGCGTCAGGAAGCGCGGACGCCGCTTGGCGAAATACGAATGACGCCGGCGCGGCTTTGATGCGCCAATGAAGATCGCGTCGTCGCCCTTGAGCGGCTCGCCGATCGAGCCGTCCTGGCCGACGATGAGCAGCGGCAGGTTAAGTGCACGGCCCCACGCCTGCCAGTCGTTGGCGACGATGTTGGGATCGTCGGCGATGGACAACGGCAGCGTCAGCTCCGGCTCCGTGTGGAGCAGCTCGACGAAGCCGCGCACCGATCCGTCGCTGCCGATCGGCTCCATGCGCACCGCCACGCCGCGGTATTCGCGGAGCGGCACGTCGCGCACGGCGTTGCCGCTGCGCAGGATCGCGCGGTCCGCCTCGATGGTGAACGTCGCCGCCGCGTTCTCGCCCAGGGGCGAGCCGCGGGCCGGCAACGTGGCCGGGTCGAGCCGGTATGCCCGGCCCGACCCGACGGTTGCTCCGCCGGCCACTTGTTTGACGCCTCTAACGCTTCCCTGCGGGCCCGTTTGTTGTGGGCCTCGCTTTGATGCGACCACTATGACAGGGGAAGACCAGCGCCGGCTTAAGCGGTTGGGTTAAATTTGAGTGATTTCCGAGAGGGTTAGCGCCAACACACCAAACGCAGTTTAGAGAACCTTGCCGGGGTTCATGATCCCGTTCGGGTCCAGCGCCGCCTTGATTTTCCGCATCGTCGCGAGCTCCACCGCGCTCTTCACGCCCGGCAGCAGATCGCGTTTCAGCCGCCCGATGCCATGCTCAGCCGAGATCGTCCCACCGAGCTCCACGACGATGCCGTGGATGGTGGCGTTCATCTCGCCCCAGCGCGCCAGGAACGCCTGCTTGTCCATGCTTGGCGGCTGGCTGATGTTGAGGTGGATGTTGCCGTCGCCCACGTGACCGAAGGGGAAGGGGCGGCAGCCCGGCACCAGCGCCTTCGCCGCCGCATCCGCCCGCGCCAGCAGCTCAGGCACCCTGCCGACCGGCACCGCGACATCGTGCTTGATCGATCCGCCGAGGTGCTTCTGCACCTCCGACAGCACCTCGCGCAGCCGCCAGAACTGCGCCGCCTGTTCGCCCGATTGGGCGCGCACCCCGTTTTCGACGACGCCGGCGTCCAGCCCTTCGGCGAAGATCGTCTCGATCGTCGACTCCGCGTCTTCCTGCGAACGGCCGGAGGAAACCTCCAGCAGCAGGTACCACGCATGCGGCGATGCCAGCGGATCGCGCGTC
Source organism: Bauldia sp. (assembly GCA_035548515.1). Classification (GTDB taxonomy): domain Bacteria; phylum Pseudomonadota; class Alphaproteobacteria; order Rhizobiales; family Kaistiaceae; genus DASZQY01. Next base: position 25,606 of record DASZSW010000020.1, on the reverse strand, counting down.
CCGGCTACGTATTGCAGCACCGCGTCGATCGCGATGCGCGGCATCAGCTCGGCCGCCGTCAGCGCCTGGCCGGCGACACGCCGCGCGATGCCGAACAGCGCCAGCGCCATTTCCGGGTTGGCCACGCCGATGATCGCGACGCTCGTGCCACGCGGCCGCGGGAACAGCTTCAGTACCGCGCCGGTGACGATGCCAAGCGTGCCCTCGGCGCCGATGAACAGATCCTTGAGGTCGTATCCGGTGTTGTCCTTGCGGAGCGTCCGGAGTCCACTCCAGATCTCGCCCGACGGCAGCACCGCCTCGATGCCCAGCACCAGTTCGCGCGTGTTGCCATATGCCAGAACGGCAGTGCCGCCGGCGTTGGTCGAGATATTGCCGCCGATCTGGCAGGAGCCCTCCGAAGCAAGCGACAGTGGGAACAGCCGGTCGGCGGCTTCCGCCGCGGCCTGCGCCGCGGCGAGCGTCACGCCGGCATCCACCGTCATGGTGTTGTTGGCGGGATCGACGGCCCGCACCTTGTTGAGGCGCGACAGCGACACGACGATCTCGTTGCCGGCGGCGGAGGGCGATTGCCCGCCGACCACGCCCGTGTTGCCGCCCTGCGGCACGATCGGCGTCAGCGTCTCGTTCGCGAGTTTGAGGATAGCCGAGACGTCGGCCACCGATCCTGGCCGCAGGACCAAAGCGGTGCGCCCGCCGAACTTGTCGCGCGGCTCGATGAGATACGGTGCGATCGCTTGCGGATCGCGGAGCGCGTATTGCGCGCCGACGATGGCTGCAAACCGATCGAGGAGGGAGGGTGCCGGCACATTCATGCGCGGCGGAACTTATGCCACCGGACGGCGAGCGTCGAGACGCACGCCGCCCGGCCACGAACGGGCATTAGGGGGAAGCCTGCCGCCCGCGTCGAGGAACTACATTTCCTGCTTCACGACGTGCCAGACGCCGCCCTTGCCGTCGCCATCGACGTCGCCGGCCTTCTTGTCGTTGATCCAGTAGTAGAGCGGCGAGCCCTCGTAGGCCCACAGCTTGATCGGCTTGCCGTCCTTGTCGACGCCGTCGGCGACCGTCCAGTCGCCGCTGGCCGCGGCGTCGGCCGGCGCCACGAACGGCGGCCAGTTGACGATGCACTTGCCCTCGCACGACGACTTCATCGAGCCCTTCGTGTCCTTGTCGTAGGTGTAGAGCGTCATGCCCTTCGAGTCGGTGAGGACTTTGCCGAGCGAGGAGTCGCCGTACATGGTGTCCGGACCGGCGGCAAAGGCGGCGCCGGTGAGGAGGAGGGTGGCCGCAAGGCCGAGAATGGTGCGCTTCATAAGGGTCGCTCCCTGTTCAACGGGGGTGGGGTTATTCGAATGGGAAACGCCGGCCACTGCCGGCTTCCCAAGGCCGTAAACACCCCATTGGCGGATTTATTCTGGGCAGCCGTGTGGCCTTTGCTTGAAGCCGGGGTCGGGGCCGTGCGATAGAGCGCCGCGGATTCCTGGAGACGTTCAAAAAATGGCGGACAGCGCAGGTTTGCTGGCGGGCAAGCGCGGGCTGATCTTCGGCCTCGCCAACAATCATTCCATCGCCTGGGGGATCGCCAAGGCATGCGCCGCGCAGGGCGCCGAGCTGGCCTTCACCTACCAGGGCGACCAGTTGAAGAAGCGCGTCGAGCCGCTGGCGGCCGAGGTCGGCGGCCGGGTCGTCGGCCACTGCGATGTCACCGACGCCGCCACCATCGACGCCGTCTTTGCCGAGACGGCAAAGCATTGGGACCGGCTCGACTTCCTCGTCCACGCCGTTGCCTTCTCCGACAAGAACGAGCTCACCGGCCGCTATCTCGATACCTCGCCGGCGAACTTCCAGATGACCATGAACATCTCGTGCTATTCGCTCGCCGCGATTGCCCAGCGCGCCGAGAAGCTGATGACCGCTGGCGGCGCGATCGTCACGCTCACCTATTACGGCGCCGAAAAGGTCATGCCCAACTACAACGTCATGGGCGTCGCCAAGGCCGCGCTGGAGGCGAGCGTCCGCTACCTCGCCGTCGACCTCGGCCCGAAGGCGATCCGCGTCAACGCCATCTCCGCCGGCCCGATCAAGACGCTCGCCGCCTCCGGCATCGGCGACTTCCGCTACATCCTCAAGTGGAACGAATACAACGCTCCGCTCCGCCGCACGGTCACGCCGGATGAAGTGGGCAGCACCGCGCTCTATCTTGTTTCCGACCTAGGCCGCGCCGTCACCGGCGAGGTGCTCCACGTCGATGCCGGCTACCACGTCATCGGCATGAAGGCCGTGGACGCCCCCGACATCGCGACGGTCAAGGACTAGCGCGGCGTCCGCATGACGCCCGTCCCGACCCTCGTCTTCGTCCGCCACGGCGAGACCGACTGGAACGTCGAAGGTCGCTTGCAGGGTCAACGCGACATCCCGCTCAACGATCGCGGCCGCGGCCAGGCCAAGCGCAACGGCGAGACGATCCGCGACAGGATTCCCGACGCGGCGAAGTTCGATTTCATCTCCAGCCCGCTGTCGCGCACGCGCGAGACGATGGAAATACTGCGCGGCGCGATGGGCCTCGATCCCAAGGGCTACGAGGTTGATGCGCGGCTCCTGGAGATAACCTTCGGCGAGCTGGAGGGCTTCACCTATCGCGACATCGAAGCGCGCGAGCCCGGCTGGTCGCGCGCCCGCCATGCCGACAAGTGGAACTACCTGCCGCCCGGCGGCGAGAGCTACCACATGCTGTCCGTCCGCATCATCGGCTGGGTCGAGACGCTGGAGCGTCCCGCGGTGGTAGTAGCCCACGGCGGCGTCGGCCGCGTCCTCCGCGCCCATCTACTCGGCCTCGATAAGCTCGCGACCGTCTCCGAAGACTTCCCGCAGGACCGCGTCTTCCTGTGGCGCGACGGCACCGGCGAGTGGCTCTGACTTTTTGAACCCTCCCCTTGCGGGAGGCTCAAAACCGCGCAGCGGTTTTGGGGAGGGGTAACCACCTGGACGGACGGCGCTGCGCCCTATTTGACGCCCACCGGCGCGGTGCCTAGAACACGCCGCAAACCGGCGGCGATCCCATGTCCCACAACACCTTCGGCCATCTTTTCCGCGTCACCACCTGGGGCGAGAGCCATGGGCCGGCGATCGGCTGCGTCGTCGATGGCTGCCCGCCGCGCATCGCGATTTCGGAAGCCGGGATTCAGGCGTATCTGGACAAGCGCCGTCCGGGGCAATCCCGGTTCACCACCCAACGCCGCGAACCGGATGCAGTGAAGATCCTGTCCGGCGTGTTCGAGGAGGGCGGGCAACTGCTCACCACCGGCACGCCCATCGCCTTGCAGATCGAAAACGTCGACGCCCGCTCCAAGGACTACGGCGACATCGCCGACAAATACCGCCCCGGCCACGCCGACTTCACCTACCAGCAGAAATACGGCGTCCGCGACTGGCGCGGTTCCGGTCGCGCCTCCGCGCGCGAGACGGCGAGCCGCGTCGCCGCCGGCGCGGTCGCCCGCAAGGTCATCCCGGGTGTGACTATCCGCGGCGCGCTCATCCAGATCGGCGAGCACAAGATCGACCGCGCCAACTGGAACTGGGGGGAAGTCGACAACAACCCGTTCTTCTCGCCTGATGCAAAGGCCGCGGGCGTCTGGGAAGGCTACCTCGACGACGTGCGCAAACGCGGCTCCTCCGTCGGTGCCGTCATCGAAGTCGTGGCCGAGGGCGTGCCCCCCGGCTGGGGCGCTCCCATCTACGCCAAACTCGACCAGGAGATTGCCGCCGCGATGATGTCGATCAACGCCGTGAAGGGCGTCGAGATCGGTGAAGGCTTCGCCGCGGCATCGCTGACCGGCGAAGCAAACGCCGACGAGATGCGCATGGGCAACGACGGCAAGCCCGCATTCCTCTCCAACCACGCGGGCGGGATCCTCGGCGGCATCTCGACCGGCCAGCCGATCGTCGTGCGCTTCGCCGTCAAGCCGACGTCGTCGATCCTCAACCCCCGCCGCACGGTCAACCAGTCCGGCGCCGAGGTCGACGTCTCGACCAAGGGCCGCCACGACCCCTGCGTCGGCATCCGCGCCGTGCCGATCGGCGAGGCGATGCTGGCGATCGTGCTCGCCGACCAGTACCTCCGCCACCGCGGCCAGGTCGGCTAGGCGACCATGACCGACCACGAGCGCGTCGCCGCCGCCATTGCTGCCTTCCGTTCCGGCGAGATCGTCGTCGTCACCGATGACGACGACCGCGAGAACGAGGGCGACCTCATCCTCGCCGCGGTCCACGCGACGCCGGAGAAGCTCGGCTTCATCGTCCGCCACACCACCGGCATCGTCTGCGCGCCAATGCCGCGCGCCACCGCGCACCGCCTCCAGCTTCCTCCGATGGTGGCCGAGAACGAGGCGCCGCTCGGTACAGCCTTCACCGTCTCGGTCGATTTCCGCCACGGACTGACCACGGGCATCAGCGCCGAGGAGCGTTGCAACACCGTCCGCGCGCTCGCCAATCCGAACTCCGGCGCGGCGGAATTCGTCCGCCCCGGCCACATCTTCCCGCTGATCGCGCAGGACGGCGGCGTGCTCATGCGCTCAGGCCACACAGAGGCTGCGGTCGATCTTTGCCGCGCCGCTCAGCTCGAGCCGGTCGGCGTGTTGGCCGAGCTGGTGAACGACGATGGCTCCGTCATGCGCGGGCCGGACATCGCCGCCTTCGCAGAGCGCCACAAGCTCCAGCGCGTCTCGGTCGCCGATCTGATCGCGTGGCGCCAGCGCAGCGAGAAGCTGGTCGAGCGCGTCGCCGAATTCGCCGTCACCACCGCCGCCGGCCCGGCGCACGCCTACGCCTACCGCACGCGGTTCGACGCCACGCAGCACCTCGCCGTCGTCTTCGGCGACATCGGCGAGGGCAGGGCCGTTCCGGTCCGCCTTCAGCGCGAAGCTGTCGTGGAGGATGTCTTCGGCACCCACAGCGCGCTCGACGCGATCATCGCGCGCATCGCAAAGGGCGGCCGCGGCGTCGTCGTCTACCTTCGCGAAGGTTCCGTCGGTGTCGCTGAAGCCAGCCGCCGCGCGCGTCCGTCGGATTCGTCCGCCGCGCGTGGCGAAGAATGGCGCGAGGTCGGCGTCGGCGCGCAGATCCTCCGTGACCTCGGCGTGAAGTCGATAAAGCTGATCGCCAGCCGGGAGCGCCGCTACGTCGGACTGGACGGGTTTGGCATCGAGATCGAGTCGACCGAGCCGGCCTGAGGCGCGGCCACGATTTCGCTGTCCCGCCGCAATTTCATCTGCTGCCGTTCGAAGATCAGCACGGCGACCAGCGAAATCGCCAGCGGCAGGACCAGATAGAACAGGCGGAAGACGATCAGCGCCGCCAGCACGTCCGCCGTCGGCATGTCCTTCAGGCCCGAGACGAACAGCAGCTCGAGCACGCCGAGTCCGCCTGGTGCATGCGAGAACACCGCCAGCGAGAACGAGGCCAGGAAAATGCCGAGCACGATGATGAAGCCGGGGTTACCGGCCTCGGGCAGGCAGAAATAGATGATCGCCGCCGCGCCGATCAGTTCCATCGGCCCGATGATCAGCTGCCGCAGCACGATCTTGGGACGCGGATAGAAAACCGAGAAGCCCCAGAGCACCAGCGGCTTGAGATGCAGCAGCGAGCCGGTGACGTACAGCGCCACCGCGATCAGCATCCCGTATCCGGCGATCTCGGCCAGCGGCGACGGCAGCTGGATGAATCGCTGCGCCAGCTCCGGATGGATGATCAGCAGGATGCCGCCGAGGATGGTCACGCCAAGCCCGAAGGTGAAAGCACAGAACGCCACCAGCACGCCGATCTCGCCGACGCTCAGCCCCTTCGTCGAGTAGATGCGGTAGCGCACCACCGCCCCGGAAAGCACCGCTGCGCCGATGTTGTGCGACAGCGCGTACGACACGAACGAGGCGACCGCAATGAATGGCCACGACAGGTGCCGGTTGATGTGCTGGAGCGCGATGCGGTCATATCCGGCGAGCGCAGCATAGGCGAGGATGACGCCGCCGAAGGCGCCCAGCCAGTGCAGCGGCCGCACATGCTTGAGGCTTGCCCACACGTCGCCGGGGTTCAGCGACCACAGCTCGCGCACGAGCAGGAAGACACAGAGCGCGGCCACTGCCAGGCCGACAAGGGGCCACAGCATGTGGCTGAATCGCGACTTCATCGGCGCGACACTGGCATATCGCGAAGCGCGATGCGACGGCTCATCGTGTGAAGGTAGCCACAGCTTCGATCTCGGCGGAGAACAGAAACTGATCGACCGGCACCACGCGGTTCAGTCGATACCCGCCGTCGATCAGGATACGGGCGTCGCGCGCCAGCGTTGCCGGATTGCAAGAGACGGCGACCACCGTCGCGACCTTCGATTTGGCCAGCATCTCGGCTTGCGCCTTGGCGCCCGCGGCAGGCGGGTCGAAAACCACCGCGCCGAATTTGTCCAGCTCGGCCGGCGCCAGCGGATTGGCGAAAAGATCGCGCCGCACCGAGGCGACCTTGCGCACCCCCTTGGCGCGCTTGGCCGCGAAGTCGATCGCCGCCACCAGCGCCGCATCGCCTTCCACCGCGGTGACAGGTGCATGCGCCGCGAGCCGGAAGGTGAACGTCCCGATGCCGGCGAAGAGATCGGCGACCGGTGAAGCGCTGCCAACGTCGTTGACGACGATCTCGGCGAGTGCCTCCTCGGCCGCCTTCGCCGCCTGCGTAAATCCTCCCGGCACCGGGAACAACGTCGCGGGTCCCGCGGCAAACTCCGGCGCACGATTGCGGAACACCTCGACGCCATCGACCGTCAGTCGGGCGATATCCGGATCGCGCCCGAAATCGCCGAGCTTGCCGAGCATCGTCTGGTCGGGCTTGCCGGCATCGGCGATCGCAATGTCGAGCCCATTGTCGGCCAGGAAAACCGTCACCCGCGCCGGCTTCCAGCGCGACAGCGCAACCGTCACGATCTTCTTCAGGAGAGGCAGCTTCGCGACGATGCCCGGTACGAGCACGCTGCACGCATCGATATCGACTATCGTCTTGGACGTGCGCGCATGGAAGCCGAGCACGACGCCCTTCGGCGTCCGCACGGCGGAGAAGATCGCGCGTCGCCGGCTGCCGGCCGCGATCGGCACCATGGCCGCAACGTCCGCCTCGACCCCGCGTTGCGCGAACGCCGCGACGACCTGCTCGCGCTTCCACGCGAGGTACGCTGGCCGCGCCATGTGCTCCAGCGCGCATATTCCGCATTTGCCGAAGTTCGGGCAGACCGCCGCGACGCGGTCCGCACTCGGCGTCACGACGCGGAGCAGGGCGGCCCGTTCACCCTCGCCGGCTTCGATCTCCACCGTCTCACCGGGCAGCGTGTACGGCACGAAGACCCGCCCGGCCGCGGTGTCGGCGATGCCGTCGCCCCCATGGCCAAGCGCCGCGATCGTAACGGTCTCAGCCACGCTCGGCGCCGAGCAGGAACTCGCGGTTGCCGTCGCCGCCTTCGATCGGCGAAAGGATCACGCCGGCGATCCGCCAGCCCATCTCAGCCTCGAGCCATGTCGCAAGATCGGCGGCGGTGCGTTCGCCAAGCGAAGCGTCGCGCACGATGCCGCCCTTGCCGATCGCATCGCGTCCCGCCTCGAACTGCGGCTTGACCAGGAACACCCCCCAAGCCCCCGGCGCAGCGAGCCTCAAGGCAGGGGGCAGCACAAGGCGAAGCGAGATGAACGAAACGTCGGCGACAATTGCCGCCGGCGCCTCACCGATGTCCGCCGCAGTGAGGTCGCGGGCGTTCACGCCCTCGCGCGATACCACGCGCGGATCGGCGGCGAGCGTCGGATCGAGCTGCCCATGCCCGACGTCGACCGCGAACACCGTACGCGCGCCGCGCTCCAGCAGCACCTGCGTGAAGCCGCCGGTGGATGCGCCAAGGTCCAGCGCCACACGCCCGTTGGGCGAGAAGCCGAACCGGTCGAGCCCGGCGACGAGCTTCAGTGCCGCGCGCGAGACGTAAGCCGCCGCAGGATCATCGACGGCAATGTCGACACTGTCCTCGACCGTCTGGGCCGGCTTCGCCGCGACCTGCCCCCCGACGGTGACATGCCCGCGCAGGATCGCATCGCGCGCCCGCGCCCGGGTCGGCGCCAGCCCGCGCTCGACCAGCGCCATGTCTAGGCGTTTGCTCATGCGATCAGAAGAAGCAGCCGATGAACGAGGCCGCAATCGTGTCGAAATAGACGAGCGCCCCGAATTTTGCCCACAGCGCAATCCCCAGCGCGACCAGCAGCCCGCCGCCGACGACCAGTCCAGTCCTGGGGAAAGTCGCGTTGCTCATGTCTCTCCAATCAGCCGCTTCAGCTTGGCGAGCGCCACGTCCGGCTTCTCCTGATAGTCGACAGTACCAACGAAATTGGCGTTGGAGTCGAGCAGGTACACCCCGGCCGTGTGGTCCATCGTATACGGCGCGCCGTCCTTGCCGTCGACCTTGCGCGCATAGACGCGGAATTCCTTGAGCATCGCGTCGATGGCCGGCCGCGTGCCTGTCAGCCCCACGATCCGTGGGTCGAACGCCTGGAGGTACGAGGCCATCGCCGCCTGCGTGTCGCGCTCGGGATCGACGGTGACGAAATAGACCTTGAGCCTGTCGCCGCCGGCGCCGAGCTGCTGCAGCCATACCGTGATGTCCGACAGCGTTGTCGGACAGACGTCCGGGCAGAACGTGTAGCCGAAGAACATCGCTGTCGGATGCCCCTTGAGCGCAGCTTCGGTGACCGTCGCCCCGTTCTGGTCGGTCAGCGTGAATGGGCCGCCGATGTTGGCCGTGGTGAGCGCGCCCTCGCGCGGTGCGAACGCAAACCACGCGACCCCGACGGCAACGACCGCCGCGACGACGACCCACAGCGCAGTGCGTATTGCCTTCAGCGACATCTCTACGGTCCCCGCGCGCCGATCGCCAGAACGGGCAACGCGACATCGACCTTTCCGGCCTTGGCGAACGTCAGCGTCACCGGCAGCGTATCACCTTGCTTCAGCGCGCCGGTGAGTCCTATGAACATGATGTGGAACCCGCCGGGGGCAAGTGTCACAGTTCCGCCGGCCGGAATCGGCAGGCCGCCCTCCAGCCCGTGCATGGTCATCACACCGTCCTTGGTCTCCATGACGTGGATGTCGCTCATGCCCGCCATCGGCGAAGCGACCGCTGTCAGCGTGTCAGCCTCGCTGCCCGTGTTGGTGATGGTCAGATACCCGCCCGCGCTCGGCGCGCCGGGCGGCGTGGCGCGGGTCCACATCGCATCGATGGCCAGGCTCCCGACGGTGACAGGCGCCGCCAGCGCCGGTGACGCCAGTGCAAGCCACAGCCCCGCGGCGACAAGTTTCAGCCTCATGCCGCGTCCTCATGGATATTGTCGGCCGATGGCGGCGGCGTCGCCACGTTGGGATCGTTCGGATCGAGCGGCTCCGGCGCGATCGTCCCGCCGCCGGGCACAGCGGCGCTCCGCTGGAAGTCGGTCTTGGGATCGTCCTGCTGCCGCGGCCGCTGCTGCAGCCGGATCACGACGTAGGCCGCCAGCGCCGCGTAGATCACTGCGGTGTAGAGGAACAGCGTCGCGCCGCCGAGATGCTGCATCATCGTCGAGGCGATGAGCGGCCCCACGATCGAGCCGATGGCGCTCGCGATGAACAGGCTGGCCGCCGTCTCGACCATGGTGCCCTTTGGCACCCGGTCGTAGGCGTGCGCTGCCGAGATGGAATAGATCGGCGCAATCGCGAAGCCGTAAGGCACGGCGACGATGTACCAGCCAAGCGCGGTGAGCGGCACCAGGGCGAGCACCAGCCCGAACACGATCGCGCCGCCCAGCAGCGCCACCAGCACGTACCGCCGGTCCATTCGGTCCGACAGCCGCCCAACCGGCCATTGGGCGAAGGTTCCGGAAAGCGTGGCGATCGTCAGGAACAAGGCCGCATTGGACGTCGACATGCCGTGCGCCACCGCCGCAACAGCACCCAGCGACCAGTACGCGCCGTTGGCAAGACCCGAGCCGAAAACGCCGACAAGACCCACAGGGGCGGCGCGGTAGACGACCTGTGGCCGGAACCGCACCAGCGCCACCGGTGCCGGCTGCTGCTGCCGTGTCAGCGCCAGCGGAATCGACGCGAGCGCCATCGAGACCGTCGCCAGTGCGAACAGGGTGAACGCGGTCGGCGGCGCCTGCGTCACCATGAACTGCCCGACCGCCAGCGCCCCGTAGTTGACCATGATGTAGATCGACATGATCAGGCCGCGGTTCTCGTTCGAGGCCCGCTCGTTGAGCCAGCTTTCGATGATCATGTAGAGGCCGGCGAGCGAGGCGCCGACGATGAGGCGGAGCACGATCCACGGCACGAACGCCACCCACAAGGGATGCGCCACGATCGCCGCCGCGATGGCCGAGGCGAGCGCCATGAAGGCGCGGATGTGGCCCGCCCGCAGGATCAGGTATGGCGTCCCCACGCACCCCGCGAGGAACCCGACGTAGTACGCCGAGCCGATAGCGCCGATTTGGAACGCGCTCCAGCCCTCCGCCTCCGCCCGCAGCGGCACGAGCGTCAGCTGCAGGCCATGCCCGACGATCAGGAAAAACAGGCCGAGCAGAAGCGAGAAGATGGGCCGGAGCGTGGGATACATGGGCGGGACTTAAGCGAGGCGGGATGCAGGCGAGGCGAGCGTCCGTCCGAGCGCGGCAAACACCGCTCCGACGATGCCGTGCGCATCGAGCCCGGCGGCCGCGATCATCGCCTCGGGCTTGTTCTGGTCCATGAAACGGTCGGGCATGGCGAGCGTGCGCACCTTCAGGCCCCCGCCTTTGCTGGCGGAGTCCAGCACGCCCGTCCTGGCGAGATGCGCCAGCACGTGCGACCCAAACCCGCCGACAGCGCCTTCCTCCACCGTGATCAGCACCTCGTGGCTGGCCACCAGCCGGTCGATCAGCGCCGTGTCCAGCGGCTTGGCGAAACGCGCATCGGCCACCGTCGCCGGCAGCCCGTACGTGTCGAGTTCCTCCGCCGCCTTCAGTGCGTCGGCGAGCCGCGTCCCGTACGAAAGGATCGCGACCTTGCTGCCCTCGCGCACGATACGCCCCCGGCCGATGTCCAGCGCCACGCCCGTCTCGGGCATCTCGACACCGACGCCGTCGCCGCGCGGATAGCGGAACGCCGACGGCCGGTCGTTGATAGCCACCGAGGTCGCGATCATGTGCACCAGCTCCGCCTCATCCGACGGCGCCATGACGACGAAGCCGGGGAGGCAGGCGAGGTACGTGGTGTCGTACGAACCGGCGTGCGTCGGCCCATCGGCGCCGACATATCCGGCGCGGTCGATGGCGAAACGCACCGGCAGCGACTGGATCGCGACGTCATGCACCACCTGATCGTAGGCGCGCTGCAGGAAGGTCGAATAGATCGCCACGAACGGCTTGTAGCCCTCGGTGGCAAGTCCGCCCGCGAAGGTCACCGCGTGCTGCTCCGCGATGCCGACATCGAAGGTGCGCGCCGGGAACCGCTCGCCGAAAAGGTCGAGGCCGGTGCCGCCCGGCATCGCCGCGGTGATCGCGACGATCTTGTCGTCCTTCTCCGCTTGCCTGATCAGCGCGTTGGCGAACACCTTGGTGTAGGCGGGCGCGTTGGTCGCGGCTTTTGCCTGTTTGCCGGTGACGACGTCGAACTTGGCGACGCCGTGATACTTGTCATCCGAAGCCTCGGCCGGTGCGTAACCCTTGCCCTTCTTGGTCACGACGTGGACCAGGATCGGCCCGTTGCGCGTGTCGCGAACGTTCTTCAGCACAGGCAGCAGGTGGTCGAGGTTATGCCCGTCGATCGGCCCGACGTAGTAGAAGCCGAGTTCCTCGAACATCGTGCCGCCGGTCCAGTAGCTGCGCACGAATTCCTCGGTCGTGCGCATCTTGTCGCGGAAGAAGCGTGGCAGCCGGTCCGCGATCCGCTTGCCGAACTGACGGAAACGGCGATACGTCCGCCCCGAAACCAGCCGCGCGAGGTGCGCCGACATCGCGCCCACCGGCGGCGCGATCGACATGTCGTTGTCGTTGAGGATCACGATCAGCCGGGACTTGAGATGCCCAGCGTTGTTCATCGCCTCGTACGCCATGCCCGCCGACATCGCGCCGTCGCCGATCACCGCGACGACGTTGTTGTCGCCGCCCGAGAGATCGCGCGCCACGGCCATGCCGAGCGCCGCCGAGATGGACGTGGAGGAGTGCGCCGCGCCGAACGGGTCGTAGTCGCTTTCCGCCCGCTTGGTGAAGCCCGAAAGGCCTCCGGGCGCGCGAAGCGTGCGGATGCGCTCGCGCCTCCCGGTCAGGATCTTGTGCGGATAGGCCTGATGGCCGACGTCCCAGATCAGCTTGTCGCGCGGCGTATCGAAGACGTAGTGCAGCGCTACCGTCAGCTCGACCACGCCCAGCCCGGCGCCGAGATGACCGCCTGTCACCGACACCGCGGAGATGGTCTCCCGCCGCAACTCGTCCGCGACCTGCTTCAGATCGGATTCCGGCAGGCGGCGAAGGTCGTCCGGCGTGTTGATCCGGTCGAGGAGGGGAGTCGCAAGGTCGCCGGTCAAAGTGAGAGAATCCGCGGGAAACGGGGGTCGCAGGTAGCCTTACACCTTCCCCTGTCTCACGCAAACAAGGCATCATTCCGGTAGGGGAATGAAGTCTTTCTCGTCCCCGAAAACCTTGTCGAAGCGGCCCGCCTTCCAGTCGGCCTTGGCCTGCTCGATGCGCTCCTTCGTCGAGGACACGAAGTTCCACCAGATGTGCCGCGGCCCGTCCATCGGCGCGCCGCCGAGCAGGATCAGCCGGGCAGGGGTCCTGGCCGTGATCGTCATACCTTCGCCCGGCTTGAACACGATCAGCCGGTCCGGCTCGAACGTATCGCCGCCAATCTCGACGGTTCCCTCGGAAAGATACGCAGCCCGCTCCTCATGCTGCGCATCGAGCGGCAGCTTCGCCCCGGCCTCGAGCACCACGTCGGCGAAAAACATCTCGGTGAACGTCGAGACCGGCGCCCTCTCGCCATACAGCGAACCGACCGCTAGCCGCACCGTAGCGCCATCGCCGGTGATGACCGGAAGGTCCGCCTTCCCGTGATGGAAAAACGTCGGCGCTGCCTCCTCGTGCGTCTTCGGCAGCGCCACCCAGGTCTGGAAGCCGTGCACCCGCACGGCCTGCCCATGCGTCTCCTTCGGCGCCCGCTCCGAGTGCGCGATGCCCTTGCCGGCGGTCATCCAGTTCACGTCGCCCGGCATGATCGTCTGCTCGCTGCCGACCGAGTCGCGATGCACGATCGCGCCCTCCAGCAGGTACGACACCGTGGCGAGCCCGATATGCGGGTGCGGGCGCACGTCGAACTTCTCGCCGCTGATCGCCTCGCCCGGCCCGAACGCATCGAGGAAGATGAACGGCCCGACCATCTGCCGCTGCGCCGCCGGCAACGCCCGCTTCACCATCGTCGCCCCGATATCGCGGAGCCGCGGCACGATGATCATGTCGATCGTATCGGCCGCCGCGACTTCGCCAAGCATCGGATCGGGCAGGGGCAAGCGGCGCATGGACGGGTTCCTTCCGGGAAGCAAAAATAGCGCTGGCGGGCGGGCTGCCAACCTCCCCCTTGAGGGGAGGTCGAAATCGCGCCAGCGATTTCGGGAGGGGGTGCGACCTCTCCGGATAGGTGGAACCCCTCCCCAAAACCGCCACGCGGTTTTGGCCCTCCCGCAAGGGGAGGGCTCATGCGCTGCGATGTTCCGCGCAGCGGCTGAGAGAGTGAACCCTCCCCTTGCGGGAGGGTCAAAACGCCGAAGGCGTTTTGGGGAGGGGTACGCTGCAGTCGGCGCCGGGTGCCCGCGCCTACTCCACGTCCAGCGGCTCGATCCCCGCCGGCTTCCCGCCGGGTGACAACCGGATCTTCTCCACCCGAGCCTCGGCTTCCTTGAGCAAAGCCGCGCAGCGATTCTTCAACGCCTCGCCGCGCTCGTAGATCGCGATCGATTCGGCAAGCGGCACGTCGCCGCGCTCGAGCCGCGAGACGATCTGCTCGAGCTCGGCCAGCGCCTTCTCGAAGCTCAGCTCCTCGACCACCGCCGGTTTCGTCTCGGCCATCTCACGCCTTCATCAGCATCGCCACGTGGGCTGTGACGGAATCCGCAAGCCCGGTGAGATCATACCCGCCTTCGAGCAGGCTGACGACCCGGCCCCGGCAATGCCGGTCGGCGAGCGCCATCACCGCCTCGGTCGCCCAGCCGAAGTCGTCCTCGCGCAGGTTCACGCCCGCCAGCGGATCGCGCCAGTGCGCATCGAACCCCGCCGAGATGATGATCAGCTCCGGTGCAAATTTTTCGACCGCCGGGAACACCCGCTCGGTCAGCGCCTCGCGGAACTCGTCGCCTTCGTCGCCGGCCGAAAGGGGCGCGTTGAAGATGTTGCCCGCGCCGGTCTCCGACATGGCGCCGGTGCCGGGGTAGAGCGGCATCTGGTGCGTCGAGGCGTAGAGGATCGAGGGGTCGTCCCACACGATCGCCTGCGTGCCGTTACCGTGATGCACGTCCCAGTCGATGATCGCGACGCGGCCGAGGCCGTGTGCCTTCTGCGCGTGACGGGCGGCGATGGCGGCGTTGTTGAACAGACAGAAGCCCATCGGCCGGTCGGCTTCGGCATGGTGGCCGGGCGGACGTGCCGCTGCGAACGCGTTTGCGGTCTCGCCGCCGAGCACTGCATCGACGGCCAGGCACGCGCCACCGACTGCATGGCGGGCGACGGCGAAACTTTCCGGGCTGAGGTAGGAGTCGGCCTCGATCTGCACAATGCCTTCCTCGGGCAGCGCCTTCTCGATCTCCTCGACGTAGCCGGCCTCGTGCGCGAGCAGCACGCGTTCCAGCGGCGCCTCGGCAGATGTGCGCCGGACAAGGGCATCAAACCGGCCATCGGCAAGCGCGTCGCTCACGGCTCCCATGCGTGCCGGCCGCTCGGGGTGCCCCTCAGGCACCTGGTGCTTCAGAAATACAGGGTCCTGCACGAGAAGGGTGGCCACTGTCTCGATGCCTCACTTGCCGCCGCGGAGTTCTCTCTCCGGAAGCGCCAGTCTAGCGCTGCTTGTCGAGATAAGCTTGCAGAGCGTCGCGCGCGGCGGGCGACTTCAACAGGTCTGTGAACGCGCCGGCCTCCTGATCGATCCGTTGCACGACGTCGCGCCGTTCGCCGCGCATCAGCCGGCGGGCCAGGCGCACGGCCTCCGGCGGCTTGGCGGCGATGGTGTAGGCCGCCTCGCGGCCCGCGCTTTCCACTTCCTCCGGCGCCACGATGCGGTTGACCAGGCCGGCTTCCCGCGCCTGATGGATGTCGAAATGGTCCCCCATGACCAGCATCGCGAACGCGCGCTGGTAGCCCATAAGCCGCGGCGCCAGAAGGGAAGATCCGGCATCCGGCGCGATCCCGAGGTCGACGAAGGGCGCAGCAAAACTCGCCCATTCGGAGGCGACCACGTAGTCGCAAAGCATCAGCAGCGTCGTGCCGAATCCGAAAACGGGCCCATCCACGGCGGCGATCACCGGCTTGTCGATGGTCGCCAAAGTCTTGGCGAGCCGGATCGCGCCCTCGGAGATCATGCCCTCCTCGGTGAAAATCTGGAGCTCGACCGGGTCGTGGCCGGCCGTGAAGATGCCCGGGCCGCCGGTGATCAGGATCACCCGCACGCGTGAGGAACTCTCCCCGAAAGCTATGGAATCTGCGGCCGCCTCCAGCATCGCCGAGGTCAGCATGTTTTCATGCTCGACCCGGTCGAAACGGATGGTCTGCACGCCGTCCTGCACATCGGCGCTGAGGTGGTCGATCATTCCGGCACGTCTCCCCCGGGGCCTTCCGCCGGGCTGCCCGCTCGCCGAGCATAGCCCGTAACCTTCGGTTTATCCGAAGAGATTTGTTTCTGACGCCTTTGGTAAGCCCTAGCGCCCCGATGTGACAACTGCTCGTGCTGATCATGCTTTCCGCAGGGGCGGAGCTTGACCGGCGCGGGCAGGGAGGCCATTGGACCGCGCCATGGCAGTCCGCATTCGCAGCGCCTCTGACCCCGCCGCCGTCGCCGAGGCGGCTGGGCTGCTACGCGCCGGCGAGCTGGTCGCGATGCCCACCGAGACCGTCTACGGCCTCGCCGCCGATGCGACCAACGCCCGCGCCGTCGCCGGCATCTTTGCGGCGAAGGGTCGGCCCCGCTTCAACCCGCTCATCGTCCACGTGCCGGACGCGGCCGCAGCGCAATCGATCGTGACGTTCACCGACGAGGCAGCACGCCTCGCTGCCGCTTTCTGGCCCGGGCCGCTGACGCTGGTGCTGCCACGGCGCGGCGATGCGGTCATCGCCGATCTGGTCACCGCGGGCCTGCCGACGATCGCCATTCGTGTGCCGTCGCACCCGGTAGCCCAGGCGCTGCTGCAGGAGACGGGCCGGCCGCTTGCCGCTCCGAGCGCCAACCGCTCCGGCCACGTCAGCGCCACGACGGCGCAGCACGTCGCCGCCGATTTCGCCGATGCGGTCGCCATGGTGCTGGACGCCGGGCCGAGCCCGGTCGGTATCGAGTCGACCATCGTCGGCCTTGCGGGCACGCCGACGTTGCTCCGCGCCGGTGGGCTCGCGCGTGCGGACATCGAGAAGGCGCTGGGCATGCCACTGGCCGTACCCGCGGCCGGTGTGATCGCGGCGCCCGGCATGCTTGCGTCCCACTACGCCCCGGACGCCGCACTGCGCTTGAACGCGAAATCGGTGATGCCCGGCGAGGCGCTGCTCGCCTTCGGCGAGCCGCCGCCCGGCGCCGTCGTAACCGTGAACCTCAGTCCCACGCGCGATCTCCGCGAGGCGGCGGCGAATCTCTTCGCCGCTTTGCGCGCGCTCGATGCCGAAGCCGATGCGATCGCCGTGATGCCAATTCCGAACGAGGGCCTGGGCGAGGCGATCAACGATCGCCTCCAGCGCGCCGCCGCGCCCCGATCCTAGCTTTCTGCTTCCTCGTCGCGCGCCGCGTAGCGATGCGCCCCGCGCCACTTCTGCATCAGAGCCTCGAGGTCCGGGTCGCCGCCTTCCGGCAACACGATGCGCAGGTTGACCAACAGGTCGCCGTGGTCACCACCCGCCCGCGGCAGGCCCTTGCCGCGCAGCCGCAAAGCGCGCCCGCCCGATGAGTTCGGCGGCACCGTGAGGGTCACCGGGCCATCGAGTGTGGGCACGCGGATCTTGGCGCCGAGCACCGCCTCGTCGAGGGTGATTGAGACGTCCCGCCGCAGCGCATCGCCATCGACGCGGAACACCGGGTGCGGGACGAAGTCTACGGTGATGAGTGCGTCGCCCGGCGGTCCGCCATAAGCGCCGCCACGGCCCTGACCCTTGAGGCGAATGGTCTGACCGGAGCGTGTGCCGGCGGGGACGCTGACTTCGACAGTCCGCCCGGTCGGCAGATCGACGCGCAACTTCTCGCCGCGCAGAAGCTGCTCGAGCGTGACTGCCGCGTTGGCGGTGACATCCTCGCCCCGTTGCTGCGGCCGCTGTTGCCCGCGTCCCCGGCCGAAGCCGCCGAGAATGTCGGACAGGATATCCTCGCCGCCGAACGGATCGTCGCTGGGGTTCGCCGTCGACCAGCGGAACGTGCGCGCTCCGCCGGGCTGCGGTCCGCGCTGTCCGAATCCCTCGAAGCCGCCGAAGCCGGGTCCCTGCTGGAACCGCGGCTTGCCGTCCGCGCCGATTTCGCCGCGGTCGAACTGCTTCCGCTTGGCCTTGTCGCCCACGATCTCGTAGGCGCCATTGACCTCGTTGAAGCGTTCCTTGGCCTTCGGGTCGCTCTTGTTTGCGTCGGGGTGATGCTTCTTGGCGAGCTTCCGGAACGCCGATTTGATCTCGGCTTCGCTCGCCGTCCGGCTCACGCCCAGCACTTCATAGGGATCGCGCATATTCGCAAGATTAGCAGGTGGACTGGCCCAACAATATGGGATGCCGCCTGCCCGCCCGAAAGGGGCGGCCCTTACAGGAGCGTCGCGTCGTCCGCCACGATGCCGCGCAGTTGCAGCCGCCCGCCCTTCATCTCGCAGGCGCCGCCCCGGTATCGGCGGATGCCGTGGAGGTCATTGATCGTGGCCACGAACGCCCGGCACCCAATATCGCTGTCGGCCGCTAGTTCAACCGACCCGACCGACCCGGTGATGGCATTCTGCCAGTCGACCCTGGACGCCACCTGCGGCGCGCCCTCGATGGTGCGCCGGATGGTTTCCCAGTCCGACGGGTCGAGCTGATCGGTGATGACGGCGGACGCCAGAATAGGCTGGACGGCAGCGGCGGAGGCCATGCGGCCTGCGGTTCCGCGCTCGCCAAAGGGAAGACCGAGCCCCGAGCAGCCGCCAAGAGCCAGCGCGAGCAGCGCAACTGCGCCCGCGCGAAACAACGCCACGCCAGTTGAACGCGCGTGACCGGACATTATACGTACTCCACTCAGCACTCCCCTTGGCCGCGACAATGGGCGGACTTCCTTAATGAAGGGTGACTTCACACAGGCAGCGGACCCGATTGCGCTGTTCGGAGAGTGGCTTGCGGACGCCGTGCAGTCCGAGCCCAACGACCCCAACGCCATGGCGCTCGCCTCGGTCGATGCCACCGGCCTGCCGGACGTGCGCATGGTCCTGATGAAGGACTACGACGCTTGCGGCTTCGTTTTCTTCACGAATTTCGAAAGCGCCAAGGGCCGCGAACTGCTCGCCCATCCCAAGGCCGCCGCCGTCTTCCACTGGAAGTCGCTCCGCCGTCAGGTGCGGGTGAGGGGCCCTGTGACCGAGGTCACGGACGCCGAGGCCGACGCCTACTTCGCCACGCGCTCGCGCGGCAGCCAGCTCGGCGCCTGGGCGAGCCGGCAGTCCCGTCCGCTCGATTCACGCGCGACCCTCGAGGCTGCTGCAGCCGAATACGCCGGGAAGTATCCCGGCGAGGTGCCGCGCCCGCCCCACTGGCGCGGCTTCCGCATCGGCGTCGAGGAGATCGAGTTCTGGCAGGACGGCCAATACCGCCTCCACGACCGTATCCTTTTCCGCGCCACCGCCGGCGGCTGGGAGAAGACGCGACTCTACCCCTAGCCCGGCGGCGTCGGGTCCTCCGGACTGTCCGCCACCACGGCCGTTTCCTCGTTGAGCGGCCGCGCCTCGCGCTTCGGCGGGATGAGCGGCGTCGGTTGCGGCTTGAACAGATCGCGTCCCGCCTGCAGGCCGCCGCTGATCTGCAGCTGCAGCCGCTCCGCATCCCGCGCCCGCACTGCCTCCAGCGTGTCGCGCGTATCGTTTTCCGAAACCCCGAGGGCAAGCAGCGCCGCCTCGCCGAACTTCATCGCCGACTCGAAAGTCTCGCGAATCTCGTAGTCGACGCCCGCCGCGATGAGATCCAGCGTGTGGCCGCGGTCGAAGGACCGCACCAGCAGCTTGGTCAGCGGAAACTCCGTCTTGACGATGGAGACGATCTTGTCGGCCGCCTCGCGGTCATCGACGCAGACCGCGATCACCTTCGCATCGGTCGCTCCGGCGGCGCGCAGCACGTCGAGCCGCGTCCCGTCGCCGTAGTAAATCTTGAAGCCGAATCGTGCCGCGGCCCTGATCATGTCAGTGTCGGCGTCGATGATCGACACGTCCGTGCCATGCGACAGCAGCGCCTGCGACACGACCTGGCCGAACCGGCCGAACCCGATGATCAGCACCGCGCCGTTCAGGCCGTCGGCAATGTCGATGCCATCGAGCGACGGCGCCTCCGGCGGCAGGATCCGCTTGAGGATGATCGGCGCCAGCGGCGTCAGCGCCATCGACGCAATGACTGCAGCCGTAAGCCGTGCCGACATGACGGCATCGAACAGCCCGACGCCGAGCGCGGTCGAATAGATGACGAACGCGAACTCGCCTCCCTGCGCGAGATAGAGCGCCATGCGCGTAGCGTCGCGGCGGCCGGAACGGAAGAGGCGGGCGACCGCGTAGACGCCGGCAATCTTGATCGCCATGAAGATCGCGACGATCGTGAGGATCAGCGCCCAGTCGCGCGCGATCAGCGTCAGGTCGATCGACATGCCGACGCCGAGGAAGAACAGCCCGAGCAGCAGGCCGCGGAACGGCTCGATGTCGGCCTCGAGCTCGTGGCGGAACGTGGACTCCGAGAGGATGACGCCGGCGATGAAGGCGCCCATCGCCATCGACAGCCCACCGGCCTGCAACGCCAGAGCAGCGCCCAGCACCACCAGCAATGCCGCCGCCGTCATGATCTCGCGGGCGCGCGCGTTGGCGAGGATGCGGAAGATCGGATTGAGCAGGTAGCGCCCAACGGCGATCACGCCGACGATGGCGACAATGGCGATCGCGACCTTCGGAATGTTGGAGCCGCTCTCCTCCTTGATCGGCGCCAGCACTGCGAGGATCGCCAGGATCGGAACGATGGCGAGATCCTGGAACAGCAGGATCGAGAAGATACGCTGCCCGTGCGGGTCGTTGGACTCGCCGCGCTCCTCGAGGATCTGGAGCACGATCGCCGTCGACGACATCGCAAGGCCCGCCGCCGCGACGAACGCCACCGCCGGCGGCGCGCCCCACAGCACCGCAGCGCCCATCAGCAACGCGCCGCAAATCAGCACCTGCGCCAGGCCGAGCCCGAAGATGTCCTTGCGCAGCGACCACAGCCGTGACGGCTTCAGCTCCAGCCCGATGACGAACAACAGGAGCACGACGCCGAATTCGGCCACGCCGAGAATGGCCTCGGGATCGCGGAACAGGCCCAGCACCGACGGCCCGATCACCAGCCCGGCGACGAGATAGCCGAGCACCGAGCCAAGACCGAGCCGCTTGAAGATCGGCACAGCAACAACCGCGGAGCCCAGAAGGGCCACCGCGCTGATCAGTTCGGAACTTTGCGCCGTATCAACCGCCATCGCCGCCCCACAGTCATGGCCCGCCAAAGATGATGCAAGATGGATTCCGCCGGCCTGGGCAAGCCACTGACTGTCATCCCCGCGAAGGCGGGGACCCAGTAACCACCGCCGCGCCTACTGTCATCCCACCTGCGCGGGGATGACAGGAGGAATGCGTGGCCCCGACGCCTCGGTCTACGTCGCCGTCCCGCCGACCGTGATCGCGTCGATCCTGAGCGTCGGCTGCCCGACGCCCACCGGCACGCCTTGCCCGTTCTTGCCGCACGTGCCGATGCCCGGATCGAGCTTCATGTCGTTGCCGATCATCTTCACGCGGGTGAGGGCATCGGGGCCGCTGCCGATCAGCATCGCGCCCTTGAGGGCGGGCCCGAGCACGCCATTCTCTACCTTGTAAGCCTCGGTGCACGCGAACACGAACTTGCCCGATGTGATGTCCACCTGCCCGCCACTGAACGACACCGCATAGATGCCGCTCTTGATCGACCGCAGAATCTCGGCCGGGTCGTCCTTGCCGGAAAGCATGATCGTGTTGGTCATGCGCGGCATCGGAATGTGCGCGTAGGATTGGCGCCGCCCGTTGCCGGTCGGCTTCATGCCCATCAGCCGCGCGTTCTGCCGGTCCTGCATGTAGCCGACGAGGATGCCGTCCTCGATCAGCGTCGTCGTCTGCGTCGGGGTGCCTTCGTCGTCCACGGTCAACGAGCCGCGCCGCGAGGCGATCGTGCCGTCGTCGACGACGGTGACGCCGGGAGAGGCGACGCGCTGTCCCATCAGCCCGGCAAACGCGGACTCCTTCCTGCGGTTGAAATCGCCCTCGAGGCCGTGACCCACTGCCTCATGCAGCAGGATGCCCGGCCAGCCCGGCCCGAGCACCACGTCGAAGGTACCGGCCGGAGCAGGGACGGCATCGAGATTCACCAGCGCCTGCCGCACGGCCTCATCGATCGCAAACTGCCACTGGTCGGTGGCCACGAACCGCTCGAAGCCCTCGCGCCCGCCGGTGCCGTAGCTGCCGGTTTCCTGCTTGTCGCCTTGCCCGACGACCACGGAAACGTTGAGCCGCACCATCGGCCGCACGTCGCGCACGCGCGTGCCGTCCGCGCGCACGATCTCGATCTCCTCGTACGAACCGCCGAGCGAAGCAGTGACTTGCCGTACGCGCGGATCCTTCGCCCGCGCGGTCGCATCGATCGTCTCGAGAAGCTTCACCTTCTCGGCAAATGACGGCGAACCGATCGGACTCTCGTCGGTATAAAGCCGCGCGTTGGTGCCGCGCGGCGGCTCGGCGTATGTCCCCTTGTGACCGGCCTTCACCGCCTGCACAGCTTCGGCGGCCCGCTTGATCGCCGGCTCGGAAATCTCGCCCGAGTGCGCATACCCCGCCGCCTCGCCGGCGACGGCGCGAAGCCCGAAACCCTGCGTCGTATCGAACGACGCCCCCTTGAGCCGCCCATTGTCGAACGTCAGCCCCTCCGACTGCGCGAACTGGACATACAGTTCGCCGTCGTCAGCGCCGACCAAGGCATCGGCGACCATCTTCTGCGCATGGTCGGGATCAAGCCCGACGCGGTCGAGAACGGATTTATCGGTCATGGCGCGCACTCAGGTTGCAGGGGCGTGACCGCAGAGATAGGGCGGCGGAGCATCAGCCGCAATTGCGATCTCAGGGCCGGGCGATCGCAGGCTAGAGATCGCTCCAATCAGGGTTCTTTTCCTCGATCAGGCGGATTTTCCATGCGCGCTCCCACTTCTTGAGTTGTTTCTCGCGCACAATCGCCGCCTCGATATCACCGAAGATTTCAAAGTAGACCAGCCGCGCGACGCTGTAGCGGCTCGTGAAGCCTTTGACGGCTTTCGTGCGGTGTTCGTACACGCGCCGAACGAGGTCGTTGGTCACGCCAATGTAAAGCGTGCCACCGATGCCCGACGCAAGAATGTAGACGTAGTACTCTTGTCCAACCACTGCCCGCGCAACCCCACCAACGGTCATCCCCGCGAAGGCGGGGACCCAGTAACCGCCGACAGCTCAAGTCCTGGCGCGACGGCGGCTACTGGATGCCCGCCTCCGCGGGCATGACAAGAAGAAACTGTAGCGCCACCTCCCAACGGTGATCCCCGCGAAGGCGGGGACCCAGTAACCACCGACAGCTCAAGTCCTGGCGCGACGGCGGTTACTGGATGCCCGCCTCCGCGGGCATCACAATTGAGATGAGCGGTCGGGCGCCCTACGGCAGAGCGTCGAACCCCGGCCCGAATCCGTTCAGCGAGATCGGGATGCCGATGCCTTCCTCGGGCGTCTGGAAGATGATGAAGGTCGCCGTCTGCCCCGACTTGAGCGCGGTGAGCAGCTTGTCTTCCAGGATAACTTCCGCCACGCAGCCGTTCGGCAGGCAGCGCACGAAGCCGGCGCGACCCATGTCGTTGGCGTCGATCTTGAGGCCGAGGCCGGAGGGCAGCAACACGCCGAGCGGCGCCAGTACGCGCATGATGCGCGCCTTCTTGTCCGCCGTCTTGAGGATGATCACCGTCAGCCCGACGTTATCGCGGTCCTCGGCGGTGACGAACTGCATGAGGACGCACTGTTCCGCCTGCGCCCCCGCAGGCGTGTCGCAGCGCACCTGCCAGTCGCCGTGGGTGGAGCGCACCGGCGGCTCGCCCTGCGTCGGCGGCGCCACCGAGACGACCGCCTTCGGCACGTCGGTCTGGCCGGCGGCGGGCGTGCTCTCGTCCAGCGTCTGAGCGCCGGAGGTATTGGCGGGAGGCGTGGTTTCGCGCGTCGCGCTCGCCTGTTGCGCTCCGCCGCCCGTACCCGCCGGCTTGTCGAAAAACCCGAGCGCGAACAGAACGACGGCAACACCCACCGCTACGGCAAGGACAGCCGCGATGATCGCCAGAATTGGCACGATCGATCGGCGGCGGCGCGGATGTTCGTCCTCGTACATGCCCATGGAAGGTCACTCAGGCCCGTTTGAAAGCGTGGACAAGGGAATAGCGCCGAATCGCCTCTTGCAGAAGTCCCCCATGGCAAGAATTCGGACCGCAGATGGCGCCCCAAAAAGCCGCGCCGGCGCTCGCTTCGCGCGATTTGCCGCATAAAAGGCGGGCAAAGGCCGTTGCGGCTCAAAACCGCTTGTGGTTTCTCTCTGGCACGGTTCCAAAAGACCGGCAAAGTGCAGGCTGGCCGCGCTGTTATCCCTTGTGATACTTGCGGTTAGCCGGGATGGGACCGGCGCCTCGCCCGAATCGGCGGGGCGCGCGAGACGAGGAGCGGATGGTGACGATGACAAGCAAGCGGACGGGACTCGCCGGCGCGGCCATGCTCGCCTCAGCGATGGCGGTTCTGCCCGGTGTCGCGCATGCGACGCAGCCTGAGCCGTGGCAGATCAACCTCCAGCCTGCGGCGACGCCGATCATGGAGATGATCCATCACTTCTCCAACGGCATCCTTGTCGTCATCGCGCTGATCGCGATTTTCGTTCTGGCGCTGCTGCTCTTCGTAATGGTTCGTTTCAATGCGCGCGCCAACCCGGTGCCGTCGCGCACCAGCCACAACACGCTGATCGAGGTGCTGTGGACCGTCGTGCCGATCCTCATCCTCGTCGGCATCGCAGTGCCGTCGTTCGCGCTGCTCTTCGCCGAGCATGATCCCGCGCGCGCCATCACCGGCTACGACGCCACCAAGGACCCGACGATGACCATCAAGGCGACGGGCAACCAGTGGTACTGGAGCTACGAGTATCCCGATAACGGCGACTTGTCGTTCGACTCGTACATGCTGCAGGAGAACCAGCGCGACCCGGCTACACAGCCGCGCCTCCTCGCCGTCGACAACGAGATGATCGTGCCGGTCGGCACCGTCGTGCGCATGCAGGTCATCGGCGCCGACGTGATTCATTCGTGGGCGATGCCGTCGTTCGGCGTCAAGATCGACGCCATACCCGGCCGCCTCAACGAGACGTGGTTCCGCGTCGATCACGAGGGCGTCTACTACGGCCAGTGCTCGGAACTCTGCGGTCAGGCGCCGGCTACCGATGCCAACGATCTGCATGGCCACGCCTTCATGCCGATCGTGGTGCGCGCGGTTTCGCCCGACAAGTTCGCCGCCTGGGCCAAGCAGGCGGCGACCGACCTGCCGGGCGCATACAAGCTTCTCGCTGAGGCCAAAGGCGACGCGACGGTCGAGGTCGCGGCCGCAGTGAAATAGATCCGCCGGGCAGGCTGGATCGATCGAAGGAGACGTTGATGGCTACTGGCGCAGGATACGGCGCGCACGCGGCAGACGACCACGGCCACGGTCACCCGACCGGCTGGCGGCGCTGGCTGTTCTCGACGAACCACAAGGACATCGGCACGATGTACCTGGCGTTCGCTATCTTCTCCGGCCTGATCGGCGGCGGCATCTCGATCGCGATGCGCGCGGAACTCATGCAGCCGGGGTTGCAGATATTCCCCAACCCCGAACTCTACAACGTGTTCGTGACGGCGCACGGCCTGATCATGATCTTCTTCGTGCTGATGCCGGCCATGATCGGCGGCTTTGGCAACTGGTTCGTGCCGATCATGATCGGCGCGCCGGACATGGCCTTCCCGCGCATGAACAACGTGTCGTTCTGGTTGCTGCCGCCGGCGCTGCTGCTCT
>DASZSW010000019.1:0-30465 GCA_035548515.1 Bauldia sp. | reverse complement strand
GAGCCGCACCGTCATCAGGTTCCGCGATTTCTCGATGCCGAGGCGCATGGTCGACGGGCCATAGAAGGTGTTCGAATAGTTGCCTGGGCGCCATTTCGGCAGGCCCGGCCCCTGATCGATGACGAAGGGCGCATCGAGGATGATGGTGGACGGCGTGTAGCCCTGCTCGAGCGCCGAAAGATAAACGAACGGCTTGAATGCCGAGCCCGGCTGGCGTTCGGCCTGCGTGACGCGGTTGTACTGGCTGCGTTCGTAGGAATAGCCGCCGACCATGGCGAGCACGCGGCCGGTGTGCGGATCCATCGCCACCAGCGCGCCCTCGACCTGCGGAACCTGACGCAGGTTGTAGGTGCCGGCGGCGCCGTCCGCGGCGCTGACGTAAACGACGTCGCCTACATGCAGCAGATCGGTCATCGCCTTCACCGGCGTGCCTTTCTGCCCTCGAGCCGCGGCGAGTTGCTTCCACTTCCCGCCCTTGAAGGCAATCGATCCCGTGTCGCGCGCCGCGTCGACCTTGGTCGTGCCGGTGGCGATGTCGGGACGCAGGCCGATGTCGGCCTTGTCGGGCGCGACATTCAGCACGACGGCAAGGCGCCAATCGGTGAGGTCCGCCAGCGGTGTGATGGCGGCAACCTTCGGGCCCCAATCGCCGGAGAGGTCGTCGATGTGCTGCACCGGCCCGCGCCACCCCAGTTCGGTGTCATATGCGGTGAGTCCGTCGACCAGTGCCTGGCGCGCCATGACCTGCATCGCGGGCACCAGCGAAGTGCGGACCGACAGGCCGCCCTCGTAGAGGGTCTTCTCGCCGAACATCGACGAAAGCTGGCGGCGCACTTCCTCGACGAAATAGTCGGCGGCGAAAATCGTCGGGCCGGTGGAGCGCAGCTTCACCCCGAGCGGATCTTTCTTCGCCTTCTCGCCGTCGGCGGCGCTGACGTAGCCGTTCTCGACCATGCGGTCGATCACCCAGTTGCGGCGCTCCAGCGCCCGGTCGGGATAGCGGAACGGGTTGTAGTTGTTCGGGCCCTTGGGCAGCGCGGCGAGATAGGCGGTCTCGGCCAGCGTCAGCTCATGCACCGATTTGTCGAAATAGGTCAGCGCGGCCGAAGCCACACCATAGGCACCGAGGCCGAGGAAGATTTCGTTGAGATACAGCTCGAGGATCTTGTCCTTCGAATAGGCCTGCTCGATGCGGAGCGACAGGATCGCCTCCTGCACCTTGCGTTGCCAGGTCTGGTCGAGCGTGAGCAGGAAGTTGCGGGCGACCTGTTGCGTGATGGTCGAGGCGCCGACGAGACGGCTGCGATTGCCAGTAGCGTAGCCCTCGGCATTCTGAAGCAGCGCGCGGGCGATGCCCTGATAGTCGAGGCCGGAGTGCTGGTAGAAGTTCTTGTCTTCGGCCGAGATGAAGGCGTTCTTGATCTGGTCGGGGATCGCCTGGATCGGCAGGTAGAGGCGCCGCTCGCTGGCGTATTCGGCGACGAGCTGGCCGTCGGAGGCATGCACCCGCGTCATCACCGGCGGCTCGTACTTGGCGAGCACATCGTAATTCGGCAAGTCCTGGGTCATGCCCGAGACGTACCAAGCGACAGCACCAGCAGCGGCAAGGAAGAGCACGGCACCGATCCCGAAAAGGTAGCCGATGAATCTTAGTATCATATCGTGTCCACAATCCGGCCGAAGGCACCCGAAAAACTGGCGGAACCCGGCGCTTCCCGCCGCGAAGCAGTGCTGGCCGATGAACCGCGGTTATGCGGCAGCGTTTGTGGAGAAACTTGGGCGCCTTGCCGCGGCTCCGTACTACAGGGTACCGCGTGGTTTTTCAGCAACTAAATCGACGCGTTAAGGATTGGCGCTCGCCGTGGCTGCCTTGCTGAAATACGCATCGATCGCGGCGACCATGGCGTCGGCAACCTTGGTTTGCCACTCGGGCGAATTCAGCTGTTTCTCATCCTCGGCATTGGTCAGGTAGCCGAGCTCGAGCAGCGCCGAGGGAACGTCGGGCGCCTCCAGCACCTTGAAGCTCGCCTGCTGGTGGGGGACCTTGAACATGCGCGTCGCCCCGCCGAGGTTCTTCACCAGTGCCTGTGCGAACGCGATGCCGAAGTTGTGGGTCTCGCGTCGGGTGAGATCGAACAGGATGTCCTTCACCTGATCCGAGTCCGGCTGGTCGATGTCGATGCCGGCGAGCGCGTCGGACTGGTTTTCCGAGTTGGCTAGGTCGGCCGCCATCTTGTCCGATGCCTCGTCGGAGACGGTGTAGACGATCGCGCCGCGCACCGATCCGCCGGGAAAGGAATTGGCGTGGATCGAGACGAACAGGCCGGCGTGTTGATCGCGGGCGATCTTCACCCGGTCGCCGAGCGCGATGAAGGAATCGTCGCGGCGCGTGTAGGTGACGCGGTAGCGGTTGGTGGCGAGCAGCTTGTCGCCAAGCACCTTGGCGAAGGCGAGCACGACGTCCTTCTCCTGCGTCCCGGTTTCGCCGCGGGCGCCGAAGTCGATGCCACCGTGGCCCGGATCGAGCACCACGAGTGGCAAGTCCGGGGCACCCTGCGCCTCGGCCTGATCGGCGGATGCCTCAGGCGCGTGGCTGTCGCGGTAAGCCTTCGCGGCTTCGGCGAATTTCTGGCGAGTGGTCGGTACCAGATCGACGACGATCCGCGCCGGCTGGCCGTTGGCCGCGGGGATGGTGAATTGCTTGTCGATGGCAACCGGGCCGCTGACGTCGATGACGACACGCGATTTGCCCTTCGAGATGAAGCCGTAGCGGAAAGCGGTGACCAGCCCCCTCCCCGTTGTTCCCGCCATCTCGGGCAGAACGAAATGCACCTCGGGAAGGTCGACCACGACGCGATAAGGGTCGGCCAACGCAAAGACGGCGGCATCGATCGGTGCCGACACGTCGGCGACAAAGCGCACCCGCTGGTCGTCGCCGACGACACGGGCGTCCAGGACATAAGGGACGTTCGCCGCTTCCTCCGCGCGGGCAGCACCGGCCGCCGCAAGCGCGGCCAGTAATGCCAGCAGGAGCCAGCGCAGGACGGGGAATCCAGTCATTCGGCCTCGATCGACGGACGCCGCCCATTCGTCCGGGGGCGCAGGCTGGCGCCCTGTTTAGAGGATGCCTAGCGGAAGGTTAACCTCTTATTGCGACAGGGATGGCGCCTTCGGCGACCTTGCCAAGACTCGTCCGCGCACCTACAACACATTCACGGAATTCATCTTCCGTCCGCACACTCCCTGCGGTCTGGGCGATCTCCCAAGGTTCGTCTGAGTTGCCGCAGGAAGACCGGGCGAAGGATGTACCGGGCGGTATCCGTGACCTTGCGCCGGCTGACGGCGCGGTTACCGGGGTGCCTGTCCGATGTCCGCCGGTGATGCGCTCCTGAATAAGGAGATCGCTGCCGAACAGGCCGGTGCTTGTATCCGTTCCGGCCGAACACGAAATGAGAGCAACGGCGCTATCCATGCACCGACATACGCTAACCTCGCTTGCGACCACCGCCCCGGCTTTTGCCGGCGGGAAGGTGTCGCGGCTGGCCGGCGGTGCGGGCGCCTCCTTCCAACACAGACAAGCTGGTCTCACCTCTCCTGCCGCGTTGCGGGCGCCTGGCGCTCGATGGCGGCTGTCAGGGCGGGACCGCGGAGATTTGGTTCCATGCCCAACAAGATGCTCGTCGATGCCGCCCACCCCGAGGAGACGCGCGTCGTCGTCCTCCGCGGCAGTCGCGTCGAGGAATTCGACTTCGAGTCCGCCAGCCGCAAGCAGCTTCGCGGCAACATCTATCTAGCCAAGGTTACGCGGGTCGAACCGTCGCTGCAGGCGGCGTTCGTCGATTACGGCGGGAATCGTCACGGCTTCCTCGCCTTCTCGGAAATTCACCCGGACTACTACCAGATCCCGGTCGCCGATCGGCAGGCGCTGATCGAGGCAGAAGAGGCCGAGATCGCCGAAGCTGAGGAGCGGGCATCGGCACGCGAGCGCGGCGGTCGCCGCGGACGCGCGCCGGCAAAGCCGGCAGCCGCAGCCGAGGCCGCTGAGGGTGCTTCGGTCAGCGAAGCCCATTCGGAGGAATCCGGCGCGGAAGATAATCTCGATGAAAAGACCGGCGAGGTTGTCGAGGCCGGCACCGAGACTGAACACGCCGAGCACGATCATGGCGACCATGACCACAGCAGCCACGAGGACGCCGAAGGATCGGCCCCGGCGGAAGTGAACGGCGCGGCGCCTGACTCCAACGGCAACGGCCACGACGACGACCATGTCGTCAGCGACGACGTCGTGGAGTCGGTGGGCGCAGAAGATGCGCTCGAGGAATTGCCGGAGCGCCGCAAGCCGCGCGCCCGCCAGTACAAGATCCAGGAAGTGATCAAGCGCCGGCAGGTCTTGCTGGTGCAGGTCGTAAAGGAAGAGCGCGGCAACAAGGGTGCGGCGCTCACCACGTACCTCTCCCTCGCCGGCCGCTACTCGGTGTTGATGCCTAACACGGCGCGTGGCGGCGGCATCAGCCGCAAGATCACGTCGGTCACCGACCGCAAGCGTCTGAAGCAGGTCGTGTCCGATCTGGAAGTCCCGCCCGGAATGGGTGTCATCCTGCGCACCGCCGGCGCCAGCCGGACGCGCGCCGAGGTGAAGCGCGACTTCGAGTACCTGCTCCGGCTCTGGGAAACCGTGCGCGAGCTGACGCTGAAGTCGACCGCGCCGACGCTGGTCTACGAGGAAGGCTCTCTGATCAAGCGGTCCATTCGCGACCTCTACAACAAGGACATCGACGAAGTCCTGGTCGCCGGCGACGACGGCTACCGCGAGGCCAAGGACTTCATGCGCATGCTCATGCCGAGCCACGCGAAGAACGTGAAGCCCTACAAGGAGGCGCAGCCGATCTTCGCGCGCTCCGGCATCGAGGCGCAGCTCGACGCGATGTTCTCGCCGCAGGTGACGCTGCGTTCGGGCGGCTACATCGTCATCAACCAGACCGAGGCGCTCGTCTCCATCGACGTGAACTCGGGCCGCTCGACGCGCGAGCACAACATCGAGGACACCGCGCTCCAGACGAACCTCGAGGCGGCCGAGGAAGTCGCGCGGCAACTGCGCCTCCGCGATCTCGCCGGCCTCATCGTCATCGACTTCATCGACATGGAGGAGAAGCGCAACAACCGTTCGGTCGAGCGCAAGCTCAAGGACGCGCTGAAGAACGACAGGGCCCGCATCCAGGTCGGCCGCATCTCGCACTTCGGCCTCTTGGAGATGAGCCGCCAGCGCATCCGAACCGGCGTGCTGGAGTCGACCACGTCAGTGTGCCCGACCTGCCAGGGCACCGGCCACGTCCGCGCCCCGGCATCGGTGGCGCTGCATGTGCTGCGCCAACTCGAGGACCAGCTCCTCAAGGGCGTGACCCATCACCTCACCATCCGCACCCGCACGGTGGTGGCGCTCTACATCCTCAACCAGAAGCGCGCGCACCTGGCGGAGCTTGAGCAGCGCTTCGGCTTGACCATCACGGTCGCCGCCGATGAGACCATCACCAACGGCGCGCATTTCGTGATCGAGCGCGGCGAGCCGGTCGAACCGCGAGAGCGGCCGACGGCACACCTCGTCACGCCGGCCTCGGTCGAACCCACGATCAGCGAGGCCGAGCCGGAGACCGACGTCGTCGATGAAGCGGCGGAGGAAGTCGCGGACGAAGCCGAAGAGAGGCACTACGAACCGCGCGAGGAGCGCGAGGGCGGCAACGGCGAAGGTCGCCGCCGCCGGCGCCGCCGTGGTCGCGGACGTGGTGGCGATCGCGACCGTTTCGAGGGTGGCCAACAGCAGCGGCCGCAGGGCGAGCCACGCCACGACCAGCCGCGCGAGCAGCAGGCCGACAGCGACGCAACCGAAGTCGGCAACGGCTTCCAGGCAGACCCGAACGGACAGGCCGGTGCTTTCCAGGGCGAGCTTGGCCCGGATGGCCTGCCGCGGAAGCGCCGGCGTGGTCGTCGCGGTGGACGCCGCGGGCGTCGCGGACGCGGTGGCAACGGCGAGAACCGCCCGTTTGATCAGAACCGGCAGAACGGCGGTGACTTCCGTCAGGCGGACAATCGTCCGCGCGACGAGCAGCAGCCCCGGTCTTTCGGCAACAGCTACGACGACGAGATCGACACCACCCCGACGCTCGATCCGCGTCCCGCCTACACGCCGCCGCGCGTCGACGATCCCGTTGTCGATCTGCTGCCGGACGAAATCGACACGACGCCGCAGCCGATCGCGCGGCCGAGCGAACTGCGCTCCGAACAGCCGGCGGAGCCGGTGGAGTCGCCGGCGGCGCAGCCCAGTGTTGAGACGGAAGATCCCAACCGTCCGAAGCGCAGCGGCTGGTGGCAGCGGAAGTCGTTCTTCTAGGGCTAGGCTTTCCGCGGGTTGCAGAGTCCGCTAGTTTCGCCCCGATCGGTTGAAGGCGCCAGCGTCTTCAGCCGGTCAAAGCGTACTGGGGGAGGTTCGCATGGCTTGGCGCCGTGGGGTTTTCGCCGTTTTCGCGCTTTTGGTGCCGCTGTCTGCCGCGTCGGCCAAGGCGCCGCCGCCTTCTCCATACCAGCCGCTCACGGCGCTCCCCCATCCGGGTGAACTCTATTTCAACATCGACGAAGAGCGCGCCAAGGGGATCGGGCGTGCCTGCTCTGAGGCCATCGA
Organism: Bauldia sp.; assembly: GCA_035548515.1. Classification (GTDB taxonomy): domain Bacteria; phylum Pseudomonadota; class Alphaproteobacteria; order Rhizobiales; family Kaistiaceae; genus DASZQY01. Next base: position 23,792 of record DASZSW010000019.1, on the reverse strand, counting down.
GCAGAACTCGTTCCCGCCTGAGCCACCAGCTCAAGTCGTCACGCATACCGCCGGAGACAACCAGGACGCCATAGGCCAGCGGTTCACGTCGAACTTGATGGCGGCAACCGCATACTGGGCGAAGCTGAATGATCCGCCGGCCAACGACCAGGTTGCCGGTCGCCTCGACCGCGCGAAATCGGAGCTTCTCGCGTGGGCGCGCGGTCACGGCTTCGGAAAATTCAGACCGAACGACCGCTCCGAATGGGGCGTTTTTTACAACACGATGCCCGCGGTCCTGCTCGCAGTGAACGTCCTTGAAAATCGTCAGATGCTTACGCCGGACGAGAAGAAAGACATCTTTGCTTGGCTGAAGGAACTGGTGAACCGCACCTACGTCGGCAAAGACGATCCGGACTGGAGACCGGGCGTCGAAGTCGATGGCAAGATCAACAACAAAAATACGACGGAGCGGCTCGACGCCATGTTGTGGGCGATCGAGAACAACGATGTCCACGCTTTCAACGACGCCGTGACCGACGGCTACGTCCGTTTCCTGCAGAACATGAAAAGCGACGGAAGCCTGATTGATGCCAACCGCGGCATGTGGGCCCTGGACTACACGTCCTTCAACCTCGATGCGGCGCTGGTAACCGCGGCCGCAGCGGCGCACGAGGGTGTCGATCTTTTCGACATGGAGATCGACGGGAAGTCGATCAGCACGGCGGTAAAATTCTACCTGGACGCCGCCGACGACAACGCCGTCATTGCCAAATACGCCAGAGCCAACGCCGGCATGGAATGGAGCGGCAAGTTCGACGGCAAGCAGGTCCAGTGGCTCGAAGTCGGCAATCGCACCGGGGTCTCGTACATCGGCTGGTACGACATCTACATCGATCACTTCCCCAACTCGGAAAACGCTCGCCGGCTGCGAATCCTCCGTGATCGCTCCTTCTCGATCTCGCGCGAGGCGCATCACTACCTCATCGACTTCAATTTCGGCGTCACGAGTTGCTTCTTCGGCGACATGAAGAACCAGCCGCCACCGCCGGCTCGCCCCGGCGTGTCCCTGACCTATGACAAGGTCACGGTAACTTCCTCGTCAGACCCCAACTCCTTCTTCATCCACCTTTTGAAGGCAAAGGTGGGCGAGCGGACGCCGCGGCTGCTCAATCTTTGGATTTACGCCGACCGCTATCCGGAAGATCCAACGTATCCGCATCGCCTGTTCATCCAGCAGGCATTCTCGGATGCGATCGACGAGGAGACGCTGCGGGCCAACTATGGCGATTGTCCCGCGTCGAGCCATGACGGCAACATCCAGTTGAGTTTCGGGCGGATGAGCCAGCTTAACGACTGTCTTCTCGACAAGATGGGACCGACCGATCGGGAGATATTCGAGACAGTTCTCGCCCAGTTCCCGAAGCTTCTCGAAGCCGCACTCGCCCAGCCGGACAACAAGGCAGCTCGGCAGCTCGCCGACCTTTATCGGGCGAGCTTTTAGCCTGCGGACGCGGCGCCTCTTGAACATGGCCGACCTGATCGGCTAGCAAAGCTGCATGAAGCAGTTTCTCCTGCAGTTCTTCACGTGGTGGAACGGCCAGACGCTTGGCACGCGCTTCTATACTTGGCGCAAGGGCAAGGCGGTCGGCAGCGATGAATTCGGTAACCGTTACTACACCGACGGAACGCGCCGCTGGGTGATCTACAACGGCGCGGTCGAAGCCTCGGCGATCCCGGCGGCTTGGCACGGCTGGATGCATCACCGCGAGGACAATCCGCCCGGCCAATACGCGGCGCGCGACTGGGAGAAGCCGCATCAGCCGAACCTCACCGGCACGGCCCGCGCCTATCGGCCGCCGGGATCGATCCTGCGCGCCAAGCCGCAGGTGCCGGGCGATTCCGACTACGAACCGTGGACGCCTTAGCGCAAGCGCGCCGCCAAGGCTCCTGCATCTGACCGGAATAAAAAAGGGAGGCCGAAGCCTCCCTTTTGTTTTGCGCTGGAGCGACGGCTAGCGCCCGCCGCGCCCAGACCCGCCTTGGCCTTGGCCTTGGCCCTGACCCTGACCTTGGCCCTGACCTTGGCCTTGGCCTTGGCCCTGTCCTTGGCCCTGACCCTGACCTTGGCCCTGACCCTGACCTTGGCCCTGACCTTGACCTTGGCCCTGACCTTGGCCCTGACCGCCATGGTCGTTGTTGCGGTCGCCTTGTCCGTCGTTGCCGTTCCGGCCTGACTGCTGGCCGTTGCCGTCGCCGTTCTGCTGCTGGTCGACCTGCTGCGGTGGCTGCTGGCCGGAGGGCGGTGTCTGACCGGTGCTGTCAGAGGTGCCCTGCTGTTGCTGCGTCGGCGGCGTCTGCTGCTGGGCCGGCGGCGTGTCGTCATGAACCGGCGGCTGCTCGGGCGGCGGGGCGTAACGGTCATCGTTAGCAGACGGCGGCGTGTCTTCCTGCTGCGGTTCCGTCTGCTGCTGTTGCTGCGGGGGCGTTTGCCCCTGCTGCTGCGCCGGCGGGGCGTAGCGGTCGTCATTCGACGATGGCGTGTCCTGCTGGTGCTGGTCCTGCTGGTGCTGGTCCTGCTGGTGTTGCTGCGTCGACCCGCCGCCGTAACGATCGTCGCCCTGCTGCCGGTGCTGATCATCACGACCGTTCTGCTGTCCATCGTGGTGATCCTCCTGCTGACCCGTCGGCTGCTGGTGATCGTCCTGCCGGCCGTTCACGCCGTCATGATGATCCTCGTCGCGCGTGCCCTGCTGACGATGATCGTCACCGTTGCGGCCGTTCGTGTCCTCGCGATGCTCGTCGCTGCTGCTGCCCTGATCGCGGTGGTCGTCGCGATCCGTGCCGGACTGCTGATGATCCTGAGGTCCGTTGCGGCCTTGCTGCTGATCGCGGTGATCGTCCTCGCGGCCGTTTGGACCATCGCGGTGGTCGTCCGGCCGCGTGCCCGCGTCGCGATGGTCGTCGCGGTCCGTGCTGTGCTGACGGCCCTGCGGGCCGTTGCGGTCGTACTGATGATCGGCGTCGCGACGGTCGCCGTCGCGGCCATCCTGCGTGTCGTGCTCCCGATCCTGCGGACCCGTCCGGTGGTCGTCGCTGCGGCCGTTGAAGCCGTCGCGGTCCTTGCCGCTCCGGTCGTCGTGGCGATCGAACGGTCCGTTGCGGTCATGGTGATCGCGGTCGTCGCGATCCCGTTCGTCTCCGCGCGACGGGAAGTCCCGATGATCGGGCTTGTCGTCTACGCGCGGCTTGTTGCGATCGTAGTCGCGGTCCTGGTCGCGATGGTCGCGGTCCTTCCGATCGTGGTGATCGTCACGATCGCCGAAGAACGGCGGCTTGCCGCGGTGGTCGGCATCGTCGCGATGATCCGGCTTATCGAAACGCGGCTTGTCGTGATCGCGGCGGTCATGCTCGTCGTCGCGGCGGTCGCGGTGCTTGTCGTCACGATGGAAATCGAAGGCAAAGTCGTCGTGGTCGCGATCCCTGTCCTTGTGGAACCAGGGCTTGTCGTCGCGATGGTCCGGGCCCTTCACGAAGTGGAAGAACGGGTGCTCTCCCTTCCGGCCGGGGTGGATGTCATGGTCGTCGCGATCATGGTCCTTGTGCTTGTGCTTGAACCATTTGACGTGCTCGACCGGCGGCAGGTGCGGGAACTTCGGCTTGTGCGGCCAGTGGACGCCCTTCCACGGGTGGTCATGCTTGGGCTCGCAGCGCGGCGGAGGCGGCGGCGGGCACGGCGGCTGGTGGTCGTCCGGCGGGGTTTGCGGCGGAGGCGGCGTGTTGCTCGTGGTGGTCGGAGTGCTCAGCGCGATGGAGCCGCACGTGCCGGTGTGGACGTGGAACTCATCCATGAGGCTGCGCTGGCTGCGCACGTAGCGGAAATACCAGTTGAGGTCCTTGTTGCGTTCCTCGCGGTATTTCACGCGGCGGATCTGATCGTCGTTCGGCGGTACGATCGTCAGGCCACAGGCATCCTGGACCTCGACGCACGTGCGGCGCCAGCGCTCGTACTGTGCGGGATCATCGGGGCGGCGCGTGCAGATGCGCGTCTTGCCTTCGAACTGAACGACGCGTGTGGTGCCGTCGCCCTGAACATCGAAGTCGAACTCGGTGCCGCGCACGCCAATCGTGGCGGTCGGAGTCGTGATCGAATACGCGTCCTTCGGGCTGTTGCCGGTAATGAAGCGGAAAGCGCCGGCGATTGCGTTCAGCGAGACCTCGCGGGCTGTATCGCCGCCGCTGTAGACAAACGCGTCGATGACGAGATTGGAATTAGGGCCGACGACCAGCTTGGTGTTGTCGCGGAACTTGACCTGCGCTTCACCGCCCGCGCCGGTGACGATCTTGTCGCCGGAGTAGATCGGCGCTTCGGTCTCAAGGATCTTCTGTCCCGTCGCGCCATCGATCGAGGCCGATTGCACGACCGCCAGAACGACGCCGCTCGGCGCTGCGATCGCCGCTGGTCCTCCCAGCAACGCCGTAAAAGCCACACCCAAAGTCACGCGTTGCCAAAGCATCACGGCGTCTCCCGTACGAAGCGCCGCATCTCCTGCTGGGAGCGAATTTCGTAGCACGCGTTTACTGCGTGCTAACCGTCTTCCTTAAGTTTCGGTTAACGACGCTGGCGCGCCGCGGCCCAGACGCAAACGCCGCCCTCCCGGGCGGCGTCGATGACGTCGGAAATTTGAATCGCGCGTGCTAGCCGCGGACGCCGATGGTCGCCGTCGGCGTGGTGATCGAGTACGCGTCCTTCGGGCTCTTGCCCGTGATGAAGCGGAACGCGCCCTTCACGGCGTTGATCGAGATCTGGCGCGCACTGTCCTGGTCGGAGAATACGAACGCGTCGATGATCATGGTGGAGTTCGGACCGACCACCAGCTTGGTGTCATCGCGGAACTTCACCTGGGCCTGACCGGTGGGGCCCGTCACGATGTGGTCGCCGGAATAGACCGGCGCCTCGACCAGAAGGACCCGCTTGCCGGTCTGGCCGTCAGCCTCGGACTGCTGGACAACGGCCAGGACCACGCCGCTCGGCTGGGCGACAAGCGCACCGCCGGCGAGCGAAGCCGCGACAAGCGTGGCGGAGAAGATCAGTGCAGGAATGGTGCGCATCGCGCCCCCCTTCGGATTCGACCGTCTACCTTGGGTGTCCGATCAACATTTGTATCATGCTCGACGATTGCAAGCCTGCCGATTCTAGTGGCACAGGCGCAACAGAGGCGCCAAGGCCACTGTAAACGCTCGGTCGGCGGGCGATGCATGTTTTCCCCGCTAACCGCCCAATGTGAAGTCTGACACAGGGCAAGCGGGAAATTTTCGGGAGGGTCGCGTTGACGCTCCGAACCGACTCGCCATAGCGTCACTCAAGCGTCACGTTGATGACGCGGGGGTGCGTTGGACCCCCGTCCCATTCAAGAAATCGGTGCGAGTTTCAGGCTCGTTGCGGGCAGTTTCGCCACGCTCCGGGAAGGAGACAAGTGTCTCTTTCCGGCTGTGGATTCGGCGAAGACGGCTAAGAACGAGGGGGTGGAAATCGGTCCTGGTAACGCTATATTTAGTGTTCGTGCCGAGGATAGGCACAAGAACTGGGGGTTTTAGCCCCAGTCAGGGCGGCGGGCAGGGTTTTGGACGGTATCGAGTCGGACGGGGTTTTGAGACGGAATCCATAGGGACTTAGTTCCGCGGCAGTGACGCTCGCGGATCGCAATTTTCGGAAGGCATCGGGGCACAAAAATCATGCGGATCGAGCGGCGATACACGAAGGCTGGCCAGTCGGCTTACGACGGCATCGAGTTCCGGACGACCAAGAGCGAGATCAAGAATCCCGACGGGTCGATCGTGTTCAAGCTCGAGGGCATCGAGGTGCCCGCCCAGTGGAGCCAGGTCGCCAGCGACATCCTCGCCCAGAAGTATTTCCGCAAGGCCGGCGTTCCGACTCACCTGAAGAAGGTCGAGGAATCGACCGTGCCGTCATGGTTGTGGCGGTCGGTGCCAGATGATTCCGCGCTGAAGCCGCTCCCCCTCCCCGATCGCACGACCTCCGAGCATGATTCGCGGCAGGTGTTCGATCGCTTGGCCGGGACATGGACGTATTGGGGCTGGAAGGGCAACTACTTCGACACCGAGGAGGACGCGCGGTCGTTCTTCGACGAGCTCCGCTACATGCTGGCGACACAGAAGGCGGCGCCGAACTCCCCGCAGTGGTTCAACACCGGCCTGCACTGGGCCTATGGCATCGACGGGCCGTCGCAAGGCCACTTCTACGTCGATCACAAGACCGGTCGCGTAACGGCCTCCGAATCCGCCTACGAACATCCGCAGCCGCACGCCTGCTTCATCCAGGGCATCGAGGACGACCTCGTCAACGAGGGCGGCATCATGGACCTGTGGGTGCGCGAGGCACGCCTGTTCAAGTACGGCTCGGGCACGGGCTCCAACTTCTCGCGGCTGCGCGGTGAAGGCGAGAAGCTTTCCGGCGGCGGCAAGTCCTCCGGCCTGATGTCGTTCCTCAAGATCGGCGACCGGGCGGCCGGCGCGATCAAGTCGGGCGGCACGACGCGGCGCGCGGCCAAGATGGTGGTCGTCGACGTCGACCACCCGGACATCGAGAAGTACATCAACTGGAAGGTGAAGGAGGAGCAGAAGGTCGCCGCCCTCGTCACCGGCTCCAAGATCGTCGCGCAGCACCTCAAGGCGATCATGAAGGCTTGCATCAACTGCGAGGGCCCGGGCGACTCCTGCTACGACCCGCAGAAGAACCCGGCGCTGAAGCGCGAAGTGCGCGCCGCCAAGAAGGCGCAGGTGCCGCAGAACTACATCCTGCGCGTCATTCAATTTGCCAAGCAGGGCTACACCGACATCGACTTCCCGATCCTGGATACGGACTGGGACAGCGAGGCCTACCTGACGGTCAGCGGCCAGAACTCGAACAACTCGGTACGCGTCACCGACGAATTCCTGCAGGCGGTTGAGAACGGCGCCAAGTGGGAACTCACATCGCGCATCGGCAACAAGGTGATGAAGACGCTCGACGCGCGCGCCTTGTGGGAGGACATCGGCAACGCTGCATGGCAGTCCGCCGACCCAGGCATCCAGTACCATACGACGATCAACGACTGGCACACCTGCCCGGAGTCGGGGCCGATCCGCGCCTCCAATCCGTGCTCGGAGTACATGTTCCTCGACGATACGGCGTGCAACCTCGCCTCGCTGAACCTTCTCCAGTTCCGCAACGAGGATCGTTCGTTCGACGTCGCATCGTTCGAGCATGCCTGCCGGCTGTGGACGGTCGTGCTCGAAGTCTCGGTGATGATGGCGCAGTTCCCGTCCTACCGGATCGCGCAGCTCTCCTACGAGTACCGCACCCTCGGCCTCGGCTACGCCAACATCGGCGGCCTCCTTATGTCGAACGGCGTGCCGTACGACTCCAAGGAAGGCCGCGCCGTCGCCGCCGCGATCACCGCGCTGATGACGGGCATCTCCTACGCCACGTCAGCCGAGATGGCGGGCGAGCTGGGTGCCTTCCCGGGCTACGCCAAGAACCGCGAGTCGATGCTGCGCGTCATGCGCAATCATCGCCGCGCGGCCAAGGGCGAGGTCGGCGGCTACGAAGGCCTGCACGTCAATCCCGTCGCGCTCGATGCTTCCGCCTGCCCGGACAAGCGGCTGGTCACGCATGCCGAGGAGGCGTGGGACCGCGCCGTGCAGCTCGGCGAGATCAACGGCTTCCGCAACGCGCAGGCGACCGTCATCGCGCCGACCGGCACGATCGGCCTGATCATGGATTGCGACACGACCGGGATCGAGCCGGACTTTGCGCTGGTGAAGTTCAAGAAGCTCGCCGGTGGCGGCTACTTCAAGATCATCAACCGCGCGGTGCCGGAGGCTCTCCGCGCGCTCGGCTACCCGGAACACCAGATCGCCGAGATCGAGGCTTACGCCGTCGGTCACGGCTCGCTCCGCCAGGCGCCGGCGATCAACCACGCGACGCTCACCGCCAAGGGCTTCACGCCGGCGGTGCTGGAGAAGCTGGAAGCGGGTCTCGCGAGCGCCTTCGACATCAAGTTCGCCTTCAACAAGTGGTCGCTCGGCGAAGACTTCCTGAAGTCGATCGGCGTGACGGACGCGCAGCTTGCCGATCCGGCGTTCGACCTACTCGCCCACCTCGGCTTCTCGAAGAAGGACATCGAGGCGGCGAACCTCCACTGCTGCGGCGCCATGACGCTCGAAGGCGCGCCGCACCTCAAGGCCGAGCACTACGCGGTGTTCGATTGCGCCAATCCGTGCGGCCGTCTCGGCAAGCGCTTCCTGTCGACCGACAGCCACATCCAGATGATGGCGGCGGCGCAGCCGTTCATCTCCGGCGCGATCTCCAAGACGATCAACATGCCGAACGATGCGACCGTCGAGGATTGCAAGAACGCGTACATGACCTCGTGGAAGCTGGCGCTGAAGGCCAACGCCCTCTACCGCGACGGCTCGAAGCTGTCGCAGCCGCTCAACTCGCAGCTCCTCGCGGACGATGAGGAAGATGCCGAGGAAGCCGTCGAGCAGCTCATCGCCAAGCCGATGCCGGCGCGCGTCGAGCAGGTCGCCGAGCGCATCGTCGAGCGCATCATCGAGAAGCAGGTACTGGAGCGGCGGCAGGAGAAGCTGCCGAACCGGCGCAAGGGCTATACGCAGAAGGCCAAGGTCGGCGGGCACACCGTGTTCCTGCGCACCGGCGAATACGACGACGGGCGGCTCGGTGAAATCTTCATCGACATGAACAAGGAGGGCTCGGCTCTCCGCGCCTTCATCAACAACTTCGCGATCTCCGTCTCGCTCGGCCTGCAATACGGCGTGCCGCTCGAGGAATACGTGGACGCCTTTACGTTCACGAAGTTCGAGCCGGCCGGGTTCGTGCAGGGCAATGACTCGATCAAGAACGCGACGTCGATCCTCGACTATATCTTCCGTGAGCTTGCGATCTCCTACCTCGACCGCACGGACCTGATGCACGTCAACCCGAACGACCTGCCGGCGACGCCGAAGCACGACGTCGATGGCAAGCCGGCACCGGAAGCGATCGTCTCGCACGGCCTCGTGCGCGGCCGTCGTCCGCGTCTGGTCGACACGTCGGCGGCCGAAGCCGTCGCCCGTCCACGCGAAGAAGCAGCCCCTGCGTCCGGCGCCGTGACCGCGCGCGGCGCGAGCAACGTCACCTCCATCGGCGCGACGGCGCTGAAACAACGCGAGGCGGTGGAGACACAGATCCGCGCCGGCCTCGCCGAGCTGGCACCGATCATCGCGCCAACGGTGAAGGTAAAGGTCGAGGCCCCCGCCCCGATCGCCAAAGTCGAGGCACCCGCCAAGCCCACAGCGGCAGCGAAGGCCGAAGGCCCGTCAAAGGCGGAACGCTCCAGCGCCGCGAGACTCGCTGGCTACCAGGGCGACGCCTGCGGCGAATGCGGAAACTTCACGCTCGTCCGCAACGGCACCTGCCTCAAGTGCGACACGTGCGGGTCCACGACGGGGTGCAGCTAGCTACCCTTCATCTGACGTACGGTTTGGTCTCACAGAGCTGCGCGACAGTTACCTGGGCGCGGGACGATCTGACTGGTTAGCGTGGGCGTCTGCTGTAGGACATCACAAGCTAACCGCTGTTTCGCGCAATCATAAGCTTTCGTATTTCGCGAAAGCGTCACCGATCAATCAGCTAGTGAACGCGATTGTAACGGCCGCTTAGCTGCGATGTACCTCGCCTCTGTCATCGCTCTCCTCCTCGTCTTGCCGCTCGCGTCCATCCTGATCGAACGAGGCCCGGCGCCCTCCCCACCCTCCGTCATCACCCGGCTTGACCGGGTGATCCATGCCATGACGGTGCCGAAGCCTTCCGCAGTCAGTTAGTCCAGCGGCCAACGCGCCAAATCCGACCACGTCGGATTGTCCTTCTCGATCAACGCGATCTTCCACGCGCGCGGCCATTTCTTGAGCCGCTTTTCGCGAGCGATCGCGGCGTCCACGGAATCGAACTGCTCGACGTAGACCAAACGGAAGACGCGATAGCGCCCGGTGAATGACCCGGCCTTCCCGATGCGGTGTTCCTCCAGCCGCCGCGCGATGTCGTTGGTCACGCCGATATAGAGCGTGCCGCGCTTCTGGCTGGCCAGGATGTAGACGTAGAAGCTGCGCATGACCCTATCGTCATGGCGTGGATCGCCCGGTCAAGCCGGGCGATGACGGGAGAGCGGTAGGATAGCTCACTGCCCGATCCCAAGTGCTAACCGCCATCGCGCTGGTAAACAGACTCCTGCCGGAACCGCAGAATCTCACCGGTATCTGAACATCTCGATGCGAATTCGTATCAATTGCGTGTTCGCAGCTTATACGGGCTGCAATATCTGACAGGTAATGCTGCCGCCCATGATCTACGGCATCGTTTCTTCTTCCGGCTTCGTGCTCGGCACCACGTGGGACATCATGCACAATCACGGTGCGTGGATCGCCGCGGGCGCCCATGCGCTGGTCGGTTTCTTCCGCGCGACCGGGCTGGCGTAGGCGCCGCTCAGTTGGCGGCAGTTCGCCGCCGATCTCCACGGCTTTCGTTTTCTTGTCGTACACGCAGATCGCCGCGATATCCGCATCGGCGCCCTTTGCCTTGCCCCGGATCAGCGCCAGGCCGTAGTTCTCGGAGCCGAATGGGTCGACCGTCGCCACCGGAGCGGCGAAGAGATCCGCCGCGGCCTTCACGCACTTTTCCGCGACGTCTTTGCGGAAGGCTTCCCAGGCGTCGTCGGATGCGGCGCAGGCCGGCGCCGCGCCGAGCAGTACCAGCGTTACGACCGCGGCGATGCTGGCGGTTCGTTTCATGCTCGTTCCTCCGTGGCGGCGATGGTAGCATCGCCTGCTTCGCCCTCCCCCAATTCCGGTCCCTCCATGCCCTTTTCCACTTACGATGTCACCGTTCCGGTTTATCGCCGTCTGCTTGCCGCGCTGTCGGCGATCCTCGACAAGGCCGCAGCGTATGCGGTGGAGAAGGACGTGGAGCCGGAGGTGCTGATCACGGCGCGGCTCTATCCGGATATGTTTTCGCTCGCCGAGCAGGTGTGGGCGACCACGAACCATGCGGTGCGCGGCACGGGCCGGCTGGCCGGCATTCCGCTGCCGACTTACACCGGGCCGGACGATACCTTCGCCGATCTCAAGGCACGGATCGCCTGGGCCCTCGCTCACCTCGAGCCGCTCGAGGCAAAGCAGTTCGAAGGCGCCGACGCCAAGACGATCGTGTTCCCGGCGGGCGATCAGGAACGGCGGATGTCCGGCTCCGACTACCTGCTCGCCTTCTCGCTGCCCAACTTCTATTTTCACCTGAGCATGGCCTACGCCATCCTGCGCCATAACGGCGTGCCGCTCGGCAAGGACGACTTCGTCGGCTGATCGCCCCCGGTCGTGCGCCTTGTCCTTGCCTTGAAGTGCCGCCAATATCGCGTCGGGCTCGGGCGCTAGAACAGTGGCATCTCCTTGAGATTGAATATGAAATTCGCGGCGGCGGTGGGCGGCCTCTGGCTTTGCGCCGGCGCCGCTTTGGCCGCACCGGCCCCCGACGCAGTCGGCGCGATGCTGACCGCTGCCGTGGCCGCGACCGGCGAGGCCACCCTTACCTACGCGGCGGCATCCGCCAGCGGCGAAACGGTCACGCTCTCCGACGTGAAGGTCGCCACGCCCGGCGGCAGCGTGGCCAGCGTGCCCGCCGTCGTCCTCAGCGGCGTGGCGGATCGCACGGGCGGCGGCTTCACCGCCACGCACGTCAGCTTCGACAACGGCAGCGCGACTTCGCGCGGCGACACGACAACGTGGGCCACCGCGTCGCTCGACGACGTGATCGTGCCCTCGGCGGATGAAGTGAAGGCGCGGGCCAAGGTGCGGCCGTTCGCAAAGGTCAGCGCCGGCGGCATCGCCATCAGCGGCGCCACCCTCGCCGCGCCAATCGCCATCGGGTCGATTACCACGGATGTCGGTCCGGTGGTCGCGGGGACGCCCAGCAACATCCTGGTCAAGGCCAGCGGCGTGAAGCTGCCGACGGCGCTCTTGTCCAACACGATGGCCGGCACCATCGTCTCGATGCTGGACTACGACACTGTCGATGCCGATGTAACGATGGACAGCGAATACGACACGACCGCCGACACGGTGACCGTGCATCTCCTGTCGATCGATGCTGCGCAGATCGGCAAGCTCACCATCTCCGGCAAGGCGAGCGGCCTCTCGCTCAAAGGCCTCACCGACAAGGCGAAGGCGAAGGAAGCGCGCGCGGCGGCGCGGCTCGACGGGCTGACGGTGCGGATCGACAACGCCGGCGTGGTGGAACGGATGCTGGACATGCAGGCGCAGTTGCTCGGCGGGACGCGGGACGATGTGCGCTCGCAGCTCGTCGACGGCGCCCTGCCCTTCGCGCTGTCGTTCGTGAAGAATGCGGCGTTCCGCGACCAGTTCCAGTCGGCAGTCGCGGCATTCCTAAAGGACCCGAAGTCGCTGACGATCACGTTCGCTCCGGCTCAGCCGGTGCCGCTCGGCGAAGTCGTGCGCACGGCCGGGCGCTCGCCCACCGCGCTTCCCGATCTTCTGTCACCCACGGTGCAGGCCAACAACTAGCGCGGGGCCAAGCGGCGCGATGCGGCACGCCATTTTCGGATTCGGTCTGGCGGCGTTGGCGTTTGCCGCTTCGCCGGCGCTCGCCGACGGGCCGGCCGAAACTGCCTTGCTGGCGTGGATCGATGGCATCGATGCGTCGCCAGACTGGACCGCCAGTTACGGCAGCGTGACGACCGATCCGGCGACGCAGCGCACCGTCGTAAGCGGTCTCATCATCGCGTCGGCCCAGGCCGGTTTCGCCCTGCACGCCGATCGGGTCACCGTCGATGGATACACGGCCGGCGACGCCGCGACTTTCGCGGCGAGCGAGATCGATATCGACGGCGGGCGCATCGACGCCGGCGTCTATTCGATCCGGCTCGATCACGCGAAGATCGAGGCGCCCGAGCTGCCGCTGTCAGGTGGCTTCGCCTGGGATCCGACACATCCGTTTGTCTCTGCCGTTCACGCGTTCGCGCCGTTGCTGACGGCTAAGGCGAACGGCGCGACGGTGAATACGCTGAGTGTGGTGGAAACCCTTGCCAACGTCGCGACGTGGAGCACCTACCGCAACGTCAAGCTCGAGGGCCTGCACGACGGCAAGATTGCCGCCATGAGCGCAACGGACCTGCGCACGGATTCCCCAGGCGTTGACCCTGCCGGGCCAGCGGCGGCAATCCCTCCGCTCGTATCGATGAAGGCGAAGACGGCCGAGACGCGCGACGTCGATCTCGGCGCGTTCTTCGCGGTCTACGACCTGGCCCGCTACGCCAACGGCATCGGCGACGAGGCCTGGCACACGGCGGTCGGCAATACGCGCTACGATGGCGTCACGGTCGATGTACCGGGGGTCGCGATCGCCATCGGCAGCGTGACGATGGGCAACTTCAGCGTCCGCCAGCCGAAGGTTCCGCCGGACTTTGACGCCGTGCCTGCCACGGACGATCGTAACCCGCTGCACCTGCTGGTCGCGCAGCTGAAGCAGCTTCACCCGTTTGGCATTGGCGCCTTCTCGGCCACCGATTTCAGCATCACCGCGCCCGGCATCGACGCGATGAAGCTCGGCAAGCTGTCGCTCACCGCCACTTCGACCGACGCTGTCGGAAGCTTTGCGCTGGAAAACGCGGAAGCGGCGCTCACTGGTCAAGGCGGCGTGAAGATCGGCAAGCTCGGCTTTGGTGGACTGACCGTCCCATCCTCGGACGCCATCAGCGCGGCGCTGGAAGCTCAACGCACGGGCGGCGATATCGACTTCAGCTCCCTGATACCGCCGCTTAGCTATGTAGAGGCTGACGCCATCGATGTCGGCCTTGCCGCCATACCGACCGTCAAGCTCGGGCACTTTCGTGCGGACCTCGGCAACTACGTCGACAAGGTGCCGACGTCCGTATCCGGCTCGCTTGCCGGTGCCGATGTGCCGGCTTCGCTCGTGCCGGACGCGCGAGCGCAACAGCTTCTCGCCAAGTACGGATACGATCGCGTAGTGGTGGACGGCGGTGGCAAGGCGACGTGGGCGCCCAACGGCGATGTCACCGTGCGCGATTTCAGCCTTGGCATGAAGGGTGTCGGCATGGTGTCCGGCGAGGCGGACATCTCGGCGCCGCCGCCGGCCGATGCCGCGCACATGGCCGCCGTGATCAGTGCACCCGAGACCGTATCGCTCAAGCGCGGGGCGGTGTCGTTCAAGGACGACTCTCTGGTCGAGAAGGCGATCACCGCACAGGCGACCGCGCTCAATCTCGACCCGGCTAAGTTTCGCGAGCAGTTCGCCAAGGGCCTGCCGTTCATGCTGATGCTGCTCGGCAACAAGGATCTGCAGGCGCAGCTCGCCGGCGTGCTGCAGACGTTCATCCGCACGCCGGGGACGATCACCGCTACGGCAGCGCCTGCGGCGCCCGTAACTCTCGCGACGATCATCGAGGCTGCGAAGACCGCGCCGTTCTCGCTGTTCGACCTGCTGAAGGTGAGTGTCACCGGCGTCGCCGGGCCGGCGCCCGCAACGCCGCCACCCGCTCAGTAGCTACTTGGGCAGCTCGACCCGAATGTGCAGTTCGCGGAGCTGCTTGGCCGTCACCTCGGACGGCGCCTGCATCATCAGGTCCTCGGCGCGCTGGTTCATCGGGAACAGCGTCACCTCGCGCAGGTTCTCCTCGTCGCAGAGCAGCATGACGATACGGTCGATGCCGGGCGCGATGCCGCCGTGCGGCGGGGCGCCGTAGGTGAGCGCGCGCAGCATGCCGCCGAACTTCGCCTCGAGGATGTCGCTGCCGTAGCCGGCGATGGCGAATGCCTTGCGCATGATCTCCGGCAGATGGTTGCGGATCGCGCCCGACGACAGCTCGATGCCGTTGCAGACGATGTCGTACTGGATCGCCTTGATGCCGAGGATCTTCTCCTTGTCTGCCGGATCGAGCGCCAGGAACTCGGCGTGGTCCATGTTCGGCATGGAGAACGGGTTGTGGGAGAAGTCGATCTTCTTCTCCTCCTCGTTCCACTCGTACATCGGGAAGTCGACGATCCAGCAGAACTCGTAGCGATCCTTGGCGATGAGGCCGAGTTCCTCGCCGACGCGCGTGCGCGCGAGGCCGGCGAACTTGACGAAATTCTTCGGCAGGCCGGCAACGAAGAACACCGCGTCGCCCACGCCCAGCCCGAGCGCGTCGGCGACCTGCTTGGTGCGCTCCGGACCGATATTCTTGGCGAGCGGGCCGGCGCCGCCCTCCTCGCCTTCGCGCCAGAAGATGTAGCCGAGGCCCGGCTGGCCCTCGCCCTTGGCCCAGTCGATCATGCGGTCGCAGAAGGCGCGGCTGCCGCCCTTGGGCGCCGGGATCGCCCACACCTCGACCGAGGGATCGGCGGCGATCATGCCGGCGAATACCTTGAAGCCCGAGCCGCGGAACGCATCTGTGACGTTCTGCATCAGGATCGGATTGCGCAGGTCCGGCTTGTCCGAGCCGTACTGGCGCAGCGCGTCGGCGTAGCGGATCCTGGGGAATTCCTGCGTGACCGGCTTGCCCCCGCCGAACTCCTCGAACACGCCGCGCAGCACCGGCTCGACCGCGTTGAACACGTCGTCCTGCGTCACGAAGCTCATCTCGATGTCGAGCTGATAGAACTCGCCAGGCGAGCGGTCGGCGCGGGCGTCCTCGTCGCGGAAGCACGGCGCGATCTGGAAATAGCGGTCGAAGCCCGACACCATCAGGAGCTGCTTGAACTGCTGCGGCGCCTGCGGCAGCGCGTAGAACTTGCCGGGATGCAGGCGCGACGGCACGAGGAAGTCGCGCGCACCCTCCGGGCTGGAAGCCGTCAGGATCGGCGTCTGGAACTCGAAGAAGCCGGCGCCGGTCATGCGGCGACGGATCGAGGAAATGATCTCGCTCCGCCTGATGATGTTGCGGTGAAGCTTGTCGCGCCGGAGGTCGAGGAAGCGGTACTTGAGGCGCGTCTCCTCCGGGTAATCGGCATCGCCGAAAACCGGCAGCGGCAATTCGGCTGCCGCTGAAAGCACGTCGATTGCGTTGGCAAACACCTCAACCGCGCCGGTTGGCAGTTCCGGATTTTCGGTTCCGGCCGGGCGTGTCCGCACCTTGCCGTCGACCCGGATCACCCATTCCGACCGCACCGCTTCAGCGATCTTGAAGGCAGGACTATCGGGGTCGGCCACCACCTGGGTCAGGCCGTAGTGGTCACGGAGATCGATGAACAGAAGGCCGCCGTGATCGCGCACGCGGTGCACCCAGCCGGACAGGCGAACCGTCTCGCCGACATTGCCGGCGCGCAGCGCGCCGCAGGTGTGGCTTCGATATGGGTGCATCGCAAAAACCTACGAGGAATTCGCCGGAATCGCGGCGCCGACAAGCTGCCGCAGGCGGGCGCGAAAAGCGCATGCCGCCCCCGCATTGTCAAGGATACGCAAGGGGATAGCCCTAACATCACAGATGTGGCATTTTGGCCACTGGGGGTTCCGCTCTGGTTTGTCGCTTTGGTCAAAATTTAAGGTCCGGATCGCGCCTGCGATAGCGACAAGGCAGGTGTCGCCCGCTATACCGAACCCATGACCATCATCACGACCACCGGCGATCTCGCCGCCGCCTGCAAGCGCATGGCGCGGTTCGAGGCGGTGACCGTCGATACCGAATTCATGCGGGAAACGACCTATTGGCCAAAGCTTTGCGTCATCCAGCTGGCCAGTCCCGAAGAGGCGGTGATCATCGACGCCACGGCGCCCGAACTTTCCCTCGATTCATTCTTCAAGCTTATGAAGAATGAGAAAGTCATCAAAGTCTTTCATGCCGCGCGGCAGGACATCGAGATCGTCTTCCACCTCGGCGGACTGATCCCGCACCCGGTTTTCGACACCCAGGTCGCCGCCATGGTGTGCGGCTTCGGCGATTCCATCAGCTACGACCAGCTCGTCCACCGGCTGACCGGCGCGCGGATAGACAAGAGTTCCCGCTTCACCGACTGGGCGCGGCGCCCGCTTTCCGACAAGCAGGTCGAGTACGCGCTTGCCGATGTGACGCACCTTCGCGACGTCTATGCCTCGCTCGCCCAGCAGCTTGCGGAGCAGAACCGCACCGAGTGGGTGCGCGAGGAGATGGAGGTGCTGACTTCGCCGGAGACCTACCAGGCGGAGCCGGAGCACGCGTGGAAGCGGCTGAAGCTCAGGGTGCGCAAGCCGACCGAGCTCGCCGTGCTGCAGGCCGTCGCCGCGTGGCGCGAGCGCGAGGCGCAGGCCCGCGACGTTCCGCGCGGCCGCGTGCTCAAGGACGACGCCATCTACGAAATCGCTGCGCAGCAGCCGACTACGGCCGCAGCTCTGGGCCAGCTCCGCACGACGCCGCGCGGTTTCGAGCGTTCGCGCACGGCCGAAGATATCGTGGCCACCGTGCGCAAGGCGCTCGAGACCCCCAAGGACCAGCTCCCCAAGGTGCCCAAGCACAAGCCGCTGTCGAACGGTAACGGCGCCGCGGTCGATCTGCTCAAGGTGCTGCTCAAGATGATCAGCGAGAGTCACGGCGTCGCCTCCAAGATCATCGCCACCGTCGACGATCTCGAAGCCATCGCCGGCGACGACAAGGCCGACGTGCCGGCGATGACCGGCTGGCGGCGCGACCTGTTCGGCGAAACCGCGCTGAAGCTGAAGCACGGCGAGATCGCGCTTGCCGTCAAGCAGAACCACGTCGTCGCGATCGAGAAGTAGCCGGCCTGCGTTTCAGCCGCTGCGAAAAGCGGCGGCGCCGTTGTTCTGAGCCGGCGCGGCGATCCCGGCCTTGGGCATCACAAGCCTGAATGTCACGCCGAGTTCGTCGCTCTGGAAGCTGATCTGCGCACCGAGGTCGGCCGCCAGCGCACGTATCACGCGAAAGCCGACGTTACCGGACGTCCGCGGGTCAACGCCCTCCGGCAAACCGACGCCGTCGTCCTCGATTTCCAGGATCAAGTCGGGACCGGTGCATCGGCATGTGACGGCAAGGCGGCCGCTCACGCCTGCCGGGTGAGCATATTTCACGGAGTTGGTGATGACCTCACACGCGATCAACGCGATGTTGAGCGTGCGCTTCGAACCGAGACGGCACGTTGCCTCGACGTTCAGCTCGAGTTTCGTCTCCGCGGCGCCGGAAAGCGAATTGACGACATTGGTCACGACGTCGCGCAGGTAGGAGTCCAGAACGACCGCCTCGTCGCGCGGCAGGCGCGCCAGCGCCTTGTGCAGCTCGGCTATTGTTTCCAGCCTCGCTCCGATGTCGGCCAGCGACATTGCCGCGTCAGCCGGATCAAGCGGCTCGGTTCTATGGGTCAGACGTTGCGACTGCAGCCGCACCAGCCCGGCGAGAATCGCCAGGTGGTTGGCAATGCGGTGGTTGGCCTCCGCTACTCCATCAAAATCTGGAGGGCGCTCGTCGGGGCCGCGTATCTCGATCAGCATACGGTTCTGCCTTCCGGCTCCCCTCTCGCCCCGTCGAACAAGGTGAGCCCGAAATTAACTCACGGCAAGAAAGTTATAGTTGGCTGGTTGTGCTGAGATCGTTTTCCACGGCGAATGTGCAGAGACCGGTTGATGCCATCAAAACACCTTCACGGGCTTGTGCGTAAAATGAGTAACAAGCTCCATGGAAGTCCTTGACGCTTATTGAGCCGGTTACATAGATTAACCGCATATGGGGCCGGAGCATGATGATGGGCGAGTTGAGCCGCGGCGAAAGACTGCAGATCATGCTGACGGCTGAAGAGCTCGATGCGGTCGACGGCTGGCGGTTTGACAAACGCATGCCGAGCCGGGCTTCCGCGGTGCGCGAACTCCTGAAGCGTGGGCTCGCCGCCGAAGGATTTACGAGCGCCAAGGGTGGCTCGAAATCGAAGGATTTCGGCGTCGTCGATCGCGGCGACGCCGGTTCGGAGAGACGGAAGCGCCGTTAGCCGGCTACCGCGATCGCGGCGTCAAGTCCGGCGAGCTTGGCGAGCTGGCCGAGGCGACGCATCACGCGCGCACCGCCGAGCGGCGCCAGATCCTGCGGCAGGACCAGCATCAGCGTCTTGCCCTTCTGCTCGATCCTGGTGCGCTGCACGATGTCGGGCATGGCGCCCGATATGAGGTGCGCGACGCGGAGGGTGGCGCCCAGCGCCCGTGCCCGTTCCATCAGCCGCGTCGAGGCAAGCTCGCGGATGCGCGGCGAAAGCTGCTCGTCGATCAGCCCTTCGTGACGGTAGAAATTGGCGAGCGCCAGATAGGCCCGGCCGGGATGGTCGATGCCGATGAAGGCGGCGTTGGCGATCAGGTTCAGGCTCTGCTCGCCGCGATATTCCGGGTGCGCCCGCCAGTGGATGTCGGCCAGCAGGCACGCCGCACGCCGCAGCCTCGCCTCTTCCGCGGTCTCGTCTATGCCCAGCGCCTTGAACGCCATCTCGGACCATGGTCCGAGTTCGAGGACGTGGCGCGGCGAGCGTGAGCGCAGATAGTTCAGCTCCTCGCAGGCGACGATCAGCGGGTCGCGGGCCTTCTCCTTGGCGTCGAGCAGGTCGTAGAGCAGCCCCTCGCGCACGCCGAGCGCCGACATGATGACGCTCGATGGGCGCATCGCGTCGATCACCTGCTCCAGCACCGCGGCGCCGTACGGCAGCAACGCGCGGCGGCTGCGCGATACCACCTCGATCGAGTCGATGGAATCGAGGTCGCGCCGCGCCACCATGCGGCAGAAATCGGCCGCCTCCCCCGCCTCGATGGCGTAATCGTGCATGACATGCAGCGGGTAGCCCTTCTGGCGCATGTGCAGCCGTGCCAGCGAGCGCCAGGTGCCGCCGATCGCGTAGAAGGGCCGCTTGGCGCCTTTGGCCAGCACCTTCGATGCCGCCAGAATTTCCCCGGCGATCTTCTCGGCCTTCTTGAGCGAGCCTTCGGCCATCTCCTCGAGGCGCAGGCCGCCGAGCGGAAAGCTTTCGCCTTCGCCTATCTTGCTGCCGCTGATGTCCACGACCTCGAGGCTGCCGCCGCCAAGGTCGCCGGCGATGCCATCGGGCTTGTGGAAGCCGGAGACTACGCCGAGCGCCGACAGGCGCGCCTCCTCCTGCCCGGAGAGAATGGCGACCTTGATCTTGCAGATGGCCTCGACCGAGGCGATGAAATCCGGCCCGTTGGCGGCTTCACGCACCGCCGCGGTCGCCAGCACGTGCAGCGCCGAGACGTGCATCTGTTCGCAGAGCGTGTTGAAGCGGCGGATCGCCGTCAGCGCCGAGGCGATCGCTTCAAGATCGAGCCGGCCGCGCGCCGCGACGCCGCGCGCCAGGCCGCACAGTTCCTTCTCGTTGAACAGCGGCGTCGCCGAGCGGCCAAGGTGCTCGTAGACCACCAGTCGCACCGAATTGGAGCCGATGTCGACAATGGCGACCGGGCCGCCGTTGAGGATCCGGCCCGGGGCGTCTTCGGCTGGCGCTGTCGTTTTCGGCAAACGCTAGGCCTGCTTGGCGGCGCGGCGGCGCAGCGGTTTCGGCGAGTCCGTCTTCAGCGACTTGCCGCGCCCCGACAGGCTGGGATTGGTCATGAAGTACTCGTGCGCATTGAACGGCGCCTCCCCGCGCGCCGGCTTGATGCGCTCGGAGCGGCCGTCGGGCAGCACGCGCCAGCTCTGCTGGTTGTCGGTCAGGTTGGCGACCATGATCTGATCCAGCACCTGCTCATGCACCGTCGGGTTGAAGATCGGCACCAGCGCCTCGACCCGGCGGTCGAGGTTGCGCGGCATCATGTCGGGCGAGCCGATATAAACCATCGCCTGGTCGGAGGGCAGCCCGAAGCCGTTGCCGAAAGCGAAGATGCGGGCGTGCTCGAGAAAACGGCCGACGATGGACTTCACGCGGATGCGCTCCGACAGTCCCGCGATCCCCGGCCTCAGGCAGCAGATTCCGCGCACGACCAGATCGATCTCCACGCCGGCCTGGCTGGCGTCGTAGAGCGCATCGATGATCTGCGCGTCGACCAGCGCGTTCAGCTTCAACCAGATCTGGCCCGGCCGGCCGGCCTTCACGTGCGCCACCTCGGCGGCGATCAGTTCGAGCATCCGCTTTCTCAGCGTCAATGGCGAGACCGCCATGCACTCCAGCTTCTCCGGCTCCGAGTAGCCGGTGACGTAGTTGAAGATGCGGCCGACGTCGCGGCCGATCATGGGGTCGGCGGAGAAGAACGACAGGTCGGTGTAGATGCGCGCCGTCACCGGATGATAGTTGCCGGTGCCGATGTGGACGTAGGTGGCGAGCTGCCCCGCCTCGCGGCGCACGACCAGCGAAAGCTTGGCGTGGGTCTTGAGGTCGATGAACCCGTATACGACCTGCACGCCGGCGCGTTCGAGGTCGCGGGCCCACTTGATGTTGGCGGCCTCGTCGAAACGCGCCTTGAGCTCGACCACGGCAGTCACGGTCTTGCCCGCCTCGGCGGCCTCGGCGAGCGCGCGCACGATCGGAGAATCGTTGGATGTGCGGTAGAGTGTCTGCTTGATCGCGACCACGTCCGGATCGCTCGCCGCCTGGCGCAGGAACTGCACCACCACGTCGAACGATTCGTAGGGGTGATGGACGACGATGTCCTTCTCGCGTATGGCGGCGAGGCAGTCGCCGCTATGCTCGCGGATGCGCTCGGGGAAGCGCGGCGTATAAGGCGTGAACTTGAGCGAGGGTCGGTCGATCGACGCTATCTGCGACAGGTCGTTCAGCGCCAGCACGCCGTTGACGAGGAAGATCTCGTCGCCGGAAACGCCCAGCGCCTCGGCCACCAACGCGCGCAGCGTGTCGGGCATCGCGCTCTCGACTTCGAGCCGGATCACGGATCCGCGGCGGCGGCGTTTGAGCGCGCTTTCGAAGAAGCGCACCAGATCCTCGGCTTCTTCCTCGACCTCGATGTCGGAGTCGCGCACGACGCGGAAGGCGCCCATGCCTTCGACGTTGTAGCCCGGGAACAGGCGCGCCACGAACAGCGTCACCGCCTGGTCGATCGAGATGAAGCGGTCGCGGCTGGCGTCGGTCGACGGCAGGCGGATGAAGCGGTCGAGGGTGCCCGGCATCCTGAGTAGCGCCGTCATGCGCTGGCCATTGGTCTTGCGCGTGAGCTGCAGCGCGACGGTGAGACCGAGGTTCGGGATGAACGGGAACGGGTGCGCCGGGTCGATGGCGAGCGGCGTCAGCACCGGAAAGATCGAGTCGAGGAAGTGGTGCTCCAGCCACTCGCGCTCGCTGTCTTCGAGGTTGTTCGCATCGACCAGCGCCACGCCCGCCGCGGCAAGCTGCTCGCGCAGCGTCCCCCAAACCGCCTGCTGGTCGCTGGCGAGCGCCGAGACCGCCGCGCCGATCGAGGCAAGCTGCTCCGAGAGCGACTGCCCGTCGTCGGACACCATGGCGATGCCCAGCCGCTGCTGCCCCTTCAGGCCCGCGACGCGCACCATGAAGAATTCGTCGAGGTTGTTCGCCGAAATCGATAGAAAGCGCAGCCGCTCGAGCACCGGATGGTTCGGGTTCGTCGCCTCCTCCAGAACCCGGCGGTTGAAGTGCAGCCACGACAGTTCGCGGTTGATGAAGCGGTCGGGCCGCTGGCGCAGACGAGCCGTCGCGCCCTCACCGACCGCCGCGGCGGTCGCGCTCTCGGCGGAAAGCGGAAGGTTGGTCTGGTCCATAAGGCGGCTTCGCGGATTCTTCAGGGGAAGATATAGCCCTAAACGCTAATTGTGACGATTTCGACAAGGCGTTCGCGTCACCCCCATATCCCCCCAACCACGCTTCGCCGGCCGCCGCTGACAAATTGCTTGACCCGCAGTCCTTATATCATTAGCTATATCGTACGATATATTTCCCCTGGCGACATTCATGAATCATCGTTTCATCGTCCTTCTCACGGCCGTTGCCATCGATTCGATCGGCATCGGCCTCATCTTTCCCATCCTCCCCGCTCTGGTGCGGGAGGTCGCGGGCCCGACTGACAGCGCCGTTCTGTTCGGCGTCATCATGGCGGTCTACGCCCTGATGCAGTTCATCTGCTCGCCGGTGCTGGGCGCGCTCAGCGACCGCTTCGGCCGCCGGCCCGTCCTGCTCGTCTCCATTGCCGGTGCCGCCGTCGATTATCTCGTGATGACGTTCTCGCCGCTGTTCGCGGTGTTGCTCATCGGGCGCATGATATCCGGCATAACCGGCGCCAACATGGCGGTGGCCACGGCCTACATCGCCGACATCACGCCGGAGGAGGAGCGCGCCAGCCGCTTCGGCCAGATAGCCGCCGCGTTCGGCGTCGGCTTCATCATCGGTCCGGTCCTCGGCGGCCTGCTCGGCGCCTGGTGGCTCAGGGCGCCTTTCCTCGCCGCAGCGGTCCTCAACGCCCTCAACTTCCTCCTCGCCCTGTTCGTGCTGCCGGAGTCGCGCAAGCCTCAGGCCGGCGCGAAGCTCGACTGGAAGGCACTCAACCCGATTGCGCCCTTGCGCTGGGCATTGCGCTTCCGCACCCTCATCCCCCTGCTCGCGCTGTTCTTCCTGCTCAACGTCGTCGGCAACGTTCCCGGCACCATCTGGGTGCTCTACGGGCAGGCCAAGTTCGGCTGGGATACCTTCACCGTCGGCCTGTCGCTCGCCGTGTTCGGGGCCTTTCTCGTCCTGTCTCAGGCTCTCCTCGTCGGGCCGATCACGAAGCGCATTGGCGAGACCCGCACCCTGTTCGTTGGTCTTGTCTGCGA
>DASZSW010000018.1:0-289457 GCA_035548515.1 Bauldia sp. | reverse complement strand
CAGTGCCGAGACGGTGTTTGCGGCCGCCGCGGACGGGGCGCCGTGGGCGACCGGGCTTGTGCGCCAGGCGGCGGATCATCTGGCGATAGCCATTGCGGCGATCTCGACGGTGCTCAACCCCGAACTGGTGGTGCTGGGCGGCGGGGTGATGAAGTCGGGGCAGGCGCTGGCCGAGATGATCCGCGAGCGTCTGGCCGCGGCCATCCCCTACGTGCCGCGTATCGAACTGTCGCGCATCGGCTACCGCGCCGGCGCCCTCGGCGCCATCGCTTTCGTGCTCGATATGACTACCGATCAGGTCAGGCTGCGGCGCAACCACTGAACTCGGACGCCCAGTCGAAGCGAGCGGTCAGGCTTCACAGCGTCTCGGTGACCTTACGCAGATGCATCGGCCGGTCGGGATCGCGCCCGCGTGTGCGCGCTACGACATCCGCCAGGCGGTAAAAGCTTTGCACGGTTGCGATCGGCTGCACAAACGGATGAAGACCCTCGACGGTGGGCAGCGACGTACCGATCCCGCTTGTGCGGGGGGCGGCGACGATCACTGGCACGCCACGCCCGGCGAGCGTCGCGGCCGTGTCTCGCAGCGGCGGCAGCGACTCGTCGTCCTGCCCGAAGATCAGGAGTGGAAATTGCGGCCCGGCCAGCGCCATAGGTCCGTGTATCAGCTCGGCGGCGCTCAGCGCCTCGGCATGCAGACCGGACGTCTCCTTGAGTTTCAGCGCGGCCTCCTGTGCGGCGGCATAGCCGACGCCGCGTCCCGCGACGTAGAGGTTGCTGGCCGCGGCGAGCGGCTCGACAGCGGCGTCCCAGTCGAGCGACTGCGCCTTCGCCAGCGTCTCAGGCAGGCGTCGTGCGGCATCGCCGAGCACGCTGTCGGCGCTCCATTCCGCCACGAGCTGCAGCGTGACGCCCAACGACGCGAGGTACGACTTGGTCGCCGCGACGCTCCGTTCGGGCCCCGCATGGAGCGGCAGCAAGACCTCACAGCTCGAAGCAAGCGGTGACGCAGTATCATTGACGACGGCGACGGTGAGCGCGCCATGCGCGCGTGCCGTCTGGGCGAGCGACAGGATGTCGGGACTGCGGCCGGACTGCGAAATGGCAATGAACAGCGCATCGCGGAGATCAAGACGGGCGCCGTAGATGGAACTCACCGACGGGCCGACGGAAGCAACCACTGCGCCGAGGCGAAGCTCGATCAGGTACTTCGCGTAGGTCGCGGCGCTGTCGGAACTGCCACGTGCGCACGTGACCACGAACCGTGGCGGCGACTTGCGCAAACGTGCACCGAGTTCACGGCAGGCATCGGCGTTCCGCTCGATAAGGCGGCGGACAACGTCCGGCGCCTCTGATGCCTCGCGCGCCATCAGCGATGGCTCGGCGCCGGCTGCCATGCGGGCGAGGGGCGCGGTCGTCACGAATTCCCACCAATCGGGAGATCGACACTATCCGCGTCGTCCGTCTGCCCAAGCACGTTCGAGCCCTCGATCTGCCGCTGCGCCACGATGCTCACGGCGCCGCGTACGAATACTGCAACGTCACCCTAAAACCAACCGCAAACTATTGTGGCGACAAGACAATTGTGCCGAAACCCTAAGGCTCAGACGACGAGTCCGACCAGCGCTCGCACAGCGCGTTTGGCCGGTCCATTGCGGCAGCAAATGCGGCCTTGCAGGTAGCCCGCGCGTCGAGATCGATCGCGCAAAGGCCGTCACCGGTCGAGGAGCCGACGGACCTTCTGCAGCGCTGCCCCGAGCGCCGCTTCGGCTTGTTCGACCGTCGCTGTCGCCAACAGCGGTATCCGGTAAGGCAGCGCGTGAGTCGATCTGCCGCGCCGTATGAGCGTCCGTGTAATCGCGGCTCCGACGACCAGCGCGACCAGGATGAGGCCGACCGGTGCGACTGTCCGGGCGCGCAACGGCAGCACGTGCGGCGTCGGCGGGCTGTCGGGCGCTGGCGCTTCGCTGTCTTCGGCGGCGGACCATTCATCGGAAGTGCGCATGCTTCACCATCCCATTCAGGAAACTGCCGCCGCCTCAGGGCGGCGGGTTTGCGAAACCTTCACGTCACCGTCAGCTGAAGACAGCGGCTGGATTGCCGGGGCATTCAGCGCGGTCCCGTCCGGCGCAAATTGCGAGCCGTGGCACGGACAATCCCAGCATTGCTCGAAGGCGTTCCAATGGATGACGCACCCGGTGTGAGTGCAACTGGCGGAATGTCGATGAATGTCGCCCTGCTCATCGCGGCACACGGCGACGAGATGGATACCGTCGCGGATGACCGCGCCTTGCCCGGGTCCGAGGCCATTGACGGATGAGTGTTCTCCCGGCATGAAACGCTCGGCCATGTTCTTGGCGACATCGACAGTGTCGCTGAGCAGATGCGTGGTCGCCGCCAATGGCTTCCGCGACGGCGAAAACACGTCCGCCCAGCGGTGCGTGCCGCTGTCGATGAGATCGGGCAGCATCAGCGATGCGGCCACGCCGTGCGTGATCCCCTGGCCGGAGTCGCCGGTTGCCACGTAAACGCGTCGGTTGCCCGGGTTCAGCCCGATGAACGCGGCGTAGTCGATCGTGTCCATGACCTGGCCGGACCAGCGGTAGCGGATATCGCCGAGCTCGGGGAAGCGCTCGCGAGCCCAGCGTTCCAGGCGGCCGAACCGTGTCTCTGCGCTGACGCCTTCGTCGACGCCAGACTTATGATCCTCGCCGCCCACGAGCAGCAGTGTCTCGTCATCGAAGGGATGCAGCCGAACGTAGTGGTAGGGGTCTTCGGTATCCCAGTAGAGGGCGTCGTCCACGGCGTCGTCCGGTATTGCCGCCGCGAACACGTAGGTGCGGTACGGCGCCTGCTTGGCATGGATCGTAAGCCGGTCGTTGATCGGCGTGTTCGTCGCCACCACAGCCGCACCCGCTGCAACGCGCGGTCCGCCGCTCGTCTCGACACTCACGCCGTCGGTCGTGTCTTCAATTTTCGTCACGATGGTGTCGGCGAAGATATCGACGCCGAGCGCAATGCAGACCTCGGCCAGTCCGTCGAGATAGCGCAGCGGATGGAAACGACCCTGGCCAGGGATCACGAGGCAAAGGCGGTTCGACAGATGATGGCTGACGTCGGGGCGCGAAACGACTTTGGAGCCGCGCAAGCCGACCGTGTCGAGCGCGGCCTGCTCGTCGTGGAGGGCCTTGGCCTCAGTCTCGCCGGCGAGAAACATGTACGCGGTAAGGCGCGCAAAGTCGCAGGCGATCTTCTCCTCGCGCTGGATCGTCTCGATGCGATCAATGGCTGCGGCCTGGCTTTCGAAATGAAGCTTCGCCGTCTCTTCGCCGCGGAGCGAAATGAACTCGTGGTAGAAGTCGTCGAGCGATGACGTGAGGTGGGCAGACGTACGCGCGGTCATGCCGCGCGCGACAGGGCCACGGTCGATCACCACCACCCCCTTGCCGCGCTTGGCCAATTCGTAGGCGGTCGATAGCCCCGCAATGCCGCTGCCGATGATGACCACATCCGCGGTGATGTCTTCCGCAAGCGTGGGATATTTCTCGGGCGCAACCTCCATCCACGCCGAGCGGCTCTTTTCGCGATAAACGCTCATCCCAGGCCTCGCCGTTGCAGCCACTGCCCAACGGTCGCTAACCCGCCCGATGCAAAAAGGTTCGGCGCTGGCGCCTGAGCCAGACGTTAAGCTTGAATATCGCCGTACGCGGAATGGAGCCTTGCGTCCCTAGCTTTTTCGCAGCG
Organism: Bauldia sp.; assembly: GCA_035548515.1. GTDB lineage: Bacteria > Pseudomonadota > Alphaproteobacteria > Rhizobiales > Kaistiaceae > DASZQY01. The sequence continues at coordinate 285,713 of DASZSW010000018.1, read as the reverse complement.
TCGCGCGAAACAGCTGTTTGTCGGCGAGCGAGTAGTAGAGATGAATCGCTCCGCTCTGCACGATGACCGATGCCGCAAACGCTATGTCGATGCCGGTCCTGTTGTTCGGAGGGGGCGGAACGATAAGCGGTTCGATGCAACGGTCGACCACTTTGGTGATGCTCTTGTCGAATGCAATCCAGCCGATCCGCCACCGCGCATCCTTGGTTGCGCCGTTGTAGAACATGACGGGCATGTCGGGATCGTCGAGGAGCAGTGGTCCCGTCGAAAGGTGCCAGTTGTCCCATTTTCCGGCCCTCGGCAGGAAAGGCGCTTTGCGTTCCCGCCACGGACCCGACACACCGGTGCCGTAAGCCAAACCCACGCGCGAAGCTTCGTCACGCGCGTATTCGTAGAAAAGTCGCCACCGGCCATCGGCCGTCCGGCCGATGGTTGCTTCTTTGGTGTTGCCTTCCGTCTTCGTGGAGGCGTGCGCAATGCCTTGCTTGACGAGCCGCGGGATGCTTTTGCCGGAGGCGTACATCATCTGGCCGGACGACCGGGTCTTCTCGACACCTGTGTAGTAGACGTAATAGCGGTGTCGCCACTTGATGACAGTCGGGTCTTCGCATCCACCGATGTCGCCCGGCGCCGGACCGGGAGCGAGAATCGGTCGCCGGCGAAGCTTGAAGCGCAATCCTTCCTTACCGACGCCGAAATAGATGCTGCCCGTCGTCGCCCGCGGTCCCTGCGCCACGACGCGTACGAGCATGAATAACTGCCCATTGTCCTCCGTCCACACGTACGGACTCATCAGATCGCGCCGCGCCAGGTTTGGGAGTCCACTGACATGGACTGCATCAATCTTCTCGACGTTGAAGTCGATGCGACGAGCCACCGTTCACGCCCCTTGGCCCAATACCAGCGACAGGCCACCGTCGATGGTGATGGTGGTGCCCGTGATGTAGTCGGCCTCGGGCGAGGCTAGAAAGACGACCACACCCGCTACTTCCTCCGCGGTCCCGGGCCGCCCCAGTGGGATGTCGGCGCGGTCGCGTTCCATCAACGCCGGATTGCCCATTGCAGCCGCATTCATCGGTGTCAGGATCATGCCCGGCGCAACCGCGTTGACCTTGATCTTCAGCGGCGCACACTCCAGCGCCAGCGTCTCGGTCAGCTTGTGAAGGCCAGCTTTCGCCGCTGCGTAGTCGGCGGCACCGGCGCGCACGACATGCTGATGGATGGATGAAATGTTGACGATCCGGCCGGGTTCGCCCGCGTCCCGCAGATCGCGAACAAACCGCCTGCAGAAGAAAAATGCGCCGGTGAGATCGGTGTCGATCAGGCGGCGCCACTGTTCGGTCGTCATGTCCGCAACCGGGACGCCGGCCTGATTGAGTCCCGCAGAGTTGACCAGTATGTCCGGCCGCCCGAGGGTCGCATTCGCTTGGTCGAACGCGTGATGCACCTGGTCTTCCCGCGTGACGTCGGTCTGGATCACGAAACCGCGGGCGCCGTTGCCGAGGACCGTCTCCAGCGTCCTTTCAGCCGCCGTCCGGTCTCGGTGATAGAGAATTGCGATATCGGCGCCGGCTGCGGCAAGCGCCACCGCGCAAGCGGCCCCGATGCCGGATTCGGCGCCGGTAACCAGCGCTACATGGGAGGTCAGGTCAACCACGACACCACCGGAGTCGCCACCGCGAACCACTGACAACGCGGGGACGGCGGCTGGGTTTCGCTATCCGGTGTGGCGCCCGTGTGCGCTGCAACACGCCGCCGGCGCTTTCTGGGCGCGGCTGCGGCAATTGCGACCGGAACTGAATCGTTCGAGCCGACGTTTTCCGAAGTCTGCGAGTAGCTTTGCGGGGACCGTCGTGCTGTGCCGCAGCTATTTCGACCACGAGCGAACGCGCTGGCCCGCTGGATTGTTCTCCTGGCGGTTATCGGCACGATCTTTCTCGGCACCGGCGCCACGTTCTATCTCCGGTCTGACTTCGACACCGGCGTCAATCACCCGCTCGCTCAGCCCGTGCCGTTCAGCCACCAACACCACGTTGCGGGACTCGGCCTCGATTGCCGCTATTGCCACACAGGCGTTGAGACTTCGGCGGTGGCTGGCATTCCACCGACCGAGGTGTGCATGACTTGCCACTCGCAGATATGGACCAACGCCGCCGTGCTGGCGCCGGTGCGCGAAAGCTTCGCCAGTGGCAAGCCGATCGCATGGACCCAGGTCAACCACGTCGCGGACTACGTTTTCTTCAATCACGCGATACACGTCGCCAAGGGCGTTGCCTGCGTCACCTGCCACGGCGAGGTCGATCGGATGCCGCTGATGATGCGCGCTCATCCGATGCAGATGGAATGGTGCCTGGGGTGCCATCGCAATCCGACGCCGTATCTGCGGCCGCCTGCCGATGTGTTCGATCCCGAATGGTCGCCGCCGCAGGACATCGCGGCAATGCAGGCCGCTCTGGCATCTCACGAAAAGATCGATCCATCAAAGATGACCGACTGCTATGTCTGCCACCGCTGAGCCCCTCGATCTGGCGCGCCTCCGCGCTGAGGCCGTCGAGCGCGGCCCGCAGTTCTGGCGAAGCCTCGAGGAGCTCGCGGATACCGCCGCGTTCCGCGAATATCTCCACAACGAGTTTCCGAGGCTTGCCGCGCGTTTCGACATCGCCCCTGACCGGCGGGGTGTGCTCAAACTGATGGCGGCAAGTCTTGCAATGGCCGGTCTGACCGCCTGCAAGAAGGCCGACCACATCGCGCCCTACGTTGACAAGCCAGCAGATGTCACGCCCGGGCGGGCCCTGCACTATGCCACGGCGCTTTCGATCGGCGGCTACGGCTTCGGCGCGATCGTCGAGAGTCACGAAGGCCGTCCGACTAAAGTCGAAGGCAATCCCGATCATCCGGCATCGCTTGGTGCCAGCGACGCGATCATGCAGGCCGCGTGTCTCGGCCTTTACGATCCCGAGCGATCACGCACGCCGACCAAAGATGAGCAGGCGATGAGCTGGGATGCGTTCCTCGGCGAAGTCGCGGCACTTCGGGACGAGATCGGAAACCGCGAAGGCGCAGGTTTCGCGCTGATGATCGGCCCGATCACATCGCCCAGCGAAGCATGGCTGATCGACCGCCTGCGCGCCGCATACCCGCGGATGTTGCTGTGCGTTCACGATCCGTTGGCGGCCGACGGCGAAAGGACGGCGCTGCAACAGGTTTTCGGGCGCGCGACTGCCACTTTGCCGCGGCTCGGTCAGGCTGACGTGATCGTCAGTCTTGATGCAGATTTTCTGGGCGAGGGGCCGGGCAGGCTCGCCCATGCCCGCGCTTTCAGTTCGCGGCGGATCGTGCGGGACGGCGCGACGACAATGGCGCGTCTCTACGCCATCGAATCGACGCCGACCATAACCGGCGCCTCCGCCGATCATCGCTGGGCGGTTCGCGGCTCGGCCGTTCCGGCAATCGCCGCCGCGCTCGCGGCGCGTCTTGGTCTCGGCGCGGACGTAAATGCGCCAGTCCCGTCGGCGGCGCTCGACGCAATCGCGGCCGACCTGCGAAAGGCAGCAGGAACAGGCCTGGTTGTCGCAGGCCCGCATCAATCCGCCGACGTGCATCTGCAGGTGCATGCGATGAACGCCAGTCTCGGCAGCTTCGGCCTCGCAGTCGACTACATCCCCCCACCAGACTACCGCCCGCCCGGTGCCGTGAGTCTCGGTGCCTTGGTCGAGCAGATGCGACGCGGTGCGGTCACCGCATTGCTCGTGCTCGACGCAAATCCTGCGTACACCGCGCCCGGTGATGTTTCGTTCGCCGAGGCGCTGGTCAAGGTGCCGCGCACAATGCACGTCGGCCGCTATGTCGACGCCACCGCGAAGGCCAGCCGGTGGCACGTGCCTCTCGCGCATGATCTCGAACGGTGGGGCGATATCCGCGCCTTCGATGGCACGGCATCGATCATCCAGCCGCTCGTGCAACCGTTATACGGCGGGCACGCGGCGTCGGAGGTGCTGTCCGCGTTGCTCGGCGAATACTCCGCGTCGCCGCTGGATACGTTAAGGACGTATTGGCGCGAGATCGGCGGCCTTGACGACGCAGCGTGGCGTGCAGCGATCCAGCGTGGCGTGATCTCCGGCACGACATCCGCTCCGGTGGTGTCAAACGCCGCGCCGGTCCTTTCGTCGAAGGTCAACCCAGCCGGCACCGGCATCGAAGTCCGCGTCGTCCCCGATCCCTGGCTTCGCGCGGGCGAGTACGCCAACAACGCGTGGCTGCAGGAACTTCCCCGCCCACTGAGCAAGATCGTCTGGGGTAATGCCGCGCTTGTGGCACCTGCGACCGCCGGGCGGCTGCAACTTGCGAGTGGCGATGTGGTTCGTGTGGCGCGCGATAACAACGCGATCGAACTCCCCGTCTCCATCGAGCCCGGCCACCCCGAGGAAGTCATCACGATCGCGCTGGGCTTCGGTCAGTCCGCAATCGGCCAGGTGGGAAATGGCGTGGGCGCGAACGCATTTCCGTTGAGAGCCGGCGAGGCTCTTTGGTTCCTGGACGGTCTTTCAGTCAGCAAGGCCGAGGCGCGCGCGGCCGTCGTCACGACCCAGCATCACCATTCCATGGAAGGCCGCGACATCGTGCGAAACGGAACCCTGGCCGAATACGTGGCCAATCCCACCTTCGCGAAAGATCGGGAGCCTGCTCCTTCCGGGACGTTATACCCGCCGTGGCCGTCGCGAGAGGAAGCGTGGGCGATGGTCATCGACCAGACCGCGTGCATCGGCTGCATGGCGTGCGTCTCAGCCTGCCAGGCGGAGAACAACATCCCCACCGTCGGTGTGGACGAGGTGGCGAATGGCCACGAGATGCACTGGCTGCGTGTCGATCGCTACTACACGGGCAGCGTCGACAACCCCGGCGTCGTCTTTCAACCGGTGCCATGTATGCATTGCGAGGAAGCGCCGTGCGAGGAGGTCTGCCCGGTCAACGCGACGGTGCACACACACGATGGGCTCAACGCGCAGATCTACAATCGCTGCGTCGGCACGCGCTACTGCTCGCAGAACTGTCCGTACAAGGTCCGCCGCTTCAATTTCCTGGACTACCAGCCGTTTGCTGAAGGCACCGGATCGCCGCTGGCCGCGCTGATGAATCCTGACGTCAGCGTCCGGTCACGCGGCGTCATGGAAAAATGCACCTACTGCGTCCAGCGCATCGAGCGAGGCCGGATCGAAGCGGAACTCGCCGACCAACCGATCGCGGACGGAGCGGTCACGCCCGCTTGCGCACAAGCCTGCCCCACACAAGCGATCATCTTCGGCAACCGCAACGATCCTGGAAGCCGCGTTCGCCGGCTCCACGAGCACCCTCTGGACTATGCGCTGCTCGCCGAACTGAACACGCGGCCGCGCACCACTTACCTGGCGCGCGTATCCAATCCGAACCCGGCGCTCGCCAAGCTGGAGGAGCCGGTACATGGCTGAGGCGCGCGCGGCGACACTGGTGCGCGGCGATCCCGGTTACCCGGAGATCACCGGCCGCATAGCGTCCATCGTCCTGGCCGGCCGCCTGCCGCGCATTTTCTGGCTCGGCTTCCTTGGCTTCTTCGCGCTCATGCTGCTGTTCCTGTTCGCGATCGCGTACCTTGTCGCGGCGGGCGTGGGGAAGCTTGGGCTGAACGTGCCGGTCGTATGGGGCACGATGATCACCAATGTCGTGTGGTGGATCGGCATTGGCCACGCCGGCACGCTCATCTCGGCGGTGCTGCTGCTTTTCCGCCAGCCATGGCGCAACTCGATCAACCGTTTTGCGGAGGCGATGACGCTCCTGGCCGTCGCGATGGCCGGACTGTTTCCGATCCTGCATCTCGGGCGACCATGGTTCTTCTACTGGCTTCTGCCGCTACCGAACACGCACATGCACTGGCCGCAATGGCGCAGCCCGCTGGTGTGGGATTTCGCCGCCATCGCCACTTACATCGTCGTCTCGCTGCTGTTCTGGTACATGGGCCTGATCCCCGACCTGGCGGTTCTGCGCGATCGTGCCAGATCGCGCGGTGCGCAGGTGTTTTACGGGCTGCTCGCGCTCGGCTGGCGTGGATCGGCGTTTCACTGGAAGCGCCATCAGACGGTGTATTTCCTGCTCGCCGCCATTGCGACGCCACTGGTGGTCTCGGTTCACTCGGTAGTGTCGCTCGATTTCGCGGTGGCGATCGTGCCCGGCTACCATTCGACGATCTTTCCGCCGTACTTCGTCGCCGGTGCGCTGTATTCGGGCTTCGCCATGGTGCTGACCATCGCGATCCCGCTGCGCGCGGCCTTCGGGTTGCGGGATTTCATCACGCAGCGCCACATCGACAACGGCGTCAAGGTGATGCTCGCCGCCGGCATGCTGGTTGCCTACGGCTACCTCAGCGAGACGTTTTTCTCCTGGTATTCGGGGACCCCCTACGACCGCTACGAACTGTTCGCGCGCTTCCTCGGACCCTATGCCCCGTGCTTCTGGATCATGCTGGCATGCAACGTCGGCGCGCTGCAGCTGCTGTGGTTTCGCCGCGTGCGGAACAACATGGCGCTGCTCTTCGGCATCGCGCTGGTCATCAACGTCGGCATGTGGCTGGAGCGGTTCGTCATCGTGGTCTCGGGGCCCGCCAATGACTTCCTGCCATCGGCGTGGAACACGGCAACCTTGACCTGGCTCGACTTCGCCCTCCTGTTCGGCTCACTCGGTACATTCTTCGCACTGATGTTCCTGTTCGTCCGCATCCTGCCTGCGATTTCGATCTTCGAGGTCGCCGAGGAAGCGCATCAGGAGGGCGCCGCATGACTGCGCGGTCCAAGCTCTACGGCGTCATCGGCGCGTATCGCGAGCCCGAGCCGCTGGTGTCCGCCGCGCGCACATTGCGTGATGCCGGATACGCCGAGCTCGATGCCTTCACGCCGTTCCCGGTTCCGGCGCTCGACGCGATACTGCAGACGCGCGCGACTCCGTTGCCGCTTCTTGTCCTGGCAGGCGGCATCTTTGGTGCCGTCGCCAGCTATGCGCTGATTCTGTATTCGGTGATGGTCGATTACCCGATCGACGTCGGCGGGCGGCCCCTCAACGCTTGGCCCGCATACTTGGTGCTGGCGTTCGAGGGTGGCGTCTTGGGCGCTGCGCTTGCCGGTTTTGTCGGCATGCTCGCGTTGAACCGGCTGCCGACCTATTACCACCCGATCTTCAATGCCCCGAGTTTCACGTTCGCGCGTGACGACCGCTTCTATCTGCTGGTCAAAAGCAGCGACGCGAAGTTCGCCGAGGCGCGCAACGCGCTACGGCGCACGGGCGCAATCCTTGTCGAGGAGGTCGCGCCGTGAAGCCGGCCCTCGCGCTCATCGCCATGCTGCCGGTCTTGGCAGCCTGCGAACAGCGGATGGCGCATGCGCCGCGCGACAACACATACTCGGAAGGGCCGGGGGGCTCGGCCGCGCAACCGCCGCCGTCTGGCACGATCGCCCGTGAGGACGATCTCACGTCGCGATCCGACACAATCCCGGGACCGGTCAGTGCCGCGATGCTCGAGCGTGGACGCGAGCGCTACAACATATTCTGCTCGCCGTGCCACAGCGTTGCCGGCGATGGAGACGGCATCGTTGTGCGCCGTGGATTTCCCCGACCGCCAAGCTTCGGCGAGCCCACTCTTTTGTCGGCACCCGACGGCCACTTCTACGACGTAATTACGAACGGCTATGGCGTGATGTTTCGATACGGTGATCGCATTCCGCCGGCGGACCGTTGGGCCATTGTGGGCTATCTCCGCGCATTGCAGCTTTCGCAACATGCTGCGATCGCATCCCTCTCACCGGAACTGCGTCAACGGCTGGAGGCCGCGCCATGAACGCGCTGGTGCCCGCCTGGCTGACCGCGACGATATTCTTTCTCGGCCTGTCGTTGGGCGCGCTTTACGTGCTGGCGATCCATGACCTCTCCGGAGGCCGGTGGGGAACGACGCTCCGTCCCGCGTTGATGGCGATCGCCACCGCGCTGCCGGTAGCGGCGGTGGCAATGATTGTGCCGCTGATCGGGTGGCGCTTCGTCCTTCCGTGGGCCGGCGAACCGGCTAACGCCTTGTCCGCGAGCGCGCGCTCCAAGCTTGCTTACTTCGATCCCGCGTTCCTGGCGTTGCGCACCGTGGCGTGCCTCGCGATCTGGGTTGGCCTGGCATGGTGGATTGCGCGGCCGGTTCGTGAGGAGGGACGCAGCCGCCGCGCCATCGGCACGCTGGTTCTACTGATGGTGACGATGCTGTCGTTCGCGACCGACTGGATGATTGCGCCTGATCCGCAATTCTACTCGACGATCTATCCCGCAATGGAATCGAGCGGCGAACTCGCCGCGGCGTTCGCGCTTGCTTGTCTGTTGACGCTGCGTGCCGCGCCATTCCGCAACGACGCGGAGCCGGAGAATGGCACGCTGCTGTCGGAGGACATCGCTAACCTGTTGTTCGGGTTCGTGCTGCTGTGGACGTACATGACGTTCATGCAGTGGCTGATCGTCTGGTCCGGCGATCTGCCCGACGAGATCGGTTGGTATCTTGCGCGGGGAGGAGCCGCGTGGACAGCCGTCCTCCTCGTTATGGTGGCGCTTCATTTTGCGCTGCCGAGCGCCGCGTTGCTCAGCGGCAGTGTGAAACGCAATCCACGCGGTGTTGCGCTGGTCGCGGCTCTGGTGGTTACCGGCCATCTGCTTGATGTGATCTGGCGGCTGTCGCCGGCGTTCGGCGGCGGCTTTGCGCCGGTGGGCTCGAATCTGCTCGCATTCGCTGTCGTCGGGGCGGGCTGGTTGGTGGCTGTGCTGTCGGCGATCAGCGGGCGCGCGTGGTGGTTGGGTTGGAGGAACGCACATGCGTAGCCCGCGCAGCGCCCATCCCGAAACACGCGACGTCAACGCTCGCGCTGTTCTCGCGTTCGGCGGCGGGTTGGTGATCTTTATCTTGGCGGTGCTCGTCGGCGTCCGCTTCTTCGGCTCGGCCGCATCGCCGCTGGCATTTGGCGCTGGCACAGGACTATTCACCAGCGGCACACCGGTCCTCCAGCTCGATACCCGAGCCGATCGAGCCGCCTACGATGCCGAGAAACAGAAGCGGCTGACATCGGCTTACTGGATCGACCGCCCCGCCGGCATCGCACACATCCCGATTGACGACGCGATGCGCATCATCGCTCTGGGCGGCGTTCCCGACTGGGGGCAGCGGACGACCACGACAAAAGCCGGATGCGTATCGGTCACGGACATTGTGCCGCGCGCCCCGGCAGGCACGGATTGTCTGCCGAAGGCGGCGCCTCCGTGATCCGCGGCGTCGCTACGCTGGCGGTTCTGGTGGTGCTGTACGGCGCAGCGGACGCAGGTCCACGACCGGATTTTGCTCCGACGATCGGCGGCCAAATTGATCTCGCGGTGCACCTCACCGATGAAACTGGCCGCGCCGATACACTCGGATACTATGCCGGCGGCAAGCCTTCGCTGCTCCTGTTTGGCTACCACCGATGCCCGAACTTGTGCGGCGTGGCGGAACTCGATCTCGCCCAGACGCTCGAGCAGACGGGCATGGCGACCGACGCTTACCGGGTGGTGTTCGTCAGCGTTGATCCGGCGGAAACATCCGCCGACGCGGCCCAGGCGCGCGACAAGCTTCGGCAAGCGGCCGGGACCGCGGTCGACTTATCGGAATGGCGGTTTCTCGTCGGTGACGCGGCAACGCTTTCCGCTCTGGAATCTTCCATCGGTCTGACCGTCGCGCAAAATGAGCGCGATCTCTACGTCCATCCTGTCGCCGTTTCGGCGCTGACTGCCGATGGCCGCGTTTCGGGTGCGCTCTCCGGCCTCGACTATGCGCCCACCGAACTCCGGCAGCTTCTGGCCGATGCCGCGGCCGGCAGATTGGGGACGCTTGGCGACCGCGTTTTGTTGTTCTGCTCAGCCATTCTCGGCGTCGGCCGATACAACGACATCGCCCTTTGGGCAGCACGGATCGTCTCCGTCGCCGCGATGGTGGCACTGGCGGGCCTGGTGATACTCGCGGCGCGACGGAGGGCGTCGTGACCGGCGTTCCGTTCGCCCCGCCCGAGGCCTCCAATTTTGCGCGCGAGATCGACGCGCTGTTCTACGCGCTTCTGGCCTTTTCCTTCGCGCTTGGGCTTTTCCTGACCGTTCTCGTAATCCGCTACGCCATCAAGTATCGCCGCGGATCGGGCGCCAATCGCCAGGGCAAACGCATGCGCAACCTCCCGCTCGAGGTCGCATGGACCTCGAGTTCACTGGTCGTCGGAATCGTGCTGTTCGGCTGGGGAGCCGAACTCTACATGCAGCGCTTCCACCCCCCCACAAACGCCCTGCATATTCTAGGGGTGGGGAAGCAGTGGATGTGGAAGTTCCAGCATCCCGGCGGACAGCGCGAGATTGACGAGTTGCACGTCCCGGTGGACGAGCCGGTAATCGTTGAACTCGCCAGCGAGGACGTCATCCACTCATTCTTCGTGCCGGCTTTCCGCGTGAAGCAGGACGCTGTTCCCGGCATGTCGACGAACGTCTGGTTCACGGCCACCAAGGCCGGCACCTACGACCTGTTCTGCGCGGAATTCTGCGGCACCGCGCATTCAGCGATGGCCGGCAATCTCGTGGCGATGACACCGCAGGACTACGCGGCATGGCTGGAAAAGCAGCCCACGGTCGATAGCCCGGTGGCCGAGGGAGCGGCTCTGTACCGGGCCCTCGGTTGCTCCGGCTGCCATGAGGGTCGCGGCGCGGTACGCGCGCCGGACCTGCGCAACATCTTCGGGCACCCGGTGGCGTTGGCGAATTCCTCCACCACGATTGCCGACACTGCGTACATCCGCGACTCGATCCTCGATCCAGACAAGCAAATCGCTGCCGGCTACGCCCCGATCATGCCGGCCTTCGCGGGCCTGATCGGGGAAAGTGAGCTGATGGATCTCGTCGCTTACATCGAGTCACTGTCCGACAAGGGAGCGCCGTCATGACCGCGCGCGCAATCCAGCCTCACAGCTACCTCGGCGAGGACTGGGGCATCGCCGCCTGGCTCACGTCGACGGACCACAAGCGGATCGCGTGGCTCTATTTCGTCGCGATCACCGCCTTCTTCTTTCTGGGCGGAAGCATGGCCGTCCTCATCCGCGCTGAGCTCGTCACTCCCGCGGGAGATCTGGTCTCCGACGACAACTACAACCGCATCTTCACCATCCATGGGGTGGTGATGGTGTGGTTCTTCCTCATCCCGTCGGTACCCGCAACACTCGGCAACTTCCTTCTGCCGCTTATGATAGGCGCGCGCGATCTCGCGTTTCCGCGTCTCAATCTTGCGAGCTGGTATGTCTTCGTAGGCGGAAGCCTGTTCACCCTGTTCGCCATCCTGATGGGTGGCATCGACACCGGCTGGACCTTCTACACGCCACTCTCGACGATGTTTGCCAACGGCTGGGTCACCACCGCGATCGCCGGCGTGGTGATCGTCGGGTTCTCGTCGATCATGACCGGCATCAATTTCATCGTGACAACGCACACTTTGCGGGCGAAGGGACTGACCTGGTTCCGCCTGCCGATCTTCGTCTGGACCCTGTACGCCACGAGCCTGATCCTGGTCCTCGCGACGCCGGTACTAGCTGCCGTCCTGGTGCTCCTGGCGTTGGATCGCGTGGCCGGCATCGGCATCTTCGATCCGGCGCTGGGCGGCGACCCGCTGCTGTATCAGCATCTGTTCTGGTTCTACTCGCACCCGGCGGTCTACATCATGATCCTGCCGGGCATGGGCGTGGTGTCCGAGGTGATCCCCTGTTTCGCGCGGCGGCCGCTGTTCGGCTACACGACGGTGGCGCTGGCGACGATTGCGATTGCCGTCTTCGGCTTCCTGGTGTGGGGGCACCACATGTTTGTCTCCGGGCAGTCGGCCTACGCCGGCCTGGTGTTCTCACTGCTCAGCTACTGCGTTGCCGTGCCCTCGGCCATCAAGGTGTTCAACTGGTCGCTGACGCTGCGCAAGGGCGAGATTTCGTTCGAAGCGCCGATGCTCTACGCGCTTTGCTTCATGGCGCTGTTCACATTCGGCGGGCTGTCGGGTTTGTTCCTCGCCGCTCTCGCCGTCGACGTTCATCTGACCGACACGTACTTTGTCGTCGCGCACTTCCACTACATCATGGTGGGGGGGATGGTGACCGCCTACATGGCCGGCCTGCACTTCTGGTGGCCGAAGATCACCGGCCGCATGTATCCCGAGCTGCCGAGTCAGATCGCCGCCTCTATCTTGTTTGTCGGCTTCAACCTGACTTTCTTTCCCCAGTTCATTCTGGGTTTCCTCGGAATGCCGCGGCGCTACCACGCCTATCCCGCTGAGTTCCAAATCTGGAATGACCTCTCCTCCGCAGGCGCTTTATTGCTCGCCGTCGGCTACGCAATGCCGCTTTTCTATCTCGGATGGTCGATCTTTCGCGGCGCACCAGCCCCGGACAACCCATGGGGCGCGACCGGCCTGGAATGGCAGACCAGCTCGCCGCCACCGGCAGGGAACTTCGCGCAGACCCCGGTCGTCGATCGTCCGCCGTATGACTACGAGTTGCCGGAAGGGCTCGAGTGATGGCGAACGCCACCGAAAGCATCGCCTTCGACACGGCCGCGCGCGAACGTCAGGCGGATCGCCTCGGCATGTGGGTCTTCATTGCGTCGGAGGCGCTGCTGTTCGCGGCGGTCATCCTCGCTTACCTCGTTGTGCGTACGCATCATGGCGCCGCGTTCGCGGCCGGATCGAAGGAGCTGTCGTTCGGGCTCGGCACGACCAACACGGCAGTGTTGCTGACCTCGAGTCTCGCGATGGCGATTGCCGAGACGAAGGTCGATGAGCGCAACGGCCTGCGCGCCTCGCGCCTGCTGCTGGCGATCGCGGCCGGACTTGGCGCCCTGTTCCTCGCGATCAAATTTGCCGAGTATCACGACGAGTATGCGCGGGGCCTCGTTCCGTTGTTCGGCTGGCCATTCACCTACGGTGGCGCCGACCAGCGCGGCGTGGCGCTGTTCTTTGACTTCTACTTCGCAATGACGGCCCTGCACGCGCTGCATCTCGTCCTCGGGATCGTCACGATCGCCGGCATTGCTCTGCTCTGGGATCGCTCCGGCACGGCGACCCGGAGACGCCGGACGACCGCGGTCGCGCTCTATTGGCACTTCGTCGACGTGGTCTGGGTCTTCCTCTATCCGTTGCTGTACCTGATCAACCGATGACCGAAACGCGCTCCGCCATCTTCACCTGGCTGGGACTTCTGCTGTTGCTCGCCGTCACGGCAGCGACGTCCCGCTTCGACCTCGGCTGGGGCAACGTCACGATTAATTTCGCGATAGCCGTCGCCAAAGCCGCGCTGATCCTGATCGTCTTCATGCGGTTGAAGGCGAACGCGGTGGTTCTGCGTCTGGCGGCGGCGACGACGATCCTGTGGGTCGCCATCATGTACGTGCTTACATTCGCCGACTACGCCAACCGCTAGTTTGCCGCAGCGCAAAGGCGGAACGTATCAGGGGCCGCGGCGTTTCGGTCCTGAAGGTGGCGCCACCTTAGTGGGATGGGCCCGGTGTCTTCTAACGAACCACTGCTTGCTTACTCGCGCCATCGCGGCGTCGCTACCTGGCTGACGATCCTGCTTGCCGGCGTCACGGTCTTCCTCGGCGGGATCATTGGCGCCGGTGGCATCTGGCTGATCGTTTTAGGCGGCTCCTGGTACTACCTGCTGGCGGGGATCGGATTGATCCTTTCGGGCGCTCTGATGCTGTCGGGGTCGCTCTGGGGCCTGTGGTTGTATCTCATCACTTACGTCCTGACCTGGGTCTGGGCCATCTGGGAAGTTGGCTTTGATGGCTGGGCGCTCGTGCCCCGGGTCGTGGCGCCGACCATACTGGGCATTCTCCTTTTGCTGACGATGCCGGTGCTTCGGCCTCGGGAAAATCGGCGAACGCGGGATGTGGGACAATCGGCGCTTCGGACCGCTTCGATTCTTGTCGCGCTGGTGGCGTTCGGCGGAATCCTTTTCATGCGCGGCCACAGCACTGCGCAAGAGAGCGCGCCGCAGGCCGCGCCCGCGGCAAGCGCCGTGCCCGCTTCTGGCGGGCCGGCGCCTGGAGCGGGCGCCGATTGGCCCGTCTACGGCGCCGACCAGCATGCAGTGCGCTACTCCGCTCTGGATCAGATCAACCGCAACAACGTTTCCCAGCTCAAGCAAATCTGGCAATTCCGCACGGGCGATCTTCCTGACGACAAGACGAAAGGCGAATACTCGCCGGAGACCACGCCGATTAAAATCGGCGACCGTCTCTACATGTGCTCCGCCAAGAACATGATCATCGCGCTGGACGCCGGCACCGGAAAGGAATGGTGGCGCTACGATCCCAAGGTATCCGACGACGCGATACCGTATGGCGCTACGTGCCGCGGCGTCGCCTACTACGCCAATCCGAACGCGGCGCCCGATTCGATTTGCGCCGCTCGTATTGTCGAGGCGACGCTGGATGCGCGCCTGATCGAAGTGGATGCCAAGGACGGCAGGCCCTGTTCGGATTTCGGGCGCGACGGGTCCGTCGATCTGACGGAAGGCATCGGCGCGACCGTGCCGGGCTGGTACGGCCACGTGGCCGTGCCAACCCTCGTTCGCAATGTCATTGTGCTGGGTGCCCAGGTGCAGGATGGCCAAGCCCTGGACGCACCATCCGGCGTTATCCGCGGGTTCGATGCGATCACCGGAAAGCTCGCGTGGGCGTGGGATATGTGCCGCCCGGACCAGGCAGGCGCGCCGCCGGCCGGCGAGACGTACACGCGCGGCACTCCGAACATGTGGACCGCGGCCGCCGGCGACGATGCGTTGGGGTACGTCTACGTACCGCTCGGCAATGCCTCGGTCGATTACTGGGGCAAGGCGCGCCAGCAATGCGAGGACGAATTCAGTTCGTCTCTGGTCGCCTTGGACGTCACAACAGGAAAGCCGGTGTGGCATTTCCAGACGGTGCATCACGACGTCTGGGACTACGACCTGGGCTCGCAGCCGACCCTCGCCGATGTCGGCGCCACGCCGGCCGTGATCCTGGCCAGCAAGCAGGGCGAGATCTACGTGCTGGATCGCCGGACGGGCAAGTCGCTGTTCCTGGTCGAGGAACGCAAGGTGCCGACCAACGGCATCGAGGAAGGTCTCTCACCGACGCAGCCCTTCTCCGGCTTCCACACGCTGGCAAAGCCCGAACTCCGCGAGAAGGATATGTGGGGCATGTCGCCGATCGATCAGCTGGCATGCCGCATTCAGTTCCATCAGCATGTCTACGAGGGGCAATACACGCCGCCGATCAGCAACAGCCGCTGGCTCGATTTCCCTGGTTACAACGGCGGCTCCGACTGGGGGAGCGTTGCCGTTGACCCGGTGCGCGGTATCCTCATCGCCAACTACAACAACATGGCGAACAGCGATCGCCTGATGCCCCGGGCGGAGGCGGATAAACTTGGCGTTCACCCGATCAACGTTCCCGGTCCCGATGTCAAACAGGGCTACCACGAGTTCGGCGCGCAGATCGGCGCGCCTTATGCCGCCGATATCAATCCAGGCTGGCGCCTGCCGACCGGCCTGTTGTGCACGCAGCCGCCATGGGGTGGCCTGACCGCGATTGACCTGAAGACCGGCAAGACGTTGTGGGACGAGCCGTTCGGCGACGCGCGCAACAACGGCCCCTGGGGTATCGCATCGCATCTGCCAATCGTGATCGGCACGCCGAACAATGGCGGCGCCGCAGTGACCGCCGGCGGTTTGATCTTCATCGCCGCAACGACCGATCAGATGTTCCGCGCCATCGACATCGATAGCGGCAAGACGCTTTGGCAGACCAAGCTGCCCGCAGGAGGGCAGTCGACCCCGATGGTATTCCAATCGGGAGGGCACGAGTACGTCGCGATCTTTGCCGGCGGCCATCACTTCATGGAGACGCCGGTGGGCGACTACCTGGTCGCCTATGGTCTCCCGGCTGCCACGTGATCGCGGCGGGCAGTCGCGGTCGCGAAGCGGGGGCCAAGCGGCCGCTTCGGCTAACGCGGCCGCGAAACGTCGCGCGGCGACACCCCGTACTTGCGTTTGAACATCGAGCTGAAATGGGTGGGGCTGCTGAAGCCGTGGTCGAAGGCGATCGATGTGATCGAGCGACCGTCGAAGTTGGCCAGCTGGTTGTAGGCCAGTTCCAGTCGACGGTTCCATATCCACTCGGCCGCCGACATCTCGCAACCCTCGAAGAGAACGTGCAGGTAGCGCAGCGACATGCCGTTCGCGGCCGCGATCCTGTCCAGCGACAGGCTGGGCTCCGCGATGTGCGCTGCGATCCACTGCTGCACCGAACGAAGGCGGGCCTGTTTCACCGGCCCCTCCGCCGCCGGCATGTCGCCTTCCGGGGTCAGCAGCGTGAGCGCGAGCAGATCCATCAGCTGATTGGCGAGATCGGGCCGCGCGCTCTCGTCGACGCGCGCGCCTTCCACGGCAAGCGCAGCGCAGAACTCGGTAGCGATTCGCCCGAGGCCCTGGGTCGTGTTGATCAGCGTCGAGACCGGAATCCTGTCGCGCGGAAAACGTTGCGCAAACTCGTCGCGCGGCAGCTCCAGGTAAAACGAGCGCACCTCGCCGTGGCCGTGCAGCTCGTACTGTTCCGTCGCTGAAAAGATCGCGCCGCGGGCAGCGTTCGAACGGTGGGTTTCGCCGCGTTGCACGACGCTGATGTTGCCGGTGTGCACGAGCTGAACGTAGTAGCAGTCCTTGTCGAGCAGCGAGATGTGCTGCCGGTTGCGCCGGATGCGCTGCTCGGACAGCAGGATGTCGGTCAGCACGACTTCGCCGAACTTCGCTTCGCGAATGAAGCCGCGATACTGCTCGGGGTTGGTCGCTTTGACGTCGACATGGACGTAGACGTCGCAAATCGCATCGCGCCAAGCGGAATAGCGCTCGGCCTGTGCGAATTCGTCAGTCGAGAACACTAGATCCATGGCTTTCTCCCAATCGCCATCGATCCCGCGGGGTCGAACGAACTAACCTCCCTCAGCGTCTCCACGCAGCTAGCAAGGAGCCCCGGTCAGGGACGCAAAACTCACGCTATCAGCGAGGGTTATACCCGTCCAGCGATCACTCGCGCGCGTGCACTCCCAAGCAAGATTACTGCGCTCCCACGAAGGACATGGAAGTTCGCTGCCGATAGCTTGCGACGGCTATCGACGGAAACGAACGCCGTGCGATCGCATCGGCTGGGAGAGCCGGCATGCAGCTTCCGTGGCGCTTGAGCCAGGAACAGATCGTCTTCGGGCTCGCGCTCCTGCTTTGTCTCGCCTTCGCGGTGACGCTGCCGGGATTCCTGACACCCAGCAACCTGCTGAACCTCGTCCGCAGCGTCTCCATCCTCGGCATTCTCGGAGTGGCGATGGGGCTGGTGGTGATCGGCCGCGGCATCGACCTGTCGCTGGTCGCGGTCATGGCCACATCGGTCGCGTGGTCGCTGGACCTCGCCGGCCACGGAATGCCGCTGGCGGGCGCCCTCGCCATCGGGCTCGGCCTCAGCCTTCTCGTCGGCGCCGTCAACGGATGGCTGATCGCCTACGTCGAGATGCCGGCGATTTTTGCCACGCTCGCGGTCGGCACGATGATCTACGGCTTCGGCCGCTACTACCTTTTCGACCTTGATGTCGTCTACACGCCGGCTACGGCGAGTTCGTTGCTATGGTTCGGGCAGGGCACGCTGTTCGGCATTCCCGTCCCGATCTTTCTCTTCGCCATCGTCTGCCTCGGCGGCCACCTCTTCCTGCGTTACGCCCGGCAGGGTCGCTATCTGCGCGCCGTCGGCGACAACATCCTCGCCGCCCGCATCACCGGCGTCCCGGTAAGGCCGGTGATCGTCCTGCAGTACGTGCTGTCGTCGTTCATCGGCTACGCCGCCGGCATTGTCACCGCCGCCTCGGTGGCGAGCATGAACACGAGACTCGCCATCTCGACCTACGTCTACGACGTGATCCTCGTCGTCGTGCTCGGCGGCATCGGGCTGTCGGGCGGCAAGGGTGGCATCCGCAACGTCATCGTCGGCACGCTGCTGATCGGCGTGTTCCTCAACGGCATGACGATCATGAACATCCAGTACACCGTCCAGAACATCATCAAGGGAGTGATCCTGCTTACCGCGATCGTGATCGACACGATCGTCAACCCCCGCGACGAGCAGACCGCTCAGCAGGGGGACATCTAGAAACGTCCAATGGGAGGAAGACGCATGAAACTGATCAAGATGACGCTGCTTGCAGCCGCTACCGCACTCTATGCCGGTGCCGCGATGGCGCAGGGCATCGACGACCCGACACGGGCTCCGTACTACGACGCGTTCAAGGGCAAGAAGGTCGCCTACATCCCGGTCGCGATGGGCTTTGACCTCACGGAGGGCTGGGCTGCCGGACTCAAGTCGGCGCTGGAACCGCTCGGCGTGACCTTCGAGGTCCGCGATCCGAACTGGAGCACCGATGCCGGCGCGCAGGCGATCACCTCGCTGATTGCCGAGAAGCCGGACGTGATCGTCGTCCACAATCCGGATGTGCAGTCCTACGCCCGCCTGCTGAAGAAAGCGGAAGAGGCCGGCATCTACGTGGTGCAAGTCAACATGCGCTCCAGCTTCTCGACCGACGCGTTCGTCGGCGTCGACTACGTAGGCCTCGGCGAGAAGATAGGCCAGCGGCTGGTCGACAAATGCTCGCCCGCCAACGGCGGCAGCGGCAAGGTGGCGATCACGCAGGGCGTGCTGACCGCAGCGGCGAGCATCTATCAGATGGAGGGCATCAACAAGGTCCTGTCCCAGCATCCTGACGTGAAGCTCGTATCAAACCAGGCGGCTGACTGGGATTCGACGAAGGCGAAGAACATCGCCGCGACCGTCATCCAGCAGAATCCCGACCTGTGCGCGATCGCCAGCTTCTGGGATGTGATGGACGTCGGCACAGCCGCTGCGATCAAGGAGTCCGGCAAGAACGTGTATCTGCTGACGCAGGGCGGCGGCAGCCGGCTGGATTGCGACAGCCTGGCGAGCGGCGCCTTCTCCGAAGTCGCGGTGTACTTCGTTCCGGGTCAGGCGCGCGACATGGCGAACCTGATCGAGCAGATGCTGCAGCTGAAGCAGCCTGCGGGGACCAACAAGACCACGCTGTTCACGCCGCTGACGTTCCTGACGAAGGACAACATGAGCGCGGCGTCGTGTTGGGACATGGCGGCCAAGAAGTAGGCGGCCAGCCGGACGCGGGTGGCGAACCCACCCGCGTCCTCCCCTTCGTCTCAGCGATAGAGTCTCATGGCTGTATCAGACAGGATCGTGCGCTGGCGCTATCGCTACGTGCCTGATCACCTTCTCGGCGAAATCCTGACCAAGCGCTGGATCGACAACGCGATCCCGCTGCTGATTCTCGTCACGGCGATTGTTGTGTTCGGTTGGCTGATCCCGGATTTCTTCAGCGCCGCCAACATCGCCAACCTGACGCGCCAGTGGGGGGAATTCGCCCTGATCGTGGTCGCGCTGATGATCGTCATGGTCGCCGGCGGCATCGACCTCAGCGTGGGCTCGACATTCGCGCTCGGCAACATCGTCGCGCTGGCTTTGATCAGCGTTGCCGGCTGGCCGGTGTGGGCGGTGGTAGCCGGCACGCTCGCGTGCGGGGCGGCTGTCGGCCTGGTGAACGGTCTGCTCGTCGGCTACCTGCGCCTCCGCGCCTTCCTCACCACGCTCGTGACGCTGATCATCGTCCGTGCGGTGGTCGACATGCTGCTACTCAAGTACTCGGTCGACATCGCCACCAACCTCCCAGACTCCGACCTCTGGTACTATTTCGGCGAGGGTTCCGTCTTCGGCGTGCCCTTCAGCGTCGTGGTTATTCTCGTCGTTGCCTTGACCGCGCATCTGGTCCTCACCCGCACGCGGGCCGGCTGGCAGGTGCTGGCGGTCGGCGGTTCGCGCCGTTCCGCGCATAACGTCGGCATCCCCGTCCGGCGGGTGATCTGCCTGACGTACGTCGTGTCGGGAACGCTCGCCGCGCTCTCCGGCATTCTTCTGGCCTCCAGGCTGGGCGGCGCCGGCGCCGACACCGGCGTTGGGCTCGAAATCACGGCGCTCACCGCGGCGGTCCTGGGCGGCAACAGCCTTGGCGGCGGCCGCGGCTCCGCCGCCAAGGCCATCATCGGCTCGGTCACAGTGATGATCCTGGTCAACAGTCTGGTGCGCCTCGGCGTCATCCGCGGCGGCAGCTCGCTGCTGATCGGGCTGGTGCTCCTGGCGGCGGTGGCCATCGACGTGCGGTGGCTGAAGAATCGGCTGAAGTTCCTGTCGAAGGTCTACGTCTCGCCGACCTTTGCGGAGCTGCCGCCGGCCCCTGCCACGGAGGGCGCGTCGCCCTACGCGCTGAACGACAGGCTGCGGCCGGTGGAAGCGATCGGCCTCGACCGCATCGACGGACCGGAAGACGTGATCCTCGACGAGGAGGACAACATCTACGTCGGCAACCGCACCGGCGACATCGTGCGCTTCTTCGCGCCTGACTACGCGCGGCAGGAAGTCTTCGTCCACATTGGCGGCCGGCCGCTCGGCCTCGCATTCGCCCGCGATGGCTCGCTGCTGTGCTGCATCGGTGGCATGGGCCTCTACCGTGTTACCCGCAACCGGCAGATCGAGAAGCTCACTGACGAGACGAACCGTTCGTGGTTCTCCGTCATCGACGATTCACGCCTCAGGCTCGCCGACGATCTCGACATCGCGCCCGATGGCCGCGTCTTCTTCAGCGAAGCGACGGTGCGCTACGAGATGCACGAGTGGCCGGTCGACTGCCTGGAGTCGCGCGGCAACGGCCGCATCATCTGCTTCGATCCCAACACCGGGGCGACGCGCACGGTGCTGAAGAATCTCGTCTTCCCGAACGGCATCTGCATGGCGCACGACGGCCAGTCGTTCTTCTACGCCGAGACCTGGGCCTGCCGCATCAGCCGCTACTGGTTCGACGGGCCGAAGAAGGGACAGGTCGAGGTCGTGATCGGCGATCTGCCGGGTTACCCCGACAACATCAACCGCGCCTCGGACGGCACCTACTGGCTGGCGCTGGTCGGCATGCGGACCCCCTCGTTCGATCTGGCGCTGAAGATGCCCGGCTTCCGCCGCCGCATGGCGCGGCGCATCGCGCCTGACGAGTGGATGTACCCCAACATCAACACCGGTTGCATCGTCCGCTTCGACGAGGGCGGACGCATTATCGAGACCCTGTGGGATCGCGGCGGCGAAAATCATCCGATGATCACATCGATGCGCGAGCACAAGGGCCACCTCTACATCGGCGGCATCCTCAACAATCGTGTCGGGCGCCTTAAGCTCGAAGGCGTCGATCCGAACTGGACCGGCCAGACGTCCTATTGGAGGCGGTCGTGATCGGCGGCCTCGCCCGGGCATTCGACAGCCTGGTGGGGCGCGGCGACGCGGCGGTGACTGTGCCGCCGTTCGACGGCGCACTCCGCTCGAACAGCAAACTCGACGAAGCTACCGTGCGGGCCCCACTGAAGGACGTCGACTGCCTCGCCTCTCAGGGCGATGCGCTGGTGGCATCGGCCGGCGACGCGGTGTTCACCCTCGGCGCCGACGGCACATGGCAACCACGCCGCACCTATCCGTCTGCGGTCGCCTGCCTCGCGAGTGTCGGCGAAGCGGCCCTCGCGATTGCGCTGGAGGATGGCGAGATCCGCGTCGAAGGCGGCCCGTTCGACGGACGCCGCTACCGCGCCGATGGCGTCACGGCCATCACGGCCATGGTCGCAGCAGACGGCGCGCTCATCGTCGCCAACGGCTCGGCGACCAACCGCCTCAACGACTGGCAGCGCGACCTTCTCGAGCGCAACGCCTCCGGCGGTATCTGGCGCATCGATCTCGCAAGCGGCGCCGCCACCCTCGTCGTCGACGGCATCGCCTGGCCATCCGGGCTGACCGTCGACGGCGCGGACGTCGTCGTCTCCGAGGCCTGGCGGCACCAGATCACGCGCATCGACATGGCGACTACGGCGAAGAGGCAGGTGCTCTACGCCGATCTGCCCGCCTATCCGGGACGCATAGCGCGGGCAGCGGACGGCTATTGGCTGGCGCTGTTCGCGCCGCGCACGCAGCTTGTGGAGTTCGTCCTGCGCGAGCCGGTCTATCGCAGGCGGATGATGGCCGAAGTGCCGCAGGCCTACTGGGTGGCGCCCAGATTGAGGTCTGGGCGCAGCTTCTACGAATCGCTGCAGGGCGGCGGCGTAAAGCACCTCGGCATGCTCAAGCCATGGGCGCCGACGATGTCCGTCGGCCTGTGCGTGAAGCTCGATCGGACCTTCCAGCCGCGCTCGAGCCTCCAGAGTCGAGCCGATGGCGCCACGCACGGCGTCACCAGCGCCGCGGAGCACGACGGCCGGCTCTACGTCGCGGCACATGGCGACGGCGTCGTCGTGTCGCTGCCGCTTTCCACGGTCGCGGAAGGCGCGACATGACCGCCGTTGTCGAGGTCCGCAACGCTACCAAGGAATATCGCGGCGTCGTCGCGGTGAAGGACGTGTCCTTCACGCTCGAGCGCGGCGAGGTACACGCGTTGCTCGGCGAAAACGGCGCCGGCAAGTCGACGCTGACCAAGATGATCGCCGGCGTGGTGCAGCCCACGGCCGGCGAGATTCTGATCGGCGGAGAGAAAGTGGCGCTGAGTTCGCCATCCGAGGCGCTGAAGCGCGGCATAGCGATGGTCTATCAGGAGACGAGCCTCGTCCCGTCGCTCACCGTGGCGCAGAACATCTACCTGACGGATGCCAAGCGGTTCCACCGGCTGCGCGGCATCTACATCGCCGGCCAGCAGTTCCTCCAGTCGCTCAACTTCCACGTCGATCCGACGGCGCTGGTGTCGGGTCTCGGCGCCGGGCAGAAGCAGATGGTGGAGATCGCCCGCGCGGTGCATCACAACGCGCAGGTCATCATCTTCGACGAGCCGACGGCGACGTTGACGCCGGAGGAGAAGCACCAATTCTTCTCGCTCGTCGGGCGGCTGAAGCAGCGCGGCGTGTCGGTCATCTTCATCTCGCACGCGCTGGAGGAGGCCCTGAACATTGCCGACCGCATCACGGTCATGCGCGATGGCCGGCATGTGGTGACCGACG
This sequence comes from Bauldia sp., assembly GCA_035548515.1. Lineage (GTDB taxonomy): Bacteria > Pseudomonadota > Alphaproteobacteria > Rhizobiales > Kaistiaceae > DASZQY01. The sequence continues at coordinate 262,509 of DASZSW010000018.1, read as the reverse complement.
TGACGGCAGCCTTCGACCGCGAGAAAATCGTACGCGCCATGGTCGGCCGCACGCTCACCGGCGAACTCTATGGCTCCCACAGGGACCGCAAGCCACGGCCGGCCGGAGACAAGGTTCTGAGCGTGCAGAACCTGTCGATGGGCAACGTCGTGCGCAACACGTCCTTTTCGGTCTTTGCCGGGCAGATCACCTCGGTCTTCGGGCTCATCGGCTCCGGCCGCACCGAAGCCGCGAAGGTCGTCGCCGGCGTGTTGAAGCGCGACCTGTTCCATGGCGGACAGGTGCGCCTCGACGGGCGTTCGGTGCGCTATCGGGCGCCGCGGCCCGCCGTGCGCGACGGCATCATCTACGTCACCGAAGATCGCAAGCTCGAAGGTTTCTTCGAGACCATGTCGATCGCCGAGAACATTTACCTGGCGGCGCTCGCTGGCGGGCGGAGCACCTCGGCCACGGTCAATATGAGCGAGATGCGCGCCGTCGCCCAGCAATGGATCACCGCGCTCGATGTGAAGGCGATCGATGCCGACGCCCGCGTGATCGAGTTGTCTGGCGGCAATCAGCAGAAGGTCGTCGTCGCCAAGGCGCTGGTCCAGAAGCCGCGGCTCATCGTCTTCGACGAACCGACGCGCGGCGTCGATGTCGGCGCCATCGCCGAGATTCACCAGTTGATCAACCGGCTCGCCGACGACGGCATCGCCGTGATGGTCATTTCGTCTTACCTGCCGGAGATATTGCAGCTTTCCGACCGCATCCTGGTTTGCCGCCAGGGCCGCATCGTCGAGGAGTTCGATGGCCACAAGGCCGACGAGCAGACGATCATGTACGCGGCGGTGCATTGATGGAGCGCATCCTGAGGACGACGCGTCCGGTGATGGATGTGCGCACGATCGAGGACGTCGCCGCCATCGAGCGGCATCCCTACGACGAGCTTGTCACGGCACACAATCTCTACGACCTGTTTCTGGCGACGGCGCAACGCGTCGGCGAACGCAAGGCGCTCACGATGCTGCGCTCGCCCGATCCAAACGATATCGGCGTGTCGCTGACGCACCGCGCGCTTCTCGGTGAGGTTACCCGCGCCGCAAATCTCTTTGCCTCGCTCGGGCTTAAGCCCGGAAGCGGCGTCGCCGCCTTTCTGACGCCGACGCTGCCGGAGGTCCCGGCTCTGCTGCTCGGTGCCCAGGTCGCGGGCGTGGCGAGCGCGCTGAATTATCTGCTGAGCCGCGATGCCATCGTCGATCTGCTGAACGCCGAAAAGGCGACCATCCTCGTGCTGCCCGCGGCTGAGCTGGACGAAACGTGCTGGGCCAAGGCTGAGGGCATACTGAGCCAGGTCCGGACCCTGACCCGGGTGCTGGTGATCGGTGGCAGCGGCACGCTGCCGGCCCGATACACCGACTTGCACGCGGCGCTGGCGGCGTGCCGTGCGGATCGCCTCGACTTTGCCCCCGCGAAGAACCGCGACACCGTCTGCGCGCTGTTCCATACCGGCGGCACGACGGGCCGGCCGAAGCTGGTGCAACTCACCCACGGCAACCAGATACACGCTGCCTTCGGCTTCGGGCAGGTGTTCGCCTACGACGAAAACGACATCGTCATCAACGGTTTCCCGTTCTTTCACGTCGGCGGGACGATGACGGTCGGTCTCGCCCCGCTTGCTGCCGGTGGCCACATCATCGTGCCATCGCCCTACGGGATGCGATCGCAAGCCGTCGTCGAAAATTATTGGCGTCTGGTGGAAAGCTTCCGCATGACGGTCATCGGTGGCGTGCCGACGTCGCTTGCCGCCGTCACCAACAGCTGGAAGCCCGGCTCAGATGTCTCGACCGTACGGCTGGTCATCACCGGTGGGGCGGCGCTGCCGGCGGCTGTTGGGGCGCGCTTCATGGCGACGACCGGACTGCCGATCTTCGAGACGTACGGCATGACGGAGACCGCCGCCGCGATCGCGTTCAACCCGGCAAGGGGCACCCCCGTCGCGGGCAGCGTCGGTTTCCGTTCGCCATACTCGGAGACGCGGATCGTCCGGCTGGGTTCCGACACTGACATCTGCGCGCCGGAGGAAAGCGGGTCGGTGCAGATCAGAGGTCCCCAGGTCTTTCCGGGCTACGTCGATCCGGCGCACAACATCGGCACGCTCAGCGCTGACGGATGGCTGACGACAGGCGATGTCGGTTACCTCAGTGCCGATGGGCGTCTGGTGCTGACGGGCCGTGAGAAGGACCTGATTGTCCGCAGCGGCCACAACATCGACCCCGTGGCCATCGAAGACGTCGCGAACCGTTTCCCCGGTGTGCATATCAGCGCGGCCGTCGGGATGCCGGACCAGTACGCCGGCGAGGTGCCCGCGCTGTTCGTCGTACCGGCGCCGGGCGCGCAGATCGATCTCGATCGGCTGAGGGCATATCTCGAAGCAAACGTCCACGAGCCGCCGGCGCGGCCACGCAGCGTCCTCGTCATCGACGCGCTGCCGGTCACGGCGGTGGGCAAAATCTTCAAGCCCGCGCTCCGCGATCTCGCGATCAAGGAGAAGGTGCGGCTGGAAGTCGAGCGTGTGTGTGGACCTGCCACATCCGCCACGGTCGAGGTTTCGATGGACGGGCAGAAGCGGACCGTCGTCGAGGTCGTCCTTTCGGGCGTCCCGCAAGGGATTGCGGATCTGGAAGCGGCGCTCAAGCCGCTGCCGCAGACTTACATTATGCGCCGCCCTGACATGCAGGCCAGCGAGCCGGTGCGCTTCACATTCGACGATGGGATCGCAACGCTCACCCTCGACCGGCCCGAGAATATGAACGCTGCGTCCGAGGCCATGATGCGATCCCTGGAACGGCGCGTTCGCGGCTTGGCTGACCTGCCCGGGCTGCGTGCAGTGATCCTGACAGGCGCTGGCCGCGCATTCTGCGCTGGCGGGGATCTCATTGAGTTCGAGACGATGCTGAAGGCCGGCGGCACCCGGCTGCTCGACACGCTGCGCTACAATCAGGATGTGATCCAGCAGGTCGAGGATCTGCCGGTGCCCGTCATCGGTGCGGTCAACGGCGTGACGGTCGCGGGCGGTCTGGAGCTGCTGCTGTGCTGCGACATCATCCTTGCGGCAGAAGACGCCCGCATCGGCGATGGCCACGCGAAGTACGGCGTTGTTCCTGCCGGCGGCGCGACTGTCAGGCTGGTCGAGCGGATCGGTCCATCGCGCGCCGCGCAACTTTTCTATACGGCGGCGCTCATGGACGCGAAGACCCTGCGCGATTGGGGGCTGATCAACGAGGTGGTGCCGGCCGATCGCCTGATGGAGCGGGCGAGGGAACTGGCGCGCGACATCTGTCAGCGTAGTCCCGAGGCCATACGCCATATCAAGACGTTGACCGGACAGATCGCTCATACAGAGACCCGCGCCCGGCGGATCCGGGCCGAGCTCGAGCGGTTCGAGATGCATATTCGCGGCGGCGATCTGACGGACGGCCTCGCTGCATTCCGCAGCAAGCGAAATCCGACCTTCCGGGACTCGAGCTAAACAGTACTATCGTCCAATTTTTCTCGACACAGGCTGATCCGCGGTTCTATGCTTCGCCCACTGCAAGCGGGCGGGACACGCCATGTCTATGATCGTCGATCGTCGGGCGCTGGACTTCATCTTGTTCGAGGTGCTCGACGCCGGCCGACTTTTGCAGCACCCGCACTACGCCACGTATGACCGCGCGGCCGTCGGGCAGGTGCTGGATGCGGCTCAGAAGATCGCCGAAGACAAGTTCGCGACGGTCGCTGCGGAGCTTGATGCTGACGAGCCTGCCTTCGTCAACGGCACGGTTGTCATGCCCGCTGGCGCCGGGCAGGCGCTACGGGCCTGCGCCGAAGCGGGATTCTTCTCTCTTCCCTTCGCCACCGAAGCCGGCGGCCTCCAGGCGCCCTGGTTCCTGCACACGGCAGTCATGGGCATGTTCAACTGCGCCGAAGCGGGCCTGGCCAACTACCTTTTCCTGACTGTCGCGGCGGCGAACCTCATCAAGGCTTTCGGCTCGGAGGCACTGAAACAAGCCTTCCTCCCTCCCATGCTGGACGGCAGGTGGTTTGGCACGATGTGCCTGTCCGAGACACAGGCGGGTTCGTCGCTGGGAGATATCGCGACGGCGGCGATGCCGCGGCCGGACGGCCTCTATGCGATCAAGGGCAGCAAGATGTGGATCTCTGCCGGCGAGCACGCGATGTCTGAAAACATCGTCCACATGGTGCTCGCCAAGATACCGGGCGGGCCACCGGGGACGAAGGGCATCTCCCTTTTCCTCGTGCCGAAGTATCGGCTGAGCGCCGACGGGACCGCCGGAGCGCCGAACAACATCGCGTTGGCTGGTCTGAACCACAAGATGGGCCAGCGCAGCACGACAAACTGCCTGCTCAACTTTGGCGAAGGCGGCGAGTGCCTCGGCTACCTCATCGGCGAGCCGCACCGGGGCATGGAATGCATGTTCCGTATGATGAATGAGGCAAGGATCGCCGTCGGCCATGCCGCGGCGATGATCGGGCTGGCGGGCTATCTCTATTCCGCGGATTACGCCCGGACCCGCGCGCAGGGACGCAGCGCCGGTGACAAGGACCCGGGCAGCCCGCAGGTCGCGATCGTGCAGCACGCGGACGTGAAGCGGATGCTGCTTGCCCAGAAGGCGGCGGTCGAAGGCGCACAGGCGCTGTGTCTGTATTGCGCTACGCTTGTCGACGAGCTGGCGATATCGGAAGACGCTGAACGCCGGAAGGAATTGTCGGCGCTGCTCGGCCTGCTGACTCCGGTCGCCAAGTCATGGCCCTCGGAGCACTGCCTCGAGGCGAACAAATGGGCGATCCAGATCCTCGGCGGCTATGGCTATACGCGCGACTTCCCCGTCGAGCGCCACTATCGCGACAACCGGCTCAACCACATCCACGAGGGCACGTTCGGAATTCAGGGCATCGACCTAGTCGGTCGCAAGGTACTGGCTGACGGGGCCGCGACGCTATTCCGGTTCGTCGCAGAGATGCGCGAGACGGTCTCCGCGACGCCGGCGTTTACTGGCCTCGACGAGCATGCGCGCGCGGTGTCGGCATCCCTGGACGCGCTGACGCAGGCGACAAAGGCTCTGCTCGGGGCGACGAACCAGGCGCAACGCCTGGCAAACGCAACGATCTACCTCGACGCATTCGGCCACGTCGTCATCGGCTGGCTCTGGCTCCGTCAGGCGATTGTCGCCGCCAACGTGCTCGCCGCAGGTGCCGCGTCGGAGCCGGACCGCGCCTTCTACGACGGCAAACTGGCCGCGTGCCGCTATTTCGCGCGCTACGAGTTGCCGCTGGCCGACGCGCGGCTGGCGCTCTGCGAATCGCTGGATTCCACCTGTCTCGATGCGCCTGTCGAAACCTTCGGCGGACAAGGCTAGCCTGTGCGCCCGGTGCGGACCGGCATGGGATCGGCAGCGGTGCGGATGGTTGACGCGGACAGGACACGGCAGCGCGCGGTCCAGAACCGGACGCTGGTCACGCGCGGCAAGATCGCCGAGGGCGCGATCCAGGTGCTGGCGCATTCCGGCGTGCCGGGCCTGACGCACCGCGCCGTGGCACAGGCGGCGGGCGTCAGCCTGGCCGCGACCACGTATCACTTCGATGCCAAGCCCGACATCATCGAGGAGGCGTCGCGGACGCTGCTCGACGGTTACCTCGCCGCCTTCCGGCGCATGGCAGGGCGCATCGCGTCGGGCGAGGAGACGCGCATCGCCAGCCTCGATGACCTCGTCGAGCGTGTCGTGCTGAACGCGCTCGGCCGCGAGCGCATCCGATCGCTCGCGTGGAGCGAACTCATCCTCCATGGTGGACGAAGTCCGGTGGGCCGCGCCCTCGCGCAACGCTGGTACGAGCAACTCGACTCGATCTGGCGCGAAATCGGCGAGCTCACCGAGCCGGGAACGACCACAAGCAGGGCCAGCGCCGCCGTCGACCTCACGGTCGGGCTCACGTTCTTCCTGCATCCGCTTGGCCTGGACCAGGCGAGCATCGCAGCCGTTCTGGCCGGCCGCCTGAATCCAGAGCCGCTGCTCGCGAAGGCGACGCGCTCGCGTGGTGCACGGGCCGCGGATACGCGCGACGACGAAGCGCCGACGCGGTACGCCGAGACGCGGCAGAAGATCGTCGACGCTGCAATCGAAATCATCGTCGAAGATGGCGTCGCCGGCATCTCATATGCGCGCGTTGCCGATGTCGCCGGCATGGTGCGCAGTGGCCCGAGCTACTACTTCGCGACCATCGACGAACTGGTTGAGACGGCTGACGCCGCGCTGTTCGAACGCGCCCGCGAGCGCTACCGGGCGGGCCTGGCGTCGACTGACACCGCGGCGATGGACGAAGGCAAGCTGCTCGACCTGACGACCGCGATCTATTTCCGGGAGGCGCTGGAGTTCGGCCGCGAGAACATCGGCCACTACTCGGTCTGGATGAGCGCGGCGCAGAATCCGTCTCTACGGCCGGCGGTCGCCGCTTCGCTCCGCGATATGCATCGCGCCTGGCTGCGCCGCATTGCCGTCGTCGCGGGCAGGGAAGACGTCGGCGCCGCGATGCGCATGCAGTCGATGTTCATTGGCAAGCTTGTCCGCGCGATCACTGCGTCCGTCGACATCGCCGACCTTTCCCGCACCCGCGACGATTTTGCTCTGGTTTTGAACGGGCGTCGAAAAACGCGACGGGCGATTAAATAGTACATTTGTATAAATAATGCTTGCCAGATGCCGGAGCCGACCCTATCGTCGACGATACCGCTGACGTGTCGGATGACCATCGGCCGGAGGACGAATGTTCGATGCGGCGTCCGTGTTTTCGCTGGAGGGCCGCGTTGCGCTGGTCACCGGCGGTTCACGTGGTGTCGGGCGCATGATCGCGGAAGCCTTCCTGGCGCAGGGCGCGCGCGTCTACATCTCGGCCCGCAAGGCCGATCGTTGCAGGGCCGCCGCCGAGGAAATGGGCCCGCGCTGTTCCGCGTTGCCCGCCGATATCTCCAACATCGAAGGCGCGCGCACCTTGGCGGCGCAAGTCGCCGTCGCCGGGCCGGGCCTCGATATCCTGGTGAACAATGCCGGCGCCGCCTGGGCCGCTTCGTTCGAGGATTTTCCCGAAAACGGCTGGGACAAGGTTTTCGACCTTAACGTCAAGGCGCCTTTCTTCCTGACGCAGGCGCTGCTGCCGGTGCTGAAGGCTGCCGCCAGACCCGATCGCCCGGCGAAGGTGATCAACATCGGCTCCATCGACGGCCTCCGCATCAGCCCGTGGGAGACGTACAGCTACCAGGCGTCCAAGGCGGCGCTGCACCATCTGACGCGCCACATGGCGGCTCGCCTGATCCACGACCACGTCGTAGTGAGCGCGATCGCACCGGGCGCATTCCCTTCGGAGATGAATCGCGCGGCGCGCGACAGGGCGGACGACTACGTCGCCTCGATCCCATCCGGCCGTCTTGGCCAGCCGGACGACGTTGCGGCGGCCGCCGTCTATCTCGCGGCGCGCGCCGGCGACTACGTCGTCGGTGAGGTGCTGACGGTGGATGGCGGCGTGGTGTTCGCCAATCCGCCTCAGATGATCGGGCCATGACTTGCAGCCGGATCGAAGCATGGGAAAAATGAGGGGCATGGTTCGATGATCGATCTTTCTGGACGGGTTGCCATCGTCACCGGTGCGGGCGGCGGGCTCGGACGCGAGCACGCGCTGCTGCTGGCCCGCCGCGGTGCCCGGGTCGTCGTCAACGACCTTGCGCGTTCCGCGGCCGAGGCGGTGGTTGCCGAGATCGAGGCCGCCGGCGGCACCGCGATGGCGATCGCAGCTTCGGTGACCGACTTCGACGCGGTGAAGGCGATGGTCGACGCGACCATGGCGCTCTGGGGCAAGGTCGACGTCCTCATCAACAACGCCGGCATCCTGCGCGACAAGACCTTCGCCAAGATGGACCTCGCCGATTTCCGTCTCGTCGTCGACGTACACCTGATGGGCGCGGTCAACTGCACCAAGGCGGTGTGGGAGCACATGCGCGCGCAGAACTACGGCCGTGTCGTCATGACGACGTCGTCCTCCGGCCTCTACGGCAACTTCGGCCAGTCGAACTACGGCGCCGCCAAGATGGCGCTGGTCGGCCTGATGCAGACGCTGGCGCTCGAGGGCGCGCGCTACAACATCCGCGTCAACTGCATCGCGCCGACCGCGGCGACTCAGATGGTGCAGGGTCTCATGCCGCAGGCGGAACTCGACCTGCTGCATCCCAGCCACGTCAGCAAGGGCGTGTTGGTGCTGGTGAGCGAGGATGCGCCGACGCGCGCGATCCTCTGTGCCGGCGCCGGTTCCTTCGAGTCGGCGTACGTGACCCTGACACCGGGGGTTTTCCTCGGCAGCGGGGATGATGTTCCGGAGGCGATCGTCGCGAATTGGCCGAAGATCACCGACCGGGGCGACGATATTGTGCCGGACAATGGCGAGCGGCAGGGCCGGATCGAGCTGAAGCATGCCGGCCACACCCGCCCGCCGGTGGGAGCCTGACGTGCGCGACGCGGTCATCGTCTCGACGGCGAGGACACCCATCGGGCGCGCCTATCGCGGCGCGTTCAACGCGACGCCGGCCCCCACGCTCGCCGCGCATGCGCTGACCGCTGCCATCACCCGCGCCGGCGTCGATCCGGCCGAGATCGACGACTGCATTCTCGGCTGCTCGTTGCCGCAGGGATCGCAGCAGACCATCGGCCGAACGGCCGCGTTGCGCGCCGGCCTGCCGGTTGGGGTCCCGGGCATGACGATGGATCGCCAGTGCTCGTCGGGGCTGATGACCATCGCGACCGCCGCCAAGCAGATCATCGTCGATCGCATGGACGTGATCGTTGCCGGCGGCGTCGAGTCGATCTCGTTGGTTCAGACCGCCGAGTTGCGCATCGATCCCGATCCCGAACTCGTGGCGATGCACGACGATGCGTACATGAGCATGATCGACACGGCCGAAGTCGTCACCGCGCGGTACGGCATCTCGCGCGAACGGCAGGACGCTTACGCCCTCCAGTCGCAACAGCGCACAGCCGCCGCCAAGCCATCGGGCCGGCTGGCGGACGAGATCGTCGCTGTGACCGCGACCAAAACCGTTGTCGACCGCGAGACCGGCGCGACAACGCGCGAGACCGTCACGCTGTCCGCCGATGAAGGCAATCGGCCGGACACGAGTCTCGCGGGTCTCGCCAACCTGAAGCCGGTGCGTGAACGGGGCAGCATCACCGCGGGCAACGCCAGCCAGCTTTCCGACGGCGCCTCGGCCTGCGTCCTCATGGAAGCCGCTGGCGCTGAGCGCCGTGGCTTGCGGCCGCTCGGCCGCTATGTCGGCATGGCGGTGGCCGGGACGAAGCCGGACGAAATGGGCATCGGGCCTGTGTACGCAGTGCCGAAGCTCCTCGGCAGGTTCGGGCTCGACATGGATGACATCGGATTGTGGGAGCTGAACGAGGCCTTTGCCGTCCAGGTGCTCTATTGCCGGGACAAGCTCGGCATCCCCGACGAACTGCTGAACGTTAACGGCGGCGCCATCTCGATCGGCCACCCCTACGGCATGTCGGGCGCCAGAATGGTCGGCCATGCGCTGATCGAGGGCCAAAGGCGCGGCGCCCGCTATGTCGTCGTCACAATGTGCGTCGGCGGCGGAATGGGGGCGGCCGGCCTCTTCGAGGTGTTGTAGTGGCGACGCCGGAAACGTCCGGGGCTGAACTCGGCCGGCGCATCGGCGAGGAGATCGGCGTCTCTGAGTGGATCGAACTCACTCAGTTGATGATCGATCAGTTCGCCGACGCGACGATGGATCACCAGTTCATCCATGTCGATCCGGAACGCGCCCGGGACACTCCGTTCGGCCGCACAATCGCGCACGGCTTTCTGCTGCTCTCGCTGCTCAGTCGCATGTCCTACGAGGCGCTGCCGCAGATCGAGAACACCGGGCTGAGTCTGAACTACGGCTTCAATCGCCTGCGCTTCGTCGCGGCTGTGAGGGTGGGAGAACGCATCCGTGGCCGCTTCGTTTTGCGGGACGCGACGAGAAGGGCGGACGACCAGCTGCTGCTCACCTACGATGTCACGGTCGAGGTCGATGGGGGCAGCAAGCCCGCATTGGTGGCGGAGTGGCTGACCCTCGCTATCCTGCGGGTCGCCGCGACGTAGCGTCGTTCGGCTTCGCGGTCGACATCGAGATCAACGAAGTCGTCCACAAGAAATCCTCGAAGTCAGCCTCAGGTCAGCCGGCCGTGTTTTATACTTGCGATTGAAAGCGCTTTCAGACGACAAATACATTGCTGCGGAACGTCCCGATCAAGAGGGCGAAGCAAACTGGTTGAACTGACTACGACCATTGTGAGCCGGACTGTTCAACGTAACGAAGCATCGGGAGGACCATAGATGAGCATCAAGAAGCCCAGTCGCCGCGAGATTCTGCTTTCGACCGCAGCCTCGAGCGCCGGCATTTTGCTGGCGGGAAGCGGGATCCCAGCATTCGCGGAAGACAAGCCGCCGCTCGATTTGCCGAAAGGTGCGGCCGGCAAGCTGACCGTGATCCACCGGACGGAATATTTCCCCGAAGCCCAAGACCTGTTTCGCGCCGAGGTGGGCGCGTTCGCGAAGGCCCATAACGTCGATCTCGATATCTCGACGACCAACCCGGAGTCTTTTGGCGACTTCCTGGGCAAGATGACTGCCGCCGTGAAGGCCGGCAATCCGCCAGATTTTGCCTATACCGCCAACGTGTCCATTCCGCAGCTCAGCACGCTCGATCTGGTCGAGGACGTGTCTGACGTGGTCGCCGAAGCGGAGGCCAAGTACGGCAAGATCATGCCCGGCCTGAACGCCGCCAAGACGGGGCAGATAGACGGCAAGTGGAAGTCGATTCCCTACATCGGCAGCGCAACCGGCTACTTCTCTCGCGGCGACAAGCTGAAGGAAAAGGGCATCGACAACAGCACGCTGAAAACCTGGAGCGACCGCCGCGAAGCCGCGCTTGCGATTTCCGATCCCGCGAACGGCTTCTACGGCTGGGGCTTCACACCGAACAAGGGCGGCGACGGCTTCGGCTTCGATATCGCCGTCGTTCAGGCCTTCGGTGGTCATTTCACCGACGAAAGCGGCCAGAAGGTCACGTTCAACTCGCCGGAAACGGTCAAGGCCTTCGAGTGGCTGGCAGAAACTTACGATCGTAACGGCAAGTATGCAGCCATGCTCCCGCCCGGCATCGAAAGCTGGACTGACACCGGCAACAACGAAGCGTGGAACGCCGGCAGCATCGGCTTCACCTTGAACGCGTTCAGCGTCTACGCGGCCACGAAGAAGAACAACCTGCCCTTCTTCAAAGACATGCTCGTGTCGCGCGCGCCCACCGCCAACAACGGCGACAGCCGCGACGGTGGCGCAGTGCTTGGATGGCTGCACATATTCAAGGGTGCACCGAACGTTGATCTCGCGAAGCAGCTCGCGCTCGACCTGCTCGATCCGGCTAACTTCAACAAGATTTCGGCAATCGCCGGCGGCCTTTTCATGCCGGCGTACGAGAACCTCTGGACGCCGGATCTGATTGCCGCCGATCCGAACTTCGCGATCATCAAGGAGCAGGTCAGCGTTCCCGAGCCCTTCCTCGGCCAGTCCTGGCCGGCGAAGCCCGCTGCGCAGATCGATGCTATCCGCGCTCAGAGTATCCTCGAGCAGGCAGTTGGAAACGCTATCTCCGGCCGGATGAGCGCCGCCGATGCAGTGAAGGACGCCCATGACAAGATGGTCGCGATCTTCGAAGAAGGCGGGATAATGCAGTAACCCGAACCATCGCAGCGCGGGCGGTGAAGCCGCCCGCGCTGCCATCCGGTCGTGCAGCGGATGAACCCGCTGCCCGCCGCCGATAGAAGGCGACGGAGGGTCCCCATGGACACCCAGCTCCAACTGGAGACGCGGCTGGTTGCGCCCGCCTGGCGCATGACGGGTCGCGCCCGCGCGGAGGCCATTTTCGGACGCGACTGGAAGGTCGCAATGGTCTTCGTGCTGCCGACCGTGGTGATCATGGTCGGCCTCATCTTCTGGCCGCTCCTCAACGCCGTCATCATGAGCACGACGGCCCTGAACTTCATAACCGGCGAAACGGTGAGCGTCGGCCTGCGCAACTATCAGCGCCTGCTGTCGAACAGCGACTATACGCTTGCGCTGCAGAACACGATCGTGTTCACGCTGTGGTCGCTGGCGCTCAAGTTTGTCGCCGGAATGGCGATCGCGCTCGTACTCAACAGCCGCATTCCGGCGCGCGGCCTGCTCAGCGGCATCATGCTCCTGCCGTGGATCGTCCCCGAGATCGTCACCGCGCTTGCCTGGAAAAGCATCTACGACCCGCTGTTCGGCGGGCTGAATCCCATTCTGCACAGTCTCGGCCTGATCAAGGAGCCGATCGGTTGGCTATCCGACCCGCACCTGGCGATGTCGAGCATCATCACCGTCAACGTCTGGAAGGGCATCCCCTTCTACACCCTCCTTCTGCTGGCGGGATTGAAGGCGATAGACCGCGAGCTGCTCGAGGCCGCTGAAGTCGATGGCGCCAACGTCGTGCAGCGCTTCCGCCACGTCACACTTCCGGGGCTGCGTTACGTCATCGTGGTGGTGCTGCTGCTGTCGTTCATCTCAACCTTCAACCAGTTCGGCCTGCCTTTCCTGATGACCGGCGGCGGGCCGAGCGGGGCAACGCGTCTCTATTCCATCCTGGCGTACGAGAAGGCGATCGGCTCGCTGCAGTACGGACCGGGCAGCGCGGTCGCGCTCTCGGTCGCGCCGCTGATGGCGCTCATCATCTGGATGCTGGCGAAGTTCATGCGCCAGGACGACGGCAAATCGCGCACCGCAACGCGCTCGGGCTTTGCCGGTAGCATAGGTCGACTGGCGAATAACCTTTTCAGCCGGCTAATCGACCTTGTGTTCCTGCCGTTCGAGATGCTTGCGAAGGTGATCGAGGTGACGGCAGACGTGGCTCGTCGCGTGATCGGCGCGCCGGCCGGCGGTGCTCTGGTCAACCGGCATCAGAAGGAGCGGCTAGGCGTGGCAGGCCGGCTCCTGGTTCTGCTGCCGATGCTGGTGTTCGTCGTCTTCCCATTCTACTGGGTCGTGGTCACGTCGTTCAAAACCAACTTCCAGATCAACGCTCGCACCTCGATTTTCTGGCCGGCGCCGTTCACGCTCGACCAGTTTTCAACGCTGCTGTTCGGCACGCCGTTCCTGAAGTGGTTCGCAAACTCTATTCTCATCGCAGCCGCCAGTTCGGCCATTTCGGTGGTTTTCGCGGCCCTTGCCGGCTATGCGCTGTCAAGGTTGAAATTTCGCGGCGCCGGGCTGCTCACGACGTTCCTGCTCGTGACTTACCTGCTGCCCGGCACGCTCATCTTCATCCCGCTCTATCAGACGCTGACGAGTCTCCATCTGGTCAACAGCTATGGCGCGCTGATTTTGACCTACCCGACGTTTCTGTTGCCGTTCGCTACGTGGGTCCTGATCGGCTACTTCCGTTCGATTCCGGTAGAGCTCGAGGAAGCGGCAATGCTCGACGGCGCAAGCCGCATCTACACGTTCTGGAAGATCGTGCTCCCGCTGGCGGCGCCCGCGCTGCTCGCGGTGGGGCTTTTTGCTTTCACCACCGCGTGGAACGAATTCCTGTTTGCCTTCGTGTTCATCACGAGCGAGTCGCTGCGCACTCTTCCGATCGGGCTTCAATCACTCGTCTTCGGCGATATCCTGCCGTGGGGCGAGTTGATGGCGGCCTCGCTTCTCACCGCCATCCCGGTCGCGCTGCTGTATATCTACGCCCAGCGTTTCCTGGTCGAGGGATTGACCGTCGGCGCCGTGAAAGGCTGAGGCGGAATTGACAGACGGGCCGACGGAGGCAACCCGCACTGCCGACGCGGAGCTTGATCGGGGCGCCGCATAGTTCCCACCGGACGCCACTTAACCAACGTCAGACGAGTTGGTAGGCTTCCCGCATCGCGACCGCCCCTGGCTCGCGGATGCCACGGACCGACCTATGCTTGCGACAACCTCCATTTCCACGAGGACGGTCGGCGCCGCCGGAAGAGTCGCTGCGGCCACGCTGCTACTGTTGTTGCTCCTCTTGTCGCGGGCCCATGCCGACGATGGACTGCTGGACGAGGCTAACAGGGCGCTCAACGCCGGCAATTTCCAGGCAGCAATCGCGGACTTCCAGAAAGTAATGAGCGTCGACCCGTCGAGTCTCGAGGCGCACGCCGGCCTCGCCATGGCCTATTACGGCGCCAAGGAGTTCGCCAAGGCAGCGGATGAGGCGGATCGGCGTCTTGGCCTTGCTCCCGAGGACAGCGGCTGGCGCACGAATTGGGCAATAATCGTGCGCGATGCGGGCCGGGAGGAAGACGCGCTCGCGACCGTCCGCCGATGGGCAAGTGATGCGCCGTCCGATCAGGCCGCCCAAGTGCTTCTTGGACGCATGCTGGGCGATGCCGGAAACGCGATGGAAGCCAGGCAGGTACTGAACGCGCTGCTCGCCGTCGCGCCCGACAACGTCGACGCTCTGCGAACCCTCGCCGCGATCGAGCACTTCGATCAGCGCTATCCCGAAGCGCGCGCGCTGCTTGAGAAGGCCGCAGCGCTCCAGCCGCACGACGAAGAGTTGGCGCACGAACTCGCCGAGGCAACGCGGGACGCCAACGCCTTCCGCGCCGCCAAGATGGAGCCGACGATCCCACTGACACTCGCGGTGATTCTCTTCGCTGTCATTGCCGGACAGGTATCGAGCACAGCGGCTCGCATGCGGCCGTATCTCCTTGCCGGCACGGCCGCGCTGGTTGCGGTCGCTCTCGGCTGGATCAATCTTGTGCCGCTCGGCTGATCGGGGACGTCGGCACATGATGCGCAATCGCCCATACAAAACGCGAGAACTGCTTTGACGACCGCCGTTGCCGCGGGATCGGAGACGGTTGCTGGCGAGCAGCCAGCCGCCCTCGCAGACGCCGCCGTCGCCCGGCGCGGCTCCGCTGCCGCCGCGCGTCTCCTGCATGCGATCGCAACGATCGTATGCATCGCGCTCATCGTGCTGCCGATCCTGAGCGACGACACCGTCCGCGAGTTTCCGACGCTCGCGCATCGTCTCGGCTATGTGCTCTTCGAGAACTGGTGGAAGTTCTTCAGTCCGGCTGACGAAGCGTCCGCACGGCTGCGGTTCAACACGATCGAAGCGCTGCTTGTTCTGGGAGCGCTCGCGACGCTCGGCTGGATGTGGGCGGAGCGGCGTCGTCCAACCGTGACCGCGGACATGCTGGTCGCGATCGGGTTCGTGGGTGTGGTGCTGCTGATGTTCGCAGCAGGATTAGCGACCGGCGGTGCGATCAAGCCCGCGCTCTGGCAGGTGCGGCCCTATTTTCAGATTGCAGCGCTCGCCATCCTGCTGACGCAGGTCGTCCGCAACGATGCCGACCTCCGGCTGACGCTCGGCGCGATGATCGCGGCGATCTTGGTCAAGGCCGTATTCACCGTCTGGGTTTTCTTCGCCCTCGCGCACGCGCATTTCTCAGGATGGCGCGAACTCGTCGGACACGAAGATTCGATCTTCTTCGACGCCGCCTTCTTCTTCCTCCTCGCGCTGGCGCTTTACGACAGACGTTTGCGCACGTCCGTCCTGGCACTTCTGGCCGGAGCGCTGCTCCTCGCCGCCCTTGTCCTCAACCTCCGTCGGGCGGGCTATGCCGCCTTCGGCATGAGCGCACTGCTGCTGCCCTTTATTCTCGTCGACAAGCGGCGGCTGGCCGCAGGCCTGCTCGCTTTGGCGGCCGCCGGCGGTGCGCTCTATCTCGCTCTCTTCTGGGACAATTCAGGGCCACTGGGAGTCCCGGCCGAGAAGGTTCGTTCGATCTTCGCCGCCAGCGACGACGGCGACTACACCTCGAACATCTATCGCGACGGCGAGAATCTGAATCTCTGGACGATGGTGCGGGAGCATCCTCTCGGTACCGGTTTCGGCAAGCCGTTCGAAAAGGTATTTCCGGTCGCGGATCTCAGCTCCATTCTGCCCTACTGGGATTACGACCCTCACAACGCGCTCTTCGGTCTCTGGATGGCGCTTGGCACGCCGGCCTTTGTCGTCTGCATCTGGCTTTTCGCAGTGCCGATCGCATCCGCAAGCCTTGCGATGCGGCGAAGCACCAAAGCCTTCGTGCGCGCGTCCGCGATCTTCTGCGTCCTGGGTCTTTCCGCCGCTCTCCTCGCCAGCAATCTCGACCAGTTCGTCTGGGCGCAGCGCGGCGCTATCTTTGTCGGGGCGCTGTTGGGCTTTGTCTCCGCGATCGGCGCCTTGCAGCGACGCGTCAGCGCGGACGCAGCTTCCGCGCGATGACCGTCGCCTCCGATGTCAGTGCCGGCGATGCGCAGGTCGTCGCCTGGTACGGCCGGGCGCGGCCAATTTGCCTGGCGCGGCTGATGGAATCGCGTGACGGGACCACGGCCCTGTTCTCGCGCCAGCTGCGGGAGGGCGAGTGGGACCGGACACGCGGCACCGAGGCCGCGACCAGCACGGCGATCGGCCTGATTGCTCTGAGCAGAATTGGCGGGAGCTTCCTTTCGCCGGAAGAAACGGAACGCTCGCTGCGAGCGCTTGCTGCGGAAGTGCGTATGACCGGTTACCGTGGCGCTCTCGGCGTTGGGCTATGGGCGAATGCTGTCGCAGGGGCCAACGACTTCGGAGGCTTCCTCCGCGACTGCGGTGTCGCCGAGGGCGATCTCCGCGGCCTCATGCGTGGCGCGAACAGCATGGAGCTTGCCTGGCTTCTCTCCGGCCTGCTGCATGAACAGCTGAGGGCCCCGACACCAGCGCTCAATGACCTCTGCCGCGAGGCGCGTGGCATCCTTCACGCGCGCCAGCGCCCGACCGGACTCTTCATGCATGCCGGACGCGAGGGGAAATTCACGCAGCGGATACGTCGCCGTGTGGCGACCTTCGCGGATCAGATCTATTCCATGCTGGCGTTGGCGCATTCGGCAATTGTCTTCGGAAAGGACGTTGCCCTCGACTCAGCTTGCCGCTGCGCCGATGCGCTGCTGGCGCGCCGGGGTCCGCTTCATCAGTGGTGGTGGCACTACGAGCCGGACCGCGGTGCGGTTTTGCGCCACTACCCGGTCTACGCCGTGCATCAGTACGGCATGGCCCCGATCGCCTTCCTGACGCTCGCCGCTGGCGGCGCTCGCGCGTATCGCCGCCTTGCCTGGCCGGGCCTCGAATGGATCGGAACAAACGAAATCGGCGGCGACCTGTTTGATCCCATTGCCGGTACCGTGTGGCGCGACGTTCACGTCAAGCGCAGCCGCATTGGCGGTTTGCTCCGAAACGCCGGCGAGATTGCCGGCCTGACCGCCGACGCTGGCGCCGTGACCGGCCTCGCTCTGAACCGCGAGACCCGCCCCTATGAATGGGCCTGGTGCTTGATGGCCGAAGCGCTGCTTGCATCGCCGCCGCCCGGGCGACATTTGGCATGATTCGGATGGCCGTTTCCGGACCGCGCGTAGATGTCGTCGGCCATGCGTTCGACGCACTCACCATGGACGAGACCGTCGACCTTTGCGTCGGCTGGTGTCGCGCGGGCAGCGCGCCGCACATCGTGATGCCCATAAACGCGGCCATCGTCGTTGCAATGCGCAACGATCCGGCTTTGCGGGCAGCGGGTGACGCAGCGGATCTGAGAATGGCGGACGGCACCGCGATACTCTGGGCGGCGCGGCTCGCCGGTGTCCGCTTGCCGGAGCGGGTCACCGGCATCGACCTGATGCAGCGCCTGATCGAGCGGGCCGCGGCTGACGGCCTCTCGGCTTTCCTTCTCGGTGCGCGGCGTCCGGTGATCGATCGCCTCGTGGAAGTCTATCGTGCGCGCTACCCGAATCTGCGCATCGCTGGGTTCCAGGACGGCTATTTCGACAAGGACGAACACGCCTCGCTCATCGAAAGGATCCGAGCAAGCGGCGCCGACCTCCTCTTCATCGGGATGCCAACGCCGTTCAAGGAAACGTGGGCGCAGCAGCACCGCGATCGTCTCGGCGTGCCGGTGATCCTTGGCGTCGGCGGGAGCTTCGATGTGCTCGCGGGCTTTATTCCGCGTGCTCCGCGCATCCTGCAGCGGGCCGGGCTGGAATGGCTTTGGCGACTTGTCTGCGAGCCGCGTCGGCTCTGGAAGCGCTACCTCGTCGGGAATGCGGCTTTCATCGGGATCGCAATCGCCGCCGCCGCGAGGCGCCGCCGGAACACGGCGGCCACGCAGAACGCCAAGCGTTCCTAGGGCTCGCGGGCCGATCCGGCTTTTCCCCCGATGCTGAAGCCGCCGAGAAAATAACCTCCAATCTCATAATGGTTAACGATATGCTAACGGCGTACCCGTTGGAACCTGATACCCGCGTAGTGCCCAGGACATGCAGAAGCAGAGGGTCCTCATCGTCTTCGGGACACGCCCTGAAGCGATAAAGCTTGCCCCGGTCGTCCACGCTCTCGCCGGGCATCCCCGCTTCGAGACGGTGGTCTGCGTCACAGGTCAGCATCGCGACCTTCTCGACCAGGTCCTCGACACCTTCCAGATCGTTCCGGACTACGACCTCGACCTGATGCAACCGGGGCAGGCGCTCGGCGAAGTTGCCACCCGCATCTTCGCCGGCGTCGACAAGGTCCTCGCCGAGTGCGCTCCCCACTTCGTGCTCGTGCATGGCGACACCACAACGTGCTTCGCCGCGTCGCTTGCGGCCTTCTATCGCCGGATTCCGGTTGGGCACGTCGAGGCCGGGCTGCGGACATGGGATGCCTCGGCGCCCTTTCCGGAGGAGGCGCACCGCGCCATGGTCGGCCGCCTGGCCGCGCTGCATTTTGCCCCGACCGAGCAGGCAAAGCTGAACCTTATCGGCGAGCGGGTCGATCCTTCGCGCATCCACGTGACGGGCAACACCGTTATCGATGCGCTGCACATCGCGCAGTACGCGCTCGTGGGGGCGACGGCGAAGGACTTCGCTCACATCCTCGCATCAAATCTCGTCGAGGATCTGTCGAACTCGGACAGGAAGGTCGTTCTCGTCAGCGCCCACCGGCGCGAGAATCATGGCGCGCGGCTCGACAGCGCCATGACCGCGGTTCGCGAGCTCGCGAACCGGCATCAGAAATGGCGCTTCGTGTACCTGCTTCATCCGCACCCAGAGGCGCGGCGTGCCCCACTCGCCGCGCTCAGTGGTCTCGCCAACGTCTCGCTGGTCGAGCCCCTCGGCTACCTGCCGTTCGTCTGGCTCCTGCAGCGCGCGAATGCGGTGCTCACGGATTCCGGCGGCCTGCAGGAAGAAGCGTCTGAGCTTGGCAAGCCGATCCTCGTGATGCGCGACGTCACCGAGCGCCAGGAGGCAGTGGAATACGGCGCCGCCCGTCTTGTCGGGACCGAGCCTGCTCGGATTGTCGAAGGCATAGAACGCGCGGTTCTGGTTGCCGCGCCGGCCCGGACACGCGCGCGTCGACATTTCTATGGCGACGGAAAAGCGTCGCAGCGGATCGTCGAGATTCTCGCCTCCGCCCTGCTTGCGGAAGGCACCGTTACGCGCACGCCTCCGCGGGACACGCCCACGCCGGAAGGGGAACGGCCGTCACGCGTCGCGGAGGTGACGCGATGAACCGTCCTCTGGACCGGCTTCAGGTCAAGTTTTCGCAGCGGGAAGGGGTCCCGAAACGCATCTTTGACATCTCCGTCGCCCTGATTTCGCTTGTCGTGCTGTTACCGGTGCTGCTCGTTGCCAGCGTGGCCATCAAGCTGACTAGCGGCGGTCCGATCTTCTATTTCCAGCCGCGGCGTGGGCTGCACGGGCGTGTCTTCAACATCTGCAAACTGCGGACCCTCTCGCGCGATCGCTGTGACGGGCCAGACTGCCGGGAGATCACGGCCGTCGAAGACAACGACGGGCGCGTTTTTGGCGTCGGCGGGTTCCTGCGCAACCGCGGGCTCGACGAAATCCCGCAGCTTTGGAATGTGCTCCGCGGCGAGATGTCCATTGTCGGACCTCGGCCACATGCTCTTGCGCACGAGGAACTCTATCTCGCGAGTATTCCGGGCTACCACGCCCGTTATGCGGTGAAGCCGGGTATCACTGGCTGGGCGCAGGTGAACGGCAGCCGCGGGACGATGCATTCCCTGCGGGAAGTGGAACAGCGCCTCGCCCTCGACGTCGAGTATATCCGCCGGCGGTCTCTCCTCCTCGATCTGCTCATCGTCATGCGCACGCTTCCGCTCCTTGCAATTTCCTCTGGCAAGAGATCCGCCCCGTGGGCGCCTCCCGTCGAGCACCGGCATCGCCCGTCGCGGGACGTGGACCGAGGCGTTCCGCAACCCGCGCAGGCGGCGCTCCGCGGAACGGACTGAGCCGCCCGATGCCGGCCGCCAAGCCATTTTCCTCGGCCGCGCCGACGCACCTCACACCGCGCTCTCGCCGCGACGTCAGAGCAATCCTCGCAACCGAAGGCGGGCAGTCGCTGGTCGGCGTCATTGACCAAGGCGTCGCGGCGCTCGCCGGGGCGATTCCGGTGGTAACCCTCGGCCGGCTCGCGGGCGCCGGCGAACTCGGCGTCTATTCGCTCGCCGTTTCCGCCGCGCTATTCGCGACGATCGCGATCCAGAGCCTTTTCCTGTCGGGATATCCGATTTTCCGCGCCGAAGAACGCGCCTCAGCCGACTTGCAGACTTTCCATGTCGTCCTGTTCGGGTTTGGAGCGCAGACAGTGGTCGCTCTCCTCAGCCTCGGCGGTCTCGTAACTTTCGCGTATCTCGGTCTCGGCCCACTCCTCGGTCTATCGGTCGCCGCTTTCATGACGACGACCGTGCTGCGGGCCTACCTGCGAACACTGTCGCTCGTCCGGCGGGATCTTTTGTTGATTCTCGCGCTGGATTCGGTCGCGGTCGTCCTCCTGATCGCCTTGCTCACCTTCATCCTGGCGCGAGGCACCATCAACGTCGGCAGCTTCTTCGTCATCCTGTCGATCACGAACGCGCTGTTCATCGCTGCGTGGTGCGGCTGCTACGCCGACCGTGTGCGGCCCTCGCTCGTTGGTGCCTATCGCTACCTGCTCCGCTCAGCGCGCTTCGGCGTATGGGCATTCGCTGCAGCGACGTGCGGTTCCATGCCCTACTATCTGACGCCGTGGATACTGACTCTCGTGCACGGCGGCGAAGCGACCGGCGTGTACGCAGCTGGCAGCACCATCGCGGGCCTGGTGAATCATACGATGCTCGGGCTGTTGCGCGGTGTGGAAGTCCGCACCGCGGAAGCGTTTCGCCGCGGCCCCGGACAATTGCAGAGGGCGTTGATCAAGACTTTCCGGATTGTGCTTCCCGCTCTTGTCGCGCTTGTCGCGGCGGTCTTTCTCTTCGCTGACTTTGCCGGCGAGATCGTGCTTCCGGGCCGAGGCGCCGAGGCGGGAGTGGTTGCCCGCGTCCTCAGCCTCGCTCTCGTGGTCGGCAGCGTCCGGGTGATCATAGGAAACGGCCTCTGGGCGATGGGCTTGCCGCAGGCGACCTTGCGCGCCGATCTCTTCCGCGGCGTCGTAAGCGTGGGGCTGGCAATCGTCGGCGCAACGTTCGCCGGCGCTCTCGGGTGTGCGGCGGCGATACTGGTGGGGGATATTGGTTCAACCTTGCTTCTCGTCCGCAGATATCGGGCCGAAATCTCTGCCGGCAGCCTCAGGTAGGAATGGCGATGCGCGTTCTTTTCGCGACAACCGTGATCCCGCCGTCGGAAGCGAGCAGCGGCGGCGATATCGTTTCGCTGGCGACGGTGGACGCGCTCCGGCGGTTCGGATGCGAAGTGATCGTCCTCGGCTATCTGCGGCCCGGGCAGGATGCACCGACCGACCCCGATACCGTCGTCGGTGGCCGGCGGACCATCGAAACATCGGGGTCGGGTGCGCGAGCCGGAGTCTGGATGGCGCGAAGCCTGATTTCGAGGCGGCCATACACCGCCGAGAAATTCTATGGGCGGGCATACGCCCAATGCATGAGGCGTCTGATCAAGGAGAAGCGGATCGACGTTGTCGTTGTCGATCACACCCAGATGACCTGGCTGCTCGATTGGCTCCCGTCGGCGGTGCCGGTCTGGCTGCTGATGCACAACGCCGAATCGGAGCTCTATGCTGAAGGGGCCCGTTTTCAGCAGTCGCGGCTTGGGCGCGCTCTTTATCGACGCGAGTCGCGAAACCTCCGCCGGCTCGAAACGCGCGCGGCTGCGCGCGTGGAAAATATCTTCGTGCTGAGCCAAACAGACGCCGACGTACTTCGCGCTGCAGGGGCGGGGACACGCATTACCGTCCTGCCGGTCATGCCCGAGCCGGGTGTACAGCCGCGCGCGGCCAGCGGCGAAGCATCGTTCGACGTCGCGCTGCTCGCGACCTGGTCGTGGCTGCCCAATATCGATGCGCTCCGCTGGTTCCTCAAGGAGATCCACCCGCATCTTCCGCGCGGCATCTCTGTCCACGTCGCGGGGG
Organism: Bauldia sp.; assembly: GCA_035548515.1. Classification (GTDB taxonomy): domain Bacteria; phylum Pseudomonadota; class Alphaproteobacteria; order Rhizobiales; family Kaistiaceae; genus DASZQY01. The sequence continues at coordinate 239,969 of DASZSW010000018.1, read as the reverse complement.
CAGGGGCGGAGCACGTGCTTGGCGGGGTCCCAGGCATCACCTACCGTGGCTTCGTCTCCGATGTCGCGGGCTTCCTTTCCGGCGCCAAGGTGGTGGCGGTCCCGACCCGTTATGGCAGCGGCGTCGAGACAAAGATGCTGGCCGCGATTGCCACCGGTCGCCCGATTGTCGCCACGCCGGCCGCGACGCGAGGCCTTGGGCCGCTCCCCTCCTTCGTCGCGATCGCGGACGATGTCCCGCTGTTCGCGCGGCTTCTCGCGGAGAGAGTGGCAGCGGCGGAGGAGCCCGATTGGACATCGGCCGCGCTATCCTGGTCCCGCGCGCGCCGCGAGATATTCCTCTCGACCATCCGCGATGCGCTTCAGTCCGGCAATGCGGCGATGGCCGCGCCTCGGCGCGAGCGGACGTTCCTTCCCCCTGATCTCGCGCGAGGCCGCGTTTCGATATGAGCGAGCCGGCGCTCAGCGTTGTCATCCCGACGCGCAATCGCGCCGAGCTGCTTCCCGCTGTGCTTGCGAGCCTGGCGGCGCAGCAGTTCCCGTCGGATCGCTGGGAGCTGATCGTCGTCAACGACAGCTCGACGGACGGAACCACCGACGTCGTCGCGCGCTACGCGAAGAATGCTCAGATGCGGGTCGCGCTGATCCAGCAACGGAATGCCGGCGCAGGCGCAGCACGAAACGCAGGCGTCGCCGTCGCGCGGGGCAGGCGGCTCCTGTTTCTCGATGACGACATGATCGCCTCGGATGCGCTCGTCGGGGAGCACGCCCGCTACACGGAAGACGAGCGCACGAGCATCATCGGCCGCATAGTGCCGCCACCGGCGCGGCGTGATCCCTGGACGGCATGGGAGGACGCGCAGCTTACGAAGCTTGGGGCCGAGCTCGCGGCTGGCCGCACGCCTGGCCCGCGGGATTTCTACAGCGGCAATTGCTCGGTGCCGAGCCAGCTGTTCCGTGCCGTCGGCGGATTTGGCGTCGGCCTGGCACGCGGCGAGGATTTCCAGCTCGGCTTCCGCCTCGCTGATCGGGGCGGTCGCTTTACTTACAGCCAACGGGCGCTATCGACCCATGTTGGCGCGCACGGCTACGGCGCATGGGCGAAGAACGCGGAGGCATTTGGCAGATCCGAGATCGCTCTTCGGGAAGGGTTCACGCGCACCGCGCTGGCAGAGGAAGCCGCGCGCTGGTACCGGCAGCGGAACACGCTTAACCGGGCAGCGGTGCGACTCTGCGCGGGAAGCGCCGCATGGCGCCGGCCGGTGGTCGCGTCCTTTGCGGGTGCCGGCCGGGCGGCCCACTACCTCGGCGCTCGGGCGCTGGCCAATGCCGCGTACAGCGCCGTCTACAACATCCTCTACTGGCACGGCCTCATCGACAGTCTGGGCTCCGACCAATTCTGGCCGGCGGTCCGACGGACGACGCTCGCCGAAAGAAGCCCGGGACGGAGCCCCGCGTAGTGAGGCCCGCAACATCGGGTAGCGCAGCAAACGTAGAGCGCCGCCTGCCGCACATAGAATACATGCGTGGACTGGCGGCGCTGGCAGTGATGTGGTTCCACTTCACGGCCGCCAACGATGACTGCCCGCCCGGCCTCCTGAAGATCAGCGGAGAGTACGGCTATCTCGGCGTCGACGTGTTTTTCGTTATCTCCGGCTTCATCATTCCTTATGCGATGGCGGCGAGGGGCTACCGGCTGCGCACGGATGGCTGGAGGTTCTTCCTCGCCCGAATCGTCCGGCTCGAGCCGCCGTACCTCGCGTCGGTAGTGTTATGCGTCGCGCTTCCGTTTATCGCCTATCTCGCGCCCTGGTCGCGGGGCATCCTTCCCCACCTCGATCTCCGGGACGTGCTGCTTCATCCCGCCTATCTGGTTCCCTGGGTGAATGGCGCGCAGTGGCTGAACGTCGCCTATTGGACGCTCGCGATCGAGTTTCAGTACTACGTCCTAATCCTCTTCACCGCTTCCGCTCTGATCGGCAGATCGCAGTGGACCATCCGTCTTTTCCTGCTCGCGACATTGGCGGCGGCGTACCTGGGCAGCGATCCACGCCTGGTCTTCTACTATCTGCCGCTCTTCGCCTTCGGCTTTACGACATTCCTCTGGTTCGAACGTCGCCTCCACTGGGTAGAGCTTCTGCTGTGGACCGCCGCCTTCGCAGCGGTCTGCTCGCAAACGGTAGGAATCGGCGACATGCTGAGCGGCATCCTCGCCGCCGCGTTGATCCTCGCGCCGTGGCCGAAAAGTCTACGCCTGCTGGCGTTCGCAGGCGGCTTCTCCTACTCCCTCTATCTCATCCACAATCCGATAGGGGACAGGGTCTTCACGATTGTGGAACGGCTGCCCGCGCAGCCCGCCATACAGATCGCCGGAATTGCGATCGCGGTATTGGCGTCCCTGCTCGGCGCTTACATTTTTTACGCGCTTGTCGAGGTGCCGTCGATGCGAGCGGCACGACGCATCAATAGTCCGCACCCCGGGTCTGCGATCAGCGCAGCGCCGGCTTCACCAGCTTGACGAGACGCGCCACGGCGCCGTGCTCCCGGATGAACTGCTGGTACTCGCGATAGACCGGATCGCGGCTGAGATGCTTTTCCTCGGTGTAAGCGCGCGCGACGTAGATGGCGTTGCCGAGGATCAGCAGCGCGCTCTGCGCCAGCGCGGCCTCAATTCCCTGGTTCGACAGAAAGGGAATCGAGATCAGCCAGAACGACAGGCATTTGAAAAAGTATGCGGGATGTTTGGTCCACCGGTAGGGGCCGCTCGTAATGATCCCGCGATGCGTGAGGTTAGAGAAACGCAGCCCAAAGGCGACCGTGGAAACGGCATATATGGCGCTGGCGGCGAGGATCAGACTTCCCCACGCCACGTAGATGACCGGATGGCCGGCCGTCAGTCCGCCCCAGTAGAATTTGTCCTGCTCGTATTGCAGGTAGTTCGATCCGATGATGCTCCAGAAGGGCTGGTAGCAGATGAGGCAGACGACCCAACCGGCAACGGTCGGCTCGGCGGAACGAATATGCGTGTCGAGCAGGCGGAACGTGAACAGGTAGCCGACCACGGCGAACAGCAGATCGATCAGGAAGATTGCGTCATACGACGCTTCATACAGGGCACCGAAGTTGCCCCACAATTTCGTGACGTCCACGGCCCACACATCGTGGAGCCCGGTGGCGAGATAAGCGAACATCAGTGGCAGGAAGAAGCCTTTGACCAGCCAGGCGCGGGCATGCTGGCCGAGCAGCTCGCGCCGCGGCAGCGGACCGCGGGCCGTCAGGAAGCGTCCGAGTTCCGCGTAGATGTCCTCGGGTTCGGCCTGCCGGCGATCGACGTAAGCGATGTAGAACGGCGAAGCCAATAGCAGCCACGGAAGCATCAGGCGGGCCGCGGCAAGAGGCTCGGCGTAAAAGCCACCGTGATATTCGGGGAAGATTGAATAGGCCACCGCGACTGCGCCGATCGTCGCCCAGAATCCGACCAGCTTGGAGACGATGCGCTCGACGCTCCATGCGTTGGCCGCGCGCAACGCCATCCCCGCCGAGGGATTCGTCCACGTTCGATAGGCTACGAAATCGACAACGATCATCGCCGCGGCCGTGCAGAAGATGGTCAGCAGCGTCTTTTCGTGAAGCGGCAGGTCGAGCCGCTTCAGGGCAACAATGGCTGCCACCGCGGCGACCAGGCCCGTCAGCCCGGTAAGCAGCCTGGTTGCGGAAGCTGGTCGCTTGGCGCTTGCCCGCGCTGCCTCCGGGGACTGCGCGTAGCCGTCGCCGCTGCGGACCGCGTTCTTTGCCGCCTGTCGGCGGCGAGGCGTGTTGGTGCGCTCGTGAATATTCATGTTGCCGCCGATGTCATCCTGAAGGCGGCGATGCGTGCGGCTGGACAGTCTTCAGCATGGCGACGAGCTGGCCCTGCCGATGGATGCCTGTCTTGCGGAAGATGCGTTCCAGATACGTGCGCGACGACTTCACCGTGACGCCATGCTTGGCGGCGGATTCGGCAAGCGTGAGGCCGCCGGTGAGGTCCGTCGCAAGCCGCGCCTCCGCCGGCGTCATGTCGAAAAGCACATTGAGGAGCGTCGCCGACGGCGCCAGTTGGCTCGCCGCGATCGGAGTGGCCAGGATGAGAGTCTCGGCACCGCCGAAGATGTCGTGCGCTACGCGCCGGAGCGGCAGAAGGTGGATGACCAACGCCGGTTCGTCGCCGATCGCCGGAACAGGGATGGAGCTGCCCCCGGCGCCGGCCCGGTTCATGCGCTCCATCGCCGCCTGAAACCGCTCGTTGGCGTTAGCGTCGGCGATGGCTAGTCCGCCGAACGCGACCGGCAGGAACGTGGCGCTCATGCGTGCCAGGCGCGGATTCATCGCCATCACCCGTCCGCCCGAGGAGAGCACGGCCGCCGGCCATCCCATGAGATCGAGCGTGGAACTGGTCGCCTCGGCCCGCTCGATGCCAATACGGCCGGCGACCAGACTCGCGCGCTCGAGGTGCGGCCTGAGAGCATTCAGCTTGTCGATCTCATCCTGTTCATAGCCTCCGTCGTTCGTCCATTTCTGGAAGACGAATATTGCCAACTCGCCGGTCGGCATCGGTATGGCGGTGCACAGATGGGCGCCGATCCCGAACTTCCTGAGCATGATGCGCAGCGGATCGCGCGCAATCTCCTCGGCGGGCACAAGGTCCTCGACACGCACGAAGCTCGCCGGGCGCACGCTGCAGATTCTCTGCACGCTAGCGCAGGACGTCCAAAAGTCGCCTTTGATGAAGCGGTTGAACACGGGCCGCAGGTTGTCGAGCGTGATGCCACGCGGCGGGCCGTTGGGGCTGAAGAATAATACCTGGCCGCTGGCCGATGCCGAGAGATCGCACGCGCCCTGAAGCACGCGATTCCACTGCTCGGGCACAAACGCCGCCTCGTAGACGCGATCAACCAGCTCACGCATGCGCCACACCACTAGGCCAGCCTCTGATCGGCGGGCCTCGTCATCTGCCCCTCAGTTACATACCAGCAACAGATCGCGGTCCTCTACCCGCCTCCCACGATGATCCACTGGATAGTCGTCATTTGGCGACTGGTTACTTCACGCGGTCCTCCGAAACTTGGCGTCGTGGAAAATTGGATTCGGGCAGGCCGTCAATCGTCGGAGCAGTGCAATGAATGATCTCTTGTCTCCGGCTATTGCGGACGAGCGCGGCGCGCGGGCGAGGTATATTTCCAAGGTTGTCGCGGGCGCGTGGCTCGTGATTCTGGCGGGTGGCTTTGTCGCGACACTCACCCTCAGTCCGGCGCAGGCGGTGATCTGCACGGACGCCCAAAGCAGCAGCAGCGGTGGTGCGGGAGACGACGGATTCAACGGAACTAACACGGCCTGCGGTCAGGGCGCCAACGCTTCGGGCGATGTGGGCGCCGGCAATACCGCGGTCGGCAACGGCGCTGATGCCCACAGCACGGTGAGCAGTTCCGGCAGTTCCGGCCAGTCGTCGTCCGGCAACGGAGCGTCCAGCGGCAGTTCTGGCCAGTCGTCGTCCGGCGCCGGACCCATCGAAAGCCATAACACCGCTACCGGCGACAACGCCTTCGCTTATGGCGACGGCAGCGTCAACACTGCCAACGGCGCCTACAGCGACGCCCACGGCGATGGCAGCGACAACTCTGCGTTTGGCAGCTTGTCCCAGGCCTGGGGTGCCGGAAGCTCCAACAACGCCAGCGGTGATCAGGCTAACGCCAGCGGCGACAACAGCGCCAACGCCGCCTTTGGTGCCACGGCCAATGCCTCCGGCAATGACAGCGCCAACTTGGCGGTCGGCAATGGGGCTTACGCAGCGGGTGACGGATGGAGGAACACCGCCGTTGGCGCCGGCGCGCGCGCTGAGGGCGCCAACTCCTCCGCCTTCGGCGCGGGGGCGGTCGCGACAATCGCGGGCCAGCAGATGTTCGGGACGCCCGACAACACCTACACCTTCGCGGGCATCAACTCGCAGGCGAGCAAGGACGCCCAGAGCGGAAGCACCTACTTCGTTACGTCGGACGCCAGCGGCAACCTAGCGACGACGAGCATGGATCTCAGCCCGCTGACGGGTCTCGGCAGTCAGATCAAGACCGTAGGCGCGCTTAGCGCGGCGCTTGCCGGGCTGCATCCAAATTCGCGCGCAACCGGCGATAATCAGCTAAGCGGCGCCGTCGGCATGTACAACGGCCAGGTCGGCGCGGCGGTCGGCTACTACCGCAACTTCGGCAACAACGCGCTTCTGAGCGTCGGCGCCGCCACCAGCAATGGCGACACCATGACCAACGCCGGCGTCACATTGAGTTGGTGACGTCGCGCCGCCGCGGGAAACGTGATCTCCGCCGCTTAGTCGCGTTCATCAGCGCCCTCGCCTTCACGGCGGGGGCGGCCGTCGCGCAGTCATCCGGCGCCGCCTCCGATACTACGGCCCGGGACAACACGATAATCGTCGCGACCCTCGTCCGCACGACGCTGGTCGCACTCGACCAGGCGAATGTTACCGGCAACTACACGGTGTTTCGTGAGCTCGCGTCGCCGTCCTTCCGCGACCGCAACAGCGATGCCAATCTCGCGCTTATCTTCGCTCCGCTCCGCCGGGCGGGTATCGACCTCAGCGCGGTGGTCGTGCTCGAACCGAAGCTGACCGAGCCGCCGTCGATCGACCAAAGCCAGATGCTGCACATCGAAGGCACGTTCCCGACCAAGCCGTCGGCGGTGCACTTCGAACTCCTGTACCAGGCGATCGACGGCCAGTGGCGACTCTTCGGCGTGTCCGTGAACCCGGTCGCGCCGGCCGCGAAACCGCCGGGCGGCGCTACGCCGGCTCCGCCAGCGAGCCTCGTGCCACCCGTGCCCCGCCCGCGCCCGACGCCCTAGTTCAAGTATCCTCGGCGCAGCGTCGCCTTATTTCTCCTCGAATCGTCAGTACGGAAGGCCGACGTAATTCTCCGCCAATACCCGCCCCGCTGCGGCGGATTGCGTGATGTAATCAAGTTCTGCCTCTTGCAGCCGCTGCTCGAATGCACCGGTCTCCGGGAAACGATGCAAGACGGCGGTCATCCACCACGAGAAGCGCTCCGCTTTCCAGATGCGGGCGAGCGCGCGGGCGGAGTAGGCGTCGAGTCCCGCCTCCGAGCCCTCGGAATACCGCTGACCAAGCGCCTCGGCGAGATAGTGCACGTCGCTGGCGGCTAGGTTGAGGCCCTTGGCGCCTGCCGGGGGGACGATGTGGGCGGCGTCGCCACACAGGAACAGACGGCCAAAGCGCAGCGGCTCGGCAACAAAGGAGCGGAGCGCCGCAATCGATTTTTCGATCGACGGGCCGGTGGTCACGCGCACGGCGGTTTCCTCCGGCAGACGCGCACGCAATTCGTCCCAGAAGCGATCGTCGCTCCACGCTTCGACCTTTTCTTCGATCGGCACCTGTACATAGTAGCGGCTGCGCGTCTTCGAACGCATGGAGCAAAGGGCAAATCCGCGCGGATGATTGACGTAGATCAGCTCGTCGCTCACCGGCGGGACATCGGCGAGCACACCCAGCCAGCCGAATGGATAGGCGCGCTCGAAGGTGCGCAGCGCTCCCTCCGGTACAGATTGGCGGCTGATGCCGTGGTAGCCGTCGCAGCCCGCGATGTAGTCGCAATCGAGGCGCGCTGGGCGGTCGTTTGCAACGAGTGTGATGTACGGTTTGTCGCGATCGATATCGTGGATCGCGACGTCCGAGGCTTCGTAGATCGAAACACGTCCGGCGGCGGCACGCGCGCTCATGAGATCGCGTGTCAACTCGGTTTGCCCGTAAACGGTGACCGTACGCCCGCCCGAAAGATGCTTCAGGTCGATCCGATGCCGCGCGCCCGCGAAGGCGAGGGCGATGCCTTCATGCACCAGACCCTCGGCGTGCACCCGCGCGCCGCAGGCGGCCTCCTCGAGCAAACGAACGGTGCCGTCTTCGAGGACGCCGGCGCGTACGCGCGACAGCACATAGTCGGCCGAGCGGATTTCGACGATGACAGCATCGATACCGACACGGGCGAGCAACTCGCCGAGCAAAAGACCGGCCGGACCCGCTCCGATAATGGCGACCTGGGTGCGCATCGCGTCACACCGGCTTGCCGATGGACTCGATGCGGCCGAGCAACACGAGCGCCGTGCGGAGCGCTGCCGCCGTGCCGATCACCATCTGCGTCAGCGTCAGCCATTCCAGTGTCCACGCCGCGCCGGAGCGTTCGTTCTCGTGCACAAGCGCGTGCTGCATGTTCGCCGAGAGCGTGGCGTTGTGGCGCGCGAGGGCGACCAGCACCTCGGCCGCGACAGGGTTGGACTTGTGTGGCATCGCGGATGAGCCACCGCCGCCCGTAAGGTGCACCTCGGCGACTGCATTTTGCGCCATCAGGGCAACATCCGCCCCGATCTTGCCGAGGCTGCCGCTGACCAGAGCCAGCCACGCCGCGAGCTCGGCGAAGCGGTCGCGCTGGCTGTGCCATGGCTCGGCGTAGCCCAGCCCAAGGGTCTGAGCGAGGCGACGGGCAACCGCGTCTCCCTTCGCGCCGAGCTTTTCGCGCGTCCCCACGGCGCCGCCAAATTGCAGCACGAGCAGGCGGGGCCTGATCTCGGCGAGGCGCGTACGGTGCCGCTCGAGCGGCCCGCGCCACGTCCGGATGCGATCCGCGACCTCGATTGGCTGCGCATCCTGCATGCGTGTACGACCCATGAGAGTGTTACGTCCGAATGCACCATGCAGGTCGTCCAGTCTGTTCGTCACCGCGCTTAGCCGGGCGTCGAATTCGGTGACCACCTTGCCCAGCCGCAGCACGAGACTCGTGTCCGCGAGGTCCTGGCTGGTGGCGCCAAGGTGAACATGATCGCCATGCCGCGAGCCCACGTGCGCCCGCAACTGGCGCACATATTCCGGACCGATGACGCCGTCGCGTGCCGCTCCCGCGCGGAGCGCAGCAAAATCCGGTCTGAAAACCGCGCAGGCGCTCGCGATCGCCTGTGCTGCGTCCGTCGGGATCACGCCTTCAGCCGCCTCAGCCTCTGCTAACGCCGCCTCGAAGCGGTTCATTTCGCCGACTTCGGCTTCCGAAGTGAAGCTCGCAGCGATGCCGTCATCGCCGAGCAGCGCGCTCAGAAGAGGATCGTCGAAAGGAGTCGCGGCCATGGCTAGATGTCCAGGAACACCGTTTCCCCCGCGCCCTGCAGACGAATGTCGAAGGTGTAGGTGTCGCCGGCGCGCGGCGCGATGAGGGTGGTGGCGCGATCGCGATGCTCAATGCGCGCGAGCAGCGGGTCCTCGGCATTGGCCGCCGCCTCATCGCCGAAATACATGCGCGTGTTGAGACCGAGGTTGATGCCGCGCGCCAGGATGAGAAAGCTGATGTGCGGCGCCTGCATCGCGCCTTCGCGATAGGGGACCCGACCCGGCTTGACGGTGGCGAAGCGGAACTCGCCCGTTTCCGGGTCCGCGGCGCATCGGCCCCAACCGGTGAAATTCGGATCCGCCGCCCCGCGCATCTCGGCCGGGCTCGGGTAAAGGCCGGCAGCATCCGCCTGCCATATCTCGACCAGGCAATCGCGGAGAGCGGCGCCGTTGCCGTCCATCACCCGTCCGCTCACCACGATCCGCTCGCCTCGCGTACGCTCGTTGATCATCGCAACGCCAAGATCGGACTGCCACACCCCGCCGATGCCGAGGAAATTGGGTGTGAGGCCGATATGAACGTAGGGCCCGGCCGTTTGCGACGGGCTTTCCTTGAGGCGGTCGAGCGGCTGCGGCATCAGTTGCCCTCCAGCCGGTTCTCGAACAGCGTCGAGCGGCGCCCGCGCAGCACGATATCGAACTTATAGGCGGTCGCGTCCATCGGGATTGTCGCGCTCATATCGAGCGGCGCGACCAGCATCTCGATCGCGGCAGGGTCGCGGATCGTCCGCACGATGGGGCAGAGCGGGATCAGCGGGTCGCCCTCGAAGTACATCTGGGTGACCAGGCGCTGAGCGAAGCCGGAGCCGAACACGGAGAAATGGATGTGCGCCGGTCGCCAGTCGTTGACGCCGTTAGGCCAGGGGTAGGGACCCGGCTTCACGGTGCGCAAACTGTACGTGCCGTCGTCCGCGGAGATCGTGCGGCCGTAGCCGCCGAAATTGGGATCGAGCGGCGCGAGATAGCCGTCGCGCTTGTGATGATAGCGGCCGCCGGCGTTGGCCTGCCAGAACTCGATCAGGACACCTGGGACGGGGCGGGCGCGTTCATCCAGCACGCGACCGTGCACGATGATGCGCGGCCCGATCGCGGATTCGCCAGCCTTGGCGAAGTTATGGATCAGGTCGTTGTCCAGTTCGCCGATAAGGCTGTGGCCGAACACCGGGCCCGTGATCTCGGAGATGGTGTTGTCGAATGAGAGCAGCGCACGCTGCGGTGAACGCAGGATCGTCGACTTGTAGTCGGGGGCGTACGCCGGCGGGTGCCAGTTCCGGTCGCGCGGAAAGAACGGGCCGGTTTCGGGTGCGGCGTTGGTGTCCCGCTGCGTCATGCCGGCTTTTCCGCCTCCATCTCGGCGAATACTTGCTTTGCTACGCGGAACGCGGCGTTGGCGGTCGGCACGCCGGCGTAGATCGCGACGTGCAGCAACGCTTCGCGGACGTCCGCTTCGCTAGCCCCGGTGCGCGCCGTGGCGCGAATGTGCATCGCCATCTCCTCGTAATGCCCGAGCGCGGCCAGGAGCGCGATCGTCACGATCGACCGCTCCCGCTTGCTCCACTCCCGGCGCGACCAGACCTGACCCCATGCAGCCTCGGTGATCAGGTCCTGGAACGGCGCATCGAACTGGGTGGTCGTTGTGCCTGTGCTGTCGACGTAGGAGTCGCCAAGCACAGCGCGACGAGTGCTTTCGCCCTCCCGCCGTATTTGCGATTTCGACTCAGTGAGCGACATGGGACAGCGACTCCATTGCAATACGGGACGCGAACGTCCGGACAATTTCGGCGAGCGCCTCGGGGCGCTCGATTGGCGGCAGATGTCCGGCGGCGGGGATAGCGCGAAACTCGGCGCCGGAGATGAGTTTCGCCATGGCCTCGACGAGATGCCGTGGGGTTGACGCATCGTGCTCGCCGACGAGACACAGTGTTGGCACGGTGATCTCGCGCACCGTTTCGGTAAGGTCCGACTCGCGGAGCGCAGCGCAGGTCGCGATGTAGCCCTGCCGGGGCTGCCGGACGAGCATCGCGCGGTAGCCTGCAAATTCCTCCGGGTGCCGCGCGACATATCCCGGCGCGAACCACCGCGTCACTATCGGGTCGGCCACCGCCTCTATGCCGCCTGCCTCGATGGCGGCGATACGCATATTCCACGACATCTCGTCGCCTATCCTGGGCGCTGTATCGCAAAGGATGAGTGCGGAAACGAGGTCCGGCCGCAAGTTAGCCAGGCTGATCGCGACCTGACCGCCGACGGAGATGCCGCAAACGATAAGACGGCGCGCGCCGACGTGGTCGGCGAGTTCACCGAGGTCGGCGGCCAGTGTTTCGATCGTGTAGGGCGTTTCCCCGATAGATGACAGGCCATGCCCACGCGTGTCGTGCAGCAACACCGCGAAATGCCGCCGCAGGTGCTTCGCCACGTCGTCCCAGATCCTGAAATCGGTTCCCAGCGAGTTGACGAAAGCGAGCAGCGGCTGGCGGGCGGGATCGCCATCCAGCCGATAGTGCAGTGTCACATCTCTCGTGGTCACGAAATGCACGGTTTCTGCTCGCTCTTCTTCCGTCTCCTAGAAGGGATAGTGCTGCTGCGGATCCTCGATGGTGATCCAGCGCAGATCGGTAAACTCCGCGATCGCGGCCTTGCCGCCAAAGCGGCCGTAGCCGCTGCCCTTGACGCCGCCGAACGGCATCTGCGCTTCGTCGCTGAGCGTCGGCCCGTTGATGTGGCAGATGCCGGTTTCGATGCGCGCTGCGACCGCGAGCGCGCGGCGAATGTCGCGGCTGTAGACCGCGCCCGACAGGCCGTAGTCGGTGTCGTTCGCCATGCGCACGGCCTCGTCCTCGTCCTTGACGCGGATCACCGGCTTCACCGGCCCGAACGACTCTTCCTGGTAGATGCGCATCGCCGGCGTCACCTTGTCGACGATGGTGGCATCGACCACGGAGCCGTTGCGCTTGCCGCCGGCGACCACGACCGCACCCTTGGCCGTTGCGTCGTCGATCAGCGCATCCATCTTCAGCGCCGCATCCAGGCTGACCAGCGATCCGAGCACCACGTGCCCGCGCGGGTCGCCCGCTGGCAGCTTGGCGGCACGCGCGGCCAGCTTGGCGACAAACTCGTCGGCGATCTTCTCGTCGACGATCAGCCGCTCAGTCGACATGCAGATCTGGCCCTGATTCATGAACGCACCGAACACCGCGGCGTTTACCGCCGCATCGACGTCGGCATCATCGAGAACGACGAGAGGTGCCTTGCCGCCGAGTTCCAGCAGCACGGGCTTGAGGTGGCGGCCGGCGATCTCCGCGATGATACGCCCGACGCGCGTCGAGCCGGTGAAGTTGACCCGCTTCACGGCCGGATGGACGATCAGCGCCTCAACGATCTGCGGCGCGTCCTTCGGATCGTTGGTAACGACGTTGATGACGCCTGCCGGCACGCCCGCCTCGACCAGCGCCTGGCCGATCAACCGATGCGTCGCCGGGCAATTCTCCGATGCCTTGAAGACAACGGTGTTGCCACACGCCAGCGGCATCGCGATCGCCCGCGTCCCGAGGATCACCGGTGCATTCCACGGCGCCATGCCGACGCAGACGCCGGCCGGTTGGCGGATGGTCAGAGACAGCACCCCCGGCTTGTCGGCCGGGATAACCTCGCCGGTGATCTGCGTCGTCATCGCCGCAGCCTCGCGCAGCATGCCGCTCGCCAGCATCACGTTGAAGCCGATCCACGGGCCGGTTGCGCCCGTTTCCTCCATCGCGAGGCGGATGAATTCGTCCGCCTTCGACGCCATGACGTCCGCGGCTTTGTTGAGAATAGCGCGGCGCTCGCTCGGACCGGTCTTCGACCACGCCGGGAATGCCGCTGCTGCGGTTTCGATGGCGCGGTTCACGTCGGCAACGCTCGCGGCCGCGGCCTTGGTCGCCGCCTTCCCGGTGAACGGGTCGTTGCGGACGAAAACCGCTCCGCCGGCTGCGCCCTGTTGTTCGCCGTTGATCAGTAGACCGATATCCATGACGCGTTCCCTTCTTAAAACCGCAAGACTTCAGCGTTGACCGAGGCTTCCAGCCCGCCGTCCGCCGGTACATTGGCGCCGTTGATCCAGCGTGCGCCATCCGAACACAGGAACAGGATTACCGGCGCGATATCGGCCGGCGTGCCGGAGCGGCCGACGCGCGCGATGTCGCTATCGACGCGCTCGTCGCCGAGCACAGCGCGGAACTCGCCGAGGATAGGCGTTTCGACGGGACCGGGGCTGACGGCGTTGACGCGGATTCCTCGCGCCTTGAACAGATCGTGGTGCGCGGCGCGGTGGGTCCATAGCAGCAGCGCTTCCTTGGACACCGGATAGGACTCGGCGTCCTTGATCTGGTGCTCGTCGACGACGGCCTTCACGTCGGGAAAGCCTTCGACGCTCGCCAGCGAGATCGCGCGGTTGAGGTTGGCGCGCCAGCCGAAGCCGGCGATGGATGCGACGTTGACGATCGCGCCGCCCTCGCGAATGCGCGGTGCCAGCGCCTCCGAGAGTGCGCGCAGGCCGTAGAAATTCACCGACAGCGTCGCCACCGCACCGCCTTTGCCCGAGATGCCCGCGACATTGCACAGCGCATCAATGCGCGAGGGCAATTGCGATAGCGCGGACCGGATACCCGCGGGCGAGCCGAGATCGGCGGCGATGAAATTTGCGATCCCATCGGCCGGCTTGACCCGGTCGATGCCGATCACATCGGCGCCAAACCCGGCGGCAAGGTCCGCCGTCCGGGCCCCGATGCCGGAGGCGACTCCAGTGACGACGATCGTCTTGCCATAGAGCATCGCCTATCTCCCTGTTTCGCCGGCTGCGGCGACAGCGCCGCTTGGCGAGGCGGGCGAGCCGGTTGCCACAACCCGGTACCCCACCGGCAGCAGACGGAGCGACCAGCGATCCTCGATCGCGCCCCAAAGGCCGCGCGGCAGCAGCAGCGAGAAAAGGACGGCCGCTGCCCCGAGGCCGACGAGATACCAGACGCCCGTCGCGCCGAACCAGGTCTCGGCGAGAAAGAAGATGACCGCACCGAGGATCGCTCCCTCGAACGTGCCGATGCCTCCGACCAGCACCATGAAGATCATGTACGCCGTCCACTGCACCCCGAAAAATGTCTTCGGCTGGAACGTGATGGCGGTTGCGAGCCACAGCGTGCCTGCCATCCCAGCGCCCGCGGCCGCCAGCACGAACAGGATCCGCTTGGTACGCTGCACCCGCACGCCCAGCGATGCCGCCGCCTGCTCGTCGTCGCGCAGCGCCTGTATGGCAGCGCCGGTACGGCTGCGGAGCAGCGTGAATAGCGCACCGAGCAGGACGATCATGGCGGCGAGCGCCATCCAGTAAATGTAGGTGCGGCGCGCGTTCGTCTCGTAAGCGTTGAGCGAGATGAGGGACGTGCCCGTCTCGCCGCGCACCAGCGTGTCGAGATTGACCAATAGATGGATCAATTCCGCCACGACCCACATGCCGATGGCGAATTCGCCGCCGCGCAGGCGAAGCATCGGCAGCGACAGCGGCAGCGCCGCGATCCCGACGCCGATGGCGGCAATCGGAAACGACAGGAACGGATCGATCCCCGCATCGGCGAGGCGGATGGATAAATACGCGCCGAGGCCGAAGAAGGCCTGCTGCCCGACCGAAATCAGCCCGCCAAAGCCGGCCAGCGCGTTCCACATCGCCGCGAGCGTGACATAGATGAACAGCGCGGTGAGCCTGTCGGTCGCGCCGGCCGAAAGGAAATGCGGCCCGAAAGCCAGCGCGATGATGATGATCGCAACAGCCGCCACCGCGATGCGCGATCGCTCCGTCCAGCGTTCGATGCGGGCGGTCGCCGTCACGCCGGCCTCCCTAGCATCGTCGCGAGGTAGAGGCGGAAGGTGGAGCCGGGAATCGCGAGGCGCAAGAAGAGCACGAGGAAGAAGGCGATATGGCCTCCGATCAGGAAGCCTTGGGGCGTTATCTGGGCGCCGATGGTTTGCCCGAGCGCCAGCACGATGCCGCCGAACAGCGTCCCCCAGACCGACCCGGCGCCACCGATCACCGCAGCCTCAAACGCGAATAACAATTGCGGCCCACCCGCATAGGCATCGAAGGTCGCCCGCATGCCGAGCGCCGCCCCGGCCAGGGTGATGGTGGCCATGGCGATGGCCGTCGCCGTGCCGTTGATCTTCTGCGCGTCGATGCCAAGGAGGCCGGCCGTGTCCGGATCGTCCGAAGTGGCGCGGACAGCGCGGCCGAGCTGGGTGAAGTTCAGGAACAGCTGGATCGCAGCCAGCACGACGATAGCGGTGACGAGCGTCAGCACGGCGATCTTGCCGACAAAGATGTCCTCGCCGATCTGCCATGAATCGTAGGACAGGCTGCCGATGTACGGCGCAAGCGAACGCGTGTTGGCACCGAACTGCTCGAACAGGAGGTTATCGATGATGATTGCGAGCCCGAATGTCGTGAGGATCGGCACCAGCCGCCCGGCGCGCGCGGCGCGCTCCAGCACGACGTATTGCAGCACCCATCCGAGGATCGCCATAAGCGGCAGCACGATCAGGATGCCGAGGAACGGCGAAATGCCGAACTGGCTGGCGAGCACGAACAGCGCGTATGCCGCGACCACAGCCAGGCTGCCATGCGCGAGATTGATCATCCGCATCACGGAAAACATGAACGAGAGGCCGGCGGCGATCAGCGCGTAATAACCGCCAAGCAGCACACCCTGGACGAGCTGGTTGATCATGCGGCCACACCCTCGCGTGCGCCACGGAGGCCGAAGTACGCCGTGGTTATGCGCTCACGCGTCAGCTCGCTGCTCTTCCCTTCCAGCACGATGCGGCCTTCCAGCATGCACGCGACCCGACCCGCGACCGACATGGCCCGCGCGAGATCCTGCTCGACCAGTATGATCGTGGTGCCGGAGTTGATGAGTCGCTGAAGCGACTCGTACACGCGCTCCACTACCAGCGGCGACAAACCAAGCGACACCTCGTCCAACAGCAGCACGTCGGGATTGCCCATGAGCGCGCGGCCGATCGCTGTCGCCTGCTGCTCTCCGCCCGACAGCGTGCCGGCGCGCGCTTTCAGCCGCGGCTTCAGGTTGGGGAAGGTTTCCAGCACGCGTTCCAGCGTCCAGTCGCCTTTGCGACCGGTCGAGAGGCCGAGCCGCAGATTGTCCTCGACCGACATGTCGACGAACAGCCGCCGGCCTTCCGGCACCAGCGCGATCCCGAGCGCAGCGCGGCGATACGCTCGGAGCGGAGTGACGTCCGTGCCGCCGAGGATAATGCGGCCGCCGTTGGGAACGTGCGCTCCCGCGATGGTGCGGAGCAGCGTCGTCTTGCCGGCGCCGTTGGCGCCGACCAGCGCCAGCGTCTCACCCGACGCCACCGCCAGCGACACGTCGCGCACGGCTTGCAGTTGCCCATGCCGGGCATCGAGATGCTCGACGGCGAGTGTCGTCATGCGACCTCCCCGCCGAGATACGCGCGGATCACCTGGGGGTCGGCGAGCACGGCGTCGGGTGTTCCGTCGGCGATGATCTTGCCGGCGTCCATGCAGATCAGTCGGTCGGCGACCTGCACGAGGATGTGGACGATGTGCTCGATCCAGATGATCGCAATGTTGCGGCGACGCAGTTCTTTGATCATGCCAACCAGTTCGTTCGCCTCGGCATCGGTCAATCCGCCACCGATCTCGTCTAGCAGCAGCAGGTTCGGTCGCGCGGCGAGAGCCCGCGCCAGCTCCAGCCGCTTGCGATCGAGCAGGCCCAACGACGCGGCCTGATGGTTTGCGACCCGCATCATCCCGCTGAGTTCGAGCGCCGACACTGCCTGGTCGTAGGCTTCGTCGCGCGGCAGGCCCGCGCCGTGGGCGGCCGCGACGAGCGCATTCTCGAATACGGTCATGCCCAGGAATGGCCGCGGTATCTGGTGCGTGCGGCCGAGCCCGAGCCGGCAGCGGCTGGCGGCGGGCAGTTCCGTGACGTCGCTTCCCTTAAAGGTGACGCGGCCTTGGTTCGGCTTCATCGCGCCGGACAGCACGTTGAGCAGCGTCGTCTTGCCGGCGCCATTAGGCCCGACGATGCCGATGGCTTCGTCAGGCCGCATGGCCAGCTCGACAGCATCCAGCACGACAAGCGCGTCGAAGCGCTTGCCGATGCCGGTTGCAGCAAGGATCGCACCGTCCGCCGCCGTCATGGGGGCGATCCTACTCCAGGCGCCGCTAGCTGTTGAACGGCTTCAACTTGGCGGCGATCGGGACGTTCGGGTCCGGAGCGTTGTCGCAGATCACCAGATCGAAGCCGAACTTCGACCCCGCCGGCGCCTTCACCCACTGCGCACCGATGATCGGGGCGGCCGACACGTTGGGCACGGGGCCCGACGTGAAGTCGACCTTGCCGACCATGGTCGTGGTGTTCAGCGTCGACAGCGCCTTGGCGACCGCGGCCTTGTCGTTGGGGTTGGACGCCGCCTTCAGCGTCGCAAATCCGCCGTCCAGCAGCGCCAGCGATGCGCCGAGCTGCTGCTCCCACTGCTTGCCGGTCGCTGCCGTGTAGCCGTCCGCGAGCTGCTGGCCGGTAAGGCCC
This sequence comes from Bauldia sp., assembly GCA_035548515.1. Classification (GTDB taxonomy): domain Bacteria; phylum Pseudomonadota; class Alphaproteobacteria; order Rhizobiales; family Kaistiaceae; genus DASZQY01. The sequence continues at coordinate 222,168 of DASZSW010000018.1, read as the reverse complement.
GTCAGCGAAGACGGGTACGGGAAAGTCGGGTGCCAGTAGGCGGCAGTGGCGAGGTTGTTGCCGAGATCGCCGACCGCCTCGATGTCGCCGGGGAACAGACCGGTCTTGGCGATCTGGGCGATCTTCACCATCTTGGTGTAGCCCTGCTGCGCAGCCTGGCGCCAGAACGCGGCGAAGTCCGGCGGGATCGGGAAGGTATTGAAGATCTCGCACTGCTCCTTCTTGAACAGCGCAATCTGGGCCGAGTAGTCGGTCGTGCCGTCTTCGTAGGGACCAGGGTCGACGATCGTGTAGCCGCCCTTGGCGAGCAGCGGCGCGAGGTTGGCGCGGATGGCGTTGCCGTCGGCGTCGTTCGGATACAGCACCCCGATCTTCTTGTTGTTGGGGACATCGCCCTTGCCCCACATCGACAGGTAGGTCTTGGCGAATTCTTCCGTGCCGAACGAGAAGTGATACGTCCATTTGAACGGCGACGGCGCACCCGGCTTCGCACCGCGTCCGAAGTAGAATGCCTCCCATGGAACGATAGTCGAGAGACACGGCACGCCCGCCGCCTCGCAGGCATCAGCGACCGGGTTGACCGTCTCGGGCGTCGACGTCGTCAACATCATGTCGATGCCGTCGTTGTTGATCAGATCCTTCGCGAGCTGCGCGCCTCGGGCCGGATCCGACTGCGTGTCCTTGTCGAGGATCGTTACCTCGTAGGTGTTCCCGCCGACGGTGAGACCCTGCGCCAGCGCCTTCCGCGCCGTGTCCAGCACATAGCCATCGCCCTCGCCGAAGCCGGCGAGCGCGCCGGTGCGCGGGCTGATGAAGCCGACCTTGATCGTGTTGGTGGCCGCGGCGGCAAAGCGGCTCTTGCCGGTCAGTACCAGCCCGGCGCCGACCGCAGCAGTGGTCGTCATAAAAGAGCGGCGGGAAATCCCTGGCCGCGAGGCATGCGTCTTCGTTTGTTTGGTCACGTCCGTCCTCCCTGAGGCGACTGTCGTCGCTCGATTGTTAACGGGATCATTCATCCCAAATTCGGGATGGTAAAATGAGAAATTGCGCCGTATTCATAATTGTCCGGTTATGGGAGCGTCTGGATGGTCGATATTGCCATCAAGTTTCGCCATTTGAACACCTTCGTCGAAGTCGCCCGGCAACGCAGCGTCGGGCGGGCTGCCGAGGTGCTGCTGGTCAGCCAGCCGGCGGTCAGCAAGACGCTGCGTGAACTCGAAGCCGCCGTCGGAACGCAGCTGGTTGAGCGCGACGGCCGCGGTATCCGCATAACGCGGTTCGGCGAGATGTTCCTCCATCACGCGGGCGAGAGTCTTGGCGCGATACGCCGCGGCATCGACAGCGTCTCGCGCGCGAGGGCCAGCATCGAGCCGCCGCTCCGGGTCGGCGCACTGCCCACGGTCGCCGCGCGCATCATGCCGGCGGCGATCGAGCGCTACGCCGCGCTCAAAAGCGGTGCCACCATTCGCATCGGCAGTGGCGAAAACATGGTGCTGCTCGAGCAGCTCCGTTCCGGCCAGCTCGACATCGTGGTCGGCCGACTCGCCGCGCCCGAACAGATGACGGGCCTGAACTACGAGCACCTCTATTCGGAGCAGGTGGTCTTCGCCGTCCGCCCGGGCCACCCGCTGCTTTCCGCCGGCACCTTCGACTTCAGCCGCATCCGTGAGTTCACCGTGCTCATGCCGACGCAGGGCTCGATCATCCGCCCGTATGTCGAGCGGTTCCTGATGGCGCACGGCATCGGCCATCTGCCTGTCGAGATCGAAACCATCTCGGATGCATTTGGCCGCGGCATGTTGCGTCATTCCGATGTGATCTGGATCATCTCGGAAGGTGTGATCGCCCCGGATCGGGATGCCGGCGATATCGCGACATTGCCGATCGACACCTCGGAGACGCGCGGTTCGGTCGGTCTCACGACGCTGGCGGAAACGGCGCCGGCGGCGGCCGCCGTCCAGTTGTCGCGCTGCCTGCGCGACACTGTCGCCGCGTTGGGCCTCTAGAGCAGCGTGCGGTTGATCGCCTGGGCGACTGCCTGGAGTCTTGGCAAGTAGCGCTGCTTCAACTCGCCGCGTGTCGCGCGGCCGGCATGCGCCGACAGGTTTATCGCCCCGACGTTGACGCCGGCGCGCGTGACGACAGGCACGGCGATCGACCTGAGCCCGGTCTCCAGTTCCTCGTCGACGATGGAGAAGCCCTGTGCGTGATCGGCGCGGATGCGCTCCAGCAGCGCGGCCTTGCCGCGGATCGCCTTGTCGGTGAGCAGCGGCAGCGCGCTTGCCGCGCGCCTGTGCTCGATCTCCGCCGGAGGCAGGAACCCAAGCTGGGTGCGGCCAAGCGAAGTGTAAAAAGCCGGCAGCCGCGTTCCCACCGCGAGCGTGACCGACATCAGCCGGTGGGGCGCGGGCATGCGGGCGACATAGACGATGTCACTGCCCTGCAGGATCGCGGCCGAGCACGACTCCTGCACTTCGTGGCTGAGTTCCTTCATCAGCGGCTCGGCGCGCGCCAGCCACGATTGCGTTGCGAGGTATGCGAATCCCAGCTCGAGAACGCGCGGCGTGAGAGCGAAGCTGCGGCCGTCCTGTGTGACGTAGCCGAGATCGGCGAGAGTGAGCAGGACACGGCGCGCCGCAGCACGCGTCAGGTTGGAAGCCGCCGCAGCTTCGGAGAGGGTCATGGCCGGCCGGTCAGGACCGAAGGCGCCGAGCACCGCCAGCCCCTTGGCGAGCGTCGCCATGTACTCGGGATTCTTGCTGAACGACGTCGGGGCCGTGCTTGGCATTGACACGTGGCGGCCCCGCGCAGAGGATGCTTCGATAATCGAACAATTGTTCGATAAACGAACATGCAGCGCCGGTCAAGTTGCGGCCCGGATGGCGCGGGAGTTGCGGGTAATGGCTGAGGTCCAATCACTGCACGACGCAATCGCAGCGAATGTCAGGGATGGCGATACCGTCGCCATGGAGGGCTTCACGCACCTCATTCCCTTCGCGGCGGCCCATGAGGTCATCCGCCAGGGCCGCAAGCGGCTGAAGCTCGTGCGCATGACGCCGGACCTGATCTACGACCAGCTCATCGGCATGGGCGCGGCGGAGAAGCTGACGTTTTCCTGGGGCGGCAATCCCGGTGTCGGATCGCTCTATCGCCTGCGCGACGCTGTGGAGAACGGCTGGCCCGGCCCGCTCGCGATCGAGGAGCATTCGCACGCCGCGATGGCCAATGCCTATGACGCCGGCGCCGCGAACCTGCCGTTTGCGGTCTTCCGGGGCTATCGCGGCGTCGAGCTGCCGCAGGTCAATCCGAGCATCCGAACTGTGACGTGCCCCTATACCAGCGAGGTGCTGGCGACCGTGCCAGCGATACGGCCGGATGTGGCCGTCATCCACGCGCTGCGCGCCGATCGCGAGGGCAACGTTCTGCTCGAGGGAATCGTCGGCGTACAGAAGGAAGCCGTCCTCGCCGCCAAGCGCGCGGTCGTCACCGTCGAGGAGATCGTCGAAGACTTCGGCGAGCGTAGCCGCAACGCGATCATCCTGCCGTCGTGGACCGTCACCGCGATCGCAGTCGTGCCCGGTGGGGCGTTTCCATCCTACGCGCACGGCTACTACAAGCGGGCGAACGCCTTCTACAAGGCATGGGATGGGATCGCGAAGGAGCGCGACACGTTCACGGCCTGGATGCGCGAGAACGTGCTGCAACGCGGACCGGACGCATTCCGCCAATACGTCGGCGCCGCGTCATGAGCGGTGCGTATACGCCTACCGAGATCATGACAGTCGCCGCCGCGCGCGCCCTGCGCGGCAATGACGTCTGCTTCGTCGGTATCGGCGCGCCATCCGCCGCCTGCAACCTTGCCCGGCGGACTCACGCTCCTGGCATCACGCTGATCTACGAGTCGGGCACCATCGACACGAAGCCAGATGTGTTGCCGCTCTCGATCGGTGATGGCGAGCTTTGCGATACGGCGCTGACCACGGTTCCGGTGCCGGAGATGTTCCGCTACTGGCTGCAGGGCGAGCGCATCACCGTGGGCTTCCTGGGCGGCGCGCAGATCGACCGCTACGCCAACCTGAACACCACGGTCGTTGGCAGCTACGATCATCCCAAGGTTCGATTGCCGGGCGGGGGAGGGGCCCCTGAGATCGCGGCTTGCTGCGGCGAAATCTTCATCACGATGGCGATGTCGAAGCGCGCCTTCGTCGAGAAACTCGACTTCATCACCTCGCTCGGCCACGGCACCGGTCCCGGCAGCCGGGAGAAGCTCGGGCTCAGGACGAAAGGGCCGACGCGGGTCATCACCGACCTGTGTGTCTTCGAGCCAGATGCGGTCACGCGCGAACTGACGGTAACATTGCTGCATCCGGGCGTGACCCGCGAGATGGTGCAGGCTCAGTGCGCCTGGGCCGTTCGCTTCGCCGACCAGATCGCCGAAACGCCTTCGCCCACGCCAGAGGAGTTGGCGGTGCTGCGCGATCTTCAGGAGCGCACTGCAAGGGCGCACGGAGGTGACTCATGAGCCGCGAAGCCTTCATTTGCGCTGCGCTGCGCACGCCCATCGGCCGCTACGCCGGCGCGTTGGCCCGCGTGCGGACCGACGATCTCGCGGCGATCCCGATCCGCGCGCTGCTCATGCAGCACCCGCAGTTGGCGGGAGCCGTGGAGGAAGTCTTCCTCGGTTGCGCCAACCAGGCCGGGGAAGACAACCGCAACGTCGCTCGTATGGCGGCGTTGCTCGCGGGTCTCCCGGAGACGACGCCCGGTACGACCATCAACCGGCTCTGCGCGTCGGGCCTCGATGCAGTCGGCACGGCGGCTCGGGCGATCCGCGCAGGCGAAATCGAAGTCGCGATTGCCGGCGGCGTTGAATCTATGACGCGAGCTCCGCTCGCCATGGCGAAGGCGGAGAGCGCCTTCCAGCGGAGCGCCGACATCTACGACACGACGATCGGCTGGCGCTTCATCAATCCGCTGATGAAGGCGCAGTACGGAGTCGATTCGATGCCGGAGACTGGTGAGAACGTCGCCGACGACTATCAGGTGACGCGGGCCGATCAGGACGCCTTTGCGCTGCGCTCTCAGCAGCGCGCGGCCCGCGCCAGGACGCGCGGTGCCTTCGCGGGCCGCATCGTCCCGGTCGAAGCGCCCGGCGGCAAAGGCGGACCGGTCACGGTTACCGAGGACGAGCACCCTCGCGCTGACACGACGCTGGAAGCGCTGGCCAAGTTGAAGCCGATCGTGCGGCCCAACGGCACCGTCACCGCCGGCAATGCTTCGGGGGTGAATGATGGCGCGCAAGCGCTCGTCGTCGCATCCGCGGAAGGAGCGCAGCGTCTCGGTCTCACGCCCATCGCGCGGATCGCCGGGATGGCCACAGCCGGCGTGCCGCCGCGCGTCATGGGCATCGGTCCGGTGCCGGCGACGCGCAAGCTGATCGAGCGCCTCGGTCTGAAGGTCACCGACTTCGATGTCGTCGAGCTCAACGAGGCCTTCGCCAGCCAGGCGCTGGTCTGCCTTCGGCAACTCGGCATTGCCGACGATGCCGAGCACGTGAATCCCAACGGTGGCGCCATTGCCTATGGCCATCCGCTGGGCATGTCGGGCGCACGCCTTGCGGCCGATGCTGCCCTCGAACTGAAGGCGCGTGGTGGCCGCTATGCCCTCGCGACGATGTGCGTTGGAGTGGGGCAGGGCGTAGCGATGGCGCTGGAGCGCGTCACGTAGGAACCCGGTATCCGGAGGCTGCCTCGGCTCATTTTAGGCAGGCCGGGCGCGGAAATCGGCCGTTTGGGCGGAATGCCAGGGGCGAAACGTGCAGGCCGGTCGCCTGCGGGCTGGCTAGCATTCCCGTAGCCCCGGCCGTTTCAAAGGCGCGCCCCCAGGAGATTGATGGAGCCATTTGTCTATCAGGCGCAGCCGCAGCGCGTCGTCTTCGGCTCCGGAACGTTGGCGGCGGTGGGGGAGGAGATCACCCGCCTCGGCCGGTCGCGCGCACTCGTGTTGTCGACGCCGCAGCAGGAGCACACCGTCGCCGCGCTCGCCCGTGATCTCGGCCGCCTCTCCGCCGGATATTTCGCGAAGGCGGCGATGCACACGCCGGTTGAGGTGACCGAAGCGGCGCTGGCGCGTGTCGCCGAACTGCGCGTGGACTGCATCGTTGCCTTGGGCGGCGGCTCCACCATAGGCTTGGCCAAGGCGATAGCGCTCCGCACCGAACTGCCGCAGATCGTGATCCCGACGACGTATGCTGGCTCCGAGGCGACGCCGATCATCGGCGAGACGCAAAACAACCGGAAGACCACGCAGCGCAGCGCCCGTGTCCTTCCGGCGGTCGTCATCTACGACGTCGAGCTGACGATGTCTCTGCCGGTTGGCTTGTCGGTCACCTCGGGCATGAACGCGATCGCCCACGCCGTCGAAGCGCGGTACGCACGCGAGCGCAATCCGGTGATCTCGTTGCTGGCGGTGGAAGGCACGCGGGCTCTGGCGGGAGCTTTGCCCCGCATCGTCGCCAACCCGAAGGATCGCGAAGCACGCAGCGACGCGCTTTTCGGCGCATGGGCCTGCGGCACTTGCCTCGGCCATGTCGGCATGGCGCTGCACCACAAGATTTGCCATGTGCTCGGCGGCGCGTTCAACCTGCCGCATTCCGAGACGCACGCGATCATCCTGCCCCACGCAGTCGCCTACAACGAAGCGGCGACGGCGGCGCTTCTCCATCCGATCGCAGACCTGCTGCACGCCAAAACCACGGCGGCCGGTGTCTACGATCTGGAAGCAAGACTGGGCGCGCCACTCGCACTGGCCGACGTGGGCATGCCCAAGGGCGGCCTCGACAGGGTCGCCGACGAAATCGTCTCTAGTCCGTACTGGAATCCGCGGCCGGTGGAACGCGAGGGCGTGCTTCGTCTGCTCGACGACGCCTTCGCCGGACGCCGGCCGGCTGCATAAACGGGCAACGCCCAAGGGAGGAATGAACATGACAAGGAAACTTACTCGCCGCACCGTGCTGAAGGGGGCCGCCGCAAGTGCTGCCGCCGTCGGGGCGAGCAGCATCTTCGCGCCCGCGGTTCACGCGGCGAGCCCGGTGAAGATCGGCTACGTCACGCCGCAATCGGGCCCGCTCGCGCCGTTTGCCGAGGCCGACAAGTACGTCATCGACACAATGACGAAGCTGATTGGTGGCGGAGTGAAGGGCGCCGGTGGCGATCTTCCGATCCAGATCGTGACCAAGGACAGCCAGTCCGACCCGAACCGCGCCGCAGAGGCCGCGAAGTCGCTGATCGTCGACGACAAGGTCGACATTATCGTCGTGTCTTCCACGCCGGAGACGACGAACCCGGTGTCCACGGTCGCCGAGCAGGAAGAGGTGCCGTGCATCTCGACGGTCGCGCCGTGGCAGCCGTGGTTCATCGGCCGTCAGGCAAACCCCGGCGATCCCGGCAGCTGGAAGCCGTTCAACTCCACGTTCCACTACTTCTGGGGCCTCGAGGACATCATCGCGGTCTTCTCCGCCATGTGGGATCAGATCGAGACCAACAAGCAGGTCGGCGGTCTCTTCCCGAACGACGGCGACGGCAACGCCTGGGGCGATCCTAACGTCGGCATCGCGCCGGGCCTGAAGGCCGCCGGCGGCTATATCGTAAACGATCCGGGCCGCTACCAGGATCTGAACGACGACTTCACCGCGCAGATCACCGCCTTCAAGAACGCCAAGACGGACATCGTCACCGGCGTCGTGATCCCGCCGGACTTCACGACCTTCTGGACTCAGGCCAATCAGCAAGGCCTGAAGCCGAAAGCGGTGACGGTGGCAAAGGCGCTGCTGTTCCCGTCGTCGGTGGAAGCGCTGGGCGCCCTCGGCAATAACCTGTCGTCCGAGGTCTGGTGGAGCCCGACGCATCCGTTCAAGTCGTCGCTCACCGGCGCCTCCACGGCCGACGTTGCGAAGCAGTTCAGCGACTTCTCGGGTCGTCCGTGGACCCAGCCGATCGGCTACGTCTACTCCCTGTTTGAGGTTGCCATCGACGTCTTGAAGCGGGCCAGCGACGCGAGTGACAGCGCGTCGGTCATCGAGGCGATCAAGGCGACCAACCTCGACACCATCGTCGGCAAGATCAACTGGGGCAAGGACAAGGACCTCGGGCCGATCGCCGCGAACGTCTGCAAGACCCCATTGGTCGGCGGCCAGTGGCGCACGAAGGACAACAAGTCCTTTGAGCTGGTGATCGTCGACAACAGCCACGCGTCGGACATTCCGGCAGGCGGCAAGATGGAGCCCTTGGGCTAAAGTCACGCCGATGTTGCTGACGCTGTCCGGGGTTTCCAAGCGCTTCGGCGCCATCGTTGTCGCCGACAGGGTCGATCTGTCGGTGGCCGATGGCGAAGCGTTGGGAATCATCGGGGCCAACGGCGCCGGCAAGTCGAGCCTGTTCAACCTGGTGACCGGCATCCTCAAGCCGGATGCCGGCACCATTTCGCTAGCCGGTCGCGACGTGACGACAATGTCCGTGCGCGACCGCTGCCGGCTCGGTCTCGGCCGCAGCTTCCAGATTCCGCGGCCTTTCGAAAGCCTGACGGTGTTCGAGAATCTCCTCGCCGCCGCCGAGTTCGGCGGCTCCGTCAGCGGCGCCGAAGCTCCGGATTTCTGCGCCGCGATATTGGAGAAGACGGGGCTGATGAACCGCGCCAACGTCGTCGCCGGCCGCCTGACCTTGCTTGATCGCAAGCGGCTGGAACTTGCCCGCGCGCTGGCGACGCGGCCGAAGGTGCTGCTGCTCGACGAAATCGCCGGCGGCCTGACCGAGGCTGAGGTCCACGAACTCGTTGCTCTCATCCGCGAGCTGAACAATGGCGGCACGACGATCGTCTGGATCGAGCACATCGTTCATGCCTTGCTTTCGGTCGTGTCTCGGCTTGTCGTGTTGGAGTTCGGCCGCAAGATTGCCGACGGCGAACCTCGCGCCGTCATGGCGATGCCCGAGGTGCAACGCGCCTATCTTGGCATCGAAGAAGCCGCATGACGGCGATGCTGGAGACGCGCGGCCTGGAGGTTTTCTACGGCGATTTCCAGGCTTTGTTCGGCGTCGACGTTGCGATCGCCGAAGGCGAGACGGTGGCGATCATCGGCGCCAACGGTGCCGGCAAGTCCTCGTTCATGTCCGCGCTGTCCGGTATGGCGCGCGCGAAGCCCGAACAGATCATGTTAGACGGCCAGCCGATCGGCGGCACGCCCGCCTTCGACATGGTGAAACGCGGCATCGCGCTGGTGCCGGAGGGTCGGCGCCTGTTTCCCTCGCTGAGCGTCGAGGAGAACCTTCTGATGGGCGCGAACGGCCGCAGCGTCGATCGCGGCTGGTCGCTCGACACTGTGTACGAGCTGTTTCCCGTGCTGAAGGAGCGCCGCAGCCAGGCCGCGCCATCATTGTCGGGCGGCCAACAGCAGATGGTGGCGATCGGCCGCGCGCTGATGGCCAACCCGCGCATCCTGCTCTGCGACGAGATTTCACTGGGCCTCTCGCCGGCGGTCATCCGCGATGTATATCGTGCGCTGTCCGAGATACGCCGGCGCGGTACCGCGGTCCTGTTGGTCGAACAGGATCTCGGCGCGGCGCTGAAGGCCGCCGACCGCATCTACTGCTTCATGGAAGGTCGCGTCAGCCTTTCCGGCAAGCCCGCCGAACTGTCGCGCGACGCCATCCGGCACGCTTACTTCGGGTAGCTGGATGAGCATCGTCAACACCATCATCCAGGGGACGTTGCTCGGCGGGCTCTATGCGCTCTACGCCGTCGGCCTGGCCCTCATCTTCGGTGTCATGCGCCTGGTAAATCTCGCGCACGGCGATTTCATCGTGCTCGGCGCCTTCGTGATGCTGGCATTGTCGACCGCAATCGGCCTTCCTGCTCCGGTTGCGCTCGTCATCGCTCTGCCGTTCATGTTCGCGCTCGGCTGGGCGGTCCAGCGGCTCATCCTCAACCGCACGCTCGAAAACGATCTGCTGGTGCCGCTGCTGGTCACCTTCGGTCTGTCGATCATCATCCAGAACGGCCTGCTCCAGATTTTCTCCGCCGACAGCCGCCGCCTTTCGCTCGGCGCGCTGGAAACTGCCTCGTATTCGCTGGGCGGGATAACCTTCGGCGTGGTGCCGTTGCTGACGTTCGCCGTCGCGGTCGTCGTGGTGCTTGGCCTCAGCCTGTTGTTCTATCGCACCGCACTCGGCCGCACGCTCCGCGCCACGTCGGACTCGCTGCCGATCGTCGAGATCATGGGCGTCGACCCGCGCAAGGTGTTTGCCGTGGCGATGGGCATCTCGTTCGTCGTCATCACCGTTTCCGCTTTCTTCATGGGCGTACGGGCCAACTTCGATCCCTCCGCCGGGCCGTCACGCCTTCTCTATGCCTTCGAGGCTGTGGTCATAGGAGGGCTCGGCAGCTTCTGGGGGACGCTGATCGGCGGCGTCATCCTGGGCATCGCGCAGGCAGTGGGCGGAGCGATCAATCCGGCATACCAGCAACTCGCCGGCCACCTCGTCTTCCTCGCGGTGATCCTGCTGCGCCCGCGCGGATTGCTGGCCGGCAGCAGCATCTGACATGGCCGCCTACGTTTCCCTCACCGCCACACGCACCTCGCGCTACGCGCTCGTCGCGAGCGCGGTCGTAGTGCTCTTTCTCCTTGCGGCACCGCACTTCCTGCCGCGTTCGCTCACCCAGGATCTGCTGCTCATCTTCCTGCTCGTGGTGATGGCGCAGAGCTGGAACCTGCTCGCCGGTTACGCGGGCCTGATCTCCGTCGGCCAGCAGACGTTCGTCGGCCTCGGGGGCTATGGTCTGTTCGCCGGTGCGATCGCATTGAGTCTCGATCCGCTGGTCGCTGTCGCCCTCTCGACCGTGGTCGTCACGCTGCTCGCGGTGCCGATCGGCGCCCTCGTGCTCCGCATGCAGGGCGCCTACTTCGCCGTGGTGACATGGGTGGTGGCGGAAGTCTGCCGCATCCTGCTGGCCCAGTGGATGGCCCTCGGGGGCGGCACCGGCACGTCGCTCCCCGGCTCCGCTATCAGCAGCACGTCCCTGGTGCGTTGGGTCGGGGAGGTCTACGACGTGCGCGCCCCCGCCGCCCGCGAGATCATCATCTACTGGATCGCGCTCGTCGCCATGGTCGCGGTCATCGCGGCCGTCTACCTGCTGCTTCGGTCGCGCCTCGGACTGGCGCTCGCCGCGATCCGCGATGGCGAGGTCGCCGCCGAAAGCATCGGCGTCGACATCTGGCGCAACAAGCTGATCGCCTACACCATCGCCGCATGTGGCACGGCGCTGGCCGGCGCGCTCTACTTCCTCTCCAACGGTCGCATCTCGCCGGACGCCGGCTTCTCCGTCCTCGATTGGACGGCGTACATCATCTTCATCGTCGTCATCGGCGGCATCGGCACGATCGAAGGGCCAATCATCGGCACCATCGTGTTCGTCGTGCTGCGCTCGACGCTGTCCGACCACGGCCCCTGGTATCTGATTTTGCTCGGCGCACTCGGCATCGCGGTGATGCTGGTCGCCCCCAAGGGCATCTGGGGCGTCTTCAGCGCACGCACCGGCATCCAGCTCTTCCCGACGCGCCGCCGGCTCGAACCTGTCGCGCCGCCATCCTCCGCAACGGAGGCGTAACCTATGTCGATATGCATCAACCTCGCATTCGGACTGAAGCCTAAGGAGAAGCGCAAATGATCGAGACCGATGTTCTGGTGGTCGGCAGCGGACCTGCCGGATCGACTGCCGCCGCGCTTCTGTCGAGTTACGGCATCGAGAACGCGCTGGTCACCAAGTACCGCTGGCTGTCGGATACGCCGCGGGCGCACATCACCAACCAGCGCGCGATGGAGGTGCTTCGCGACCTCGGGCTCGAGCAGGACGCGATGCTGTACGCGACGCCCAATCATCTCATGGGCAACAACGTGTTCTGCACCTCGCTCGCCGGCGAGGAGCTCGGGCGCATGCGGAGCTGGGGCTCCGATCCCTACACACAGGCGCGCCACAAGATCGCCAGCCCGACGACGATGGTCGATCTGCCGCAGAATTTCCTCGAGCCAATTCTGTTTGGCGCAGCCTGCGCGCGCGGCACCCGGGCCCGTCTGTCGACCGAGTATCTATCGCTGGAGCAGGACGCTGACGGCGTCACCGCGACAGTGCGCGACCGCGTCAGCGGCGAGACCTATCCTATCCGCGCGAAGTATCTGATCGGTGCCGATGGCGGCAACTCCAAGGTCGCGGCCGATATCGGCCTCCCGATGGAAGGCAAGATGGGCGTTGGCGGCTCGATCAACATCCTGTTCAAGGCCGACCTGTCCAAGTACGTCGCGCACCGTCCGAGCGTGCTCTACTGGGTGCTCCAACCCGGCTCCAATGTCGGCGGCATCGGCATGGGCCTCGTGCGCATGGTGCGCACCTGGAACGAATGGCTGATCGTCTGGGGTTATGACATCAGCCAGCCGCCGCCGACCGTCACCCGCGAGATCTGCGAGCAGCTCGCCCGTCAGCTCATCGGCGATAACGAGATTCCGATCGAGATCACCGGCTGGTCGACGTGGACGGTCAATCACATGCACGCCAAGGCCTACAGCAAGGGGCGCGTGTTCTGCATGGGCGATGCCGTCCATCGTCACCCGCCGTCGAACGGCCTCGGCTCCAACACCTCGATCCAGGACGCGTTCAACCTTGGTTGGAAACTGGCGATGGTGGTGAAGGGCCACGCCGCGCCCGCCTTGCTCGACACCTACAACGCCGAGCGCGCGCCGATCGGCAAGCAGATCGTCGACCGCGCCAACCAGTCGATCGCCGAGTTCGGGCCGATCTTCGGCGCGCTCGGCCTGCTGGAGTCCACGGACCCCAAGGTGATGAACGCCAACATGACAGCGCGCAAGGAAGACACGCCGGAGGCGAAGGAGCGCCGGAAGAAACTCCGCGAGGCGATTGCCTTCAAGGTCTACGAGTTCGATGCTCACGGCGTCGACATGAACCAGCGCTACGTCTCGGATGCCGTGCTCATGGACAAGGGCGACGCCCACACCTTCAAGGAAGACGCCGAGTTGGTCTATCAGCACTCGACGGTGCCTGGTGCCCGGCTGCCGCACATCTGGCTGACGAAGAATCGCACCAACTACTCGTCGCTCGATCTCGTCGGTCACGGTCGCTTCACGCTGCTCACCGGCATCGGCGGCGAAGGCTGGGTCAAGGCCGCGAACGCGATCGCCGCGGAGCGCGGCCTGCCGCTCAACGCAGTCGTCATCGGTCCGGGGCGGGAATATGAGGATCCGTTCGGCGACTGGGGCCGCGCCTCCGAGATCGAGGACGATGGTGCCATTCTCGTGCGGCCCGACCAGGTCGTGGCGTGGCGGAGCCAGGCGCGCGCGGCCGACGGCGAAGCCGTCCTGAAGGCGGCGCTGGACCGTATCCTCGCCCGCCAGGCATAGCGACCGGGAGCGGCGCGTTGCCCCTCCTGCCGCACCGCTCTGATCGCGCGAAAACCCGCCGACTTGCCACAACCTCCCGGCGGAGCGAACATCGCCGCTTGCCGCGCGCTGGGGAAGGCGCGTGCGCAGGGAGCCGAAATGGTTCCGGGAGGAGACAATGCATTCGGCCCAGCCGTTCCGGGTTGAGGAAACGCACGGCATTTTGACCCGGCCGGAGAACAGCATCCGCGCGTCGAGCGATCGCTTCGGCTGGACCTCGCTCTACGCCTCGGCGCAGCGCGAGATTCCCTACGAGGGGATGTTCCCGGCGGTGAAGGACCAGCTGATCGTGCTGCACCTCGACGGCCCGGTACAGATCGATCGCCTGCATGGCCCCAACGCCGCGCGCTGCCTGATGCCCGCCGGCGGCATCCATTTGGTGCCGGGCGGCCTCGACTTTGGCGTCCGCCTTATGGGCGCGCTTTCGACGCTGCACGTCTATGTGCGCCGGGCCATCATTGAGGAGGTCGCGGCGGAACTGTTCGACGGCGATCCCGCCCACATCGATATCCCGCCACAGTTTCTGGAACCGAACGCGGCGATGCAGTCGCTGCTTGGCGCCATCCGAGCGGCGTTAGCCGAGGACGCCTACGGCACGTCGCTCTACGTCGACTACCTATCGCGCGCGATCGCCGCACAACTGATCCGCCATCACACGGGGCAGCGTGTGCGCCAGATCTCCGGCCTTGCCCCAATCGGCCACATCGGCCCTGTCGTGGTCGAGGCCATCGACTACATGCGGGCACATATCGCAGCGCCGATAAGCCTCGAGGACATCGCCTCGGCCGTGAACCGCAGCCCGTCGCACGTCGCCCGGCAATTCCGCAACGGCCTCGGCATTCCGCCGCATCAATACTTGCTCGTCCTTCGCATCAAGGAAGCGCAGCGCATGCTGGCGACGACGAGCGTCCCTATCGCCGAGATCGCGTTCGCCTGCGGCTTCTCGCACCAGGAACACCTGACACGCATGTTCCGCCGCTGGTGCAGCACAACGCCCGCCACGTTCAGAAAGGCGTCCCGCAACTAGACGTGCCGCGCACCCGCCGTTGCCTCCGCCGCGCGATCTTGAGCGAACTCCATGACATCCGGTGCGGTGATCATTGCAGGCGGCGGCATCGGCGGCTTGGCGACCGCGCTTACCCTCCACCAGATCGGCGTGCCGTGCGTCGTGTTCGAAGCGGCACGCGAGATGCGGCCGCTCGGTGTCGGCATCAACCTGCAGCCGAACGCCGTCCGCGAGCTCTACGACCTCGGCATCACCGAACACGACCTCGACGGCGTCGGCCTGCCGGCGAAGGAATGGGCGCTGGTCGGCCTCAACGGCAACGACATCTATTCGGAGCCGCGCGGACTTCTCGCCGGCTATCGCTGGCCGCAATACGCGGTGCACCGCGGCCAGTTCCACATGCTGCTGTTCGACAAGCTCCGCGAAAGGATCGGGGCGGAAAACATCCACCTCGGCAGCCGCGTCACCGGATATCGCGCCGCCGGCTCTGGGGTGGAGGTGGAGGTCGAGCACGCCGATGGCACGACATCGCAACAACACGGCGCCTTGCTGATCGGCGCCGATGGCATCCACTCCGCCATTCGGGCGCAGATGCACCCGGCGCAGCCGCCGATCCACTGGGGCGGGGCCGTCATGTGGCGCGGCACCACGCTCGGCAAACCCATACGCACCGGTGCTTCCTTGGTCGGCCTCGGCACGCACCTCCAGCGCGTGGTGTTCTATCCGATCTCGCACCCCGATCCCCGCACCGGCCTGTCGGTGATCAACTGGATCGCCGAAGCGACGATGGATTCCGAGGAGGGCTGGAAGAAACGCGGCTGGTTCCAGCAGGTGACGGCCGACGATTTCATCGATCTGTTCAAGGATTGGGTGTGGGACTGGCTCGACGTGCCGGCGCTCATCCGCCAGTCCGACGCGATATTCGAGAATCCGATGATCGACCGCGACCCCGTGCATACCTGGCGCGACGGCCCGGTCCTGCTTCTCGGCGATGCCGCGCATGCGATGTACCCGACCGGCTCCAACGGCGCGAGCCAGGCGATCGTCGATGCGCGTGTACTGGGCGCCGCGATGCTGGAGCACGGCGCGAACGAAAATGCGCTGGCCGCCTTCGACCAGAAGCTTTGCGGCCCGATTTCCCAGCTCGTGCTGCGCAACCGCGGTGCCGGTCCGTTCGGCCTGCTCAACCTCGTCGATGAACGCTGCGGCGGCGAATTTGACAATATCGACGACGTCATCCCGCCCGACGAGCGGGCTGCGTTTATGGCCGCCTATCGCAAGGCGGCGGGGTTCGCGATCGAGCAACTCAATAACGCCGCGCCGACGATTTCTCCTTCACGACGTTGACGACATCGCGCTCGGCTCGCCGTGTGGCGCAGGCAATCGGCGCCGCGTCGTCAATAGCCGCCGGGTGGATCGCTCGCGGGAAAAGACTCGTCCGCCTGTTCGTCAACGCTGTCCCACCGGCGCGGCGGATCGCGCATGGCTTCAGGTCCCGCCGACCGCACGGCGTTAGCGCAGTGCGCCACGGCCGCGGTCTCGGTAGCCGAAAACGCCGCCTGTACGGGCGGCGCCGGCCCATTCAAGAAATGACGCAACCAGCGCCACATGGACGGAACCGCGATTTGGCGCGCTAGGCCGCCTCTTCGTCTTCTTCCTCGGCTTCCTGGTTGACGACGCTTTCCGCAATCTGCGTCAATGTCTCGTCGGTCGCTTCTTCCTCGTCCAGCGTCTGCTGAAGCAGCGAGGCCGCATCGTCGAGGCCAAGTTCCTCAGCCCACGTGCGCAGCGTGCCGTAGCGCGAAATTTCGTAATGCTCGACCGCCTGCGCAGCTGCGAGCAAGCCGGCATCCAGTGCGGGCGAGCCCTTGTACTCGTCCATGATCTCGGCACCCTCATCGGTGATGCCCATGATAGCGGCGCAGGTCTTGCCCTGCGGCTTCTTGTCGATCAGTGAGAAGACCTGATCCAACCGCTCGACGTGGCCTTCCGTCTCTTCGCGATGCTTGAGGAATGCGGCCTTGAGTTCATCGTTCTGCGCGGCCTTCGCCATTTTCGGCAGCGTGGAAAGGATCTTCTTCTCCGCGAAATAAATGTCCTTGAGCGTGTCGTGGAACAGCGCGTCCAGCGTCTTCGGTGCCTTTGCCATGGATTCGTCTCCGACCGGGGGATTTGCCTCCGTTAACCGGCATGACGGAGGCGGGTTCCAACGGCCGAAACGCGGCAGGCAAACCCGGTCCGCTACCGCACCGAGCAAAGACAGTTCGGGGGCAGGCGCTTCCGCGGTCTGTGGTCAGGCGTCCCTGGCCACTTAAGTGGGCCGCGCCTATTCGGAAGCGGGAAATAAGTGGGCAGAGTCAACGTCACCCTTCGTAGGTCCCGCGCCAGCCCTTGCGCTACTTTGATTTCCCACTATCTGCCCACTTATGGGGTGGGCGCTTTTGTGGTTGACCAAAACACCGGCCAGGCGCACGCAGGGAGCGGGAGGAAGTAATGGAAGCGAGCGAACTTCTTCGTGAAGTCGGCGCTTACTGCCGTGACGCGGGGCTCGCCGAAACCACCTTCGGCCGGCTCGCCGTTAACGACGGCAAGCTGGTTGCGCGGCTCCGCGACGGCGGCAGGATTACCGGTCGCACTTTGGATCGGGTCCGCGCCTACATCAGCGACCACCCGATCACCAATGGCGCAACGCGCTCGGTCGTTCGTCCGATACGCGAAGTGGAGCCGGTCGCCGAGACGGATGCGAAAGACTCGCGCCGGAATTTCCGTTTCTTCGACAACCGCCAGAAGTACCTTCTGTTCGTAACGACGTGCGGCGAGAAATGGGTGGTCGCCAGCCGCGTCGCCGAGGAACTCGCCAACATTCGCCCGCGCCCGCCGGCGCTCCGCGTGTTCGATGCGGGCGTCGGCGATGGCACAGTGCTGGCCCGCGTCATGCGCGCGATGCACGCGCGCTTCCCCACCATGCCCTTCTACATTGTCGGCAAGGAGATCAGCCTCGAGGACATCCGGCTGACGCTCGACAAGCTGCCGGATCGTTTCTACGAACACCCGGCGACCGTCGTCGTCCTCACCAACATGTTCTACTCGGAAGCGCCGTGGCTACGCGTTCACTCGCCGGCGCATGCTGCCAGCATGGTGTGGCACGAGGTGCCGCTTGCGGGGACGGCCTCACTGGACTTCGAGCATCAGATCGCCGAGCTGCAGCCGTTCCTCGGCAAAAACTGGAAAGCGAAGGCAAGCGCGGTCAGTGGCAATCCCGTCTACGAGCGGCCGGTTGTGCTTGTGCTCTATCGCCAGGATCACCGCTTCCTCCTTGATTCTATCGTGCCGAAAGCAGGGCAGGCGGAGGCGAACTACGATCTCGTCATCGCCTCGCAACCCTATCGCGCGCGCGTTCCGGCGCAGTTCAAGGCGACGCGCGTCGTCGCGCCGCTTGCCCGCGCGCTCGGGCCTGGAGGGCGCCTCATCGGCATCCACTCCCACGGTCACGACCCCGGGATGGAGATCATCAACCGCATCTGGCCGGGCGAGGATCCGTTCGAAGCCGGGCGCCACGCCATCCTCGACGCGGTGAAGCGGGAAATCGGCAGCGTGCGCGACGAGTTCAACTTCAATGCGTACTCCGACAGCCGTTCAATCTTCCGCTACGACATGAACACGCTGCCCAATGAGGTGAGTGGGCCGATCGGCACCTCGACGCTGTTCGCCGCCTGGAACGCGGCGATCTACGTCGCGCAGATCGAGGATGAACGCCTGGATGATGTGGTGCGCTCGGGTGCGTACCTGGAGGCCACGCGCGACGTGCTGTTCAAGCACGGCGGGCTCTGGTTCCTCGATGAGTCCTACGTGATCTCGCGACGGCGAACATGATTCCCGTGCCGTCGGCGGATCGCGACTTCGTGCCGCTCCTGGTCGAGCTTCTGACATACGCGTCGATCGAGATCGCGGCCGGGGGCACCAAGGCGATCGCGAATGTCCACGAACATTTCGATCCCGGTGCCGACGTCTACGTCACTTTTCTGCCGGGCGGCGATTATCAGGCCGTCGTCGATACCGCCGTTCGTCTGCGCCGCGCCGGTTACCGGCCAGTGCCCCATATCGCCGCGCGCGCGCTACCCGACAATGCCGCGCTGGACAATTTTGTCAGCCGCCTTGTGGGGGAGGCGGGCGTCGACCGCGTTCTCGTAATCGCCGGAGACTCCAACGCGCCTTCGGGTCCCTTCAGTTCGGCGATGGTAGTTCTCCGCTCCGGAATTCTGAAGCGGCATGGCGTGCGCTCCGTTGGGTTCGCGGGTCACCCGGAAGGCCACCCGGTCGTGGATCGCGCAATCCTCGACGCGGCGCTTGCCGCCAAGATCGCGAGTGCGCGCAACGCTGGCCTCGACGCGTTTGTCGTGACGCAGTTCGGCTTCGCGGCGGCGCCCGTGCTGGCCTGGCTCCGGCGTTTCCGTGATCAGGGCGTCGACGTCCCCGTCGAGGTTGGTATCGCGGGTCCGGCGACCATGGCGACGCTGGTCAAGTTTGGGCTACGTTGCGGCATCGGCAATTCGCTCCGCGCGCTCCGCATGCGTCCGAATACCGTTGGCCGGCTCCTGGGCGAGGTGGGGCCTGAGGAACTGTTGCGCGACCTTGCGATGGGCCTCGTGTCGTTTCCCGCCCACGGCGTCAGCCGGATCCATTTTTTCCCGTTCGGCGGCATTGCCCGGACGGGCGAATTCCTGGCAGGCACGCTGTCTCGGCTCTATGGCGAGATCAGCCCCGCAGCTCCGGCATCGTGAGCCAACCGGGTCGCACGGCGCGGTTGTTGGTTCTATCCAATTGGGTTCACAGCCATTTCCTTGAAGGCTGTCGAGCCGACTGATACGAACGAATGGACGTGATGCCGCGGCCGCGGTTGCTGGTATCATGGCGTCCGACCCCATAGCGGCGAAGAAAAAGACCAAGGTTCACTCGTGGCAAAAAAAACGAACGGTGGGTCCGGCTTGGTTGAGCGGCCTCAGTCAGCCAATGACGATATCGGCGAGGAAATGCGCCTCCGTCTTTACCGGAGCCAGTACACGCTCCGTCAGGCCGAGCAGCGTGCCCACGATCTCTTCCTCCAGAACATGGTGAAGGGCACCAGCCACCTGTCACTCGGTCAGGAAGCCGTCGCGGCGGGCTTCGGCGAGGCGATGAAGCCGGGCGATCTCTCGTTCTGCACGTATCGCGGCCACGCCCACACGCTGGCGCGTGGCGTTGCGGTGGAGAAGGTGCTCGGCGAACTGATGGCGCGCGACAACGGTCTGATGCGGGGCAAAGGCGGCTCAATGCACCTGACCTCGGTCGAGCACGGCGTCATGGGTTCGTACGCGATCATCGGCGCGCATTTGCCGATCGCCTGCGGTGCCGCCTGGCGCGCCCAGTACAAGGGGTCGAAGGATGTCGCCGTTTGCTTCTTCGGTGACGGCACCACGAACATCGGCGCCTTCCACGAGGCGCTGAACTTCGCCGTCATCTGGAAGCTGCCAGTCGTCTTCGTCTGCGAAAATAACCTCTACATGGAATACACCCCCATCGCCGACGTTACCGCGGTCGCGCGCCCTGCTGCCGACCGCGCCTCGGCCTACGGACTGGAACCGATCGTCATCGACGGCAACGACGCCGACGTCGTCTACCGCACCGCGCAGAAGGCGCTCGCCAAAGCGCGCGCGGGCGAGGGGCCGTCGCTCATCGAATGCCTCACCTACCGTCACTCAGGCCACTCGCGTGCCGACCCTGCCAAGTATCGGCCCCCGGGCGAGCTCGAGAAGTGGAAGGAGCGCGACCCGATCAAGATTTACCGCGAGCGCATGGCGCAGTTCGGAATCGAGCCTGACGCGATAGGCGCCATCGAGGCTGAGGTGCAGAAGGTCGTCGACGACGCGACGGAGGTTTGTAAGGCCGCGCCGCCACCCTCGATCGACGTCCTCACCACCGACGTCTATGCCGATGGAGGCTGGGCGTGGCGGAACTAACTTACCGTGACGCTGTCATTCGTGGTCTCGCGCAGGAAATGACGCGCGATCCCGACGTGGTGATGATCGGCGAGGACATTGGCAAGGCGGGCGGCGTCTTCAAGGCGACCGTCGGCCTCTTCGATCAGTTCGGTCCGTTGCGCGTGCGCGACACGCCGATTTCGGAGCAGGCGATCCTTGGCGCTGCGATGGGCGCCGCGATGACCGGGCTAAAGCCGATCGCCGAAATCATGTTCTCGGATTTCTTCGCGGTCTGCTTCGACTATATCGCGAACGAATTCCCCAAGAGCCGCTACATGACCAACGGCCAGGTCAAGGTGCCGCTGGTCGTGCGCACCGGCAACGGCGGCTCCGCCCGCTTCGGCGCCCAGCACAGCCAGAGCGTCGAAAACTGGTGCATGATGATTCCCGGCCTGAAGGTTGTGGCGCCATCGTCCCCTGTCGACGTCATCGGCCTGTTGGCGGCGTCGGTGCGCGATCCTGATCCGGTGATCTTCCTGGAGCACAAGGGCCTGTATCCCACCAAGGGCGAAGTCCCCGACGGCGAGATCGTCGATACGCTTGGCACCGCGAAGATCGTCCGCGCCGGCACCGATGCCACCATCGTTGCGTTGGCGCTGATGGTGCCGCGCGCGCTGGAAGCCGCGGAAAAGCTGCAGACCGAGGATGGCATCAATTGCGAAGTCATCGACGTGCGCTCGCTCGTGCCGCTCGACACGCAGACGATCCTTGGATCGGTCGCCAGGACCGGCCGACTGTTCACGGTCGAAGAGAACCCGCGTCTCTGCGGCTGGGGCGCGGAGATCGTCTCGATCGCCGCCGACGAAAGTTTCTACGACCTGGACGGCCCGCCGGTTCGCATCACCACGCCGCATATTCCGCTGCCGGCCTCCGATGTGCTGGAGGATCTCGCCATACCGAACGCCGCGCGCATCGCCGACCGCGTGAAGCGCGCGCTGCAGGGTTAAGGGACGGACGATGGACGTTCTGATGCCGCAGCTGGGCGAGACCGTGTCGGAAGGCAAGGTCACGACCTGGTTCAAATCTGTCGGCGATAAAGTTCAGCCCGGCGACAACCTGTTCGAGATTGAGACCGACAAGGTCTCGATGGAGATACAGGCGACCGAGGCTGGCATCCTCTCCGATATCCGCGTGCCGGTCGGTGCGGTTGCGCCAGTTGGTGCAGTGGTGGCGATCATCGGCGGAAGCGTCGCGGCGGCACCCGCAAGCCCGGCGCCGGCGACATCAGCAGCGCTGCCCGGTCCACCAGGCAAGCCCGCGCCGCCGTCCAGGACCGCGCCAACGCCGCCCAAGCCCGCGCCAGCGCCCGCCGCCGCGCTCGCGATCGACCCATATTTCGAAGTGCGGACCCCGGCGAAGAATTACGGCACGGCCCGGACAGCCGCGGGAATGATGACGACCCCGCTGGCTCGGCGCCTTGCCGGCGAGGCCGGCATCGACATCGCGAAGGTTAAAGGCTCCGGCCCGCGCGGCCGCATCGTGGCCGCCGATATCAAGGCGGCGGCCCCGCCGCCCGCGGCAGCTGCGCTCGCGTCCGGCCCGACCAGCGCCGAGGTCAAGGCACTCTACAAGGACGTGCCCTTCGACGAAGTGCCCCTCGACGGAATGCGGAAAACCATAGCGCGCCGCCTGCAGCAGGCAGCGCAGACCATCCCGCATTTCTACATCGCCGACGATGTTGCGGTGGGCGCGCTGACCCGCCTCCGCGAAGAACTCAACGCCGCAGCGTGGCAGGGCAAAGACGGCAAGCCGGCCTACAAATTTTCGCTGAACGACTTCATCATCAAGGCGTGGGCGGCGGCTCTGCAGGCTGTCCCGGCGGCCAACGCCGTCTGGGCGGAGGACCGCATCCTCCGTTTCTCCCGCTCCGACGTCGCTGTAGCGGTGGCGTTGGAGGGCGGGCTGATCACCCCGCTGATTCGGGACGCCGGCGCCAAGTCGCTGCGCGCGGTCTCGGTGGAGATGCGCGATCTCGCCACGCGCGCGAGGGACCGGAAGCTGCTGCCACACGAGTATCAGGGCGGCGCCAGCGCCATCTCCAATCTCGGCATGTACGGTGTGCGCGAGTTCTCGGCCATCATCAACCCGCCGCATGCGACCATCCTTGCGGTGGGCGGCGTCCGCCGTCAGATGGTCGAGCAGGCCGACGGCACCGGCGCATTCGCAAGCCTGATGACGGTGACGCTCTCGTGCGATCACCGCGTCGTCGACGGCGCGCTTGGCGCGGAGCTGTTGACGGCCTTCAAGGCGATCGTGGAAAATCCGGTCCGCCTGCTCGTCTGAACGCCATCGCGCAGCGCGTCACTCGATGCCGCTGGCCCGCGCCTGTTCGAGCGCCATCACCGACCAGTCGCGGTCGCCATGGCCGTTCGCGATCGCCCCCAGCAGCCGGTCCCGGCTGACGTTCAGCGCCGGGGTCGGCACGCCGACCCCTTCACTCGCCGCGAGCGCGAGGTTGATGTCCTTGAGCCCGGTGGTGGCGCTGAAGCCCGGGTCGCCGAAGTAGCCCTTCTCGGCGATGATCTTGCCGTAAATCTTGTAGGCCGGCGCTGCGAACAGCCCGTCGGTGAGAATCTCGAGGAAAGCCGGGCCGGGCAGCCCGCATTTCTCGGCGAGCGCAAAGCCTTCGCCCATCGCCTCGATGGCGCAGGCGAGCACCAGATTGACGGAGATCTTGGCCGATGCGGCCGCGACCGGCTCCTTGCCCGCGTCGAACGTACGCCGTCCCATCACTGCGAATAGGGGCTGGCATTTCTCGATCGCGGACGCGGGACCGCCCGCGAGGATACCGAGCTGGCCGGCAGCGGCAGCCGGCGGGCGCCCCATCACCGGCGCTCCGACGAGAATCTGCCCGGCTTTCGCGTGAGCCTCCGTCAACTTCCGGATGAGGCCGATGCTGTGCGTGCCCATCGAGACATGGATCGCATCCTTGCCGAGCGACTCGACAAGCCCGCCCTTGTCGAAAGCGACGCTCGCCAGCGCGCCGTCGTTTTCGAGCATGGTGATGACGACGTCGCTCGCCTTCGCCGCCTCCGCGACCGAGGCCGCGAGCTTCGCACCGCGGCTGACGAGATCGGAGCCTTTGGTGGCCGTGCGATTGTACACGGTGAGGGTGTGGCCGCCGCCGAGGAGGCGGTCGGACATCGCCAGACCCATTTTGCCAAGTCCGATGAAGCTTACTTTCATGGTGGTGTCCGAAAAGATGCTTGAGGGAAGGAGCGTCAGCCGTGCATCGCTACGACAAGGCAGGCAAGCGCCCAGAACACACAGTATTCCGCGCCGCCGATATGCCAAAGCCATTTGCCGTTGAGGCGATAGGTGGCGCCCGCAGCGACGAGCAGGTGAATGACGCCGACGGCCGCGACGTACCGCGTATAAATGCCGAACACGAGGCCGACGGTGAGTACGATTTCGATCGCAC
Organism: Bauldia sp.; assembly: GCA_035548515.1. Classification (GTDB taxonomy): domain Bacteria; phylum Pseudomonadota; class Alphaproteobacteria; order Rhizobiales; family Kaistiaceae; genus DASZQY01. The sequence continues at coordinate 198,225 of DASZSW010000018.1, read as the reverse complement.
ACGCGGTCAGCAGCCAGAACCGCGGCGGCTTGAAACCGAACGCGCCGAAAAGCTCGAGCGCCTTCGGCTCGGTGAACTTGCCGATGATGTGCGGGATGAAGAACAGCCCGCACATGATGCGGAGAATATTGAATTCGTTGAGCAGATTGAACTGATCGAAAGTCACCGTTGCCCCCCGTTTCCGCGGTCCCCGCGTGGTGCCAGGGCTTTTGCCGCCTTGGCATCGCGCCGCTATGGCGCAGACTCCTCCCGAACGCCTGCACAAAATAACCACGAAGCCCGTAATGCCGCAAAGCGCCGTGCGCTCAGACCTGGGCCGCGCGCTCGCGGGCCTTGGCGGTGCGCGTCGCGACGCGATCGAGCAGCCCGATCATCTCCTCGACGCTCGCGCGGCTGATGTTTTGGGTGATGAAGACGATGCGCGTCCGCCGGTCGCTGTCCGGCCAACGGTCGAGCCAGGCGATGTTGTGAAGCAGATGCTGTGCGCCCTGGATGACCGCCGGTTTGTCCGGTTCCTCGGCAACGTTGACCAGCCCCTTCACGCGCAGAAGATTCGGGCCGAGGTTCTGTTCCAGCGCGTTGAGCAGAAGCTGTAGCGCATAGCGCGACGTCGGCTCCTCGCGAATGAATGCGAACGAGGCGATGTCGGCGTCGTGGTGATGATGGCCATGGTGGTCATGGCCGTCGTGGTCGTGATCGTGGTCGTGTCCGGCGTGTTCGTAGGCCGCGAGGTTCAGCCATTCCTTAGCCGCCGCGTCGCTGTCGGTCGGGTCGAGGCCGGCGCCGCTCAGAAGCGCGATGACATCGAGCGCGGGATCGTCGATGCGGCTGATCTTCGCCGCCGGGTTGAGCTTACGCAGCCGGGCGGCGAGGCTCGCTTCCATGTCGGCCGGAGAGGAAACAAGATCAAGCTTGGTGATCAGGATGTGGTCGGCGAGGGCCACCTGGCGGACAGACTCGTCATGGTTGTCGAGCGTGCCGGGCCCGTTCACTGCGTCGACGGTCGTGAGCACCATGCCGATGCGATAGAGGCCGGCAAGCGTCGGCTCGGAGAGAAACGCCTGCGCGACGGGAGCAGGGTCGGCGAGGCCCGAAGTCTCGATGACGACGTGGTCAAAAAGCGGAATCTCGCCCGCCTCGCGCCGGTGGTAGAGATTGTTCAGCGTGCCGACGAGATCGCCGAAGACGGTGCAACACAGGCAGCCGTTTTCCAGCACGACGATCGTGTCGTCGCTGGTCGCGGTCAGCGAATGGTCGATACTGATCTCGCCGAATTCGTTGATGACGACAGCCGTCCGCGCCATCGCCGGGTCGCGGAGTGCGCGGTTGAGCAGCGTCGTCTTCCCGCTCCCGAGAAATCCCGTCAGGATCGTGACCGGAGTCCGCGCCAACTCGTTTCCTCGCGCCACGCGCCGGCCGGAATGCCGGCGCTCGCTCGCTATATGTAGGGCCGCCTAGAAAACCTCGCAGCCCGGCAGGCCGCACGATATCAGGCGGTCTGAGGGGAAGTTGGTGATGATCTGGCAGCCATCCTTGGTGACCACGACCTCCTCCTCGATGCGTGCCGCGCCCGAGCCGTCCTCCGCGCCTTTCCAGGTCTCCAGTGCGAACACCATCCCCTCGCGCAGCGGCGTGTTCTGGCCGGTGAACCGCTTGGAGAAGATTGGCCGCTCCCAGAGCGACAGGCCGACGCCGTGGCCGTACTGCAGCAGGAAGGCCTCCGCCTCGTCGCGGTAGCCGAAGTCTTTTGCGTCCGGCCAGACGCGGGCGACCTCGTCGGGCGTGACGCCGGGACGGATCATGTCGATCGAAGCGCTGATCCATTTCGACGCCGTCTCGTAAGCATCGATCTGGTGCTTGGTCGGCTCGCCGCAGACGAAGGTCCGGTAGTAACAGGTCCGGTAGCCGTTGAACGAATGCATGATGTCGAGAAACACCATGTCGCCCGGCTGAATGATGCGGTCGGAGAAGGTGTGCGAGTGCGGCCGCCCGCGCGGGCCGGACACCGAGTTGACGCACTCGACGCGCTCCGAACCCATGCGGAACAGCCTGTCGTTGGCAATGGCAACGAGTTCGTTCTCGCGCGTGCCGGGTCGGATGGCGCGGGCGATATCGACATAAGTCGCGTCGACCATCGCGGCGGCAAGCTTCAGCAACTCGATCTCATCCGGCGTTTTGATCTCGCGAGCATCGAGCAGCGCCTGCTGGCCGTCGACGACCTCGATGCCCTCGGCCTCGAGCGCGCGCAGCATCGGCAGCTCCATGATGTCGATGCCGACCGGCTCCTTGTCGATACCGTAGTGGACCAGCGCCTTTTTGATCTGTTTGGCGAAGTCGGTGGCGACGCCGAGGAACGGTGGCAGCGCGCCCTGCATGGTCGAGATTGGCGCAGCGACGTTATCGGCGATCCACGGCGAAGAGATCCGCTTGGCCGGCGGCGCCGGATCCCACAGGTAGGGCGGTCCTTCCACCGGGCAGAGCGCATAGCGCATGAACTTGTCGCGCGCCCACTCGCCGATGTGGGTCCCGGTGACGTAGCGGATGTTGTCGAAGTTGAAGCAGAGCACCGCGCCGAGGCCGGCGTGGCGGGTGGCCTCCTGGGCGCGCTTCAGCCGGTCCTTGAACAGGCGGTGGTAATCGATGCCGCCTTCCCAGTCCTTGGCCTGCGTCCCCCACGATGCGGTTGCTTGCGGACGATTGTATTTCAAAGGCTAACCTCCCAGGCGTCTTGTTGCAGCAAGCCTAACCCGGATCGGCGGCGCAGGAAAACGGTGCGAGCGGCGGCCCTGCCTCGACCCCGCAGCCGCGGATTGCTAGGCTCGCCTCATACTTCGGAGGAAAGCCCCAACGATGGATCGCCCACCGCTAGCCGGCCTTTTGCCGTCCGAGATGAAGGAGCTGCGCTGGCGGCCGCTTTTCACCTTTTTCCTCGAGGTCAAGAAGCCCAACAACCTCGGCAAGACGCCCACCGCCGACCGGCGCATCGCCGAGCTCACCGGCGGTTACTTCGAGGGCGATCGTCTGAAGGGAAAGATTCTGACCAGCGGTAGCGACTGGCAGGCTGTGCGCGACGACGGCGCCACTACGATCAACGTTCGCACGTTGCTCGAGACCGACGACGGCGCTCTCATCGGCATGACCTATCAGGGCCTTCGTCACGGACCGAAAGATATCCTCGAAGCGATCGGCCGCGGCGAGGCGGTCAATCCGAATTCCTATTACATGCGCGTGGTGCCGGTCTTCGAGACCTCGTCGGAGAAATACGGCTGGCTCAACCGGATCGTCGCGGTCGCCCACGGCCACCGCCTGTCCAACGGCGCCATCTACAATGTCTTCGAGGTCGTCTAGGCTCGAAGGTCTGTTCGAGGGGGAGGAAGCGCGTGGCTGAGACGAGTGTAGTTGTAGGCGGCACTGCTGGCATCGGGGCCGAAGTCGGACGAGCGCTGGCCCTTCGCGGCGGCGAGGTCATCATTACCGGGAGGGATCCGGAAAAGACCCGCCACATCGCCGCCACGCTCGGCAAGAACGTCAAGGGCATCGGTTTCGATATCTCGAAGCCCCACGCGATCGCCCATGCGCTTGCTGGCGTCGGCACGGTCCGCAATCTCGTGATCGGCGCCATCGAACGCGATACCAACACGGTCAAGGACTACAACATCGACCGCGCCATCAACCTCGTGACGATGAAACTCGTCGGCTACACCGCGGTGGTCCATGCGCTGCACGCGCGGATGGTCCCGAACGCGTCGATCGTGCTGTTTGGCGGGCTGGCGAAGGAACGCCCGTATCCCGGCTCTACCACCGTCACCGCCGTCAACGGCGCAGTGACGAGCATGGTGCGGACGCTGGCGACCGAGCTCGCCCCGATGCGGGTCAACGCGATCCACCCAGGCATCATCGGCGACAGCCCCTACTGGGCCGGGAAATCGGAGGCGCTCGCCCGCACCATCGCGCGCACCCCCATCGGTCGCCTGGCCACCATGCAGGAGGTCGTGAACGCAACGCTGTTTCTGCTCGACAACCAGGCGATCAACGGGGTCAATCTCAATGTCGACGGCGGCTGGGTGCTGCTCTAAAGCGGCGCGACGACCGAAGCGTGGCCGCAGCACCGTCCCGCGCTACGACTGATCCGTCAGCTTCTTCGTCAGGTAATCCCAGTCCCGGTTGAACCGGTAGGAGTGGCGCGCCGGCGGCTGCGGCGATTGCGTCTCCAGCCATCGCACCCGCGCCGTAGTGCGGCTGATGAAGGCGTGGATGGTGCCAACGCCGGTCCAGAAAGCATCGCCGGGGCGGAGTGTGTAGGTGACGCCGTCGGCGGTCACTTCCACCTCACCCTCGATCATGTAATACGCCTCCTCGAGCGGATGGTCGTGGGGATGGGCGACCCCGCCCATCTGGTAGTCCACCATGAACATAGTCGCGAGCGCCGCGTCGAGACGCTGATCGACCAGCATCTTCACCGCGATGCCGCTATAGGCGAGCAGCGCCGTGGCCATGCTCGCCGAGACGGTTGGCGCGTTCACGCGCGATCCCACCTGCAGCTTTTTGACGTCAATATCGTCCTCCGACATCAGGAACAGATGCCGGTTGCGCGGGTCGCGGATATCCAGCGGCTGGGCCGGCCCCTGCGGCGCCTTGCCGAGAAAGAATGTGTCGGGCGGTTCGCTTTCCCCGCGCGGGATCGGCGTGCGCATGTCGATCCAGGTAGCGCCGCCCTTTGCCGGTCCTCGCCACGCATGAGCCATCCCCACGGGGACGACGCCGCAGGCCCCCGGCTTAAGCTCCACCGCATGGCCATCGAGGATCAGGATCGGCGATCCTTCGAGGATGTAGAACAGCTCCTCGAACGAATGAACGTGCGTGTCGAGCGAGCCGCCTTCGCCGAGTTTGCACAGGCCAAACGCCGTGTGCGTCGAGCCCGCCGATCGATCGACCAGGCTGGCGCGCGCCATGCCGACGCTGTGTTGAGGGTATTCCGGCGCGGGCCGGATATCCGCGGCTCTCACCAGGTGGTGCAAGGCATCCTCCGTTGCCGGCCGTTAGCCAATTCGTTCCCGCCGCGCGACGCTGAAGAAGGTGGCGGCGACCAGCGTAACGCCGCCCAGCACGATCAGGTGGATCGAGGAATCCTGGTTCACGAAGGACGACGCGCTCGACAGAGCCTGCACCAGCGCCGCGCCCATCAGAACGGACAGCACCGAGCCGCGCCCGCCCGCGATTCGCGTCCCGCCAAGCACCACGGCGGTGATGCTCATCAGCGTGTAGTCGATGCCGGTGGCCGGCGAGCCGATGCCGACCTGGCCCGCGAGAATAAGACCGGCGATTCCGGCCAGAAATCCCGACAGAACGAACGCGAGCAGAATTTGCCGATTGACCCGGATGCCAACGCGCGCCGCCCCCACCGGATTGGATCCAACGGCACGCAAGCGCCGGCCGAGCCCCGTGCGGAACAGGATGACTTCAAAGGCGGCAACGATGACGAGGATCGCGACAAAGCAAGCCGGCACGCCCGCGATGCTCCATTGCGTCACGTCGGAAAGATAATCCGTGATCGCGCCGGCCGCCTGCGGCCGCATGAGCAAGGACATGCCCTGCAGGCCGATGAAGGTGGCGAGTGTCACCACGATCGCCGGGATGTTGAGCCAGGTGACCAGCCAGCCCTGGATCAGGCCGAATCCGGCACTGATCGCCAGGATCAGCACCGAGCCCCACAACACGTCACCAGCCGATGCGCCGTCGGCCGTCAGATACGACGCGAGCACGACGACAAATCCCGCCAGAGCGCCTACCGATAGATCGATCCGACCCACCAGGATGGTAGCCAACTGCGCGATCGACAGGAACGCCAGGATCGCGAGAAACGTCAGCATCGTCTCGATGTTGAACGGCGAGAGGAAGTACTCGCTGATCGCATTGGTGCCGAACAGCACGATGGCGGTGAGCACGGCGAGTACCGCCGCCGGGAACCTGTCGGCGGCCATGATGCGTCGCCAGCCCGTGTCTTCCGTCTCCTTGCGGACAGGGCCGCCTTCCCGCGCCACCTTCGCTGTCATGTTGGCGGCGGTGATGGCCTCGTCGGTCAGGGCTTCGCCTTCAAGCTCCTTCACGATCTGGCCGCGCGCGAACACAACCACCCGGTCGCATAGGCCCGCCAGCTCGATGCCGTCGGATGACGAAACGACGACCGCGACGCCGCTGTCCGCGAGGTCCCGCAGGCGGTCGTAGATTTCCGCGCGCGCGCCGACGTCGACGCCCTTGGTCGGCTGGTCGATGATGATGGCTTGCGGGCCGCCCGCGATTTCGCGCCCGATCAGCATCTTCTGCTGGTTGCCGCCGGACAGCTCCGCAGCCGTCGTGTCGTCGTGTTCCTTGACGCGATTGCCGGTGTAGATGCCGAGACGTTCCATCACGGCGTCTGTCAGGGCCTGGTCGCGCTTACGGTCGATCACCCCCGCAGTCGAGATGCTGTCGAGCGTGCCGATGCCGATGTTCTCGCGCAGCCTCAAGGTCAGGAATAGGCCTTCTTCGTGCCGGTCATCCGTGACGAAGCCGATGCCGGCGGCGCGGGCTGCGGCTGCCGACGTGCCATCGACGGGCGCGCCCTTGACCCGGACCGATCCGCTCTTGCGCCGCTCGAGTCCCGCTACCGTGCGGAGGAATTCGCGCTGGCCTTCGCCTTCGACGCCTGCCACACCGACGATCTCGCCGGCGTGAGCCGCAAAATTGATCTTTGCGAAACCAGGCCCCGAAAGATCGTCGACCTCGAGCTTGAGTTCCCCCCGGCTCTGCATCTTGCGGGGGAACACCTGATCCAGCGGCCGTCCCGCGATCATGGTGATGATTTCGCTCGTGCTCATCCGCGCGATCGGGCGGCTGTCGATGGACCTGCCATCGCGGAGCACGGTCACCTGGTCAGCGAGTTGCTCGATCTCGTGCAGACGATGCGAGACGTAGACGATCGCGACGTCCTCTTCGTCTCGCAGCCGCCTGATGAGCTGGAAGAGCTTGTCGACGTCGGCCTGCTGAAACGGCTCGGTCGGCTCGTCCAGAAAGAGAACCTTCGGCTTCGAAGCGATGGCGCCGGCGATCTCGATGATGTGCTGCTGTGCCAGGGTCAGATCGCGAACCCGCGCGTCCAATGACATCGCGTGCTGGTCGGACCCGACAGCCTCGAGCAGCCGCTTGGCTTCTGCCCGGCTGCCGCGGCCGGTCAGCCGGGGCGCAGCCAGCTGGATGTTCTCCATGACCGTCATCTCTTCCGGCAGCTCGGGGTGCTGGAAGGTGACGGCGACGCCGGCCCGATGCAGCTTGCGGGCGTTGGGGCGCTTGATCTCCTTGCCCGCTACACGGAGCACGGCGAAATCCGGCCGCACGGCGCCGGAGGCTATGCCGAGCAGGGTCGACTTTCCCGCACCATTCTCGCCGACCACGGCGTGCACCTGGCCGCGCCGGATGTTGACGCTGACGGCCTTCAGCGCCTGCACCGGGCCGTAATATTTGGTCGCGCCCACGATCCCCATGATCGGGGCGCCCATCAGATTCCGCTTGGGCCCGCTCATTCTATGATTTCCAGCCGCTTCTTCAGCCGCATCCAGGCGGCGCCCCAGCGCCCTCTGCGCTCGGACGTGACAAATCGGGAAAGTCCAAGCCGGTCGGTCATGCGGTTGAACGTTGTGGTGATCCGGAACTCGACGTCAGGCTTGGTGATCCAGAACTTGAAGAGAATCCATTCGTAGCGGATGCGCCGGCCGGCTTCGATGATGCCGACGCTGGCGATGATGATGATGGCCTGGACGATATTCTGGGCTGACGTGTCGAAGCCCACGGCGACGACAAGCTGGCCGAGATACGTCAGGAGCAGGGCGCCCACGATGGTGGCGGCAATACTTCCGCGCAGGCCGCCGCCGATCGGATTGCCGCCGACTACGACTGCTGCGACCGTCGCCAGCAGATAGGGCATGCCGCTGAACACCGTCGGCGACAGCACGTAACCCGCCAGCAGCACGCCGGCGACCGCGTAGCAGAAGCCGGCGAGTGCGTAAGTGGCAACGCGATACCAGTCGAGCGGGATGCCCACCGTGATCGCCGCGTCCGGATTGACGCTGGTCGCGATGAAGCGCCGCCCGATGGTCGTTTTCTCGAGAATGAAGATAGCGATCGCAGCGATGACGATCAGCACGTAGAGCGTCAGCGGCACGCCGAGGAATTTGCCGATGCCGAACTGGTTGAGTGGGGGAGGCGACTGCTGCGAAAATCCGCGCGTCACGTACATCGTGATTCCCAGCATCAGCGAATTCATGCCGATGGTGGTGACCAGCGAATTGACGCGGAGCAGCGCGACCAGCGCGCCGTTAATGGCGCCGACGCCGAGCCCCATCGCGAGTGCGAGCGCCACGAAGGCGAGCGTCTCGCCAACACCTGCCTGGGAGCTCGGCAGTGCCGAGACGATGACTGCCGCAAACGACATGATGCCGGCGACCGACAGGTCCAGACCGCGTTGCTGGATGACGAGATGCTGCCCGATAGACGCGACCGCAAGGACCGCGAAAAACGGCAGCATCAACTGTAGTGCGCTGATTGAGACGGTGCTGGGGGCGGCGATCCCGCCGCCCACCAGCAATACAACCGTGGCTACAGAGACGATCAGCAGCCGGTGAAGCGGCTTCTTGCGTCCCTTGGCCTCACGCTTCGTCCAGGTGCGCTCCGGCCGCCGCCGCTCCGATTGCTGATCGGCTGCAATCGTATTTCTGGGTGGTATCATCGCGGCGGCGCCGAAGCGGTCTTACTTACTTGGACAGGATCGCCTTCATCTGCTCGCCGGACACCATCGACGAGGGGATTGCGGTCGGCGGCAGGTTCTTGTCGCACTTCACCTTCAGCGCCGGATCGGAGGACGTGCTGTCCTCGGACATCGGCAGGTCGATCAGGCTCGGCTCGTCATTGTTTATGCCGTTGACCGCGGCGAGGCCCTTACGCAGCGCCAGGCGAACCAGCCAGGTGTGCGCGCTGGCAGTCGCCAGCTTGAAGGTCGGGTTGGCCGCCTGGTTGTCCTGCCACAGGCAGCTCAGCTCGTTGAGGTCCTGGCCCGCCCAAGCCGGGATCGGCCGGCCAGCCGCGAGGAATGCGCGGATCGGTCCGGTGGTCTCGGCCATGATGCCGTCGATCTGCGGGTACTTGGCGATCTCAGCGGCCGTCACCTTCTGTGCCAGCGCCGGATCCCAGTTCGTGTCGACCGGGCCTTCGAGCACCTTGATGCCAGGGTTGGCGGCAAACACCTTGCGCCAGCCGACTGCCTGCGACAGCGTCATCGGGTTGCCGGCGGTGCCGCCCTGCACGATGACGTTGCCCTTACCGTTGAGCGTCTTCACCATCCAGTTGCCGAGCATTTCGCCAAGACCGATCTGGGTCTCGGTGACGCGGGTGAGATAGTCTTTGCCAATCTCGCCGAACGGCGCATCGCCGGTGCCGAACGGGATCACCGCCACGCCGGCGTTAAGCGCCTCGCGCATGACCTTGAGCTGCGCCACGCCGGTATCGGCGAAAACCAGGATGACATCGAAATGCTGGGCGATCAGGCCCTTGATGTCAGCGATCTGCTTCTCTGCCTTGAACTCACCGTCCGTGTAGCGAACCTCGGTGATGTTCGGGCACTTGGCCGCTTCGGCTTCGAACTCCGCGCGGGCGATCTGCCGCCAATAGTTGCCACCCCAGCCGTCGGAGTAGGCGACCTTCAGCGGCTTGGTGCCGCAATACTTCGAGATGTCCTGCATGTCGGCGATGCCGCCCTTTTTATCAGGGGCGAGATCGATGCCAGCAAACTTGTTCGCGGCGCTCGCCGGGCCTGCCAACATCTGGCAGGCAAGAGCCATCGCGCTTGCACAAATGAGAAGTCGCATTCTTGAGGCCATTAGTCCCCTCCCTTGGGATTGTCTTTCAGGACCGCGCCGAAACTGCTTTTTTGGTTGAGCCGAACACGTCGGCTACAACAGCAAAGCACTATAGTCTAGGATCGATCGGGTTTCCAACCTGATGACGCGCAGTGCAAGGGGCAGCCTCAAAATGAAACTGAGCACGGACAGGATTCTTACTACCCACTCCGGCAGCATGCCCCGCGGCGAGCCTCTCGGATCGCTGCTGATCGACCAGGAGGAAGGCAAGAGAGTCGATCGCAAAAGGATCGACGATGTCGCTGACGAACGCGTCGCGTACATCGCGAAGAAGGAAGTCGAGGTCGGCCTCGATATCCCCAACGACGGCGAGCAGGGGCGAGTCGGATTTCAGACTTACGTGCCGCAGCGGTGGAGTGGCTTCGGCGGCAAGTCGAGCCGTCCCTACGGAAGGGAGTTCGCCGAGTTCCCGAAGTTCACCGAGCGGATGATGCAGCGCATACCGAAAACCGGACGCGTGTTCGATGCGCCGGAGGCGATCGCTGAGGTCCACTACCGCGGCGAAGGCGAGATCAAGAAAGAGATCGACCGCCTGCAGCAGCAGGGCGTGAAAAAGAACGCCCAGGTCAGCGAGTGGTTCATGAACTCGCCGACGCCGGGCATCATCGCGGCCACGATGTTGAACGCCTACTACGACTCGGACGAGGCTTATCTCGATGCGATCGCGCGCGAAATATCCAAGGAATACAAGGCGATCGTCGATGCCGGCTACATCCTCCAGGTGGACGGACCGGACCTCGCGATGGAGCGCGTGCTGCTCTATCAGGACCTGACCGACTCCGAGTTCGCCGAGCAGACGGAGCGCCACGTCGAGGCGCTGAACAAGGCGCTTGAGGATATTCCGCGCGATCGCGTGCGGCTGCATGTGTGCTGGGGCAACTGGGAAGGACCGCACGTCCACGACGTCGCGATGTCGGTGGTGTTGCCGTCGCTTTACAAGGCGAAGGTCGGTGCGATTGGACTCGAGTTCGCCAACCCGCGTCGTCAGCACGAGAGCGCCGCGATCAAGGCGAACAGACCGCCCGACAACATCGCCATCATTCCCGGAGTGATCGACTCCAAAAGCAATGTCGTCGAGCACCCGGAAGTGGTCGCACAGCGCATCGAGCGAGTCGTCGATGCGGTCGGCGACAGGGAGCGCGTCATCGCCGGAGTCGATTGCGGCTTCGGCACCTTCACCGGGTGGGAGTGGGTCGCGGAGGACGTGGTGTGGGCAAAGCTCAAGTCACTCCGCGACGGCGCCGCCATCGCATCAAAGCGGTTGTGGGGATAGCCGGCCCTCGTCGCGGAGTGGGACGCAAATGCAGGCTCCGGAGCGGCCACCAATTCTCGAGGTGCGCGGCCTGCGCGTGTTGGTTACCGGCGGTGGCAGCGGCATCGGCCTTGCCATCGCCGAGAAGATGATCGCCGCCGGCTCGCGCGTTCATATCGTCGACGTCGATGCTGCCCACCTTGCCCACGCGCTGAAGTCGGTGACCGGTCTCACCGGCAGCGTGGGCGACGCTTCGGAAGTGGGCAGCGCTGACAAGGTCGTCGACGACCTTAAGGCGCAATTCGGCGGCCTCGACGTTCTAGTGAACAATGTCGGCGTCGCCGGCCCGACCGGCGCCGTAGACTCCTACACGGATGAGGCCGTCGATCGCACGATTGCGATCAATCTCAATTCGCAGTTTTATTTTCTGCGGCGCTGCGTCCCGCTCATCAAGGCGTCGCGGCAGCCTTCGATCCTGGCGATCTCGTCCGTAGCCGGGCGGCTCGGATATGCGTACCGCACACCTTACGCGGCGACGAAGTGGGCGATCGTCGGGCTGATCAAATCACTCGCCATCGAGCTCGGTCCCGCCGGCATACGGGTCAATGCGATTCTGCCGGGAGTAGTCAGCGGCGAGCGTATGGATCGTGTGATTGCCGACCGGGCTGACGCGCTCGGCGTCGGCGTCGAGGAGACACGAGCGTCTTACCTCGCAAAAATATCGCTGAGGCGGATGGTCGATGCCGAGGACGTCGCCAACCTCGCGCTGTTCCTGACTTCGGACCTGGCCCGCAACATTACGGGGCAAGCCATCAGCGTCGATGGCAACGTCGAGTACCTCTAAGCATCGTGCGGCTAGCGCAAACGGCGCGACCCGCTACGCACACTGGCGTCACTGCCCTCCGGCGCCGGCGCTGATCTCGCCCATGATGGTCCGACCGAGGATGTCGACCTGCCGCGCCAGGCAATCGCCTCGCCGATAGCGCTGCTCGATCGTGGCGCGTGCCGCCAGCCGGCGTGGCCGCATCGCCTCTGGTCGCGCGAGCCCATCCATCACCTGAGCAGCGATCGCGTCTGCGTCCCAGAAGTCGGCGAGAACCCCGTTGTGGCCGTCGCCGATCACTTCCTTCACGGGCGCCGTATCGGAACCGACAACGTTGCAGCCGCACGCCATCGCCTCGAGCAGCGACCACGACAGCACAAATGGGACGGTGAGATAGACATGCGCCGCCGAAACTTGGAACAGCCGGATCAGTGAGGCGTGGTCGATAGCGCCAAGGAAGAAGATGCGGCTGGGATCGATCGCGGTCTCTTCCATCATCACCGCGCGCCAGCTGCGTCCGCTGATGTGTGCTCGCCCGTAGCTGATGCCGTCGTTTCCCGCGACGACGAACAGCGCGTCCTCACGTCGGGCCGCGATACGCGCCGCCGCCCGCATGAACTGCGGAAATCCGCGATAAGGTTCAAGGTCGCGCGCAACGTAGGTGACGACGGGATCGCCCGGTGACAGGAAGCGGCCGTTCGGAAGGCGGAACCGCGCAGCCGCGTCTGGCCGGCAGAGATTGACGTCGACGCCTTCGTGGCAGACCGCGATGCGCGGCCGGATCGCCGCAGGATAGCGGCTGCGTTGCCACACGGTTGGACTGATCCCGCCTTCGATTCCATCGAGGGTCGCCCGCTGCACCATATTGCGCAAGCGGGCGCGGCTGAGTTCGGCGATGGAGACGGGCGTGCGCGGATCGAAGCCGATGTCGCCACCTTTCGGCTGAAAGTAATACTCGCAATAGGCCAGCGCCGGCGTCCGCGGGAGTACGTCCTTGACGAACAGCATCCCGCCCCAGCCAATGTGACCCACGACGAGATCAGGCGCGCCTTCGGCGTGCCGCATGCGCTCCAGCGTCTCGGCAACGAGATTGGCGTGCTGCGCACACTCGTCGGCGACGGCAAGATGGCGGGGAATGGCTCCGGTCCGCTCAGTCGCCGGAGGGTGGACGATGAAGCGCACACCCGCGACGGGCGCGTCGCGCTGCTCGCAGATCACCGTGACCTCCGCACCCCGCTCCGCGAGATGGCGGGCAAGATGACGGAACTGCGCCGCACCGCGGCGATGAACGAAGACGATCTTCAATCGTTGCCCCAGCCCTTGAGGCTGTCGCCGTACTTCACGGTCGTGAGGATCATCATCTCGATGCGGCGTAGCGTCTTCACCGTCGTCTCGAGTTCGCGCAACTGCTCGGTGTCGCGCACCAGGAGCTGCTGGTAGCTCTGGTCGATGTCGCGGATCTTGGCGCACAGTTCGTGGCCGCGCGGCGCCAGCCGGATGTGCGCCGAGCGCCGGTCGCGCGAGGACGCCTCGCGCTCGATGTACGCCGCCTCGAGCAGTCGCTTGAGATTGTAGGACGCGTTCGATCCGAGATAGTTGCCGCGCTCGAGCAGGTCGCGCACCGAAAGCTGGTCGTCGCCGATCGTGAACAGCATCAGCACCTGCGCCGGGCTGACATCGTCGATGCCGAGCCGCATGAGTTCGGCGCGCAGCAGATCGAGATAGCGGCGGTGCACGCGCTCGACCTCGCGGGCGAGATCGAGGTGCCGAACGTTCGGGGGCGACGCGGGTTTTGCCGGGGAGGATGACTCTTGAGGAAAAGAAATATCTCTTTCAAGTAGAAGTTTATCCGACTCCATAGTCATGGTCGCTCCCCGTTTAGTTTCGCAGTTGCTTCAAAAGTCGAAATACTTGCGAAACTTTAGCTCGAAGAGTGTATACTTATTTGTTCAGGCAGTTTGCGAACACTTGTTGCAACGCCGAACAAAACCTTTAGCCCTCGCGATACATTGTAGAAATCCGCGCGGACTGAGGGCCGATGACCATCGACATCCATGCAAGCGGCACCGCCGAAACTCGCGATTTCGCCTCCCGCAAAACCGCAACGCCCCTGCCCAGACGCGTCGCTGACGGCAAGGAGCTCATCCGCGCATGCCGCCGCGTGCTGATGCACGGCTTCCTTCTCGCGGGCGTCCTCAGCGCCTTCATCAACGTGCTCCAGCTCACCGTGCCGTTGTTCATGCTTCAGGTGCACGACCGCGTCATCCTGAGCCGTAGCGTCGAGACGCTGAAGATGCTCGTGATTCTCTCGGTCGGCGCACTGCTGTTGTACGGGCTGCTGGAATTCATCCGCTCGCTCGCCTTTCAGGCGCTCGCCGGACAGTTGTTGAGCCGCCTCAATCTCCCTGCGATCGAATCCGCGATGCAGGCTGCATTGGAGAAAGGCTCCAGCCGCGCGACCGAGGTCCTGCGTGATCTCGCCGATCTCCGCACCTTCATCACCGGCACCGCCTTCTCCGCACCCTTCGAAGCGCTGTGGGCGCCGATCTTCCTGGCGGTGATGTTCTCGCTCCACCCGCTGTTTGGCCTGGCGGGCCTGATCGCAGTGGTGGTCATGGTAAGCCTCAACGTCCTCTCCGACGTCCTTTGCCGGCCGACGTTGAAGGAGGCCAGCGAGGCGAGCATCGAGAGCATCACAAGCATCGGCGGCGCCATGCGGCACGCCGAGGTGATCGAGGCGATGGGCATGCTGCCGGCGTTGGCGGCGCGCTGGCGTCAGCTTCATTTCCATTCGATCGATCTCACCAACGTCGGCAACCGCCGCAGCCGCGGCATGCACGCTCTGACACGCGCCGTCCGCTACATCATGCAGATCGTAGTGCTGGCGCTGGGCGCCTGGCTCGCCATCGAGAATCTCGCATCGGCCGGCTCCATGATCGGCGGCACGATGATCATGAGCCGCCTGCTGCTGCCCTTCGACAGCCTCGCCGCCGACTGGCGCCAATGGATTCTCGCGCGCGCCGCCTGGAAGCGCATCCGCGACGTCGTCGAGGTGCGCACTTCCGTGCGCGAAAGCTTCCCGATCCCGAAAAGTCCCGGCGACCTCGTCGTCGATCGCCTCGTATACGCCGTGCCCGGCATGGATGTGCCGGTCCTGCGCGGCATAACCTTCACGCTTTCCCCGGGCACGGTGCTCGGCATCGCCGGGCCCTCGGCGGCCGGCAAGTCGACGCTCGCCCGCCTTCTCGTCGGCGTCACAAAGCCAACTGCCGGCGGCGTCTATTTCAACGGCCACAACGTCTACCTGTGGCAGCGGAATTCGTTCGGCGACGTTGCTGGATATCTCCCCCAGTCGGTGTCCGTCCTGGAGGGGACGGTGCGCGAAAACATCGCCCGCATGCGCGACGCCGATCCGCGTCAGGTGATCGAAGCCGCCCGCGCCGCGGGCGTGCACGAGACGATCGGCCGTTTGCCGCTCGGCTACGACACGCCGATCGGCGACGGCCGCCTCACGTTGTCGGGCGGCCAGCGTCAGCGGATCGCGCTCGCCCGCGCGCTGTTCGGCGCGCCGTACCTGCTCGTCCTCGACGAGCCCAACTCCAACCTGGATGCAGAAGGCGAACAGGCGCTGATCACGGCGATCACCGGCGCCAAGCAAAATGGCGCCATCGTCATCGTGATCGCCCATCGCCAATCCATCATGGACTGCGTCGACAAGCTGCTCGTCCTGCAGGACGGCCGCATCGCCCAGTTCGGGGAGCGAGCGCCGACGGCAAACGCCGTCCAGTCCATCCGGCGCGCGAACTCCGAGGTTGTCGTCAAGCGCGCTGTCGCGGCCGGAGCCGAATCATGATCGATTTCGTCGAGTGGCGGCGTGCGGCCGCCGAACGCGTCGCCGCCGCGCAAGCAGTCGCCGCAACCGCGCTCGTCCCGCATCATCGCGTCGAGGCAGTCGTGTGGGAGATGCCCGCGGACGCGGCGACGTTCGAGCCGATGATGTCGCTTCGCCGTCCGGCGATCGCCGGCATCGCCGCGATCCTGATCGGCTTCGGCGGCTTTCTGGTCTGGGCGTTCACCGCCAATCTCGACAGTGCGTCGGTCGCCTCCGGCACGGTCATCGCTGACTCCAGGAAGAAGACAGTGAGCCACCTTGAGGATGGCATCCTGTCGGCGCTTCTGGTGGCCGAGGGCGATACGGTGAAAGCCGGGCAGCCTCTGTTGAAGCTCGACGACACACGCGCCCGCTCCGATCTCGCGGGTGCGGCCGGCACGCGCATTGGCCTTCTCGCCCGCCTGGCACGCCTGCGCGCTGAACAGGCGGAGGCCCCGGCGATAACCTTTCCCAACGAACTGCTCGCCGATCACAGCGACATGGCGCAGTCGGTGATGAGCGACGAGACCCACGTCTTCGCCAATCGCCGCGACATCTATCAAGGCAACCTCGCGGTCCAGCAGAAACAGGTCGAACAGTTCCAGACCGAATCCGAGGCCTATGCCGCGCAGCTAACCGCCGCCACCGAGCAGGAGACCATCCTCAAGCAGCAGCTCGTCAGCATCCAGGACCTCGCGGATAAGGGCGTCGTGCCCAAACGCCAGGCGACCGACCTCGCCGCGCAGCTCAGCCAGGTCAGCGGCAACGTCGGCCTTTATACCGCCCAACGATCACGCTCCGGGCAAGAGAAAGCAGCCGCCGAACTCGCGCTGCTGTCTCTGCGCATGACGTGGCAGGGCGACATCGCCAACGATATCCAGGACACGCAGCTCAAGCTCAACGCCGCGACGCAACTGATGAAGGTCGCGGCCGACACGCTCGATCGCCTGACCATCCGCGCGCCGGAAGACGGCACCGTGCTGAACGTGCAGGTGCGCACGCAGGGCAGTGCCATCTCAGCCGGCCAGCCGCTGCTCGACATCGAACCCGGCGACGAGCCGCTGATCGTCGAGGCACGCCTCAGTCCGCTCGATATCGACTCGGTCAAGGTTGGCGAGCCTGCAGAGGTGCGGCTGACGGCGTACGACCCGCGCACCTATCCCGTCCTCGACGGCAAGCTGCTCTACGTCGCGGCCGACCAGACCGAGGATCGCGAGCGGGGACTGATCTACTACACGGTGCGCGCCGAGATCGACGCCGCGGCGCTCGCCGCTCATCCGGAGATGCGGCTGCACCCCGGCATGCCCGCCGACGTCGTGATCAAGCGCGCCTCGCGGAAGGCGATCGACTACATCCTCAGTCCGATCACGGCGACCTTTTATCGGGCGTTTCGGGAGGAGTAGCGGAGCTGTTTCTGGATTTGCGCGATATCGCTTCGACTTCCAAACTAGTTTCCAGATATACTGACAGCATCGAATAATAATTCGGCTTATAACTGTTTAAAGCGACTTAACTGCGGCAGCCGATAGTCAGTATCGGATCAACAATAGAAGTTCTGCAGCAAGCATCGCCGATATACTGTCTACAGTAGCAATCGCGGGGGATCGTAGGCGGTTGCGGCCCGGGCAAGCATGCCGGAGGGCCTGACAATGGAGACAGGGCGATGGCGACTCTAGAAGGCAGTGCCTACGACGACACCCTGAATGGGACGAGTAAAGCCGACGTCATCAACGGCGGCTCCGGCGACGACACCCTCAACGGCAACGCCGGCAACGACACGATCAACGGCGGCAGCGGCGACGACACGGTCCATGGCGGCACCGGCCAGGATCAGATCAACGGCGGCTCCGGCGATGATTTCCTCTACGGCGACGAGCACAACGATCACATCTTCGGCGGTTCCGGCGACGACCACATCTATGCCGGTAGCGGCGACGACGTGATCGACGCCGGTAGCGGCGACGACTACGTCGAGGGCAGCACAGGCAACGACACCATCTCGGGCGGCGACGGCGATGACACCCTCATCGGCGACACTGGCCAGGACGTGATCGATGGCGGCGCTGGCGACGACCTGATCTACGGCGGCGACCACAACGACACGCTGTCCGGCGGTTCCGGTTCCGACACCATCGACGGCGGCACCGGCGATGACACGATCGACGGCGGCACCGGCGACGATACGCTCACCGGCGGCACCGGCAACGACACCATCATGGGTGGCGACGGCAACGACGTCATCTACGGGAACACCGGCCAGGACAATCTGTCCGGCGGCAATGGCGACGACCAGATCTTCGGCGGCGACCATTCCGACACCATCGACGGCGGTAGCGGCAACGACTACCTCGACGGCGGCACCGGCAATGACACCATCACCGGCGGCTCCGGCGACGATACGCTCATCGGCGGCACCGGCAACGACAACCTCGATGGTGGCACCGGCAACGATTACCTCTCCGGCGGCACCGGCCACGACGTTCTCAACGGCGGTGCGGGAGACGACACGCTGGATGGCGGCGCCCACGCCGACACGCTGACCGGCGGCGCGGGTCACGACATCTTCGTCTTCACCGGCGGCGGCGGTCAGGACGTCATCGTCGACTTCACGGCCGGCGACGACATCATGCAGATCGCCAAGAACATCAACGGCACGACCATCACGACGGCCGACGATGTCGCGGCAAGGGTGACCCAGGTCGGCAGCGACACGATCGTCGACCTCGGCAACGGCGACACGATCACCCTGCACAACGTCAATGCCGACGACGTGCAGGCCGATCCCAGCCTGTACTTCAACGTGCACTAACCCAACGCCGACCCGGGTGGCGCCACTGCGGCGCCACCCGGCTTTTCTTCCGGGGGAAATCTGTGAGCACGACGACCATCGATTCATCGGCCGACGGCATTCTCGACGTCCGCACTCTTGGCAGCGGCGTGTTGGTGGTCGCCTGCGACATCGGCACGCGCCTGCGTTCCGCCGCGCGTATCGAAACACTTTCCGGCGCCGCTCCGGCGCCGCTGACGACGCTGCGCCTGCCGCTCGCAAATGGAGGCACGAGAGTACTCTGGGCGTTTCGTCCGCCGGCGTCGGAGCGGCCGCTGGTCCTGCGCGCCTTCACCGGCGTGCTGGTCGCCGGCCGGCTGATCGACCTCCAGCCCGGCGCGCGCTACCGCCCAGCGGATCTGGCGGCGCTTGCCGCCGGACTAGAGCCTGCCGCGCGTATTTCGCTCGTTTCGGCGTTGCTTGGCGTCTGGTCGAGTGTCTTCCACTTGCGCCGTGATCCGGCCTTCGCCCGTGCTATCCGCAAACTCGCCGAGGCGCTGTCGCCTTCCTCGGCGATCACAAGCGTTGAGGCTGACATCGGGGAGGGCCGCGCGCTCCACCGCACCGTCCTGCCGGACGCGCTGGGCGATGTCCGCGCCATCTATGCCGTCTCCGCCAGAGGCATCGAGCATCTGCCGCGCTGCTGGCACCGCGCCGACGCGCGCCAGAAAAAGCGCGTGCTGCGTCTGGTTGGGCCGGCTGACTTCATTGCCAGCGATCGCCTGGTCATCGTCGGCGAGCACGGCGTCGCCATTCGCAACCCGCGGCGCGCCGCCATTGTCCTCACCTTGCCGCAATGGTGGCAGTTGCAGGTCGCGACCGCCAGCGACCGCCTGCGCGAGTTCGTCGCCCGCGCGGTGGCGGAGGCGGGACCGCACGGTCACTCCGCCTCGCTCGAGTTCCAGATGAAGTCGCCCCTGCGGCCGCGCCAGCTCGCCGGCCGCAACGGCTCGCCATCCTTCGGCGTGGAGTTGGCGCTCGCGGAGCCCGCCGGCCTGGTGGTCGCAGGCTGGATGCGCGATCCCGGCGGCTTCATCGACAAGCTGGAGGCCGAGGACGAGTCCGGCGCGCGGCACGCGGTCGCCTGGCATCGTTTCCAGCTTTCGCCGACAGCCGCGAACCCGAACCCGCCCACGGGCTTCATCGGATTCGCGGCGACGTACCGAACCGAAACGCTGGTTTTGCAGCCGCGCCTTTACCTGAACCTCACCTCCGGCACGCAGCATCGCATCGTGCCTCGACCGCAACCGGCTGACCCGATCGGCCGCCGGGCGCTGCTCCTCCGCGCTACGCCGCAACAGCACCTCAGCGAAACGATCCTGGCGGAATTTCTAGCGCCAGTTCTGGGCACGCTGCAGAAGACGATCCAGGCCACATTGCCGCCACCGCGCATCGAGCAGATCGGTAGCCCGGTCCCGCACCCGGCGGTCAGCGTGGTCGTGCCGCTCTATCGGAATCTGTCCTTCCTCCGCGCGCAGATCGGCGCGTTCGCCGCCGATCCGGAGCTCGCGCGAGCCGAGCTGATCTATGTCCTCGATTCGCCGGAGCAGGCGGCCGATGTGCTCCATCTGATGCAGGGACTGCACCTGCTGCATGGGCTGCCGATCACCTTGGTAGTGATGGCGCGCAACGGCGGCTATGCGGCGGCTTGCAACGCCGGCGCCCGCGTCGCGCGCGGCGTCACTCTCGCGATGCTCAACTCGGACGTCATTCCGATGTCATCCGGCTGGCTTGATCGTCTCGCGGGCCGCCTGTCGCCAAAGGTCGGCATTTGCGGCCCGAAGCTGCTGTTCGAGGACAACTCGATCCAGCACGCCGGCATGTTCTTCTCGGTCAATCAGTTCGGCCGCTGGATCAACAATCATTTCTATAAGGGGCTGCCGCGCAACTATGCGCCGGCGACGGTTGATCGCCTCGTGCCGGCGGTGACCGGCGCCTGTCTGTTCGTCCGCCGCGATGTCTTCGAAGCCGTTGGCGGCTTCACCGAGGACTACGTCATCGGCGACTATGAAGACAGCGACCTGTGCCTGAAGGTCCGCCGCTCCGGATACGAGATCGCCTACGTCGCGGGCGTCGAGCTGTACCACCTCGAACGCCAGTCGATCCGCCAGAGCGCCGACTACATGCGCGGCTCGGCCGATCGCTACAACGGTTGGCTGCACGCCCGGCGCTGGGCCGACGACATGCGTCGGCTCATGGCATCCGCGGGCGGCACGTCACTGAGGAGTGCCGCATGAGCGCAGCTTTGCAAGTCGTCGCGACGCCCGAGGAACAGCCGCCGCCGATCCGCTGGCTGGCCGAAACGGTCCGGCGCAATCGTTTCATGCCGTTCCCGCCACAGGACCGCTTGTTCGTTGGCGACGGCGACTATCGCGCGATAGGAGCGGAGTTTCTGGCTCACGCCGTCGAGCTCGGCGGACTGCGTCCCGATGCGCATGTGTTGGATATCGGCTGCGGCATCGGCCGCCTTGCCGTGCCCATGACGCAGTACCTCGAGCCCGAGCGCGGCACCTACGACGGCGTCGATCCGGTCAAGGCGGGCATCGATTGGTGTGACGGCATCATCACTCCGGCCTATGCGAACTTCCGCTTCCGGCATCTCGACATCCGTCACGCAATCTACAACCCCACAGGCATGCTCGCCGGCAACGATGTGACGCTGCCGTTTGCGGACGCAGCCTTCAGCTTCGTGATGCTCGTCTCGGTGGCCACGCACTTGCCCGCGCCCGAACTCCGTCGCTACGCCGTTGAGACCGCGCGCGTCCTCGCTCCGGGAGGCACTGTGATGCTCACCGCGTTCGTGATGACACGGAACGCCGAGGCGCCGCCCCGCAACCGCGATCCCCGGCTCGACTTCAAGCGCATCGACGGCGGGCCGGAATGGTACGTCGACAAGGTGAACCCGCTGAGCGCCGTCGCCTTCGACGACGGCCTGATCGAGGAGGTCGTCGACGCGGCCGGCCTGGAGGTGCGCCGCAAGTCGCTGGGCCGGTGGCGCGGGCGTCCGTCCGCGCATTTCCAGGACATCTTCATCCTCGGGCAGAAGCACGCGAAATGACCAACCCGCGCATTCTCGTCGTCGCTCACAATCACCCGGCCTTTCATCCGGGTGGCACCGAGATCGTCGCCCACGATCTTTTCCAGGCCTACAAGCGCGCCGGCTGGGACGCCCTGTTTTTGGCGGCGACCAACCAGGTGCACCGCGAGGCCCGCCCGGGGACGAGCTTCCAGGCGGTTGGCGACGCCGCCGACGAGATTGTCCTCTGGGCGGGCCACTTCGACCGCTTCGCGCTCAGCCAGATCGACCTGCACGGTGTCGTGCCCGATCTCGTCGCCCTCCTCGAGGAGTTCCGCCCCGATGTCGTCGAAATACATCATCTGCTGCTCGTCGGCGCGGAGTTTCCGGCGCTCGTACGCCGCGTCCTGCCCAACGCGCGCATCGTCTTCATGCTCC
Source organism: Bauldia sp. (assembly GCA_035548515.1). GTDB lineage: Bacteria > Pseudomonadota > Alphaproteobacteria > Rhizobiales > Kaistiaceae > DASZQY01. The sequence continues at coordinate 176,051 of DASZSW010000018.1, read as the reverse complement.
ACGACTACTATCCGATCTGCGCCAACGAGGGCCTGATGATCCGCACCAGGGATCACAGCCGCTGCCTCGAGGCCTCGCCCGATCGCTGCCACGCCTGCTTCCCGGAAATGTCCGCGGCGAATTTCCGTCTGCGCGAGATCAACATCAAATCGCATCTCGCCGCCGTCGACACCTTCATCAGCCCTAGCCACTTCCTGAAGGACCGCTACGTCGATTGGGGCATCCCCGCGGACCGCATCGCGGTGATCGAGAACGGCCACCCCGTCGAAGATCCGGTCCCGCACCGCGGTCCGCCGCACGTCACGCGCAACGTCTTCGGCTACTTCGGCAACCTCAACCCGTGGAAGGGCGTCAACGTCCTCCTCGACGCCTGCCGCGAACTGGCCGCAGGCGACGTCGATTTCGAACTGCGCATGCATGGCGCCGCGCTGTTCCAGAGCGATGGCTTCACCGCCGACCTCGAGGCGAAATTTGCCGACGTACGCGACAACGTCCGCCGCCTCGGGCAGTACAGCCGCTCCGATGTTCCTGACCTTATGTCCGCGGTGGACTGGGTCATCGTGCCCTCGGTGTGGTGGGAAAACGCCCCGCTCACCATCGGCGAGGCGCGATTCCACGGCCGCCCGATCATCGCCAGCGGCATCGGCGGCATGGCCGAGCTGGTGGACGACGAGCGGAACGGCATCCATGCGCTTCCCGGCGATGCCCACGATCTCGCGCGCGTCATGCGCCGCTGCGCCGAGGATCCCGCGCTCTGGCGGCGCCTGGCTGCTGCAACTACGCGCCCGCCCAGCACGGATCAGGTCGCGGCACAACACGTAGCGGCGTTCGGCATCAGGCCCGCGCGCGTTGGTGCGTTGGTGGCGGCGTAGGGGCGACAGATGACATTTGCCGCCAACAGCCTTTCCGTGACCGGCGACGCGCCGCGCCCCGTCATGTCACCGCTTCGCGGACGCATCGACGCTATCGAAGGTGGCCGCGTCTACGGCTGGGCCTGGCATCCGGGCGCCCCGCGCCAACGTCTGAGCGTGCGTATCCTCGATGGTGACGAGCAGGTTGCAATGGTCATCGCCGACAAGCCGCGCATCGACCTGCGGCGCAATGGCGTCGGCGACGGTGGCCATGCCTTCGATATCGAATTGCATCAGCCGATCGCCGGTACACTGCGCGCGGTCGCACTTCATCCCGACGGAGGTCCCGACCTCGAGCTCGACGTGCCGGCATCGTCGGCATCGGCCGAGTCGACCATTGCCGCGTCTTTCGGACCGGTGCTGGATCGCCTCGAGGCGGCAATCATTGCGCAACGCCGCATACAGGGCCGCCAGTCTGCGTCGCTCGCAGAATTCGTGACCACCAAAAAGGCGATGGTTGATCGCCTGGCCGAACTCGAGGTGATGCTCGTTCGCTTCGACGGCGTCATGCACGGCTTCAGCAGCCGGCTTGAGGCGCTCGCCAAGCAGAATGTTCACCCGGTGAAGGGCCATCTTCTCTGGCTTACCGCGGCCGTCGGCCTGGTGATAGGCGTTGCGCTCACGGCGGCGATGAGGCTCTGAGCGATGATTGAGCCGCCGGATGTCCCCCGCTTGTCCCACGACAACGCCCTCTGGGCGATGACCGAGGACGGCGCCGTGATTATGGCGGCGCTGGGCGATGGCGTACCGCCGACCGTCGACGTTTTCCCGAACAATGACGCGAGACTTAGGTGGCAGGCTGCCGCGATCGGCTGGCCGCTCGCTCAACCTGCCGCCGGTCATCCGTCCGCCTTCGCCGTAGTCTTCCCGCTGCCCGCGCGCGAGCGCAGCGCGTTGCGTTCCGTTTCGCTTGCATTGCCCGGTCGCAAGATCGCACTCGCGCTGGGCAAGCCGGCAAGCCTCGACATCGTCTTCCGCACCATTGCCGCAGAATCCGGCGCCGGCTTTGCCGCGGTCGTCGATGGCCTCGTCGAGGGTCTCCTCGGCGAGTCTCCATCACCGGCGCGCATCCGCGCTGCTGCCACTCTGATCCGTCTTGCTGCACGCCACACCGGCTTCATCGAGGTCTGCGGCATCTCCGAAGGCGAGGAGATGTTCCTGCAAGGTTGGGCGTCCGATCTTCCCGCCGGCCGCACGCGCATCCTGACCGTTGGCGAGCCGCCCGCCATCGCCGAGCTTGCCGCGGCGAGCTACGACCGCGACGACCTCGGCAGCCGCGGTCATGGCTTCGCCGGCATTGTCGCGCCCGCACCGCTCGGCGATCCATCGCTGCTGACGCAGATCCTGTACCGAGGCGAGGAGGGCTGGCGCGCCATCGAGGTCTACAACCAGCGCAAGCTGATCGCAGCCCGCGAAATTCCCGGCCACCTGCGCAGCTTGATGCCGCGCGCCACCGCGCCCGAGGACGTGCTCATTCGCCTCCGCCGCACCGCGCATCGCTTCGATGGCCGCGAGACGGTATCCCAGCTTCAGGAGCCGGTGCGTCTCGGTATCGATCTCGCCGTCGCGCTTCCGGGTTCCGGCATTCTGGTCGCCGGCTGGCTCCTCGACCCCAGGAATCGCGTGCGCGCCGTCCGCCTGCACACCGGCGCTGAGAGCGTCGTCATCAGTAACGACTGGACCCGTCTACCGCGCGCCGACGTCGCCGGCGCCTACGCCGGCGATCCGCTATTCCGCGAACTCACCGCGAGCGCCAAGCAATCCGGCTTCCTCGCCTTCGCCGGCATCGCCGGCGTGAACCCCGGCCCGGCCCACCTGGAGCTTGACCTCGGCGGCGGCAATCCGCCGTCATTCTTTCCGTTGACGTTCGCCGAAGCGCCCCCGCGCGAGGTGATCGGCAAGCTGCTCAGCTCGATCGACCCGCGTACCGCAGCCGCAGACGCCATCGTCGAACGCCAGCTGGGGCCCATGCTGCGCGCGGCGGGTCACGTCCCGCCGTCGACCGCCGAAACCACCGACCTCGGCCCGCCGGCCGCCTTCGATGACCCTGCCTCGGTTGCGCTGGTCATCGGGGCAGACGAACGCGCCGGAGACGCGCTCGGCCTTCTGCCGCTGCTGGCCATAGACCCATACGCACGCCGTCTGCCGGTCGTTTTCGCTGCGCCGGCTGAAGCGCTATCGGCCATCACCGGCGACATCCGCCGCCTCGCGTCCTTCTATCGGCTTTCGCTGCGACTGGTGCCGACGATGCCTGCGGCCGATGCGTTCGACGGCCTCGAGGCGGGCGTCGCCGCGACCAGGGCAGGGACCTTGGCGCTGCTCGCGGCGAACCTGCTGCCCGCCTCGCCCGGCTGGCTGCAGCGCCTGCTCGAAACCTACCGCCAAAACGGCGGCCGCCATCTCGTCTCGCCAACCGTTCTGTTCGAGGACAATTCGGTCCGCTGGGCCGGCACGGAATTTGGCGAACGCAACGGCAAGCGCGAGATTCGCTTCAGGCATCGCGGCTTCCCGCGGGCTGCCCTCGCCGGCGCCGAACTCTTGGAAGTCTCGGCCGGCACGCTCGAATGTTGCGTTGTGTCGCGCGCCGGCTTCGAGGCGGCCGGTGGCTTCGCTCGTGCCTACCTTGGGCCGGCGGCGAAAAATCTCGACATGGCCCTCCGCATCCGCCTCGCGGGCACGCCCGCTCTATGGCAGCCGGAGACGGAGATGGTTGCGGCGGAAGAACGGCCGGCCGCCGCTGAGCCGCCGCTCGCCGGGCGCGTCGATCAGTGGGCCTTCGACCATCGTTGGGCGCTCGCCCTCACCAACATGCGGAGATAGCCGGTGGAAACGCTCCGCGTTCTTGTCGTGTCTCATGGTCACCCTGGCGTATCGCTGGGCGGCGCCGAGGTGGCCTCACACAACCTGCACAAGGGCCTGAACCAGGTCGCGGGCGTCGCGTCGGCCTATCTGGCCCGCGCCGGATCGCCGTTCCCGCGCCATACCGACTCGGCACTCATGAGCCACGGTCTGGCCGACAACGAGATCCTGTTTCATGCCGACCGCTACGATCATTTCATGCTGTCCAACAGCGCCACGGACGATCTTAGCGGCGATCTTGTCCGCTACGTCGAGGCAACGCAGCCAAACGTCGTCCACTTCCACCACGTCATCGGCCTCGGCCTCGAGTCGATATACGCCGTGCGCCAGGCGGCGCCCGAAGCCGCGCTGCTGATGACGTTCCACGAGTATCTCGCCCTCTGCCACCACCACGGCCAGATGGTGAAAAAGGGCGGCGCGCTCTGCACGCGCTCGACGCCCATCGACTGCAACCAGTGCTTCCCGGACATCGCACCGGCGAAATTCCTGCGCCGCGAAAAATTCATCCGCGGCATGCTGGAGCTTTGCGATCATTTCGTCTCGCCGAGTCGCTTTCTCGCCGACAGGTACATCCGCTGGGGCCTGCCGGCGGATCGCATCTCGGTCATCGAAAACGGCCTCGACATCGCCGCCCCGGCCCCGCCGCGTCCGCTGAGCGGGCCCGAACCGCGCCGCTCCCGCTTCGCCTTCTTCGGCCAGATGATCGAGTTCAAGGGCGCTGATGTGCTGCTCGATGCGGTCACCCGTGTCCCGGCGGAGATTTGGGGGACCGACTCCCGCGCGATGATTTTCGGCGGCAATCTCGATCGCGCACCGGCCGAGTATCGCGAGCGCATCGCGACACTCGAGACCGCGACCAAAGGCCGGGCGCAGCTCTACGGCGCCTACCGCAACGACGACATGCCGCGCCTGATGCAGTCGTGCGATTGGGTCGTGGTGCCCTCGACCTGGTGGGAGAATTCGCCCGTCGTCATCCAGGAGGCGTTCTTCCACGGCCGCCCGGTCATCGCGAGCAATCTCGGCGGCATGGCCGAGAAGGTCACGGACGGCGTCGACGGCATGCACTTCCGCGCCAGGAGCGCCGAGGACCTCGCCGACCGCTTGATCCAGGCCCTGACCGAGCGGGACCTGTGGGAGCGACTGCGCGGTGGCATCCGACGCCCGATGAATCACGTCGAATGCGCCGAAGCGCACCTCGACCTCTACCGCCAGATTCTCGCCCGGCGCTCGCGCCCGCTCACGGCCGGCTTCCGCCACGCCGAAGCGGCATCGCTCGATCCGGTGGCAGCACGCGAAAGGAGGGTCGCATGGCCCGCGCTCTAGTCATGATTCCCTCAGGCGAGGTGTACGACCACGATTGCGTGCGCTGGTACAGCTACCAGGACATCCAGCGCAACATCAACGGCTACCACAACATCGGCGACGCCTTCGTCTACGACTCGTCGCTGAAGCTGCTGAACTTCGACAAGCTCGCCGTGCTGCCGATAGCCGAGCCAAACATGGCCGACATCGACCGCCTGCGCGAGGAATACGACTACGTCTTCATGCGCGGCTCGAACTACATCAACGAGACGATGAACTGGCGGCAGAGCGTCGCCGTTCTCCGCCGTCTCCAGCTGCCCGTGATCGCCTTCGGCATTGGCGCGCAGGCGCCGGTAAAGGGCAAACTGACGCTGTCGAAGGAGTCCCGGACCGCGTTCCGCATCATGGCCGATTCGACCACGTCGCTCGGCGTCCGCGGCGCCTATTCGGCGCAGGTGTTGTGGGACATCGGCGTCCGCAACGTCCGCATCGTCGGCTGCCCGACTGCATTCCGCGGCAACGATCCGTATCTGTCGATCACGCTGCCCAAACTGGACGACGTGAAGAACGTCGGCGTCACGCTGAGGCGCGAGGTGTCCTCGGAATACGCCCGCGACATCGATCGCTATCTCAGCGTCCACCGCGATCTCATCAAGTCGATGTCGGCGCGCTTCAATACGACGCTGATGGCGCAGGGCGAGGTCGAGGAAAAAAAGCTGGTGATGGGAACCGACGAGCAGAAGGCCGAGGCCTGGGCGCTGCTCAAGGGCAACCCCGCAGTCGCCGAACACTATCTCGATGACGAAGTCGAGCGCCTCTATCGCGAGCGACTGTTCTATTCCGACGTGGTCAAGGACTACGAGGACCTCGTCCGCCGCCAGGATCTCGTGCTCGGCTATCGCCTGCACGGCAACCTGATGGCTCTGGCGAGCGGCGTGCCGTCGATCTACTTCACCTACGACAGCCGCACCGCCGAGTTCGCGGAGACGTTCCAGATACCGAGCTTCGACGTCTTCTCCGGCAAGGACTTCGTCCTGGAGGACTACTGGGACCAGGCCCTGTTCGACAAGTTCAACCGCGCCCGTTTCCAGACCTACCGCGAGATGCACACGTTCCTGAACGAGAACGGCATCGACAACAAGATGGTCGACGTGATGGCACGTCCGGCCGAGCCGCTGCGCAAGATCGCATGACCGGCAAACGCACCACCCCCGACAAACCGATCAGAGGAGTGCCCAGCGTGAAGAAGATCAAACACCGTCGCGCGTCGACCAAGTCGGCGGCCCATGTGAAGTCCGCCGCCGCTGCCAAACCGGCTGCGCCCACCGCGATTGCGGCCGTCCCTCCGGCGCCGGCAAAGCCCAAATTCGCGCGTCCCGCGATGGTCGATCGTCCCGCACGCATCGGCGTCATCAGCCCGGCCGGCAGGGTGGTCAACCACGACGAGGTGCTGACCTACGCCCACGGCGATCCCGAGAAATCGATCCGCCAGTTCATGAACATCGGCGACTCGTTCGTCTACGACTCCTCGCTCAAGATCCTCGACTTCAGTGAACTCGTGCCGATCTACACGTCGGAGGACGAGAAGGAGCAGGCGGCGCATATCGAGCAGATCAATCAGCTCGACTACGTCTTCCTGCGCGGCTCCAACTACATCAACACCAGCGGCAAATGGGACGCGATCACCGCGCTGCTCGAGAAGACCAATGTGCCGATCATCGCGTTCGGCATCGGCCTGCAGGCGCCGGACAACGCCACCGAATTCGTCAACGAGTCCACCCGGCGGTTCCTTCAGTTGATTTCGGATCGCTCTGCGTCGCTGGGCGTGCGCGGCGAGCTGTCCCAGAAGGCGCTGGCCTCGATCGGCATCAGGAATACGCGCATCTTCGGCTGCCCGACTGCCTTCCGTCGGGGCCAGCCGGAGATCCACCTGCGCCACGTCGAACCGGATTCGATCGATCGCCTCGGCTTTACCCTCCGTCGCAACACACACGGCCGCCAGACGCTCCAGCGCTACATGTTGCGCACGCTCGCCGAGCAGTATCGCACGACCATCTTCTGTGCCGGCGAACTCGAGGAGAAGGCGATCTACTACGCCGGCCGTGGTGATATCGCCGATCGCAGCGGTGTCATGACCAGCGCTGTCCACGCGCTCACCGACCAGGATTGGATGTTTGGCGCAGGCGATCCGCTGCTCGCCCTCTATCGCTCCTCGCTCGCCGTTTTTGAGGCCGTCTCGGACTTCGAGAACGAGATGCGCAAGATGTCGGCCGTGACCGGCTTCCGCCTGCACGGCAACCTGATGGCGCTCGCGAACAGTGTGCCCGCCCTCTACGTCACCTACGACAGCCGTACGCGCGAATTCGTCGACACGCTCGGCATCCCGTCCGTCGAGTCGCGCCTCATGGACAAATTCTCGTTCCGCAAGGAATGGGAGAAGGCCGACTTCGCCCGGTTCGAGCGCACCTACGCTGCCCGCTTCCGCGATCTCGTCGCCTTCCTGGAGGAAAACGGCATGCGCCATCGCCTGAACGACGGGACGGCGGAGACGCTGGTTGCAGCAGAATAGCCGCCGTCGACTGCGCTCCCCCCGATGTTGACCCGGCTAGTGCTGGCGGCGGCCTTCCTGGTCGCCGCCAGCGTCACTTCGAGCGCGCTGGGGGTCGTGGTCGCGGGGCCGGAGCGCTTGTTGTTCGCTCAGGCGCGCGACGGCTGCGACATCCACGACCTTCCCGATGCGCCCGCGCGTGCTTTCCGCAACGCCACCGGCGCCATGGTCCTGTTCGCGCCCAACTATCAGAATCGCGCCCTGGTTGGCGCCGATCTGGCTCACCTGAAGCGCGATTGCGCGGTCCGTTTTGCCGCGAGCGGTAGGGCGCTGCCGTCACTTCTCGATGACCGCACCTGGCTCCAGGCGTTCCACACCGACGACGGTCGCGACGTCTTTGCTTTCGCGAGCGCCAGCTTCATCCCCTATCGCCACGATATGCCATGTGCCGCCGGCAAGGCGCGCACGGATTGCTGGTACAACGGCATCGCCGCGTTGAGCTCCACCGACGGCGGCGCGACCTTCGGTTACCTCGGTACGCCGCCGCAGCAGATCGCCTTTCCACCGCCTGCGCCGTACGATCCGAACGTCGCGAATCCCGCCGGCTTCATGACCGCCACCAACATCATCACGTGGCGAGGCGCGCTGTACACGATCCTCTGGCGGCGAGTCGAAGACGGCAAATCGCACAACTGCCTCGCCCGCGCCGACGCGGATGAACCACTCCGCTGGCAGCTCTGGTCGGGCAAAGAATTCGTGCCTGCGGCCACCTTCACCGGCAGCGCATGGTCCATCGCGACGACTGACTGCGCCGCAGTGGGCCCAACAACGCAACCCGTGATCCGCAGCGTCGTTCTCCACGAAGCGGGCCAAACCTTCATCGCCGTTTTTCAATCTCGCATCCGCGGCCAGCCCGGCTTCTACTATGCCACCTCCCGCGATTTAGTCCGTTGGTCGGCGCCGGCGCTGCTGCTTGCGGTCGACCTGAAGGCCGATGCCGGTCCCGGCGAAAGCTACGCCGGATATCCGTCGATCATCGACGACACAAGCGCGGACCGGAACTTCGGCACTGTCGGCGCTACCGCCAGCCTCGTCTTCGTGCGCGTCAAGCCGGTCGGCCAAAGGTCGGTGCTCCGTGACCTCGTTGCACTCCCGCTGCGGATCATGAATTGAGTGCGAGCAACGGCTGGCACACGGCTCTGGCCAACGCGGCGTCGCATTCGCGGGCCGCACGAGCGCCTGGCGGCACCCACACATTGCCGCCTTCGGACCCGAGCCCGACGTGCATTTGCCGATAAGCTATTGGAGTCATGGGCATTTTCGCCTTTGAGGACGCTGCGAGACCTGACGCGCCATTGGCAATACCAATGAGTGCAACTTCCGCAAGAATTGCGGTAACATTCTCCCAAGGGGCCCGAAAACATCGGGCCCATTGCGAGTTCGGGGCAGCTTCCTTATGCGCAGTGCCGGCCACGCGATTGTTGACGGACGCTTGGCCCGGTTCCTCGCTGCGGCATGCCTCGCCGGTGTTGGTGTTGCACTGTTCGCAGGCGGTGCGCTCGCGCTGGAGCGCCACCCTGCACCCGGCGACGTCACCCGCGGCGCGCTCCTTGCGCCGCCCAACCAGACGCCCGAGGGCGCCGACACCACGTCGTTCGGCGTCAACCTCGACGCCCTCGTCTTTCTCGATGCCGACGATGCCGTCGTGCCCGCCCCGCCCGGGGTAACGGTCGATACCCACCGCGTTCCGCTCCTCGACGATCCGCAGTTCAAGGCGTCCGTCGCCGGGTTTATCGGACAGCCGCTGAGCCAGCGCCTCATCGGCGAAATCGAAGCGGCCGTCGCGCGCTTCTATCGCGAGAAGGGGTATCCCTTCGTCTCGATCATCACGCCGCCGCAGGAAATTTCCGGCGGCGACCTTCGCCTGCGCGTCGTCGAATTCGTCACCGGCACCATCACCGCCGCAGGCAACACGCGCGCCGGCGATCGCGACATCCTCGGCTCGATCCGCCTCGAGACGGGAAACCGTATCTACGCACCGAAGCTCGCGCAGGACCTGGAGTGGCTCAGCCGCTCGCCATTCCGCGAGGTGACGGCGGAGTTCAGCCCCGGCACTGATCTGGGCGTTACCAACCTTACCGTCCGCTCGCGAGAGGAGCGGCCGTGGTCTGCCTTCGCTGGCTACAGCAACACCGGCCCGCGCGCCCAGCGCGACCGTTATTTCGCCGGCGCCTCCGTTGGCGACGTGTGGGGCATCAATTCGCTCGCCTCGTTTCAGGTGACCGGCAGCCCCGATTTCTGGATAGCCGGTGGCAAGCCGTTCGGCGCTGCGGACTCCGCCGCCTATGCCAGCATCGCCGGCCTCGCCGTCATGCCGCTCGGGCCACGATCCGCATTGCAGCTTTCCGGCGATGGCGTCCGCACCAATACGTCCGATGGCGTGTTCGAGACGCTGGGCGAGACGGTGGAAGGCGCGCTGACCAAGACCGCGGCCCTGTCCAATGTCATCGACCTGCCGGGCGATCTTTCGATCGGCGTCGAAGCGCGCCGCGAAACCAAGACGCGCACCTTTGGTGGCGCCTTTGTCGATCGCAACAGCTTCAATGTCTATCAGGCGACCATCGGCTGGTCGTCGGCCTCGGGCGGCGACAACACCCTCGCCGTCGATCTGCATTACAGCCCGGGCAATCTCGATGCCGCCAATAGTGACACGGCGATGGCGACCGCGTCACAGGGGCGCGTCACCAGTGCCGCCTACAGTTACATGACGGTTGACGCGAGCGGCCGCATGCCGATAGCAGCCGGCTTCGATGTGGCAATGACGTTCCTCGGACAGGCCAGCACAGGTCCGCTGCCTGAGACGGAGCAGGTCGCGCTTGGCGGACTCGATGCCGTGCGCGGCTTCTACGCCGAGGACGGCACCTACGACATGCGCGCCCTGCTGCGAAGCGAGGTACTGCTGCCGTCTGTGCCGTTCGATGGCGGTCATACCGTTTCGCTCAGGCCTTACGCCTTCGTCGATACGGCCGCAGTCGGCAACGTGGGTGCCGCTGCCGGCCTGTTCGCCGCGTCGGCCGGTGCCGGCGGTCGCTTCGCCATAGGCAACGCCGTCAGCGGCGAGGTTGCCGTGGCGCGAACCCTCACCACGGCGGCCGCGACGCCGGGCGGCAACTGGACCGGATATTTCCGCCTCACGGGCCGCTACTAGCCGGAGATGCAGATGAAAGGGTTGGCGTTCGCCGCGCTCCTGGTGTTCTCGGGCACGGCAGCATTGGCCGAGACCGCGCCACAGACGACGACGGCCACTTACGACACCTGGCAGGTGCGCTGTCAGCTCGGCAAGACTGCCGACGGCAAGGACACCAAGGTTTGCGAGGTGGCTCAGGTCGTCCAGATCCAGGGCCAGGCGCAGCCGTTGCTGCAGATCGCGGTCGGCCGGCAGGCGCCGGGTGCCGCGATGAAATTCGTCGTGCAGACGCCGATCGGCGCGTGGCTGGCGAAGGCGCCGCAGATTCTGGTCGACGACAAGAGCCCGCCAATCGCCACGAGCTTCAAGCGCTGCTTGCCGCAAGCCTGCTACGCCGAGGTCGACTTCACCACCGATCTGGAAAGCACGTTCGCCTCTAAGGGCGATACGCAGGGCGCGATCGTTTTCCAGATGGACGAAGGCAAGGACATTCGCGTCCCGATGTCCTTCAAGGGCTTCTCCGACGCCTACGCGGCCATGAAGGCCACCAAATAGGCGAGGGCGCTGCCGCTCAGACCGGCCTGCGCGCGCCGTTGGTCATCAGATAGACGGCGTAGAGCGACGACGTCGCCGTGATGAACAGACGGTTGCGGAATGGACCGCCGAAGACGAGGTTCGCCGCCGGCTCGGGGACGAGCACGCGGCCGATACGCGTGCCGTCCGCCACGTAGCAGTCGACCCCGGCATCGGTCGTGGCCCATAGGCGCCCGCCTTCGTCAAACCTTAGCCCGTCGTAAAGGCCGCGATCGCACGCGGCGAAGACCGCGCCTCCGGAAAGCTTGGCGCCGTTTACTGCGAATGAGCGAATATGGACCGGATTTTCCGGCCCTTCGGTTCGTCCGCTGTCCACGACGTAGAGCCGGCTTTCGTCGGGCGAGAACGCCAGCCCGTTCGGCCGCTTGAAATCATCCACGACGACGGTGACCTCGCCGCTCGCCGGATCGACGCGATACACATTGCACGCATCGATCTCCTGCTCGCTGCGCCGGCCCTGGTAATCGTCGACGATGCCGTAGCTAGGGTCGGTGAACCAGATCGACCCGTCCGACCTCACCACCACGTCGTTCGGCGAATTCAGCCGCTTGCCCCGCCAGCGCTCCGCGATCACCGTGATGCTACCGTCGTGTTCGGTACGGGTGACGCGTCGGCCCATGTGCTCGCACGTCACCAGCCGGCCTTCCCGATCGACGGTGTTGCCATTCCCGATGTTGCTCGGCTGGCGGAAGATGCTGACGTGGCCGTCGGCGTCGTGCCGGAACAGCATCCGGTCGTTGGGAAGATCGGACCACACCAGCCCGCGCAGCCCGCCGAAGTAGGCCGGACCCTCCGTCCAGCGTCCACCGGTCCACAGTTTCTCGACTGAAGCGCTGGGATTGATCAGGCGGCCAAAGCGTGGGTCCAGGATTTCGTAATCGCTGATCATGGTCGCTCAGGTCTTGTCGAGCCGCACGTTGATGATAATGGCCACGAGGATGATAAGGCCGCTGATCGCATCCTGAAGATGCGGCGAGATCAGCATGATGTTCATGAGGTTGCCGAGCCCGGCGAGGAGCAGCGTCCCGATCACCGCATTGCGGATGGAACCCTTGCCGCCGTAAAGGCTGATGCCGCCGACTACCACCGCCGCGATCGTGTTGAGCAGCAGGTTGCCGGTCGATGCGACGGTGACCGAGCCGGTGCGCGCAAGAAAGACGAAGCCCGCGATGCCGCCGAGCAGGCCCGACAGCGTGTAGATCAGCACCGTGATCTTCTCGACCGGGATGCCGGACAGGCGGGCCGCCCGTGGATTCCCGCCGATGGCGTAAATCATCACGCCGTATTTCGAGCGCGCGAGGAAGAAGCCGATCGCCGCCGCCAGAATGAAGAAAACGTAGACCGTGAGCGGCAGGCCGAGAACCTTGGCGTGCCCGAACGCGGCAAAGAATGGATCCGGATAGTGCACCGGCGTGCCGCTGGTGGTCAGCATCGCGACGCCGGAGAGGGCCAGTGACATCGCAAGCGTCGTGATGAACGCCGGGATACGCAGCGCGACGACCGCCAGGCCGTTGATCGCCCCAAGCACGGCCGACCCCACAATGGCGAGCACGATCGCCGGATAGAATCCGATGAACGGCAGGATGCCGCCGGCGAGGTTCATCTCCTGCTGCCGCTCGGAACCTCCGGCGCCCATGGCGATCGCCGCGAGAATGGCGATCGTGACGATGGACAGGTCGATGCCGGCGACCAGCATCACCAGGGTTTGGCCGAGTGCGAGCACGCCGATCACCGAGCCCTGGAACAATATGATCGCCACATTGCCCGGCTGGATGAAGCGGCCGCCAGAGATGACCGTCGCCAGAATGACGAAGGCGACGAACACCAGGACGATGGCGTTCTGCTGCACGAACTGGCGGCGCCACTCCGTGCTGCCCGGGACCGAGGCGCGAGTCTGGGCGATGCTCATGTGCGACCGAGGATCGTGCGCCGGCTGGCGGCGCGCTGCCGCAAAATGCTGATGCCGACGGCGAGGATGATCACCGCGGCGCGCAGGATGTCCTGGTAGAAAGGATCGACGCTGGCGAGGTTCATCAGATTGGCGATCATCTGGTAGATCAGCACGCCGGCCATGGCGCGGAGTAGGCTGCCTTCGCCACCGAACAGGTTGGTGCCGCCGATCACGATCGAGGCGATAGAGTCGAGTTCCCATCCGATGCCGCCAAGTGGCACGCCGCTCGAGGAGCGCAGCACCAGCACCGCTCCGGCGATGCCGGAAAGCAGGCCCGATATGGTGTAGACGCCGAGCTTGGTTGCGTTCACGGCGACGCCGGCCAGCCGCGCGGTCTGTTCGTTGCCGCCGACGGCGTAGACATGCACCGCCTGCCGCGTCGTGGTGAGCCACGCCACGGCAACCGCCACAACCACGAGCCAGATCAGCGTCGGCAGCGAGAGAATGCCGTCGAAACCGCGCAATGTTTCCAGCAATGGGTCGCGGACGAGGATGCTCCTTTCCGAGATCGAGAAGGCAAGCCCGCGCGCGATCCCCATCATGGCGAGCGTCGCGATGAGCGGCTGCACGCGGCCGAGCGTCACCACGAGTCCATTGAAGACGCCACAGCCGATCCCGACCGCCACGGCAAGGAGCGCTGCCGGCACAAGTCCGATCGCGGCTTCATGCGCCAGAACCACCGACGACAGCGCCATCACCGCAGCGACCGACAGATCGAAGCCGCCCGAAACGACGACGAGGAACTGCCCGACGGATAGGATGCCGAGCAACGCCGATTGCGTGAGGATATTGCTGACGTTCCGCGACGAAAGGAACTCGGGCGAGATCATCGCCCCGGCGATCGCAAAGACCACGAGGATGATGAAGACGTCGTTGGCGGCGAGAAACGCACTCAGTCGTTGCCGCGTCTTCCCGGCACTGTCAGTGGTCGCGCTCATGCGGCCTGTCCGGCGGTAGCGCCGACCGCATAGCGCATGATTTCGACCTGGTCGGTGTCGGCGGTCTTCAACTCCGCGACCTTTCTTCCCCCAGCGAGGACCACGATGCGGTCGGCGAGCGCGAAGAGCTCGGGCAGATCGGAGGAAGCCATGATCACCGACACCCCGCCACGGACGAGGTTGGCGACAAGCTGGTAGATCTCGAACTTGGCGTTGACGTCGATGCCGCGGGTCGGCTCGTCGAGCAGAAGGATGTTCGCGTCAGCCGCCAGCCACTTGCCGATCACGACCTTCTGTTGATTTCCGCCCGACAGCGTCCCGACCCGCTGGCGCGGGGAGGGCGTCTTGATGCCGAGCCGCTGGATGAGATCGGCGGCTACCGTGCGCAGCCGTTGAAAGCTGACCAGCAGCGCCTTCGACAGACGATCGAGCACCGGGAACGTCAGATTCTCGGCGACGGCGCGTCCGAGCACCAGGCCGCTCTCGCGCCGCTCCTCGGGCACCAGCCCGAAGCCAGACTGGATCGCCGCGCGCGGCGAAGCGAAGCGCGCCGGCTTGCCATGGAGGCTGACTTCGCCTTCGTCAGGCGCCGTCAGCCCGAACAGGCATTCGAGCAATTCGCTTCGCCCTGCGCCGACCAGTCCTGCGAGGCCCAGGATTTCACCCTTGTGCAAATCGAGATCGATGCCGCTGAATTGGCCGCGGACCGTGAGGTTGCGCACCGACAGCACAACATCGCCCGTTTCCGCATGTTGACGCGTGGCGGCTTCGAGCACGCGCCCAACCATCAGTGCGATCAGCTTCTCCTCGGTCACCTCGGCCCCCGGCATCGTTGTCACACGCTGTCCGTCGCGCATGACACTGACGCGGTCGGCGATCTCCATGATCTCGGCGAGCCGATGCGACACGTAGATGATGCCGATGCCCTGCGCCTTCAGCTTGCCGAGCAGATCGAAGAGGTGGCGGATCTCGTTGTCCGTCAGCGCCGCGGTCGGCTCGTCCAGCACCAGCACCTTGATCTTTCGCGACAGCGCCTTGGCGATCTGCACGAGCTGGCGCTGCGCCGGTCCAAGGTCGCGCACGATCGCGTCGGGCGAGAAACGTAGGTGGAGTTCGTGGTTCAGCGCGTCGACCGCAGCGCGCATGGCGCGGCGGTACAGGAAAACGCCACCGTTCGTGGTCTCATGGCCGAGGAAGATGTTGTCCATCACCGACATCTGCAGCACGAGGTCGGATTCCTGGTAGATCACGCCGACGCCGAGCGCATGTCCGAGCGCCGGTGTCAGTCCGTGATACTCGCTGCCGCCGAGCGTGATGGTGCCGGTGTCGGGTTTCTCGGCGCCCGTCAACATGCGGATGAGGGTGGATTTGCCGGCGCCGTTTTCGCCGACCAGGCAGTGCACTTCGCCGGCCTTCAGGTCGAAGTCGACGCCCTGCAGCGCGTTGACGCCCGGGTACGTCTTGGTGACGCCTGCCAGCTTCAAAATAAACGGGGAGGACTGTTCCACGGCTATCGTCCTCCCCGTCCTTATTGCAGCGCGATTCTGTGCGCGCCTTCTGCCGCTAGATTAGCAGCAGCTCACGCCCATCGCCTTCAGTTCCTTGATGCGCTCTTGCACCCGATTGAGGTTGCTGGAGTCGAAGGTCTCTTTCGGAACGAACACGAGCGGCTGAACCGGCTTGCCCGCCTTGAAGTCTTCGAAGGCCTGCACCGACGACTTGCCGAAGAACGGCGGCGTCTGCACCGACTGGACGAGTTCGCCGTCGAGGATGGCCTGGAGGCCATCGACCGTGCCGTCCTTACCCCACACCCAGCCGAGCAGCTCGTTGCGACCGGCCGCCTTGATCGCCGAGATGGCGCCAATCGCGGCGGAGTCGTTGTCTGCGATCACGACATCGACCTGACCGGCCGGGAAGGCCTGCAGCATGTCTTCCATGCACTTCTGGCCGCCTTCACGCGAGTTGCCGGAGTCGCACTTCGACAGGAGCTTGATGTCGGGATGGCTGGCGAACACCTCATCCATGCCCTTACCCTGGTCGATGACCGGCGAAGCGCCGACGTTGCCGGTGATGTGCAGCCACGTGCCCTTGTCGCCGCCCTTCTTCGCCTTGAGCTGCGCGACGACGCTTTCCGCGGCCTGCTTGCCGGAGTCGACGAAGTCGGTGGTGATGACCGAGATCCAGCCGTCCTTACCGGCCTGACCGGGGAGATTGCGGTCGACCACGAGCAGCGGGATCCCGGCCTTCGAAGCGAGGCTCGGCACAGGCGCGAGAGCCTCATATTCGATCGGCGCGACGATGATCACCGAGGGCTTCTTCGACAGAAGATCCTCGACGTCGGCGAGTTGCTTCGAGGGATCGGATTTGGCGTCTGTCCACACGAAGTCGTAGCCGGCGTCTTTCCACGCCTGCTCCATTTCCTTCGTGTCCATGACACGCCATTCGTTGGTCATTTCCGCCTGCGAGAAGGCGACGAGGCCCTTGCTGGCGGCGAAAGTCATTTGCGGCATCCCACCGACCACGAGCGTCGTGGTCAACAGGGTCGCCATGAGTGCCTTCTTCATGTGTTCCTCCTGGTCGATGGCCATTACCGGGAGGAGCCCAAGCGACGCGCCCTGGTCGTCCCAATGACGCGCTCTCCCCCGGCCACGCGCCTTGGCCCCGCGGCTCATCGCCGACCTTTTGCTTCTTTGGCGCGCAGAATAAGTAATACCATAGACATCATCCGAGTCAACCAGCCAGCTCGTTGCAGTGCACAAAATAAGGAAAATACCACTCCTTGCATCGTGCTATAGTAATACCATACTCTATGGCGATCGCATGCGGCCCGCAGAAGCCGCAAACAGGGGGCGGACCGACCAATGGATGATTTGAAGTCACGGCGGGCGCTTGTGACCGGAGCCAGCACCGGCATCGGCAACGCCGTCGCGCGCGCATTCGCGCAACACGGCATGGCCGTCGCCATCCACTACAACAGCAGCGCCAACGAAGCGCAGAAATTGGCCGACGAGATCAGCCGCACGGGCGGCCGCGCGATCCTCGTCAAAGGCGACCTCGGACAGCACGGCGAGGCGCGTCGCGTCGTTAGCGAGGCCGTGGCCCAGCTCGGCGGTCTCGATGTTCTCGTCAACAACGCCGGCTCGCTCGTCGCGCGGGTGCCGTTCCTTGAATTGGACGACGCCTTCATCAATCGCGTCTTCGATCTGAACGTCCGCGCCGTCATCGAAACATGCCAGGCCGCGATCCCTCACCTCGAGCGTCAGCCGGGTGGGGCCATCATCAACGTCGGCTCGATCGCCGGTAACGACGGCGGTGGCGCGGGCTCCTCGATGTACGCGTCTTCAAAAGCCTTCGTGCATGATCTCACGCGCCATCTCGCGCGCGACCTCGGCGCCAAAGGCATCCGCGTCAACACCGTTTCGCCCGGCGTCATCGCCACTCCGTTTCACGCCGCCACGCCGCCGGAGCGGATGGAGGCGATGCGCAAGGCCGTCCTGCTCGGCCGCATCGGCACGCCGGAAGAGTGCGCCGGCACGTTCCTGTTCCTCGCTTCGCCGGCGATGAGCGGCTACATCACCGGCCAGAACATCCACGTTAACGGCGGCCAGTACATGGCGCCCTAGCGGTTCCGGCCTGTTCACGGCCGAACAATCAGACACCGGGCGGAGGAAAGGTTGGCTTATTTTGCCGGTTTGGGAGGACCGGCGGGTAATGTTGCTATAATAACGCGTCGCGGAACGCGGGCGTTCACTGGAACGGCGGCATGACGATTACTTCCCTCGATACCCTCGGCGTGCAGAACCTGCGGATTCACCTCCGCGTCGGCGATCAGCTGGGGCTGGCGATCATGCGTGGCGAATTCCCGCCCGGCAGTGCGCTGCCGCCGGAGGTGCGCCTGTGCGAGATGCTGGGCGTCAGCCGCACCGCGATGCGCGAAGCGATCCGTGGCCTCATCGCCAAGGGCCTGATCGAATCGAAGCCCAAGCTCGGCACCCGCGTGCGCGATCCGGAATACTGGAATCATCTCGACCCGGACGTGCTGCGCTGGGAGCTCGAGGTCACCGACACCGAGGCCTACCTCAAGAAGATGTTCCAGCTTCGTCACGCTACGGAGCCGGCCGCCGCAGCGATCGCGGCCGCTAACCATGACGAGCCGGATCGGCACAGGATGGAAACCGCCTATCAGGCGATGATCGACGCAGGCAGCGACAACGAGCTCTGGGTCACGGCCGACCTCGCGTTCCACAAGTCGATCTATCTCGCGACCCACAACGAATTCTTCTGGCCGATCGGCCAGCTGTTCAGCGTCGCGCTGAAGGAAATGTTCCGCATCGCAGCCATGGGCTCGCACCGTCCACGCGCCATCGCGGAGCACGGCGACCTGCTGCGTGCGATCGTGGAGGGTAAGCCCGATCTCGCGCGCGCAGCGTCGCTGACGCTGCTGGGAAACGCCGCGGTCGACATCCGCGGCATCCGCGATAGCGGCGCGGATCGCTAGGCGGGCCTGGCGCTACCGCCAGCCAAGTCCTGGCGCGACGTGCTTCAGGATCGCCTCGATCACGTGCGCGTTGTAGTCGACGCCAAGCTGGTTCGGCACCGTCAGCAGCAGCGTATCGGCTTCGGCAATCGCCTCGTCTTCCTTCAATTCGGTGATCAGCACATCCGGCTCCGCCGCGTATGAACGGCCGAAGATCGCACGCGTGTTCTCGTCGATCATGCCGATCTGGTCCTGCTCCTTGCCGCCGCGCCCGAAGTACATGCGGTCGCGATCATCGACGAGCGCGAAGATGCTGCGGCTGACCGAAACGCGCGGCGTGCGTGCATGGCCCGCCGCCTTCCACGCCTCGCGATAGGCGCGAATCTGCTCCGCCTGCTGGACGTGGAACGGCTTGCCGTTCTCGTCGAATTTCAGCGTCGAGCTTTGCAGGTTCATACCGAACTTGGCCGCCCATTCGCCGGTGGCGTTGGTCGCCGAGCCCCACCAGATGCGGTCGCGCAGCCCTTGCGAAAACGGCTCCGGCCTAAGCAAGCCCGGAGGATTCGGAAACATCGGCCGCGGATTCGGCTTGGCGAAGCCGTTGCCCTTGATGACCTCGAGGAACACCTCGGCATGCCGCCGCGCCATCTCGGCGTCGGTCTCGCCCTCCGCCGGGGCGTAACCGAAATGGCGCCAGCCATCGATCACCTGCTCCGGCGAGCCGCGGCTGATGCCGAGCTGCAGCCGTCCACCGGCGATGAGATCCGCCGCGCCTGCATCCTCCGCCATATACAGCGGGTTCTCGTAGCGCATGTCGATGACCGCGGTGCCGATCTCGATCTTCTTCGTGCGGGCGCCGACCGCGGCCAGCAGTGGAAACGGCGAGGCAAGCTGCCGGGCAAAATGGTGGACGCGATAGTACGCCCCGTCGGCGCCAAGTTCCTCGGCTGCCACTGCCAGATCGATGGACTGGAGGAGGGCATCGGATGCCGAGCGCGTGCCGGAATTCGGCGAAGGCGTCCAGTGTCCGAAGGAGAGGAAGCCGATTTTCTTCATGGGAGAGGGCGCACCTGTGAACGGGAAATCCGTGCCACCCAAGTGGCTATCCGCGGCCAACTGTCAATGGCGGTTTCCTGCGGGATACCGCGTCCAGCCGCGCGTCGTGCTAGGCAAACAGGGCGACGAGCCGCCAGTCGAGCACATCTGCCGCCGTGCCGCCGGCGGCGGGTGTGGCGGCGACTCGCACAGCGAGATTGACCAGGCCACCACCAGCAGCCAAGGCGGTCCGCTCGCCGACGGTGATGCTGCTGTGAAGCGTGTCGCCTTCCCGCACCGGGCCTGTGTGGTCGCAACTCTCCCATCCAACGATAGTGACGATCCCCGGAAAGGCGCGCGTGAGCTGCGCGGTGGCAAGGCCGATGGTGTGCCCGCCATAGACCAGGCGCTCGCCGCGCGTTCCATCGTGATGGACCGATGCGAGATTCATTGTCAGCCGCGCCAGTTCGGGTGCGCTGCTGACCACGTCGCCGCCGGTGATGCGGTAGGTCGTGCCCGTTGTCAGGGCGTCGAAATGCGGCCCGGCGCTCGACGCCCGGAACGCTGCGAGGTCCCAGCCCTGAATAAGCCCCGTCAGCGCGGGCTGAGAAGCCGCCGCTTCTGCCTCATCGTCTGATGGTTTCGGCGCGGCGAGCGCGTCGCGTGCCGGGATCAGAGCGCAGCGCAGGAAATCGAGAACCGTCCGGCCCTCCTGGTCCACCGTCCTGATGCGCATGGTGACGAGTCCGCGCGCCGGCCTGTCAGGCCGGGGCGACGCAGGGCGCGCACCGACGATAGAAGTTACGCTCCGCAGTGTGTCGCCGATCGCCGGAAGGCGGTGTAGCACGAGCCCGCGGTAAAAAAGATTCGCGACGACGCGCTCGGTGACGACGGTCGACTGCCCGATGGCGACGTCCCAAACCAGGGCAGGGGAAACCACAGCGCGCCCTGTCACGCGGCGCGCGAGATGCTGGTCGCGCGCCAGGCGAAAGCGCCCACCCACGATGGCGTGATGCGCGGCCGCGAGGCCATCCGTCAGCGTGACGGCTGGTACATCGTCGAATACGCGGCCGGCGGGGAGATCCTCGAAGAAAGGCCCATCGACCTCGACGCTCGCGCTCATCACCGCGCCTCCTCGCCAGCGCGACCGCGCATGCGGATATCCCGGATGATCCTACATGGCCGCCATGCCGCGCGGCTAGCCGGGCGCAAGCTGGCGGCGAGCAGATGGCGGTGCCGGAAGACGCTCTCGCGATCGCCCGATCTTACGCGCCGGCCTGCTGGCGCCACACACGCGCGTAAGCACCGAGGTCGATATCCAGCGGCATTGCGGGCTCCGGATCGTCGCCATGCGCTGGCTTCGCATCGGCGCCGAGGGCCAGCAGCGCCGCGCCCTCGGTCGTGCCGGTCGCATCAGGCCGCGCCAGCACCGGACGGTCGACGCGCTGCGCCAATGCCCGCAGAAACAGTGTGTTTCGCGCTAGCGGCCCCTCGACGATCACCGGGCCGTCGGCGCCCGCGAGCTCCAGGCACTTCTCCGTCACCAGCGTGGCGTAGAGACTCGCGGCCGCCGCACGCTCGGCGACAGCGAGAGGAGTCGGATCCATGACCCCGTCGCGCGACAGCCAGCGCCCCGTTTGGTTTCCATAAGGCCCGGTGCCGGGCGCAAACGTCGGCAGCACCATCGTATGGTCGGCGATGACGCGTTCGGCTGCCTTCTCCGTCGCGGTCGCCGTACCTGCGAGCAGCTCGTATTCCCGTCCCGCCATGAACCGCGTCGAAGGCACTGCATGGCCGAACGCGTCGACATTGGCGAGGCAATCGCGCCGTTGATCGAGCCCGTCGAGGCTCCCGCCGGGAGCCAGCGCCACCATCCACGTGCCCGTCGACAGCACCGCGAACGGCGTCCGTCGCGCCAGCAGATGCGGCAACAGGCTGGCGTTGGAATCGTGGATGCCGGCAACCACCCGGCAGTTCGGCGGCAGGCCGGTTGCCGCAGAGACCGCTGGCAGAATCCTCCCGATCGTGTCCCATGGCCGCACCAGTGGCGCCATGAGCCGATCCCATCCCTCGCTGCGGGCGAGATCGGAGTAGATCGCCTCGCGCGGGTTCCACATGTCGGTGTGGCAGCCGATCGATGTCGTCTCCGCCGCCCTCGCGCCCGACAATCGCCACGCCCAATACTGCGGATAAGGCAGAAGCGCGTCGGCCGTCGCATATGCCTCCGGAAACGCGCGACACAGCCAGTAGAGCTGCCGCCCGGCGTTCAGCCCATTGGGAAGGTCCGGCGACAGCGTCTCGCTGAACGGACCGCGCGCCTTCGTGTATTCCACGCGCAGCGATTCCGGCCCGTCGTACTCATAGTCCAGCACCGGCAGCGCCAATCCATCGCCGCCCAACAGCACGAAGCAGGCGCCGTGCGTGGTCACCGAGATCGCCTCGATCTCCCGCTCGCGCGCGAATTCGCCAAGGCTCGCGAGCAGCCACTGCCACAGCCGCTCGACGTCGTAATGCGGGTACGGCCGCGCCTGGATCACGGTGTTGACCATGGTACGGATGCCGGTGACGGCAAGCGTCTCGCGGTCGACCAGCGCGACCTTGGCATTCGATTTGCCGATGTCGATGACGGCGATCGCCGCCCCGCCCGCCACGCCTCACTCCATGTGGAAGACGGTGACGAGCGGCACGGACACCGGCTCGTTGTCGGGCCTGGTAGCCATGATGTCGGCCATGTAGGCCCACCACCTCTGCATCACCGGATGCTTCGGCAGGTCGTCCATCCCGTGGTCGTCGGAGCGCCACAGTACGCCGAACAGCGCATTGGTCTCGCGGTCGAGATGGATGGAATAATCCGAGACGCCCGCCGCCTTCAGCAGCGCCGACAGCTCCGGCCAGATGGCCTCATGCCGTCGCTTGTATTCGGCTTCCATGCCGGGATTGAGCTGCATGCGGAACGCATACTTCTGCATCACGCCCTCCACCGCCGAGCGATCTTACCGCCCACGATCGGCAACGCGATCACGCCGATGAGCAGCGCGCCAATGAAAATGGATTGCACGATCCCTGGCACATTGAACAGCCCGAAGCCGAACGTCAGAAGCCCCATGACGAACGCCGCGATGACGACGCCCACGATCGTGCCCGAGCCACCGAGGATGTTGACGCCGCCGAGCACCACCATCGTCACCACCTCCAGCTCGAACCCGGTCGCGATCGTCGGCCGCGTCGAAGCGATGCGCGAAGTGAGCAGCACCGAGGCGACGCCGCTCATGAGGCCGGTGAGCATGAAAAGCAGGAAGCGGATGCGGTCGACGCGCACACCGGAGAATTGCGCCGCCACCGGATTGTTGCCGATGGCATAGACCCGCCGCCCGAAGGTGGTGAGGTGGAGCACGACCGCGAAGACTACGGCAAGGACCAGGAACAGCACGAACTCGAACGAGAACACCCAGAACACGTAGCCCTGGCCGAAATAATCGAAGCCTGGTGGATACTTACGGTACACCTGATCGCCGAGCACCACGTACGAGATGCCGCGGAAAAGGCTCATGGTGCCGATCGTCGTCACGATCGAAGGGATGCGGAAATAGGTGACGACGAATCCGTTGAACGCGCCCGCCGCGATTCCGACGGCAATGCCTGTGACTACGAGCACTGCAGGGCCAGCACCCGCCGTCGCCGCCGCGCCCATCGCGGTCGACGACAGCGCGATGATCGAGGCAACCGACAGGTCGATCTCGCCCGCGATGATCAGAAACGCCATTGCAAACGCGATCGGCGCCTTCTCGGTGAAATTGAAGGTCGCGTCGGAGAGATTGTACGCGTTGAGAAAGTACGGCGAGGCAAACGAGTTGTAGATGAAGATCACCACGGCGACGGCGAGCAGGATGACTTCCCACCGCCGCCACCATCCGCCCGTGGCGATGCGGTCGGGGATGACGCGCGGGGCGGGCGCTTCGGCGTTCATGACGCTGCCGCTTCCTTCAGGATCAGCCGCCCGGCGCGTTTCTCGCGGCCCGAGTTGATGATCACCGCGGCAAGAATGGCGCCTCCGGAGACGGCGAGTTGCCAGAAGGGCGAGATGTAGACGACGGGGAGGGCATTCCGCACCACGCCGAAGAAGATGGCGCCCAGAACCGCGCCCGCCACGGTTCCGATGCCGCCGGAGATCGACACGCCGCCGATGACGCACGAGGCGATCACGTCGAGTTCGAAGCCGTTCGCCATATCCACGTTGGCGATGCTGAAACGCGTCGCCCACAGGTAGCCGCAGAATCCCGCGACCGTGCCGGATACGCAAAAGGCGACGAACTGCGTCCGCCCGACATCGATGCCGGTGTACACCGCCGCGGTCGGGTTGCCGCCGGCTGCATAGAAGGCGCGTCCCGTGCGCGTTCCGCGCAGCGCAACGGCGAAGATGGCGATCACGACAATCGCGAACCACGACATCATCGGCAGCCCGAGCAGCTCCTCCCGCGGCAACGAGATGAATGCCGGGCTCATCTGGTGCCCGACGATGGAGGTGCCGCCCGACGCCACGAACGCCAGGCCGCGGTAGATCGACAGCGTCCCAAGTGTCACCACTATGGAGGGGATGCCGACCAGCCACACCATCGCGCCGTTGAACGCGCCGAGCAGTAGGCCGATGCCCGCCGCCAGCAGCATGATCAACGGCACCGGTACACCCGGAAACGCAGCGTTGGCCTCGGACACCAGCACGCCGGTCAGAGCGATGTTCGCCGCTACCGACAGGTCGATGCACTTGGTGAGGATGACCGTCATCTGCGCCAGGGCCAGCATGACCAGCACGGCGGTATCGTTGAACAGGCCGACGAGATTCTGCGGCCATACGAAGCTGGGTCGGATAACGCCGACCACCGCAATCAGCACGAAGACAAGCGCGCCGAAGAGAGCGTCCCGGTTGAGCCGCATCACGCTGCCTCCACGGCGACGTTGCCGGTTGCCGCGGCCACCAGCGTCTCCGCGGTCAGCCCGGCGCGCTCGAACACGCCGGCCATGCGGCCCTCGCGCATGACGACGACGCGGTCCGACATGCCGAGGATCTCCGGCAGCTCGGACGAGACCATGATAACGGCGAGCCCCTGCGCGACCAGTTCGCCCATGAAGGCATGCACCGCGGCCTTCGAGCCGACGTCGATGCCCTTGGTGGGCTCATCGAGAATGATGACGCGCGGTTCCGTCGCCAGCCATTTGCCGATCACGACCTTCTGCTGGTTGCCGCCGGATAGCGTGCCGACCTCCTGGCTGAGGCTGGAAGCGCGAAGATCCAGCCGCGTCGCATATTTCCGCGCCAGATCGAATTCGCGCGCGAGGTCGAGGAAGCCGCGTCGCGTGATCCTGTGCAGCGATGGCAGCGTCATGTTTTCGAACACGGGCAGGGGCAGGATCGCCCCCGCCCGCTGCCGCTCCTCCGGCACGTAAACGATGCCCGCATCGACCGCGTCCGCTGGCTTGCGGATCGTGATGGCCTTGCCGCTGAGCGCGATCCGGCCCGCTGAAGGCCGCGTGACGCCGAACAGCGCCTGCATGATCTCGCTGCGGCCCGAGCCGACGAGGCCGTAGAAGCCAAGGATTTCGCCCTTCTGGAGCGAGAAGGAGATGTCCGCGAATTCCGTCGGATGCGACAGGTCCTCGACTGCGAAAACCGTCTCGCCAAGTGGCACCCTGACCTTGGGGAAGACCTGATCGACGGTGCGGCCGACCATCAGCGAGATCAGGCGCGACGCCGTCGCCTCGGCTACGCGGCCCGAGCCGACCGAGCGCCCGTCGCGGAACACCGCGTACTCGTCGGCGATACGAAAAATTTCCTCGAACTTGTGGCTGATGAAGAGGATCGCTTTCCCCTCGCGCTTCAGCTTGCCGACGATGGAGTAAAGCTCCTCGACTTCCTTGTGCGACAGCGACGCGGTCGGCTCATCCATGATGACGATGCGCGCGTCGATGGACAGCGCCCGCGCGATGGCTACGAGATGCTTGCGTGCGATCGCCAGGTCGCGAAGGCGCATGTCGGGATCAAGATCAACCTCCAGCTCGGCGAGTATCTCGCGCGCTCGCGCGCGCATTGCTCGCCAGTCGAGCAGGCCGAAACGACCCGTGATCGGATGGCCGAGGAAGATGTTCTCCATCACCGTCAGCTCGTCGAACAGCACCGTCTCCTGGTGCGTCGCGGTGATGCCTTGGCGGAACGCGCTCTCGGCGTCGGGAATGACGATGGATGTTCCGTTGAGCGCGATGGAGCCGCTGTCGGGCGTATAGACGCCGGTCAGAATCTTCACCAGCGTCGATTTGCCCGCGCCGTTCTCGCCGATAAGGGCAGTCACGGTGCCCGGATAAAGCCGCAGCTCGACGTTCTCCAGCGCCTTCACGCCCGGGAAGGATTTGGAGATGCCAGTGGCCTCGAGGGCAGGGGTCGTGGAGGTCAAACGCGGCTCCGAAAACGCGTTCCGTGAATTCTTGCGCCGCTCAGGGCGATGCGCGGGCGAAGGCCACGCGAATGATACGTCCGGTCCAAGAAAAAGGGAGGCGGCCGGGCGGCCGCCCCCCACGGCGCAGGGAGGTACGCCTAGTAGACCTTCGAGAACTCGTCGATGTTCGACGCGTCGAACACGAACGGCGGAGCCATCGGGCCCGACAGATCGTCGTCGAGCTTCACCTTGCCGAGCTTGCCCATCGACAGCTCGCCGCCAGCCTTCGCCGTTTCCTTCTTGGTGGCGAGATTGTAGGCGATCGTGGTCGCTGCGTAGCCGAGGTCGATCGGGTTCCACAGCGCAAACGCCGGCGAGGCGCCCGACTTCACGTGCGTGATCATTTCCGAGGGCAGGCCGAGACCGGTGACGAACACCTTGCCGACCAGCTTCTGGTCCTCGACCACGACCGACGCCTGGCGGATGCCGACGGTGGTCGGGGCAATGATGACCTTCAGGTTCGGGTACTTCTGGAGCAGGCCCTTGGCTTCAGCCAGCGACTTGTCGTCGTTGTCGTCGCCGTAGACGGTGTCGACCAGATTGACGTTCGGATACTTCGCCACGTCCTTCTTCATCACCTCGATCCAGGCGTTCTGGTTCGTGGCCGTCGAGGACGCCGAGAGAATGGCGACGTCACCCTTCTCCTTCAGCAGGTCGTTCGCCATCTTCAGGTTCTGGTCGCCGATAAGGTCTGTTGCCGAGGCCAGCAGGTTCATCTGGCGGCCCTCCTTGGAGACGCCGGAGTCGAACGAGATGACCGTGACGCCGCGTTCCATCGCCTTCTTCAACGCCGGAACGAGAGCGTCCGCGTCGTTAGCGGAGACGGCAATGGCATTGACGCCCTGCGCGACGAGCTGATTGATGATGTCGATCTGACCTTCTGGTGTCGCTTTGGTCGGGCCCGTGTAGATCACCTCGACATCGCCGAGATCCTTGGCGGCCTGCTGCGCGCCCTTGTTGGCCGCGTCGAAGAAGCCGTTGCCGAGATTCTTGACGAGCAACGCGATCTTCACGGTGGCGGCGTTCGCCGGATTGACTGCCAGCGCGAGTGCGAGCGCTGTGCCGATCGCTAGAGACTTGAGAAGTTTCATTCTTTTCCTCCCATTGAGTTTACTGACAACTGGTAGCGGTCGGCACTTCTCAGGCTGCCGATGATGATGCCTCCCCTTCGCCGGCTGTCGGCTCGGCGACGATGAGGCGAATTCCGGATTGTTCGAGCATCTTGGCGTCGCGCGCAGAGATGCCCTCGTCGGTGACGACGACCGCCACCCGCTCCAGCGGACACAGGATGAGGCTTGAGCGGACAGCGAACTTCGACGAGTCGACCAGCAGCACCAGCTCCTCCGCCTGGTTGATCAGCTTCTGCTCCGCCTGGATGAGAAGCGGATCGCCCTCCATCACGCCCATCGGCGAGATGCCCTGCGCGCTCATGAACATGCGCCGCGCATAGAAATTGCGCGTGATGTCGTTCTCGAACGGCGACAGCACGATGTTCTGCTCGCGATAGATCGCGCCACCCGGCAGTGTGATCGTGTTCTTCGAGTTGCGCAGCAGATGGTCTGCGATCGGAAACGAATTCGTCAGGATCTGCATCCGCCGCGCGGAGAGATCGTGCACCATCTGGAACGTCGTGGTGCCGCCGTTGATGATGATCGACTCGCCGTCGCTGCACAGTGCAACAGCTGCACGCGCAATGGCGCGCTTCTTCTCAACGTTGACACCTTCATTCACGGAGAAGGGCCGACCCGCCAGTCCAACGGTTTGCGGCGGGTGCAGCGCCTCCGCCCCGCCGCGCACGCGGCGCAGGCGGCCGGTCATGTGGAGCGCACCGATATCGCGGCGGATTGTGGCCTCCGACGCGCCGGTCAGCTCGACCAGTTGGGCGACGGTCACGACCGGACGGTCAGCGACTTCGCCCAGAATGATCCGGTGACGCTCGATTTCGTGCATGAAGGTCTCCCGCTGGTGAGATCAGCAAGCTTCCCTCGAAGTGTCAATCAAAATCGATCAATTTCGATAGTATTGCGGCGCGGTACCGCCAAGTGCACTGCAGCATGCGCGATCATGCGCGCTTTTGATTGACAAAAGAAACATAATTGCGAAAGTATCCATCGGCCCTCGCCCGTACCGGGGCGCGGCGATCATCCTTTAAAAGCACGCCTGAGATGAACGCACCGACGGACAGCCCCCTGCTTGCCAGCCGCTGGGATGAGCGGCACGCCGCCACGCTGTCGCCGCCCGAGCTGCTGCTCTACCGCTCCAACCTTCTGGGCTCCGATCTCCGCATCACCAACTTTGGTGGCGGCAACACATCGGCGAAACTCACCGCCCGCGATCCGCTCACCGGCAAGGATGTCCGCGT
Source organism: Bauldia sp. (assembly GCA_035548515.1). Lineage (GTDB taxonomy): Bacteria > Pseudomonadota > Alphaproteobacteria > Rhizobiales > Kaistiaceae > DASZQY01. Next base: position 147,402 of record DASZSW010000018.1, on the reverse strand, counting down.
GCTGTGGGTAAAGGGATCGGGTGGCGACCTCGGCTCGATGAAGCTGGATGGATTCGCGACGCTCTATCTCGACAAGCTCGAGTCGCTGAAGTCGCTCTATCGTGGCCCGCAATTCGAAGACGAGATGGTGGACCTGCTTCCCCATTGCACCTTCGGCCTCAACCCCCGCGCTGCGTCGATCGACACGCCGCTGCACGGTTTCCTGCCGTACGCGCACGTCGACCACATGCATCCCGACGCGGTGATCGCCATCGCCGCCTCGAAAAATTCCCGCGAGCTGACGAAGCAGATCTATGGCGACGCGATCGGCTGGCTGCCCTGGCGTCGGCCGGGTTTCGAACTCGGCCTGATGCTGGAGAAATTCGCGCGCGAGAATCCGAAAGCCATCGGCGTCGTACTGGAAAGCCACGGCCTGTTCACTTGGGACAACGATCCGCGCGCCTGCTACGAGGCCACCATCGCCACGATCAACAAGGCGATCGCCTGGCTCGCCGCCAAGATCGGCGATGCGCCGGTGTTCGGCGGCGCTGCCGTGAAATCCGCGGCGCCTGCCGATCGGCGCGCCGCCGCCGTGCAACTGATGCCGGCGATCCGCGGCCTGATCGGCACCAGCGAAAGCAAGGTCGGCCACTTCGATGACTCACCGGCCGCGCTGGAATTTGTCAACTCTACGCGCCTCCGCGAACTGGCCGCGCTCGGCACATCGTGCCCCGATCATTTCCTGCGCACCAAGATTCGCCCGCTCGTGCTCGACTACACGGGCGACGTCGCCGTCACGGTCGCATCGTTACCCAAGGCGATTGCCGACTACCGCGCCGGATACGCCGCCTATTACGAACGCTGCAAGCATCCGAACAGCCCGGCAATGCGCGACGCGAACGCGGTCGTGTACCTGGTGCCTTCCGTCGGCATGATCACCTTCGCGCGCGACAAGGCGACGGCGCGCATCGCCGGCGAGTTCTATCGCAACGCCATCAACGTCATGCGCGGCGCCTCGTCGGTCTCGACCTACGTCGGCCTGCCCGAGCAGGAAGCCTTCGACATCGAGTATTGGCTGCTGGAGGAGGCGAAGCTCCAGCGCATGCCGAAGCCGAAGTCGCTGTTCGGCCGCATCGGCTTCGTCACCGGCGGGGCTTCCGGCATCGGCCGGGCCACCGCGCTTCGCCTGCTCGCCGAGGGCGCCGCGGTGGTGCTCGCCGACGTCGACAAGGCATCGCTGGAAACGACCCACACCGCGCTCGCCAGGACCTACGGCAAGGATCAAGTCCGCAGCGTCCACGTCGACGTCACCGACGAGCCAGGCGTGCTCCGTGCCTTCGCCGACACCATCGCCGAATACGGCGGGCTCGACATCCTCGTCTCCAACGCCGGCATCTCGTCCGCCTCGCCGTTCGAGGAGACCGGTTTGGACGTATGGAACCGTAACATCTCGATCCTCGCCACCGGCTATTTCCTTGTCTCGCGCGAAGCCTTCCGCCTGATGAAGCGTCAGGGGCTCGGCGGGGTGATGGTCTTCGTCTCGTCGAAAAACGGGCTCGCGGCGTCGGTGAACGCCTCCGCGTATTCCACGGCCAAGGCCGCCGAGATTCACCTCGCCCGCGGTATCGCGCTGGAAGGCGCCCCGCTTGGCATCCGCGTCAACGTCGTCAACCCCGACGCGGTCCTGCGCGGCTCCAAGATCTGGACCGGGGAGTGGCGTGAGCAGCGCGCCGCCGCCTACAATATGAAGCCGGACGAGCTGGAGGAGCACTACCGCCAGCGCAGCCTCCTCAAGCGCAACGTGCTGCCCGAGGACGTCGCCGAGGCGATCTACTTCCTCGTCTCCGACGCCAGCGCAAAATCCACCGGCAACATCATCAACGTAGACGCGGGCAACGCGCAGAGCTTCACTCGGTAGCAAACCGGGAAGCCGAGGGGGAAACATGGCCGGCCCGATCGACGCGAATCTCATCGCGAAGGAAAACGCCAAACGCGAGAAGGCGCTGGCCGCCGATTACGCCGCGCTCGGCGAACAGCTTGCCCGCCGCAACATCGACATCGACCGCATCAAGAAGCAGGTGGCGAAATTCGCCGTCGCGATTCCCTCGTGGGGGGTCGGCACGGGCGGCACGCGCTTCGCCCGCTTCCCGGGCGCCGGCGAGCCGCGCGGCATCTTCGACAAGCTCGACGATTGTGCCGTCATCCATCAGTTGAGCCGCGCCACGCCGACGGTCTCGCTCCATATTCCGTGGGACAAGGTCAAGGACCTGAAGGGTCTGAAGCAGAAGGCCGACGCGCTGGGCCTCGGCTTCGACGCGATGAACTCGAACACCTTCCAGGATTCGCCCGGCCAGAAGCGCAGCTACAAATTCGGCAGCCTCTCGCACGCCGATAAGGCGGTCCGCGACCAGGCCATCGCGCACAACATCGAGTGCATTGAGATCGGCGAGGCGCTCGGCTCCAAGGCGCTGACCGTGTGGATCGGCGACGGCTCCAACTTCCCCGGCCAGTCCAACTTCACCAAGGCCTTCGAGCGCTACCTCGACGCGATGCGCGAGGTCTACGCTGCGCTGCCGTCGGACTGGCGCATCTTCATCGAGCACAAGCTCTACGAGCCGGCGTTCTATTCCACCGTCATCCAGGACTGGGGCACCAGCTATCTCGCCGCGGCCGAGCTTGGGCCCAAGGCATTCTCGCTGGTCGATCTCGGCCATCACGCGCCGAACGTGAACATCGAGATGATCGTCGCGCGGCTGATCCAGTTCCGCAAACTCGCCGGCTTCCATTTCAACGATTCGAAGTACGGCGACGACGACCTCGACTCCGGCTCCATCAATCCCTTCCAGCTGTTTCTCGTCTTCAACGAGCTGGTCGATGCGGCGGAGCGTAAGGCCAAGGGCTTCCGTCCCGCGTACATGATCGACCAGTCGCACAACGTCACCGATCCGATCGAAAGCCTGATCACCAGCGCCGGCGAAATCGTGAGAGCCTATGCGCAGGCCCTGATCGTCGATCGTGCCATGCTCGCCGGGTATCAAGACGACAACGACGCCCTCATGGCGGCGCAGACCTTGAAACGGGCGTACACGACCGACGTCGGCCCAATCCTCGCGCAGGCGCGCGCCAACGCGGGGGGCGCCATCGATCCGGTCGCGACTTACCGAGCCGCCGGCTATCGCGCGAAGGTCGGCAAGGCCCGGCCGGCGGCAAGCGGCAGAGGCGGCGGCATCGTTTAGAGGTTCGCGCCTGTCATGCAACGCGTGCATCTGGACGCCTGCTCTTCAGCGGCAGCGGCGTATGCGGTGAGCTACCGGCCGGTTTGACCCGACGAGGGGGCTAACTTACCCTCCAAGGTAGAACACTTCCGGTTGCCGGGCCTGATCGCCCATCGCACATGCCAGAGTTCGCAGTCCTTTCAGCGCTACTCGGCGCCGTATACGACGCCTCGCTCGACGGCGCAGTGTGGCCGCTTGCGCTCGAGCGCGCCTCGGGCTTCCTCAACTGCATGGGCGGAATGATCGGCGCCTACGATCTGCTCCAGCGCAACGCCGGTATCCGTGTGTGGTGGGGGTACGAACAGAAGTACCTCGATAACTTCGATTACTACATGGAGATCAACCCCGCGCTGCGTCCCTCCTTTCGCTTCAGGGTCGGTGAGGTGGGCACCATGCTCGATGTCGTCGGTGAGGAATTCTACCAGCACCGCGTCTACACCGAATGGGCGAAACCGCAGGGCATTATCGACGTCGTGCAGTCGACCATCGAAAAGACGCCGATGGCGGTTGCTGCCCTCGCCTTCTCCCGCCACGAAAGCAAGGGCATCGTCGATCTCGAAACACGCCGCCGGATGGAGCTCATTGTCCCGCATTTCCGCCGCGCGCTCCTGATTGGCAAAGTCATAGACCTGGCGAAGGTCGAGGCCGCCGCCTTCGCCGATACGATCGACGGCCTCGCCGCGGCGGTGTTCCTCGTCGAGACCGATGGCCGAATGGTTCACGCCAACGCGCGCGGCGAAGCGATGCTGGCGGCGGGAGACATGTTTCACCTCGCGGACGGCGTGCTGACGGCGCTTGATGCCAAAGCCCAGCGCAGCCTGGCCGAGAGCTTCGCCGCTGCCGCAGACGGAGACGTCGCGTTGGAAGCGCGCGGCATTGCGACACCGGTCAGGTCCGGCGCAGGGGACCGCTACGCCGCGCACGTCTTGCCGATGACCGCCGGCCGTCGCCGCGACGTGCAGGGCGCGCGAGGCGCCACCGCTGCTCTGTTTGTGCGCAAGATCGACATGGAATTTCCGGCGGCCGTCCGCTCTATTGCCGAGATCTATCGCCTGAGCGTCGCCGAGACGCGCACGCTGCACGTGATCCTCGACGTCGGCCGTGTTGGGCCCACGTCGATTCTGCTTCACCTCAGCGAAAGCACGGTGAAGACGCACCTCCGCCATATCTTCCAAAAGACGGGCGCCCGCAGTCAGGTCGATCTGGTGAAGCTCGCGGCAGGCCTCGCTAGCCCGATCGCCACCTAGACGCGCACCCCGCCTATCCAGGTGCCGGTGACGTCCATCCCCGGCGTCAGAGCGACGATGTCCGCGCGTGCTCCCGGCGTCAGCCGGCCCCGGTCGCTCGCGCCAATGACATCCGCCGGATAGAGCGACGCCATGCGCAGCGTCTCCGTCAGATCGACGCGGATCGACTGGAGGAATTTCACGGACGCCGCCATTGTCGTATCCGCGCCGGCCAGCGTGCCGTCGTCTAGCGTCAGCTTGCCTCCGGAGCGGGTAACGCGCCGGCCGGCAAGTGTGAACGATGTGATGTCGGAGCCCGCGGCCGCCATCGCGTCGCTGACCAGGAATATCCGCCCGGGCGTCCGCTTTGCGCGCAGCGCCGCCGCTACGGTCGCATAATGTACGTGGAAGCCGTCGGCGATGAGACTCCCCGAGAGGGCGCCCCAGTCGAGGACCGCGCCGACCATGCCGGGCGCGCGGCTGGTCATCTGGCTCATGGCGTTGAAGAGGTGCGTCGCGACGGTCGCGCCCGCCTTGGCGTAAGCGATGGCGGTGTCATAGTCGGCGTCGGTGTGCCCGAGGCTGACCACGACACCTGCTTTGGCGAGAGCAACCACGTGCTCCTTTGCCACCGATTCCGGAGCGAGCGTCACCAGTACGTGCCGGATCCTCTCGCGGGCCGCGACCAGAAAAGTCGTATCGGCAGGTGTCATCGTGCGGATGAACTCGGCCGGGTGCGCACCCTTCCGGGCGGCCGAGATATGCGGACCCTCAAGATGCACGCCGAGGAAGCCCGGCGTTGCGCGCCGTTGCGCTTCCGCGCCTGCCGCTACGAAACGCTGCGCTACCTCCGGACGGTCGGTAATGATCGTCGCGAGCAGCGCGGTTGTGCCAAGCCGCGCATGCGCCGCGCAGACCTGCTCGATCGCGGCCACGTCCGGCGCGTCATTGAACATGACGCCATCCCCGCCATTGACCTGAAGGTCGACAAAACCGGGGGCCAGCACCGTGTGCTCCGGCAACCGCTCGGCGTCAGCGGGCACGTCGGCTCCCCCGACAATCCGAACGACCCTCCCATCCTCGACAATAAGCGCCCCGCGCGGATGCCATCCGGAGCCGTCGAAGATCACATCCGCCGCAAGGGCGAGGCGCGCCATCTGCTACTTCCCCGTCTCCAGCCAGGCGATATCCTGCGGCGTCAGGGTGATGTCGAGCGCCTCGAGCGAATCGTCCAGCTCCTGCAGCGTCAGCGGCCCAATCAGCGGCAGCACCGGGAAATCCTGCGCCATGCAGTAGGCGAGCGCCACGTGCAGTGGCTTCTTGCCGAACCGCTGGGCTAGCTCCGCAGCGCGGTCGCGGCGCGCGAAATTGCTTTCGCTGTACCAGCAGCGGACCAGTTCCGGCTCGTCACGTTTGTCGCGTCCCGCCCGGTTGGTGAAGAAGCCCTGCGCCTGACTGGACCATGCCAGCAGTGGGATACGCCTCTGCCGCAACCATGCCTTCCACGCATCGTCGGATGAGGCGATGCACCCGGCCCATGGCGCCTCGATCATTTCTGCCAGCGAGAAATTGTTGGAGAGCACTCCCGGTGGTGTCTTGTGATTCTTCGCAGCGTACTCGACCGCCGCATCCATGCGTTCGCGCGTCCAGTTCGATCCGCCCCAAACGCGGATGCGGCCGGCCTTCACTTCGCGGTCTATGGCATCGACGAATTCGCCGACCGGCACGTCCGGATTGTCGCGATGCATGACGTAGAGGTCGGTGTAGTCGGTGCGCAGGCGCTCGAGGGAGTCGCCGAGTTGCCGCGACACCACGTCGGGGTAGACCAGCGGCGTGTGCAGCCCCTTGGCCAGGACGACCATGTCCTCGCGCACGCCGCGCGTTTCCATCCAGCCACCGACGAGACGATCGGCCCGGCCAGCCCAGTAGTTCCACGCCGTGTCGACCACCGTGCCGCCGCGCTCGTAGAATTCGTCCAGCAGGATCGCGGCGTGCGCCGGCGTCTCCATGCCGACGGCGCCGAGCGCGAGCACCGATGTGGGCTTGTTGATCCCGCCGATCTTGAGGCGCGGCATCGGCTTGCCCGGCTTGCCGAGCGGCCGGCCGCCGATCCGGCTGGTGCGCCGGTGCGCCTTCTCGATGTCAAATTGCAGGCCGATGTCGGCGCGCCATTTGTCGAGGACGCGCATGTTGCCGAGCGTATCGGCCCACGTCATGCCCGGCGTATCGAACTGGCCACGCTTCGCGCGGATCGCCCGCCCAGCCGCCTCGATCTCGAAGACGTAGAGCCAGCGCGGCTCGGTGACGGTAAGCGTCTCGGTTTTCCCGTCCGGCCCGTGGGTGATGATGTCGGCGCTGCCGCCCTGTCGCCCGGTCGCGAACCAAGGGGAGGCCACTTCCAGCCAGCCCTCGGTGCCGAACACCCGCACCGTATTGTCGTGGGCCAGTGCGATGCCGCCCGAGACCTCCGCGAGGATGTCACCGGGAAACTGCAGCACTGCCGACGCCCATTCGTCGACGCCGGTGGCGCCCAGATGCCCGACGCCGTGCACTTTCACCGGATCGGCGAAAGCTTTGCCGGTGGCGGCGCCCGCGATCAGCCGCGCGAAGGACACCGGGTAGCAGCAGATGTCGAGGATGCCGCCGCCGGCGGTATCGTTGGCGAGCAGCCGGTGGTTGGGATCGGGGTTGCCCATGCGGAAGCCGAAGCTCGCCTTGATCGTGCGCACTTCGCCGATCGTGCCGCTCTTCACAAGCTCCACGACCTTCGCTGTCTGCGGGTGCAGCCGGTACATGAACGCTTCGCCCAGGAAGGTGCCGGCCTTGCGCGCGGCGTGGATCATCGCCTCCGCCTCGTGCGCCGAGACCGCGATCGGCTTCTCGCAGAGGACAGCCTTGCCGGCTTCCGCGGCCTTTATCGCCCACTCGGCGTGGCCGGGGTGGGGAGTCGCGATGTAGATCGCATCGACTTCCGGATCGTCGAGCAGCGCCTGGTAGCCATGATGGATGCGCGCGCCGGGAAAGGTCTCGGCCAATCCGGGCTTGTTGGCGTCGCGCGAACCGATGGCAACGAGCCGCGCGTTTTCCGATCGTTGCAGCGAGGCAAGAAACGCCTTTGCGATCGACCCGGGACCGAGGATGCCCCAGCGAATTTCCTGCTCAGCCATTCGATATGCCCGTGAAAGCACTGCGGAAGGAGGACGAAGCCTACCGTCCGGCCACGCATCCGTCGCGTGCAAAAATGGCCGCCGCTACGCCTTCGGAAAGAACCCGCGAAGCGTCTCGATCTCGCGCTTGTCACCGCTGTTGTCGGCGCCGAGACGCTGGTAGAGCTGCGCGATGGCCGCGTAGATCTCGTGCTCCGCACGGCCGGTGCCGGCGAACCCCGCGATCTCCTCCATCTCCGCCACCCAGCGATAAGCTTTACCGAACATGTCCGGCACGCTCTTGCTGAAACCGGCGAGAAGCGTCGGCTGGCTCGCAGCAAGCTCGGCGTAAAGCGCCTCGGCGATGCCCGCGCGCTTCGCCGCAAGCATCATCGACGAGCCCACGGCGATCAGCCCCTTGGTGATGCCGGCGTACGACATCTTCAGCGCCGAAGCCGCCCCAACCGGCCCGTCGAGCACGCCGATCTTCAGCCCAAGGTCGCCGAGCACTTGCGCGCGCGCGGCTTCCTGACCCGAGACATAGTAGACGGGGCTGTATCCATCCGCACGCGGCGGCCCGCCGATGATGCCGCCGTCGAGGAAGACGCATTTCGACGGCGCGATCACCATCTCCACCATCATCGCCGTATCGGGGTTCACCGCGTTGAGGTCGATGTAGACCGGCTTCTTCGCGGACCGCATGAGGAAGGGCACCAGCCGCTTTGCCAAGGGTATCGCTTCGCCGGGTGGAACGATGGAAAGGACGAAGTCCGCCTGCACGAGGGCATCTTCGCTGACGGATTTCATGCCCGCGGCGGCGGCGCGCTCGGCGCTCGCCTTACTCCGTCCGGCGGTGACCGTCAGCACCTCGACGCCGTGCTGCGTCAGCTTCGCGCCGGTCGCGGCGCCCATGCCGCCCTGCGCGATGATCCCAACGACAGGTTTCATGCCGGCACCTCTTGCGCGATTGCACCGATCAGCCGCCGCAATTCTTCCTCCTCCGTCGCGGTCAGGTCGACCAAGGGTGGGCGCACCGGCCCGGCCGGCTTGCCGACGGCGCGGAGACCCGCCTTGACGATGGCCACAGCATAGCCGCGCCGCTTCTGCCTGAGCTTCACCAGCGGCAGGTAGAACCGCTGCATGATGTCGTCGGCGGTTGTGTCTTCGCGGTCGCGTACAGCGCGGAAGAAGCGAAGCGCCAGCGAGGGCAGGAATGCGAATACCGCGGAGGAATACGCGCGCATTCCGATGGCGAAGCATTGGCGCGCGAGTATTTCCGCCGTCGGCACGCCGTTGATCAGCACGAGACGCTCGCCGAGGTCGCGCCTCAAAACCGACAGCGCCTCGAAATCGCCGGTGCCGTCCTTGAGCCCGACGAGGTTCGGGCATCGTTCGGCCAGCCGCGCGGCAGTTTCGGGCGCGAACACGCCGTTGTCACGGCTGTAGATGAGGACACCAATGCCCGTCGCGCGGCACACGGCTTCGGCGTAGGCCGCGAGGCCCGCCTGATCGGGGGTGATCAGGTAGGGCGGCAGAAGCAGGATCGCCGCCGCGCCTGCTTTCTCCGCTGCCCGCGCCTGCTCAATTGCGATGGCAGTGTTGAAACCCGCGCCAGCGATCACCGGAACGCCACCGGCGTTCCGCACCGTCGCCTGCACGATCGCCGCGTGTTCGGCGAGCGAAAGCGAGAACAATTCGCCCGCTCCGCCTGCCGGTACCAGCGCGATGGGCTTGGCGGCTGCGAGATCGGCGACATGGCGCTCCAGTGTGGCCGCGTCAAGCGTCAGGTCGGTCGTGAACGGCGTCGCCGGAAACGCCAGCACACCCTCGCGCAGAGTCTGTCTGAGATCGCCGCTCACGCGCCGTTCCATTCCAGGATGTAGAGCCCGGCGTTGAAGTCGGTGATGTACATAAGGCCATTCGGCTGCACGTAGACGTCGCAGGTGTGCAGGATCGCTTTCGATGTGTCGGGCCGCGAGTCCATGGCGCGGGCAGGAGGCGGGGGGACGAAGTACGCAATCTCCTCCGGCCGGTATTGGTTGCGGATGTCGAACACGCGCACCCCCGCATTCTGGTAGGTCGCGAAGATGACATTCGAACTCTGGTAGGCGTCCGGCCGGTTTTCCCAGAGGTTGTGCGGGCCGAAGTGCCCACCCTTCTTGACGTAGTCCTGGTCGGAGGGGATCGGCATGGTGGCGATAGTCACCGGATTCTCCGGCGCGCGGATGTCGATCATCCACGTGTGCTTCATCGGCTCGGCGTCGATGTCCTGCACCGCCTCGTCGGCGACCACCAGCAGCCCGCGATCCACCAGAGGCAGCGCAGAGTGCGTGCCGCCCGCAAACGGCGGGCTCCAGTTGCGGTGGGAGATCATCTTCGGCGCGGTGCGATCCTTGATGTCGAGCAGCACGATGCCGCCATCGCGCCACGAGCTGTACGCCGTGTCGCCGGCGACCAGCGCATGGTGGAGCGCCGTGCGGCCCTTCCAGCTCGGCTCCTCGCCCTTGGCCTTGTGCATGCCCGGCATCCACCAGCGCCCGACCTCGCGCGGCTTGGTCGGGTCGGCCATGTCGATGATGATCAGGATGTGGTCGGTGTATCCGTCGAGGAAGGCGGAGGCATACGCGTAGCGCTCGCCGACCCACCACACGCGGTGGAGGCCGAGGCCCTCGACCTCCATGAAGCCGATGGCGCGGGGCTCCGCCGGGTTGGAGATGTCGTAGACGCGGAGGCCCGCCGAGTAATCCTCGCCGCGCTTGCCGAAATCGGCGCTGGTGATGTCGTCGGCGGATTTGGCGTAGTAGGCCTTCTCGCTGTTGAAGACCGAGTAGAAGTTGAACTCCTCGACGACCAGCAGCAGATCGCCGAAAGCCTGGAGATGCAGGGCCCACGAGGCCGGATGGCACGGGAAGAACCCCGCCGCCTTCGGCTCGCGCGGATTGCGCACGTCGATCAGGCTCCAGCCGCCGCTGAACGCCTGCGATACGAACGCGTAGCCCTTGTTGACCATGACCTGGACGCCGTCCGGCCGGCCGCCCTGGTCCGAGTAGCCGACGAACTTGATGTTCTTCGCGCTCTCCGGCTTTACGTCCGCCATCGCATGACTCCAGTCGCTGCTATCGCTTCGCCGGCTTGGCCGCGGCCGCGACGTATTCCTCGCGCGGCGGCGAATACACGTCCAGCATCACTGCCGGCTCGTTGCCGACAACCACGGTGGCGCCGTGCGGCACGTTCCGCTGAATGCGCATCACATCGCCGGCCGATAGCGTCACCGTCTCGTCGCCGAGGACCGTGCGCACGGTGCCGGAGAGCATGATGCAGAATTGCTCGTGATCGCGATGCGAGTGCACGGGCGTCGCGGGCCTGCCGACCGGAAATTCCCACCGCACCAGCGTCACCTTCTCGCCGCCGATCAGCACGCCTTCGAGGTCGGGTCTGATCTGATGGTACGGGCCTTCGCCGGCCCGGAACACGACCTGCTCGTCCATTCCATTGTCTCCCTGAAGAAGAGGGCGGCCGTCGCTTGGGAAGTAACGGCCGCCCGTCGTCAGGGGTTTATTGCACGCCCCAGATCGCCTTGTAATGATCGCGGTAGTTGTTCGACGGCTCGAAGCGGTTCTTGTCACCGCCGTCGGCGTCGACGTTCTCCTTCGTCACCAGGTGCACCTTGGTCACGAAGCCCGACGGGGGCTGGCCGTTGAATGCACGGTTGAGCTCGTCCACGAGCTGCCAGCCGTGCATGTAGGCCGGCTCCGGCACGGTCGCGATCTGGTACTGGCCGTTGCGGATGCGCTGGTAGGCCGACTCGGAACCGTCGCCCGCCGCGATCAGGTGCGGCGGAGCCGACGGGTCGATGCCCGCTGCCTTCAGCGTCGGCACGGCGAAGTCGAAGTACACCTCGTTGAACGTGAGGATGTACCCGAGGTTCGAACCAAAACGCTGGAGCAGCGAGTTGATCAGGCCAGGCGTGCGCTGCGGCACTTCGCCGAACGGCGCGTTGTCTTCGGACAGCAGCTTGCAGCCCGAGCACTCCGAGATCGCCTTCTCGATGCCGTCAGACTTGGTGACCACGATCGGATATTGCCGGTCGCTGATCACCTCCGCCTGCGCGGTGCCGTTCGAATCGACCACCGCGTATTCACCGGCGGTGTAGGCGATGTCGTACGGGTCGGTGCCGACGTTGGTGAACACCTTCGGGTCCGCGACCGGGCCCGGCTTGTCGGTAGCGTGCCAGCCGATGACGACGATGCCGGCATCGTTGGCCTGCTGGATCAGGGCCTTGTTGTTCTCGATCGACACCGAGCCGAGGATGATGCCATCCGGCTTCAGCGCGATCGCCTGGTTGAGCGCGTCGGCGCCGCCGGTGGCCGTGCCCTTGCCGTCGAACAGCGTGAACTTCCAGCCGAGCACCTTGGCCGCCTCTTCCGCGCCTTTCGCCGAGTCGGCGTTGCCGCTCGAGTTCTGGGTGAGCGAGACGTAAACGATCGACTTGTCCTTCGCCGCCTTCGGGCCGGTCGTCGGGCCGTCCCATGTGGTCTGCGGGCCGACCGAGCGGGCGATGTCCGCTTTCATCTTGTCGAGCGCCTCGTCGGCATAAGCCGCGCTCGCCACCACGCCCGTGGCGACGACCGCCGCGAGACTGGTGAGCAGGTGTTTCTTCAGTGCGGTCATTTCACTTCCTCCCATACTGCTTTCGTTATCATTCCCTAGTGTTCGAGGCGGACCCCGCCCCAGTCTTAAAGTCAGCGTTTCCGCCGTCGCGCCGCGAAGCCCGCCAGCCCCACGGAAATGATGAGCGCCGCCCCCTGGAAGATCGGCTCGGTGAAGAACGAGTTGCCAAGCTGCTGCAACCCGGCGATGCCGACCGCGAGCACCAGCACCGCGACGATGGTGCCCCAGGCGTTGACGCGGCCGGGACGGATGGTGGTCGCCCCGAGCAGAGCGCCGACGAACGCCGGCAGCAGGAACTCCGGCCCGACCGAGCTCTGCGCCACCTGCAGCCGCGCCGCGAGCAGCACGCCGGCAAGACCGACGATCAGCCCTGACGCCACGAACGAGCCCATGACGAGCCGCCGCGCCGGCACCCCGGTGAGCTCCGCCGCCCTCCGGTTGGAGCCAATGGCGTAGAGACGCCGGCCTATCGGGACATGCTCGAGGCAGATCCACGCGATGATCGCCACCGCCGCGACCATGTAGGTCGGCAGCGGCAGGGTGAAGAGTTTCGCGTCGTTGAGGTTGGCGAACGCCTGCGGCACGTTGCCGACGAGCTGCGTGCCGTTCGTGTACCAGCTGCCGATGCCGTAGAGGATCGTGCCGACGCCAAGCGTTGCGATAAACGAATCGATCTTGGCATATTCGACCAGCGCCCCATTGATCCAGCCGATGATGCCGCCCGCCGCGATGGTCAGCACCACGACCAGCGGCCACGGCACATTGGCGTCGGTGAGCAGCCCCATCGCCAGGATGTGCATGAGGCCGATGCCGTAGGCGATGGAGAGATCGTAGTTCGCCGTCGCGATCACGATCATCTCGGCCATGGCGAGCAGCGCGACGGTGGTGTTGTTGCCGAGGATCGCGCGCACGTTCGAGCCGCCGGTGAAGGTCGCCGGCAGGAGCGTGGCGAACACGATCACCAGCGCGATGCCGAACACCAGCAGCCCGTGCGTGGAGAGGATGTGCAGGATCAGCGCGCCGGCGGTCCGCCGCTTCGGCGGTTCAGGCGGCGGTGCGTCGCCCGTCTTCACCTCGAATTCGTGGCTGGCGCTCATGCCGCCGCTCCCCGTGCCTCGGCGATGCCGCCGACCGCGCGCGTCAGCGCCTCGACGCTGATCTCGGCGCGCGTCAGCTCCGCGACGATCCGTCCGCGGCTGAACGCCAGCACGCGGTCGCAGAGCTGCACCATCTCGTCGAGGTCGGACGATACGACGACGAACGCCGTGCCGTTCGCCGCCGCATCGTCCGCCAGCATCTTGTAGATTTGCGCCTTCGCCCCGACATCGACGCCGATCGTCGGATCCTCAAGCACCAGCACCTTGTAGTTCTGGCCGACCCAGCGCGCGATCACGACCTTCTGCTGGTTGCCGCCCGACAGCGTGTTGATGTCGCGCTCCGGCTGCGGCGGCCGCACGTCGAAGCGGTGCAGGATTTCGCCCGCCGACTTGCGCTCCTCCGTCCGGCTGCGGAAGCCGAAGCTGGTGGCGCCGAAGTTCAGCGGGTTGAGGTAGAGATTCTCCTTCACGGTCATCGTCGGCGCCAGCGCCTCCTCGGCGCGCTTGCCCGTGGCGAAGCCGATGCCCGCAGCGATTGCCTCCGCCGGGCTGCGCAGTTGGCGCAGCCGTCCGCCGACCGTGACGGTGCCGCTGGTCCGCGGCAGCACACCGGCCAGCCCACGTCCGGTCGCCTCGTGGCCCTGGCCGCGCAGCCCGGCCAACCCGACGATCTCGCCGGCGCCGACCTCGAACGATACCGGCCCGAACAGGCTGACGCGAAAATCCTTCACCACCAGGGCAGGGGCGCCCGGCGCCGCGGCGCGGGCCCGCGTGCGTGTCACCGGCGTGCCGCCGACGATCTCCTTCACCAGTTGCTCCGGCGAAATGTCGAGCGGGCGGTGCACGGCGATGGCGCGCCCGTCGCGCAGCACCGTGACGGCGTCGCCGATGCGGAAGACTTCGTCGAGCCGGTGGCTGACGTAGATGACGCTGACGTTGTTCGCCTTCAGTCGGGCGATGATGCGGAACAAGCGCGTCACATCGGCTTCCGGCAGCGAGGCCGTCGGCTCGTCCAGCACCAGCAGTTCGGCCTTCCGCGACAACGCGCGCGCAATCGCGACGATGGATTTCTCGGCGCGCGACAGCTCGGACACCGGCCGGTCGAGGGGCAGGGGGGAACCCAGGAAATCCAGCGCCTTCTCCGCCTCGGCGTCGACCTTGCGCCAGTCGATCAGCAGTCCGCGGCGCGGGTAGCCATAGCCCATCGCCATGTTCTCGCCGACGCTCATCGACTCGATCAGCCCAAGGTCCTGGTGCACGAACGCGATGCGTGGGTCGCCCGGTTTCAGCGTCTCGCCGTTAAGGCGAATGTCGCCGCTGTCGGAGGGATAGAGACCGGACAGAATCTTGATCAGCGTTGACTTGCCGGCGCCATTGGCGCCGAGCAGGGCGTGGACCTCCCCGCGCTCCACCGTGAAGTCGACCGAGCGCAGCGCCTGCGTGCCGCCGAAATGCTTGTTGAGACCGGTCACCGCCAGGATCGGCAGCGCCGGCTCAGGCCGCATCTGCGTGGCGGTCGTGGCCATCACGACGCCCTTTCCATCTTGCGTACCGGCTGCTCGTCGCGCACCGGGTTGGAGAGGACGCCGATGCCCTCGATCTCGATCTCGCACACGTCGCCGTCGCGCATCCACACCGGCGGTTTGCGCGCATGGCCGACGCCAGCCGGCGTGCCCATGGCGATCACGTCGCCCGGCTCCCACGTCATGATCTCGGAGAGCAGCGAGATGGTCCGCGCCACGCCGAACATCATGTCGGCGGTGTTGCCGTCCTGCATGACGCGCCCGTTGAGCCGCGACTGGATGCGCAGGCCCGAGGCGCCCTTCGGCAATTCGTCCGGCGTCACCAGCTCGGGCCCGAATGCGCCGGTCTGGTCGAAATTCTTGCCCGGCGTCCACTGCGCCGTGATGCGCTGATATTCGCGGATCGTAGCGTCGTTGAACAGCGCGTATCCGCCGACATGCTCCAGCGCGCGATCCTCGGCGATATTCTTGCCACCCTTGCCGATGACGACCGCGAGCTCAGCCTCGTAATCCAGCGTCTCCGAGATCGCAGGCCGCAGGATCGGCTGCCCCGCCGCCTGCAGCGACGTCGGCCCGCGCATGAATAATGTCGGGTAGGCGGGGAGGTCGTGATGCCCGCCTTCCTTCGCGTGGTCGATATAGTTCAGCCCGAGGCAGACGAACTTGCCCGGCCGCGGCACCACCGGCAGCAGATCGAGCGACTCGAACGGCACGGTCGTCTTCCCCGCCGTCTTGGAGGCGATTGCGGCCGGCGCCATCTGCACCAGATCAGTGAAGCTGATGCTGTCGCCCGACAGCTCCGCCACGCCGGCGGGTGTGCGAACCCCAAATCCGGCGCCGCTTCCGGCGGTGCGGAACGAAACAATACGCATGACGCTCAGGCGTCCTCCCAGGCCCTTGTCTATACCGATAAAAATGGACCGCCAACCATTTTTATCGATGATTTTGGAAATCGGCATTGTTTCTCGACAAGGCTGACGGTGATGGCTAGATTGTCGCCGCCTCCGAGTTCCCGGATTTTCGATGTCGGACACCGAGCCAGCCGCGACCACGAGCCTTGCCAAGCTCGCCTATCAGCGTATCCGCGGCGACATTCTCCAGGGCGAATTGAAGCCGGAGGAGAAGCTCAAGATCCACGCGCTGCGCGAGCGCTACGGCACCGGCGCCAGCCCGCTTCGCGAGGCATTGTCTCAGCTCACCGCCGATGGCCTCGTCACGCGCGTCGAGAAGCGCGGCTTCCGCGTCGCGCGCGCCAACAATGACGACCTCGACGAGCTGGTGCAGGCGCGCTGCTGGATCGAGACCCAGGCGCTCCGCGAGTCGATGGCGCATGCGCGGCCGGAGTGGCAGCACGCGGTGGTCATCGCGATCTACGAGTTGAATCGCGCGCCGCGCTCTATCGGCGACGGCAAGCACTTCCAGAGCAATCCGGAGTGGGAGCGGCTGCACAAGAAGTTCCACATGGCGCTGATCTCCGGGTGCGGCAATCGCATCATCCTCGACCTCAGCGACCAGTTTTACGATCGCGCCGTGCGCTACCGCGCCCTCTCGATCGCGCGCGCCTATCCGAAACGCGACGTGCCGCGCGAGCATCAGGAACTCGCCGACGCCGCGCTCGACCGCGATGTCGATAAGGCGGTGGCGCTGCTCAACGCCCACTACCAGCGCACCGCCAACCTGCTCACCGAGCCACCCAAGCGGAAACCGAAGTAATGGCCGAATCCGGCCAGATTTTCGCGGTTCCCGCGTCCTCGTTCGTGAACGAGAGCCACCGCGGCCACGTCGTCGTGTCGGGTTCCTACGGCGGCGACTACAACGCCTTCCACGCCGGTAAATGGGGCATCCGCGGCGTCGTGCTGAATGACGCTGGCATCGGCAAGGACGACGCCGGCATCCACGGCATCACCTACCTCGAACAGATTGGGCTGGCCGCCGCCACGGCCGACGTCAACACGTGCCACATCGCCGACGGCGAGCACATGCTGGAGCACGGCCGCATCAGTTTCGTGAATCGCTTCGCCGCAAATCTCGGCTGCAAGGTCGGCGACACGGTGCGGAGCGTCGCGGAGAAGATGCGCACAGCGCCGATCGCGACGGGCGAACTGTCCGCGATCGCGGGCGGCAAGCGCTACACGCTCAGCGAAACGCCGGGCAAGCCGAAGGTGATCGCGCTCGACGCCGCGCCAATGCTGGCGCCGGGCGACGAAGGCGCGATCGCCGTCACCGGCTCGCACGCCGCGCTGTTCCGCGGCAAGCCGGACAACGTCATCCCGTTCCCGCTCCGCGCCGTATTCTTCTCCGATGGCGGCGTCGGCATGGACAATGCCGGTGTCAGCCGCTTGCCCAACCTTGACGAGAAGGGCATCCCCGGGGGCGCCGCGGCGGCGATGAGCGCCCGCATCGGCGATGCGCGCAGCATCTACAACGACGGCGTCTTCTCCCACGTAAACCAGCGCGCCCGCGCCGAGGGCGCCAGGCCCGGCATGCCGGTGCGCGAATTCGTGGCGCTGCTGCTGGATCGGAGCTGACCGCGGCTTCCTTGTGCGCCCCCGCGTGATCCGCAAGTATCCCGCCTCGCGTTGAGGGGGAATCGCATGTCACTGACGCTGGACCAGCGCCGCGGGCGCCTTGCCCGCCGCACGGAGGAACTTCTCTTCTGGCGCGATCGCGAAGCTGCGCCGGTGGGCGACTGGACCCTCGACGGCGCTCCGATCGCGATGGGCGGCAAGTGGCCGGAGCGGAAGGGCGTCCACCGTTTCGCCGCGTCGGCCGAGGTCCCGGCGCACTGGCCGATCGGCGACGCGCGCCTGTCGCTCAATCTCGGCGGCGAAAGCCTCCTGTCGCTCACCTACGACAACGGCGATGTCATCCGCTTCGGCCTCGACCCCTACCACGAAGAATTCCCGCTCCGCGCCCGCCGCTTCAAGATCGAAAGCGACAGCGTCGCGCGCCTGCCCTTCGGCGAGCCGGTGCGCGACCCGCATCTCAACCGCGCATACCTGCTATGGCTCGAGACGGCGGTTGACGATTTCCACCTACTGCTGACGCAGATCATCGAAGCGGTCGAGGCGTTGGCCGGACATGAGGTCGTGCCGCATCTGCTGACAGTCGCCGAGGAGGCGCTGCGCTCACTCGACTGGCCGTCGGGCACAGCCGACTATGTCGCGCGCACGGCGCCATCGCCGGTCCAGCAACTGATCTGGGAGCTGCCGGAGACGAAGCCGAACCCCGCGGCGCTGACCGACGCGCAGCGCGACAGCGTCGTTCGTGCGCACAAGGCCCTGGTCGGCGAACTGCGCGTACTGCAGAAGCGGTTCCCGCCGCAGGGCGAGGTCGCGCTCACCGGCCACGCCCACATCGATCTCGCCTGGCTGTGGCCCTACGACGAGACGCGCCGGAAGATGCGCCGCACCTTCCATACCGCGCTATCGCTGATCGAACAGTCGCGCGACTTCCGCTTCAACCAGTCGACGGCCCACTACTACGCCGAGATGGAGAAGGACGACCCCGCCCTGTTCAAGGCGATCGTCGCCAAGGCCAAGGCGGGGAACTGGGAGACCGTCGGCGGCCTTTGGGTCGAACCCGACTCCAACATGCCGACCGGCGAAAGCCTGGTCCGACAGGTGCTCTACGGCCAGCGCTATTTCGAGCGAGTTTTCGGCCAGCGGCACACGATCTGCTGGCTGCCGGATTGCTTTGGTTTTTCAGGGGCTTTGCCGCAGATCCTGAATCAGGGTGGCATCAACTCGTTCTTCACCATCAAGGTGAATTGGTCGGAGACAAATCGTTTTCCCTACGACCTGTTCTGGTGGGAGGGCCTCGACGGTTCGCGCGTCCTCGCCCACACCTTCGACAACCCGATGTCGGGATACAACGGCTTCGTCCATCCCGGGTCCATCCTGCCGACGTGGCGCAATTTCCGCGGCAAGATCCACCACAACACCACGCTGCTCGCCGTCGGTTACGGCGATGGCGGCGGTGGTCCGCAGCCGGAGATGGTCCGCCGCGAGGTCCAGCTTCGCGATTTCCCCGCGCTGCCCAAGGCGCGCTGGGCGACGATCGCCTCGTTCTTCGAAGGCGCCCACAAGGCCGCGGTGGAGAAAAAGCTGCCCGTCTGGCAGGGCGAGATTTACCTCGAACTGCACCGCGCGACGTACACGACGCAGAGCGCGGTGAAGCGGCTGCATCGCAAGGCCGAACGGGCACTGATCACGGCGGAGACCGCGGCTTCGCTAGCGCACCTCATCGGCTGTCCGAAGCCGCAGAGCCTCGAGGCGGACTGGCGCATCGTGTTGAAGAACGAGTTCCACGACATCCTTCCTGGCTCGAGCATCCATGAGGTTTACGACGACGCGGCGCGCGAACTCACCGCCGTCATCGATGCCGGAGCGAAGGCGCAATCCACGGCGCTCGCCGCCATCGCTTCGCGTCTGCCCAAAGGTGCGATCGCTGACGCACTCGTGGTCGTGAACCCGTCGCTCAGCTCGCGTCCGATCCAATCGTCGGCGGAGACGGTGCCGCCGCTTGGCATACGCGTCGTCGACGGCAAGGCGTTGGCGCCCGTGCCCGGCCTCGGCGCCAGCAAGACACATCTGGAGAACGCCACGCTCCGCGTCGCCATCGCCGCGGATGGGAGCGTCGCAAGCATTCTCCACAAGCCGACCGGCCGCGAGGCACTGACAGGCGAGGGGAGCGCCCTCGTTGTTTATCCCGTCGACAAGCCACGTGCCTGGGACGCCTGGGACATCGACGGCGACTACTTCGAACGCGCCATCCGCTTTACGAAGCCGGAAAGCATTGCCGTCGTCGAGGACGGGCCGCATCGCGCCGCAGTGCGCATCACCCATCGCTACCGCGACTCCACCATCATCCAGACCCTGTCGCTCGCCGCAAACGGCAAGCGTCTGGACGTCCATACGGATGTCGACTGGCACGAGCGCCGTACCATGCTGCGCGTCGAGACTGACATTGCAGTACGTACGCGTGAGGTAACGTACGAATGCGCCTTCGGCGTTGTGAAGCGGCCGACCCATCAGAACACCTCGTGGGATCAGGCTATGTTCGAGGTGCCCGGCCATCGCTTCGCCGACATGTCGGAAACGGGCTTCGGCCTCGCGCTGCTTAACGACGCGAAGTACGGCCATAGCGCCCGCGGCAACCGTCTCGGCCTCAGCCTCGTGCGCTCGCCGGTCTATCCCGATCCCCTCGCGGACGAAGGCCCGCAAAGCTTCACCTATGCGCTGATGCCACACGCCGGCGATTGGCACGAGGGTGGCGTGCGCGAGGAGGCTGAGGCGCTGAACCAGCCGTTGCTGGCCACATCGGCATCTGGCCTAGCAGCAACGACGCTGCAGCCGCTGACCATCACCGGTCTGCCTGTCGCGCTGTCCACGCTGAAGCCGTCGGAGGAGGGCGACGGTGTTATCGCGCGCGTCTACGAGCCGGCCGGTGCGCGTGGCAAGGTGGGCGTCGCCGCCAGCGGGTGGACCGTCAGCGGTCCGCTGACCGTCATGGAGGAACCAGCGAAGGGCGCGGCCGACGCCCTTGGTCCGTTCGAAATCCGCAGCTGGCTGCTGGCGAGGAAATAGATGCGCGTCGCGGGATGTCCCTATTGCGACGCCGCTGGCGGCCGCGTGATGTGGATGGATGCACGTTGCCGGGTCGTGCTCATCGAGGATGCTCCGTTCGCCGGCCTCTGCCGCGTCGTGTGGAACGACCACGTGAAGGAATTCACCGACCTCGGTGATGCCGATCGTGCGCACGTCATGGACGTCGTCAGCGCGGTGGAGCGGAGCCTTCGCGTATTGCTGCAGCCCGACAAGATCAATCTCGCCGCGTTCGGCACGCAGGTGCCGCACCTTCATTGGCACGTCATCCCGCGCTACGCCGACGACACGCACTATCCCGATGCGATCTGGGCGGCCGCGAAACGGTCGGCCAACGGACGTCCTCTGCCGCCGGATTTTGTCGCCGCGCTGTCTGCAACGCTCGCAGATACGCTCGGCGGTTAATCACAACGTGGAAAAGGGCCGCCTCTGACCCACACGTGTAAGTAGCGGCATTTCCCAGCCCCAAGGGGCCATTCTGTTGCAGAAGTGGCTCAAAACTCTCGGAAATTTAACAAATAATCAACCGGACGGATGATGTTCGCCCCTCCCCCGTTTCTATGATGCCGGGAAGAAAAGGGCCGGCACGGCGCCGAGGGGCCCTGGGGAGAGACCGTGTTCTGGCCGCGCAAGCTTCACGCGCGCCTGCTTGGGAGTGTGTCGCCGACGGTCATTTCCCGTCTGTCGGCGTCGCGTCCTGCGCGCACGCGTCCGCGCCGCGCCTCGCCCGAAATATTCCATGTCGAGCCGCTCGAGCCGCGGCTGCTGCTGTCCGGCGACATCGCGCCCGGCGCCGAGCAGGCGCTGCTGCACGGCCTGCACGATTTGCACGCGATGCTGGATGCGGCGGCGATTGATCCCGCGCTCGCCACGTACGTGCCTATCATCGACCGGCCGGTGTCGGAGGTCGTCGATCTCGGTGGCATGGTCGGCGAGGTCGAGGATGCGACCGCAGCCTATTTCGCCACCAACGGCAGCCACACCGCCGAAGGTCTGGCCGCCGCTCTCGATGCGCTCCAGATCACGCCGAACAACATCGCGGTCACGCAGAGCGAGGCGAACGGGTTCCAAAGCTTCTCGCTGACGCTCGGCGGCGACTTCAACGCCGCGCCATATGTCTTCGATCTGTCGGGCACGGTCCACGACCTCGACCTGAACAGCGAGACGAACGCCACGGTCGCTCTCACGGGATCACGCGCGCTGACGCTGTCCTTCGGCTTCGATACCGCGACCAATGAATTCGCGCTGGGTCCGACGACATTCTCCGCGACGCTGGGCGTTTCTGCGCCCGACCTGAGCCTCGAACTCGGCGTCGGCGTCGTGGACACGACGGTGCACCACGGCAGCGCCTCATTGAGCGCGACGGTGAGTGGCAGCCTCATCGATCCCGACAATGCCGACGGACGCAACCACATCACCGATGCCGAGATCCAGGCGACGCCACCGTCGCTGATGGTCGACGCGACGCTGAGCGGCAGCGCGGCGGCGGTCCTACCGGTCACGTCGACGTCGCTGTCCGCGCCAGAGACCCTCTCCGTCCATTGGTCCAGTGACCTCAGCCCCGGCGGCGCGGTCGTCACCTACAGCGCCAATTCGCAACTCGCGAGCCTCGACCAGCTTTCCGAAGCCGACCTGCACGCCGCGGCCAGCAAAGCCCTTGCTGCCATTCCGGATGTTCTGGCCACCGTCGTGCCTGACGCCTTCGGCACCGGCACGCCGCTGATTGGCGCGCGCCTCGCCGCGCTGTCCGATCTCAGCGGCGCCTTCGCCGATCTGTCGGCCAATGTCGGCAGCTACGCGACCCTGGATCAGCTTGCCGCCGCCATCGGCCAGCGCCTCGGCGCGCCGGCCACCGCAACCATCGACGGCGATCATGTCACCCTCGTCCTCGCGGTGGACCGCACCCAGACCACTACGCAGACCTTCGAGGTCAATACCACCATTGACGGCGTGCCCTTCGCCTTCTCCGCGACCGCGCCGGTCACCAGCCACCTGACGGGCTCGATCACCCTCGGCATATCGCTGGACGCGTCACTGCCCGACAGCGAACGCGTGTACCTGATCGAAGGCGACAGCAGCTTCGTGCAGCTCGCCGTTCACATGACCGGCACCGCTGCCCTCGGCACCGGACATCTTGGCGATGGTCTCGTTTCTGTCATCAACGCATCGGCGGCGGTTGCCGGTGTCGTCGGCGGCGATCTCGTCGCGGGCACCGACGCCGTGTTCCGCCTCTCGCTTGCTGACCCCCGGGCAGGCTACGCCGACGGTAAAATCACGCTGGGCGAGCTCACCGACGATCCTTCGATCGCGAAAGGCGCTGTCACGCGAAACGGCGGCGCTCTGTTCAGCGCCAATCTCCAGCGCAACACGACCGGCAATAGCGCTCCGGCGGTTCCGATCTCGATCCAGTGGTCGTTCGCCACCGGCGCTGCGACGGTCACCGCCAACAATGCCGCCATTGCTGCCCTGGCGCCGCCCGCCTCCTCACTGCTGACGCCCGGCACTCTCGGCGCGTTATCGCTGAGCGCCGCGCCCGAACTCCAGGCCTGGTTCGACGCGCTGTCCGCGCAGCTTGCAGGTGACGATACCCTCACGGCCACGTTGCCGTTCACCGACCTGTCACTGCTGGACGCGGCCGGCATGGACGATGTCCTTGCGGCGATAGGCGCCGCCCTGCAAAGCGCCGTCACCTCGGCTGGCGGCGCCACTGCGGGTTTCGACGCGCGCGCCCTGGCCAATCTCAACAACAGCCTGGCGCCACTCGGCATCACGGTCACGCTCGACGCCGGTGCGGTCGCCGGCCACTTCACCACCTCGACGGTGAACGACGCGCGCGTCCTCGGCTTCCAGACGCCGGGCGATCGCGTCCTCTACACCATCGGCTTCACTTTCCACCGCCAGCTCACCGATCCGCTGTCGCTTGGCGACGCTGCCAGCGCGCTGGGCGTCGATGTCGACGCAACGCTGGGGATCGACGTCGCCACCCATATCGCGCTGACCTTCGGGTTCACGGAATCGGCTGGGCTCGCGCCCGCCGATCGCCTGTTCGTCCGCGTCGACGATCTTTCGATGGCCGTGGCCGGCGGTCTCGCGACGGGCGCGCCGGTTGCCGTCACGGCCGGCTTGCTCGCCCCCACCCTCGGCAGCCGCAGTGTCGCGATCGACACCGCGGTCGCGGTCACCGTCGGTGGCGACGGGGCCGCGACGCAGATGCTGTCCACCAACGCCGTCAACGGCTCGTCGCCGGAGACTTTGATCGGCGCGACCGTTCAGCACGCGACCTTTGCCGGCAGCTTCACGCTATCGGGCTCGCTCCCCGGCGGTGGCTCCACGACAGGCCAGCTGGTGTTGAGCGCGAACAAGCTTGACGCCGATAGCGTCAAGGCCGGGTTCGCGGGAGCCGATGCAGCCCGCCTCGCCGAGTTCGTCGCGTTCCGGGCAAACGATCTGTTCACCGCGCTGCAGGGTATCGACGCCTGGCTGTCGTCGCTCTCGGCGAGCGACCTCGTCAACGAGCCGTTGCCTTTCGTCAACGACGGACTCGGCGACGTCCTCGACATCGGCGGCCTGTTTGCGCGCACCGTCATCAATGGGCTGCGCGATTCAAGCAACGCGCTGCTCTATACCGACTTCGCGAGCTTTACCGCCGCGCTAAAGGCGATCACCGGCGTCGACCCGAATTCCGTGTCGCTGAGCTACGTCAAGGGCAGTGACGCACTGCGCCTGACGTTGAACGTCGCGGCGCCATTGGTCACTAGCACCGATACATTCGTCTACCGCATCGACAACACGACACTTAGCAACGTGCATTCCACCGGCACGTTGACGATCGGCGGCAATGTTGGCCTCCAACTCGACCTGACCATCGCCCTGGCGGCCCAAGGGCCACGCCTGGTCGCCGCGCGGCCCATCGTGGCCAACGGGCAGATTGCCGACGATGCCAACCTCGACATTTTCATCGGTAACAGCGCGGTGTCGATCACGCTGGCGGCTGGCGCCACGGTTGACAACACGACCGCGCAGGATCTGGTCGACGACCTGAATGCGGCCATCATCCGCGGCCTCCGCTCGGCCGGCCTCGACCCAACCATCCTGCACGCTGCCCTGACGACCGTCGGCGGCACGAGCCGCATCGTGCTCACGTCGCCATCCACCGTCGCCGGTCTGCTAATCGTCAGCACGGCGCGCGGCGGAGCCGGCGCTGTCGCGCTGGGCCTGGGTGTGGACGACGCGGCCAAGCCCAAGCTTGTGGCTTCCGACGACGCGCTGCCGGTCAACGGCCGTCTCACCGCTGACCAGTCTTTCGAGGTGTTCGTCGATGGCACGACATACGGCACCGTCACCGTGCACGCCGCCGACACCGCCGCCTTCACCGACGCCCGCCAACTGGTCTCCGCCATCAACAGCGCGCTCGCGCATGTAAACGATGCGCTATCGGCGAGCGGCAAGCAGATATTTGCGGCGCTCACCACGGACGGCCGCTTGTCGCTGATCGGCTCGGCCAACATCCAGTCGATCGTCGCAACTCCGGTTGGCGACTCCGAACTCGGCCTGGCGTTCGGCGACGCCACGCCGCCGCCGACGCTTGTGCAGATCGCCGCGGCGCAGGGCGCCGACCGCGTATCGCTGTCGCACTTCTCTCTGAGCGGCCACGTCCAGGTGTTCGGCACCGTCGATGCGACCGCCAACGTCGGCTTCATCGGCGTCGATCTCCATGGCGCCAACGCCAGCATGACGGCCGAGCTGACGCTCAATCTGCCGGGCTCGGTCTCACTCTCGTCTGCGATCGCCGGGGTCGACAGCAGTGGCAACTACCTGACGCGCACCCTTGGCGGTTCGGCCACGCTGACCATGCCCGTGACGGTCAGCGGCTCGATCGCATCTCTGTTCAATCTGGCGCCGGGCTCGACGATCAGCTTCACCTCCGGCAACCCGTTCGACACGGCTGCGTGGCAGCCCAACCTCAATGCAATCCAGCCGCTGACGGCGTTCCTCGGTCTGTCGTCGGACACCATCGTCGCTACACTGCGTCAGGTGCAGGACTACCTGCGCGGCCTCGAGCAGCAGTCGGTTCTGTCGCAGGACATCCCGCTACTCGGCGTGTCCTTCTCCAGCGTCTTTGGCCTGTCCGACAGCTTCGCGCGAGTCGTCAACGAATTTGCCGCCGATCCGGCCGCGTCGCTCCAGGACCTCAGCGCCAAGCTCGACCAGGCGATCGGCGACGCTACGGGTGTGGCGGGCCACTACGTCGACTTCACCTACGATGCCGGCGCACACGACTTCCGCGTCGCCCTGAACTTCGCTCCGGCGAAAGCCGCATCGGCACATCCGCTCACCATCGATTTCACCGCCTTGGGCGTTGGCCCCTTGGCGGAGCTGCCCAACGTCAAGACGCTGATTGACGTCCAGAACGCCGATCCGCTGACGGTAACGCCCACGCTCAGCGCCGACATCGTCTTCGGGTTCGATCTCAGCAGCCCGAACGCGCCCGCGGCGTACCTTCACAGCGACACCGACATCGAGATGAGTCTGCTGGTCGCCAACGCGGCGATCAGCACTCGCCTCGGCGGCGCGCCGGTCACGGTCGAGATTCAGGGCGGCTCCGTGCGCATCGGCGGCGCCAGCGGCAACTCTCCAGCAACGCTCAGCTTGAAGCTGAACTCGTCGACGCAGAAGTACAGCTTCGCCAGCCTCACCGGCAGCGGCGTGCTGAACGGTCTGAGCGGCAGTCCCGTTCAGGCCACCATCGATGCGGCCATCTCCGGCAACCTGCCCGTCTACGTCGCGAACGTGCTCGAGGGAAACCTCGACCTCGCCGTCACGCAAGGCGGCCTATACCTTCAGTCGTTGCTCGGGGGCGCGCCGGTCGCCAGCATCATCAACGTCGACGCGCCCGATCTCACGCAGGTTTTCAGCGACGCCAACCTTCTCTCCGACCCCTTCACGCTGCTGGCCGGAATCGAGGAATTTCTGACGCAGTTGAAGGACGTCGTGAACGGCCAGGTCTTCGGGCTGGACCTCCCGTTGGTGGGCGACAAGTTGAATGACGCCCTGCATTTCATCGACGACCTGCGCAACACGCTCGACGACCTGATGGATCCCGGCGCGGCGCTGGAGCAGGGCACCGCCTATCTCCTGTCGCAGCTGAAGGATGCGCTGACCGATGCCCTCCACAGCGCCGGCATCCTCCTCGATCGCGGCAACGATAACGACACGTCGAACGACATCGAGATCTACTTCACGCTGGGCGACGGCGACCGGGTGCTGTTTACCGGCCAGCAGATCGATCCGAGCCAGATCACTGACTTCGAGATCGATATGGGGCTCGGCCAGACGCTGCACCCCAACGTCGATTTCGATCTGGGCCTGCCGGGCCTGGGCATTGACCTCACCGACGTTCTGCCGCTGGACGGCACGATCGACTGGTCGATCAACGTCGGTTTCGGCATGGATCGCACCGGGCCGTATATCGTCACCGATGGCGACGATCCGGAACTGACGGTGATCTTCGGGCTCACCTTGCCCGATGGTTTCCAGGCCGTAGGCAACATGGGCCTGATGGCCGTTATCCTGTCACAGGCGGCCGAAGGTTCGCAGACCGGCATCACCGGCGAGATCGATATCGACATCACGGCGCACAGCGACGCCGATCCGCACAAGCTCTATTTCGGCGACATCGGCCGCGCCTTCGACGATGCTGAAATCACCAGCAACGTCGACGCCGGCATCAACATGACGGCCGACTTCGGCTTCGACCTCTACCAGGATGGCGCGGGCCGGTGGTTCGTCGACACCAGCTACCCGGAGATTCTCGCCGACCTCGAGGTCGACTGGAACCTCTCCGACGTCAACGCCGCGCCAACCGTCGCGTTGAACAACATCCGCCTCGACGTCAGCCATTTCGTCAACGGCTTCATCACCGACGTGCTCAGCCCCATCGCTTCCGCGCTGCGACCGCTGGAGCCGATGTTCGATGTCCTGAACATGCAACTGCCGTTCATGCACACCAGCGTCATCACGATGCTGGCGCAGATGTACGGCATCAACACGACCGCCATTCGCGCTGCGGCGGAATTGTTGCAGAAGATCGATCAGGTAGGCGCCATCCTGGCGACGATCGGAGAGGACGGCGTCCTCAACTTCGGCTCGATCAGCTTCGATGGCATCGATCTGCGCCTGCCCCGCGGCAGCGGCGAGCACGCGCTGCCCGTTAATTTCTCCGGCGACCTCGGACAGCAATCGCTCGACGACCTGCTGGTCGGTATCGAGCGGGACACTCGCCTTCCCGACGACTACGGCACTGACGAGAGCGTCGGCGACGCTCATGTCGTGTTTGGCTTCCCGATTCTCGACAATCCGAAGTCGATCATCGGGATGCTGTTCGGGCAAGACGCCGAATTCCTTCGCATCGAAGCCACCGGTATCTCGCTCGAGTTCAACCAGATCGTCGCGCGCATTCCGGTCTGGGACGTCCCGCCGGTCACTATCGATGTCGGTCTCGGCCTCGAACTCGATCTGAACCTGGCCGCCGGATACGATTCCACGGGCCTCAAGGCCTACCGCAATACCGGCGATCCGATCGACCTGCTGAACGGCCTGTACCTCGACGATGACGCCGCCGATCAGGGCGGCGATCCGCCGGAGGTGAAATTCGGTCTCAATTTCGATTTCGGCGGTGGCGTCGAGGCCCTCATCGCCTCGGTGGATATCGTCGGCATCACGCAATTCTTCATCGGCCTCAACGTCGCCGACACCGACGAACATCCCGGTGACGGCAAGCTGCGCGGCAAGACGATCTACGAGCACCTTGGCGACGGCAGCGGCTATTGCTTGTTCGACGTCAATGTCGGCGGCGCGATCGGCGTCGATCTGGTCATACGAATTGGACCACCGATCGGTCCGGCGCTGCAGTTCTGGATACCGATCATACCGAAGGTCACGATCTTCCAGGCGAGCTGGGAGCTGTGCGACCCGCCCGTACTCGCCGAACTGCAATCAGACGGCACCCTGGAACTGAACATCGGCGACCGCGCCGGCCTGCGCGGCGCCGGCACGGAAAACGAGCACAACGAGTCCTACGAGCTCACGCAGATCGCGCCCGGTGTCATACGTATCAGCGCCTTCGGCTACACCCAGATTTATGGGGCCGAGGGTACCGCGGTCAGCCGCATCGAAGGCTTCGCGGGCGACGGTAACGACACCCTCCGCATCACAGGCGATCTCTACGGCCGCGGGCATAGCCCGATCACGCTCAACTACGATGGCGGCGAAGGCGACGACTACATCGAAGGCACCAACTGGGACGATACGATCGTCGGCGGTGCTGGCGTCGACCGCATTTATGGCCGCGATGGCAACGACCTGCTGGCTGCAAACACACTGGTTTCAGAAGGTCCGGCAACCGATCCCGACAAGCGCGATTTCATCGACGGCGGCGCCGGCAACGACCTCATCTTCGGCAGCGCCGGAAATGATGTCCTGATTGGCGGCGACGGCGACGACCTGATCATGGGCGGCGACGGCGACGATTTCATCGATGGTGGCGTGGGCGCCGACACGCTCTACGGCGGTGAGGGCACCGACTTCATTTTCGGCGGCGCCGGCGCCGATATGCTCTACGGCGGCCTTGGCAGTGACGTGCTCGAAGGGGGCAGCGGCTCCGATGTCTTCCATGGCGATGTCGACGACCCGGTGCCGACATCCCACGACGCTTACGTGCCGGCGCAATACGTCAGCGCACAAGCAATCGCCACACAGCTTTACGGGCACGCGCCGGTCGGGCAGGCGGGCAACGATGCCATCTTCACGAACACCTTCAATCCCGGCGTCGTGCAGCGATCCGGCTATCTGTCGTACATCGAGTCGAACATTGGCCAGTCCAGCGACCAGATCGCCAATGCTTACTTCGGCGCGGCACTCGATACCGGCGGGTCGGACGCGGGTCCGGATGTCGTCTTCGGCGACGACGGCGGCGACGCCATCTTCGGCTTTGCCAGCGATCCCGCGATCATCTGGGGCGGCGATGGCGACGACGCCATTTTCGCCGGCGACGGCATCGACCTGATTTCCGGCGGCGCCGGGCGCGATGTGATCCGCGCTGGCGGCGGTAACGACATCATCTCCGGCGACGCGGACGACGACGATATCGACGGTGGCGCCGGCGACGACCTGATCCACGGCAACGACGGCAACGACAAGATCGCCGGCAAGGCGGGCGCCGATGTCATCTACGGCGACGACGGCAACGACGTCATCGATGGCGGTCTCGACGACGA
Organism: Bauldia sp.; assembly: GCA_035548515.1. Lineage (GTDB taxonomy): Bacteria > Pseudomonadota > Alphaproteobacteria > Rhizobiales > Kaistiaceae > DASZQY01. Next base: position 117,604 of record DASZSW010000018.1, on the reverse strand, counting down.
CCGCATCTTCGGTGGCGCCGGCGACGACACGATCCACGGCCAGGAAGGCAACGACCTCATCGAAGGCGGCGACGGCAACGACCTTATCTTCGGTGATGTCGGCAACGACTTCCTGCGTGGCAACGCTGGTAACGACACGATCTACGGCGGCCCCGACATCGTGTTCGACTCCCTCGTCGGCGATAGCGACTACATCGAGGGCAACGACGGCGACGACACGATCTACGGCGGCGCCCAGGACGACTTGATCGACGCCGGAGACGGCAACGACACAGTCCACGGCGGCGCCGGCGATGACGTCATCCATGGCGGCAACGGCACCGACTCGCTCTACGGCGATGACGGCAACGATCGCCTGTTCGCCGACAGCGGCATCGGCGACGCGCTCCACGGTGGCGATGGCGATGACGAACTCCACGGCTCCAGCGATGGCGCGGACATCGATCCAAATTTCAGCGACGCCACGCCCTTCGGCGACCTGCTTTTCGGCGACGCCGGCAATGACACCATCTGGGGCTACGAGGGCGCCGACGTCATTTACGGCGGCACCGGCAACGACACGATCTATGCCGGCGCCGGCAACGACCTGGTGTTTGGCGGAGAGGGCGAAGACACCATCTACGGCGGCCTCTGCGATGACACGCTGTACGGCGACGACGGCGACAACGGGCCGAATGGCGGCAACGATCTGATCTACGGCGATGCCGGCAACGACACGATCTACGGCGAGGCGGGCAGCGACACCCTGCATGGCGGCTTTGGCGTCGACGTCCTCTACGGCAACGCCGGGGATGATGTCCTCTACGCCGACTATGGCACCGGCGACGGCCTGCTCGGCGGCGATGGCGACGACATACTCTATGCCTCAGCCGATGGCGGCTCGCTGCTCTACGGCGAAGCAGGCGAAGATCGCCTGATCGGCGGTCCGGGGTTCGACACGCTGTACGGCGGCGACGACAACGACATCCTCGACGGTGGTGCGGGCGACGACACGCTTATCGGCGGCAAGGGCGCCGATCTGCTGATCGGCGGCGCCGGCAACGACATCCTCTACGGCTACCTCCAGACCACCAACGGCGATGACCACGCCGCCGACATCCTGTTTGGCGACGATGGCAACGGCGGCGGAGCGGGCGCCGGCGCCGACAAACTCTACGGTGGCGCGGGCAACGATCATCTCTTCGGCGAGGCCGGGAACGACTTCATCGACGGCCGCGGCGGGTCTGACGTCATCGGTGATCCGAACGAGCCATATGTGACGCCGGCGCCGAGCACGCTGCCCACCGCGGTTGCCGTCGATCCCTACGACACCTGGGCGGCGGCGATCCTCCCCGGCCAGATCCCGACCCTCGGCCGCTGGATCGACCTCGCCGGCCCGCAAGGCATCCGCCTCACCAACTTCACCGGCGAGGCGACGGAAACCAGTGTCGCCGCAGACGCTACCAGCCAATACATGGCCTGGGCCGACTCCCGCGGCGGCAGCTTCGACATCTATGTAGCGCGCCTTGTCGATGGGCAGTGGGTGCAGCTGGGCGGCAGCGCAGGGCAGGGCGGCGTCAGCGACACGGCCACCGCCTCGCGCCTCCCCAGCCTCATCATCGACTCGACCGGCGCACCGGTGGTGGCGTGGATCGAGACCAGCGCCAACGGCGCCAAGAACGTTCGCGTCGCGCGCTACGACTCGACTAGCGGCACCTGGGTGGCACTGGGCAATTCGCTGAGCGACGCGGGCATAAACGGCGGCAGCGGACTGGCGGACCGGGTCAAACTGGTCGACAGCGACTACGGCATCGTCGCGGTGTGGTCGGAGGTCGGCGCCGGCTACAGTCTGCTGAATGCCAAGGCGTTCAATGGCACGAGCTGGCAGACGCTCGGCGCGACGCCGCCGAGCTATGGCAGCACCCACGTCAGCGAAGATTTCAGCGTCGCGTCGTCGGGCAACACGATCGCGGTGGCGTGGACGGAGAAGGTTGACGACGACACCGTCGTCTCGGTCAGCGAATACAACGGCATCGCGCTGGGGCAGGGGACCGCGACGTGGCTGCGCCTGCCGCAAGCCGATGCCGGCATGGGCAACAACCTGACGCGCGAGGCGTCCGACCCGTCGGTCGCGTTCTACCAGGGCAAGCTCTACGTCGCGTGGTCGGAGAAGGGCGACGACACCGGCGAGGTCGCCCAAATTTTCGCAAGGCGGTTCGACAACACAACCTGGCAGGACATCGGCGCCAGCACGCCCATCACCGGGCTGACAGCGGCGCAGTGGGGCGCGGTGACGCCGCATCTCGCCGGATCCGCCAACGGCCTGGTCCTGACCTGGCTGGACCTGCGGCCTGAACAGTTCGCGCCCGGTGTCCAGGCAAGCGCCGGCACGTTCGCCGAGGCGCTGTACACGTTGCGCTGGAACGGCACGGCCTTCGCGCCGGAGCTGCCGGGCGACGCCAGCGGCGACGGCGTCGGGATCATGCCGTCGATCACCACGCACTACGATCTGACGCTCGATCCGATCGGCCGCCCGTTCATGTCGTTTGCCGCGACCGACCTTGACCATCCGGGCGTGTACCTGCGCGGCACCACCTTCGTGCCGGCGAACGTCCGGATCGTCACTGGGGCGACGATCCAGGGCGTCATCGATGGCCACGCGCTCGGCCCAGACGACGTTCTCTACCTGCTGCCGGGGGAGGTCGCGCCGGCGACGCTCGCCTTCGGCGCCGACGATCACGACTTCCTCTTCCTCGGCGGCACCGGGGCGGGCGTTGCCGGCGCGTTCACGCTGGATCACGCCAGCAACTTCACCATCCAGGGCCTGACCTTCGATTCGCTGGTGATCACCCAGTCGACCGGCATCACCCTCATCGGCAACACGATGCTGGGCACCGTCGGGCCCGGCCTCGTCGTCGACCGCGGCAGCGACATCTCCATCCTCGACAACACCATCCGGTCGTACACGACCGCGTTGTCGATCGAGAGCGGCGCTGCCGCGCCCTCCTATGCGGATCTCATTCGCAGCGACACGCCGGCCGGCTACTGGCGCCTCGGCGATGCCAACGCCATCGCGGCCGATGCTTCTGGCGTTGGCAACAGCGGCATCTACTCCGGCGGCACAACCTTCAGCGGTGACACCGGCCTGGTTGGCGATTCCGATGGATCGACCAGCTTCAACGGCAACGGCGTCGTCACCATCGGCGACTCGGCGCTATTGCGTCCGGCGAATGCGATCACGCTCGAGGCGTGGATCGACCCGACGCTGGCCAGCGGCAACCGCGCGATCATCTCCAAGACGACCGGCGCCGGCGGTTCGGACGGCTATGGCATGTACGTCGCCAACGGCCGTGTCGTCTTCTGGATCGGCAACGGCACGCCGGTCACCGTCAACGCCGCCATCGACTATGGCGCGTGGTCGCACGTCGTCGCGACCTACGACCAGCAGCACCTCGAGCTCTACGTCAACGGTGTCCTCGCCACGTCGGTCGACTACAACTCGGCCCTCGACGAGTCGGACGCGGCTCTGCGCATTGGGCAGACAGGCACCGATACGGCAACGCGTTGGATTGGCAACCTCGACGAGGTCGCGGTTTACGGCCGCGCGCTGACCGCCGGCGAGATCGAGGAGCATTACGAGACCGGTCGCAAGATCGGCTCCGCCGTGCCGGTCGGCACCGACAACCTCCTCGTCCGCGACAACTTCATCTCCGGCCAGGATGGCATCGTCTTCGGCGCCAGCACGGATGCCGACGTGCGCGACAACCTGATCGGCTATGGCGGCCGCGGCATCACCATCAATGTCGCCCAGCAACCCGGCGCTCGCATCTTCGAGAACGAGATCACCCAGGTTTCGGTCGGCCTGACCTACGCCGCCGCCGCCAACGTCACGGCCAACGACATCCACGGCGCCTTCACTGGCGCCGTCGCCTTCGTCAACGAAACCGGCCAGGCGCTGGGCGAGGTCGGCACGGGCCCCGGCAACGTCATTCGCGACAACCTCAGCTTCGGCGTGCAGCTCCGCGGCGGTCGCGTCGTCGATCAGACGATCATCGACAACGTCATTGGCGTGGTCGGCACCGGCACGGTCGGCGGCTCGAGCCTCGATCAGGCAAACCGGATCGGCGGCAACATCTACGGCGTCATGACCGTCGGCGATGTTCATTACAACCGCATCTACGACAACGCCTTCGTCGGCATCGTCGCCAGCGATCACCAGCAGATCAGCAACAACCTGATCTACAACAACGGTGTCGCCGGGATCGTCGTCTCAGGCGTCGACGACGTGCAGATCAACAGCAACACGATCTACGCCCGCAGCGGCGATGCCATCCGCGTCGCCTCGTCGTTTGGCTATTCGCAGGTTGCCGGTAGCGGGCCGGTGGGCGTGCCGCACTCGGTCGAGATCGTCGACAACATCCTGTGGGCCGAGAACGGCTACGACATGTATGTCGGCAACGACTCCCAGGTCGGCTTCTACAGCGACTACAACGCACTCTACGCGGGCGACACCGGCAAGCTCGTCTTCTGGACGCAGGATTTCACCGATATCCTCGATTGGCAGGACGACGTCGCGAAGTTCGACCTGCATTCGACGGGCCGCACGGTCGTCGATGCCTGGGAAGGCAAGCCCCGCTTCGCCGATCTCGGGCAGGGCGATTTCCGCCTGCTCGCCGCCGCGGCCAACCAGAGCGGCAGCAACGCGGCGCTGAACGGCGCCGATCCGACCGGCGGCCTCGACGGCCGTTTCGGTGTCGACAACCTGCTCCAGAATGGCGGCTTCGAGGACGGGCTCGACCACTGGACGGTCAACGCCGGCGGCATCGCGGCGATCGGTGCGTTGTCCGGCCTCACGCCATACGAAGGCGCGACGCTCTTCTCGCCCCAGAACATCACGCAGGGCTTCGCCCGGCAGACCGTCGATCTGGTTGCGGCAGGCTTCAGCCAGACCGACCTGGACTCGGGCAGCCTCGAGCTGGTCTTCGGCGCGCGCGTGTTCGCGAACGGGCTCAATGCCGAAACCGAGTCCGTGCAGATCGTCTTCCGCGATGCCGCGGGCCACCAGATCGGCGACGCGATCTCGCTCCAGCCGGGCAGGGCGGGCGACTGGGAGGCTCTGGTCGGCCGTGTACGGCTGCCGAACGGTGCGCGCTCTGTCGACTTCGCTTTCCTCACCAGCGGCGGTGCGCCGCTGACCGGCGGGCCGCTGCTGGACGATGCCTATGTCGGGGTCGTGCGCCGCGGCGAGGGCGGCAACCTTGGCGCCGCCGCTGGAACCCTAGCGCTCAGCGCAACCGATGCCACGATCGTCGTGCGCTCTCCCGATCTCTACGTGGATTGGGACGTCAACAAGATCATGCCGATCCGCTGGGATACCTACGGAGCGGCCGTGGGCGCCACGGTGCGCCTCGAGCTGTGGCAGGACACGCCCAACGGCCCGCAGTTCGTGTCCACTATCGCCACCGGCCTCGCCGACACCGGCGTCTACGACTGGCACCCGGCGGCCAGCGGCCTCACCGCCGGCACGCACGGGCTCCGCGTCAAGGCGGTGCTGGTCGATCGCCCCGCGGTCTTCGACTTCAGCGACGAAACCTTCACGGTGCCCGAGGCCGGCAGCCAGTACTACGTCAACGACGGCAGCACGACCGGCGACGAACTCACCAGCGCGGTTGGTTCCAACCGCAACACCGGCAAGACCGCGGACGCCCCGAAGGCCAACCTTGTCAACCTGCTGCGCACCTATGACCTCGGCGCCGGCGACACGGTGCACGTCGATACCGGCAACTACGCGCTGATCTATCCGGTCCAGATTTCCGGTTCGCACGACTTCGGCCTCGGCCTCGACGAGGCCTTCAGCATCGTCGGCCCGACGATCGGGACCGCCACGCTATCGCCCGCCAATCCCTACGATCTGCCGCGCGCGCTGGTAGAGCTGTCCGACGCCGATTTCGTCTCGCTCAGCCACCTCACCATCAGCGGCACGCCGATAAACGCCGCAGGCGCCGCCACCAACGGCCTGTGGGTGCACAACGGCAGTGACGACATCGATCTCGACTACATCACGGTGCACAACACGGCGAGCGACGCCCTGCTCATCGATACGCAGTCTGCGTCGGCCACCTTCGATCACCTGACCGCGTACAACTCGGGCGGCATCGGCATCAACATCAGTGGCTCGATTGCCGGCCTGACCAACGTTACCGCCTACGGCAACGTCGATGGCGTCAGGGTTTCCGGCAGCGTGCCGCTCATCAGCGGCGGCTTCATCCACGATAACCGAGGAGCCGGGCTCTCCGTCTCGTCACCCTCGACTCTCACCAGGATCGAAGGCCTGACGATCACCGGCAACTACACCGGCGTGCTGCTTGGCGGACAGATCATCTTCGGCAATGCGGATCTGACGCTCGGCCGTGGCAACATCGTCTCCGGCAACCGCGACGATGGTGTCAACGCCGGCGGCGGCAATATTGTCGTTGTCGGAAACACCATTAGCGGCAACGGCGCCACCAACCTCATCGCTGTTTTCGGCACCCAGGCGATCGACAACGTCGTCGTCGGCGGCCGCATCGGTATCGAAGCGAGCGGCATCGTCTACGGCAACCTCGTCTACGGCAGCAGCACGATCGGTATCCGCGGCGGCACCTCGATCAGCCGCAACGTCGTCTACGACACGCCGATCGGCATTCAGGTCAACACCCTCAACGCCAGTGTCGCCAACAACGTCGTCTACAACAACGTCACCGCCGGCATCAGCGTGAATGCCGCGGGTGGCGTTTCGATCACCAACAACACCATCAGCGAGTCCGCAGCGAGCGCCCGCGCCATCGATCTGGTCGGCGCATCGATCAACGCCACGCTGACCAACAACATCGTTGCCGCGTACGCCGGTATCGGCATCGCCGTCGCCAATGCTGCGCAAGCCGGCTTCACCTCCAACTACAATCTCTTCCCCAGCAATGGCCGCACCGGTTCCGTCGGCCTGTGGCAGGGCACGCAGCGTAGTTCGCTTGCGGCCTGGCGCAGTGCCACCTTCCAGGATCGCCAGAGCCTCGACACCAATCCGCAGTTTGTCGATCCGGCGAATGGCGACTTCCACGTCGCCAGCAGCCAGGGCGTATTCGCCGGCGGCTCGCTGGCGGTCGTCCTGTCGCCGACCACCGGCCTTCCGGTTGCCGCGCCCGGCACGCTCGCCACCACCGTCGCCTATTCTCCCGCCATCGACGCCGCCGCCCCAAACACGCCGGTGGGCGCAGAGCCGTTGCCGAACGGCGGCTACGCCGAGATCGGCGCCTATGGCGGCACCGAGCAGGCGTCGCTCAGCCTCGCGACGTACCTCCGCCTCACGTCGCCATCCGCCGGCGACGCCTTCCAGCAGGGCCAGGCCGTGACGATCACATGGCGCGAGGCCGGCATTACGTCAGGCCTGCTGATCGAGGTGTCGTCGGACGGCGGCCAGAGCTTCACGACGATCGGTACCGCGCTCGCCAGCGATAGCAGCTTCACCTGGACTATCGATACGGCGCAGGCTGTTGGCGGCAACTACGTCATCCGCCTTTCGACGCCGCTTGATCCGCAGCATCCCGACAGCCAGCTCGCGGTGCGCTCAGGCGTGTTCAGCATCGCGGCGGCAACCAAGTACTACTACGTTGACGACGGCTCGGACGACAACGACCAGTACACGCCGGGCGCTGTCGGCGATGACAACAACAGCGGCCTCGACCCGCTGCATCCCAAGGCCACCGTCCAAGCGATCCTGGCGCAGTACGACCTGGCGCCGGGCGATATCATCTTCGTCGATACCGGCGTCTACAACCTCACCGGCACCATCGTCTTCGGCGCCGAGGACACCGGCACCGGCGATGCGGCGAGCCAGCGCCTGATCATTACCGGCCCCACCAACGGCCAGCAGGCCATCATCTACCGCGGCAGCCTGAGCGACCCGAGCTTCCGCTTTGCCGGCGTCGACTATGTCACGCTCGATCACCTGAGCTTCGGCGACAGCGGCAAGGTCGTCGAACTGGCCGACAACGCCGGCAGCACGGGGATCACCGTCAGCAACGTCAGCATCGAGACGCGCGCCGGCTCGGGCTGGGACAGCATCTATGTCGGCACCGGCAACAGCGGCTTCACGCTCACCAATTCTCGGATCGTCGTGCCGAACTATTCCGGCTTGGCGGACCAGGCCGGCAACGGCATCCATCTCAACGGCGCCACCAATGTCACCATCAGCAACGTCGAGACCGGCGGCATGTTCGTCGGCATCCAGATCCGCAGTAGCACCTCGAACGTCGTCATCAACGGCCTCGATGCGCACGATGGCAGCTATGGCATCCAAGTGGTGCAGGACGTCTTCAACCCCACCAACATCCAGATCAGCGACTCGACGTTCACCGGCAACGACACCGGCATCGACTTTGGCAGCGCGAGTGGCTCGATCACGACGAGCACTTTCGCCAACAACGCCAGCTGGGGTGTTCGCACCGGCGGTGGATCCTCCCCGGTGCTCGTTTCCGGCAACACGCTCCATGGATCGACGCGCAGCACAAATTCCGCCGGCATCCTTCTTTCCGGCAACGCCATCGCGCGCGGCAACGTCGTGTACGGCAACACCATCGGCATCCAGCTCAACAGCCTCTCGGCTGTCGCCGATGGCAACGAGATTTTCGGCAACGCGGCCGAAGGCATCCTGGCGCTTGCCGGCACGGCCACCGGCAACCAGATCCACGACAATCCGGTCGGCATCACCAACGCCGATTTCCTGGGCAGCAACTCCGGTCCGCTCACGATTACCGGCAACGTCATCTACGACAACAGCAGCCGCGGCATCCGCATCAATCCAGCCAACGGCGGCGGCACGCATATCGTACGCAACAACACGATCGTGCAGACGGCGGGCGAGGCGATCGAGGTCAACGCCGCCAGCGTCGATGTGCGCAACACGATCTTCGAGCTGTCGGCCGGGGTTGTCGGTATCGCCGTCGCGGATTCCGCGCAGCTCGGGTTCACCAGCGATTACAATCTCTTCCATGGCGCCGGCAGCGCCGGTCTGTGGCAGGGCGTCGTCTACGGGACTTTGGTCGACTGGAGCCTGAGCCTCGGTCTCGATCTGAACAGCGTCGCCGCCGACCCGGGCTTCGTCGCGCCGGCCAGCGACGACTACCACCTCCAGGCCGGCTCGGTGGCGATCGACCGCGGCGATCCGGCCTCGCCGTTCACCTCGGACCCGCAGCCGAATGGCGGTCGCGCCGACATCGGGGCCCTGAGCGGCGCCAGCGCTGCTGCCACCGCCCAGGTCCTGTCGCCCGGCGGCGCCGAGCGCCCGCAGGTCGGCCGCGCCACGACGATCTCGTTCCGCACCTCGGGGCTCACCGGCGCCACCGCCAAGATCGAAGTGTCCACCGACAACGGCCAGACCTGGATGACGATCGCCACCAACGTCGCGGTCAACCCATCCGGCGCAACGTCGGTGGCCTGGACGCCGGTGGCAGAGGCGACGGCGGCGTTGATCCGCATCACCGCGACCGCCGGCCCGACGACGGCGGTCGGCACCTCGCTGCCGTTCATGATCGCGAACGGCGGCCACGTCTTCTATGTCGACGACGCGTCGAATGCGAACGACCAGTACACGCCGAACGCCATCGGCAACAACGCCAACTCCGGTAAGTCGCCGGACGCTCCGATGGCGAGCCTGTCGGCGCTGCTCCGCGCCTACGACCTCGCGCCGGGCGATATCGTCTATGTCGACACCGGCACGTACATCCTGCCGCGCGAAGTCAGTTTCGCTGCCGACGATTCGGGCGCCAGCGACACGCAACGCGTCGTGATCAGCGGCCCGACCGATGCCGGCAAGGTGGCGCTGTTCGACCGCGTCACCACGGCGTCGGGCACGGATGCCCTCCGCTTCGTCGGCGCCGACTGGATCACGGTCAGCTACATCAGCACCGCGCATGGCGAGCAGGGAATCGAGTTGGTGTCGGGCGCCGGCAGCAACGGCGTCACTCTCGATCACCTCGACGTCAGCCAGACCGCCCGCGAGGCAATCTCGGTCGCGACCGGCAACGACGCATTCGCGCTGACCAACAGCGTGATCCATGACAAGGCGAATCTCGACGCTTACGAGGCGGTGCGGATCACCGGGCCGTCGACGGTTTCGCTGCTCGGCAACACCATCGGCGGCTATCTCGCCGGCATCCGAATTTCCGGCGTCGGCAACGCGACGATCAGCGGCAACACGCTTGCCGGCAATTGGCAGAGCGGCCTCATCGCGGATCTCACCGCGGGCACGATCAGCAACAACACCATCACCGGTAACGGAACGCGGTTTGGCTCCGAAACCGCCGCCATGATCACCGGCCACGGCAGCCCGTCCAACCTCCTGTTCAGTGGCAACACTGTCGGCAGCCAGGGCGGCAGCAGCGGCGTCGGCCTGACGCTGATCGACGCCACCGCGCTCAACAACATCATTGCCGGCAACGTGACCGGCGCGATCGTCAGCAACGGCTCCGTTTTCAGCGGCAACGAGGTTCGCAACAACACGACCCTCGGCCTTCAGGCCGGCACCGGTCTGTTCGCCGGGAACACGATTCACGACAACGCGATCGGCGTGATCATGCCGGCCGAGACGCTGGACGGGAACACATTCCGGAACAATCTGCTCTACGGCAACACCAGCGCGGCGCTCGTCGATCGCAACTTGCGCTCGCTGATCGTCAACAACACCATCGACCAGAGCGGTGGCGACGCGATCCGTCTGGAGTCGAACGCCCGCAACGCGACGCTGCGTAACAACATCATCGCCGCGTCGTCCGGCGCGACTGCCTTCAACATCGCGGCCGACAGCCAGGTCGGCTTCGCCAGCGACTACAATCTCTTCTATCTCACCGGCGGCGCCATTATGGCCAACCTCGCCGGCCACACGGTATCGGCCGTGTCGGATTGGCAGTACCGCGCCGGTTTCGACACGCACAGCTACGCCGCCAACCCACAGTTCACCAACGTCGCCGCGCACGATTACCGCCTGCTCGCCGGCTCGGTCGGGATCGATGCCGGCAGCCCGTCCGACCCGTTCACCTACGAGCCGGGCAACAACGGCGGGCGGATCAACCTCGGCTACGAGGGCAACACGGCCAACGCCACCCAGAGCGCGGCGCAGACGGTGGCGGTTCTGTCGCCCAACGGTGGCGACAAACTCGAGATCGGCGAGCAGACCACCGTCGCGTGGGAGAGCTCCGGCCTGGCGACCGAGATTCCGGTGCTGCTCGTGAACATCGGCGGCGGCGATGTCTCCGGCCCGCAGCCATGGAGCGTGTGGACCGCCGATCCGTCCCTCTATCCGCCGGGCAGCAGCCCCTCCGCGCCTGTCACCAGCGCCGTGACATCGACAGTGGCCCTCGCAGCCCCGGACAGCATCTACGCCACCAGCGGCCAGGCTGGCGCCAGTTACACATTCGACCTGCCGGATGGCGACTACATCGTGCGCGTCCACTTCGCGCACAACTCGAGTTCCGACGCGACGACGTCGATGGACATTGTCGTGAACGGCGCCGTCGCCCTCGACGATGTGCTGATGACAGGGCCGCTCAACACGCGTCAGGTCTACACGGTGAACGCCACCGCGAGCGGCGGGCACGGCCTCACCATCCAGGCGACCGGCGACAGCGGCCGCATCGCGGGCATCGAAATCTCACGCGTCGCGCCGGGGGGCTCCGCCGCTGCTGCCGCCAAGGTCGAAGTGTCACCCGACAGCGGCCAGACATGGCGCACGATCGCCACCGGCGTCGCGGTCGATCGCTACGGCTATGGCACCGTCGCCTGGCGCCCGGATTTCCAGACCACGGGCAGCACGGCTCTTGTTCGCGTCACGATCGGCGCCGTCAGCGACCTGTCGAACACGCCGTTCCTGGTCACTAACGCCGGGCACTTCTACTATATCGACGACGGCTCCAACGATGGCGACGAGTACACGCCGAATGCCATCGGCAACGATGCCAACAGCGGCAAGACCGCCGATGCGCCGATGGCCTCGCTCGCCGCGCTGCTCCGCGCCTACAAGCTCCAGGCCGGCGATATCGTCTACGTCGACACCGGCAACTACCTCCAGCTCAGCGACATTGTCTTCGCCGGTGACGACCAGGGCGCGTCCGATACCAGCCGCCTCGTGATCCAGGGCCCGACGGCCGACGCACATCACGCTGTCTTCGATCGCGACAACACCAGCGCCGGCACCGCCGTCTTCCGCATCAGCGGCGCCGATTACATCACCTTCGCCGACCTCGACATGAAGAACGCCGACGTCGGCTTCGACATGTCGTTCAGCACCGCACACAACCTCGGCATCACGGTCGATGGCGGCGACATCTCCAACAACACCAGCCGCGGCATCTGGGCGGAGACCGTGAGCACCGGCTTCACCGTGCGTGACACGCGCGTCTTTGGCACGACGGGCAGCAGCTCGATTGGCATCGAGCTCGACAACGCCACCAGTGCCGCGATCATCGGCGTCGAGGTCTTCAACAACGGGCAGGGCATCTTCGTCAATGGCGCGAACGGCATCCTGATCGACCGTTCCAACGTCCACGACAATCGCCTGCAGGGCATCCACGCGAGCGAGCAGTTCACCAACAGCCCGATCAATACGATCAGCAACAATCGCGTGACGGGCAACGGCCTCACTGGCAACGGCAACCCCGGCATCGATGTCGGCGGCGCGTCGATGCGGGTGCTGAACAACGTCGTCAGCGGGCAGACCCTGCGCGCCGGTATCTCGATCGTCTCCGGCATCGCCCAAGGCAACGTAACCTTCGGCAACCGCTGGGGCATCGAAGCGGCGGGCACCACGCAGAATCCGGTGCAGCTCCTGGGCAACACGGTCTATGGCAACACGACCAGCGGCGTGCTCATCGACTTCGGCCCGGCGACGATCAGCGGCAACCGCATCTACTCCAACCCGACCGGCATTGTGGTGAGCGGCGTTGGTTCCACCATCCAGTCCAACCTGATTTACGCCAACGCCAACCGCGGCATCGATGCCCAGAACACCAACAACCTGCGCATCCTGGGCAACACGATCTACCAGCCGACCGGCGAGACGGTGCGTCTGGTCTCGGCGCCGAACACCACGCTGCGTTCCAACATCCTGTGGAGCGACGCCGGCAACATCGTCGATGTCGATGGCGCCAGCGTCACGGGCTTCGTCTCCGACAGCAACCTGTTCTATCGCGGCGCGTCGAGCACGGCGAACATCGGTCGCTGGAATGGCACGGTTGCCGCGACCTTCGCTGCCTGGCAGACGGCGAGCGGCGGCAAGGATACGAACAGCAGGGAAGGCAATCCGCAGTTCATTGACATCGACGGACCGGACAACGTCCTCGGCTACGTGGGCGGCGTGAACCATGGGGCCGATGACAACTTCGCCCTCCTGCCCGGCTCGGCCGCCATCGATGCTGGCGATTCCTCCGTCAACGCCATCACCGACATGTTCGGCGCGCTGCGCCATGACGATCTGGCGACAGCCAATACCGGCTTCGGCACGTTCGCCTACTTCGACATCGGCGCCATCGAGTTCCAGGGCACCTCGAGCGACACGACGCCGCCAACGATCACCGGCATCACCAACCTTCCGCCGGACGGCGGCTCTACGGCGCTGGCTTTCACCAGCTTAGCCATCGGCTTCAGCGAAGCCCTCGAAACCGTCAGCGCCAACACCGCCACCAACTACGTGCTGACCTACGCCGGCGCCAACGGCATCTTCGGCGACTTCGACGACGTCGCCATCCTGCTTTCGCCGTCCTACACGTTCCCCGGCAACAGCGTCACCATCACGCTCAACAATGGCGTGCTGCAGAACGGCAAGTATCGCCTCACCGTCTCCGGCAGCGGCGCTGTCCGCGATACCGCGGGCAACCGGCTGGACGGCAATGGCGACAGCACCGGCGGCGACGACTACGTCCGCGAATTCACGATCGATCGCACGCAGAACTACGCCCCGACTGCGGCGAACCAGACCGTGCAGGCGGTCGAAAATCAGTCGATCGCGGTGTCCATCGTCGCGAGCGATGTTGACGGCGACACGCTTACCTACGCGCTGATCGGCCAGCCCCAGTTCGGCACGATCACCAACTTCAACCCGGCCACCGGCGCCTTCACCTACACGCCGGCCGCCAACTTCAACGGCAACGACCAGATCCGCTTCGCCGTCAACGATCCGAACCTCGGGCACAGCGAGGCGGTGCTGACGTTCGCCGTGGCGCCGGTGAATTCGCAGCCGGTCGCGAACAGCCAGAACGTGACCGCAGTCGCGGGCATCTCCTCGCAGTACGTCCTCTCCGGCAGCGACCTCGAAACAAGCGCCGCCAGCCTCACGTACGCGATCGTGCAGGGCCCGACGCACGGTACGGCCGTCATCGTCAGCAACGTGCTGACCTACACCGCCTACCCGGATTATCTCGGCAGCAGCGACACCATCACCTTCGCCGTTACCGATGCCGGCGATCCCACCGGCAACAGCAACCAGCGCACCAGCGCGCCGGCGACCATCTCCATCAGCGTCACCAACCCCAACGACCCGCCGATCGCCGGGCCGGACAATGCCGCCGCACCGCGGAACGGCGCGGTCCGCATCCTGGCCTCGCAGCTGCTCGCCAACGATCGCGATCCGGAAGGAAGCCCGCTGACCCTGCTGAGCGTCGGCAACGCCGCGCACGGCACGGTGACCTACTACGCCGACCGCGGCTTCATCGTCTTCGCGCCCGATGCGAACTACAGCGGCGCCGCGTCGTTCGACTACGTCGTCAGCGACGGCTCGCTGCAGACGACCGGCCACGTCTCGCTGACGGTCGCGGCGCCCGCCGCGAACACCGCGCCCGCGCCGGCGGGCAACACCTTCCCGGTCGTCCAGGGCGGCCGGATCGAAATCACCGAATCGACGCTGCTCGCCAACGACTTCGATGCCGACGGCAACCCGTTGTGGATCGTCGGCGTCTCCGCTCCCACGCTCGGCACCGTCGGCTTCGATCCCAACACGGGCAAAGTCACCTTCAGCCTCAACGCCGACGCTACCGGCACCGGCGGCTTCGACTACACCGTCACCGACGGGATCACGACCACGACCGGCCACGTCACGATCCCAATCATCGCCCAGAACCACACGCCGGTTGCGGTCGATGACAACGTGTCGCCGGGCAACCACCAGCCGGTCACGATTTCCGCCGGCACGCTGCTGGCCAACGATTCCGATCCGGACGGCGACGAACTCACCCTCATCGCAGTGCGCAACGCGCAGGGCGGCACGGTCACCTTCGACCGCACGTCCAACACCATCGTCTTCACGCCGGACTACAGCTTCTCCGGCGACGCCACCTTCGACTACGCGGTTGGCGACGGGCGGACCACGTCGATCGCGACCGTCCATATCGCCGTCCCGCCTGCGCCCAACCGGGCGCCCATCACGCGGCCAGACTTTGCTTTTGTCGATGCCGGCGCACCGCAGCCGTTCTCGTTCTCTGCCGATGACCTGCTCAACAACGACTACGACCTCGACGGCGATTACCTGACGTTGGTGGGGATTTCTGCAGTATCCGGGGGCACCGTCTCCTACGACCAGGACACCCAGCTCTACACGTTCACCCCGACAGCGGGTTTCCACGGCATCGGCGGGTTCGAATACACGGTAAGCGATGGTCATGACTCGACCGTCGGCCACAGCTGGGTCGAGTTTGGCGCGGCTCCGACGGCGGTCGACGACACGCTGAACATGGTTGCAGCGCCGCTCGGGTACATGGCGATCGACCTGCGCACCCTCACGGCCAACGACACGGATGCGGACGGCGACACGCTCACCGTGACCGGCATCCAGTCGCAGACGTCTAACGCCGACTTCTTCGTCGATATTCTCTCAGGCTACATGGTGGTCTATCCGCGGGTGGCCTTTGATGACGCCGGCATCGCTCTTGGCCCGTCCGATCCGATTGAGTTCGACTACGTCGCCACCGATGGCTTCACGAACACCATCGGCCACGTGACCATCAACGTTGCAACGCCGCCGCAGGCGCATGTCGATCCGGTCAGCATCACTCTCGCTCCGTCGGAGACCGTCACTCTGAACGTGTCGGATCTCATTGCCGGGGTTCAGGCGAATGTGTCCGGGCCGTTTGTCTTTGCCGGCATCGGCGAGAGCCCAGCGGGCCTGCTCACGTACGACCCCGTCGCCGGCACGCTCACCTACGTTGCCCCCGTCGCGTTTGGCGCCGGCGGCACGCAGGACGGCTTCTCGTACCTCCTCACAAACGGCACATTGACCATCGCCGGTCGCGTGAACATCTCCGCGGCCCCCGACGCGGTGGACGACGTCTTCACCCTCATCGCCGGCCAAACTCTGTCGTTCTACGACTACAACCTCATAAGCAACGACCGTATCGGCTCCGGCGTCTCGGTTCACGACACCGGTGCGTACACCAACATCGTCGGGGGCGAGATTCAGCAGCTCGCCGACAACAACGTGTTCCAGCCGACGGAAGGTTTCGTCGGCGAGGCCGGCTTCGATTACACGATCAGCGACGGTGTCCACTCCAGCACCGCGCACGTCCGCATCATCATCAGCCCGGACATGCCGTCCGTGGCGGCCGCTGACACTTTCGTTGTCGCCAGGAACACGTCGCTGCAAATCTCGCCCGATGCTCTGACGAGCAACGACATTGATTTCGACAGCAGCTACTCCTTCCTCGACGTCGGCACGGCGATCCACGGCACGGTCAGCTTCGATCCCAACAACTGGAGCATTACCTTCACGCCGGATGCCGACTACGAGGGCGCGGCTTCGTTCGAGTACACCATCGGCGATGGCACGCTGACCACCACCGGAACGGTGAATATCGACGTTCGTGCTGCGGTTCCTTCGCCGCTCGCGGTCGCCGACACCGTGGCGACCTACGGTGAGATCTACATCCCGTACTCGCAGCTGCTCGCCAATGATGTCGCGGGCGCGTCCGTCGTCAGCGTGTTCAACGCCGTCAACGGCGCGGTATCGACCCAATACGGCAGCTACGCCTATTTCGCGCTCGCGTCGGGCTTCGTTGGCCAGGCTGGCTTCGACTACACCATTGACGATGGCTCGGGCCATCAATCGACCGCCCACGTCACGCTTGACGTGCACGCTGCACCACTGAGCATCACCGGGAACGACCGATTTGCCGTGGCGAACAACGACGCGCTTTTCCTCGTCGATCCCTCGTTCACCGACAACGATATCCTGTTCTCCGGAGACGTCATCACCGGCTACGGCACGCCGCAGCACGGCACGCTGGTCACCAGCGACGGATACGTGGTGTACACGCCTGACGCCGACTATGTGGGCGCCGACAGCTTCACCTACACGCTCGGGGCCGGCGATCGGGCGGTAACCGGCAATGTCAGCATCAATGTCCTGCCGCCGTCCATCGACGCGGTCGCAGCGCCTGTTGCGATGTCCGACCTCTACCTCGCCACCGCGGGCGAGCCGCTCGCATTCAGCTCCGACGACCTCATTGCCAATGACAAGGGCATCGGCACGGTCGTTTTCCAGTCGATCGGTACGCCGTCCGTCGGCACACTCGAGTATGACGAACAGACTGGACTGTACTCCTACACGGCACCAGCCGGCTTCTCCGGCGTCGCGCTGATCCAATACACGGCGACGTCCAACGACACCACGTTCACTGGCGTCCTCAACATCATGGTCGGCACCGGATTTCCGGCGCCGGTGCCTGGCGTTGAAGCCTTCACCATCGCCCGCGACTATTCGCTGGCGGTCTTCCCCTCGACGCTGGCCGCGAACGCCACAGACAGCGCGTATTTCTCCCTGACCGACGTCGGCAATCCGCTGAACGGCACGGTGGTGATCGACGATCAGGGCGTCATCGTGTTCACGCCCACCGCCGGGTTCACCGGCACGGCCGGCTTCGACTACACCCTCAACGGACAGGCGGACGCCAATGGCCACGTGACGGTCAACGTCGTGGCCGTCCCCGGCGCGAACACGGCTCCCGCCACCTCCGACTATCACGCCGAGACCGACGAGGATCAGCCACTGGTCATCACCGCCGCCGAGCTTCTGGCTGGCGACAGCGACTCTGATCATGACGCGCTTACGGTTATCGGCGTCGAAGCCGGGTACTGGCTCGACGTCTCCTTCGATGCCGCCACCGGCAGTATCGTGTTCACGCCGCCATCGCAGAGCTACGGCAACTACGACTTCGACGCGATTATCAGCGACGGCAAGACAACCACGAAGCAGCACATCCAGGTCCAGGTCCATCAGGTGGACGACGCGCCGATTGCCGGCGACGTCAATCTGAGCGTCGATAAGGCCGACGCGCCGTTGGTCATCGATGCTCAGACGCTGCTCTCCGCCGCAAGCGACGTCGACTCGGCGGACATCTCGCTGGTCAGTGTCGGCAACGCGGCCAACGGCACGGTGAGTTACGACGCCCAAGCGAACCAGTACATCTTCACGCCGGCCGCGGGTTTCACCGGCGTCGCGGCGTTCGACTACGTCGTCACCGACGGCAACTCGACGGCCACCGGCCACGTCATCATCGACGTCACGGCCGCAGCAGGGGCGCCCGAGGCGCGCGACGACGAGATCCCGCTGCTCGCCGGCCGCACGATCGTCATTGCCGACGATACGATCATCGCCAACGACTCCAGCCTCACGGGCGCGCCGCTGATCTTGACCGGTGTGCTGAACGCCTCGCACGGCACGGTCAGCCTCATCGACGGCCTGATCACCTTCATTCCAGATGCCGGATTCACCGGCGAGGCAGGGTTCGACTACACCGTGGACGACGGGCTCAGCTCGACCGCGCACGTCAAGCTGCTGATAGGGGTCACCGCGCCTCCCGCCAACACGGCGCCTGTCGCGGGCAACGATACCTACACCGTCGCGGAGGACGGCACGCTCACCGTCAGTGCCTCCGGGGTGCTGTCGAACGACACCGATGCCGACCTCGATGCGCTGACCGCGATAATCGTCACCAATCCGGCCCACGGCACGCTGACGCTCAATCCCGACGGCAGCTTCAGCTATCACCCCGCCGCCAACTATAACGGCAGCGACTCGTTCACTTATCGCGCCAACGACGGCACCGCGAACAGCAACGTCGCGACCGTCACGATCACGGTGACGCCCGTCAACGATGCGCCGGTGGCAAACGACCTCGCCGTGAGCACCCCCGAGGACACGCCGAAGTCGGGCACCCTCACCGCAAGCGATGTCGATGGCGACACACTGACCTACACCGTCGGCACCGGCCCGACCAACGGCCAGGTAGTGATCAGTCCGACCGGCAGCTACACCTACACGCCGAACGCCAACTACCACGGCGCCGACAGCTTCACCTTCACCGCCACCGACGGCCACGGCGGGACCAACACCGCCACGGTGACCATCACCGTGACATCGGTGAACGACACGCCAGTGGCCAACGCCCAGTCGATCACGACTGATGAGGACACGCCGAAATCGGGCACCCTCACTGCCACTGACGTCGACGGCGATAGCCTGACCTATGTCGTCGGTACCGGACCGACGAACGGCCAGGTGGTGATCGATCCGAGCGGCAGCTACACCTACACGCCGAACGCCAACTACCACGGCGCCGATAGCTTCACCTTCACCGCCGACGATGGCCACGGCGGGACCAACACCGCCACGGTGACAATCACCGTGAACTCCGTGAACGACGCACCGGTGGCCAACGCCCAGTCGATCACGACGGATGAGGACACGCCGAAGTCGGGCACCCTCACTGCCACTGACGTCGACGGCGATAGCCTGACCTATGTCGTCGGCACCGGCCCGGCCAACGGCCAGGTGGTGATCGATCCGAGCGGCAGCTACACCTACACGCCGAACGCTAACTATAACGGCGGCGACAGCTTCACCTTCACCGCCAGCGATGGCCACGGCGGCACCAACACCGCCACGGTGACCATCACCGTGAACTCCGTGAACGACGCACCGGTGGGTAGCGACAAGATCGTTGCCACCGACGAGGACACGCCGGTTGCCGGTCAGCTGTCAGCGTCCGACGTCGACGGCGATGTTCTTACCTATAGCGTCGGCACGGATGCGCAACACGGCGTACTGGAGCTGAACGGCAGTGGCAGCTTTACCTACACGCCGAACGCCAACTACAACGGCACGGACAGCTTCACCTTCACCGTTTCGGACGGGCATGGCGGCACAAGCAACGTCGCCACCGTGTCGATCGCGGTCCACGCGGTGAACGATGCGCCCGTTGCCAATGGCGACGCGTACGTCGTTGCGGCCGGCGAGGTGCTGACGATCCCGGCGCCAGGCGTTCTCGTCAACGACACCGACGTCGACAGCCCCAGCCTCACCGCCCACCTCGTCGGCGACAACGGCGGCGCGGCGCACGGCACTGTCGTGATGAATGCCGACGGCAGCTTCACCTACACGCCAGATGCGGACTACAGCGGCGCCGACAGCTTCACCTACGTCGCTAATGACGGCAGCAGCGATAGCGCGAGTGCCACGGTTTCGATCACGGTGACCTCGCACGCCGCGCCGGTAGCGGTCGCCGACAGCTATGACGTCGATGAGGACGGCACGCTCATTGTCTCTGCCCCCGGCGTCCTTGGCAACGACACCGATAGCGACTCGCCGTCATTGACGGCGGTTCTGGTGGCCGGCCCGTCGAACGCCGCAAGCTTCACGCTTGGCGCAGATGGCAGCTTCTCTTACGTTCCGAACGTCGACTTCAACGGCACCGACACCTTCACGTATCGCGCAAGCGACGGCGCCAACCTCTCGGCAACCACGACCGTCACGATCCACGTCGCGCCCGCGAACGACGCGCCGGTAGCCGCAGTGGGCAGCGCGTCCGGCGACGAGGACACGACGATCCACGGCCAGGCCTCGGCGACCGACGTTGATCACGACTCGCTGACGTACGAAGTCGTGGACCAGCCCACGCATGGCACACTGGCGTTCAACGCCGACGGCAGCTTCACCTACGCGCCCGCTGCCGACTTCAACGGCGCCGACAGCTTCACCTTCCGCGCCACTGACGGCCAAGCCTACAGCAATACGGCGACCGTCTCGATCGCCGTTGCGCCAGTGAACGATGCCCCGGTCGCAGCCGTGGGCAGTGCGTCGGGCCATGAGGATACGGAAATCCACGGCCAGGTCTCGGCGACCGATGTCGACCACGACGCGCTGTCCTACGAGGTCGTGGCTCAGCCGGCGCATGGCACGCTGGTATTCAACGCTGACGGAAGCTTTACCTTCACGCCGGCCGCCGACTTCAACGGCGCCGACAGCTTCACGTTCAAGGCAACCGACGGCCACGCTTACAGCAACACCGCGTCGGTCTCGATCACGGTTGCGCCGGTCAACGATGCCCCCGTTGCTACTGCCGGAAGCGCCTCCGGTGACGAAGACACGGAAATTCACGGCCAGGCTTCGGCGACCGATGTCGACCACGACGCCTTGTCCTACGAGGTCGTGACTCAGCCCACGCACGGCACGCTGTCGTTCGACAGCGACGGCAGCTTCACATATACGCCGGCTGCCAACTTCAACGGCGACGACAGCTTCACGTTCAAGGCGACTGACGGCCACGCCTATAGCAACACGGCGACAATCACGATCACTGTCGCGTCCGTGAACGACACGCCTGTGGCAGATGCGCAGGCGATCACGACCGACGAGGACACGCCGAAGTCGGGTCGCGTGACTGCCACGGACGTAGATGACGAGATTCTCAATTTCGTTGTCGGCACGGGCCCCGCGAACGGTCAGGTGGTGATCACACAGGCGGGCAACTTCACCTACACGCCAAACGCCAATTTCCACGGTGCCGACAGCTTCACCTTTGTCGTTGATGACGGGCACGGCGGGACCGATACGGCGACCGTCACCATCGCCGTGAATTCTGTGAACGACGCTCCTGTCGCAGCGGCGGGCAGCGCGTCCGGCGACGAGGACACCGTAGTCCACGGTCAGGCCTCGGCGACCGACGTTGACCACGACACGCTGTCGTACGAGGTGGTCGATCAGCCGGCACATGGGACGTTGGCGTTGAGCGCCGACGGGAGCTTCACGTACACACCGGCCGCCGACTTCAACGGTGCCGACAGCTTCACCTTCCACGCGACCGACGGGCAGGTCTACGGCAACACGGCGACGGTCTCGATCACCGTCGCGCCGATAAACGACGCCCCAGTTGCCGCTGCCGGCAGCGTGTCCGGCGACGAGGACACCGCCGTTCAGGGCCAGGCGTCGGCGACCGATGTCGATCACGACACACTAACCTACGAAGTAGTGTCCCAGCCGGAGCACGGCTCGCTGTCCTTCAGCGCCGACGGCAGCTTCACGTTCACGCCGGCCGCCGACTTCAACGGTGCCGACAGCTTCACCTTCAGGGCCAACGACGGCCACGGCGGCCAGAGCAACGTCGCGACGATTTCGATCACGGTAGCTCCGGTGAACGACGCGCCCGTTGCCGCAGCCAGTAGCGCGTCGGGCGACGAGGACACCGACATCCACGGCCAGGTCGTCGCCACCGATGTCGAGCACGAGACTCTGTCCTACGCAGTCGTCGCGCAGCCGGCTCATGGGACGTTGACCCTCAGCGCCGACGGCAGCTTCACCTACACGCCGGCCGCCGACTTCAACGGCGCCGACAGCTTCACCTTCCATGCGACCGACGGGCATGTCTACGGCAACACGGCGACGGTCTCGATCACCGTGAATCCGGTAAATGACGCGCCTGTGGCTGCAAACAAATCCGCGGGTGTCGACGAGGACAGCGTCCTCCATGGCAGCGTTTCGGCAACCGACGTCGACCACGACGCGCTGAGTTTCAGCCTTGTCAGCGATGCCCAGCATGGCACTGCGGTGGTGAACGCCGACGGCACATTCACCTACACGCCCAACGCCAACTTCAACGGCGTCGATACGTTCAGCTTCAAGGCGCGCGACGGCTCCGCGGACAGCAATGTCGCGACGGTCACCGTCACCGTAGCGCCGGTGAACGATGCGCCGGTGGCCAACGCCCAGTCGATCACGACGGATGAGGACACCTCCTCGTCGGGCACCCTCACTGCCACTGACGTCGACGGCGATAGCCTGACCTATGTCGTCGGTACCGACCCGGCCAACGGCCAGGTGGTGATCGATCCAAGTGGCAGCTACACCTACACGCCGAACGCCAACTACCACGGCTCCGACAGCTTCACGTTCACCGCTAGCGACGGCCACGGCGGGACCAACACCGCCACGGTGACCATCACCGTGACATCGGTGAACGACGTGCCGGTGGCCAACGCCCAGTCGATCACGACGGATGAGGACACGCCGAAGTCGGGCACCCTCACCGCGTCCGATGTCGACGGCGATAGCCTGACCTATGTCGTCGGGGCCGGACCGACCAACGGCCAGGTGGTGATCGATCCAAGCGGTAGCTACACCTACACGCCGAACGCCAACTACCACGGCGCCGATAGCTTCACCTTCACCGCCAGCGACGGCCACGGCGGCACCAACACCGCCACGGTGACCATCACCGTGAACTCCGTGAACGACGCGCCGGTGGCCAACGCCCAGTCGATCAGCACCGACGAGGACACTCCGAAGTCGGGCACCCTCACCGCGTCCGATGTCGATGGCGACGCGCTGACCTACCATCTCGCATCGGGCCCGACGCATGGCACCGTGACCATCGGCGCCAACGGCGATTTCACTTATACGCCGGCCGCGAACTACCACGGGGCGGACGCGTTCACTTTCACCGTCAACGATGGGCACGCGAACAGCACCGCGGCGATGGTGACGATCGCGGTCGCCGCGGTCAACGATGCGCCGGTAGCCAACGGCCAGTCGCTGGGCACGAACGAGGACGCGGCCAAGACCGGCCAGCTCACCGCTTCCGACGTCGATGGCGATGCGTTGACGTATCACCTGGGTAGCGGTCCCGCCCACGGCACGGTGGTGATCGCCTTGAACGGGTCGTTCACGTACACCCCGGCCGCCGACTACAACGGGCCGGACAGCTTCACGTTCACGGTCAACGACGGCAGCGTGGACAGCGCCCTGGCGACAGTTTCGATCAACGTGGCGCCAGTGAACGACGCGCCGGTCGCCGCTGGCCAGTCCGTCACGACGCAGGAAGACACGCCCGTCAGCGGCCACGTCTCGGCAACCGACATCGACAGCACGTCGCTGACATACGCGCTGGTCGCCCAGGCCGCGCACGGCACCGTGGTCATAAGCAGCGACGGCAGCTTCACCTATACGCCGGCGGCGAATTACAACGGCGCCGACAGCTTCACCTTCCGCGCTAGCGACGGCAGTGCGAACAGCAATGTCGCCACGGTCACCATCGGCATTACGGCGGTGCCCGACGCGCCGGTCGCTGCCAACGATGCGTTCGCGGCGGCGAGCGGCGCAACACTTGCCGTCTCCGGCCCCGGCGTGCTGTTCAACGATACCGATGCCGATGGCGACGCGCTGACCGCGCGGCTGATCGCTGGGCCGGCGCATGCGGCCACCTTCGCGCTGAACGCCGATGGCAGCTTCACCTACATCCCCGTCGCCGGTTTCACGGGCGCCGACAGCTTCACCTACGTCGCTGACGACGGCACGCACACGTCGGGCGTGGCGACGGTGGCAATTGTTGTCGCCAACCCGCCGCCCGCGCAATCCGGCAACGCCGGTGGCGGAGGCAGCGGCGGCTCCGCCGGCGCGCCGTTCATCCCGCACATCTTCACTATCGCGGATCTCGCCGCGATCGGCATAACAGCGCCGCTGCCGAATCTGCCGCTGCCGTCATGGTTCTCGAGCAATCCGCTCTCATATCCATCGCAGCCGCCGGGGCAGACACCGGGAAGCGCGGGCGGCCCGCTGGTCAACGTCCAGGTCGGCTCGAACGGCAACGATCAGTTCAAGTCCACACCAACCGACGACTTCATCGACGGTGGCCCCGGCGTCGATACGGTCATCTACACCGGCAAGCGCAGCGACTACGACATCACGCTGCTCCCCAACGGCGACCTCAAGGTTCGCGACCTGCGTACGGGTCAGATCACCAGGGACGGCGTCGATCGGCTCCGCAATGTCGAGGTTTTGAAATTTGCCGACGGCCCGGTCTCGGTGAAGGATATCGTCGATGCGCTGAAGAAGAAGGCGGCGGGATCGTCGTGGTTCAAGCACACGATGCTCGCCCCGTCCGCGCCTCACCACAGCGACTTTGCCGCTGCGGCTCCAATCAGTGCCTCCGACCTCGCCAAGGCGATCTTCGCCTCGGGCATTGTCATTCCCGCTCGCGCCCGCCGGGCCGAATTCACCAAGCGGCGCGGTCCGATCTTGCTCTTCGACGTGGTTGGAGAGAATTTCGTCGAGGCCGATGGCTTCGCGCCGCACGGTGGCGCGCCCGCTGACGATCCGTTCGCCGCGCCCGGCGACTGGCTCGTGGTCAAGCGGGATACGCCGACCCGGCATTAGGGATCCGTCTGATTAGGGCGACTGTTCAAGGAGAGAGACTGATGGCGAATGACAAGACACCCGAGGCCGGCAACGCGGGCACGGGGCGCGCACCCGATGGCAGTCCGACGCGGGTCGTGTGGGACGATTCCAACATGGCCACTGCCTTCGCCAACGTCATCAACGTGCTGACCACACGCGAGGAATTCACGCTGCTGTTCGGCACCAACCAGACTTGGAATTCGGTCAACAACCGCGAGTTCACCGTGCGTCTCTCCAACCGCGTCGTGCTCTCTCCGTACGCTGCCAAGCGTCTCGCCACCTTGTTGCAGGTGCGGGTGCAGGAATACGAGAACCGCTTCGGGGCGCTGAACATCGAGGCCTGATCCGGTGCGCGAAAGCACGCGGCCCGCGATCGAAACGTCGGTCACATCCACAGCCCGCGTCGATGCCGAGGAGATCGGCAACGACGCGGAGCTCTGGCGTGAGGTGACCAGCGCCCGTGATCCCGCTGTTTTCGCGCGCGCCTGGCTGGCGATCGTTGCCCGGTCTTTCCCGGCGATCCTTCAGGGTGCCATGCTGCTAGGCGAGCCGGCCAGGGGCAAGCTCGATCCGGTGGCGCGCTGGGCAAAGGATGCCGCGGCCGGTCGTAGCGATCTTCTGGCGGCCGCGGGCGCCGCCATCCTGCGCACGGTGATCGAGAGCCGCCGGCCGGCGATCGAGGCGCCGGATGCCGATTCGCCGGTCGTCGCCGGCTTGCCGTTCGTCCTCGACGATACGGTGCACGGCGCAGTGTTGATCGAGGCGCAGGCCGGCGATGCCATCCAGTCGCGACGCTTGCTGCGTCACCTCCACTGGGGATCGGCCTGGGTCGAGACGTTTCTTCGCCGCTCGGTGGGTGAGCGCGACGCCGGCGCTGGAGCGCGGGCTGTCACGTTGATCGACACACTGAACGCGACGGTGTCAGCCGAAACTTTCGACGCTGCCGCGTGGACGTTCATGCAGCGCCTCGCAGCCGTATTCAAGGCCGAGCGCGTCGCGATGGGCCGCCGGAAGCGGCTCAAGACCAAGGTTATCAAACTGCACCAGGTATCAACGGTCGATCGCCGCAGCGTGCTCGCGCGCGCGCTTGCGCAGGCGATGGATGAAGCGATCGACCAGGGCCGTCCGCTCAGCGCGCCCGGCGAGGGCGTGACCATCGTGCCGGCGCAGGACGCGGTCCTCGCCAAAGGCGGCGCACGCGCGGTGCTGAGCGTGCCGCTGGCGCAGGGCGATATGATCTTCGGCGCGGTGACCATGGAACGCTTCACCGGCGGCGCCTTCAGCGAAGATGAGATCGCGCTTGCAGATGCGCTCGCCGCCGCGGTCACGCCGCTGCTCGTCGACAAGCGCACCCGTGATCGAGCTTTGCCGGTGATTGCGGCGCAGCGCTTCGGCCGCGTCGTGTCGCACATCGTCAGCCTCAAGTCGTTGGCCGTGACGGGAGCCGTGGCGGCCGTAATTGCCGCGGCCGCGTTCCTCGCTACGGCCGAGAGCGACTACAGCATCCACGCGCGCGCCCAGATCCAGGGCGAGATTCGCCGGGTCATCAACGCGCCGTTCGACGGCTACCTCAGCGCATCCTCCATCCGCGCTGGCGCCACCGTGAAACAGGGCGACGTGCTGGCCGAGATGCAGGACAGCGACCTGGCGATAGAGCGCCTGCGCCACGTTGCGGAGCGGCGTCAGCACGAACTGGAGCTCGATCGCGCGCTCGCCAAGGACGACCTCGCCGCGGTCAACATCGCGCGGGCGCAGATGGCGGCCGAGGACGCGCAGATCGACCTCGACGACCAGATGTTGGCGCGCACGCAAATCCGCGCACCCTTCGACGGCATTGTCGTGGCGGGCGATCTCAGCCAGGCGATTGGCCGGCCGGTGGCGCGTGGCGACAGCCTGTTCGAGCTCGCGCCGCTCGACCGCTACCGCGTGTCGATGGTGGCGGAGGAGGCGGACGTCGCGGACGTCAGAGTCGGCGCGCCGGGCGAGCTGCTTCTCACGGCACTGCCCGACCAGCCGCTGGCCTTCGTGGTCACCGCCGTGACGCCTGTCGCCCGGACGGCCGATGGCGCTAACGGCTTCGAAGTGCAGGGCGCCCTCATAGGTACGCCACCCGCGCTCCGCCCCGCCATGGAAGGCACGGCAAAGATAGATGCGGGGCGTCGGCGTCTGGTGTGGATCTGGAGCCACAAGCTGATCGACTGGGCGCGCCTCACGGTCTGGAAGTGGCTGCCATGAGCCGCTCTATGTACAGCCCGCTTTGGCATCGGGTGGAGAACCTCCGCCTGTCGCTGAAGCCGCAGACTGAAGTCTCTCGCCACGTCGTGCGCGGAGAGGTCTGGTACGTCGCGCGCGACCGCATGAGCAATCGCGCGCATCGCTTCTCGATCGGGGTGTACGCGGTAGTGATGCGCATGAACGGCAGCCGGACGCTGGATGAGATCTGGCGCGAGGTCGCCGAGGCGTTCGGGGATGACGCGCCTTCGCAGGACCAGATCATCCAGCTGGTGGGTCAGCTCTATTCCTTTGACCTGATCCATGTCGATCGGCCGGTTGACGTCGGCGAATTGGCCGAACGCGCCGATCGCCAGAACCGCGGCCTCGCGCGTCAGCGCTACCTCAACCCGCTCTATCTGCGTCTGCGTCTGTTCGACCCTAACCGTTTCCTCGATACGACCGTGCATCTCGTCCGCCCGCTGTTCGGCCGTGTCGGCTTCCTCCTGTGGCTGGCGCTGATGGTGTGGTTTGTCACGGAGGCTGCGCTCAACTGGAGCGCACTCACCGATGACATCGGCGATCGCGTGCTGGCCGTCGGCAACATCGCATTGCTCATCGTCGTCTTCCCGCTGCTGAAGGCGGTGCACGAGATGGGCCATGCCTACGCCACCAAGGTTGCCGGCGGCGAGGTGCATGAGATCGGCGTCATGCTGCTGGTGTTGATGCCGGCGCCATACGTCGATGCGTCGTCTTCCGCGTTGTTCTCCTCCAAGGCTCACCGCATTCTCGTCGGCGCCGCCGGCATGATGGCCGAACTCACGGTCGCGGCAGGCGCCATGGCCGTGTGGCTCGCCGCCGAGCCCGGCCTGGTACGCGCGATCGCGTTCAACGCGATGCTCATCGCCAGCGTCTCCACCGTGGCCTTCAACGCCAATCCGCTCCTGCGCTTCGACGGCTACTACATCCTCTCCGATCTGTTCGAGTTACCCAATCTCGCCACGCGCGCACCGCGCTACTACAGCTACCTGGTGCAGCGCTACCTGTTCGGCCTGCGCAGCGCCGCCAGCCCGATCACGGCACGCGGCGAGCGTCTCTGGTTCCTGCTCTACGCTCCGGCCTCCTTTGCCTACCGCATCGTGATGCTGAGCAGCATCGCGCTGGTGCTCGCCGGACGCTTCTTCTTTGTCGGCGTCGCGCTCGCCATCTGGACCGTCACGCTTTCGCTGCTCTGGCCGATCGCCAAGGCCTTGCGCTTTGTCCTGGTGGCGCCTCCGCTCAGCGGCCATCGTCTTCGCGCCACCGCCGTCACCGCCGCCGGCCTGGCCGCCTTGGCGGCGATCGTCATGGCGGTGCCGCTGCCCAACGCCACCATTGCGCGAGGCGTCATCTGGATACCCGAAGATGCGCAGGTTAGCGCCGGCACCGACGGCACCGTAGGGCGCCTTCTCCGCCAGCCGGGCGACACGGTCGCGGTCGGCGATGCCCTGATCCAGCTCGACGATCCCTACATCGAGGCGCGGCGGAAGCTGGCGGCAGCGCACGTCGACGAACTCCGCACGCGCCTGCGCGCCGCTGAGGTCGGCTCGCCCGCCGATGCGCAGCAGATACGCCAGCAGATCGCCACCGCCGAGGGTGAGTTGACCGAGGCCGAGCGCCGCGTCGCGCTGCTGACGGTGAAGAGCCCCGCCGCCGGCGAGTTCGTGGCGCCGGGCTCCCGCGATCTGATCGGCATCTATGCCAAGCAGGGGCAGCTGCTGGCCTACGTCATGCCCCCCGGCGATATGACCGTGCGCGCCGCGGTCGCCGAGGATGACTTCGATTCGCTGAGCGATGTGCGCGCCGTCGCCGTCCGCTCCGATGCAGCACCTTGGGCCGCAGTCGCCGCCAGCGTCGCCCGCGCAGTACCGTCGGCGACACGCCAGTTGCCGTCGCCGGCTTTGGCGAAGGCAAATGGCGGTCCATTCGCCACCGATCCCTCGGCCAAGGATCCGAACACGAGCCTGACACAATTCTTCGAGGTCGATCTCACCATGCCTGCGGAGGCGGTGCGCACGTGGGGCGAACGGGTCTGGGTCCGTTTCGAACACGGCTCGCAGCCGCTCGGCGAAATGTTGTATTTTCGGGCGCGCCAGGTGTTCCTCAAGAGGTTCAATGTCTGACCTCGCCGCGTCCGCTCCGGCAAGGCCTATGTCGCCACCGCAGGCCGCGCTGCCGCGTGCGAAGCCGCGCGACGTCGACCGTCCCTTCGCCGCGTTGCTTGCGCGTATGTCGGTGCTCGGCGCTCCGCGTCGTCTCCGTCGCGCGCGGCGGTTGGCGAGGGCGGCGCTCGCCATGGAGTCCGCGCTGGCCAGGCTCGACACTGCCGCGCTCGAAACACGTCGCCGCACTGTCGCGGCTGAGATGCGCCGCGGGCCTGTTCGCGATGCGCTCACCGCTCAGGCCATGGGTATCCTCCGCGAAGTGACGCGCCGCAAGATCGGCGTCGCCCTCTACGCCGGCCAGCTTATTGGCGGCGCTGCGCTTTTTCGCGGCGAGGTCATCGAGATGGATACCGGTGAGGGCAAAACCTACACCGGCCTCGTCGCCGCCGCGCTCTATGCATGGTGTGGACGAGGCGTGCACGTCATCAGCGCCAACGACTACCTCGCGGCGCGCGACGCCGAGATTCTGCGTCCCGCGCTGGAAGCGCTCGGCGTTTCCGTCGGCGTCGTCACGCATGAGACCAAGCCCGGCGAACGGCGTGGCCAATACGCCGCGGACGTTACCTTCGTCTCGAACAAGGAAGTCGCCTTCGACTACCTGCGCGACCAGCTTCGCCGCGACGACATCGCTGGCGATGCCAGTGTGTACTACAAGGTGCGGCGCACGCTGGGCGGCGCTTTCGCCACCGAGCCGCCGACGCTCCGCGGTCTCGATGTCGCGATCGTCGATGAGATCGACAGCGTTCTCGCCGACGATGCCGGCACACCGCTGATCATCTCCGCCGAGACCGATGGCGCGCTCGACGCCGACACCGCCGCCGCAGCGGCTGACGTCGCGACGCACCTGCTTGCCGGCCGGGATTTCGTCAGCGATCCGCATGGCATCTCGGTCGAGCTGACACCGGCGGGCGAACGCGCCATCGACGAAGCCGCGGTGACACTCGGCGATGCCTTCGCCCAGCGTATCCGCCGCTACGAGCTGGTTACCGCGGCCCTGACCGCGACACTGAAACTGCACCGCGATCGCCAGTATCTCGTACGGGACGGCAAGATCGTGCTGATCGACGAGCAGACGGGCCGCACAATGCCCGACCGCTACTGGGGTCGCGACCTCCACTTGATGGTTGAGTGGAAGGAAGGCCTGGCGCCGAGCAAAACGCGCCGTTCGCTGGCGAGTGTAAGCTTCCAGCGATTCTTCCGCGGCTATCGCAGCCTCGCCGGCATGAGCGGCACAGTTCGCGAGATTTCGCCGGAACTGTCCCGCATTTACGGTCTCGGCGTCACGTTCGTGCCACGGCGGAAGCCGCTTCGCCGCGCCTTCATCGGCCGCACTATATTCGCCAATCGCGATGCGTTGTGGCGGGAGGCCGCACGCCAGGTTGCGGCGTTCCACGCCGCTGGCCGGCCGGTGCTGATCGGCGTGCGCTCGGTCGCCGAGGCGCTCCGCGCTAGCGCTGCTCTGGCCCCACTCGGCGTTCCCCACGCGGTGCTCTCCGCGGCGCACGACAAGGAGGAAGCCGAGATCGTCGCCCGCGCCGGCACGCGCGGCGCCGTCACCGTCGCCACTAATATGGCCGGGCGCGGCACCGACATAAAATTGGGGGAGGGCGTGGCCGAGCTGGGCGGGCTGGTCGTCATGCTGTGCGAGCGACACGATTCTCAGCGCGTCGATCGCCAGCTGATGGGTCGCTGTGCGCGCCAGGGTGAGCCGGGCGCCGTGCTGGAACTCGTATCGCTGGAGGATCAGAGCCTCGCGAGCGTAGGCGAATGGCGCCGGCGCGTCGCCGGATCGGACACACACGGCATCGCCGCCGCCTTCGCTCGCGCGCAACGAGACTCGGAGAGGGTGCGCGCAAAGGCCCGGCTGGAGATGGTGCGCCGCGACGAACGCCTGAAGAAGCTGCTTGCGTTTGCCGGAGGCATGGACTGATGCGTCACCTCGCGTTTCTGGTCGCCGCGCTGGCCGCGGCGCCTGCCGTCGCCGGTCCGCTCGATGCCTATACCGCCGATGCGACCTGCATCGTGGAAGCGAACAGCGTCGTGCATCTCTCCAGCCCGACGCAGGGTACGCTCGCATCCGTCGATGTCGTGCGCGGCCAGGCGGTGAAGGCGGGTGACGTCGTCGCCCGGCTGGAGTCCTCGGTCGAGCAAGCGACCTATGACGAGGCGGCGCAGAAGGCGGCGAGCGACGTCGTTGTGCGCGCCAAGGAAGCCGACCGCGACAATGCCTACCGGAAGCTGGCCCGTATCCGCACGTTGGCCGAGACCAAGATTGCGTCGGTCGATCAGCTGCAGGACGCCGAGACTACGGCGGTCATCGCTGATGCCGCGGTAGAGCAGGCGAAGTTCGACCAGCAAGTGGCGGCCGTCGAGGCGAAACGGCTGAAGGCGATTGTGGACCAGCGCGAGATTCGCTCACCCGTTGCCGGAGTGGTGGCCAAAGTCGGCCTGCACGGGGGTGAATTCGCCGATCCGACCGTGCCGATCGTGGTGATCTCGGAGAACCAGCCGCTCCGTGCCGAGGTATACCTGCCGTCCGGTGCGTACCCGTTGGTCGCCGTCGGGCTTGGCGCAGAGGTGACTCTGGCCGGCGCAGTAGACGGCACTTTCCCGGCCGCAGTGACATCAAAGGACGCCGAGATCGATCCGGCGAGCGGCACCTTCCAGACGGTGCTGAAGCTGGACAACGCCGACGGCGCGATCCCGTCGGGCCTACGTTGCAGCGTCAAGTTCGCGTCCTAGCCGCTCGCAGGGGCGCCAGCCGCTCGAAAATGCGTTGAGACTTCAGCTCGCGGCCCGTCGCGCAGGCGAGGGCGCACTGACACTTCTGCGCCCGCCGCGTCCATTACGCGACGGCGCCTTGCCGAACACGACGCCGTAGTCGCGCCCAGTCGATTGTTCGCGGCGCGGGCTCTTCGGCGTCAGCGGCAGCGTGGCGAGAGAATCGTTGATGACGAGGATATGCGTCCGCATCAGCCGCTGCGCCTCGCTCACCCTGCCGTTCCGCAGCAGCTCCGCCATCTCGACATGCTCGTCGAAGGAGCGTTCGCGGAAGCCGCCTGCCTTTTGCAGCCGCACGCGCAGTGCCTCGAGTGCGGTCGCGCCGAGATGGTACGCGTTGAGGAGATACCGGTTGCCGGATTCTTCGAGGATGGCGATGTGGTAGCTATTGTCCGCCTTTCCGTAGGCGTCGTAGTTTTTCGTCGCCAACGCGCGCTTCATGCGCGCGATTGCGTCGTCGAGCCGCGTCAGAAGCTGCGCGGCGCGATGCTTCATCGCCTCGCTCAACGCCTCGTGCTCCAGCAGCGCGCGGAAATGGGAGAGGGTGCGCACGTCTTCGGCGCTGGGCGAGAAGACGTAGGTGCCGGACTGCGGCACTATGGTCACCAGCCCCTTGTCCTTGAGCTCGATGAATGCCGCGCGCACAGGCGCCTTGCTCATGCCGAGCGCCTTGGCGATCTGCGTCTCGGAAAGCTGCTCGCCGAATTCCAGGTCGCCCGAGACGATGGCGCTCCGGATTCGGTCAAGGGCTTCTCTGGTCAGCGACATCTCAGTTACCTGGCGCCTGTCGATTCCGTTTCCAGTTTAGCGAGAATTGGCTGGCAAGGCCCGTGAACTACGCTGCACCGCACCAACCAATTTGCCTTGACACCACGTCTGGAATTCTAGAATTCTAGACGAGCCGACGCAAATGGGAAAGCGCGGCCAACCGCCAAGGAGTGGACACTATGGGAGGGACTAACCGGGTCCGCAGCTTCGCCGTCGCGGCGGCTGTGGGCGCATCGCTGATCGTCGCGGGCGCGGCGAACGCGAAAGAATTCCGCATCGCCGTCTCCAACTCGTACATCGGCAACGAATGGCGCGTGGAGATGATCAATTTCATGCAGGCCTATACGGCGAAGGCGCTCGCCGGCAAGGCGACCCTGACCGTCAACAATTCCGGCACGGATGCGCAAAAGCAGATCGCCGTCATCTCCGACATGATCTCGGACAAGGTCGATGCGATCCTGGTCAACCCGGCGTCCGACACCGCGCTGAACGCGGTCATCGAGGAAGCCTGCAAGCAGGGCATCGTCGTCGTTTCGTTCGACCAGCCGGTGACCGCGCCGTGTGCCTATAACGTCGCCGTCGATTTCAAGGAGATCGGCCGCATCCACGCGCAGTGGCTCGCCGATACGCTCGGCGGCAAGGGCAACGTCATCATCAATCGCGGCGTCTCCGGTTTTCCGGCTGACACCAACATGAACGCCGGCATGCGCGGAGTGCTCGACAAGTACCCGGACATCAAGGTCGTCGGCGAGGTCTACGGCAAGTGGGACAACGCCGTATCGCAGCAGGAACTGACCAAGGTGCTCACGGCGCAGCCGAAGGTCGATGGCATCCTCAACCAGTACGGCACCTACGGCGCGCTGCAGGCGCTGCTCAACCTCAACCGCCCGCTGATCGCGATGAGCGGCCAGGGCGAGAACGGCTGGCGTATCGCCATGCAGGACTACAAGGACAAGGGCCTGAAGGGCGTGTCCGCCGGCGATCCGTCGGTGATCGGCGCCTACGCGCTGAAGATCACCTACGACATCCTTTCGGGCAACGCGCCGAAGGACAAGCTGGTAAGCGTGCCGGTACCCACGGTGACTACCGCCGACCTCAAGGAAGGCGTGAACATCTTCGCTAAGCTGTCGCCGACGCTTGACGCCGACACGGATATCCCGGGCGCCAACCTCGGCCTCACCATCCAGGACGGCGTCGCCAAGTAGCCGCCCTTGGAACCGGGGCGGACGGGAGCTCTCCCTCCCGTCCGCCTCACTTGTCTGCCGAAGATTGCGCCGCTGTGTGACAAGCGCGGCTGCCGCCGTCATTAATGTTTGCGTCTTCGGGGAAAAGCCGGGTTGCCGCGTTTGCTATGCTGTCGCTGACCGCCATCGAGAAATCATTCGGCGCCACGCGCGCCGTGAAGTCGGTCACGCTCGAGGCTGCTCCCGGCACCGTGCTGGGCCTCGCCGGGGAGAACGGCGCCGGCAAGTCGACCCTCATCAAGATCGTCGCCGGCGTGGTCGCGCCCGACGCCGGCGCGATGTCGCTCAACGCCGAACCGATTGCCCCGCGCGATACCAACGAGGCCATCCACCTCGGCATCTCGTCGGTATTCCAGGAGCTGACGCTCGTCCGTGAACTCACCGTCGAGCGCAACTTGTTGCTCACCTCCGCGCCGGTCACGCCGTGGGGCAGCATCGACCGCCGCAAGGCCCGCGCCACGGTCAACGAAATTCTCGCCCGCTACAAACTGGACATCGATCCTGCCGCCCGCGTCGGCGACCTGCCGCTAGGCGCGCAGCAGATGCTGGAGATCTTGCGCGCGGTGGAGCGCAAGCCCCGCGTCCTCTTGCTGGACGAAGCGACCTCCGCGCTGGGCGCCAGCGAGGTCGAGTGGCTCGCGGATCTCGTTGCGCGACTGCGCGACGAAGGCGCCATCGTCCTGTTTATTTCCCACCGCTGGGACGAGGTCACGCGCTTCTGCAATCGCGTCGCGGTGCTGCGCAACGGCGAGCTGGTCTCCGTCGCCGACACGAAAGACGTGTCGGAGGACGAAGCCGTCCGCCTGATGACCGGGCAGGAGGCGGTAGAGTCATCTTTTCCCGACAAGCTGCACTCGAAGGACGCAGTGGTCCTGTCCGCGACGGATCTCATAAGCCGCGCGCTCCGGGGCGTCAGCGTCGAGGTGCGGAAAGGCGAGATCCTCGGCCTCGGCGGCTTGGTAGGTCAGGGGCAGGGCGCGCTACTGGAATCGTTGTTCGGCGCGCACGCGCTGACCGCAGGCACGATCGCGGTGTCCGGCAAGACGCTGGCCCATCTTAACCCGCGTCGCGCCATCGCCGCCGGGCTCGCCTACGTGCCACAGGAGCGCAAGACGGAAGGGCTGCTGCTGGCGAAAAGCGTCGCGGTCAACATGACTTACGCCACTCTCGGCGCCCTGCGCTCATTCCTCGGCCTCATCGACCTCCGCGCCGAGAACGAATTGGTCACTGCCGCGATTAGCCGCGCCCAGATAAGGACGCGCGGACCGGCGGAGCCTATCCATCGCCTCTCCGGCGGCAACCAGCAGAAGGTGCTGCTCGAGAAGTGGCTGCAGACGAAGCCGGCGATCCTGCTGCTGAACGACGTCACGCGCGGCGTGGATATTGGCACCAAGCGCCATATCTACGCGCTCACCGCCGATATCGCGAAATCGGGCGTCGCGGTGCTGTGGTACTCGACCGACGCACGCGAGCTGGTCGGCGTCGTCCACCGCGTGCTCGTCATGCTGGGCGGCCGCATCAACGCGGAGCTGACCGGTGAGGCGGTGACCGTCGATCGCATCGTCCGCGCCTCTGTGATGAAGGAGGCGGCCGATGCGTAGCCGCCTTCAGCTCGGCGACAATTGGCCGGTGCTCGTCTTCATCGCGCTGCTCGCGGTGTTGATCGTCCTCAAGGGCCGCTTTACCGGCTTCGACGCCCGCTCACTCACCGTCAACGCGCTGCCACTGGCGCTCATTGCCATGGGGCAGTTTCTCGTGGTGCTGACTCGCGGCGTCGATTTGTCCCTCGGTCCGATCGCCAGCGTGGCTGGGGCCGTCATGGCGCTGACCGTCACCGATCATCCCCTGCTCGGCGGCCTCGCGCCGATCGCGATCGGTCTCGCCGCCGGCCTGATCAACGGCCTGTTCGTCGCCCGCCTGTCCATGCCGCCGATCATCGTCACCCTCGCGACCATGTCGGTGTGGCAGGGCGTGGCGCTGATCGTGCTGCCGGATCCGGGCGGCGCGGTCCCAGCCGAATGGGGCGCCGCCGTCTCCGGCGGCTTTTCCTCGCCCACGATGGGTATCGTCGGCCAGTTGGTGGTGATCATCGCCGGCACATGGCTGCTGTCGTCGCGCTTCGGCCTGCACCTCCGCGCCATCGGCGGCGACGAGGCCGCGGCGAAGATGAGCGGCGTGCGTGCCGTCAACGTGAAACTGGTCGCATATGTGCTGGCCGGCGGACTGGCTGGGCTCGGCGGCATGTACTTGTCGATCTCCACTGCCAGCGGCTCGCCGACCGTCGGTGATGGCTTCATCCTCTCTTCCATCGCGGCGGTCGTTATCGGCGGCGTGCCATTGAGCGGGGGTAGGGGCACAGCGCTCGGCGTCGCGATGGGCGCGCTGATCCTTACCATCACCGGCAGCCTGCTCTACTTCGCTGACGTGTCGTCTTTCTACCAATCGGTCATCGATGGCGCGATCCTGCTGGCGGTCGTCGGCAGCGCCGGCGCGCGCGACTGGCTCCGCTCGATCGCGGCGGTGCGCGCATGACCGCGACTGACGAGAGCCAGCCGGCGTCCGCCGCCCCGCGGCCGCGGCAGGCGTCGTGGAACATTCGCGCGGTCGCGCCCGCGATGCTGGTCGTGCTGTCGCTGGTGCTCATCGGCGTCGGCGAGTTCCTGGCGCCGGGCTTTGCCACGGCGGAGAACATCCTCCAGCTGCTGAAGCTCGCCTCCTATATGGGCCTCGTCGCCATTGGCCAGACGGTCGTCATGCTCACCGGCGGCATCGATCTGTCCATTGCCTGGGTGCTCACCGGCTCGGCCGTTGTCTTCACCGCCCTCTGTCAGGGGCAGGACGCCAACATGCCGCTGGCCGCAGCCGCAGCGATCAGCGTCGGCCTCGTCGTCGGCGCGATCAACGGCCTCGGCGTAGTGAAGCTGCGCATCTCACCCATCGTCATGACACTGGCGATGAATAACATCATGCTTGGCGCAACCCTTATCTACACCGGCGGTACGCCCAGCGGCGCACCGAGCCCCGGTATCCGCGCGTTGGCGACGGGCAACTGGGGACCGGTCCCGGCGATGGTGGTCGTCTGGGCGCTGATCGCCGCCGCCACCATCGTCGCCATCCGCTACACGCGCGGCGGACGCATGCTGCTGGGCGTCGGCGAAAATCCGCGTGTCAGCTACCTGACGGGTATCCGAAACGATTGGGTGGTCATCGCCGCCTACGTCATCTGCGGCGTCTCGGCATCGGTCACCGGCATCCTGTTTGCCGCGTTCTCAGGCTCGAGCTTCCTCGGCATGGGCGATCAGTTCGTGCTGCCCACCGTCGCTGCCGTCGTGCTCGGTGGCACGTCGATGTTCGGCGGCCGCGGCGGCTATGGTGGCACCGCCGCTGCCGTGGTGTTCACCACTTTCCTGACCACGGTGCTGGTCATGGGCAATATTTCGCAGGGCGTCCGCAACATCGTCTTCGGCGTCGCCGTGCTCGCCGCCATTCTGGCGCAGCGCTTGATGACGCGCCGCGACGATCGTCTCGAGGGAGGATAGCGATGGCCAAGCGCAGGATCGTCGACGCGCATCATCATCTCTGGAAACTGAGCGACGGCTACAAGTATCCCTGGCTTCAGGACAAGCCGGCAGGCGAGGGGATGCTGGGCAACCTCGCGCCAATCGTCACGGACTACCTCGCCGCCGATTACCGCAAGGACACCGCCAACTACGAAGCCGTGAAGACGGTGCACATCGAGGCGGTGCCGTCCAGCGCGATCGACGAAACCCGGTGGCTCCAGGCCAACGCCGACCGCGAGCGCATTCCTGACGCCATCGTCGCACGCGTGGAGCTCGCCGCGCCCTACGCCGAGCGCGTGATGGCGGAGCACAAGGCCTTTCGTCAGGTGCGCGGCATCCGCCAGATCGCCAATTGGCACAAGAACGGCCGCTTTACCTTCACCGACCACGACTATCTCACCGACCCCGCCTGGATCGCCGGCTACCGCCTGCTGAAGAAATACGACCTCAGCTTCGATCTCCAGATCTATCCGGGACAGATGGCCGCTGCCGCGGCGCTGGCGCGCGCCAATCCCCAGACGGCGATGATCCTGAACCACACCGGCATGCCTGTGGAGCGCGACGAAGCCGGGCTCGCAGCCTGGCGCAACGGCATGCGCGCGCTCGCCGGCGAGCCGAACGTGTTCGCCAAGATTTCCGGCATGGGCATGGTCGATCATGCCTGGACCGAGGCCAGCATCCGCCCGTTTGTGCTGGGCACGATCGACTATTTCGGCACCGACCGCGCCATGTTCGGCTCCAATTTCCCGGTCGACAAGCTCTACTCGTCGTTCGACGCGCTCTACGGCGCCTTCGAGAACATCGTCACGTCTTTCTCCGAGTCCGAGAAGGCGAAGCTGTTCCACGACAACGCGCTTAGCATTTACCGCATCTGAAAAGGTGACCACGCCCATGGCCCGCTTTCGCCTTTTGACGCCGGACGCGCAGTACGCCGACGACGGCGTGATTGAGCGCCAGACCGCCGGCAGCGACGTCGACTGGGACATTCGCCGCGCCCGCACGTTGAATGGCATCCCCGCGGAAGCGCTGGCCGCCTGCGATGCTGTCGTGGTGTGGCACGAGATGCTGATCGACCGCGCCTTCGTCGCCGCCCTGAAGCGCTGCCGCATCATCGTGCGCGCCGGCGTCGGCTTCGATCACATCGATCTCGCCGCCGCTGCCGAAGCTGGTCTTCCCGTGTGCAACACGCCGGACTACGGCACCAGCGAGGTCGCCGATCACGCCATCGGGCTGATGCTCGCGCTTCGCCGCGGCATCGTCAGCTATCACCAGCATCTGGTCGCCGATCCGCGTGCCGGCTTCGACTACACCAAGGCGCCACTGGTTCGGCGCCTGCGCGGCCGCGTCTTCGGCATTGTCGGTCTCGGCCGTATCGGCATCGCCACCGCGATCCGCGCCAAGGCGTTTGGCATGAATGTGGTGGCCTACGATCCATATGTCTCGCGTGGCTCGGAGATCGCCGTCGGCGTTGACCGCGTCGAATCGCTCAAGGAGCTCCTCACCGTCAGCGATGTGGTCTCGATCCACTGTCCACTGACGGATGAGACGCGCAATATGATCAATGCACGCTCGCTTGCGCAAATGAAGCGCGACGCAATTCTCATCAATACAGCTCGGGGGGCGATCGTCGATATCCCGGCGCTGGTGGAGGCGCTCCGCGCCGGCACCATCGCCGGGGCCGGCGTCGATGTGCTGCCGATCGAGCCGCCCCGCGACGATGATGTTCTGGCCGACGCCTACCGTGGGCGCAAAGACCCCATGGTCGGTGACCGCCTGATCGTGACGCCCCACGCCGCCTGGTCCAGCCCGGAAAGCGTCAGCGACGCACGCCGCCTCGCGGTCGAAACCGCGATGCTCTACCTGCGCGATGGCAAGCTGCGCAATCTCGTCAACGTCCCGTCGAGCGCAGGGCTGAGGGGAGTCGCGTGAACGACGCCACCGAGGCGCGCTACGACTACATCATCGTCGGCGCAGGTTCGGCGGGGTGCACGCTGGCGAACCGCCTCACCGCCAACGGCCGCCATTCCGTGCTGCTGCTTGAGGCAGGCGGCCGCGACAACTGGATCTGGTTCCACATCCCGGTCGGCTACCTCTATGCAATGGGCAATGCACGCGCCGACTGGCTCTATCGCACCGAGCCGGTGCCGGGGCTGAACGGCCGTGCGCTCGCCTATCCGCGCGGCCGCGTCATTGGCGGCTCCTCCGCCATCAACGGCATGATCTACATGCGTGGCCAGGCCGCCGACTACGATCACTGGCGCCAACTCGGCAATCCCGGTTGGAGCTGGGACGACGTGCTGCCTTATTTCCGCAAAAGCGAGCACCGCGACGGCGTCGACGAAATGCACGGTTCCGGCGGCGAGTGGCGCGTCGATCGCCAGCGCCTGCGCTGGGATGTCCTCGATCTTTTCCAGAAGGCGGCCGCTGAGCGCGGCGTCCCGCCGGTCGCCGATTTCAATCGCGGCGACAACGAAGGCACCGGCTATTTCGAGGTAAACCAGATGCGCGGCCGCCGCTGGTCAACTGCGCGCGGCTTCCTGAAACCGGCGCTCGGTCGCAGGAACCTGAGGCTGTGGACCAATGCCCAGGCGCTGCGTCTCGTCATCGATGGCGCCAGAGTTACCGGCATCGAGGTCGAGCATGAAGGTGAGACGAAAACCGTTCGGGCCGGGCGCGAGGTGATCCTCACCGCCGGCGCGATCAACTCGCCGCATCTGCTCCAGCTTTCCGGCATCGGCGATCCGGCGCTGCTCGCCTCGCGCGGTATCGCGGTGCGTCACGCTTTGCCCAGCGTTGGCGAGAATCTCCAGGATCACCTTCAACTCCGCATGATCTTCGAGGTGACGGGTCTGAAGACGCTGAATACGATGTTCCACAGTCTCGCCGGCAAGGCCGCGATGGCGCTGCAATACGCGCTGTTCCGCCGTGGCCCTATGACCATGGCGCCGTCCCAGATGGGCGGCTTCACCCGGTCGTCGCCGCAGCACGCCACGCCGAACCTCGAGTTCCACGTTCAGCCGCTGAGCCTGGAAAAATTCGGTGATCCCCTCCACACCTTCGCCGCGTTCACCGCCACCGCCTGCAATCTGCGGCCCGAGAGCCGCGGCCACGTGCGGCTGAAGGGGCCAGACCCAAAAGCGGCCCCGGCGATCCAGCCGAACTACCTGGCCACGACGGCCGATCGCCAGGTCGCGATCGACGCCATACGGCTGACGCGCCGCATAGTGCTGCAAAGCAAAGCATACGAGCCGTATGCGCCGCGGGAGTTCCGTCCGGGCGCCGAACTGCAAACCGATGCGGAACTCGCCGAGGCCGCCGGGAACATCGGCACGACCATCTTCCACCCGGTGGGTACCTGCCGCATGGGATCCGACGCCGAGGCCGTGGTCGATCCACGCCTCAGGTTCCGTGGGCTTTCGGGCCTGCGCATAGCCGATGCGTCCATCATGCCGACGATCACATCAGGCAACACAAATTCGCCGACAATCATGATCGCCGAAAAAGCCGCGGACATGATTCAGGAAGATGCCGGCTGACCGCGGGAACAATCGTCTGCCCGCGCGGTTTTTATACCGGCCGACGCGGGCGACGTTGGCAACGGGGGGCAGACAAAACCCGTTGGAGACAGCCCGTGAAGAATCATCTCGTCGTTTCGATTTCCGCTCTGGCGCTTGCCGCAGCCCTCGCGCTGCCGGCCACCGCCGCTAACGTAACCGGTACGCTGAGTGGCAGCAGCGACACCGCCACTGGCGCCGGCGCTGGCGATGGCACCGGTGCAGGTGCCGCTGTTGACGCGACCACCACTGCGAGCACCAGTGCGTCCGGCTCGTTTACCGTCGACAATGTCCTGAAGGACAAGCCGTTCGGCGACATCGCCTTCGATCAGTCGAAGACGCCGGATGAGGCGACGATGGCCCTCAGCGACGCGCAGAAGCTGGAAATCCAGCAGCGTTGCGACGTCGTGGCCAACAACCCGAACGCCTACAACAACGACACGTCGGTCTGGTGCACGACCTACCTGGATTGGTGGAAGAAGAACCACCCCGCCGGGTAGTCTCGCGCTCGCGCGAGTCGGTGGAAATGGCCGGGTCTCCACGCCCGGCCATTTCTGCTGCGCGCATTTTCGATGGCGGCTTCTGCTGTGCGCATTCTCGATGGCGGGCTGGCCAAGACGCGCAGTTGGCAGGCGGGTACCTTGGCTGTTCCGGCACCCTCCAGAGATGACACCAATGGTGGCCCTCGCGTGCCCGCTCCACGTCGTAGCCGACGTTGCGGATAGCCCCGCGGTTCCAGTTCAGCTAGCGTTCGCGGCCCGGGCCTTGCATCGCAAACCCGGCGATTGGGCTGGGGACGGTGGCATGGCGGACTTGGACTTCGACATCGCGCGATTGCACGCGGCCTACGCGGCCGGCGCCGATCCCGCCGCTGCGGTCGACGCCGCCTACCGCCGTCTTAAGACCGCCGACGATCCGGGGATCTTCATCTCTCTTGTCGATGAGGCTGAAGCCAAGGC
Organism: Bauldia sp.; assembly: GCA_035548515.1. GTDB lineage: Bacteria > Pseudomonadota > Alphaproteobacteria > Rhizobiales > Kaistiaceae > DASZQY01. Next base: position 74,822 of record DASZSW010000018.1, on the reverse strand, counting down.
AGCCGCCCGCAGATTGCCGAAATTCGACCCGGCAACGATGCCGTTGTGGGGCGTACCCTTCGCGGCGAAGGACAACATCGACGTCGCTGGCATCCCGACCACCGCCGGCTGCCGAGAATTCGCCTACGTGCCGGCCGTGAGCGCGCCGGTCGTGGAGCGTCTGATCGCCGCCGGGGCGATCCTCATCGGCAAGACCAACCTCGACCAGTTCGCCGCCGGACTCGTCGGTGTGCGCACACCGTACCCGGTGCCGCGCAACGCCATAGACCCGACCGTCGTCCCCGGCGGTTCGTCGTCCGGTTCCGCGGTCGCGGTCGCGCGCGGCATCGTGTCGTTTGCACTCGGCACCGACACCGCCGGGTCGGGCCGCATCCCGGCAGCGCTGAACAACGTCGTTGGATTGAAACCCAGCCGCGGCGCGCTTTCCGCTCGCGGTGTCGTGCCCGCCTGCCGCACGCTCGATTGCGTCTCCATCTTCGCGGCGACCGTGGACGACGCCTGGCGCATCGCCAAAATTGCGGCGGCCTACGACGCGGAAGATGCGTACTCCCGTCGCATCTCGCTGGGCGCTGCCACGCGCCCGCCAGTGCTGCGCATTGGCGTCCCCGATGCGGCGAGCCTCATCTTCGACAGCGACATCGCGCGCGCCGCCTTCGATGCCGCGCTGGCCGCGTTCCCGGATTTCGGTGCCAAGTTCAGGCAGGTAGACCTCGGCCCATTCTATGCGGCCGCCCAACGCCTCTACGAGGGCGCATGGGTGGCCGAGCGCTACGCTGCCATCCGCGATTTTATCGAGACGCGCCCGGAGGCACTCTACCCCGCGACGCGCGCGATCATCGAAGGCTCGCGCCGGCTTTCCGCCGCCGATGCCTTCGCCGACCAGTACCGTCTCGCCGAGCTAGCGCGGAGCACGAGCACCGTGTGGGACACGATCGACGTGCTCGTTGTTCCCTCGATGCCCGACGTTTGCACGCTCGAGCAGATCGCCGCCGATCCGCTGGTGCCCAACCGCCGTCTCGGCACCTACACCAACTTCGTCAATCTACTCGACCTCTGCGCCATCGCTGTGCCCGGCCCGTTCCGCACCGACGGCCGCGCCGCCGGCGTGACGCTGATCGCCCCCGCCGGGCGCGACGGCCTCCTCGCTGCGATGGCTGCCGAGATTCACGCGAAGGCGGGAGTCAAGATTGGCGCAACGGGCCGCGAGCTTCCTCCGTCATCGCTGCCCAAGCCAACTCCCGATGGTGCCATTCCGATCGCGGTCGTCGGTGCGCATCTTTCCGGCATGGGCCTCAACCACGAGCTGACCGCGCGCGGCGCTACGTTTATAAAAGCTACCGCGACCGAGGCCAGCTACAAGCTCTACGCCCTCAACGGCGGCCCGCCGTCGCGGCCTGGCCTGGTGCGTACCACCAGCGGCGGTGCATCGATCGCCACCGAGGTCTGGGCGCTCCCGCCCGCCGCCTTCGGCGAGTTCGTCGCCACGATCCCGTCGCCGCTTGGCATCGGCACGTTGAAGCTCGCCGACGGCAGCAGCGTCAAAGGCTTCCTCTGCGAGGCCGCCGCCGTGGATGGCGCGAAGGACATCACCAGCTTCGGTGGCTGGCGTGCCTACGTCGCGTCTCTCGGTTAGCGCGGTTCGTCGATCACCGACACATGCGCCGCCGCGACCTTCCACCCGCCGTCGGTGCGCACCCACGTCTGCATCTGCCGCCCGACCTTGCCGGGTGCGCTCGAGCGCCGGAACAACGTCGCGGCCACCGCGAGATCGCGTCCGTACGTCGTGATCACCGTGCGCTCCAGCGTGCGCGCCAGGCCAACCGACGGGCGGGCCGCACGAAACGCGGCGATCTCGTCCGGCCCGTAGAGGTTCTCAGCGGTGCCGTATCGGATAGTCGACGGATGATCGAGGAAAAAGCGCGTCAGCGTCGCGACGTCGTTGCCGATCAGTGCCTGCTCGTACGCGGCGAACGCCGCCTCGACCTCGGCCTTCACGGTTGGGATGTTGATATCGAGGCTCATCGGGCGAGCCGCGCGCGGAGCGCCTTCAGGAAGGGGATGTTCTCGTACTGGTCGGCCTGCACACGATCCCAGTCGACGCCGCCGGGCTGCGGGTAGGGCGTGCGCGTCGCGATCAGCTCGGTCTCGGTCGCGATGTAGTTCAGCGCCGAGTCGTGCGGCAGCATCGGCAGGCGGCGGTCATCCACCACCTGGCTCGAATGCACCGTAGTGGTGATCGGTGTTGTGGCGCCGATCTTGCCAAGCTCGCGGAAGATTCCGAGCTCCAGATCAGCGAAGCCGCCACCCTTGCCTGTCCGCCCCCCGGCACGCGTCACCGCAACGCACCCGACCACGACGAAGTCGAGCGCCTCCATCTCCTCGAACTCGACCGGCTCACCATGTGTCAGGAAGCCGTCCGACGTCGCCGCGATTTCGAAGGAGGTGCCCTTGGCGGATAGCGTCGCGGGATCGAGGCGCACGAACGGAAAGCCGCGTGTCAGCTCCGGGACCGGCGCGTATACGATCTTGCCGTCGTAGAGCGCGCGCAGCCGCACCGGTATCTGGGGCGGGTCCGGGTTGCACTTTACTACCCGCGCGGCCTTCCACTCGGGCACGCGCGCCAGCTGCCATGCTGCCATGTCGGCGCCGGCAAAATTCGGGATACGGCTCCACACGGGGCCGACGTTGATCGCGTTCGTCTCCAGTCGCGCCCAGACGTCGTGGCGCAACGCGTCTTTATCTTCGTTTCGGCCTTCCCAGCGCGCGTGCTCGCTCATGCTGCTACCGGCGCTGCGACTACGCCCTCCCGTTCGAGGTGCCGCGCGACGCGCAGCGGCAGGTCTTCCCGCCACGCGGGGCCGATCACCTGAACGCCGATCGGCAGCTTAGTGCCGTTCAGCCACACCGGCACCGCGACCACGGGCAGGCCCGCAAAGCTGATAGGCTGGGTGTAGAGCCCAATGTTCGGTCGCGCCGGCATCGTCACACCGTCGAGTGTCACCGTTTTGGTGCCCGAGGGCAGCGCATGAAATGGCGTCGCCGGCGCCAGAATCACGTCGACGCCGCGGAACACTTCGCGCATCGCGTCGCGGAACCATGACCGGAGCCGATGCGCCTGAATCACCCAAGCCGCCGGGGCCATGGCGCCCGACAGCAGCCGGTCGCGCGTGTCCGGATCGAAGTCGGCCGCCCGCGTGCTCAGCCTCGACAGATGCAGCGCCGAAGATTCCGCCGTGGTGATGACATAGGCTGCCGCGCGCGCCCGGGCCGCCTCAGGGATGGTCACCGTCTGCGACACCTTGAGCGCAGCCGCGACATAGTCTACCGCCGCGTAGGCCTCCGGCATGCCCGAATTGCGGAAGTAGCCGTCGGCGACTGCGATGCGCAATCCGGTGATACCGCGATCCACCTCGGCCATCGCCGCGACCGGCGGCCGCGACACCTGTGCTGGGTCGAGCGGATCGTCGCCCTGCAACGCGTCGAGTATCAGCGCCAGATCGGTTACCGATCGGGCCATCGGGCCCAGATGGTCGAGGCTGGCGCAAAACGGGAATGTGCCTGCGCGAGACAGCCGGGCGAACGTCGGCTTCAATCCGAACAGCCCGCAGAAGGAGGAGGGGACGCGGATGGAGCCGTTGGTGTCCGAGCCGAGTGACGCTGCCACCATGCCCGCGGCGACAGCCGTGCCAGACCCGCCGGACGACCCGCCCGACATGCGTGTCGGATCATGCGGGTTCAGCGAGTTGCCGTCGTGCGCATTTTCGCCCGTGAAGTCATAGGCATACTCACCCATGTTGAGTGCGCCGAGGAGTACCGCGCCGTTAGCGCCCATGCGCTGCACCAGCGTCGCGTCGGCACCCGCAGCGACATTGTCGCGGTTGATCTTGGAACCGGCGCGGGTCGTGACCCCTGTGACGTCGAACAGATTCTTGACGCCATAGGGCACGCCCGCAAGCGCCGGCTCGTCGCCTTCCTCGATCGCCGCATCCGCAGCATCCGCCTCGGCGAGTGCACGATCGAAGGTCATGTCCGTGAAAGCGCGCAGCCGCGCGTTCTTGGCCTCAACGTGGGCAATGGCCGAGAGCGTGACCTCGCGCGCCGAAACGCGCCGTGCTTTCACCGCTGCCGCTATGACATGGGCGGGTTGGAGCAGCAACGCATCCGTCACGGCACGAACACCGGCGCGGGTTCGACGTGGTCCTCGAGCGGCAACGACAACACCAGCTCTGCCGCGGCAGCGGTGGCCTTCACGTTGGCGACGACCCCCGGCTTCCATTCCGGCAGGATGGTGAGGCCGATCGCCCGGGCCATCGCGTCTGCGTGCGCTTCCGGATCGAACGCCTCCGTCACGCGGCCGCCGCCCCGGCGACCGCCGCCTCCAGCGCCGAGAGCGGCGCGGTGCAACCGACGATGCCGCCCTGCGCGGTGATCATGGCGAGCGTGGCCGCCTTGAACTCGGGGAAATAAGACTCCGTCGCGTCCTCGATCAGCAGGCACTCGTAGCCGCGGTCGTTGGCCTCGCGCATCGTCGTCTGCACGCATACCTCCGTCGTCACGCCGGCGACGACGAGATGCGTGATCCGCCGAGCTTTCAGCGTATCGCCCAGCCCGGTCGCGTAGAACGACCCTTTGCCCGGCTTGTCGATCACCAGTTCGCCCGGCAGCGCCGCTAGGTCCGCCACGATCCCGTGGCCCGGCTCGCCGTGGATCAGGATGCGCCCCATCGGCCCCTTGTCGCCGATGCGGAGCGACGGATTGCCCCTCAGCCGCTTGGCCGGCGGGCAATCCGACAGGTCCGCCTTGTGTCCCTCGCGCGTATGGATCACCGGCCAGCCCGCATTGCGAAACAGCCGGATGAGGCGCCCGACGGTCGGGATGATCGCCTGCAGCCGCGTCACGTCGTTGCCGAGCGTCGCGCCGAACCCGCCCGGTTCGACGAAATCGCGCTGCATGTCGATGACGATCAGCGCCACCTGGCTGGGCGGGAAGCTGTACGCGAATGGCTTGGCGGCGACCGTCAGCATCAGTGCCCCGCCATCGCGCGGCCGATGGACGTGCGGTCAGCATCCGCAGCGGGCACGATGTAGTCGATCCGCCCGCCCGACATCACGGCAATGCGGTCGGCGAGCTCCAGTATCTCGTCCAGATCCTCCGACACCAGTAGCACCGCCGCGCCGCGATTGCGTTGCTCCATGATCTGCGCGCGAATCTCCGCTACCGACGCGAAGTCGAGACCAAAGCACGGATTAGCTACGACCAGCACCTCGACGGGCGAAGACAGCTCGCGTGCCAGCACGGCGCGCTGCACGTTGCCGCCCGACAGATTCTCCATGAATTCTTCCGTGGACGGCGTCTTCACGCGATAGGCGGTGATCAGCTCGCGTGCCCGCTCCCGCATCGGCCCGGGCGACAACCACCAGCCCAGAGACGTGATCGGTGGCTTGTCGAAGGTGCGGAACGAGATGTTCTCCGCCACCGTCATGCGCGGCACAGCCGCGTTCCTGAGCGGTTCTTCCTGCAGCGAGAACACCTTGAACTTGTCCATGTGGTCGCGCACCGGCTCGAACGGTTGTCCGTCCACAAAGATGCGCCCGCTCGTCGGCTCCCGCTGTCCGGATAGAACTTCGATCAGTTCGGATTGGCCGTTGCCTGAAACGCCGGCGATGCCGAGGATTTCGCCCTCGTGCACCTTGAGATTGACCTCCTCGACCGCCGGAAGACCTTGATCGTCGTCGGCGAAGATGGCGGCCATCTCGAACGCCAGCATCTGCGGCGCCGGCATCGCCTTGCGCGCTGCCCTCTCGCGGATCTTGGTCTCGCCGATCATCATGCGGCTCATCTCGTCGACGCCGGTCGAGCCGACCGCGCCGCCGCCGGTGAGCTTGCCGTGCCGCAGGACGCTGAATTCGTCCGCGAACGCCGTCACTTCGCGGAACTTGTGTGTGATCATGAGAATGGTGAGGTCGCCGGCCTGCGTCATGCCGCGCAGCAGGCCCAGCACCTCGTCTGCCTCGCCGGGTGTCAGCACGGACGTTGGCTCGTCGAGGATCAGGAAATGCTGGTCGAGATAAAGCTGCTTCAATATCTCCAGCTTCTGCTTCTCTCCCGCTGCCAGTCCTGACACCGGCACATCCAGGGGTACCTTGAACGGCATCCGGTCGAGGAACGCTTCGAGGTCGCGCTTCTCCTTCCGCCAGTCGATGATCGCCGGAGGATCGGCCCGGCTGATGACGAGATTCTCCGCCGCCGTCAGCGACGGCACCAGCGTGAAGTGCTGGTAGACCATTCCGATCCCGTGCGCATGCGCATCGCGGGGATTGCGGATTTCCGTCTCCTGCCCGTTGACCAGCACCGAGCCGCGCGTCGGTTGGTAGAAGCCCATGATGCACTTCACGAGCGTCGACTTGCCGGCGCCGTTCTCGCCGAGCAGCGCATGCAGCGTCCCCGGCTTCACCTTGATCGACACGTCGTCGAGCGCGGTGAGCGAGGCAAAAATCTTGGTCATGCCGACCGTTTCGAGGCCGATCGCGCGCCTCGGCACTTGCGCCACGTCGTGGGCCGCGCTCATGGCAAAGCCTCGATCAGTTGCGCCGACGTCGCAACCGCGCCGAACACGCCGCCCTGCATCTTGATCATCTTGATCGCCGCGAGGTGATTGCCGACGTCCGTCGCGGCGCAGCAATCCTCCAGCAGCAGGCACTCGTAACCGAGGTCGTTTGCGTCGCGCATCGTCGTGTGCACGCAGACGTCCGTAGTGACCCCCGTGAGGATGATGTTGCGGATGCCGGCGTTCTTCAGCACCAGTTCCAGGTCGGTGGCGACGAACGAGCCCTTGCCCGGTTTGTCGATGATGATCTCACCGGCGATGGGCTGCAGCTCCGGGATGATTTCCCACCCCGGCTCGCCGCGCACCAGGATGCGCCCGCACGGCCCCTGGTCGCCAATGCCCGCGCCGATCCGCTGCGATCGCCACCGCTTGTTCGCCGGCAGGTCGGAGAGGTCCGGCTTGTGGCCCTCGCGCGTGTGAATGATTCTGTAGCCCTTGGCGCGCATCGCGGTCAGCACGCGCTGGATCGGCGCGATCGGCTGCCGCGTCAGCGAGATGTCGTAGCCCATCGAGTCCACGTAGCCCCCCGGCGCGCAGAAATCGACCTGCATGTCGATCACGATCAGCGCCGTGTTGCCGACGCGAAAATCGCCGTCGAACGGCCACGGATACGGATCGGCCGCGATCGTGCGGCCGCCAGGCACCATCGCCGCAGCGATGCGTTCGTCCATCGTCGGCAGGGTGGCGGATTTGGCTACCACGCGCGCCTCACTTGGTGATCGACAGTTCCGCCGGCGCGCCCTTCAGCGACCGCTTCGGCGAGGTGGAGACGATCATGATGAGCAGCGTCAGCATGTACGGCGCCGCGTTGAAGAAGTAGTAGCCCTGCGTGATGCCGACCGACTGCAGCGCCGGCCCCAGTGCGCCCGCGGCACCGAACAGCAGCGCCGCGCCGAAGCAGGCGAGCGGATTCCATCGCGCGAAGATGACGAGCGCCACCGCCATCAGGCCCTGGCCGGACGACAACCCCTCGTTCCACGCGCCCGGGTAATAGAGCGACAGGAATGCGCCGCCGACGCCCGCCGAGAAGCCGCCGATCGTCGTCGCGATGAAGCGCACCCAGTTGACCGAATAGCCCATGGCCAGCGCGGCGGGCGCGGAATCGCCGGTCATGCGCACGATCAGCCCCCACTTGGTGTTGCGGAACGCCCACCACAGCAGGAATGCCAACGCGACGCCGACGAAGAACAGCGGATTGATCTGCAGTGCCGACTGCACTGACGGATTGTCCGACCACCAGCCGAGTTGCAGCGACGGCAGCCGCGGCGCCTTGGGCTGGATGAACGGCTTGCCGAGGAAAAACGCCAGCCCGGTGCCGAACAGCATCAGCGCGATGCCGATGGCGATGTCGTTCACCTTCGGCAGCTTGCAGATGTAGCCGTGGATCGCGCCGAACAGCGAACCGGCAAGACCGGCAGCGAGCACGCCGAGCCACGGCGATCCGGTCGTGTACGAGATTGCGTAGCCGGTCATCGCGCCAAAGACGAGCGTACCCTCCAGCCCGAGGTTGATGCGCCCCGATTTCTCCGTCAGGCACTCGCCGAGGCTGACGAACAGGAACGGCGTCGAGACGCGGATCGCGCCTGCGAACATCGCCAGCAGGACGACGGAGAGCCCACTCTCGTTCATCGCCCGCCTGCCTTTCCGGTGAGGCCGAGCTTGCCCTGCAGCGTGTCGGAGACCAGCAGCACCACGAACATCAGTCCCATCAGCACCGACACCGTGGCGTCCGGCATGCCCATGCGCCGCTGGATCAGGCCACCCGCCGCCGCGATGCCGCCGAGGAAGATGGAAACGGGAATGATCGCCAGCGGGTTCTGCTTGGCGAGGAACGCCACCAGGATGCCGGTGAAGCCGTAGCCCGCCGCGATCGAGGCGTTCGCTTTGCCCTGGATCGCGGCCACCTCGAAGTAGCCGGCCAAGCCCGCCGAAGCCCCCGCGATGGCGCACGACGTGACGATCAGCCTGCCGACGGGCAGCCCTTGCGCGCGAGCGGCGCGCACGTTGCCGCCGGTGATCCGCGCGGCGAAACCGAATTTGGTTCTGTTCATGAGCACCCACAGCGCTACTGCCAGCCCGACGCCGACAGCCAGCCCCCAGTGCACGCCGATACCGGGAATGTCGCCGACCATCAGCGAGTCGCCGATGGTCTTGGTCGACGGCTTGTTTGGGTTCGCAGGGTCGCGCAATGCGCCCTCGACGAAGAAATTCATGATCGCGACGGCGATGTAGTAGAGCAGCAGCGAGGCGATCGTTTCGTTGACGCCGCGGTAATGGCGCAGCACCCCGACGAAACCGATCCACACCGCGCCGGCAAGCGCCGCCGCAATCAGCATCAGCGGCATGACGAGGAACGGTGAGCCCCAGCCGATGAACGGAATGGCGATCGCTGCGGCGCAGAAGCCGCCCAGCACCAGCGCGCCCTCGCCGCCGATGATGACCATGCCGAGCCGCGCCGGCACCGCGACACAGAGCGCCGTGAAGATGAGGGGAGCTGCGCGGGTGAGCGTATTCTGCCACGAGAAGGCAGTGCCGAAGCCGCCCTGCCAGAGCAGCGCGAAAAACTGGATCGGCGACTTGCCGAGCATCAGAAGGAAGATCGAAAAAAGCGCCGCCGCAATCAGAACGGCGATCAGCGGGATGACCACCGCCTCGAGCGAGCGGCCGATCCGCCGCGTCCAGTCGCCGCCGACGTCGCTGGGCGCGGCCATTGCCATCTTGGTGTCGGTGGACACTGCCACGTTGTCCGCGAGCCTCGGCTAGTAGGTCACCGTTGTCAGGAAGAAACGGCGGCCGGAGCGCATGTCGGGCCGCCGCATGTTTCGCTTAGGTGATCGAGCCGACCACGCCTTCGGCGAGGAAGTTGATCTGGTCGATCCATGGATCGTACGGCGCGTGCTCGGTACCGGCGGCGATGACTTCCTTGCCGGTGTTGTCCTTGAGCGGGCCGACGTAGTACGCCTTCTTCGCCTTTAGGTCGGCCTTGGCCGCATCGGCGGCCTTGATCGCCTCGGGCGTAGCGCCCGCGCCATATGGCGTGTTCTGCACGAAGTCGAGATCGTACCCGCCGGTCAGGAAGTTCGGCAGCGTGCCGCCCTTCGACAGCGTGTCCGCGTACTGCGAGTAGATCGTGATCCACTTGTACTCGGCCCCGGTGATGAAGCCCTTCGGCGCCAGCGGCGCCTGCGAGGCGTTGTGGCCGAGCGTCTTCACGCCGCGGCTTTCCGCCGTCTGGATCACCACCTTCGGCGAGTCGACGTGGCACGTGATGACATCGCAGCCGGCGTCGACCAGCGCGTTGGTGGCCTCCGCCTCGCGCACCGGCAGCGACCACTCGCCGGTGAAGATCACCTGAACAGTCGCGTTCGGGTTCGTCTTCTTGGCGCCGAGCATCACCGAGTTGATGTTCGAGAGCACCGACGAAATCGGCTTGGCCGCGACGAAGCCAATCTTGTTCGACTTGGTCGAGAGGCCACCGGCAACGCCGTTGATGTAGTGGCCCTGGTCGAGATAGCCGAAGTAGCTGCCGGCGTTCGTCGGGTCTTTGTCCTTGTTCCACAGCGGTGCTGCGTGGCGGAACTGCACGTCGGGATATTTCTTGGCAAGGTCCACCATGAACGGCGAGTAGTAGCCGAACGACGTCGCGAAGATCAGCTTCGCGCCGTCGAGCTGGATCATCGATTCCATCGTCTTGGAGACGGCGTCCGTCTCCGGCACGTTTTCTTCCTCGACGACGGTAACGCCCGGCACGCTCTTCAGCGCCTCGGCGGCGACCGCGTGCGCCTGGTTCCATCCGAAATCGTCACGCGGACCGACGTAGACGATGCCGATGGTGAGACCGTCGGCGGCGAGTGCGGACCGGAACGGCAACGTGCCAGCGACGCCCATGGCGCTGAGCGCAGCGCCGCCCTGGAGAAGCCGGCGCCGGTTGATGATGAACTGCGACATCTGGAAACCCCCTGAGAGAACGAGACCCTTGCCAAGCGGACGCGCCCGCCTCCGCCTTCTGTCGTCTCTCTCGCAACCGCCGTGCCAATCGCGCTGCGCTGCAGCGAGCGAAGTGCGGACTTGCGACGTAACGCGTTGATTCACAAAGCGGCAGAGGGGAATTCGCGAACTCGCCACGCGCTGTCTTGCTCGTAAGAGCCTGGCAACACCGCTGCTCCCCTCGCTTTCTCAGCGTGGCGGTATTGTATGCAACGAGGGAAATTGTGCTGAACTATTGGGCGGCGCGAGGCTGGGCCAACGCTGGTGCGAGCGTGTCGGACGGCCCTTCGCCTGCCGTCCCCGAGTGCAGCATCGGCCCCGCGACGGCGTCGACTGCCGTGCGCACGACCGCGATGTGCGAGCGCATCGCCTTCGCCGCGCCTTCGGCATCGCCGCGCTGCACGGCCGTCACCACCGCGCCATGCTCCGCATGCGATTTCGCCAGCCGCCCCAGCGTTTCGAACTGCGCCCGGCGGAAGGGCGCGCACCGCTTACGCACGGTCACCGCCAGCTCCGCCAGAAACGCATTGTGCGCGCCACGATAGAGGGCCTCGTGGAAGCGATTGTTGAACTCGACGTAGGCCTCGCGGTTGCCGGCTGAGACCAGCCGCTCGCTCTCTTCCTGCAGCGTCAGCAGATGCCGCCGCTCGTGCGCTGTCATCGAAACGGCCGACCAGCGCGCGCACAGCGCCTCGATCTCCGCCATCACGGCGAACATCTCATCGAGCTGCCGGTCCGACATCGCGGCGACCACCGCGCCCTTGGGCGCGCGCGTCTCCACCAGCCCGATGGCCTCAAGATGCCGCAACGCCTCCCGGATCGGCGTGCGCGACACGCCGAACGTCGCCGCGATCGCCGTCTCGTCGAGCGCGGTCCCGGGTGCCAGCCGCCCGTGGACGATATCGTCCGCGATCGCCTGGTGGATCAGCCGTGCTTTTGTCGGTTTCGCCATCAGCCCATCTTGCCATAAGTGGCGTCGAGCCGGCTGCGAAGATACGCCGCCCCGCTGATCGGCGGATATTTCGCCGGCCGCTCGGTCGAAACGCATGTAGGGAGGCACTGCACGGTCGCATCCGGGTTCGGGTCAAGGAAGAACGCCACGGAATAGCGCTCCCGCCCGCCGCGGTTCACGACGCGGTGCGGCGTCGAGACATAGACATCATTGGTCCACCGCATCAGGCAATCGCCGATGTTGCAGATGAACGCGCCGGGCACGTGCGGCGCCGCGATCCAGCCCCCGTCTTTTGCCGAAGTGTCGCGCCGCTTCACCTCCAGTCCGCCGACCTCGTCGGTGAGCAGCAGTGTGATGTCGCCATAGTCGGTGTGCTCGCCCGCGCCGATCTGGCCCGCCGCCGCGCCTGCCGGCTGCGGCGGATAGTGCAACAGGCGCAAGGTCGCCATTGGCGAATCCAGCTTGTCCTCGAAGTAGTCCGCCGGCAGCTGCATGTCCCGCGCGATGCCTTCATGCAGCCGCCGCCCGACGCTCCATACCGCATCGAAATATGTGAGCATCGTCTCGCGCCAGCCCGGCACGTCGGGCCAGAGGTTGACGCCCCGAAACGGCTCGCCCCGCACCACGCGCGGATCATCCGCCGCCAATTCGAGCCCGACGTTATAAGCTTCCTTCAGGTCGGGCGCCTTGGTCGGGTCGAGGCTCTCGCCCTTCATGCCGACGTAGCCGCGGTTGTGCGGCGACTTGCGGATAGACACGCGTTCCTTGGTTTCGACCGGCAGGGCGAAGAACTGCTTCGACTCCGCGAAAACATCGGCCATCAGCGCCGGGCTGACGCCGTGGCCGCTGACGTAGAAGAATCCGACGCCGCGCGCCGCCTTGCCGATCTCCTCGGCCAGCGTCGCGGCTTTGGCGGACATGTCGATGACAGGCAGCGATGTGGTCATGGATGGGGTCTCCTGCCCGAAATCCGAGCAAGATGCGCGCCACTCCCCGCCACGAGCGGGCGGGGGGGGGCAGGTTAGCCCTCCGCGAACACCAGCACCGAGCGCGCGGGCACCGCGAAGCTTTTCGCCCCCGGCACGGGAGCGGCATCTCCTTCAGCCGAACTCGCCTCAAGCCGCCATGCCTTCTCGGCGCGCGGCGCAGGCAGCCAGCCCTGCACCTCATCCCCGCCGTTCACCCAAACCGCGGTGCGATCGCCGCCCGTGGTAAGCACCAGCCCGACGACACGGCGCCCGTCTTCCCATCGCTCCGGCGTCATCCCGCCGCCCTCCGACGCCAGCCACATGGCATCCGGCAGCGGCTCGCCGCGTCCGGTCAGGAACACGTCCGCCGACAGCGACGGGTGCGCCTTCCTCACCGCGGCCAGCCGCGCCGTGAACGCCGCCAGCTCGTAGTCCGCGAGCGCCCAGTTGAGCCACGTCGTCGCATTGTCCTGCGCATATGCGTTGTTGTTCCCGCCCTGCGTCCGCCCGAACTCGTCGCTGGCCGTGAGCATTGGCAGCCCGCGCGACACGAACAGCGTCGCGAGAAGCGCCCGCACGTCGCGCTTGCGCGCGGCGACGACGGGAGCGTCCGCCGTCACACCCTCCACGCCGTTGTTCCACGAGAAGTCGGCATTGCCACCATCGCGGTTATCTTCGCCGTTCGCCGCGTTGTGCTTGTGCCGGTAGGCGACGAGATCGGCGAGCGTGAAGCCATCGTGCGCGGCGAGAAAATTTACACCGGCCGAGGGTCGCCGCATGCCAAACACGTCCGCCGATCCGGCAAGCCGCGTCGCCAGCGTCCCGAGCGTCCCGGCGTCGCCGCGCCAGAACCGCCGCACGTCGTCGCGATACCAGTCGTTCCACTCGCTCCACCGCGCCGGAAAATTTCCGAGCTGGTAACCGCCAAGCCCCACGTCCCACGGCTCCGCGATGATGGTGAGGTGCGACAAAGCCGGATCGGCCTCGATCGCGACAAACAGCGGCGCGTCGCGCGCGAAACCATCGCCGCTGCGTCCCAACACCGAGGCCAGGTCGAGCCGGAAACCGGCGACGCCGGTGCCCGCCCAGTGCCGCATCGCGTCCGTGATCAGCCGCACGACTTCCGGCCGGTCGGCGGCCAGCACGTTGCCGGTGCCGGCGTCGTTGGCGAGGGTGCCGTCGGCCGCGTGGCGATAATAAAGCGCGTTGTCGAGGCCGCGTAGCGATAGCGTCGGCCCCTGCACGTCGCTTTCGCCCGTATGGTTGAACACCACGTCGAGGATCACGCCGATCCCGGCTGCGCCGAGCGCCGCCACCGCCGCGCGCACCTCGCCGATCCCACCCGGCACAATGCGCGGATCGGCGGCCATGAAGCCGACCGGGTTGTAGCCCCACGCGTTGGTGAGCCCGAGCGGCGGCAGGTGCCGCTCGTCGATCCACGCCGCGATCGGCATCAGCTCCACCGTATCGACGCCGAGCCGCACGAGATGCTCGACCGCCTTGGGATGCGCCAGTCCGGCAAGCGTGCCACGGAGCGCCATCGGAACCTCTGGGTGCAGCTTGGTGAAGGCCTTCACCCCGACCTCGTAGATGAAGCCCGGCCTCCGCGGCGCTGCCGTCACAGGTGCGGCCGGCGCGGTGACGATTGCCTTCGGCATCACCGACGCCGTGTCGATCTCCGCCGGCCGCGGCGCCGACATCGCGTCGTGCAGCACGAACGCGCGGTCAATCGCCTTCGCGTAAGGGTCGAGCAGCAGCTTCGCCGGATCGAACCGCTGCCCCGTCTCGGGGCCATACGGCCCGTCCGCCCGCAGGCCATAGCGCGCGGCCGGCTTCACTCCGGCGATGAACCCGCACCACACGTCGCCCGTCCGCGAGGGCAGGGCGAACCGCGCCACCTCACGCTCGCCGGCCTCATCGAAGAGGCAAAACCAGACGGCATCCGCGTTGCGTGAGACCACCGCGATGTTGATGCCGTCGTCCCAGACGCTGACGCCGAGCGGCTCCGGCGAGCCCGAAGCGATGGCGAGCCGCGCCATCTGCTACGTGATCACCGACGGCGCGGCGCGGCCCGTGCGCTCGTGCAACTCGGCCAGCTCCGATGCGATCGCGATCAGCGGCGCCAGCGCCTCCTGCGTCGGCACATCGTGCCGCGCCGGATCGCCCTCGTACCGCTCGATGTAGATGCGCAACGTGGCGCCAACGGTGCCAGTGCCCGACAGGCGATAGACGATGCGCGAGCCGCCGCTGAAGATGATCCGGATGCCCTGGCCGGTCGTGCGCGAGCCGTCCACCGGATCGTCGTAGGCGAAGTCATCCGCCGTATCGACGTGCATGCCGCCGACGACCTTGCCGTCGAGCGCCGGCAGTTGCGCCTTCAGATGCGCCATCACGCCGTTGGCGCGCTCGGTCTCGACGTCCTCGTAGTCATGCCGCGTATAGAAGTTGCGTCCGTATTCGCGCCAGTGGCTGCGCATAATCTCGCGCACGCCCTGCTTCCGCGCCGCAATGATCGACAGCCACAGCAGCACAGCCCACAGCCCGTCCTTCTCGCGCACGTGGTTGGATCCCGTGCCCGCGCTTTCCTCGCCGCACAGAGTCGCCAGGCCAGCGTCGAGCAGGTTGCCGAAAAACTTCCAGCCGGTGGGCGTCTCGTAGTGGCGCACGCCAAGCTTCGTCGCGACACGATCCGCCGCTGCGCTCGTCGGCATAGAGCGGGCCACCCCGGCGATACCTTTGGCGTAGGCCGGCGCCAGATGTGCGTTGGCGGCGAGCACCGCGAGCGAGTCCGACGGCGTCACGAACTGCCCGCGCCCGATGATCAGGTTGCGGTCGCCGTCGCCGTCGGAGGCCGCCCCGAGATCGGGCGCGTCCGGCGACATCATCAGGTCATAGAGCGCTTTCGCGTGCACGAGATTGGGATCGGGATGATGTCCGCCGAAATCCGGTAGCGGCGCACCGTTGACGACGGTGCCGGGCGCCGCGCCGAGCGCGCCCTCCAGGATCGCATGCGCATACGGGCCGGTGACCGCGTGCATGGCATCGAACTGCATCGTGAAACCGGAGGTGAACAGCGCCTTCAGCGTAGGGAAGTCGAACAGCTCCGCCATCAGCGCCTGGTAGTCGGCGACCGGATCGACGACCGCCACTGTCATCCCTTCGACCTTCGTCTCGCCGATGCGGTCGAGGTCGACGTCCGGCGCATCGGAGATGCGGTACTGGCTGATCGCCTTCGTGCGCGCAAAGATCGCGTCGGTGATCTTCTCCGGCGCCGGACCGCCGTTGCCGATGTTGTACTTGATCCCGAAGTCGCCGTGCGGCCCGCCCGGATTGTGGCTCGCCGAGAGGATGATCCCGCCGAAGGTCGCATACTTGCGGATCAGGTTCGACGTCGCCGGCGTCGACATGATGCCGCCCTTGCCCAGCATCACGCGCCCGAAGCCGGCCGCCGCCGCCATCTTGATGCAAATCTGGATGGCCTCGCGATTATAGAAGCGCCCGTCGCCGCCGATCACGAGCGTCTTGCCGGCATAACCCTCGAGCGCATCGAAAATCGACTGCACGAAATTCGCCAGGTAGTGCGGCTGCTGGAAGACGCCGACCTGCTTGCGCAATCCCGACGTGCCGGGCTTCTGCCCGTCGAACGGTTTCGTTTCGACCGTAACGATCATGCCGCCCCCGCCAGCCCGCGGTAGAGGCTAGCATAGCGCGCCGCGCTTTTCGCCCACGACACATCCGCCTTCATGCCGCGCCGCTGGATCGTGCGCCATGTCTTGCGCTCGCCGTAGAGGCCGATCGCGCGGTTGATCGCGCGCGCCAGCGCCCGGACCTCGACCGGCGCGAACTGGATGCCGGTGGCAACGCCCGCCGACAGCGCCGCGTCGTTGGCATCGATGATGGTGTCCGCCAACCCGCCGACCCGCGCTACGACTGGCACGGTGCCATACCGCAGGCCGTGGAACTGCGTCAGCCCGCACGGCTCGAACCGCGACGGAATGAGAATCGCGTCCGCGCCGCCTTGGATCAGGTGCGCGAGATTCTCGTCGTAACCGGTGACCACGCCAACCGCGCCGCGATGCCGGGACGATGCTGCGCGGAACAGCCCCTCCAGCGCCGCCTCACCGGAGCCCAGCACTGCCAGCCGCGCACCCTGCGCCACCAGCCCGTCAATGCAGGCGCCGAGAATGTCCATGCCCTTCTGCCAGGCCAGCCGCGAGACGACGGCGAAAATCATGCCCGTGCCCGCGTTCAGCCCGAACCGATCCTCCAGCGCGCGCTTGTTGGTCGCGCGGGCAGCCAGTCCACCGGAATCGTAAGCCGCAACCAGCGCCTCATCGTGTGCCGGATTCCATATGTCGATATCGATGCCGTTGACGATGCCCGACAGCACATCGCGCCGCGCACGCAGCAGCCCGTCGAGTCCCATGCCGCCCGCTGGCGTGCAGATTTCGTCGGCGTAGGTCGGCGATACGGTGGTGATCGCATCGGCGAACTGCAGCCCGCCCTTCAGGTAGCTGACGCCGCCGTAATATTCGACGCCGTCAATGCCGAACACCGTCTGCGGCAGCCCAAGCTCCGGGAAGATCGAGGCGGCGAAATTCCCCTGGAAGGCGAGGTTATGGATGGTGATGATCGACTTCACCGCCGTCTTCCCGCCCGTCTTGAGGTACACGGCCGCCAGCGCCGCCTGCCAGTCGTGCACGTGGACGATGTCCGGTTGGAAGCCCGGGAGGGCGCCGCGTCCGACCTCCGCCGCCACGAACGACAGGGCCGCGAACCGGCGCCAGTTGTCGCCCCAGTCGGCGCCGTCCGGCCCGAGATACGGATTGCCCGGCCGGCCGTAGAGATGCGGCGCATCCAGCACGAGCAGGTCGAGCCCGTGCGCCGTGGCAGCGAGTAGCCGCGCCGGGCCCCCGTGCAACGCCTTCGACGACCACACCGCCTCGCCGTTTTTCAGCGCCGCCATTGCCGCCGGGTAGCCCGGCATCATCACGCGCATGGTGACGCCATGCCCGCGCAATGCCGCCGGCAGCGCGCCGACGACATCGGCGAGGCCGCCTGTCTTGATGATCGGAAAAACCTCCGAGGCGACGGCGAGGACAGCGGTCATTCCATCAATCCGCTTCGGCGAGCCCGTTGATCATCTTCTGCGTGATCAGCACCACGCCTTCCTCCGTGCGGCGGAAGCGCTTGGCGTCGGCGACCGGATCCTCTCCGACGACCATGCCCTCCGGAATGCGCACGCCGCGGTCGATCACCACCTTCTTCAGCCGCGCCGAGCGCCCGATCTGCACGTAAGGCAGCACCACGGCCTCATCGATCACCGAATACGAGTTGGCCCTGACGCCGGTGGAGAGGAGAGAACGATGCACGCTGGAGCCCGACACGATGCAGTCGCCGGCGACCAGTGACGACACCGCCGAGCCGCGTCGCCCATCGACGTCGTGCACGAATTTCGCCGGCGCGGTCAGCTCGGCATACGTCCAGATCGGCCAGTTGCGATCATAGAGGTCGAGGGCAGGGACAACGTCCGTGAGGTCGATGTTCGCCTGCCAGTATGCATCGACCGTCCCCACGTCGCGCCAGTACGCCTGCGTCTCGTTTTTGGAGCGCACGCACGACTGCGTGAAACGATGCGCAACCGCCTTTCCGGTGCCGACCACCTTCGGGATGATGTCCTTGCCAAAATCGTGGCTGGAGTTCGCCGCGTCGGCATCCTGCCGCAGCAGATCGAACAGCAGCTTCGTCTCGAAGACGTAGATGCCCATCGAGGCCAGCGCCATGTCCGGCTTGTCGGGCATGCCCGGCGGGTCCTTGGGCTTCTCGAGGAACGACACGATGCGGTCGTTCGCATCGACGTGCATGACGCCGAAGCCCGTCGCCTCCATGCGCGGCACCTCGAGGCAGCCGATGGTGACGTCGGCGCCCGAGTCGACGTGCTGCTGCAGCATCAGCTCGTAGTCCATCTTGTAGATGTGGTCGCCCGCCAGCACCACGATGTACGACGGCCGGTACGAACCTATGATGTCGATGTTCTGGTAGATCGCATCGGCCGTCCCGGAGTACCACGCCGTCTCCGACAGGCGCTGCGAGGCCGGGAGCACGTCGAAGCTTTCGTTGCGCTCGGGCCTCAGGAAGTTCCAGCCGCGCCCGAGATGCCGGATCAGGCTGTGCGCCTTGTATTGCGTCGCCACGCCGATGCGGCGGATGCCCGAATTCAGCGCGTTCGACAGCGCGAAATCGATGATGCGCGTCTTGCCACCGAAGAACACCGCCGGCTTCGCGCGCTTGTCGGTCAGCTCCATCAGCCGCGAGCCGCGCCCGCCCGCCAGCACATAGGCCATCGCATCGCGCGCGAGCGGCGCATGCTTGCCCGGTTCCGAGTCGACCATGCCTGTTCCTCCCTAGCCCTCCAGCACGAACATCAGCGTCGCCAGCGGCGGCAGCGTGATTTCCGCGCTCGCGGGTTTCCCCCGCGATGGATTGTTGCCGGCGTGGATGGCGCCAAGGTTGCCCTTGCCGCTGCCGCCATATTCATGCGCGTCTGTGTTGATGGCCTCCCGCCACCGTCCGGCGCGCGGCAACGGCAGAACGTAGCGCTCCCGCACCACCGGCGTGAAGTTGGAGATAACCGCGACCGGCGGCTCATTGCCGCCGGAAAGGCGAAGCCAGGCAAAGACCGAATTCTCCTGGTCGTCTACGATCAGCCACTCGAACCCATGACCCTCGCAGTCACGCGCGTGAAGGGCAGGGAGGTCGCGGTAAGCCCGGTTGAGGTCGCGCACCAGGTCGCGCATGCCGCGGTGCGGCGCGCCGTCGAGCAGGTGCCAGTCCAGCGCCTTCGCCTCGTTCCACTCGTCCCAGGGTGCGAACTCCTGCCCCATGAACAGCAGCTTCTTCCCCGGATAGCCCCACATGAAGGCGTAGTAGGCGCGGAGCGTCGCGAACTTCTGCCAGTCGTCGCCGCTCATCTTGCGGAGCAGCGTGCCTTTCCCGTGCACGACTTCGTCGTGCGACAGCGGCAGCACGAAATTTTCCGAGAAGGCGTAGAGGAGCCCGAACGTCAGGTCGTTGTGGTGGAACTTCCGGTGCACCGCCTCGCGCGCCATGTAGCGCAGCGTGTCGTGCATGAAGCCCATGTTCCATTTGAAGCCGAACCCGAGCCCGCCCGCATACGTCGGCTGCGATACGCCCGGCCACGCGGTCGATTCCTCCGCGATGGTCATCGTGCCGGGATGCTGGCCGTAGGTCGCCGCGTTGGTGCGCCTGAGGAACGCCACCGCCTCCAGGTTCTCGTTGCCGCCTTCCTTGTTGGGCAGCCACTCTCCGGCCTTGCGCGAATAGTCGAGGTAGAGCATCGACGCCACCGCATCGACACGCAGCCCGTCGACATGGAACCGCTCCATCCAGAACAGCGCCGAGTTGACCAGGAACTCGGCGACTTCCTTCCGCCCGAAATTATAGATCGCGGTGTTCCAGTCCGGATGAAACCCGCGCCGCGGGTCCTCGTGCTCGTAGAGCGCGGTGCCGTCGAACCGCGACAGCCCATGCGGATCGGTCGGGAAATGCGCCGGCACCCAATCGAGGATGATGCCGATGCCCGCGCGATGCGCCCGGTCCACCAGTCGTGCGAATCCCTCCGGCGATCCAAACCGCGAAGTTGCCGCGAACAGCCCCGTCGGCTGGTAGCCCCACGACGCATCAAACGGATGCTCCGTGATCGGCAGCAGTTCGATATGCGTGAAGCCGAGATCGGCGCAGTACGGGATCAGCTGGTCCGCAATCTCGTCATACGACAGGAAGCCGCCGTCGCCGCGCCGCCGCCACGAGCCGAGGTGCACCTCGTAGATCGAGATGGGCGCGCGGCGATTGTCCCTCTGCCGCGCCTGCATGTGGATCTCGTCGCCCCACGAGAACGGCCGTGGATCAGCCACCACCGACGCCGTCTTCGGCCGCACCTCTGAGGAAAACGCGAACGGGTCCGCCTTCAGCGGCAGCAGCTTCCCGTCCGCACCGACGATCTCGTATTTGTAGACAAGCCCCGGTCCGAGGTCGGGCAGGAAAATCTCCCACACCCCCGAGGTCCGGTGGCGCATGATGTGCCGCCGCCCGTCCCACTGGTTGAAGTCGCCGACGACCGAGACCCGCTTGGCGCTCGGCGCCCACACGGCGAAGTGCACGCCGCTGTAGCCTTCGTGCGTCAGCACATGCGCGCCGAGCTTGTCGAACAGGCGGAGATGCGTCCCTTCGGCCGAGTAGTAATCGTCCATCGGCCCGAGAATCGGTCCGAAGGAATACGGATCGGCCACCGTCCACGACCCGCCGGCGTTGCTCGCCTCGAGCTTCACCGGCTGCTGTCCCGACAGCTTCACCGGCCCCTCGAAGAACCCGGCCGCGTCCCTTTGGATGAGCGGCCCAAAGCCCGCGACGCCTAGCTTCTCCGCGCCTGGCACGAACGCGCGGACGATCCATTGCCCGTCGACGAGGTGAGGTCCAAGGACCGCGAACGGATCGGCATGCGTCCCTGAGACGATCGCCGCGATAGCGGCCGTATCGAGACGCCAAGCCTCCCTACGCCACGGTGCCTTCATCGCCCCTATGCTACAGGCACGCCCCAGATGTCGCGAGCATATTCGCTGATCGTACGGTCGGCGGAGAACCACGCCACGTTGGCGGTGTTGCGGATCGTCTTGCCGTACCAGGCACGCTTGTCCTGCCACAACGTGTCGATCGACTTCTGCGCATCGACGTAGGCCGCATAGTCGGCGGTGACCAGGAACCAGTCCGTGGTCATGAGGTTGTCGACCAGCCCCTTGTAGCGGCCCGGCTCCTCCGGCGAGAACACGCCGGCCGCGATCGTGTCGAGCGCCTCCGCGAGCTGCTGGTTGCCGCCGATGATCGCCCGCGGGTTATGTCCCGTACGCCGCTTCTCTTCGACCTCGGCGGCGGTCAACCCGAAGATGACGATGTTGTCGGCGCCCACCTTCTCCAGGATCTCGACGTTGGCGCCGTCCAGCGTGCCGATGGTCAGCGCTCCGTTCATCGCGAATTTCATATTGCCGGTGCCGGAAGCCTCGAGCCCCGCCGTCGAGATTTGCTCGGAGAGATCGGCGGCCGGAATGATCGCCTCCGCTAAGCTTACGTTGTAGTTCGGCATGAACACGATCTTGAGCAGCCCGTGCACGGCCGGGTCCGCGTTCACCACCCGCGCCACGTCATTGATTAGCCGGATGATCAGCTTCGCGTTCCAGTAGCTCGGTGCCGCCTTGCCGCCGAAAATTTTCACGCGCGGCGTCCAGTTCCGTTCCGGATGCGCGCGGATCTGATCGTATAGCGCCACGGCCTCCAGCAGATTGAGCAGCTGCCGCTTGTATTCGTGGATGCGCTTCACCTGCACGTCAAACAGCGCGCCCGGATCGACGCTGACGCCCATGGTCTCGCGGATGATCGAGGCGAGGCGCACCTTGTTGCCGCGCTTCACCTCCGCGAATTTCTCCTGAAACGACGCGTCGTCGGCGAATTTGTTGAGGTCCGCGATCTTGTCGAATTGATCGAGGAACGCATCGCCGATTGTCTCGCGGATAAGCTGCGTCAGCTTGCCGTTCGCCTGCATCAGCCAGCGCCGCGGCGTCACGCCATTGGTCTTGTTGTTGATGCGGTCAGGGAATAGCCGGTGCAGGTCGCGGAACACCGTCTTCTTCATCAGCTCCGTGTGCAGTGCCGACACACCGTTGACGGAGTGCGAGCCGACGAATGCCAGTTGGCCCATGCGCACGCGCCGCCCGTTGTGCTCGTCGATCAGCGAGAGGCCGGAGAGGTCCGCGTCCTCGTGCAGCTTCTCGTTTGCTTCCTCGAGGAGCTGCGCGTTGATCTCGTAGATGATCTGCATGTGCCGCGGCAGCATCCGCTCGAACAGCGATACCGGCCACGATTCCAGCGCCTCCGGCAGGAGCGTGTGGTTGGTGTACGCGATGGTTCCCCGCGTCAGCTCGAAGGCAGCGTCCCATTCGATGCCGTTGAGATCGACCAGGATGCGCATCAGCTCCGCGACCGCCACAGCCGGGTGCGTGTCGTTGAGCTGGATCGCGACTTTCTCCGGCAGGTTGGCGAACGTGCCGAACTGCTGCACGTGACGGCGCGTCAGGTCCTGCAGCGAGGCGGAGACGAAGAAATATTCCTGCCTGAGCCGCAGCTCCTGTCCCGCCGGCGTCGAGTCCGCCGGGTAAAGCACGCGCGTAATCGTCTCGGCCTTGGTGCGGTCGGCGAGCGCGCCGACGTGGTCGCCCCGGTTGAACGCATCGAGCCGGATCGGATCGATGGCCTGCGCGCTCCACAGACGCAGCGTGTTCACCCGGTGCCCACGCCAGCCGACGATCGGCGTGTCGTACGCGACCGCCATCACCTTCTCCTGCGGCTTCCACGATTGCCGTCCGGTCGCTTCGTCCTTGCTTGCCTCAACCGTCACCATCCCGCCGAAGCCGATCTCGTACGCCGCCTCGCGCCGCTCGAATTCCCAGAGGTTGCCGTGGCTCAGCCAGTCCTCCGGCATCTCCACCTGCGCGCCGTCGCTGATCTCCTGTTTGAACAGGCCGTGCACGTAACGGATGCCGTAGCCATAAGCGGGGATCTGTAGGGTCGCCATCGACTCCATGAAACATGCCGCGAGCCGCCCCAGGCCGCCGTTGCCGAGCGCCGCGTCAGGCTCGAGCGATTCGATCTCGTCGAGATCGACGCCGAGGCCCACCAGCGCCTGCTCCATCGGCTCCATCAGGTCGAGGTTCGACATCGCGTCGCGCAGCAGCCGCCCGATGAGAAACTCGAGGCTGAAGTAGTAGACCCGCTTCGCCCCGGTCGTGTACGCGGCGCGCGTCGATTCCATCCACCGGTCGATGGCCCGATCGCGTACCACAAGGATCGCCGCCGCGAGCCAGTCGTGCGCCTTCGCCACGATCGGATCCTTGCCGACCGAGTAGGCGAGCTTGTCGATGATCTCGGCCTTCAGCGTCTCGGCGTCGACCTTGCGCGGCAGCGGCTCGATTTGGGCGGGTGCGTTCATGTGGAAACCTGATACAGACGACTACAGCTTAGCACTATGCATAACGGATGCCGCATACACCGATCTGTCGCCCCCGCGAAGGCGGGGACCCAGTAGCCGCCGTCAGTGCAAGCATTGAAGCGACGCAGGATACTGGATGCCCGCCGCGGGCACGACAGCGAGGTGAAATTCTCGTCGCCGTCGCGCCTTGCCATCGCCGCAACCCCAAGGCTAGCCTCCGCGGCTTTTTGCATCGCTGGGGAGGGCGCTGTCATGGCCACACACGGTAAGAACGCCGACCACACCGGCCGCGCCCGCGAGCTGCTCGGCCGTATGACCAATGTCGAGAAGGTCGCCCAGCTCCGCTCCGTCTGGCTGAAGTACGACGCCAAAGGCGCCCGCTTCGTCCTCGACTCGGATTTCCCGCAGGGCTCCGATCTCCCCACCGCGATCAAGGATGGCATCGGCCACATCACGCGCCCCTTCGGCCACAGCCAGGTCACCTTCAAGGACGGCGTGAAAGCCCTGAACGCCACGCAGAAATATCTGGTCGAGGAAACCCGCCTAGGCATCCCCGCCATCGCCCACGAGGAATCGCTCGCCGGACTGATGGCGCTGGAGGGCACGCAGTTCCCCGCCGCGCTGAATCTCGGCCAGACGTGGGACCCCGATCTCGCGCTCCGGATCGCCACCAGCATCCGCGGCCTCATGCGACGCGTCGGCACGCACCAGTCGCTCGGCCCCGTCTGCGACGTTGTCCGTGATGCTCGCTGGGGCCGCGTCGAGGAAACCATCGGCGAGGACCCGTACCTCGTCGGCGTCATGGTCACGAGCACAGTGCGCGGCCTGCAGGGCGATGGCCTGGCCGAAGGCGTCATCGCCACGCCCAAACACTTCGCCGCCCACAGCTACGGCGAGGGCGGCCGCAACCACGCGCCGGTCCACATCGGCCGCCGCGAACTCGCCGACACCTTCCTCGTGCCGTTCGAGATGGCGGTGAAGAAGGCCGGCGCCCAGTCGATCATG
Source organism: Bauldia sp. (assembly GCA_035548515.1). Classification (GTDB taxonomy): domain Bacteria; phylum Pseudomonadota; class Alphaproteobacteria; order Rhizobiales; family Kaistiaceae; genus DASZQY01. The sequence continues at coordinate 50,247 of DASZSW010000018.1, read as the reverse complement.
TCCTGCTACCACGACGTCGACGGCGAGCCGGGCACGGCCTCGCGCTACCTGCTCACCGAGATTCTCCGCGACCAGTGGGGCTTCGATGGCGCGGTGGTGTCCGACTATTTCGCCGTCCGTTTCCTCCAGAGCCGTCACCGCATCGTCGCCGACGCTGCCGATGCCGCCGCCCGCGCGCTCCATGCAGGCATGGACATCGAGCTGCCCTGGTCGGATTGCTACACCGAGGGCCTGCCCGAAGCGTTGAAACGCGGCACGATAACCCAAGTCGAGATCGACACGTCGGTCGAGCGTATTCTGACGCAGAAATTCGCTCTCGGCCTGTTCGAGCATCCGTACGTGGAGGAGGGCGGTCCCTACGTCCTCCAGTCCGACCGCGACCTGAATCGCGAAGCCGCCGAACGCTCGCTCGTCCTGCTCAAGAACGACGCCATCCTGCCACTCCGGCAACCGAAGAAGATCGCCCTCGTCGGCCCGGGCGCCGACGACCAGCTTGCCCTGTTCGGCAACTACCATTTCCCCGTCACCCAGCGCTGGGCCGGCGGCGGCCGCACGGTCCCCGTGGTCGCGGAGACCCTGAAGGCGGCGATGGAGCGCGAGTTCGGCGCCGCGAACATTGCCTATGCGCAGGGCTGCAAGGTGCTGCCCGATACCAACCAGCGCACCATCTACTTCGAGGACAGCGAGCCGATGGCCGATCCGTCGAAGCCGCTGCTCGATCTCGACACCAGCGGCATCCCTGCCGCCGTCGCGTTGGCGAAGCAGAGCGACATCGCCATCGTCGCCGTCGGCGATCGCGCCGGCCTGTTCGCCACTGGCACGGTCGGCGAAGGCTGCGACGTCGACGACCTGCGCCTGCCCGGCGTCCAGGCCGACTTGGTCGACGCGATCCTCGACACCGGCACGCCCACCATCGTCGTGCTGCTCGCCGGCCGGCCCTACGACCTCCGCGACATCGCCAACCGCGCCAAGGCCGTGATCTTCGCCGGCTTCCCCGGCGGAGAAGGCGCGGCCGCCATCGCGCGAGTCCTCTCAGGCAAGGCGAACCCGAGCGGCAAACTCACCGTGACCTTCCCGCCGAGCGCCGGCGCCGAGCCCATGTTCTACAATCGCAAGATCCTCTCCGTAGGCCTGCCACGCGCCGAGTACTACGAGGCGACGTATCCCTTCGGCTTCGGCCAGAGCTACACGACCTTCGGCTACGCCGACCTGAAGCTGGACAAGCACGACTGGCCGATCGGCCAGCGCCTCGCCGTCTCGTGCATGATCACCAACACCGGCAAGATCGCCGGCGACGAGATCGTGCAGCTCTACGTTACCGATCCCGTCGGCAGCACCGTGCGCCCCATCATCGAGCTGAAAGGCTTCCACCGCCTCGCCCTGCAGCCCGGCGAATCCCGCCGCGTCACGTTCGATATTCATTCCGATCTGATGTCGTTCACCGGCACCGATTACCGCCGGGTCGTCGAGCCCGGCGAGGTGGTAGTGAAGGTCGGCGCCAGCTCGGCCGACATCCGCCTGGAGGCTAAGTTACAGATGACCGGTGTGACCGCCGTCACCTCGCCGGACCGCGAGATGTTCACCCATACGTCCGACGTACCGGCCAAAACCTAAGGATTCCGCCGTCGCCGCTGTCATCGTGCGGCAGTGTTGCAGCCAATCCCCACACGCCGACAACCCGAGTCGGCCCGTGGCGTATGACGCGCCGCCGCATTAAATTCGCCTGAATTGCTGGCCCTACTGTCCGCGGGCGTGCGGACCTGTTTCACCGGATCACCATGAGCACCTATCGTTTCGTTTCTGGCGGCCTGAAGGTCGCCTCTGTCGTCATGCTGCTTGGCCTGGCCGCCGCTCCCGTGCGCGCGGCTGACAACCCGTTCGCCGCGATGGTCGGCCAATGGAACGGCAACGGCACCGTCACCTATGCCTCGGGCACGAAGGAGCGCCTGCGCTGCCGCGTGCGCTACGACCAGAACGCCCAGGACACCATCCTCCAGACGCTCCGCTGCGCCTCGGACAGCTACAAGTTCCAGATCAATGCCTTCTACCGGAACACCGAAGGCAAGCTGAACGGGCACTGGGAGGAGCTGACCCTGCAGGTCTCCGGCTCCATCACAGGCGACGTCAATCCCGCCGGCAAGATCACCGGCAACCTCCACGGCCCCGGCTTCGAGGCGTCCGTGCTGGTCGACACCAAGGGCGACGAGCAGACGGTGAGCATTGCTGCCGAGAACCAGGACATCCGCTCCGTCTCCGTGTCGGTGAAGCGTTAGGTCGCACCGCAGCGCACCACGACGTTCATTTGAACCGCGACCCCGAGTTGGCCAGAGTCGCAGCCAACGATTCGCTGGGGAGCGGCTGAAATGGCTACCGGTACGGGTGAACACTCGGGCGTCGGCATTGCGCTGGGCGTCGAGAAGATCGGCCTGTTGTCGCTGCGCAGTCCCTTCGTCGCCGCCGTCGTCGCCGTCCTGCTGTCCGCCGCTGCCGTCTTCGGCCTGCTGCGCATCAAGGTCGACGACTCGCTGAGCCAGCTGTTCCGCTCCGACTCCGCCGAGTTCAAGCAATACGAGGAAGTGACCCGCCGCTTCCCGTCCGCCGAGTTCGACGTCCTGGTGGTCGTCGAAGGCGACATCCTCGACCGCGACTCCCTCTCCGCGCTCCGCGACATGACGACCGACCTCCAGCTCGTCACGACGAAAGTCGAGGGCAAGGATGTTGACGCCACCCGCTCGATCATCTCGCTGTTCTCCGCGCGTCAGCCTCCCGAGGCCGGCGGCATCCCCGAGCCGTTGTTCCCCGACGACCTGCCCGACGATCCCGCCGCCTACAAGGCACTCACCGATCGCGCGCTGAACAACGACATCATCCGCGGCAAGCTGCTGTCAGATGACGGCACGCTCGCGCTGGTCGTCCTCGCGCTCGAGCCCTCGCTCGTCGATGGCAAGCAGCTCGGCGACGTCGTCGGCCAGATACGCGACATCGTCAACGAAGACCTCGACGGCACCAAGGTTCACGGCCGCCTCGCAGGCGTGCCCGTCATGCAGCTCGAGATACGCAACGCCGTCGAAAAAGATCGCGTCGTCTACAACCTGATCGGCTTCCTCGCCGGCTGTATCATCGCGGTGATCTTCTTCCGCCGCCTGTCGTTCATGATCATCGCCGCCGCGCCGCCGCTGCTCGCGATGCTCTGGGCGCTGGGCACGCTCGGCTGGCTCGATTTCCGCCTCAACATGTTCCTGAACGTGATGACGCCCCTCATCATGGTCATGGGCTTCTCGGATTCGATGCAGCTCACCTTCGCCTACCGCGATCGCCTGCTCGCCGGCCAGGACAAGTACACCGCCATGCGCGGCGCCCTGCTCGTCGTCGGCCCTGCCGTCGTGTTGACGTCGCTGGCCGCCGCGCTGTCGTTCGTCGCGCTGCTGATTTCCGGCTCCAGCCTCATCCGCATCTTCGGCCTCGCCGGTGCCATTTCCGCCGGCGTCGCGTTCCTCTGCGTCATTCTCGTGGTGCCGCTGCTCGGCGTCCTGCTCGTACGCAATGAACAGAGCTTCGCCTCCAAGGTCGCGGCCAAGGATGCGGGCGTCAACGCGCTCCGCCGCTTCTGCGATTGGATCGCCGCGAAGATGGCGCATCATCCGGTGCCCTACAGCATCATTTCCATCGTCGTCGTGCTGGGTCTTGCCTTCCTTTACTCCAGCCTCGACCCGCGCTATCGCCTCGCCGATCAGGTGCCCGACAAGCAGCAGGCCGTCGCCGCGTCGCAGTCGCTCGATGAGAAGCTTGCCGGCGCCAACCCGATCGACGTGCTCATCCGCTTCCCCAAGGGTGCCGGCCTTTACGACGACGAGACGCTGCAGGTTATCGCCGACGCCCACGCGGTCGTGGAGAAGCAGGCGGGAGTAGGCAACGTTTGGTCGATCGAAAGCCTCCGCCGCTGGCTAGCGGAGAAGGCCGGCAAGAACGACGTCGCGACGCTGAAGGAATACGTCGGCTACCTGCCGCTCGACCTCGTCCGCCGCTTCGTTTCGGCGGAGGAAGATTCCGTCGTCGTGTCAGGGCGCATCCCCGACAAGGACGCGAGCGCGCTGCTGCCTGTCATCACCGATCTCGACGCCGCGCTCCAGAAGATCCACGACGCCCACCCCGGCTATACGCTGTCGGTCACCGGCCTCAGCGCCATCGCCGCCCGCAACAGCGCCACTATGATCGGCGAGTTGTCCAAGGGCCTCACTATCGAAATGGCGTTCGTGGCGGTGCTGCTCGGCATCGCCTTCCGCTCGGTGTTCGTGGCCGCCGTCGCCGTGCTCCCCGGCATCTTCCCCATCGTCATCGCCGGCGGTGTCCTCTGGTACTTCGGCCAGGGCCTCCAGTTCGCCTCGATCGTCGCGCTCACCGTCGCCTTCGGCCTCGGCCTCAGCGCCACGATCCACTACCTGAACCGATTGCGCCTCGAATACCGCCCCGGCGAAGACCCCGAGACCGGCGTCCGCCGCGCCACCGCCCTCGTCGGCCCGGCGCTGATCCTCACCTCGCTGGTGCTGGCCTTCGGTCTCGGCGTGACGATCTTCTCCGACCTCCCGTCGCTCCGCCTCTTCGGCTGGCTCGGCTCCTTCACGCTGATCGCCGCGCTCGCCGGCGATCTCCTGATATTGCCTTCGACCGCCGTGTTCCTCCGCCGCCTGATTCGCAAAGCGAGGGGCACGGACCGCGCGCCCGTAGCGCCGGCGGCATAGCGATGGCGCGCGTCACCGGCATAGGCGGCATCTTCTTCCGCGCTCGCGACACCAAGGCGCTGGCGGCCTGGTATCGCGATCATTTCGGCATCGGCTATCCGTGGACGCAGGACGCCGGCATGACCGTCTTCGCGCCGTTCGAGGAGAAGACGACCTACTTTCCCGCCGCCAAGCAGTGGATGATCAACCTCCGCGTCGATGATCTCGATGCAATGATCGAGCATCTCGAGTCCGCCGGCATATCGGTCGAGACCCGCGCCGAATGGGACACGCCGGAGACTGGCCGCTTTGCCCGCCTGGCCGATCCCGAAGGCAACCAGATCGAACTCTGGCAGCCGCCGGCGGAATAGCGGCGCAACAGGCGGCTCACCCGCCTACATATTCGGATAGTTCGGCCCGCTGCCGCCTTCCGGGGTCACCCAGTCGATGTTCTGGTTGGGGTCCTTGATGTCGCACGTCTTGCAGTGGACGCAGTTCGCCGCGTTGATGACGTACTTCGCGCCGTCCGCCTCCTCGCGCCACTCGTAGACCGCGGCTGGGCAATAGAGCGCCGATGGCCCATCGTACACCCGCAACTCGGATTCCACCTGCAGCGCCATATCGCGGACGCGCAAATGTACCGGCTGGTCTTCGTCATGCACGGTGTTGGCGAGGAACACCGACGACAGCCGGTCGAACCGCACCACGCCGTCCGACTTCTCGTAGGGAGCGGGAGGCGCCGCCACGCCTGCTTCCGTAGCGGCATGATCCTCGCCGCCATGCGGCAGCGTCCCGAACAGCGACAGGCCGAAAGTATTCGCCCACATGTCGAGCCCGCCGAGCGCGATGCCGCGGATCGTCCCGTACTTCGACCACAGCGGCTTGACGTTGCGCACCCGGTAAAGGTCGCGTCCGATTGGTCCCGACCGCCAGCCTTCGTCATAGCCCGCGATCTCGTCGTGCGCGCGCCCATCCGCCAGCGCTACCGCGACATGGTCCGCCGCCGCGATCCCCGACAGGATCGCGTTGTGGCTGCCCTTGATGCGCGGCACGTTGACGAAACCGGCCGAACACCCGATCAGCGCGCCGCCCGGGAAGGTGAGCTTCGGCACAGACTGGAAACCGCCCTCGGTGATGGCCCGCGCCCCGTACGCGATGCGTTTGCCGCCGGCAAACAGCGGCGCGATCGCGGGATGCGACTTGAACTTCTGGAACTCCTCGAACGGCGAGAGGTGCGGGTTCTTGTAGTTGAGGTGGACCACGAACCCGACCGCGACCTGGTTTTTGTCAAGGTGATAGAGGAACGAGCCGCCACCGGTACGCCCGTCGAGCGGCCAGCCGAACGTGTGTTGCACCGTCCCTTCACGGTGCCGCGACGGCGCTACTTCCCACAATTCCTTGAGCCCGATGCCGTACTTCTGCGGCTCGCGCCCGAGATCCAGCCCGAAGCGCCGCGTCAGCCGTTTCGCCAGCGACCCGCGTGCGCCTTCCGCGATCAGCGTGTAGCGCGCATGCAGCGCGATGCCGCGCTGATACGTCGATTTGTGCGAGCCGTCCCGCGCCACGCCCATGTCGCCGGTGGCCACGCCGATCACCGCGCCGTGCTTGTTGGTCAGCACTTCGGCCGCCGCGAAACCCGGGAATATCTCGACGCCCAGCGCCTCGGCTTGCCGCGCCAGCCAGCGGCAGACATCGCCCAGCGACGCGATGTAGTTGCCGTGGTTCGACATCAGCGGCGGCATCACGATGTTAGGGATGCGGATCGCGCCGGCTTCGCCCAGCCACACGAAACGGTCGCGCGCCACCTTCACCTTAACCGGCGTGGTGGCGTCGTTCCGCCATCCGGGCAGCAGCGTATCCAGCCCGACCGGATCGATCACCGCGCCGGAAAGAATGTGCGCCCCGACCTCCGAGCCCTTCTCCAGCACCGCGACACTCACCTGCGGCGAGCGCTGCTTCAGCCGGATTGCGGCGCCAAGGCCCGCCGGCCCCGCGCCGACGATGACGACGTCGAACTCCATCACTTCGCGGTCGTCACTCATGCGATCTTGCTCACGCGCGTCCGTTTCATTTCCTCGGTCAGGCGCGTCACGTCCGTCAGCGCGCACACCTTCGATTGCGGCGTCAATGCCGTTGCCGCTCCTGCCGCTGTGGCGAGCAGTGCGGCATCCTCGAGTTTCTCGCCACGCGACAGCGCCAGTGTCATCGCCCCGACAAAGGCATCCCCGGCTCCGACCGCCGAGCGTGTCTCGACCTTGGGCGCCTCGACGCGCAGCACCTTGTCCTGCGTCACCACGATTGCGCCTGATGCGCCCATAGTCACTGCGACTATTTCGGCCCTGCCGCGCGCGACGAGATCCTTCGCGGCTTCCTCCGCCGTTGCGTTGTCGAGCCGCCGTCCAACGAGCGCCTCGAGCTCCGTCATGCTCGGTTTGACAAAGTAGGCGCGGCTTTTCTCCATTGTCATGCTTAGGCCGGCGCCGGAAGAATCGAGCACGAAGCGTGCGCCCTTGCTGGCAACGATCTCCGCAACCCGCGCCAGGATGTCGGTAGGCGCCCCCATGGGCACGCTCCCGCTCGCGACGAAATATTCATAGTCGGCCGAGCGGATCGCATCGAGGCACGCTGCAACCTCGGCTTCCGAAAGCTTCGGCCCGTTGGGCGTGAACCTGAACTCGTTGCCGGTCTTGCGTTCGAACACGGTAAACGAAATGCGAGTGTCGCCGGCGATGGGCACGATCCGCCGCGGGATCGGAATCGCCCCCAGCAGCTCGTCGAGCATCCGACCCGGAAAGCCGCCCGCCGGGCAGATCAGCAGCGCCTCGCCACCGAGCTCGGCGATCACCCGGGCGACGTTCACGCCCCCGCCGCCCGGCTCGTATTCCTCGTTTGTCGTGCGGATCTTGTGGGTTGGAACCACCCGGTCCGTCTCGCTCGAAACGTCGATGGCCGGGTTCAGCGACAGCGTCACGATAGCCATGGCGTCGGCAAATCTCCGGAGGCAGCGAGTCGCCCTACACTACCCGGGAAAATGCCGCGGAAACGAGGGGGTCGTGATGACCGGCTGTTTACTGTTTGCAGGGCAAAATCATGGCAAGGACGGGCCAGTGGCGTGTGTGAGTAAGAAGGACCGAGCATCACGATGGATGCCCTTTCCCGGAAGCCGTCGGCAAAAGCCGGCAAGGCTCAGCCCCCTCTTGGCCGTATCACCGGCATCACGGGATCCGGCGCCGTAGCGCGCCTGTTCAAGGCCGACGCCGCGGATGAGGACGCACGCGTCACCATCGGCCGGCTCGTCGGCATCATCGCCGAGACGTCGCTGATCGTCGGCGCCGTCGTGCGCATGACCGTATCGCCGCCCGAGAAGGACGACGTCGAGGCCGGCAGCCTTGTGGCCGACATCGACTTCATGGGCGAGATCAAGAATTACGCGTCCGACTCCCCGTCGTTCCAGCGCGGCGTGTCCACGTACCCGACCATCGGCAACCTGATCCAGCGCCTCGCTACCGAAGACGTTGCGACGATCCATCACGTCGGCGGCGGCGAGACGATCGAGGTCGGTCGCCTGCGCCTCGACCCCACCGTTCCGGCCTACATCAACTTCGACGAGCTGCTGCGCAAGCACTTCGCCGTCGTCGGCACTACTGGCGTGGGCAAGTCCACCTCGGTTGCGCTCATCCTTCAGGAGATTCTCGCCAAGAAAGCGAATCTCCGTATCTTCCTCATCGATCCGCACAACGAGTACGGTCAGTGCTTTGGCGACCTCGCCCACGTGGTGAGCCCGAAGAATCTGATGCTGCCGTTCTGGCTGTTCAATTTCGAGGAGATCGTAGACGTCTTCTTCCGCGGCCGTCCCGGCGTCGAAGAGGAAATGGAGATCCTGCAGGAGCTCATCCCGCTCGCCAAAGCCCAGTTTGCCGCCGGCTCCAAGGGCGACCGCCTGCTGCTTCGCCGACAGGGTGCAGGCTACACCGCCGATACCCCCGTGCCCTACCGCATCTCCGATCTCGTCAAGCTGATCGACGATCGCATGGGCAAGCTCGAGAACCGCTCGATCTGGACCAAGTACCATCGCCTTATCGCGCGCATCGAAACGCTCGGCCACGACTCGCGCTACACGTTCATGTTCAACAACCTGTTCATCGAAGACCTGATGGTGCAGGTGCTGGGCGATCTTTTCCGCCTGCCACTTGCCGGCAAGCCGATCACCGTCATCCAGTTGGCCGGCTTCCCGGCCGAGGTGCTGGATTCGGTCGTGTCGGTGATGTGCCGCATGGCCTTCGAGTTCGGCGTCTGGAGCGACGGCGCCGCGCCGTTGCTGGTCGCCTGCGAGGAAGCGCACCGCTACGCGCCCGCCGACAAGAAGCAGGGCTTCGGCCCGACGTTGAAGGCGCTGTCGCGCATCGCCAAGGAAGGCCGCAAGTACGGCGTCTTCCTCGGCTGTATTACCCAGCGTCCCGCCGATCTCGACGCGACGATCCTGTCGCAATGCTCCACCGTCTTCGCCATGCGCCTGTCCAACGACCGCGACCAGGCGATCATCCGCTCCGCCGTGCCCGACGCCGGCTCCAGCCTCATCGCGTTCCTGCCCTCGCTTGGCAACCGCGAGGGCATCGCCTTCGGCGAAGGCGTTCCGTTGCCGACCCGCTTCCGCTTCAAGGATCTCCCCGCCGATCGCCGTCCGCGCAGCCAGTCCGGCGACCAGGTGCAGCTCGACGCCAGCGGCGAGGTCGATCTCGACTTCATCCACGCCGTGGTCGACCGCTGGCGCGACTCCACGACGACCAACCAGCGCCCGCGCACCTCGCTCATGGGCCTCGACGCCGACGGCGTTCCGACCGACTTTGACGACGGTCTCGGCGCGCCGCTTATTCAGCGAAAGGGTGCCTGAGGCGCCTTACGCACCGCACCGCAAGATGCGCCGGCTGCCTCGACGCACTATCTTCGGCGAATCATGCGCCGTCAGATTCTGCCCATCCTGCTGGGCGTTCCGCTGGTCTTCGCCGCACTTCTAGCGGCGATGGTCGGCTTCGCGCTGGTCGCATCGGCGGGGGTCCCGGTCGCCGTGGTCGCCCGGGGCGGCCTCGGCCCGGCGTTGGCTGCGGTACTGGCTGCCGATGGCGATATCCTCCAGGTCCGCGGCGATACCGTCATCGCGATTGCCGACGATTCCGGCTTTGTTGGCCGCCTTTACCGGTCCGGTGCCCTCCTGGTTGTACGGGCGGACGGAGGGTGCGGTTTTGCGCCCTTGAGGGAGAAGCCTGCCGCCACCTAGGATGCCCTTCCGGGGAGGCGACGACCGAATGCCCAGCATCCTGTGTTACGGCGACTCCAACACCTGGGGATCGGCCACCGTTTCGCGCCCGGATGACCGCTACGCGCCCGAGGAGCGCTGGCCGGGCGTGCTCCGAGCCAAGCTCGGCGATGGCTGGCTGGTCCTGGAGGAGGGGCTTGGCGGCCGCACTACCGTCAGCGACGACCCGGTAGAAGGCCGCGAAAAAAACGGTCTGACCTACCTGCTGCCCTCTCTCGGCTCACACAAGCCGCTCGACTGGATCGCCATCATGCTGGGCACCAACGACCTCAAGGCCCGCTTCCACAAGTCGCCATGGGAGATCGCGGCCGGTGTCGCCAAGCTGATCGAACTGGCCAGGCAGCCGCAGTGGGGCAGGGGCGGCAAGGCGCCCGCGATCCTCGTCATCGCGCCGCCGCCGTTCGCCCCCGTGTCGGCGAAGTACGTGGAGCTTTTCGACGGCGCTGTAGAGAAGTCCCGCCATCTCGCCGCGGAACTCGCCAAGGTCGCGGAGGCAGCCGGAGCCCGCTTCTTCGACGCGGGCAGCGTCATCCGCTCCTCGACTGTCGACGGCTTCCATCTCGACCCCGATGCGCACGTCAAGCTCGGCCGCGCCATCGCCGCTGCAATCACTGGAGCGCCATCATGAAGATCGGCGTCGTCGGTGGCGGCATCATCGGCTCTGCTGCTGCAGTGTGGCTCCTCGGCGATGGCCATGACGTCACCGTCTTCGAGCGCGACCCAGAAGGCCGTCCCGCTTCGACGGGCAATGCTGGCCTGCTCAACTTGCCCGAAATCTCGCCGCTGGCGCGTCCCGGCATCATCGCGTCGGTCCCCGGCTGGCTGCTCGATCCGCTTGGGCCGCTGACGCTGCGCGCCCGTGACCTGCCGGCGCTGACGCCGTTCCTCGCGCGCTTCGTCTTCAACGCGCGGCCGCATCAGGTCGAGCACGCCACCACCGCGCTCGCCTTCATCATGAAGACCGCGCTCGCCGATCATCAGGAGCTGGCCCGCCGCGCCAGCCTGCCCATGTACATGCGCCGCAACGGCGCCATCTACCTCTACGACACCGACGCCGCATACGACGCCGCCCAGCACGAGTGGAAGGAGCGCGGCCGCCACGGCGCCGAATACGAGGACATGTCCGTCGAGGACGCTGCCGCGATGGTGCCCGCCCTCGACGCGAAAATCTTCAAGCGCGTCGTCTTCACCCCCGACCAGTGGTCCGTCACCAGCCCGCTCGAAGTACTCCTCGGCCTCCGCACGTCAGTCCGCAACCGCGGCCACTTCCTCACCGGCGCGGTCACCGATATCCGCCCGGAAGGCGATAGCGTTGCGGTCGTCACGAAGGGCGGCAGTATCGCAAAATTCGATCGCGTCCTCTTGTCGGGCGGCGTGTGGTCCCGCGATCTTGTCCGCAAGCTCGGGCTTCGCGTGTTGCTGGAGGCTGAGCGCGGTTACAACACCACCTTCCCCGATCCTGGCTTCACCATCACGGTGCCGGTGTTCCTGTCGGCGCATGGCTTCGTCGTCTCGCCGCTCAACGATGGCCTGCGCGTCGGCGGAGCCGTGGAGCTGGCTTCGGTCGACGCGCCGCCGAACTTCGCCCGCGCCAAAGCCATGCGGCAGAAGGCGCGCCGCTACTTCCCCGACCTGCCGGAGGAGGGTGGCCGCGAATGGATGGGCGCCCGCCCCGCCACGCCGGATTCGCTGGCCGTCATCGGTCCATACCCGAAGGATCCGCGGATCGTCTTCGCATTCGGCCACGGCCACCTCGGCCTGACGCTGTCAGCTGCCACCGCGCGCCACGTCGCGGGCTTGCTCGCCGGCCGGCCGCGTGAAAAGAATCTCGAACCCTTCGGCATCGAGCGCTTCCAATGAGCCGCCAGACCTTCTTCATCGTCGACGCGCACACCGCTGGCAATCCCGTGCGGGTGGTCGCCGGCGGCGGTCCGCCGCTGAAGGGCGCCAACATGAGCGAGAAGCGCCAGCACTTCATCCGCGACTACGACTATATCCGCACCGGTCTGATGTTCGAGCCGCGCGGCCACGACGTCATGTCCGGCTCCATCCTCTACGAGCCGATGCGCGACGACAGCGATGCCGCCATCCTGTTCATCGAGACCACCGGCTGCCTGCCGATGTGCGGCCACGGCACGATCGGTACGGTCACGGTCCTGCTCGAGGAGGGCCTGGTAAAACCCAAGGTCGAGGGCAAGCTCCGCCTCGAGGTGCCGGCCGGCATCATCGACGCCGAATACACCCGCGACAACTTCGGCAACGTGGTGCAGGTGCGCATCCGCAACGTGCCGTCGTTCCTCTACAAGACGGGCCTCAGCGTCGACGTCCCCGATTTCGGCACGGTGAACTTCGATGTTGCCTACGGCGGCAACTTCTACGCCATCATCGAGCCGCAGGAGTCGTACGCCGGCCTCGACGATCTCAGCGCCTTCGATATCCAGAAGCTGTCGCCGGTCGTGCGCCGGCTGATCAACGAGAAGTACACCTTCATCCATCCCGAAGACGCGACCATCACAGGCGTGCGCCATATCCTCTGGGCCGGCGAGGCCAAGGACCCGCGCGCCGACGCCCGCAACGCCGTCTTCTACGGCGAGAAGGCCATCGACCGTTCACCGTGCGGCACCGGCACCTCCGCCCGCATCGCACAGCTTGCCGGCCGCGGCGACCTCAAGGTCGGCGACGACTTCGTCCACGAATCGATCATTGGCAGCCTGTTCTACGGCCGCGTCGAGGCCGCCACGAAAGTCGGCGGCTACGACGCCATCGTCCCGTCGATCGCCGGCCAGGCCTGGATCACCGGCCACAACACCATCTTCCTCGACGACCGCGATCCGTTCGTCAAAGGCTTCAGCGTCCTGTAGCAATCGGGGACTACCCCACTGGCATGGCTGCACGTCGCTTCGCCTTCGGTGCATTCCTCCTCGATGAGCACAGCACGCTGCTCCGCGACGGCGCACCCGTCGCTCTGAGCGCCCGCGCCATCGCATTGCTCCGTGCGCTGCTGCAGGCCGAGGGTGAGCCGGTCACCAAGGCCGCGCTGATGGATGCCGCCTGGCCCGGAGCCAGCGTCGAGGAAAGCAACCTCACCGTCCAGATCGCCGCGCTCCGCAAGGTCCTGGGAGCGTCCGACAGCAACGAGGACTGGATCGCGACCGTGCCCAGGCTGGGCTACCGCCTGATGCGCGCCCCGGCGCAGGTCGCTGCTGCCGCACCCAGCGCCCCGGCCGACGCCAAGCCCGCCGTCGCCGTGCTGCCCTTCACCAACATGAGCAGCGATCCTGAGCAGGAATTCTTCGCCGATGGCCTCGCCGAGGACCTGATCACGGATCTGGCGCGCGTGCCCGGCCTTCTGGTCATCGCGCGCAACTCCTCCTTCACCTACAAGGGCCGCTCAGTGAATCTGCGCACTGCGGCGGCCGAGCTTGGCGTTCGCTACATCGTCGAAGGCAGCGTCCGTCGCGCTGCCAGCCGCGTGCGCGTCAGTGCCCAGCTGATCGACACCGTCGACAATCGCCACATGTGGGTGGATCGCTTCGACCGCGATATCGCAGATGTCTTCGCCCTCCAGGACGAGATCGTCGGCCGCATCGTCAACGCCCTCGGCGACGTTCTGCCCGGCATGGGCCCTGTTTCCAGCCGTCGCGCCACTAATCTGGAGGCGTACGACCTGACAGTCCGCGGCCGCCAGCTCGTGACGCAGACGCCGGAAGGTAACCGCACCGGTCGCCAGCTCCTTCAACGCGCCATAGAACTCGATCCCGAGTTCGCCGAGCCCCACGCATGGCTCGCGCTCAGCCACGTCTGGGGATGGGCCTTCTGGGGCGAGGACATGGGGGCGCAGGCGGTGCTCGCCCGCAAGGCCGCCGAGCGAGCCATCGCGCTGGACCCGCAGGGCACCGATGCGCGCTGGGTTCTCGGCTACGTCAAGGCCTACACCGGCGACCTCGCCGCCGGGATAGCGGAGTTCGAGACCACGCTACGCCACAACCCCAACAACGCCGACGCCCGCGTCATGCTCGGCGAACTGAAGGTGCATGCGGGCCGCGCCGTGGAGGGCATCGAGATTCTCGACCACGCGCTGCGCCTCAATCCGTTTCCCGGCAGCGCCTACTACTGGTCGCGCGGCTGGGCCGAGTATGGCGCGCGCCGCTACGGGGACGCGGTGCAGACACTGCGCAACGAGCCTGTCCGCCGCACCGCCGCGCAGCGCATTCTTGCCGCCGCGCTCGGCCAACTCGGCCGCCTGGATGAGGGAAGGGCGGAGGCGGCCGCCTTCCTGGCCGCCAATTCTCATTTCACGATCAGTCAGTGGGCGAAGGCCCAGCCTTTCGCCAGCGAGGCCGACCGTCAGCATTACGTCGACGGCTACCTGAAGGTCGGCCTGCCGCTATAGCGGGTCAGGGAAGGGTGCCCAACGTTTGGGGAACAGGGCACCGCCTCCCGCCGACGGCCCGCAGACCTAGCGCGGACCGCCGAACGAAACGTCGGAGCTGCCGATATCGAACCAGATCGTGCCCAGACCGTTCGCCGAGGTCGGCGCCTCGATGGCGATGCCGGCCGGCTTGCCGGAAACGAAAAGCTGCCCCGCAGGGGCGACGGTCGCGAAAGCGGGGGCGAGGGCGACGCCGGTGACAGCGAGGGCAGCGGCGACGAGAGAGAGCTTCGTACGGTCGTTCATGGGATGATCCTCCGTTGGCCCGGTCCATCAGTGGACCGTGATTGGAGGATCGCCGAACGCCTCATTCCGGTCCTGAAACCGGCCCGGAATGATTCCGAATTGTTAGGAAAGGCCCGCCGCGCGGTGCGCCTTGCCGGGTTACACCGCGTACTGGCTGAGGTCCGGTCGCTTGGCGACCGCAGACTTAACCAGGTCCTCGACGCGCGCCTTTTCCGCGCCCTCCAGTTCCAGCCGCGGCGCGCGCACGACGGTCGAGGTGCCGCGCACCACATGCTCGGCGAGCTTGATGTTTTGCACGAAACGCGGCGACACATCGAGGTGCAGCAGCGGCATGAACCAGCGGTAGATTTCCCGCGCCTCGCGGATACGGCCCGCCTGCACGAGCTTGTGGATCGCCACCGTTTCGCGCGGGAAGGCGCACACCAGGCCCGCCACCCAGCCGACCGCACCCAGCATCAGCGACTCCATCGCCAGGTCGTCCACGCCGGTGAACAGCTGGTAACGGTCGCCGATGAGGTTGTGGATATCGGTCAGCCGCCGCACATCGCCGGAGGATTCCTTGACCGCGACAAACCTCGGCTCGTCCGCCATCTCCGCCAGCATCTCCGGCGTGATGTCGATGCCGTACGCGATCGGATTGTTGTAGACCATGATGTCGAGGTCGCTGGCCTTCGCCACCGCGCGGAAATGCGCGATCGTCTCGCGCGGCGCCGCCGGGTAGCGCATCGCCGGCAGCACCATCAGCCCGTCGAGCCCAAGCTTCGCTGCCTGCTCGGCGATCCTGGCTGCTGCGCGCGTCGAATCTTCCGCAACCGTCAGCACCACGGGCGCCCGGCCGTTGGATTCCTCCTTCGCCGCCTTGGCGATGGCGAGCTTCTCGTCCGCCTCCAGCGTGGAAGCCTCGCCGAGCGAGCCGCACACCACGACGCCGTCGACGCCGGCATCGAGCTGGAAGGCGGCATCCGCCTTCACCGCTTTGAGATCGACGTTTTGCGCCCGGTCGAACTTCGTCGTGATCGCCGCGTAGACGCCCTGCCAGTCGTTACGCATCGGGGCGCCCCCTTTAGGTCAAACGGTCGCGTTCTGCGAGAAGAGATGCACGCGCGACGGATCGAAGATCACCGAGACGTTGTCGCCCGCGCGGGTGGTGGTATCGCCGTCGTCCTGCACAACGATCTGCCCGGCGTCGGTGTTGACGTACATGATCGTGGCGTTGCCGAGCCGCTCCAGGATCTGCACCGTGCCGCCGAGACTGGCCGACGGATCGTTCGGCGCGCTGAGCCGCACGTGCTCCGGCCGGATGCCGACTTCGACCTTGCCGGGCTGGTTCAGCCCGCCCTGCGTGGTGAGCCTGAATTCATGGCCGCCGGGCAGGTTCACAACCGCGTCCTTGCCGGCCGCGGACTTGGCGTCGGCAGAGACGAAATTCATCGTCGGCGATCCGATGAACGAGGCGACGAATTTGTTTGCCGGCTTGTTGTAGAGATCCATCGGCGTGCCGACCTGCGAGATCACCCCGTGGTCGAGCACCACGATCTTGTCGGCCAGCGTCATCGCCTCGACCTGGTCGTGGGTGACGTAGATCATCGTCGTCTTCAGGTCCTGGTGCAGCTTCGCGATTTCGACGCGCATCTGCACGCGCAGCATGGCATCGAGATTCGACAGCGGCTCGTCGAACAGGAACACCTGCGGCTCGCGCACCAGTGCCCGCCCGATCGCGACGCGCTGCCGCTGCCCGCCGGAAAGCTGCGCCGGCCGCCGGTCGAGCAAATTTTCGAGCTGCAGCATCCGCGCCACTTCCGCGACGCGCTTGTCCATCACGTCCTTGGGCGTCTTGGCGACGCGCAGCGAAAAGCCGATGTTCTGGCGCACCGTCATGTGCGGGTAGAGCGCGTACGACTGGAACACCATGGCGATGCGCCGCTTGGCCGGCGGCATATCGGTGACATCGACGCCGCCGATCAGGATCGAGCCTTCGGTCACGACTTCGAGCCCGGCGATCATGCGGAGCAGCGTGGACTTGCCGCAGCCCGACGGTCCAAGCAGCGCGCAGAACTCGCCTTCACCGACGCTGAGGTCGAGATGCTTGATCGCCTCGACCGCGCCGTAGCGCTTCTTCACTCCACGGAGTTCAACGTTGGCCATGTTTCCTCACCGGGCGCTCGTTTGTCTTGGCTGAGTGAATTCTTATCGGCGGTGGCCTGCGTGATCAATCCTCGTTGACCCAGACCTGCATCGCGCCGGCCTCCCGGTTGGCCCACGCGAAATATGGCACCGCCGTCCACGTCACCGCCTTTGTCGGTGGGCGCTCGCTGCCGTAGAGCGGCCCGCCGGGCGTGGCCTGATCGGCCACGGTCGCGGCCGCCGTTATGGTGGTGATCCCGCCTAACAGATCGTCGCGCTCCGCGGCCGCCAATGGCGCGGTTGCCGGCAGTCGCATTTGGCGCAACGAGGGGTTGTCCACAGCCTCGAAGCAATAGACCAGTGGCCCGCGCTTCAGGGCCACCCGTCCGCGGTCCGCTACGACGTCCGGGTTCGCATAGATCCGCTCCGCCGGCATCGGCAGGTCGAGGTCGACCGTGTCGCCGGGATTCCAGGTCCGCCGTATCTCGAGATAGCCGCGCACCAGGTTGCCGCTGACATCGATTCCGGCGCCGTTGATCCGTGCCTTGGCCTCGCGTGCGAATGCCGGGATGCGGAGGCGCAATGTGAATTCGCCTGCCTCGACCGGGTCGATGGTCAGCCTGATTTTGCCCGACCACGGGTAGTCGCTCACCTCGCGGATCGACACCGCCCGGCCGCCGATCGAAAGCGTGGCGGATGCACCGCCGTAGAGATGTACCGCCAGCCCGTCTTCGGCCACCGAGTAGAAAAGGCCGCCCACCGACGCGATCAGCCGCGCGATGTTGAGTGCGCCGCGCGGATCGTCGCTCCAGGCTACACGCCGGTGTTTGCCGTCGTCCGCGAGCGGGTTGGTCTCGAACGCGTGCTCGCCGTCCTGCGACAGCCCGGCAAGTGCCGCATTGTAGAGCGCCAGCTCCAGCACGTCGGCGTACTTGCCGTCGAGATCCAGCGCCAGAATCCGCTTCGCCCAATGCACCAGTCCTACCGCGGCTGCGGTCTCCGCGTGCGCCGTTTCGTTCGGCAGTTCCCGCGCCTTGCCGAAGGTGCCGTCGGCGTTCTGCCCGACCCCGCCGGTCACGTACATCTGGTTCTGCGTCACGTCCTGCCACAGCGCCTCGACCGCGCGTTTCAGCGCGCCATCCCGCCGCTCGCTCGCCATGCACGTCATGCCGGCGTAGAGCGCGAACGCCCGCACGACATGGCCGACCGCGGCGTCCTCGTTGCGCACCGGTCGGTGTGATTGCGTGAACGCCAGACCCCGTGGGTCGGGCTCGTCGTCGCCGCGCGCCAGCGCCTCGATCGTGAAGAAGTTCGGCGCCTGCCCCCGCGCGTCGATGAAGTACTGCGCTAGGTCGAGGTGCTTTTCTTCCCTGGTCACGCCATGCAGCCGCACCAACGCCAGCGCGATTCCTTCGTGCCCCGCATAGCCGTGCTTCTGCTCCTCGCCCGGCCCGAACGTCGCTGCGATGTGGTCGACATATCGCAGTAGCGGATCCATCAGCGTGCGCTCGCCGGTCGCCTGGAAATGCGCCACCGCCGCTTCGATCAGATGGCCGGCCGAGTACAACTCGTACCCGTCTCGCAGATTCGTCCACCGCTCCTTCGGCGCGCGCGATGTGAACCAGGTGTTGAGATAGCCGTCTTCCGCCTGCGTCTTCACCAATGCAGCGCCGATCGTCTCGATCTGTCCTTCGATCGTCGGCTGCCGGCGGTAGGCGAGCCCATAGCTCGCGGCCTCCAGCCACAAGCCGATCTCTGCATCCCAGAAAATCTGAGGCGTGAAGCCTTTGTCATCGGCAGGAATACGCAACTCCCCCGCCGCTTCCGCCATGACGACCGATTCGAAGACGCCCGCCTTCTCCATGGCCGCGTGCTGGGCCGGAATCGTGCGCGTCAGCACGGTTTCCAGCCGTTCGCGCCAGAAATCGCCCTCGATGCTGACTGTCACAAAGCTGACAGGTGTGTGCTGCGCCATCCCCCGACTCTATCTGGCCGCGGGCAAAGGCTAGCACGCCAGCAGCCTCCGGCTACTCCTTTGACGGGAAAAGATAAGTGACGATCAGCAGCGCTGGCCCAAGCGTCAGCGCGGCGTCGGCGAGGTTGAACACGAACAGCGTTCGCTCGCCAAAATGGAGCAGCAGGAAGTCGACCACGGAGCCAAGTCTGATCCTGTCGATCAGGTTGCCGATGGCGCCGCCGACGATCAGCGCAAATCCCGCTGCCGCGAGCCGCCCGCCGTCGCCGGCGCGCACCCAGAAGCCGACCACCACGGTCGCCACGATCAGCGTCATGATAACCAGCGGCAGCCCGCCGCCCGATAGAAAAGAAAACGCAATGCCCGTGTTCTCGACGCGGTAAAGCGTGAGGATCGGCAACAGCTCGACCGCCGAACCGATCGGCAACTGCGCCACCGCCACGAGCTTCGCGATCTGGTCGATCGCTACCGTGGCGATCACGATGGCGAGGCCAAAGACGGTGAGGGGGCCTTGCGGCTTCCCGGCGCGCCATGAACCGACGACGTCAGCCATCCAATTTCAACGCCCCACGCCGGATCTCGAACAGCATCACCGCCGTCGCCACCGCGAGGTTTAGCGAGTCTGCTTTGCCCGCCATCGGAATCTTCACCAGCGTGCGGAGCGCCCCCGCGACCTCCGCAGTCAGCCCAGCCTGCTCGCCGCCCATCACCAGCAGCACCGGCGTCTTGTATTGGACCGCGCGATAATCGTCCGTCGCCTTGAGGTGCGTCCCGACCACCGTGCCCTGCCAACCGGCGGCAAGCTTCACGAATTCGGCCCGGCTCGCCCGCGCCAGCGGCACCGCGAACACCGATCCCATCGTCGCCCGCACCGCTTCGACCGAAAACGGATCGACGGTGTCGCCCACCAGGACCACGCCGGCCGCCCCTACCGCATCGCAGGTGCGCACGATCGTCCCGAGATTGCCCGGGTCGCGCACCGCCTCCAGCGCCACCCACACGTCGCCGGGCTTCGCCCGGATCGCGGCAGCCGGCATCAGCCGCTGCTCGAACACGCCGATCACCGTCTGCGGGTTATCCCGACGCGAAATCTTGGCGAGCACCGCCTCGCTCACCGACAGCACATCGCCGCCCTTCGCATGCGTCGACCCCGCCAGCCGCGCCACCAGCGGCTGCGCCGCGACGTTGCTGGCATGAACCAGCGTCTTCACCGCCCACCCAGCCTCGACGGCATCGGCCACCAGCTTCAGCCCCTCGGCCACGAACAACCCGCTCGCCTTCCGATTCTTCGGCAAGGCCAACGCCCGGATGTCCTTGACGATGGGGTTGGCGAGCGACGTGATCGTCTTCACGGCGCCCGGTGGGGGAGGCCCGTCACGCATGATTTGCCCCCTCAGTCGGCTGCGCCGACAGCTCCCCCGTAAACGGGGGAGCACCCAAGGCCGGACGGGTCCTCCCCCGTGAAACGGGGGAGGGGGACCGCCGAAGGCGGTGGAGGGGGCACGCGCGACGAAAGAGGTTCACGCCGACCACCGCGAGAACAGCGACGTCGACAACCGTCGGCCGCCGCCTTCCTCCTGCAGCACCAGCTCGCCCGACTCCAGCAACCCGCCGCGCCCGGCAAGCGATTCAGCCGCGAGTTCGTCGATCGAATAGAACGACGCTCGGATCGAATATGCCGTGAGGATCAGGAATAGCGCCCGCTCCGACAGCAGCCCGACGCAGGCCGCAAGCAGCGGCCGCAGCGACGTGAAGATGTCCCACACCTCGCCGTTCGGTCCCCGCCCGAATTTCGGCGGGTCGAGGATGATCCCGTCATAGCGTGATCCGCGCCGCGTCTCGCGCTCGACGAACTTGGTCGCGTCCTCGCAGATCCAGCGAATCTTCAGCGCCTCGAGATGCCCCAGCGCCTGGTTCTCACGCGCCCAGCCGATCGCCTTCTTCGACGCGTCTATGTGCGTCACCTCAGCTCCCGCCTTCGCCGCGATCAGCGACGCGACGCCGGTATAGGCGAACAGGTTCAGCACCTTCACCGGCCGTCCCGCGCCGGCGATCAGGTCGCGCATCCAGTCCCAGTGCGTCGCCTGCTCGGGAAACACGCCGACATGGCGGAAAGACGTGAAACGCCCGAGAAACGGCACGCCGTCATATTCGATCGGCCACGTCTCGCCGAGCGGCCGCTTGTAGCGCCAGCGCCCACCCGTCTCGCCCTCCTTCTCGTCTTCCCCGATGCCGACGAATTTCGCGTCCGCCGCCTCCCACTCGCGCGCCGCTTTCCGCGGTGTCCACAGCGCCTGCGCCTCGGGTCGCACGATGCGGTATTTCCCGTATCGCTCCAGCTTCTCGCCATTGCCCGAATCGATCAGCGCATAGTCGCTCCACCCCCGTGTCTCCAGGATCACGGGCGTCTTACGGCGAAGCGCGGTACGGGCGGGGGATTCGGCGGTGGTCACCGGCACCTTGTATCGCCCACCCTTCGTGGCGTCACCTCGCGCCCCCTCAGTCGGCTTCGCCGACAGCTCCCCCGTAAACGGGGGAGCACCACGCCGTGGCGAGTTGGGAGCACTAAGGGCGGGCGGGTCCTCCCCCGTGAAACGGGGGAGGGGGACCATGCGAAGCATGGTGGAGGGGGCGCCCGCATCGCCGCTTGCCCCGCGTCCCGCCGCCGTGCCACGATTGCCGCCGAGGCATCCCTTCCGGAAGCACCCCATGGAAATGTCGGGCGAGGTGAAGATCGACGCGCCGCGGTCCGCTGTATGGGCCGCGCTGAACGATCCCGCCGTCCTGAAAGACGCGATCCCCGGCTGCACGGCGCTGACCAAAGTCTCGGACACCGAGATGAACGGCACCGTGGAAGCCAAGGTCGGCATGGTCCGCGCCACCTTCAACGGCAAGGTGACCCTCACCAATGTCAACGCCCCGCTGTCCTACACCATCACCGGGGAAGGGAAGGGCGGTGTCGTCGGCTTCGCCAACGGCGGCGCCGACGTGAAGCTGTTTGAGGATGGCGACCAGACAATCCTGCGCTATACCGCCCGCGGTCAAGTTGGCGGCAAGCTTGCGCAGATCGGCGCGCGTCTCATTGACGCCACCGCCAAGCAGATGGCCGACCAGTTTTTCGCCAATCTGGCGAAGCGTCTGAACGAGGGACCATTGGCAAAGGCAGAGCACGCAGTCGAGAACGCCGTCGAGCATGCGATTGAGGAAGTCGTCGAGGTCGCCAAGGAAGGCGAGGAGGAGGTCGAGGAGGCCGCCGTCCGCGGCTTCCTGGGTGGGCCTATGGTCTGGGGCCTGCTGATCATCGCTATCGGCGTGGCCGTATTGCTGGTCGTGCGCTGATGCCGTCGGTGTCACTCACCCTCAACGGCAAGTCCGCTTCCACCGAGGTCGAGGACCGCACGCTGCTGGTGGAGCTGCTGCGCGAGAAGCTCGGGCTGACCGGCACGCACATCGGCTGCGACACGTCGCAATGCGGCGCCTGCGTCGTGCTCATGGATGGCGTGGCCGTGAAATCCTGCACGGTGCTCGCCCGCCGCGCCGATGGCACGCGCGTCACCACCATCGAGGGGCTCGCCACCGGCAGCCAGCTCCATCCGATGCAGCAAGCCTTCCACGAGCATCACGGCCTCCAGTGCGGCTTCTGCACGCCGGGCATGATCATCACCGCCGTCGACATGGTCCGCCGCCTGGGCAACGACCTTGACGACGCGACCATCCGCCACGAGCTGGAAGGCAACATCTGCCGCTGCACCGGCTACCAGAACATCGTCAAGGCGATCGCGGCCGGCGCCGCGGCGATGCGCTGAGCCATGTACGAGACCCGCTACCACCGACCGTCGACGCTTGCCGAGGCGCGCGCCCTGTTCAACGCTGACGCGCGCTACATCGCCGGCGGCCAGACCCTGCTCCCTACGATGAAGCAGCGCCTCGCCGCGCCGACCGATCTCATCGACATCGCGCGGCTTGCCGAGCTGAAGGGCATCTCCGTTGCCAACGGTGTCGTCAGCATTGGCGGCGGCACCACCCACGCCGAGGTCGCCGCCTCGGACGCCGTACGCAAGGCAATACCGGCGCTCGCCGCGCTGGCGGCCCTCATCGGCGACCCCGCGGTGCGACACATGGGCACCATCGGCGGCTCGCTTGCCAACAACGACCCCGCCGCCGACTACGCCGCCGCCGTTTTGGCCCTTGGCGCAACCATCCACACCGATCAGCGCGCGATTCCCGCCGACGATTTCATCCGCGGTCTATTCGCCACGGCTCTGGAAGATGGCGAGATCATCGTACGCGTCGATTTCCCGGTGCCCGATCGCGCCGCTTACGAAAAGTTCCGCAACCCCGCCTCGCGGTATGCCTTGGCAGCCACCTTTATCGCGAAGGGCCCGGGCGGCATCCGCGTCGCCGTCACCGGCGCCGGCAACAACGGCGCCTTCCGTGCCGCCGAGATCGAGCGGGCGCTCAGCGCTGATTGGTCGCCCGCCGCGATCGATGCGGTCACCATCGACCCAGCAACCATGCTCGGCGACATCCACGCCACGCCCGCCTACCGCGCCAATCTGGTCAAGGTCACAGCCAGGCGCGCGCTGGCGAAAGCTTAGGCGTTCGCCCACCTTGCCACCATCGCTGGTGAATGCCATCTCATCGGCAGCATGATCGTCTGCTCCTGCACCGTTCTGACCAAGGCCCGCATCCTCGCAGCTGCGAGCGAGCTGGCGGCCGAAGATCCGTTCCGCCCGATCACCCCGGGCCGCATTTTCCGCCACGTTGGCTACCGCCCGAGCTGCGGCACCTGCTTCGCCACGGTCCGCAGCATCATCGCGGAGGCCGGCCTCGCGTTCACGTGCCCCGAGCCGCTGGCGAGCGTCGCCGAGGCGGCCGAGGACGAGATCGTCGCGATGGTCACCGTCCTCACGGTCGAGGTTTGACCGCGCGCCGCGCGGCGGGCTAATCCTTTGAACCGTTCCAGGGAAAGCGGAGTGCGGCAATGAAGGGCGACCCCAAGGTCATCGAGTGCCTCAACCAGGCGCTGCGCATGGAACTCACCGCGGTCAACCAGTACTGGCTGCACTTCCGCCTGGTGGAGGACTGGGGCTACGCCAAACTGGCGAAGAAAGAGCGCGCCGAATCGATCGAGGAGATGCAGCACGCCGACAAGCTGACCGACCGCATCATCTTCCTCGACGGCTTTCCTAACATGCAGCAGCTCAACCCGCTTAAGATCGGCCAGAACATCAAGGAGGTTCTGGAAGCCGACCTCGAGGGTGAATACGGCGCCAAGGCCTACTACTCCGAGGCCCGCGAAATTTGCCGCATCGCCGGCGACATCGTCTCGATGAAGCTGTTCGAGGACCTCCTCCAGGACGAGGAAGGCCACATCAACTTCCTCGAAACTCAGCTCCGTCTCCTCGCCGACATCGGCGCCGACAAATACGGTCAGCTCAACGCCGAACCGGCGAACGAGTCGGAAGGCCACACGATGGGCGAGCACTAGCGCCGCAGCGGCGCGCGCTTATCCCTGCCACCGCCGCCCGCCGACCTCCACGCCATATCGCGACGGCGTTCGCGCGAACGCCGCGATCCCTGCCAGCGCCGCGTCTTCCTTGGTGATGATCGCCGTCGCCATCCGTTCCATCAGCTTACCGTGCGGCCACTTGTCGATGAACGCCGCGCGAAAGCCGCCCGATTGCAGGACCGGCGCTATCCGCGCGGTGATGCCGCCCGCGAGGTAAACGCCGCCCCGCGCCATGAAAACCAGCGCCGTGTCGCCGGCTACGCGCCCGAGGTGCTCCGCGAAAATCGACAGCGTCTCCTTGGCCTGCCCGTCGTCGCCCGATAGCCCGTTGGCGGTGATCTCCGCCGGCGTATCGAAGCGCGGCGCCACGGCGTCGCTGGCGCACACTGCCTTGTAAAGGCGCACCATCCCGGCGCCGCACAGCACCGTCTCGGCCGATACGCGCGGCCCGTGTCGTTCGATATGCGGCCACACTTCGAGGTCGCGCGGCGTCACCGGGCCGAGCCCGACATGCCCACCTTCGCCCGGTATCGGTATCCAGATGCCGCGCGACAGCACCAGCGCGCCGGCGCCGAGGCCGGTGCCCGGCCCGATCACCACACGCGCGCCGTCCTCGATGACGCCGTCGCCCAGCATATCGATGTCGCTGGGGCCGAGTTCCGGCAACCCGAGCGACTGCGCCTCAAAATCGTTGAGCAGCACGACCTCGGCGATGCCGAAGCGCGCGATCAGGACCTTCGGCCGCACCACCCAGTCGCAGTTGGTGAGCGGCACCTCGTCGCCGGTGATCGGCCCGGCCAGCGCCAGCACCGCCGCTTTCGGCTTCGTCCCGCCTTTGCTCACCACCGCATCCTCGATCGCATCGTCGATCGTGACAAAGTCGGCCGTATGCACGTTGGGCAGCCGCCGCACCGGCGCGTTCGGGTTGTCGATCACCGCGAAACGCGCATTCGTTCCGCCAATGTCGCCGATCAGGATGGGGAAGGGCAGTTGGTCGAGGTAGCCGCTCAAGCCTTGGCTCCGCTGAAGACGAGCGCCTCCGGGCGCGTCACGAGAATATCCGCTGTCCTGCGGTTGAGCGCCATTGGGATGTCGTAGTGCACTGCAAGACGCGTCAGCGCCTTGACGTCGACGTCATGGGGCAGTGGCGACAGCGGGTCGATGAAGAAGATCAGCGCCGAGATTTTCCCGTCGGCGATCAGCGCGCCGATCTGCTGGTCGCCGCCGAGCGGCCCCGATTTCAGCCGCGTCACGCTGAGGTGAGGGCAGGCCGCCAGCACCCGCGATCCCGTGGTGCCGGTGGCAAACAGCGCAAATTCCGCCAGCGCCGCCTGGTGGTCGCGCACGAACGCCACCATCGCGTCCTTCATCTGATCGTGCGCGACGAGCGCGATCGCCCCTTCGCGGCGCATGTCGCTAGTCCTTGATGTACGGCTTGCCGTCCGCCGCCGGCGCCCGCGCGCGGCCGACGATACCCGCGACCAGCACGATCGTCGCGATATACGGCGCCATCGCCAGGAACTCCGATGGGATGGGCACCTGCAGGATGGCGAGCTTCTGCTGCAGCGAGTCGGCGAACCCGAACACCAGCGCCGCCAGCAGCGCACCGACGGGATGCCAGCGCCCGAAAATCATCGCCGCGAGGCCGATGAACCCGCGCCCGCCGGTCATGTTGTCGTCGAAACGGCCGACCGAGCCCAGCGTGAACCACGCGCCGCCGAAGCCCGCCACCATGCCGCCGATGGTGACGTTGATGTAGCGCAGCCGGTAGACGTTTATGCCGAGCGTATCGGCCGCCTCGGGATGCTCGCCGACCGCGCGGGCGCGAAGGCCCATGCGCGTGTAGAACAGGTAGTAGGTCGCGACCGCGATCATGATCGCCGCGCCGTAGACGAATATGTTCTGCGAGAAAAGCACGCGCCCAACGACCGGCAGGTCTGAGAGCAGCGGTATCTCTATCCCGCGGAAAACCGGCGCGTTGTTCAGCCAGCGGTATTGCGTCAGCACCTGGCTCGAGACGTAGGACGTCAGCCCCAGCACGAAAAGGTTGATCGCCACGCCGGCGATGATCTGGTCCACGCGATACGTGATGACCAGGGCGCCGAGCATCAGCCCCATCAGGCCGCCGACGATGATGGCCGCTGCCAGCCCGCCCCATCCGCCGAGCAGCGAGCCGGCGACGGCGCCGGTGAAAGCGCCGGATAGCAGCATGCCCTCGATGCCGATGTTCACCACCGCCACGCGCTCGCTGAGCACGCCGACCAGGCCGCCGAGCGCGATCGGCACGGCACGCACCACCGTCGATTCCAGCATGCCGGTCAGCGAGAACGATTTCCCCGCCGTCGCCCAGACGAGGAACGCCGTGACCACAAGAAACAGCCCGATGCCGAGGAACAGCGCGGAGGTCCCCGCGGCCCCGCGCACGAACTGCCGCCCCCCGAGGAACGCGAGGATAACCGCGACGGCGTAAATGTACGGAGCGGCCGGAACGACGAGATCCGGGATGGCGAAAGCGTCGCCCGGCAGCGTCAGCCGGAAACTGGCGCTCCCACTGGACTCGATCCCGAACACGCCGACGACGAACACCGCCAGCGCGATCAGCAGCCAGCCGATGATCACCGTCTGCCGGCGGCGGATGCTGTCGAGCGGCGCGGCCGCGTGGTGTGTCTCGCGGAGCTCCATTGGCTAGCCTCCGCCCAGCGCGCGCTTGGCGAACGCAAACGGGAAGATCGCGCGCACCAGCAGGGGCGCGGCGACGAAAATGATGATCAGCGCCTGGATGATCGAGATGAGGTCGATGCGCACGCCGGCCGACACCTGCATCTGCCGACCGCCGGCTTCCAGCGCGCCGAACAACAGCCCCGCGAGCAGCACGCCCACAGGATGCGACCGACCGAGCAGTGCCACCGCGATGGCGTCGAAGCCGGCGCCGCCGGAGAAGCCCGGCGAGGCGCGCCCGAGCACGCCCAACACCTGGTTGGCTCCCGCCAGTCCGGCAAGCGTCCCCGAGCATGCCATCACGAGCACGATGGTAAGCCCCGACTTGATGCCGGCGTAGCGCGCCGCGTCGGGATTGGAGCCGGAGGAGCGGAACTCGAATCCCTTCGTCGTCTTGAACAGCAGCCAGTACACGACCCCCACCGCTGCCAGCGTGATGATGATGCCGAGATGAACGCGCAGCGTCGGGTCAAGCCACGTAAGCAGCCGCGGCAACTGCGCGGAGGGTAGCACCGTCTCCGAGATCGGGTCGGAGCGTCCGGCCTTCTGGATCGGCGGGTTGCGTAAGAGATAGTCGCCGAGCCTCATGGCGATGAAGTTGAGCATGATCGTGGTGATGACTTCGTGCGCGCCCGTCGCCGCCTTCAGCCATCCCGCGATCGCCGCCCACACCGCGCCGACGAGTGCGCCGGCAATGAGCGCCAGCGGCAGGTGGATGTACGCCGGCGCGTGCACCATGAAGCCGACCGCCACCGCAGCCATGCCGCCGAGGATCAGTTGCCCTTCGGCGCCTATGTTGAACAGGCCGGCGCGGAAGCCCAGCGCCAGCCCGAGACCGGCGAGGGTCAACGGTGCCGCAGCCGTCAGCGTCTCCGATAGCGCGGACGCGGAGCCGACCGACCCGGTGAATAGGGCGAGAAACGCCTGCCCGATCGACTCGATGCTGACACCCGTCGCCAGCATCACGATGCCGCCCAGCACCAGCGCGATCACGACCGCGAGGATCGGCACCAGCACGATCTGCTCGATGTCGAAGCGTGTAACCACCACACGCTTCAGTACCTCGTTGCCCAGCCAATCGCCTTTCTCGGGCGCGCTCATGCCGAAGCCCCCTGGGCGTTGGCGCCCGCCATGGCGAGGCCGATTTCCTTTACGTCCGCGCCGCCCGGGAATTCGGCGACGATACGGCCGCGATACATCACGAGGATCCGGTCCGAAAGCGACAGGATTTCCTCCAGCTCCGTGGAGACGATCAGGACGCCGACGCCGCTGTCGCGTGCCGCGATCAGCCGGTCGTGAATGTATTCGATCGAGCCGACGTCCACGCCGCGCGTCGGCTGCGCCGCGATCATCAGCTTGATGTCGCGCGACAGTTCGCGCCCGACCACCAGCTTCTGCTGGTTACCGCCCGAGAGATGATCGGCGAGCGCAAATATCGATGGCGTGCGCACGTCGAAATCCCTCACGATCCGCGCACTCTCCCTGTTCACTTCCGGCCAGCGCATGTTGATGCCGTGCGCGAAGCGCGGCTCGTAGTAGGAGTCGAGCACGCTGTTCTCCGCCACCGTGAAGTCGGCGATCATTCCGGACTTCTGGCGGTCCTCGGGAATGTGCGCGATGCCGCGCGCGTGCCGCTCGCGCGTCGAGGCGCGAGTGATGTCGCCGCCCATGAACGTCACCGTCCCGCTGAGGGGGCGCCGGAGGCCCGTCAGGGTCTCGACCAGCTCGGTCTGTCCATTGCCCTGCACGCCCGCGATGCCGACGACTTCGCCGGCATGCATCGCGAAGCTCACGTTGTCGACGGTCACCTCGTCGCGCTCGTTGGCGACCCGCAGGTTGCTCACCTCGAGGAGTTGCCCACCGACCGCAGTCGCCCTCTTGTCGACGCTGAAGCGCACCGAGCGCCCCACCATCATCGCCGCGAGATCGGCCTCCGTCGCCGTCTTCGGGTCGCCTTCGCCCACGATCTTGCCGCCACGCAGCACGCTGATGCGGTCGGCCACCGCCAGCACCTCGCGCAGCTTGTGCGTGATGAACACCAGCGCCTTGCCCGCGGCCTTCAGCGACCGCACGATGCCGAAGAATTCCACCACCTCCTGCGGCGTCAGCACCGCCGTCGGCTCGTCGAAGATGATGACTTCCGCGGACCGGAAGAGAACCTTGATGATCTCGACGCGCTGCTGCAGGCCGACCGGCATCTCCTCGATCACCGCGTCGGGATCGACCTCCAGCCCATGCTCGGCGCTGATCGCCTTCACCTGCTGCCGCGCCTTGCCGAGGTCGAGGTGGTCGAGCGCGCCGGTCGGCTCGACGCCCAGCACCACGTTCTCCGCCACGGTGAACACCGGCACCAGCATGAAGTGCTGGTGGACCATGCCGATGCCGGCGTGGATGGCGTCCTTGGCGTCGTGGAAGAACGTCGGCTTCCCGTCGATCAGGATCTCGCCTTCATCCGGACGGTAGAGTCCGGACAGCACGTTCATCAGCGTGGATTTGCCGGCGCCGTTTTCGCCGAGGAGGCCCAGCACTTCGCCCGGCCGGATTCTCAGGCTCACGTCAGAATTGGCGACGACGCTGCCAAAGCGTTTGGTGATGCCCCGCAGCTCGATTTCCAAGATCGACCCGTCCCGTCGATGGCCGGAAACGCGCTGCGCCCCATCGCGCTCCGGGTGCCTCTAAGAAGTCCGCCGCGTCCTTTGGGGGACGCGGCGGTTTCATATTGCGGTACTCCGTGCGGGCTGACTAGCCCTTCACGGAGATCGAGCCGTCCTTGATGCCGGCGGCGATCTTGTCGATCTCAGCCTTGAGGTCAGCCGGAACGGCCGAGTCGAGATCGTGATACGGGGCAAGGCCGACGCCGCCCGATGCGAGCGTGCCGACGATCACGCCGCCCTTGAACGAGCCATCGACGCCTGCCTTGATCGCGGCGACCGTGGTCGAGTCCATGCGCTTCAGGACCGAGGTCAGGAACACGCCCTTGTGGTCCGGGTCCGTCAGGTACTGATCGACGTCCACGCCGACGATCTTCAGCTTGTCCGGGCCGAGCTCGGTCGCGAGTGCGGCCGAACCCTGGCCGACCGGGCCGGCGACCGGCATGACGATGTCTGCGCCTTCGTCGTTGAGGTTCTTGGCGAAGGTCTTGCCGTCGTCGAGCGAGTCGAAGTTGTTGGTGAACAGGCCTTCCTTCTTGACCGGATCCCAGCCAAGCACCTTCACCGTCTTGCCCTTCTGCTTGTTGTAGTAGTCGACGCCGCGCACGAACCCGTCCATGAAGATCGTCACCGGCGGGATGTTGATGCCGCCGAAGGTGCCGACCACGCCTGACTTGGAGACGCCGGCCGCGAGGTACCCCGCGAGGAACGCCGCTTCGTCGGTGTTGTAGACTTGGCCGAGCACGTTCGGGATCGTGTCGGGATACGCAAAGTCGACGATCGAGAACTTGATGTCCTTGTTCGCTTCCGCCGCGGCCTTGGTCGCATCACCCAGCAGGAAGCCGACGGTGATGATCATGTCGCACTTCTCGGCGACGAACGAGTTGATGTTCGGGACGTAATCCGTCTCCGCCTTCGACTCGAGCAGCTTGCCTTCGACGCCCGGGATCTGCGCCTGTGCGTCCTGCACGCCCTTCCAGGCGGTCTGGTTGAAGCCCTTGTCGTCGACGCCGCCGATGTCGGTCACCTGGCAGGCCTTGTAGGCCCAGGCCGGTGCGGCGCTGAGCGCGGTCGCGGCAAACATCGCGGCCAACGTCATCTTCACTACTGATTTCAACTCACCCTCCAATGTTCAGGAAAGAGGAACCCCGGTGGCCTGCTGTCGGCCAAACCTTGAGGCAATTCTTGCTGGTCTCCGCATTGAACCGGGCGTCGCCACCAACGTGGCCACCCGTTTCCATTGGCAACCGAAACAATCGCTCCGGAGCCGGTTTTCACGGCTTTCCGGGCAGTCCGCGGGCGCCTGCCCACAGACCCCGATCAGGGCAGATTTGCATGAACCGCTGTCATTTTCATGTGGATTCTTTCACCAGTTGGAAAATATCGTGCACAGGACCGCGCACCTTGCCAGCGGCCCTGCAAGGGTCTGAAAATCGCGTGTGCCGCATGGCAAAAGCGGACGGGCAGGGGAGGCGACATGAACCGCGCGCTGTTCGACAAGGCGAAAGCCGTGCGCGACATGGCGCACGCGCCGTACTCTAAATTCCATGTCGGGGCCGCGATCCTGACTGAGGCTGGCACCACACACGTCGGCGCCAATGTCGAGAATGCGTCCTACCCCGAGGGTTGGTGTGGCGAGACCTCCGCCATCGCGGCGATGGTCGCTGCCAATCCGCCAGGCCCCGGCCGCCGCATCGCCGAGATCACCGTCGTCGCCGATCGCATCGAGGGCCGCCTCACCACGCCGTGCGGCGGATGCCGCCAGCGCATCGCCGAATTCGCCACCGTCGGCACGCCCGTCCACGTCATCGACCCGTCGGGCGAGGGCCAGACCTACCGCATCGAGCAGCTACTGCCGTCGGCCTTCGAGATGGAGGACACCAGGTGACCGGTGAAGGCGAGAAGGCCGCCGCCGCCATTCGCGCGCGCGCAGATCTGCCGTACAGCGTCGGCATCGTGCTGGGCTCCGGCCTCGGCGGCCTCGCGGACGAGATTCAGGATGCCGTCCGCATCCCGTACCGCCAGTTGGACGGCTTCCCGATTTCCAGCGTCTCGTCGCACCGGAGCGAGGTCGTCGCCGGTTGGCTGGAGGGCGCCGCTGTCGTCGCCTTCTCCGGCCGCGAGCATTACTTCGAGCACGGCAACGCCGCCGCCATGCGCGCTCCGCTCGCAACGCTTGCCGCGCTCGGCGCCGACACGCTGATCTGCACCAACGCCGCCGGGTCGCTGCGCACCGAGGTCGGTCCCGGCGAGGTGATGCTGATCACCGACCACATCAACTTCGCCGGTGCCAATCCCCTGATCGGCCAGCCCGGCGACGGCCGTTTCGTCGGCCTCACCGCCGCTTACGACATGGAGATCCGTGCCGCACTGCTGGGCGCAGCCGAGCGCGAGGGCATCCACATGACGACCGGCGTCTACATGTGGTTCTCCGGCCCGTCGTTCGAGACGCCAGCCGAGATCCGCATGGCGCGGCTCGCCGGCGCCCACGCCGTCGGCATGTCCACGGTGCCGGAAATCATTCTCGGCCGCTTTTTCGGCCTTCGCTGCGCCGCTGCCTCGGCGATAGTGAACTTCGCCGCCGGCATGACCGGCGCCGAAATCACGCACGAGGAAACCAAGGAACTGGCCCCGCTCGGCGCCGCCAAGCTCGCCCGCATCATCAAGCGCTACCTCCGCGACCGCGCGTGGCGCTGACGGACGCTGACGACGGCGTCACATTCTCGACGGTCATCCCTGCGAAGGCGGGGACCCAGTATCCGCCGATGGTGCAAGTAACTCGCGCCGCCACTCCACGCACTGTCATCCCCCGGCTTGACCGGGGGATCGGCTGCCACCAGCCTGACATCGAAGGCCGAGCCCATCGGCGCATGATCCTCCGGACGGCGCTTCGCGCCGCCGAAGGATGACAGCAGAGGAGGGCGACCGTGTTACCCCAGGAAATCATCCGCAAGAAACGCGACGCCCTCCCGCTCACGCGCGAGGAGATCGCCTTCATGGTCGCCGGCCTCACCGCCGGCACGGTGACCGAAGGCCAGGTCGCCGCCTTCACGATGGCGGTCTTCTTCCGCGGCATGTCGCGCGACGAGGCGGTGGCGCTGACCGAAGCAATGCGCGACTCCGGCACGACGCTGGATTGGTCCGATCTCCACGGCCCGGTGCTGGACAAGCACTCCACCGGCGGCATCGGCGACAACGTCTCGCTGATGCTCGCCCCCGCGCTTGCCGCCTGCGGCGCGTACGTCCCGATGATCTCCGGCCGCGGCCTCGGCCACACCGGCGGCACCCTCGACAAGCTCGACTCCATCCCCGGCTACACGACGCAACCCGACAACGCCCTGTTCCGCAAGGTGGTGAAGGACGTCGGCTGCGCCATCATCGGCCAGACCGCCGACCTCGCCCCCGCCGACAAGCGCGTCTACGCCATCCGCGACGTCACCGCGACGGTGGAGTCGATCCCGCTCATCACCGCCTCGATCCTGTCCAAGAAGCTCGCCGCCGGCCTCGGCTCGCTGGTCATGGACGTGAAGACCGGCAGCGGCGCCTTCATGCAGAAGCTGGAAGACTCCCGTGCGCTGGCGAAAAGCCTGGTCGAGGTCGCGAACGGCGCCGGCCTGAAAACCAGCGCCCTCATCACCGACATGAACGAGCCCCTCGCCACCGCCGCCGGCAACGCGGTCGAGGTGCAGAATGCCGTCGATTTCCTCGCCGCCCGGCACATCGACAAACGCCTCTGGGACGTGACCGTTGCACTCGGCGGCGAGGTCCTCGCCACCGCCGGGATCGCCAGGGACGCCGGCGAGGGCAGGGCGAAGATCGAGGCCGCCTTCACCAGCGGCAAGGCCGCCGACCTGTTCAACCGCATGAGCGCCGCGCTGGGGGGCCCATCCGACATCGTCGAAAATCCGGCGAAGCATCTCCGCGCCGCGCCAGTCGTCCGCGACATCTTCCCGGAGTCGTCCGGCACGGTCAGCCAGATCGATACCCGCGCCATCGGCATTGCCGTCGTTGAGCTCGGAGGCGGCCGCATGGGCGCCGCCGATCCGATCGACCACAGCGTCGGCTTCACGGCGCTGGCCGGCCTCGGTGCCAGCCTCGACCCGAAGACCCCGCTGGCAAAGGTCCACGCCAAAGACGAAGCCGCCGCCACGCGCGCCGCGGAGTCCCTCCGCGCCGCCTACAGGATCGGCGGCCCACCTCCGGTATCGCGCACCGTCTACGAGAGGATCGGCCCCTAACCGATTCCGGAGACTCATCTTTCCGCGCTGGCTTCAAGTTGAATCAGAAGATGAACCGTCGCGAGATCCCCACCTGCCTCGCTACGCTCGGCACCCTCCCCGCAAGGGGGAGGGAGGGCGCCTCACTCTGAAACGGCGAAGGATATGTCGCGATCATCCCTCCCCCTTGCGGGGAGGGGGGACCGTCGCGAAGCGATGGTGGGTGGGGGTCGCACTGCCCCCACGCAAGCGCTACGCCTTCACCGCGATCCGCGTATTCCGCGTCCCGAACGCCTCGACCAGATCAAAGAACATCGCTGCATTCTCCGGCGCCAGCCGCACGCAGCCATGCGAAGCCGGCGCGCCGAGCTTCCCGACCGCCTCGGTGGCATGCACGGCATACCCGCCGGTGAAGAACACCGCATGCGGCATCGGCGCGTTATCGTAAGTCTTGGAGTAGTACTCCGCCGCGACCCGCGTCGGCTGGAAGTCGCCCGTCGGCGTTTCGAAGCCGTCCTTGCCGGTGGAAACCTTCCACGCATACGTCTTCTTCAGCCCCATGGCGTCGATCACGACGACATACATGCGCTGGTCGGCGATGGAGACAGTGGCCGTAATGCCGGCCCGGGTGACCGCATCGGCAATCTGCGGCGGCACCTTCTCCGGCCCGAAGATGAACAGCTGGAGCGCGGCAAGCAGAGCGAAAAGCGTGGTCATGGCGGTATCCCCGTAGGTTGATGCCGCCGTTCTAGATCGCGCCCGCTGAGCCGAACCTGAAGCCGCCGTTGCCCGCCGTTCAGAGTTTGAAACACGCAGCGTTCCGCGACCCCACCCACCGCCTTCGGCGGTCCCCCCCGCAAGGGGGAGGGAGGGTGCCTCATTCTGCATCGTGAAGAATATGGCACTGGCATCCCTCCCCCTTGCGGGGAGGGGGGACCGCCGAAGGCGGTGGGTGGGGGTCGCACTGTCCTTTCAGCCGGGCAGGTCGTCGCCCTTACAGAAACGACACCCCATGCCGTCCCGGCGCGATCCCCAAATGCGCCGCGACCGACTCCCCGATGTCGGCGTACGTCTTCCGCTCCCCGACAGCCTTGCCCGGCCGTCCCTTCACCGTCGCGCAGATCGCCACATGCTCCCGCGTATGGTCCGTCCCGCGATACGTCGGGTCATTCCCATGATCGGCGGTGAAAATCACCAGATCGCCATCCCGCAGCTTCGCCAGCATCTCCGGCACCCGCCGGTCGAAAGCCTCCAGCGCCGCCGCATAGCCGGCGACATCGCGCGCATGCCCATACAGCGTGTCGAAATCGACGAAGTTGGCGAAGATAAGATCGCCGTCGCCTGCCATGTCCATCGCGGCCAGCGCCTTGTCGAACAGCGCCATGTCGTTCGGCGCTTTCAGGATCGTGCCGGTGCCGCGATGTGCGAAGATGTCGCCGATCTTGCCGACGGAAAACACCTTCCGCCCCGCCGCCTCCAGCCGGTCGAGGATCGTCGGCTCGGGCGGTGGCACGGCGTAGTCGCGCCGGTTCGGCGTGCGCTTGAAGGTCTCCACCGTCTCGCCGACGAACGGCCGCGCGATCACGCGCCCAACGTTCAGCGGATCGCACAGCCGACGCGCGACCTCACAGACCTCGTAGAGCCGCTCGAGTCCGAAATGCGTCTCGTGGGCCGCGATCTGGAAAACCGAATCCGCGCTCGTGTAGCAGATCGGCTTCCCCGTCCGGATCGACTCCAGCCCGAACTCGTGGATGATCGGCATGCCCGACGCATGCTTGTCGCCGAGAATGCCCGGCAGCTTCGCCTCGCGGATGAGCGCGTCGGTGAGCGACGGCGGAAACGCCGGCCGCGTGTCCGGGAAATACGTCCACGCGAACGTCACCGGCACGCCCGCCATCTCCCAATGTCCGGACGGCGTGTCCTTGCCGGTCGAGACTTCGCGCGCATAGCCCCAGATTGCGTCCGGCCCCGGCTCGCCCTCGAGCCCCGGCACCGGCTTCCCCGTCGAGGCCTGCCCCGCCCGCCCGAGACCCAGCCGCGCCAGGTTGGGCATCGTCAGCGGCCCGCTCCGCAGCCCGGCCTTGTCGCCCTTGCCGGCCGCGCACGCGGCCGCGATGTGCCCCAACGTGTCCGCCCCGACGTCGCCGAATGCATCGGCATCCTCCGCCCCGCCGATGCCGAAGGAATCCATGACCATGATGATTGCGCGTGCCATGGGGTCGCACCCTATGCACCGCCGCGACCGGGGACAACCGCCGCGGATGTGACCGCCGCCATTGGCGCGCGAAGGGCAGGGCGGCTAGGGTTCGCCCGCCCGTTGGGCTCTGCTGTGTACGAGGAGGAATCCCATGGCCGACGTCACCGTCATCAACCACCCCCTCGTGCAGCACAAGCTGACGCTGATGCGCGACAAGTCCACACCGACGGTCCAGTTCCGCCAGTTGCTCCGCGAGATCGCCACGCTGCTCACCTACGAGGTGACGCGCGACGCGCCTCTCACCACGCGCAAGATAGAGACGCCCCTCGCCGAAATGGACGCGCCGATCCTTCAGGGCAAGAAGCCGGTGTTCGCGTCGATACTCCGCGCCGGCAACGGCCTGCTCGAAGGCATGCTCGATCTCGTGCCCTCCGCCCGTGTCGCCCACGTCGGCATCTACCGCAATCCGCAGACGCTGGAACCCGTCGAGTACTATTTCAAGGCGCCGGACGATCTCGCCGACCGCCTGGTCATCGTCGTCGATCCGATGCTCGCCACCGCCAACTCCGCCTCCGCCGCGATTGAGAAGCTGAAGCAGCGCGGCGCCAAGGACATCCGCTTCGTCTGCCTGCTCGCAGCCCCCGAGGGCATCGCCCGCCTGCAGAAGGCACAGCCCGGCGTTCCGATCTACACCGCCGCCATCGATCAGTACCTCAACGACCACGGCTACATCGTCCCCGGCCTCGGCGACGCCGGCGACCGCCTCTACGGCACCAAGTAAGAAACCAACTTCCCCCTTGAGGGAGGTCAAAACCGCATAGCGGTTTTGGGAGGGGGTACGCTTGGCCCGCGCACAGCCGCTGCGCTAGAACTCGCCGCAACAAAGCGGGAGCAAACCCCCATGAAACCGAAATACGGCGCCGTCTATCCGAGCCTCAAGGGCCGCACAGTGCTGGTCACTGGCGGCGGCTCCGGCATCGGCGAAGCCATCGTCGAGCACTTCGCCGCGCAAGGCGCGAAGGTCGGCTTCATCGACATCAACGAGAAGGCCTCCCGCGCGCTGGTCTCGCGCCTGAAGCGCAAGCGCCAGACTATCCATTTCGAGCACGCCGACCTCGCCGATATCGCCGCACTGAAACAGGCCATCGCCAACGTCCGCAAGGCGCTGGGGCCCATCACGATCCTGATCAACAACGCCGCCCACGACGAACGCCATGCGCTGGCCGACGTCACGTCCGAATACTTCGACAACCGCATCGCGGTGAACCTCAAGCACCAGCTGTTCGCCATCCAGTCGGTGGTGCCCGACATGAAGAAGGCCGGGGGCGGCTCGATCGTGAACGTCACCTCCACGTCGTGGATGATCGGCAGCCGGAACATGCCCGTCTACGTCGCCGCCAAGTCCGCGACTTACGGGCTGGTGCGCGGCCTCGCCCGCGATCTCGGCCGCGACAACATCCGCATCAACGCGCTCGCCCCCGGCTGGATCATGACCGAGCGGCAGAAGAAACTGTGGGTGACGCCCGCCGCGCTGGAGCAGTTGATGAAGGACCAGGCCCTCCAGCGCACGCTCGAACCCGCCGACATCGCCCGCGCGATTCTCTTCTTCGCGTCCGACGAGGCGAGCGCCGCCACCAACCAGAACTTCGTCTTCGACGCCGGCTGGCTTTAGCCTCTGCGGAGACGGCAGTGCGACCCCCATCCGCCTCGCTACCGCTCGGCACCCTCCCCGCAAGAGGGAGGGATGGTGGTGCCCTTTCCGAAAGGGGCGCCATCCCTCCCCCTTGCGGGGAGGGGGGACCACGCGAAGCGTGGTGGGTGGGGGTCGCACCACGCCGAACACCAAATGCACCGCAGCCACAACCTCAACCCCCCATTAACCCTGCCGCAAAGTCTCGCCGGCTGATTGCGCATTGTTAGCCACCTTCAGTGCACAACGGCCGCCATGGAGCCCCGTTTCATCGCCATTGCCATTGCCGCCCTGATCGCTGCTGTCGCCGTGCCGCAGGTGATCCCCGGCATCGTCAACGTCATGGTCGGTTCCGACTCCGCCGCTCTGCTGGGCGGTGCCGAGCCGGAAGCGCCGCACGAGATGACGCTCACCGCCAACAACACCGGCCACTACACCGCCGATGCCATCATTGACGGTCATACCGTCCCCGTCGTCGTGGATACCGGCGCGACTACCGTCGCCATCACATCGGCGACGGCCCGCGAACTCGGCATCAATCCCGGCGAGCGCGACTTCAACGCCGAGGTACGCACCGCCAACGGCCTCGTTCACGCCGCCCGTGTCACACTGGGCGTCGTCAGTATTGGCAACGTCACCGTCCGCGACGTTCCGGCCATCGTCGTCGAAGGCGATGCGCTGGAACTGAATCTGCTCGGTATGAGTTTCCTGAACCGCCTGACGAAGTTCGAGGCGGGCGACGGGCAGCTCGTCCTCGTCCAATAGCCCTTGCCAAAACCGCAGGCTGGACGCTCCACTGGGAGCGGCCATTTGGCGTGATTCAAGGAGCGAGACGATCCCCGCATGTTTCCGAAACCCGTCGCCGCTCTTGCCCCAAACACATTCGCCTACGAGACGACACCGCTGGTGAAGCCCACGGGCTTCCGCGAATACGACGCCCGCTGGTGGTTTGGTGTGCCGGGTTCGCCCAAGGCGCCTGAGCTGAATCTCCTCGGCGCCACGGCGATCGGCATGGGGCTCGGCACGCTGCTTGGCGAGCTGGGCGTCAAGCGCGACGTCGTCACCGGCCACGACTACCGCGCCTATTCCGCCTCCATAAAGATGGCTCTGGTCAACGGCCTCATCGCCGCTGGCTGCCGCGTACGCGATATCGGCCTCGCGGTCACGCCGATGGCCTACTTCGCCCAGTTCGCGCTCGACGCGCCCGCCGTCGCCCAGGTCACCGCCTCGCACAACGAAAACGGCTGGACCGGCGTGAAGATGGGCTCCCAGCGCCCCATCACCTTCGGTCCGGACGAGATGACGCGGCTGAAGGAAATCGTCCTGTCCGCCGCGTTCAAGGAGCAGGCCGGCGGCTCATACGAATTCGTCGCCGATCTGCGCGACCGCTACATCGCTCAATTCCTCGACCGTCCGAAATGGAAGCGCCGCATGAAGGTCGTGGTCGCCTGCGGCAACGGCACGGCCGGCGCGTTCGCCCCGCAGGTGCTGGAAGGCCTCGGCGCCGATGTCATCCCGATGGACGTCGAGCTTGACTACACCTTCCCGCGCTACAACCCGAAC
Source organism: Bauldia sp. (assembly GCA_035548515.1). Taxonomy (GTDB): domain Bacteria; phylum Pseudomonadota; class Alphaproteobacteria; order Rhizobiales; family Kaistiaceae; genus DASZQY01. The sequence continues at coordinate 10,890 of DASZSW010000018.1, read as the reverse complement.
CCGGAAGACCTCGAGATGCTGCACGCCATGTCGGCGAAGGTAAAGGAGACCGGCGCCGATCTCGGGCTCGGCTTCGACGGTGACGGCGATCGCTGCGGCGCCATCGACAACCACGGCGAGGAAATCTTCGCCGACAAGGTCGGCGTCATGCTCGCCCGCGATCTTTCCGCCGTGCATCCCAAATCGACCTTCGTCGTCGATGTTAAGTCGACGGGTCTGTTCGCCACCGATCCGGTGCTGAAACAGAACGGCGCGAAGACCGACTACTGGAAGACCGGCCACAGCTACATCAAGCGCCGCGTCAATGAGCTGGGTGCCTTGGCCGGCTTCGAGAAATCCGGCCACTACTTCTTCGCCGCGCCCATCGGCCGCGGTTATGACGATGGCATCGTCTCCGCGATCGCCATCCTCGACATGCTCGATCGCAATCCGGGCAAGTCGCTTTCCGACCTCTCCGCGGCGCTCGCCAAGACCTGGGGCTCGCCGACCATGTCCGCGACCTGTCCCGACGAGGAGAAATACGGCGTCGCCGACGAGGTGAAGGCCCGCTTTGAGAAAATGAAATCCGCCGGCGAGAAGATCGACGGCCATGCCATCGTCGATCTGGTCACCGTCAACGGCGTTCGTGTCGTCACCGACGATGGCACGTGGGGACTCGTGCGCGCCTCGTCCAACAAGCCCGAACTGGTGGTCGTCGTTGAGAGTCCGGTGTCGGAGCAGCGCATGCGCCAGATGTTCGCGGCCGTCGACAAGACATTGCGCGAAGGTCATCCTTCCGTCGGTGCCTACAACCAGACGATCTGACGCCTACACGGCACCCGCGAACATCCGTTGCGATTAATGCGACTATCGTTCACGGCCCCGTGAACTGTAGACTGATATTCCACTGACCGACTGATTCCGGGGAGGGGGCTTCGCCATGGGGTCGCACGTTTTCGGGCGACTGCCGGACGGGACCGAAGTCCGCGAAGTTGCTATCGCGGCTGGCGATCTGACCGTGCTGGTGCTTACCATCGGCGCCGTCATTCGCGACGTGCGGCTGGCCGGCATCGATCATCCCCTCGTGCTCGGGTTCGACAAGGCCGAGGATTACGTCCTCCATTCGCCGCATGTCGGTGCCATCGCCGGCCGGTCGGCCAACCGCATCGGCGGTGGCCGCTTCCTCATCGACGGCAAGCAGCATCAGGTGTCGCTCAACGAGAAGGGCCGCAACCATCTCCACGGTGGCTTCGTCGGCTTCGGCATGCGCAACTGGACACTCGTCGCGAGCGACGCCACCAGCGTCACCCTTGCGATCACTGGTGCGGACGGCGAGGAAGGCTACCCGGGCAAGGTCGACGTCACGGTGCGTTACTCGGTCGAACCGGGCAATGTCATCCGGATGGAAGCCACCGCGGTCACCGACGCGCCCACGCTCGTGAACCTCGCCCAGCACTCCTACTTCAACCTCGACGATTCACCGGACATCCTTGATCACCGCGTCCAAATCCTCGCCGACTCCTATACGCCCACCGATGGGTACCTGATCCCGACGGGCGAGATCCTCGCCGTCGCCGGTTCCAACTTCGATTTCCGCACGCCGCGCCCCGTCCGCAAGATGCGCGGCAGCGATCGCGTCAAGTACGACCTGAACTACGTCGTCGCCCGCCAGCGCGCCGCAACGCTGCGCGAGCAGGCGCGCGTATCGTCGCCGAAAAACGGCGTCACGCTCTCCATCGCCTCGACCGAACCCGGCATCCAGTTCTACGACGGCATGTCGATGAACATCACAGCGCGCGGCCTGGGCGGCCGCCGCTACGCTGTCAACGGCGGCCTTTGCCTCGAGCCGCAACTGTTCCCCGATGCGCCGAATCATCCGAGCTTCCCGAGCTCGATCCTCCGCCCGGGCGAAACCTACCGCCAGCTCACGACCTTCACGTTCAGTCGATAAGTGCGCCCATAAGCGCACTCCCCACCGTGAGAGGGCCTTCACGAACGGGTCGAGCGTCCCCTCTCCCTTGTGGGGGACGGCCTTTTCTCTTGGCGAGCGAAGGAAGCCCGGAGAAAAAGGGGTGACGGGGATCCGCGGTACATCCGAGCTTTTTGCCCGCCCTTGCTCCAGCCACACCCGCGATGCCTAATACCGCCATGCGGCGTCTCATCATCATCGCATTCGCGGCGTTGGCCGCTGCGACTTCCGCCAAAGCCGATTGGCGTGACGACGTCAGGGTGCTCCGCGTCGGCGTCCTCGCTACCGACAGCCCCGCCACCGTCTTGGCGCGGCTCGAGCCGTTCCGCGCCTACCTGTCGACGCGCCTGTCCTTCCCGGTCGAGCTGGTGCCGACCACCAGCGCGGAAGCGTTGATCGAAGCGGAAGCGAGCGGCCGCGTGCCCTACGCGATCCTCTCCGCCAGCGCCTATGCGGCCGCTTCGGTGAGCTGCAAGTGCGTCGAGCCGCTGGCCTTGCCGTCTGCCTTCGACGGCGCGCGCGGCTTCTACGCCGTGCTGCTTGCCCGCGCCGACAGCCCCATCAAGGCGCTCGCCGACACCGATGGCGCGCGTCTCGCGCTCGGTGCCGCCGATTCGGTCACCGGCCACCTCCTGCCGATGAAGGCGTTCGCCGCCGCGGGCATCGATCCGGCCACGCACTTCGCCGCGCTCTACGAGTCGCCCGGCCCGGTCGACGCGATCGCTGCATTGTTGGATGGCCGCGTCGACGTGGCGCTCGCCTGGTCGAGCCTCACCGGCGATCCCGCCGCGGGCTACGCCTTCGGCCCGCTCCACACCATGGTCATGGCCGGCGCGCTGTCCATGGATCAGGTCCGCGTCGTCTGGCAGTCGCCGCTGATCCCCTTCGGACCCCATGCGGTGCGCACCGACATGCCCGACGAGGAAAAGACGCTGCTCCGCGATGCTCTGGTTGCCATGGCGACCGAAGCGCCCGACGTGCTCGATGCCGTGGATCGTTCCGCGTATGGCGGTGGCGGATTTGTTGCGGCTGCTGCTGCCGACTACGCGCCGCTCGAACCGCTGGTTACGCCCGAAGCGGCTCCGGTGCCGGCGAGCGCAGCTAAGACGGCCCCGTGATGCCGTCGCTGAGGCGCGGCCGCAAGTAGAACTGGTCGTGCAGGTCGAACGTACCGGTCATCACGTAACCGATGGTCGGCGTGTAGGCGTAATGCACTTCCGCCGTGATCAGGTACGTGCTCGCCTGCTTCACGTTCGCCGGAAGATTGGTGATCACGGCGTTTTTGGTGAGCGCCGTATCGTTATACGCCGAACTCCACTCGACCGTGACTTTGCTGTTCGCATCGATCTTGTATTCGCTGACCTTGATCTTGAGCAGCGAGGTCCCGTAGGGCGTCATGATGGACGCCGCGGCGTTCAGGATGTTGGTCATCTCCGTGCTGGAGATCGAATTCTTCGACTGCGTCACCAGGTCGGAGAGCGTGCTCGTCACGTGCGTGACCTTGCGCGCAATGGTCAGCCCGTTTCCGAGCTCGTTGCAGCCGAGATACATCGTCAGCATCACCGGCAGGATCAGCGCGAACTCCACCGCCGAGACGCCGCGCTTGTCGCGGATGAATCGGATCGGCCGCCGCAGCCGCTGGAAGATGCCGCCTACCATGGGAATGGCTCGTTTCGGAAAGCCGCGGTCGCGACCAGGAGGCGCGTGCCGTTCGGCATGGTGGCAAGGTTGTTGCCGAGCCGGTTCACGAACACCGGCCAAGCGTAGTAGGCGCGCACCAGCACGATGTCGCCACCCTTGCCGAGATTGTACTGCGTGTTGCTCGTATCGAGGTTGCCCGCGTTTGGCTGGCCGGCCGGGATCGTGGGAATGCTGAGCGTGATGGAGCCGAAGGAGGAGTATGTCCGCACGTCGAGCGTCAGGCCGCCCGGGCAGTTGAACATCGGCGAGAGCTTCAGGCACATCAGCGCCTTGAACTGGTCGACGTTGGTGGAGACCTGCTGCGCCTGGCCGGTGCGCACCAGCCGCGCCGTGCGCGCCAGCGTGTCCTCGAAATAATTCTGCGCGAAGAAAGCCAGCGCCGTCTCGATGATCGCGAACATCAGCGCGATGAACGGCAGCGCGACGAGACTGAATTCCACCGCGGTTGCGCCCGCGTCGTTGCGGCCGAATCGGTCGAACAGGCGCGCCAGCCCGCTGCGCGCGAACGCTGCCTTGCCGATTTTGCCGATGCCGTCGATCACAGCTGCCATGACGCCGAAAACGTGGTGCGGGGCAAGCGTGTCTCCCACGGCCCCGCTCGACTTTGATCGATAAGCGTTGAGGAACGGTTGCGCGCCGCGCCGAAAGACCGGGCCGGCGGACAACGTTCGCTTAACCAGCCCGCCGCGCTACTTGCCGGCGGCGCCCGACGCCAGAGAGCTCTGCGACTGGATCTGCGCGTTGACGGCGTCGAACGCCTGCTGGTTGTCGCCCACCGCCAGCACCGGCGAGCAATCCGGCGTGCACGAGAAGGTTTGGCGCGAAGCGCGGCGGTAAACCGTGACCACCTGGTCGTTCTGCGGCGCCACAGTGATCTGCTCTTCGGCGATCGACTGGCCCTGGCCGTCGAGCACGATCAGGTTGGTCGTGCCGAACGAGTGGCCGGTAATGATCAGCGTCTGGCTGTCCTGAATCGTCGCGTCCGCGATCGCCGGGTTGCCGATGATGACGATGTCCGCGGGTCGCGAGACCCGCATCACCTTCGCCTGGTCGACGACCACCGCGATCGGCTCAGCCTTGGCTGGCACCGAGGCGAGGGCGGAGGTAACGGCCAGCGCCGGAAGCACGAGGCGCGAGAGAGAGAAGAGAGACATGGGAAGAGGTCTCCGCGGGGCGCGAGGAACGACTGCAGTGGCCCGAGCCTAGCCGCGATATGGTGAATGAAAGGTTTAACCGGCGCCCGGTCACCGCGGGCAAATCGTCGGGCCTGTCGCGGGACCTTCAAAGACGAATTCGTCCGTATAGTAAAACAATCGCTTATTTTTAGGTCTGAATAGACTGTAAATTAGATCAGCGAAGAAGAATTACCATTGCTCCTCAAGCAATTCTGAAAATACACTATCTGGTAGAGTTAACAATTAGTAATCACTCGTCCGAATCGGGGCCTCCCGCATTAACTAACCCTCAGGACTTTGTCGGTACTTTCCGCGTCGGTTACGGCCGCGAAGAAACACCTTCGAGTACCCGGAGCCAGTTGGTTCCATCTAGTAAGGAGTTCGACCCATGAAGTCTCTGTTTGCTCGCTTCGCCAAGGACGAGTCCGGCGCGACGGCCATTGAATACGGTCTGATTGCCACGCTCATCGGCGTCGCCATCATCCTGGGCGCCACCGCCCTCGGCACCAAGCTGAACAGCGTGTTCAGCGGCATCGCCGACGACATCAACGTCACGTCGGGCAGCACCTGATCGCTGGCGGACGGGAAGAATCAAAGGCAGCGCGGTCGCACGGCCGCGCTGCCTTTGCATTTCTGACGCTGCCGAAACTCGCGCCGTCAGTGCAATTTTAAGCATCCGCTTCAGACGCCCTTAATCATCGGCCGATACCAATTGGCGTGCTTCTCTCCCGCGCGCCGCTGGGAGAGTCGGGTCGGCATGACGATGATCTCGACGTTCCAGACGATCGCATTCTTCGTGTTTCCGTTCGCGATGGCGTTTGCCGCCATCTCCGATCTGTTCACGATGACCATTTCCAACCGGCTGGTGCTGGCGCTGCTCGCCGCGTTTGCGGTCCTGGCGCCGCTCGCCGGGCTTGACGCGCGCACGCTCGGGCTTGATGCGCTGGCCGGCGCCATCGTCCTGGCGATCGCCTTCGGCTGCTTTGCCGCCGGCTGGATCGGCGGCGGCGACGCCAAGTTCGCGGCGGTAACGACGCTGTGGATCGGCTGGAGCAACGCCGTCGATTTCATCGCCATGTCGGCGATCTTCGGCGGGGTTCTCACACTCGTCATTCTTTCGTTCCGCCGCGCAGTGCTGCCAGCTTTCGTCGTGCGGCAGGCGTGGGTGGCGCGCCTCCACCATCAAGGCGGCGGTGTGCCGTACGGTGTCGCGCTGGCCGCTGGTGGCCTCGCCGTCTATCCGCATACGGCATGGATGGCGGCGTTCCTGAGCTGACGGGCTCGGACGCTCAGGGGTCGTCTTCACGATCGGCGTGCGCCGGCGGCTGTCGGTGCGCTTGCAGGTGCGGCGGCGGCACGGGCGGCCTGGCGCGGTCGGTTAGGGCTTCGTTAGTTACGAATTCTCACCGTTGGTTAACCATAATTACACGATTGCCGGGCGAGATTTGCGTTCACGTGGACGACAACGCGCTGGCTGAGGGTTGCGTGTCATGAAGATCACTCGAGTCGCAGTTCTCGCGGTGGCGGTCATCGCCGGGCTCATCGCCGCCTTCATTGCGATGCGCCTTTCCGCTCCGCGCCCGGCGCCCGTCGTCGCCACAGCCCAGGCGCCGGCCGCCCCGGTCACCTCGCAGGTTCTGGTGGCCACCAAGGACATTCCTGTCGGCGGCCGTCTCGACGCCGCTTCGATGAGCTGGCAGGACTGGCCGAACAGCGGCGTCTCCGATCACTTCATCACCAAGCAGGGTGACGGCAGTCAGCAGCTGCAGCCGCTCGTCGGCTCGATTGCCCGCGCCACCATCTACAGCGGCGAGCCGATCAACCAGGCCAAGCTGATCAACTCCGACCGCGGCTACATGTCGGCGATCCTGCCGGCGGGCATGCGCGCCGTCGCCCTCAAGATCTCGACCGACACCAGCGCCGGCGGCTTCATCCTGCCGAATGACCGCGTCGACGTGATCATGACGCGCCAAAATCCCGATGCCTCGACCAATGGCGGCAATCCGTATCTGACCGAGACCATTCTCAACAACGTGCGGGTCCTCGCCATCGACCAGACGGTCGAGAACAAGACCGACAGCAGCACCAGCGGCAGCGACAGCGGCGAGACGGTTATCGGCCAGACCGCGACGCTCGAGCTGACGCCGCAGCAGGTTCAGATTCTGGCCGTCGCCCAGCAGATGAGCGACCGCCTGACGCTCGCGCTGCGTTCCGTCGCCGACTCCCATGTCACGCCGAAGGATGCCGCCGCCGATGCCGTTCATCTCATCGGCAGCACCAAGGAGAACGGCGCCGTCACCGTCGTCAGGAACGGCGTCGCCCATGACGTCAGCGTGATGAGGTGATCCGTCGATGACGCGCCGCACCACGCCGAGACCAGCCAATCAAGGGATTGCCCAGATGACGTTCCCGCGCATGCTCCTCATCGCCGGCGCCGCGCTGCTTCTCGCCGGTGGGCTCGGTGCCGCCGGCGCACGGGCGGACACCCCTGCCTCCGGTACCGGCACTTACGATGCGGGTGCGGTCCAGCGCGCCGTCAAGGTCGGCCTCGACAAGTCGCTGGTCATCGACCTGCCGCGCGACGCGCGCGACATCCTCGTCTCCAACCCCGCCATCGCCGACGCCGTGATCCGCACGCCGCGGCGCATCTACGTGACAGGCGTCGCCGTCGGCGAATCCAACGTCATCGTTTTCGATCGCGCCGGCCAGCAGATCGTCTCGCTCGAGTTGTCGGTCGAGCGCGACACGGCGGCGCTCACCACCCTGCTTCACCAGCTGCTGCCCGATTCCAACATTCAGGTCGAGATCGTCAGCGACAATCTCATCCTGTCCGGCGGCGTCCGCAACGCGGCCGATTCCCGGCGGGCGCAGGACATCGCCAACGTCTTCCTCAACGGCGGCGCCCAGGCCCAGGGCACCGGCAGCGACGCCGGCGGCGTCACCGTCTCGAGCGCCGGCGGCGCCAGTGTCAGTTCCACCGTCGTCAACATGCTGACCATCCAGGGTCAGGATCAGGTGCAGGTCAAGGTCAGCGTCGCCGAGATCAATCGCAACCTCGTCAAGCAGCTCGGCATAAGTTGGAACGCCCAGAACATCGACATCGCCTCCATCCTCGGCCTCGGCAATGTTCTCGGCCAGGTGCTGGTTGGCGGCAGCGTTGCGTTGCCGTTCCCCGTCACCGGCTCGCAGCCGCCGTCCTCGATCAGCGGCACCTACGTGCAGAACTACCTGACGCAGAACCCGGGCTCCAGCTCGACCGACGATCCCACGGTCGCCCAGCGCCAGCTCGGCGCCACCATCCGCGCCCTTGAGCAGACCGGCCTCTATCGCACGCTGGCCGAGCCGACCCTGACCGCGATTTCCGGCGAGTCGGCCTCCTTCCTGGCCGGCGGCGAGTTCCCGGTTCCGACCGGCAAGGACCAGAGCGGCAACGTCACGATCTCGTTCAAGCCCTTCGGCGTCGCGCTTTCGATGACCCCGGTGGTGCTCGACGACGGCCGCATCAGCCTGCACGTCAAGACCGAAGTGTCGGAGCTGTCGACCGACGGCGCCGTCGCCCTTGGCCCCGATGTCAGCATCCCCTCGCTCAAGGTGCGCCGCGCCGAGACCACGCTCGAGCTGCCCTCGGGCGGCTCCATGGTGCTGGGCGGCCTGCTTGAAGACAGCACGCGCCAGGCCATCAGCGCGCTGCCCGGCCTCGGCAAGCTTCCGATCCTCGGCGCTCTCTTCCGCAGTCGCGACTTCCAGCGCGACGAGACCGAGCTGGTCATCATTGCCACGCCTTACCTGGTGCGGCCGGTGTCGCGCGACGCGCTCGCCACCCCCGACCAGGGTTTTGCGCCGGCCAGCGATGCCCAGGCCCAGCTCCTTGGCAATCTCAACCGCATCTATGGCAGCAGCGCCACGCCGCCGCCGTCGGGCGGCAAGTACCAAGGCACTTTTGGCTACATCTACCAGTGAAGCAGCGGACCAGACGATGCTCGCCCGTTCGGCACCAATGGAGCCCGATCCCATGACTCCCCATTCGTCGTTCATCGGCCTGCGCCACCGGCGCACGCGCCTGGCGGCCGCGGCCACCACCGCCGTGCTCCTCGCGGCGCTCGCTGGCTGCGCCAAGCCGCCGGTCGATCCGATCAGCACCGCCTCGACCGCCGCCGCGGACGACTATCACGTGACCCATCCGATCACGATTCAGGATCAGGTCGCCACCATGGACATTCCGGTCAGCGTCGACAGCAAGATCCTGCCGGGCGCCGAGGCCGACAACATTCGCTTCTTCGGCCAGGAGTTCCTAGTCAGCGGCACGACGACGATTGCGGTTGTCGCGCCGTCGGGATCGCCCAACCAGGTTGCCGCCGCCGGCATCGCGGTGCAGGCGGAGAATGTGCTGCGCGACATGGGCGTCGATCCCAGGATGATCTCCTACCGCGTCTACCGCGCCGGGTCGGACGAGCGCGTCGCGCCCGTGCGTCTGGCCTACAACCACATCGCCGCGACCACCGCCCCGTGCGGCCCGTGGCCGGATCTGGTTACCCAGACCAACTTCAATCGCCACTACGAGGCGTTCGGCTGCGCCACGCAGCAGAACCTCGCGGCCATGGTCGATAACCCGCTCGATCTGCTGTACCCGCGCGGCATGCCGCCGGCGGACGCCGCCCGCCGCGCCGACGTGCTTCAGAAATACCGGACCGGCCAGCGCTTCACGAGCGACACCTCGGGCGAGAGCGGCGGCACCGTGGCAGAGGGTGTGGGGCAGTAGCGATGACCGATCTCGCTTACAGGGATACCGGACCGGCCGGGGAGAGGGCGGCCGCCGAGGCCTCCGTCGACGTTCGCCCCGTCCCGCGCATCTCCATCCAGGCCTTTTGCGAATCGCCTGACCTGATCGCGGCGATCGAAGCGGCGGCGCGCGATCGCCGCATGGCCCGCGCCCACGTCAAGGTGCAGACCGGCGGCATCGCTGCGGCGGCCGAGTTCTATCAGGCCGCGGCTACGCCCAATCTCATCATCGTCGAGACTCGCCTGCCGCGCGAGCGGCTGGAGGCAGAGCTCGATCGCCTCGCCGAGGTCTGCGATCCCGGCACCAAGGTCGTCATCATTGGCCACGTCAACGACGTCGAGCTGTATCGCAACCTGGCTCAGCGCGGTGTCAGCGAATATCTGGTCGCTCCGGTCAACCTGATGGGCATCATCAAGGCGGTGTCGGAGCTCTACGTTGAGCGCAACACCCAGCCGCTCGGCCGTTCCATCGCCTTCATCGGCGCCAAGGGCGGCGTCGGCTCCTCGATGGTCGCCCACAACGTCGCGTGGTCGATCGCCCGCAGCTTCGAAAACGACGTCGTCGTCGCCGATCTCGACCTCGCCTTCGGCACGGCCGGCCTCGACTTCAATCAGGATCCCGCGCAAGGCATCGCCGAAGCGGTGAATGCCCCCGATCGCCTCGACGACAACTTCCTTGATCGCTTGCTCGCCCGCTGCTCGGATCACCTGAGCCTGCTTGCCGCTCCCGCCACGCTGGATCGCACCTACGACTTCAGCGAGAGCGCCTTTGAGCACGTCATCGATGTCGCCCAGTCGGGCGTTCCGACCGTCATCCTCGACATTCCGCACGCCTGGAACGCGTGGGTGAAGAAGACGCTGCTCGCAGCCGACGAGATCGTCATCACCGCCGAGCCCGACCTCGCCAATCTCCGCAACGCGAAGAACATGGTGGACCTGTTGAAGGCCGGGCGCAGCAACGACCATCCGCCGCGCCTCGTCATCAACAAGGCGAACCTGGCCAAGCGTCCCGAGATCAAGGTCGATGATTTCGCCACCGCCCTCGGCATCCAGCCGGTCGTCGTCGTGCCCTTCGACGCGCAGTTGTTCGGCACCGCCGCGAACAACGGCCAGATGATCGCCGAGACCGACGCCAAGAGCCCGATCGCCGAATCGTTCGACCTCGTCGCCCGCATCGTGACGGGCAGGGCGGAGGCCCGTCGTCCGAAACGCGGTGGCTTCGATCTGTCGACGTTGCTTGAACGCTTCACGGCGTCGGCGAAGAAGAAGAGCGCATAGCGGGGAACG
>DASZSW010000017.1:0-29959 GCA_035548515.1 Bauldia sp. | reverse complement strand
GCCTGGCGGATCCACCACGTCGCGTAGGTCGAGAACTTGTAGCCGCGGCGGTACTCGAACTTGTCGACCGCCTTCATCAGGCCGATGTTGCCTTCCTGGATCAGGTCGAGGAACTGCAGGCCGCGGTTGGTGTATTTCTTGGCGATCGAGATGACCAGGCGGAGGTTCGCCTCGACCATCTCCTTCTTCGCCTGGCGCGCCTCGCGCTCGCCCTTCTGCACCATGTGGACGATGCGGCGGTACTCGGTGATCTCGAGGCCGGTCTCGGTGGCGAGGCTCTGGATTTCCTTGCGGAGGTCCTTGATCTTGTCCTTCTCCTTGCCGACGAATTCCTTCCAGCCCTTGGCGGAGAGGTTCGAGATACGGCGGATCCAGTTCGGATCGAGCTCGGCGCCCTGGTATTCCTTGAGGAAGGCTTCGCGCGGGACGCGGTGGCTTTCGGCGAGGCGCAGCAGGCGGCCCTCGTAGCCGATGAGGCGCTTGTTGATGTCGTAGAGCTGCTCGACCAGGCTGTCGATGCGGTGCTGGTTGAGCGACAGCGACTTCACCGCCGTCACGATCTCGTTCTTGAGGCTCTTGTAGCGGCGCTCCTGCGAGGGCGAGAGCGTCTTGTTGCCGAGCTTCAGCTCGACGTCCTGGTCCTGCAGGCGGCGGAGCTTCTTGTATTCGGCAGCGACGGTGTCGAAGGTCTCCACGACCTTGGGCTTGAGCTCGGCCTCCATCGCGGCAAGCGACATGGCGTTCTCGAACTCGTCCTCGTCTTCTTCCTCCTGCGCGGCCAGGCGCGCGCGCTCCTGCGCGACCTCGTCATCGTCGTCGCTGTCGCCGCCGCGCGGCGCGAGCGGCGGGGTCGGCGGCTGGATCTTGATGTAGGGGTTGCCGCGGCCGTTCTGCTGGCCGTTCTCTGGCGGGGTGTGGACCTGGATCGGCGCGTTCTTGGCGTCGGGGCCGGCGTAGGTGGCCTCGAGGTCGATGATGTCGCGGAGCAGTATCTTGCCGGCGGCAAGCTCGTCGCGCCAGATGATGATCGCCTGGAAGGTGAGCGGGGATTCGCAGAGGCCCGCGATCATGGTCTCGCGGCCGGCCTCGATGCGCTTGGCGATGGCGATTTCGCCCTCGCGGGAGAGCAGCTCGACCGAGCCCATCTCGCGGAGGTACATGCGCACCGGATCGTCGGTGCGGTCGGTGGGCTCTTTCTTGGCGGTGGTGGCGACCGCGCCGGAGGGACGCTCGGCAACCTCGCCGCCCTCCTCCTTCTCGTCGTCGTCGCTCTCGTCCGCTTCCTCGACCTCGTCGGTCTCGATGACGTTGATGCCCATCTCGGAGAGCATGGCGAGGACGTCCTCGATCTGCTCGGAGCCGACTTCCTGCGACGGCATGACCGCGTTCAGCTCGTCGTAGGTGACAAAGCCGCGCTTCTTGGCGGACTTGATCATCTTCTTGACGGCGGCATCGGAAAGGTCGAGCAGCGGCCCATCAGGCGCCTCGGCGGCCGGGGCTTCCGGGGCTTCCTCGTTTTCCTGGACCTTGGTGGCCATTCCGTAATCTCCGACCGCGGGCGCAAGCGGCCCTCGCCGCTACGCCCCGAAACAAAACGCCCTGACAAATCCGCGAGATACCGGCTAACCCACGTTCCGGCCGGCAGTTCCCGAAACTAATGTCCCCGTCTTAAGCCACGCTTAACCCAGCCGGGCAACCCCGGCGTGACACGCCAGCCAAGCATCAGAAGGCCCGCGCGGCGCGCCCCGACGGCGCTCCGAAACCCTCGATCAACGCCTCGGTACCCTCGCTTCTGGCAAGCTGATGCTGGATGTCGACCAGGCGCGCCAGATTGGCCTCGCTGGGATCAAGGCCCAGCGCCGCCTCGGCGTCCTTGAGTTCCTTATGTAACGTCCCCGCCCGGCGGTGCAAGGTCAGCGCCTGCAGCCAGCCCTGGTTGGCGTCATCGTCCGCCGCCTCGGGCGTGGCGGGCCAATGCCCGGCCTTCTCGATCTGCTCCTCCAGGCGGGTGAGGATCATGGCGAAACCGGCGCCGGCAAGCTGCTCGCGGAGCGGCCCAAGGTCGCCGTCGTGATGCGACACGATCTCCAGGATCGCGGCCCGCAGGCGATCGAGGTCGAGGCTGGAAAACTCGATGTGCGCGAATTCGTCGAGGTGCTGCTGGAGCAGGTGCGGATGGTTCACCACGGTCATCACCAGCACAACCTCGCGGAGCGGCGTCGTCGCGCGGCCGGCGAGGATCTGGGTGGTCCGCAGGCGATCGGACACGGGGATGGGGAGCCGCGCCGTGTTGCGGTTAGCGAACGGGCGGCCGGGACCGCGGCGGTCGCTGACCGGACGCGTGCCACCGTATTGCGGCCGCTCGTAGGGCCGCCGCTCCACGGCCGGGAAGAAGGCGGCGACGCGCTCGGCGAACGCCTGCACGTAGTGGCGGCGCACGCTCTCGTCGCCGATGGCGCGCGCGATCTCGCGGAGCTTGGCTTCGAGCGCGGCACGCCGCTCGGGTGTGTCGAACACACCGGCCTCGGTCTCGCGCGCCCAGATCATCTCGACCAGCGGACGCGCCGCGGCGAGCACCGCCGCGACCGCATCGCGCCCGCCGGCGCGCACGAGATCGTCGGGGTCCTGCCCGGCGGTGAGGAGCGCGAAGCGCAGCGACTTGCCCGGAGCCAGCAGCGGCAGCGCCAGATCGGCGGCGCGGAAGGCAGCGCGGATGCCGGCCTTATCGCCGTCGAAGCAGAGGATCGGCTCGTCGGCCATGCGCCACAGGATCTGGAGCTGGCGCTCGGTGAGCGCGGTGCCGAGCGGCGCGACAGTGTGCGCGAAACCGGCGCCGACCATCTGCACGACGTCGACGTAGCCCTCGACCGCGATGACCGTGCCGGCATCGTGCGAGGCCTTGCGCGCCTCGGCACCGTTGTAGAGCAGCGAGCCCTTGTGGAAGAGCTCCGTCTCCGGCGAGTTCAGGTACTTCGCCGGCACATCGGCGCTGAGCGCGCGGCCGCCGAAGCCGACGATGCGGCCCTTGAAATCGCCGATCGGGAAAATGACGCGATCGCGGAAGCGATCGAACGACACCGGAATGTCGTCGCCCGACACCAGCAGACCGGCGGCGACCATCTGCTCCTGCCTCACGTTCTTCGACGCCAGGTGCTCCTTCAGCGCTGCGCGATCGCTCGGCGCATAGCCGATGCGGAAGCGGCGCTGGAGATCGGGCCCGAGGTCGCGGTTCTGGAGATAGCCGCGCGCGGCGGCGCCGGCGCGCGTCTGCAGCGCCGCCTCGAAAAATTTCGCCGCGAGCTCCATCACCTCATGGAGCGTCGCGCGCTCCTTCTCGCGCTCCTCGGCGAACTGGTCGCGCGCCGGCATCGCCACGCCCGCCTCCGCCGCCAGCCGCTCGACGGCTTCGGGGAACGACAGCCCCTCCGTCTCCATCAGGAAGGTGAAGATGTCGCCATTCTTCTGCGCCGAAAAATCGAACCACTTGCCCTTGGTGTCGTTGACGAAAAACGACGGCGTCTTCTCCGCGTTGAACGGCGACAGGCCGGCATACTCGCGCCCCTGCTTCTTCAGCCGCACCTTGCGCCCGACCACCGCCGACGCGGGCAGCCGCGCCCGGATTTCATCAAGCAGGGAATCGGGGAAGCGCATGCGGGCGAGGCGACCGAATCAGCGGGGAGGGAGTGATTCGGGGGATTATACGGGGTCGTGGTGTGGCGGGCGGATGGCGGCGGGTTTAGGCGCGGTTTTCCGGGTTATGCACAGGGGCGTATCATGCCGGTTCTCGACGATAGAACCTCGAAGGCGCTGCCATGGCCAACCTCGTTCTTTGGCGTCACCTAACGATCAGTGATTTTAGCGCCATGCATGCCAGTGCATCGCCGCATGGCCGAGGTGGTGGCGCCCGCCACATATCATTGGGGAGAAACACCGCTCGATTTCCGATCGAGGATTTCATTGATGCAGGGACAAAAAGCATCGTTACACTGCCAACGGCCGCCCGTTCGGGCCGATATGACGCATCAAGCCTGACCTTGAATGGAAATCCGGCCCGGCGTGCCGGTGAATGGATCATAGCTGACCAGTTTCATCACCGGCATCCCGCGCTAAGCACTTCAGCTGGTTTCCCAACAACTTACGACCCTGAAGACGCTCCGGTCGTCCTTCTTTTCAAGGTCGGGAGTGAATTTCATGTCCGGGTCGCATCTGAGAAAGAATTGTTGAGTATCGGTCCCAGTCTTCCGCCGGGCATGCTCGACCGCACCACCGGCATCGCGCCCGCCTCGCTATCGATCCTCGAGAAATTTGCTATTTCCTCCTCCAGCCTATTGGAGCGATTGGCTGAGGTAGCAAGCGCTACAACTGAGAGCGCTTTTGACCCGGCCACCACAGAAGATGGCCGCAAACGAATTCTCAAAGAGGTCCTCCGACGCCAAGGCCAGGCTGCGTTTCGTCAGAAACTTATCGACGCCTACGACGCAAAATGCGCCATCACCCGAGCGTCTGTGCCATGGGTTCTCGAGGCCGCGCACATAACTCCATATAGAGGTCCCAAGACAAACCACGTGACAAACGGTCTGCTACTGAGAAGCGACGTTCACACTCTTTTTGATTTGGGTCTGATCTCGATCGAGCCGATGAGTCGAGAAGTGCGAGTATCACGCAAGCTGACGGGTTCAATGTATGAGCCACTGGCGGGGCAGCCGTTGTTCAGCCCAAAAAAATCGATGACCCGACCGAGCCAACTTGCGTTGGCTGAACACTATTCTCAGTTTGAAGCCTAGACGGACGCCAAAATGCGCCTGACCCATCACCTTTATTACGGAGACAACCTCCGTATCCTGCGCGACGAAATCGCGTCTGAAACTGTTGATCTCATTTATCTTGATCCGCCGTTCAACTCGAGCGCCACTTATAACGTGCTTTTCAAAGCTCCATCAGGAGAGGGAAGCCAAGCACAGATCGAAGCGTTCGAGGACAGCTGGCACTGGAATGATAACGCGGAAGAGGCGTATTGGCAGGCACTGCACGGGACAAACACCGACGCCGCCAAACTGCTTGAAGCGATGCGCGGATTTCTAGGCCAAAATGATATGATGGCCTACTTGGCCATGATGGCGGTGCGCCTGATCGAACTGCACCGGGTGCTCAAACCGACCGGGTCCTTGTACCTTCACTGTGACCCCACGGCGAGCCACTATCTAAAGCTCGTCCTTGACGCGATCTTTGGAAAAGACTGCTTACGAAACGAGATCGTCTGGCGGCGCTCCCATCCCAAGGGGCACGCGTTCACCAGATTTGCCACAAGTCATGACGTAATTTTCTACTACGCCAAGAATCCGCGAAAGGCGACTTGGAATCCTTCCTACTCTCGCCACGACCCTGCGACAGTGAATCAGCAATACTCGCTTCAGGATGAAACCGGCCGCCGATATCAGCTGACGTCTCTGCTTAATCCGAACCCAGACCGGCCAAATCTGACGTACGAATTTCTCGGCGTCACAAAGGTATGGCGATGGACCAAGGATCGAATGAATGAGGAGTACGAAAAGGGACGCATCATAGTGCCGCGAAGCGGTAAGGGAATCCCCCGCTACAAGCGATACTTAGATGAGCAGGAGGGCGTACCCGTCGGCGATTTCTGGGACGACATCGGCATCGCCGCGGGAACGGAGCGACTTGGATATCCCACGCAGAAGCCACTCGCTTTGCTTGAGCGCATCATTGCGGCTTCATCAAATGAAGGTGACGTGGTCCTCGATCCTTTCTGCGGCTGCGGTACGACAGTTCACGCTGCGCAGAAGCTTGGGCGGCAATGGATAGGCATCGACGTAACACATCTTGCTATTTCGCTAATCGAACGGCGGCTTCGGGAGGCGTTCCCCGGAGTTAAATTCGAAGTCCATGGCGTTCCAACCGACGCGGCGGGCGCGGCAGAACTGGCTGCGAAAGACAAATACGAGTTTCAGAAGTGGGCAATCACGCTCGTACCGGACGCTCAACCGTGGAAAGGAGGACGGAAAGGCGCCGACACCGGCATAGACGGCATTGTGTACTTGCGAGTGGGAAAATCTCAGAGCCACCGCGGGATCATAGAAGTGAAAGGCGGCGAACGAGTCGGCGTCGACGTGATTCACAAGCTGAAATCGGTCGTCGACCGAGAGAACGCCCTAGTGGGACTCTTGATCAGCCTCAACCCTCCCAGCCGTGAAGCAGAGAAAGAGGCCGCTGCAGCAGGATTCGCACAAATCGATATGGGCACGGGCACAATGCGTTTGCGCAAGATACAGATACTAACCGTCGAGCAACTCCTCGCGGGGACCCGGCCTGAATTGCCTCTTGTGGACAGCACAGCGTTTCGCAGAGCTAAAACCGAGAATACGAGTTCGCAATCAGAGTTAGATCTATAGCGTCATGGTGGCTAGTCTGACTTATCTGCTCCTGTTCCCGTCGCCCTCGGCGTAAACCCGCCCGGCGAAATCTCCCCCGCCACCTCATCTCCGCGCGAGGGCCAATTCCTGAGCCGCGGAAACGGCCCGCCGGTGTATCCCGGCGGGAGCATGTCCAGTTTGTCCCACAGGAATCCGTTGTCGTCGTAGTCGGTGCCGGCTTTGCCTTCGGCGATCTCGCGGTAGTCGTGGGGGACGCCGTAGTCGAGCACGTAGGCGATGCGGAGCGCGGCGCCGACGGCGCTGCCTTCCGTCTCCTTCCAGGGGGCGGCTTGCAGCCACTGGATGAAGGGCTGCTCGAACTGGATGCAGAAGGAGCGCGCGACGTAGCTGCGCCAGTCGTCGCCGGGTTTCGGCGCGACGCCGGCGAGTGGGCCGTAGGCGAGCGGCGGCATCGGGATCTCCGCGCTGCCGACGATGTCGGCGGGCAGCGGGCGGAAGCGGCGCATGGTGGTGAGGCCGAACAGGAGGCCCTGGCGCGCGTCGATCGCGGCGGAGTTGGTGACGAGATGGCGGGCGAGCGCGATCAGGTTCTTTTCCTGTGCGCCGTTCGTCTTCAGGTGATGGTGGACGTAGAGGTCACTCATGGTTCGTCCGTGCCGGCGCGGCGATTGCCGCGGCCTCGCCGCCGGAACCCGCCGATGCGCCGGCCGGCGCCGCCGAAACGACGATCTTCATGCGTGCTCCCCCTCCGGCCGAACCAGGTCGACGGACCCGGCAAATCTGCCGATACCGGCTCATCACCCGCGAATGCTAGTCCGGATCCGTCACGCGGACGAATCGGGGGCGGCGGATGATGGTGCGGGTGGCGATGGCGGCGATCTTTGTCGCCGGCGGCTGGACGGCCGCGCATGCCGCGAGCGCCAGCCCTGATGGGATGGCAGGTGGACCTGACGCCTTCGGCTATGTCGACCTGCACGGCGGCGTCGATTTCGGCTTCGACGATTACTACTCCCACGGCGTCTACGGCAGCTCCGATCACTGGCAGAGGGAAGATTTTGGCGGCGCCGCGCGTGGCAGTCTCAGGCTTGGTCCCCGCGCGTCCGCGCAGGGCGACCTGTGGATCAACCGCTACGGCACGACGATGCAGAACTACTGGTACGGAGCGTCCCTGCATCTGACGCTCCAGCCGACGGAACGCGATCAGATCGGCGTGCTCGCCTCCATCGGCGCGCAGGACAACTACGACTACACCGCATACAGCCTGTCGCGCGTGTACCTGACCAACTTCGCGGTGGAATGGGCGCACAGCGCCGACAAGTGGCGGCTCTATGCGCAGGGCGGCTACGCCTCGAACATCAACAACATGGCCTTCATCGAGGGCTGGGATCCGCAGTGGCGGGAGATCCCCTTCAACAACGCATACGGCGTCGTGGTCGCCACGTATTTCGTCCAGCCCAACCTGGCGCTGTCGGCGAAATTCGGCATCGACAAGTTCACGTCCTCGATCAACTGGGTGGACAACAACTACGAACTGCAATGGGGCGCCAAGATCGAGTACCGCCGGGACAACTGGCCGCTCATCGGCTTCCTCGCCTACAAGGGCCGCAGCGAGAAATTCGACTACATGGGCGACGTGTTCACCGGCAACGGCATCGAGTCGGTGTTGTTCGCGGGATTGAAGGTGCCGTTCCAGAAGGGAACGATCCAGAGCCTCTACGAGCACGCGGGCCTGGCGGACCTGAACCCGGCGTTCGGCGACTTCACGTACTAGGCGGACGCGGTTTCGCCGAACACGTATTTCTCCACGAAGGCGTTGCGGAATTTGCCTTGCGGGTCGTGCCGAGCGGCGAGCGCGCGGAAATCGGCGAGGCGCGGAAAGGCGGCCCGCACCTTCGCGGGCGCGAGCGAGAAGAGCTTGCCCCAGTGTGGCACCGGCTCGAGCGGGGCGAGCTGCGCCTCCAGTTCGTAGAGCAGGCGCGGCACGCTCGGGTCCTGCTTCAGCGTGAAATGGAAGGCGACGACGTCGCGCTGGTAAGCGGGGCTGAGCCACAGGTCGTCGGCGGCGATGGTGCGCACCTCGGAGATGAGCATGAAGGGGCCGAGCGCCCTGCCCCAGCGCTTCAGGATCCGCACGCCCTCGGCGGCGCGCTCGCGGGGCACGTAGTATTCCGCCTGCAGCTCCGCGCCGGACGATGGCGTGAAATCCATGCGGAAGTGGGGCAGCCGATCGTGCCATGCGCCGGCGGCGCCCTGCTGCTCGGTGCAGGCGGCGGGATCGACACTGGCGATCGGGTGCATCTTCGTGGTGGCGAGGCGGGCGCCGTGGAGGTCACTGGGCGGCGGCGCGGGTGCGTCGGCGCGCGACTTGATCCACACCTGGTCGATGCTGTCGCCCTGCCAGGTGGTGAACAGGCTGACACTGTAGCCCGCCGACATGACTGCGTCGAAGTTGGCGGTGAGTGCGGCGAGCGGCAGGTCGAGCCACACGTCCTGGCGGACGGCGAAGGCCGGCTCGATCTTCAGCGTCAGCCGCGTGATGACGCCGAGGGCGCCGAGATGCACGACGGCGCCGGCGAAGGTGTCGCCGTCCTTGTCGCGCGTGAGGGTGACGAGCTCGCCGTCGGCGCGGATGAATTCAAGCGCGGTGACGGCCGTGGCGAGGCTGCCGAGGCGCACGCCGGAGCCGTGCGTCGCGGTGGCGATCGCGCCGGCGACGGAGATGTGCGGCAGCGAGGCGAGGTTGTGCAGCGCGTGGCCGGCGGCATGGAGCGCGGGCGCGAGGTCGCCGTAGCGGATGCCGCCCTCGACCGTGACGGTGCCGGCCGCCGTGTCAACGTCGAGGATGCGACGCTGTTTCTCCAGCGACACGTGCAGCGCGGGCGTGTCGGCCAGGGTGTTGAAGCAATGGCGCGAGCCGAGCGCGCGGAGCTTCGGCGCGCGGCGCACGATCTCCTGTGCCTCCGCCACCGTCGCCGGTGCGGCGAATTCGCTCGCCGCGTAGCGGAGGTTGCCGGCCCAGTTGAGGCCGGTCACGCGCCCTCCTCCGCGAGCTTCTCTAGCCGGCCGGCGAGCGCGTTCAGGCCCCACTCCGCGGCAAGTGCCGCGGCCTTCGCCCATGTCGGTTTCATATCGGCGACGCGCGGCAGCGGCGCCTTGGCGTCCATGGTCGCGATCTTGCGATAGAGCCGGAGCGTGTCGGCCTGCGCGGCGAAGCGGCCGGCGGCGAAGGCATCTTCCAGCGTCGCGAAGTGCGCCAGCAGGTTGGCGGCGCCGATCGCGCCGACGCCCTTGGCGCCGGGGATGCCGTCGGAGGGATCGCCGCGGAGCGCGATGAAATCGGGCACCTGCCGCGGCTCGACGCCGTAGCGCTCGCGCACCTCGGCCGGCGTGATGCGCGCCATCCCGCCGCCGCTGATCGGGTAGAGGATCGTCACGCGATCGGAGGCGAGCTGGAAGGAGTCGCGGTCGCCGCTCGCCACCAGCACCGTGCCGCCGCGCTTCTCCTCGCGCTTGGCGGCAGCCGCGAGGAAGTCGTCCGCCTCGTAGCCGGCAGCCCGCGCGTTGGCGAAGCCGCAGGCGGCGACAAAGTCGGGCGTCAGCTCGAGCTGCTCGATCAGCTCGTCGTCGAATTCGCGGCCGGCCTGGTACGACTCCAACGCCTCGTGGCGGTAGGTCGCCGCCTCCAGCGTGTCCCAGCCGGCAATCACGGCGCGGGGCTGCTCGCTCTGCCAGAGGCGGATCAGGGTGTTGGCGAAACCGACGATGGCGTTGCCGGGACGCTTGCCGGCGCGGCGGATCGATTTCGGCAGCGCGTGGTAGGCGCGGTGGGTGAAGGAGTCGCCGTCGATCACCAGCAGCGGGCGCGACGGCGCTGTGGGCTTGGAGGAGCGCGATTTTGAGGTGGCCGGCGTTCCGGACGTGCGGGGCATGGACCGATGATGCCCGATGGACGGGTGCGGCGCGAGGGTGCGCGAGCCTCTCGGTCAGCAACCTGGCGAACGCATCAGTGATTGCCGCAGGCAATCAGTCTCTGCTGTTCGTCGAAGATGTACGTGCCGGATGTCGGATCAGCGCAGCGATCGATTTCGTCGTTGGCCCGAACGCACGCGGACACAAGCCAGATACAGCCCACCGTGAGCCCAAATCCCAGTAAGGCCAGCAAATTCAGCAGGCCGCGGCGCACTATTTCCCCCGGTTATCCCCAAGTTATCCACAGGTTGCGCACAGGCATATCCACCTGCTTACGCACATGTTGTCCACAGGCGGGCTACTGCCCCGGCGCGCCCTCCGGGTCGGGAATATCGGCCGGGGGAACCGGCAGGCCGCCCGTGTTGCGAACGGGATAGAGGAACCAGCCGCGGCGCTGCGGCGCCGGCGGGGCGACTGTTTCAAGGGGTGCCGGCGACGTCATCACGAGCGGCGCCCCCGCTTCGGCCGTCCCGGTTGGCGGCGGCGGAAGCGGCGCGGGTTCGGGATTCACCGCGCGGTGCTGCGTCAAGATCCGGTCGACGTCGGACATGAGCGCGTTGACGTCGGAGTCGGCCGAAGCCGGCGCGGCGCCGTCGGTCGTCGCTGATGGCGCGGGCATGCCGCTGGCAACCGACGCGCCCGCGCCGGTCGGGCGCAAACGCGGCAGCGGCGGATTGGCGGGGGCCGCCGAAGTTTCGGCGGGCGACGGCAGCGCCGCGGTTTGCGCAGCCGCAGCGGCATCGCCGGGTGCAGCTGACGCAGGCGCCTCCGTTGCGGCGGTCGCGTTGCCATCGGGCGGAATGATGCGCACGCCCGGCCCGGCGGTCTCCTCCGTCGCCGGCGGCGGCGGTGCGAGACTGACTGAGGGCGTTTCGTCTGTCGGCGCGATCGCAGTGACGCCCCCACCGGTCATTACCTTGCCGAAGGTGGCGGCGAGAACGCCGAACGCGACGAACAGAGCCGCGAGCCCAATGACGAACACCGGCAGGCGCCGGCGGCGCTTCCTGGCCTCAGGCGGCAACGGGTCGAGCGGCGTCGCTTCGAAGCGCGTGCCGTGCAGCGCGGCGTCCTCCGACGTTGGCGCCATGATCTCGGCGGAACGCTGGCGGCGCTCCATCGGCAATACGGTGAGACGGGGCTCAACGCGCCCGTCGTCTTCCGTCTTCTTCCCCGCGCCTTCCGGGGGAATGAGCGAGTAGCTCACCACCGGCTCCACCTCCATCGACCGTTCCAGCCGCCGCACCGCCCGCGCACCCATTGTATCCGCTCCTGCCATTCGAGGCTGCGGTTAAAGCGGGCCATTGCGGAAGTGTGATGGCTGAACTTCGCCGGTTCTAAGGCATCGGGGCGACGTGGTAGAATGGCGGCCGATCACGCTTCGTGACGGGAGGAAACCGATGCTGACGCGCCTGGCCTCACTCGCTTTTGCCCTCGCCGCTGCCACCGGCTACGCAACAGCCGCGCCGGTTGCCCTTTTTCCGGACCCAAGCGGGGCGACCACATTCCTGATGCCGTCCGGCAACGTCGCCTGCATCTACACACCGGCCGGCGGCTCCTCGGTCTACACGCCGGCAGATGGCGGGCCGGAACTGCAATGCGACCGCGCCGAGCCGACGTATCTCCGCTTCACCCTGTCGGCCAGCGGTCCGGCCACCGTACGCGGCGACATCGGCGATCCGTCCTGCTGCGGCGGGTCGAATGCGTTCCCCTACGGAGCGAGCTGGAGCATGCCGCCGTTCTCGTGCACCTCGGCAACGACCGGCATCGTGTGCAAGCGCGGCAGCAACGGCTTCACGATCTCGAAGAACAAGATCGAGGCGCATTAGGGCAGGGGTCTATCCCAGCATTCCCTTCACAGTGCCGCTCGCTTTGGCGAAGTCCATCTTGCCGGCGTACTTCGTTTTCAGCGTGGCCATGACCTTGCCCATGTCCTTGGCGGTCGTCGCGCTGGCCTCCTTGATCGCAGCGGCGATGGCGGTGCGCACTTCGTCATCGCTCATCTGCTGCGGCAGGAATGACTGGATCACGTCGATCTCGGCGCGCTCGTTGGCCGCGAGCTCGGGACGCGCGCCTTTGTCGTAGAGGTCGGCCGACTCCTGCCTCTGCTTGATCAGCTTCTGCAGCAGCGGCAGCAGCGCCTCGTCGGTAAGGTCCCCCTTCCCCGACGTGCGTGCTTCGATCTCGGCATTCTTGATCGACGACGCCACCATGCGCAGCGTCGACAGGCGCGCCTTGTCGCCTCCCTTCATCGCGGTCTTGGTCTCATCGGCGATGCGCTCGCGGATCATGGGCAGCCCTCATCTGGAATCACGGGTGAACAATAACGCGGCACCGGTTAACCCGTTCATAGCCGGGAAACCGCGCCTTTTGCCAATATCGGTGGTGGCATAGCTTATGCCTCTTTCCGCGGTGTCATTGGATCAAGAGACGAGGGGACGAAGATGGCCGTACAGATGAAAGAAGAGAGTTTCGCCGGGACCGGCGGCAAAATCGCGTATCGCTCCTGGCTGCCGGAAGGCGCGCCGAAGGCGGTGATCGTCTTCTGCCACGGGTTCAACGCACACAGCGGCTATTTCGGCTGGCCGGGCGAGAAGGAAGCGGCGCGCGGCTACGCCGTTTACGCCGCAGACCTCCGCGGCCGCGGAAAATCTGACGGCACGCCGCGCTTCTACATCGACGACATCGCCGAATACACCAGCGACCTCGGCGGCATGGTCAAGCTCGCGAAGTCGCGCCACCCCGGCCTCAAGGTGATCCTGATGGGCCACAGCGCCGGCGGCGTCACCGCCGTCGTCTATGCGCTCGACAACCAGAAGGAACTGGCCGGGCTGGTCTGCATCAGCTTCGCCTACCGCGTGCCCGCGCCGATGGCCGCGCTGAACCTTATCGGCTTTGTTTCCCGGTTCCTGCCGAAGCTGCCGATCCTGGCGCTGAAGAACAGCGACTTCTCCCGCGACAAGCAGCACGTCGCCAGGATGGACGCCGACCCGCTGATCAAGAACGAGAAGCAGCCGGCAAAGACGCTATTCGCCCTGGGCGCCGCCGGCGCGCGCATGCACCGCGACTTCCCGACGATGACGATTCCAGTGCTCATCATGCACGGCAGCGAAGATCATGCGACTCTGCCGATCGGCAGTCAGGAGTTTTTCGACAGGGCCGGATCGAAGGACAAGCAGCTCAAGATCTATCCGGGCAACTACCACGATCTGCTCAACGACGTCGGCAAGGAGCAGGTGCTGGCCGACATCGACACGTGGATCGACCAGCACGTCTGATCTACGGCGCGAGCCTCCGATAAGTGAAGGACAGGTCGTCGACGTAGCCGCTGCCATTGGCGTCGAGCTGCGACACACCCGCGAGCATCGAGCCATCGTGACTGAGCAATGCGTGAAGGCGCTGATTGAATCCCGGCGCCTTCCGCTCAGTCACGAGCGTGGTGCCGTCGAAGGTCACACGGTAGATGCGATGGACGCCGCGTGAATCGAAATACTGCTGCGACAGATGCTCGTCGCCTTCCATGATGCCGACGACAGACAGGCTGCTGGGGATGCGTGGGTCATCGTTGTCCGCTTTCCAGATGACGAAACGCTCGCCGCTGATCCAGCCGAAAGTGACATGGCCGACAAGCTTCGTGCCGGGCAGCAGCCGATGGGTCGACTCGGTCGCCCAATCGCCGATGAGGCGCGCAAACGGCTTCACCGCCGCGAACGCGCGGTTCTGAACGAAGTCATCGCTGTTCGACATCGGAGACCTCCAGCTGAGAGCGCCCCCTCTCCCGGAACCGTTGCGCCCGCGCGGTGCAACCATCAACGGTTCGGCGGCTGCCTGTTGCCCATCATCGGCAGTGTGCGCGGAAAGTCGATCGCGTAGTTCAGGAGGATGATGGCGAGGAGGACAAGGGCAACGCCCGCCCTGCCCGCTGCCCACAGCAGCCCAACGGCAAACGCGAAGAACAGAGCCTCGATGACAAAGCGCACGATCGGGGCGACCTGCACGACAGGCGCCCCGCCATCGTTTGGGATGCGGAAGGTGCCCCACACCGCCGCCATCAGAACGGGCACACCGATACCGAAGACGATTCGCAGCCCCCAGCCGTCGAAGACGGTGAAGCCCCAATAGCCGGCGGCCACCAATCCGGCCAATTCCAGCAGGAAGCGCAACACCATATTGGGCGTCACCGTCATGCGACTTTCCCGTCTTTGACGCGACCCGACCGCGCCGCTATCTAGGCGCCATCATGGCAGACGATCAGCACTGGCACGACCCCGCTCCGACGGCGCTCCTGGCGCTCGCCGACGGCACCATCGTCGAGGGCCACGGCATCGGCGCCGAAGGCCAGTGCGTCGGCGAGGTGTGCTTCAACACGGCGATGACCGGGTATCAGGAGATCCTGACCGACCCGTCCTATGCCGGGCAGATCGTCACCTTCACCTTCCCGCACATCGGCAACGTCGGCGTCAACGACGAGGACATCGAGATCGTGAACATGGCGTCCGCTTCGGGCGTGCGCGGAACGGTACTGAAGACCGACATCACCGATCCCTCGAATTATCGCGCGACGCGTAACCTCGATGCGTGGCTGAAGGCGCGCGGCATTATCGGCATCGCCGGAGTCGACACGCGCGCGCTGACGGCGCTGATCCGCACAGCCGGCGCGCCCAACGCGGTGATCATCCACGACCGTGGCGGAAAATTCGATCGGAACGCGATCCTGAAGGACGCACGCGCGTGGCCGGGCCTCGTCGGCATGGACCTCGCCAAGGACGTCACCACCGGGCAGAGCTACACCTGGGACCAGACGTCGTGGCAGTGGGGCAAAGGCTACGGGCGCCTCGATGCGCCGCGCCGCCACGTCGTCGCGATCGACTACGGCATCAAGCGCAACATCCTGCGGCTGCTCGCCGACCACGGCTGCCGCGTCACCGTGCTGCCGGCAACCGCGACGGCGGAGGAAGTGCTCGCGCACAAGCCCGACGGCGTGTTCCTCTCGAACGGCCCCGGCGATCCGGCCGCGACCGGCGAGTACGCGGTGCCCACCATCAGGGGCGTCATCGATGCCGGGGTCCCAACGTTCGGCATCTGCCTTGGCCACCAGATGCTGGGGCTGGCGCTTGGTGGCAAGACGCTGAAGATGCACCAGGGCCACCACGGCGCAAACCATCCGGTGAAGGACCTGACCACCGGCAAGGTCGAGATCACATCGATGAACCACGGCTTCGCCGTTGACCGCGACACGCTGCCCTCGTTCGTCGAGGAGACGCACGTCTCGCTGTTCGACGGCTCCAACGCCGGACTGCGGGTGAAGGGCAGCCCGGTGTTCAGCGTGCAGTATCACCCGGAGGCATCGCCGGGCCCGCGCGACTCGCGCTACCTGTTCCAGCGTTTCGTCGGGTTGATGGACGAGGCGAAGTAGCCGCGCCAAGCGCCTGCCGTAACGCCCT
The DNA here is from genome assembly GCA_035548515.1 of Bauldia sp. Taxonomy (GTDB): domain Bacteria; phylum Pseudomonadota; class Alphaproteobacteria; order Rhizobiales; family Kaistiaceae; genus DASZQY01. Next base: position 14,157 of record DASZSW010000017.1, on the reverse strand, counting down.
GTCAACGCAGATACGGCTACGCTGGCGACATGTCTTTCTACGTCTACGTACTCGGCTGCCGCGATCGCGACGGGACCCGCACCTACGTTGGTTGGACAACCGACCCGGAGCGGCGGCTGGCGGAGCACAACGGCGGCACCGGCGCGCGCTCGACGCGCGGTCGCGTCTGGGTGCTGCTGCACGTGGAGCAGATGGCCTCCAAGCGCGCCGCCATGAGCCGGGAATGGCACCTGAAACGCGACCGCAAACGCCGCCGCGCACTGGCGGCCGCCCTCTCCGCCTGACCCGCAGGCCGCGCCGGCCTTCGCGAGGGTCCACACCCGGGGTAGTCGCGAAACGGCTCGGCAGCGGCTATTGTGTCCCCGCTGCGCCGAGGGGGCGTCGGACAGCGCGTGGAGTTACGGCGCCCTAAGAGAGCGGCGCGTGCCCGACAAGAAGCCCTACGGCAATCTTCTGCTTGACCGTCTTACGTCCACCGACCTGGCGCTGCTGGCCGGCGATCTCGAGCGTGTCTCCCTCCCCATCCGCAGACGGCTGCATTCGGTCGAACGCAAGATCAACGACGTCTACTTCGTGAGCGAGGGCATCGTCTCGGTCGTCGCTACCAACGGGCGGAAGGGAAAGCCTGCGGAAGTCGGCATCATCGGCAACGAAGGCATGAGCGGCATCGAGGTGCTGCTGGCCGACGACCGTTCGCAGCACGAGGTTCTGGTCCAGGTCGCGGGCCACGGCTTCCGGATGCCCGCGGAGCGCCTTGCCGCCGCCATGGACAAGAGCGCGACGCTCCGCCGTGCGCTGTTGCGCTTCTCCTCCGCCTTCCTGGTGCAGATCACCGAAACCGCGCTCGCCAGCGCGACCGCGAACGTCGAGCAGCGCCTGGCGCGATGGCTGCTGCTCGCCGACGACCGGCTCTACGGCAACGTCGTCCCGCTGACGCACGAATTCCTGGCGATCATGCTGTGCGTGCGGCGCTCAGGCGTCACCGTCGCGATCCGTCAGCTCGCCAAGCGCGGGCTGGTACGCAACAGCCGCGGCTTTGTCGTTATCGCGGACCGGGCCGGCCTCGCGGCCCATGCGGGTGCCATCTACGGGCGTTCGCGCAAGGAGCTCGAGCGCCTCACCGCGTGAGGTGCCCCGTCCCCTCGTCGTCCTTGTCGTCGAGCTCGATGGAAATGCCCGCGATCTCGCTGCTCGCACGCAAGATCATCTGCGTGATCTCATTCAACGAGCGCGAGAGAAAGCGGCGCTGCAACAGTCGGGCCTCGCGGCGCACCTTCAGCATGCGTCCGCTGCTAGCCGCGCTCTGCACGATGCGCGCCACCTCGTCCGCCAGCTGATCGCCTGCCATGAACCCTGAGGTGGCCTCCGCGATGCGCGCTACCGACGGCCGGTCGCGTCGCTATCGCGCGCGGGGAACCTACGGGAACAGCTGTGGCGCGCGGGATAAAACTCCGTACGAAAACGCACGCTCGCAACGTCAGAGCTTTTTGCGCACCTCTGCGGTCAGCGACTGGATGAGCGTCGCCAGCTCTTGCGTCCGGATCTGATCGAGCTTCTCGTGCAGCGCGGCGATCTCGATCTCCGCCTTGAGATTCACCTCATAGTCGTGCGTCGCCACGATGCGATCGCGCGCCGCGGCGCGATTCTGCGACATGAGGATGATCGGCGCCTGCACGGACGCAAGCGTCGACAGGCATAGGTTGAGCAGGATGTAGGGATACGGATCGAAGCCGCGGTTGAAGAGCAGGAAGGTGTTGAGCGCCATCCAGCCGAGCAGCACCAGCCCGAAGCCGATGATGAAGCCCCACGACCCGCCGACCGCCGCGACCTGATCGGCCAGCCGCTCGCCGAACGTCGACTGCCGTTCGATGTCGATGTTGACGTTCCGCGACACCGCCAGCCGCCGCACGCAGCGCTCGATCACCGCCCGCTCGTGCGGCTTCAGCTCGCCCTCATCAAGATCGAGCAGCTGCTTCGCCAGCGCACCAATGGCTTCAACATTCGGCATGGGACGGTTCTCCGCAAAGCGACTCGGGGCCAACACTCGGCCGCAAGCCTACCGCTAAGCACGGGCGCGCAGCGATGCGCGAAGGAATGGCGGAAATCCGGCGACATATACTAGAAATTGCGCAAAGTTGCTGATACATCCTCTGGTATAGTCGGCAGCGGAGGCGGGCGCATGGGCGGCAGACGATCGGTCATTGATGAGGACCTCGATCCGAATGATGCGCTGGCGCAATGGGTTGGGCGGCGCTACGGCGCGCATTCCGAGTATCTGAAGATCATCAATCTCAGGGAGAACGAGCTGCTGGAGGCCAGCGGCAAAGTCGGCCCGAGGTCAACGCCTTTCAGACCGCCCGGGCCGATCTGGAGAAGGCCGAGATCCAGCGCGACGGCATACAGGGCGTACTGCGCCGGCCGCTAAACAAATATCACGTGCGCTGGCGCTACTTCGCCGCCTTCGCCGTGGCGCTCGCGTTGCTCGAGGCACCCGTCAACAAGTTTCTCTTCGACGTCGCGCTGCAGAGCATCGGAATCTTCTCGTTCCTCGCTTCCGTCGTGCTGGCTTTCTGCCTGCTCATCCTTGCGCACCTCGCCGGCAAGAGCATTCGCCAGGTGTGGTCCGAGTACCGGCGGCGCGTGGTCTGGTCGTCGCTGATCGTTTTCCTCATCATCGTAACGGTGCTCAGCGGCGTGATCGGCATCCTCACGGTAGGTCGCGCGCTCACCTCCGCGACCGCATTGACGTCGTTCCAGGACATGTTCTCGGCCGTGCAGTCGACGGTAGTGAGCCGCGGCTTCTGGGGCGCGATCGTCGACGCCTTCTCCGACATCTCCGCCCTCATCCTGGCGACGGTAAACATCGGTGGCATCTTCGCGGCGATGATGCTCGCCTTCTTTACGCACGATCCCGACAAGGATTTCGACGCCGCGGCGACCGAGGTCGACCATTTGCGCGCCACCCTGGCGAAGCTCGACCGGCAGTTCTCCAAGGCGAAGACCGCCGTAATCCGCAAGCACGCGCCGGACCTGACCGTGTTCAGCACGAGCTTCAAGAACGCGAACGTGCACGTCATCGAAGCGAAGAAAAAGTTGGGAATGCCGCTGGACGAAGAGGACCGGTTGATGATCGACAAGCTCGACACGCTGGCCGAGGACAGCGAACTCGGCGAGACGGAGCCGCCGGTCGCCGCAACACCCCGCGTCGTGCCGGTCGAGTCAGCGGACCGGCGGCGCGCCTGAGGATCGCCCGGGTGCGAACGGCCATTCTGACGGTCGCGGCGCTTGTCGCCCTTGCCGCTGCCACGACGGCCGCCGAGGCTTCCGAACCGCAGAAGTTCTGCGATCCCAAAGCGCCGAATCTCCTGCTCATGCTCGACGTGACGACGCCCTACGATGCTATCGACAAGACGGCATTGATCGATGGCGTCGGCCGCATCTTCGAAAATCTCGGCGGTGGCGAGCGCATCGTCATCCGCACGATCGAGGATACTTTCACCAACAGCCACCGCCTGCTCGACGTATGCGTGCCCTTCTGCCCGCCAGGCGGGATGTTCGGCGACCTGTTCTCGAGCTGCACGCAGGGCGTCGTCATCAACGAGAAGAAGGTGTTGAGGCGGACGCTGGTGGAGAAGTTGTCAGCGCTGTTCGATTCCGCCAGCGAGCTCGATCACTCGGAGATCATCCGCACGCTCTCGAGCGCGCCGAAGGAGGAAGGCCGTCCGGATCGCGACAACCGCATCTTCGTCTTCTCCAACATGATCGAGAATTCGCAATACCTGTCAGGCAAGGATTTCTTCGCAGCGAAAGACAGCGCCTTGATCGAAAAGCTGGAGCGCGACAGCCTGCTGCCTTCCGCCTGGCAGGCGGATGTCCGGGTATTCGGCATCGGCCGCACCGGCACCCCCGGCAATCGCACCGCCCTGCCCCAGGCAAAGCTGCAGAAGCTGACGTCGTTCTGGACGAAATATTTCGCCGCCGGCGGCGGCACGCTTCACATGAGCCAGAACCTTGATCTCGACTGAACGCCGCTAAACGTCGTTCGGCGTGAAGGTGTCGCAGGCGTCGAGGGCGCCGCGGTTGTAGCCGCGCTTGAACCAGCGGCTGCGCTGCTCTGACGTGCCGTGGTTGAAGCTTTCCGGGACGACGCGGCCCTGCGTGCGCTCCTGGATCGCGTCGTCGCCGACCTGCGCCGCCGCGTTCAGCGCCTCGTCGATGTCGCCGACGTCGAGGAAACCGCGCTTCTCCTCGTCATGCGCCCAGATGCCGGCATAGCAATCGGCCTGCAACTCAATGCGGACGCTGAGCTTGTTGGAATCGGCCTCGCTGGAACGCTGGCGCTCGGCATCGACCTTGCCCAGCGTGCCGATGAGATTCTGCACGTGGTGGCCGATTTCGTGCGCGATGACGTACGCCTCGGCAAAGTCGCCCGGCGCGTCGAAACGGTCGCGCAGCTCGCGATAGAACGCGAGGTCGATGTAGACCTTGCGATCATTCGGGCAATAGAACGGCCCCATCGCCGTTTGCGCGTAGCCGCACGCGGACTGCGTGCCGCCGTCGAAGATGACCAGCGTCGGCGTCTCATAAGTCTTGCCTGCGGCGGCGAAGATATCCTGCCACGTGGTCTCGGTGTCGGCGAGGACCGTGGCAACGAACTGGCCCTCCTCATCGGAAGGCGTGCCGACCTTGCCGGCGGTCTGGCTGCCACCCGAGGTCGTGACCGGTCCGCCACCTTCCATCTGGCTGAGCAGGTCAATGGGATTCACGCCGGCGATCCAGCCGACGATCAGGATGACGGCAATCGCGCCGATGCCGAGCCCGCCTCCCCCGCCCATACTCATGCGCGGGCCGTCGAAGCCTCCGCCCGCGCCACCCATGCCGCGCCGGTCTTCGATGTTGCTCGACTCGCGACGTCCACGCCATTCCATGGGATTTTCTCCGCCAGCCGGTGAACGACCGAATCTAGCGGAGGTTCTCCTTCGCGAACAGTCCGGCAACGTACCAACAAGGTTTGTTTTGAAACTTTGGCGGTGGACCACCCGTACCTGCTTCCGTTGGGGGGTCTCATCCTGGGAGACCCGGTAATGAAAGACTTCACCAAACATGATGCCACCCGGCGCAACGTCCTTAAGTGGTCGGGCGTCGGATTGGGCTTGTTCGCATTCGGGAGGCTGCCGGCCTTCGGCATCAGCGAAGCGTTGGCGGCCGATCTCGGCGCTGGCGATATCGGCATCCTCAACTATGCCTACGCGCTCGAGCAGCTCGAGGCGGCGTTCTACACGATGGCGGTCAGTTCGCCTTACGCCAGCATGAAGGCAGACGAGGGCCAGGTATTGGCCGACATTCGCGACCATGAAATCGCGCACCGCGAGTTCTTCAAGAAGGCGCTGGGATCCCAGGCCATTCCCGATCTCGACGTGGACTTCTCCGCCGTCGATTTCAGCAGCCGCAAGTCGGTGCTGACCACGGCGAAAACTTTCGAAGACCTTGGCGTCTCCGCCTACAACGGCGCTGGCAAGCTGCTGAAGAACGTCGACTACCTCGCCGCCGCCGGCACGATCGTGTCCGTCGAGGCGCGGCATGCCGCCACCATCCGCGACCTCCTCAGCCCGCTCAGCGCTTCGTTCGCGGGTTCGGACGTCGTCGACAAGAGCGGGCTCGACGTCGTCAGGAGCCCGGGACAGGTGCTGCCGAAGGCGGCCCCGTTCATCAAGACTCCCGTCACCGCGAACCAGCTCTAGAGGAGGTGTTCCAATGACAATCGAAAACACAAAATCCGTCCTCAACCAGATCGATCCCGAGCTGGTGGAAACTATGGTCGCGGATCGTCCGGGCCTTTTCTCCGGCACCGCTGCGAAACTTGGCGCGCTTGGCTCGGCGCCGATAATCCTCGCTGCGGCTTCGCAAAGTGCCTTCGGCGCCGGAAAGCTGCCGCAGGAAATCGTCGACGTGCTCAACTTTGCGCTGACTCTGGAATACATCGAGAACGGCTTCTACACCGCCGGCAACAAGGCTAGCGGGCTGATCCCCGCCAAGTACAAGACGGTGTTCAAGACGATCGGCGCGCACGAGGCGGCGCACGTCAAGCTGCTCGCCGGCGCGCTCGGCAGCGCGGCGGTCAAGGCACCGAAAGCGGATTTCACGGCGGGCGGCAAATATGCCGACGTGTTCTCCAACTTCGAAACGTTCCTGACGCTGTCGCAGACCTTCGAGGATCTCGGTGTTGCCGCCTATAAGGGACAAGCCGGCAACCTCATCGGCAATGGCGACATCCTGACCGTCGCCCTCCGCATCCACTCGGTGGAAGCCCGCCACGCAGCGGAAGTCCGCCGCATTGGCGGCAAGGCCGCGTGGGACGGAGCCTTCGACAAGCCGATGACCAAGGAAGAAGTGCTGGCGGCGGCAAAGCCGTTCCTGAAGGGCATGTAGGACGGCCGTCGTCCCTGCTCGGCCCCGCCCCTCCGCTTTGGAGGGGCGGGCATCTCGTGTTCGGAAACGCACAGCGTGCGCTTCACAAGGCGCACATTGTGCGCTACATGATTCGGCGAGCGGCGGGTGGATTTGGTTAAGGACCAGAGACTTGCGCCGTATCGCTCGCTTCCGGACATACCGCTGACATGGGCACGCTCGTCCTCCTCGATCTGATGGGAGGGGTGGCGCTCCTGCTTTGGGGCCTTCACATGGTCCAGAGCGGGATCCTGCGCGCCTTCGGCTCGGACCTCCGTGTCTTTCTCGGCAAGGCACTGGGCAACCGCTTCTCCGCCTTTGCCGCCGGCCTCGGCCTCACCGCGCTGCTCCAGTCGTCGACCGCGACGGGCTTGATGACGGCGTCGTTCGCCACCCAGGGCATGGTGGCGCTCGTTCCGGCACTCGCGATCATGCTGGGCGCTAACGTCGGCACCACGCTGATTGTCCAGCTTCTCGCCTTCAACGTCGCAGCAGTGGCCCCGCTCCTGTTCATCGCCGGCCTCGTCGCCTTCCGGGCGGGCGAAGGAACGCGGTTCCGCGACCTCGGCCGTATCGCAATCGGCTTCGGCCTCGTCCTGCTGGCGCTCCACATCATCATCGACCGCCTCGCGCCGGCGGAGAGCGCGCCAAGCGTGCGCGTGCTCCTCGATGCGGTGACCGGCGACCCGATCATGGCGATCCTTATCGCGGCGATCTTCACCTGGGCGGCGCACTCCAGCGTTGCCGCCGTGCTTCTGGTGATGTCGCTGGCCTTCTCGCATTTCGTCACCCCCGAGGCCGCGCTGGCGATGGTGCTCGGCGCCAACCTCGGCTCGGCGATCAACCCGGTGCTGGAAGGCGCAAGACGCGACGACCCGGCGAGCTACCGGCTGCCGGTGGGCAATCTGCTGAACCGCCTCGTCGGGATCGTGCTGGTAGCGCCTTTCCTGTCGCCGATCGCCAACGCGCTGGGTGCTCTGCAGCCCGATCCGGCAAAGGCGACAGCGCTGTTCCACATCGCCTTCAACGTGGCGCTGACGGTCGTCTTCATCGGTTTGCTTGATCCGATCGCTGGCCTGCTCGTGAAAGCCTTCCCAGCGCGCGCCAAGGCGGCCGACCCGGCGGCGCCGCGCTACCTTGACGACAATGCGCTTGCGACGCCGTCGCTGGCGCTGGCCGATGCCGCCCGCGAGACGCTCCACATGGGCGACCTGGTGGAGACGATGCTGCAGAAGGTGATGACGGCGCTGCTCACCGGCAGTCGCGGACTCGTGGCCGAAGTGAACCGCATGGACGACGCGGTCGACAAGCTCGACGAGGCGATCAAGCTTTATGTCACCAAGCTGACGCGTGGCTCGCTTGACGAACGCGAGGCACGGCGGGCGATGGAGATCATTTCCTTCTCGATCAACCTCGAGGCGGCCGGCGACATCATCGACAAGAACCTGTCGGAACTCGCGGCCAAGAAGATCAAGAAGAAGCTGCAGTTCTCCCCCGAGGGCGCAGCAGAACTCGCGGCGTTTCACCGTCGCATCATGGAAAGCTTCCGCCTCGGCCTCGGCGTGTTCATGTCGGGCGACGCCGTGGACGCCAAGAAGCTGATCGCGGAGAAGACCGAACTGCGCAACGTCGAACTCGCCGCCGCGGAGCATCACATCGAACGGCTCCGCGAGGGCCGCCGCGAAACGATGGAGACGACGTCGCTGCATCTCGACGTGCTGCGCGACCTGAAGCGCATCCACTCGCACATCGCCTCCGTGGCCTACCCTGCCCTCAACGCCGCGAACGACGCCGCTGCCACCGAGCACCGCAGCGCCTCGCTGGTCGATCTCGGCGCCAAACCTGCCCGCCAATGACGCCCGCAAAGTTCAAGGCATGGCGGAAGGCGATGGGCCTGAAGCAGAAGGAAGCCGCCGAGAAGCTGGGTCTGAAGAAGCGCGTGATCCAGTACTACGAGCACGGCAAGCGCGACGGGAACAAGATCGAAATTCCGAAGACGGTGGAGCTGGCCTGCTACGCGCTGAGCGTCGGAGTAGACAATTTCGACGGGAAATTGAAAAGGCGGCGCGCACGGTAGTGCACTCCTTGAAGCTCGCGCCCTGCCAGCGTTGGTCGCCCATTTGGGGTATGCACGGAGGGCCGCGGTCGCCTATACTTGCACGTTAAACTTGTGCCAGCGCCGGCCAGATGAACCTCAACCCTGCCGACTCGTTCCGCTTCTCCCGCAAGGTCGGCTACGGCCTTCGCCCGGATGAAAACCCGGGCGACGTACTCGACTGGGCAATAGCGCAGATGGAGGCCGTGACGACCTCGGTCGGCATCGCCCACTATCGCGAGCCCACCGTGGTGCCCTGGCCGGCGAAGTACAACTGGTCGCTGGAAGAGCGTGTCGCGCATCTCGTCGCCTACAAGAAGGCATCGGACAAACTCGACAAGCAGAAGAACGTCACGAACGACCAGCGCGACGACCTCGAGAATCGGCATCATCAGCGGCTCTACGACATCCTGCGCCACTGCACCGATGCCGTATATACGACCGCGCCAGTCTTCGAACGCTTTGCCAATTTCTGGGCGAACCATTTCACCGTCGGCGAAAACAGCGAGTCGACGATGGTGGTGGGGCATTACACCGACGCCGCGATCAAGGCGAACATGGTTCGCGACTTCGCCGCCATGCTCTATGACGTCGAGACCCATCCCGCCATGCTGTCGTACCTCGACGCGCAATACTCGATCGGGCCGCATTCCCACCTCGGCCTCGAGTTCCACGCCCAGGGCAAATACGCCGACATCAACGAGAACCTCGCGCGCGAGATGCTTGAGCTGCACACCATCTCGCCGAAGGCCGGCTACACGCAGGCAGACATTACGAACGTCGCCAAGGTACTGACCGGCTGGGGCTACACGATGCAGCTGCCCGCCGATCATGATTTCCCGCCGAAGGAGCGCTGGCGCGTCTTCCGCAAAAATTGGCACGAGCCGGGCACCAAGACCGTGCTCGGCCAGACGATCCCACAGGGCCAAGGCGGCTTGCGTGTCCTGACCGACTTCCTCGCCGCACGCGCGGAGGCGCGCGACTTCATATCGTTCAAGCTCGCCCACCATTTCATCCGCGAGGAGCCGACCGCCAACGACGTCGCCGTCATTTCAAAGGCATGGCAGGACGGCAAAGGCGACCTGCCGACAATCCACAAGGCCGTACTGCAGCTTGCCGCCACCGAAACCGAAGCGCGCAAGTTCATGCAGCCGGAATGCTGGCTGTTCCAGATGATCCGCATGTCGGGCGCCACGCTGTTCCGAGGCTTCGAAGAACTGGACGACGCGGGCGACAACCAGATCGACCGGCGCTCGGACAAGATCCTGACGGAGCTCGGACAGAACAACTGGAGCATCCGGCAGCCGGACGGATTCTCGGACAAACGCGTCGACTGGGTATCGCCCGAGCACATGGAGCGGCGCGTGCGCTTCGCCCAGATTGTGCGGATCGGCGGCAAGCCGACGTTGGATGCGGACGCGGTTGCCGACCGCTACATGGCCACGCCCGAAACGCGCGCGCTTGTAGGCAAAGCGCAAGACGGAGTCGGCAAGTTCACCCTCCTCTTCTGCAGCCCCGAATTCACGGAGGCCTAGAGATGATCACCCGCCGTCACCTGCTCGCGACCACCGCCGCCAGCCTATTCTTCGCCGGCTTCCCTTTGCGCGGCTTCGCCCAGAAGCGCGAGCTCGGCAAGATCGCAGTCATTATCCTCGAAGGTGGCATGGATGGACTGGCGGCAGTGCCGCCGATCGGCGACCCCTCGCTGTTCAAGCGGCGAAAGGATCTCGTCGCGTCGAAGGCGATCAAGCTGGATCCATTCTTCGGGCTTCATCCAAACTTTGTCGCCTTTGCGCAAATGCTGGCGAACAACGAAGCGGCGATCGTCCATGCCACGTCGATCCCCTACACGCTGCGTTCGCACTTCGAAGGTCAGAATCTCATGCAGACCGGCATCACCAAGCCGTTCGGGCTGCAGACCGGCTGGCTGGGCCGCGCCATGGACGTCGCGGGAATCCCAGGCAAGTCGCTGTCCCTCGATATGCCGCTCCTAATCCGTGGCGCTGGCGATCTCGACAACCTCTATCCGGCGAGCATCGTCGGCTCGACCGGCCCGAAGAAGGAATTGATGGCGCTGCTCGACGCCGCGTATGGCGACGACGCCGGCACGGCCTTCGGCAAACTCGAACAGCGCACCGGCGCCGACGAGGACCGCCGGCGCGAGCCCGCCGCGCTCGCCCTGCACGCTGGCCAGGAGATGGCGAAACCGGGCGGCCCGAACGTCTCGGTCATTCGCGTCACCGAATTCGACACCCACGCGCAGCAGGGCGCCGACGAAGGCCGCCAGCCGGAGCGCTACTCCATCGTCGATCAGATCTTCCACAACTACAAGAAAGGTCTCGGCGCGGCGTGGAAGGACACGATCATCCTGACGCTCACTGAATTCGGCCGCACCGTGCAGGAAAACGGCAGCGCCGGCACCGACCACGGCTACGGCACCTGCGCGTTGATCGCCGGCGGCCTGCTCAAGAAGGCGAGTGTGATCGCCAACTGGCCGGGCCTCGGCGACAAGGAGATGTTCGAGGGGCGCGACCTCGCCTCCACTCTCGACTACCGCGCCATCTGCGCGGCCGCGATCGAGGCGGCATTCGGATTGGCCCACGACGAGATCGCCGAACGCGTGTTCATGGAGCCGAAGTTGCCCCACGCCTACGGGCTGCTCTTCGATGCGTAGGCATATCGCAGCCATGGCGGTGGCCGGCGTCGCGATGCTGTCGCCTATCGCGGCGCTCGCCGACGACACCGACGACTTCCTCGCGGCATTCAAGCACTACCCGATCAATATCAAGCCGGACCCGAACTTTGACGCCTCGCCCTACACCTTCGATTTCAGCAAGGCGCAGCTCACCAACCGCTACGATGGTTATTCCTGCTACTTCTCGCTGACTCGGCTGGATTTCGGAGACGAGCTGGCGAGAGGCAAGGTGGCATTCGCGAACGGGCGATTGGCCTTTGCCGGCGATTGGACACGCGGCGGCATAGCAAAGCCCGAGACATTTGCTGACGCCAACGTCGGCGTCACCGAGAAGGGCCTGCTCGTCGGCAAGATGCCGGTCTTTACGGAATTCATAAACATGGGCGACGTGCCGCAGGACGCAATACCCGCCGAAGTAAAGATCAAAAAGGGTACGCTGGGAGCCGACGTCCCGAACGGGAAGGTGGTCTTCCGCGTAAACGATTGGATCGACGCGAGCCTCGAACTCTATGTGTGCCAGAAGCAATAGGACCATCTAAGCCACGGCAGCCCCGCAGGCTTGGCTGGTATTTCCTCGGCTACTTCGGTTTGCGAAATGGCTCCGGCGCGACCTGCTTTTCCGGGGGTTCCGCCCCCCGTCCCTTTCCCCTATAAGCCCCGCTTAGCCTGAACCTCTGGATTCGCCCCGGCCGCCCTCCGCGCCGGGGCTTTGTGTACGCCGCGAGCCATGCCGAAACGCACCGACATCACCTCGATCCTCGTCATCGGCGCCGGGCCCATCGTCATCGGTCAGGCGTGCGAGTTCGATTATTCGGGTACGCAGGCGGTGAAGGCGCTGAAGGGCGAGGGCTACCGGGTCGTCCTGGTCAATTCCAACCCGGCGACGATCATGACCGATCCCGATCTGGCCGACGCCACGTACATCGAGCCGATCACACCGGAGATGGTGGCGAAGATCATCGCCAGGGAGCGGAGCGAGCGGCCCGCCGACAAGCTGGTGCTGCTGCCGACCATGGGCGGGCAGACGGCGCTGAACACAGCGCTGTCGCTCCGCAAGATGGGCGTGCTGGAGAAGCACGGCGTCGAGATGATCGGCGCGACAGCGGACGCCATCGACAAGGCCGAGGACCGCGAGCTGTTCCGCGAAGCGATGCAGCGGATCGGGCTGGAGACGCCGCGCTCGGTGCTCGCACATTCGCTCGGCGACGCGCTGAAGGCGCTGGACGTGATTGGCCTGCCCGCCGTGCTCCGCCCCTCGTTCACGCTCGGCGGTACGGGCGGCGGCATTGCCTATAACCGCGAAGAGTTTCTCGAGATCGTCGAGCGGGGCCTCGACGCTTCCCCCACCACCGAGGTGCTGATCGAGGAATCGGTGCTTGGCTGGAAGGAATTCGAGATGGAGGTGGTGCGCGACAAGGCCGACAACGCCATCATCATCTGCTCGATCGAGAATATCGACGCCATGGGCGTGCACACGGGCGACAGCATCACCATCGCCCCTGCCCTGACCCTGACCGACAAGGAATATCAGCGCATGCGCTCGGCCTCGATCGCCGTGCTGCGGGAGATCGGGGTGGAGACCGGCGGCTCCAACGTCCAGTTCGCGGTCAACCCGAAGGACGGACGCATGGTGGTGATCGAGATGAATCCGCGGGTCTCGCGTTCCTCCGCCCTCGCCTCCAAGGCCACCGGCTTTCCTATCGCCAAGATCGCCGCCAAGCTGGCCGTCGGCTACACGCTCGACGAACTGAAGAACGACATCACCAAGGTGACGCCGGCCTCGTTCGAGCCGACCATCGACTATGTCGTCACCAAGATCCCGCGCTTCGCCTTCGAGAAATTCCCCGGCGCCGAGCCGCTGCTGACCACGGCGATGAAATCGGTGGGCGAGGCCATGGCGATCGGCCGCACCTTCGCCGAGAGCCTGCAGAAGGCGCTGCGCAGCCTCGAAACCGGCCTGACCGGCTTCGACGAGATCGCGCTGGACAGCGACCCCGCCGCCATCCGCGCCGCCCTGTCGAAAGCCACGCCCGACCGCCTGCGCCAGACCGCACAGGCGATGCGCCTCGGCTTTCCTCTGGAGGAAATCCAGCGCCTCACCGGCTATGACCCGTGGTTCCTGGGCGAGATCCAGTCCATCCTCGTCATGGAAGCGAAGGTGCGCGCCGAAGGCCTGCCCAGGGACGGCAGGGGGATGCGGGCGCTGAAATCCATGGGCTTCTCCGACGCGCGGCTTGCGAAGCTGGCCGGCGTGAAGGAAAAGGAGGTGCGCGCGGCGCGCCACGCCCTGAAGGTGCGGCCCTGCTACAAGCGCATCGACACCTGCGCCGCCGAGTTCGAGGCGCTTACGCCCTACATGTATTCCAGCTACGAGACCGGCGACAATCCGGTCTGCGAGGCCGAGCCGTCCGGCCGCAAGAAGATCATCATCCTGGGCGGCGGCCCCAACCGCATCGGCCAGGGCATCGAGTTCGACTATTGCTGCTGCCATGCCGCCTTCAGCCTGTCGAAGGCGGGCTATGAGACCATCATGGTCAACTGCAACCCCGAAACGGTCTCGACCGACTACGACACCTCCGACCGTCTCTATTTCGAGCCGCTGACCCTGGAAGACGTGCTGGAGATCATTACCAAGGAAAAAGAAAAAGGCACCCTGGCCGGCGTGATCGTGCAGTTCGGCGGCCAGACGCCATTGACCTGGCCGAGGACCGCAAGCGCTTCCAGAAGCTGCTGGAGGAGCTGAAGCTGAAGCAGCCCCGCAACGCCACCGCCATGACGGCCGATGAAACCATCGCCGCGGCGCGCGCGATCGGTTTCCCCGTCATCCTGCGGCCCTCCTACGTGCTGGGCGGCCGCGGCATGGTGGTGGTGTCGGACGAAGCCCAGCTGAAGGAGCAGGTGGCGTCCGGCGAACTGTTCC
>DASZSW010000016.1:0-76470 GCA_035548515.1 Bauldia sp. | reverse complement strand
GTTATCGAGACATGACCGGCGCTTCGGTCCTCTTCGCGGCTAGCTCCTCGACGGGAGCGCCTTCTCCGGCTTCGCCGGCTAGGCCTTAACGCGACGTACCTACAGCCCGACGTGGGCAGGCGGTCGTAGTGCCGCCGGTCCGGTCATGCCCGCCCCGCGATCCGGTTGCGTAACCCGACCGGCAGGGAACCGCATCCTCCCTCCGCCTTCAGGTCGCCACCGGTTGGCGCCCCTCGTGTGAGGAAGGATAGGCGGAGTGTACGCGCGGTTTTCTGCGCGGGGATAAGTTTGGAGTTGTCCCCGCGGCCAATCAGACGGCGGGTGGGGCTGCGTTGATCGCGAGCTGAGCGGCAAACGCGCGTTTGTAGGCGGGCCGTGCTTCGGCGCGCGCGACGTATGCGGCCAGCGTCGGATATTCGTCGAGGAGGCCGGATGGTCGCAGCCGCAGCAGCACGTGAACCATCATCAGATCGCCGGCGCTGAAGCCACCATCCAGCCAGTCGGCATTGCCCAGCCAATCGGCGAGGTGGGTGAGACGCCCGCGGATGCGATCCATCACCATCGGCAGCCGATCCCGTGCCCAGGGTTTGTCGCCTTCCGCGATTTTTGCCGTCGACAGGTCCAGGATCGGCGGCTCGACCGTGCTGACCGCCGCGAACATCCAGGCGATCGCGCGCGCCCGCGCATTCGGGTCGGCCGGAAGCAGGCCGGCGTGATGTTCGGCGATGTGCAGCACGATTGCGCCCGACTCGAAGAGGACCAGGTCGCCTTCCTCATAGGTCGGGATCTTGCCAAAGGGATTGCGTGCGAGATGCGCGGGCTCCTTCATCGCACGGAAGGAAACCAGGCGGACCTCGTAGGGCTGGCCGACCTCTTCGAGCGCCCAGCGAACGCGCGTATCGCGCGCCAGTCCCTTGCCCCCGTCAGGCGATCGTTCAAAGGCGGTGATCGTGATGGTCATGGCTCAGTCCTGGTAGCGTCGTTCGTAGCGGTGGCCGAGCCCGGTGAGCAACTCGTAGCCCACGGTACCCGACCACGCGGCCACTTCGTCGACAGGCAGGTTGGGGCCGAACAATTCCGCCCAGTCGTCGCGCGTAACACCGGGTATGTCGGTGACGTCCACAGCCGTGAGGTCCATCGAGACACGCCCGAGCAATGGTGCGTTCTGGCCGCGGATCATCACGTAGCCGCCTTTGGCGATGCGATGATACCCGTCGGCGTAACCGACGCCGAGGACGGCGATCTTCGTCGGTCTGTCGAGCCTGCGCGTGGCGCCATAGCCGACGGTCTCGCCGGGCTGCGCGTCGCGCACGATCAGCACGCGCGCCCCTGCCGTCACAACGATGTTCATCGGGCCCGCCACCTTCGGTCCTGGCGAGGCGCCGTAGAGGACGATGCCGGGGCGCACAAGATCGAAGTGGAACTCCGGGCCGAGGTAGATGCCGGCCGAATTGGCGAGCGAGGCGGGTATGCCAGGCATCGCGGCGCGCACCTCCGCGAAGGCGTCGCGCTGCCGGCGGTTCAAGGGATCGCCCGGCTCCTCCGAAACCACGAAGTGACTCATCACCAGCGACGGCCGGATCGACGCGACGTCGAGCGCCACGGCCTCGGCCGGCGTGATGCCCAGCCGGTTCATGCCCGTGTCGACATGCACCGCTGAGCCGATCGGTGCGCCGGCTGCCGCCCAGTCCGCGATCTCGGGCATGGAACCGAGTACGGGACGCAGATTGTTCGCGGTCAGCATCGGCAGGCTTCCTGGCATCAGGCCTGCCAGCACGTAGATGATCGCATCCGGCACGGCGCGCCTGAGGCGGAGCGCCTCCGAGGGAAGGGCGACGAAGAAAGTGCGGCAGCCCGCGCGGGCGAGCGCCGGTCCGGCCGCCTCGATGCCGATGCCGTAGGCGTTCGCCTTGACCACCGCCGACGTTTCGCCCGCGACCTTCGCCGCGACCGCGCGCCAGTTCGCGGCGAGCGCGCCGAGGTTGATGGTCAGCCGACCGCCGGGTGTTGGCGTCTCGCTCATGGCAGGCTCAGCCGAGCGTCCGGGCGTAAGCCTCGATCAACGCGGGCCAGCCGCTCTTGCCGCCCATCTCGGCGCGATAGCCCTGCCAGCCGTCGCCGTGGCGGGCGAAGTCGCGATGCACGACCACGACCTCGGTCGTGTTTGCATCGATTGCCACAAAGCGAACGTCGATGCGGCTGGCGCTGCCTTCGGAAGATTCATGCTTGCCGCCGGGTCCGATCTGCCAGGCGATGACGATGTGCTCCGGGCGCTGGAACGACAGGACCGCGCCGATGGTTTCGCCGGCTTCGCGCACCGCGCCGAGGTAGCGGCCGTCGATCGCGATCGCGCCGCCCGCGAGGCGACGCTCGCGCGGCCACCACGCATCGAAATGGTCCACGAACGCGGCAAATGCTTGCTCGCGCGAAACCGGCACGCGGCGCGATACGACCACGACCTCGGCGTTGCCGCCTGTGGCCGGGGATGCGTCCTCGCCCTTGCCGAACAGCCATTTGAACATGGGGAGTGTGTCGCGCGGATTGGGCGGGGGTGCAAGGGCGCTGGCGCTTGCAAAGACTTTGTTCGGATGGCTGCCGGACGACGGCGATCCATGCATTCCCGTCATTCCCGCGTGGGCGGGAATCCAGTGGCCGACGTCCAGCCAGAACGAATCACGACGGCGGATACTGGGTCCCCGCCTGCGCGGGGACGACACGTGAGGGCTTACCCCTCGAACGGCACCGGCAGCGCGCCTTCTTCGGCGAGGTTGCTGAACCTGGTCAGCACGTCCTCGAAGTGCAGGCGCACCGTGCCGGTCGGGCCGTGACGCTGCTTGCCGATGATCACCTCGGCGACGCCGTGGACCTGGCCCATCTGGTCCTGCCACTGCACGTACTCGACCGTGCCCGGCTTCGGCTCCTTGTTCTTGAGGTAGTATTCCTCGCGGTAGACGAAGAGCACGACGTCAGCGTCCTGCTCGATGGAGCCCGACTCGCGGAGGTCGGAAAGCTGCGGGCGCTTGTCGTCGCGGTTCTCGACCTGACGCGATAGCTGCGACAGCGCCACGATCGGTACGTTCAGTTCCTTGGCCAGCGCCTTCAGCGCGTTGGTGATCTCGGTGACTTCCTGGACGCGGTTGTCGCCCTTCTTGGTTGAGCCGGAGAGGAGCTGGATGTAGTCCACCACCAGCATGTCGAGGCCGCGCTGCCGCTTGAGACGTCGTGCGCGCGCGGCGAGCTGCGCGATGGACAGGCCGCCGGTCTGGTCGACGTAGAGCGGAATCTTGTTCATGTCGCGCGCCGCCTCGACGATGCGGCCGAATTCGGATTCGTCGATGCGCCCGCGGCGGATGTTGGAGGAGGGGACGCCCGACTGCTCGGCGATGATACGGGTGGCGAGCTGCTCGGCGCTCATTTCCAGCGAGAAGAAGCCGACGATGCCGCCATTCACTGTCTTCATCGAGCCATCGGGTTGGAGCTCGCCCGCCCAGGCCTTGGCGATGTTGAACGCGATGTTAGTGCCGAGCGCGGTTTTGCCCATGCCCGGACGGCCGGCGACGATGATCAGGTCCGACGACTGGAGGCCGCCCATCAGCCGGTCGAGGTCCGTGAGCCCGGTCGCCATGCCCGACAGATGGCCGTCGCGCCGGTAGGCGTTGGAGGCCATGTCGATGGCCGTGTAGAGGGCGGTGTCGAACGACTCGAAGCCCGAGCCGAAGCTCCCCTTTTCGGCGAGGTCGAACAGCCGCTTCTCGGTGTCCTCGATCTGCTGCTTGGGCGGGTTGTCGACCGGCGCGTCGTAGGCCGTGTTGACCATGTCCTCGCCGATGCCGATGAGTGCGCGGCGGGTCGCGAGGTCGTAGACCGTGCGGCCGTAGTCCTCGGCGTTGACGATCGTGGTCGCTTCGGCTGCCAGCCGCGCAAGGTACTGCGCGAGGTTGATGTCGCCGATCGCAAGGTCGGCGGGCAGGAACGTCTTGATGGTGACCGGGGTCGCGACCTTGTTGGCGCGGATCAGTTGCGCCGCCACCTCGTAGATGACCTTGTGGACCGGCTCGAAGAAATGCTGCGGCTCGAGGAAATCGGAGACGCGGTAGAACGCCTCGTTGTTGACGAGGATGGCGCCGAGCAGCGCCTGCTCGGCTTCAACGTTCTGCGGCGCGGAGCGGTAGGTCTCCGGTGTCGAAGGCTCGATGACGCGGGCCGCAAGGGCCATCCCGGTATGCTCCAATCGGGCGCGCCGCGGCAAACGCCGTCGGCGGCAGGACTATTGTTACGTGGGGAACGCGGTGAGCCGAGAACGCAACCACACCCGCTGAACGTTTCTCGTTCCGCGGCTCCCTGTGTAGTGGCGGGCGGTGCGAGTCCGGAAGGCCGACCGGGTGATGGAGCCCGGTATCCCACCATGTTCAACATTCGCACAGATGCAATCAAAAAAATGACAGCAGCTTGCGTGTGGCTTCAGCGCACCTGAATGAAAGTGATTCGCCTGGCGGAAAGAAGGCGCCACCTCTCCCATGGCAGAGGCGTCGTCGTCCCCGGCCTTGCGAATGGAATGGGCGTTTATTCTCCCGCCAGCCGCACCGGGCGCCGGTCGGCTGCGGAGGACTCCTTCCGCCGCAGCGCGTCTTCGGCGTCGACCATATAGCGGCGTGTCAAAGGCAGCGCCTCGAGCTGCTTTGACAGCTGGATCTGGAAGTTGTCGAGCGCGCCTACCCGGAACGCGACCTCGGAGGAGGCGAGGTAGAATTCCCACAGGCGCACGAAGCGCTCGTCGAAGAAGGTCAGCACCTGGTCCTTGTGGGCGAGGAACCGCTCGCGCCATGCCCGCAACGTCTTGGCGTAGTGCAGGCGCAGAATCTCGATGTCGGTGGTGACCAGGCCCGACTTCTCGATGGCCGGCATGACCTCAGAGACCGAAGGGATGTAGCCACCCGGGAAGATGTACTTCTGGATCCACGTGCTGGTGTAGCCCGGGCGGCCGACACGGCCGATCGAATGCAGCAGCATCGAGCCATCGGCAGTGAGCAGCCGCTTCACGTGGTCGAAATATTCGGGGTAACGCGCGACGCCCACATGCTCGAACATGCCGACCGAGACGATGCGGTCGAAGGGCCCCTGAAGCGTGCGGTAGTCCTGAAGAAGGAAGCGCACCCGCTTCGACAGTCCGCGCTCCTCCGCACGGCGGTTGGAAACCGCGAACTGCTCGTCCGACAGCGTGACGCCGGTGACATCGACGTCGAAATGCTGGGCGAGATAGAGACCAAGCCCGCCCCAGCCGGAACCGATGTCGAGGATCTTCTGGCCCGGCTTGAGGTCGAGCTTGGCGGCGATGTGGCGCTTCTTGGCGATCTGCGCCTCGTCGAGACCGGTGACGCCGTCCTCGAAGTAGGCGCAGGAGTACTGCATGTCCTCGTCGAGGAAGAGCGAGTACAGCCGCCCGTCGAGATCATAATGCGAGTGGATGTTGGCGCGCGCCCGCTTCAACGTGTTGAGCTGCTCGAAATTCCGCGTCGCGTAATGCCATGCGGCACGCGCTACCACCGGCCAGGGCGGCAACACTCCGTCGGCGTTGCTGAGGAGCAGAAGCATGAAGTCGTAGATCGAGCCCTGCTCCACCACCAGGCCGCGATCGACGTACTCCTCGCCGAGCTTCATGTCGGGGTTGTTGGCAACGTTGCGCTCGGCCGCCTCGCTGGTGAAGCGCACGCGCACCGATTCGCCGGTGCCGTCGCCGTAGCGATGCGTCTTGCCGCCCGCGTCCACGATCTCAAGCGAGCCGCGCCTCATCGCGCGAGCGAGAAACTTCTCGATTCTGGCGTACATCTGCGTGGTCCCCGGCCGTCGCCGCAGGGTCCCGAAAAGGAGTTGCCGACGGCAGACCGCGAAATAGCGGCCCGCCTCACGCTGTCAAATCTAGTCCCGAAAGCTGGAACCATTCAACCGCTTACTGGCCAGCCGGCGCGATATCAGGGCTAAGCCGGACATCAGCCAGGAAGGCAGTCTCGTGGGCAACCTCCTTGCCGACGGCGGCGTGTTGGCCGAGTGCAGCCGCGCGCGTCGTCAGAATGCCCAATACGAGCACGCCGGTGCCCACGATCAGGAACAACAGGCCCACCCCGGGATGGCCGGTCACAAAGCCAGCGATTCCGGCCAGATCCAGCATCGCGTGCACCGCGAACCACAGAACCATGTGGCGAAAGCCCGCGTAGGTGCGCCAATGCTCCTGGTCATATTCGGCTTCGTCGAGCGGAGCACTGGGGTGAATGTCGGCGATCGCTTGCATGGCCACTGTCCGAAGCAATGCGCCCTCCAACCGACAACGGCATTCGGGCCATCCCGTTCCGCCGGCCGAGCGACCGGTGGCGCCCGGATTGACGAGGGGGAGGGCGGCGCGGCTACAACAGGCCCATGATCTACACCGTCGGGCTCAAGGAAAAGTACGAGCCGCGCATCGACCAGGGCACGGCCATGAAGGCCGGTCCCCACAACGACGCTCACGGCAAATACCAGAACGGCGGCTGGGTATGGCGCACGGCCGATGAGGCCCGCGCCTTCCTTGATTCACGCAGCGGCGGCGGGCTCCGCGAGGTGTACGCCGTGATGGCGGAATGGGAACTGGATACCGTGACCATCGCCGGCCAGCCGACCCGCTGCCTGACGCGTGACGCGCTGGTCTTCCGCGTCGCGCCGGTCGCCACGGAGTAGCCGATGGCGCGCCGCGGGATCGTCTACGCCTGCTCGAGCGAGCGCTGGTTTCCCGAGGTGCTGGTCTCGGTGGAATCGGCCCGCCATCACATGCCGGATCTGTCGCGGCACCTGTTTCTCACCAGGGACCTGAACGCCAAGGTCGCCAGCCAACTGAAAGGGCTGTTCACCGACGTCGTGGTCCTGGATCACGCCGAGCACGACCATCGCCCGCGCTTCGAGGCGGCGCTCCGCGCCGAAGTCGATGAGGGCATCTACATCGACGGCGACACGCTGTTCCTCGCGCCGGTCTACGAACTGTTCGACATTCTCGGGCCGTTCGACATCGGCCTTGCCGCGGCGCCGCAGTACATCAGCCCGCTCGCGATGCGCATGGGTGTCATCGACCGGCTGCCGAAAACGCCGATCGCAATCCCCGAGTGGAACGGCGGCCTGATGGTAGCGCGCGCCGACGACGGCTTCCGCAAGTTCCTCGCTGACTGGATGGCGCTGTTCGCCGACTGCATGAAGATGGGGCTGCGGCTTGACCAGCCGGCGCTGCGCGTCGCGCTCGTGCGCAGCGGGCTCCGCATCGCGACGCTGCCCAACAACTATAACTTCCGCGCGCTGGTACCGCAGAATGTCGCCGGCATGGTCAAGATCCTGCATGCCCACGGCGAGTTGAAGCGCATCGGCGCGACCATCAATGCCTCGCAGGGCATGCGCCTGTTCGTGCCGAAGCCCGACGACCTGCACGGCTACCACCCGCCGCAATGAAAAAGGCCGGCGTGGATGACCCACGCCGGCCCGATCCGTTTGCGAAGGCCGCGGCTCTAGGCCGAAACTTCGGTTTCCTCGGCCGGGGCTTCCTCGCCCTCGGCCTGCGGCGCGGCGCCTTCTTCGAAGACATCGGCGACGCTCGGCGTCTCGTCCTCGTCCTGGTCGCGCGCCTGTTGCGTCAGGTCTTCGCCGCGCGCCTGGCGGACGGCTTCGTCCTCGCTGCGTGCGACGTTGATCGTCACCTTGGTGTCGACTTCCGGATGGAGCGCGATCTTCACCTCGTGCAGGCCGATGATCTTGATCGGCTGGTTGAGGGCGATCTGCGTGCGCTCGACCTTGAAGCCGCCGGCGCTCAGAACCTCGGCGAGGTCGCGGGTCGTGACCGAGCCGTAGAGGTGGCCCGTCTCGCCCGCCTGGCGGACGACGACGAAGGCCTTGCCGTCGAGCTTGGTGGCGACCTTCTCGGCCTCGGACTTGCGCTCGAGGTTGCGGGCTTCCAGTTCGTGGCGCTGCGCCTCGAACTTCTTGCGGCTTTCCTCGGAGGCGCGGAGCGCCTTGCCCTGCGGCAGCAGGAAGTTGCGGGCGTAGCCGTCCTTGACGCGGACGACCTCGCCCATCTGGCCGAGGGAGGCGATGCGTTCAAGCAGGATGACTTGCATCGGTGTCTCTCCTTACCGGATCACGTAGGGGAGGAGGCCGAGGAAACGCGCACGCTTGATCGCCTTGGCGAGTTCGCGCTGCTTGTTGGCCGACACCGCGGTGATGCGCGACGGCACGATCTTGCCGCGCTCAGAGATATAGCGCTGCAGGAGACGCGCGTCCTTGTAGTCGATCTTCGGCGCGTTGGCGCCGGAGAACGGGCAGGTCTTGCGACGGCGGAAGAAGGGGCGGCGGGCTGCGCCCTGGCTGGATGCTTCGGACATTATTCTGCTCCTTCCTCGGCGTCGTCACGGGCCGGGCGGTCGCCAAAGTCGCGACGCGGGCGGTCGCCGAAATCACGGCGCGGGCCACGATCGCGGTCGCCGAAGCGGCCGCCTGGGCGATCGCCACGATCGTCGCGGTCGCTCTTGCGCAGCATCGCCGACGGACCTTCCTCGAGCTCATCTACGCGGATGGTGAGGAAGCGGATGACGTCTTCGTTGAGACGCTCCTGACGCTCGACCTCGGCGACGGCCGCGGGCGGCGCGTCGATGTTGAGGAGCGTGAAGTGCGCCTTGCGGTTTTTCTGGATGCGGTAGGTGAGGGACTTGAGGCCCCAGTTCTCGACCTTGGCGATCTTGCCGCCGGCACCCTCGATGACGCCCTTGAACTGTTCGACGAGCGCATCGACCTGCTGGCTCGACACATCCTGCCGCGCCATGAACACGTGTTCGTATAGAGGCATACGTTGCCTTTCCTTGTTTGTTGACCGGCGCCAAGCCTCGCCGAAGCCCTGAAGGAAAGGCTGTCGGTGAATCTTCGTGAGCGGGAACACGGGAAGTCGGATCGCTAGGGATCCTGCGGGTTTGCCCGCCTTCCGTTCAGCCCCCGGCCGGGGTCCCATCGGGACGCGCGCGGTTATACGCGGGAACTGCGGGAATGCAAGGGGAACACGCCAAGCGAGAAACCAGATCTTTCCACCTCCTATCAGGTTGTGCCAATGTGATAGTGCAAATCACAGGTTGCGTCCGGGCACTGGCGTTCTATGGGGATCAGCACACATGGCGGGCAACGGAGGACTGCGCCCGCCGCGCTGAAGACGGTGGTCACGCTTCCCGCCCCGGCGGGCAAGAACGTTTGCCTGTACGCCGCCTATTCTCCCGACTGCCGGGTGCGGCCTTATGTTCAGTTTCAGCTTCGCGCGCTGAAGGAATCGGGGTTCGCGACCTTTCTCGTGCTGTCGGCGCCAAAAATCCCCAACGCCAACCTGCGCAGGCAGGCAGAGGGATGCGAGGGTTTCGTCGTCAGGCAGGGTGGCCCCGGCAGTTTCGACGCCTGGGGCGAGGTCTTGCGCGCTTTTCCGAGGCTGGCGGCGGCCGAAAGCATCCTGCTCTCCGACGACAGCGCGTTTGGCCCGGTGTCCGGGCTGAGCGAGACGCTGGTGAAAGCGCGCGGGTCGGTGGCCGGCGACATTGTCGGGATCGCCGAAAACTACGCGACGGGACGTCGTTTCGACACCTGCTTCATCCTGTTGAAGAAGCGCGCTCTGCACTCCGACCGGTTGCTGGCCGCCTTTGCCGCCCGGCAGCGCCGCGAACACACCGCGCTCGCCGGCGACGACGAGCGCGGCGTCGAGTTCTTGTCCGCTTGCCAGAACGCAGGTCTGAGATGCGAGGCACTCCTGCCATCCCCGCCATCCCTGGCGGAACGGACCTGGACCGAACTGCTCGACGCTGGCAGCCCGTATCTCCCGTACGAAGCGGCGCTCTCCGCCTCCGACGAAATGCTGCTCGCGCGTATTCCGAACGACGCTCTTCGCGAGGTCATCCGGCAGGAAAAGCAGGCGCGCGGTTTGGGCGGTGAGGCGACTGCACCTGCCGGGCCGGCGGCACCAGCGGTCGCCTTCGAAACGAACGCCGCAATAAAGCCGGTAACCAGTTCCGATTTCGCGACGGTGTACCGCGCGTATCTCGGTTCGGCACGCGGCGGACGCGATCCAACTGAATATGAGGAGAAGAACGCCCGCGCGACGTCCGCCGGCGCGTGCGATGTGAATCTGATCGCGTATTACCTTCCGCAATTCCATCCAACGCCCGAAAACAACGAATGGTGGGGGAAGGGCTTTACTGAATGGACCAATGTTTCAAAGGCGGTGCCGCTTTTCGTCGGTCACTATCAACCGCGGCTGCCGGGCGAATTCGGCTACTACGACCTTCGCATCCCCGACATCATGCAAAGGCAGGCGGAACTTGCGCGGCACTACGGGGTCACCGCGTTTTGCTTTCACACCTACTGGTTCAACGGGCGCCGGCTGCTGGAAGCGCCACTGCTGGATCTGCTTCAGAAGCCAGACGTCGACATCAAGTTTTGCCTCTGCTGGGCTAACGAGAACTGGACGCGACGCTGGGATGGCGCCGAGCAGCAGCTACTGCTCGCCCAGCGTCACTCCCCGGAGGACGATGTCGCGTTCATTCGCTACCTGGCGAAGTATTTCGACGATCCGCGGTACCTGCGGATTCAGGGCAAGCCCGTACTGACAGTCTATCTGCCGGGGCTCCTGCCCAACCCGGCGGCGACCGCCGACCGCTGGCGCGAGGAAGCGCACAGGCTGGGCCTGCCCGGGCTTTATCTCGTTGCAACGAACGCCCGCGGCTTCGCGGCATTTCGCCAGATTGGGTTCGACGCGCTTTCGGAATTCCCGCCGCACGCCATTCCCGCACGGTCGATGAATGCAAACGTCAGGATGCTCGTCGAGAATTTCGGAGGACAGATATTCCGCTACGAAGACGCTATTCGCGCTGCCCAAATAAAGCTCAGCGCCAAGGCCGGGCATTGGCCGGGCGTCATGCCGGCCTGGGACAACACCGCGCGGCGGCTGTTGGGGGCGACGGTCTTTCAGCAATCCACGCCGGCGCTCTACGAGGCTTGGCTGAAGATGGCGATCGCTGCCGCCCGCGGAAATCCACCTGGCGAGCGTTTCGTCCTCATCAACGCGTGGAACGAATGGGCCGAGGGCGCGTATCTCGAGCCCGATCGGAGGTTCGGGTACGCGTACCTCAATGCATCGGCGCGTGCTCTGCGTGCGTCGGGATATCAAGGCGCGCAAACGAGGAACGCCGCCAATGCACACGTATGAGTATGACATCGACCTCACGAGCGACACGGCGCCGGCGCGCGTTCTGAGGATGATCGCAAAGGGCAGCAAGGTGCTCGAGATCGGCGCCGGACCCGGGTCGATCACGAAGCATCTGTCAGGCACGCTGGGCTGCGACGTCGTCGCTCTTGAGATCGACCCGACGGCGATCGAGGTTCTTCGCCCGCGCGCCAGAAGCGTGCATGCGCTCAATCTCAACGATCCGAACTGGAGCAACACGCTCGCCGCCGTCGAAGGCGCCTTCGACTACGTCATCGCCGCCGACGTGCTGGAACACGTCTACGATCCATGGCGCGTGCTGGCCGGCATGAAGTCGCTGCTGAATGAGACAGGATCGGTCGTCCTGTCAGTGCCGCACGTCGGTCATGCAGCGATCGTCGCGTGCCTCCTGGACGAGGATTTCGAATATCGCCCGTGGGGTCTTCTGGACAAGACGCATATCCGTTTCTTCGGCATCAAGAATATCCAGGCCCTCTATGCGTCGCAGGGGCTCGCCATACAGCAGGCCGAATTCGTGGTGCGCACGCCCGCGATGACCGAATTTGCGGCCCGCTGGCGGCGCCTCCCGCCGGACACCGCGAAGGCGATCGAACGCAACCGCTTCGGGCTGATCTACCAGGTCGTTTCCCGCGCCGTGCCGCGTGAGCGTGCGGCCAAGAACATCCAGCTGACGCACCTCAGCGTGGACATGCCACCGCCGACAGTCGTGGCCCATTGGACCCGGATCATGATGGGGATCTAGAGGGCGACGTGGAGGCGGCAGAGTGTCCTAAGCGCCGATGCGCGAAGGACTCCTGTCACAAGTGCCGACCCAGACGTTCTGCTCGAACGTTTGGGTAACCAATGCGTGCCCAAATGCTTGCCGCGCACAGCACAGTCTGCGATCTGCCGGCCTCCTCCCGCCTTTGCCTTGAGACAATGAACACCTCGGACCAATTCCGAATAGACGACCGCCGGCACGGCAAGAGCAGCAAGAGCGCGGGCGATCGTCGCAAGGCCGAGCTCGCGCGGCGCCGCTCGCCGCGTATGCGCACGCTGAAAGGGGCCCGCATCATCGCTTCGTCGGGCTACGCGATCCGGTGCACCGTGCGCAACGTGTCCGAGACCGGCGCTCTGCTCGAGCTTCAGTCGTCCACGTTCCTTGCGCAGAACATCGAGCTGATGTTCGAGGACCCCGACTGGGCGCCGCGACTGTGTCGCGTCGTATGGCGCGATGGCGCGCTGATGGGCGTCGAGTTCAGCACCCCGGAACCCGAGGGCGGGCCGATCCGCCGTGCGCTGCAGAAGCTGCTGAACCTCGGCTGACGGCTGCGCCTCAGCGTGGCCCGCCGTGGCATGCCTTGTACTTGCGTCCCGATCCGCATGGGCAGGGATCGTTGCGGCCTACCTTCGGCCAGCCTGGCGCGATCGAGGGCGAAGACGATTGAGGCTCGCGCGGGAACGATGGTAGAGCGCGCTTGCGCGCGGACTGGCTCAATGCCGCGGTGGCCATGGCTCCAACGTGCTCGAAGGAGTAGCTCCGCGCGATGTCCTTGCGCGCCCGGTGCGCCAGCGCGTCGGCTTCCGACCTGTGCCCGACCGCCCAGCGCATCGCTTCGACCGCGGCAGTGTGGTCCGGCTCCGCCCACCACTGCCCGGTGCCGGTGATGTAGTCGCCACGCTTCAGCGCGCGCATGGCGTACGGGATGAGCAGACTGTTCTGCGCGCTCATGAAGTCGAGGTTGCCGGAAAAATCCGTGGCGATCGCAAGGCGTCCGGCGCCCATGCATTCGGCGATGTTCAGACCGAAGCCTTCCGAACGGTGGAGCGAGACGAAACAATCGCACGCGGCCTGCAACTCAGTCATCGCGTGCTCGTCCAGCGTCTCATCGATGACGCGAAACGCCGGGTTCGTGCCGATCTCCGCCAGAAGTTGCTCGAGTTCGGGAGAGCGGTGCCAGCGGCCGTGCACCTTGACCACCATCAGCGGCGAAGACGGTCCAAAATGCGGAAACGCATCCCTGAAGGCGCGTACTGCGCCTTCCGGATTTTTCCGCAGCGGATGGGATTCGCTGTCGAACGCGGTGAGGAACGCATATCGGTCGTGGGGGATGCCGAACCGCGC
Source organism: Bauldia sp. (assembly GCA_035548515.1). Lineage (GTDB taxonomy): Bacteria > Pseudomonadota > Alphaproteobacteria > Rhizobiales > Kaistiaceae > DASZQY01. Next base: position 63,106 of record DASZSW010000016.1, on the reverse strand, counting down.
CCGCGCCGCGTGCTGCGGAATGTCATTCAGCGGAACCGGATGGGGGACGACGGTGACGGGCTTGCGCGTCGCATCGCGGTAGGCATCCGCGACGAACTGCGCCGGAACCCAGATTTCGTCGACCAGATCAAGCGCCGGCGCCCATTCGGCCGGCATGGCGGGCAACTCCCACGCCCAATAACCGATGACGTGCGAGCGCGCCTGCACCTGCCGCATCGCGGCGACGTTGATCAGCATCTCGGGCGGGTTCATGTGGAAGACGGTCCGCGCCGAATGCGGGACGCCCGTCATCGCGTCTTCAACGGGAATTTCGAAACCGCGATGGCGCAAGGGAAGATTGTATTTGAGGACTTGATAGCCTGCGGTGGCCAGCGCTTGCGCATGCCGGCGCGCACCTGCGCCAAGGCCTGTGGGCGATGACAGGAACCCGACCAGGGCTACTTCCCGATCGGCACTCAACGTCACCGCCGCCGGCCGGCCCGCCGTCAGCGGAAAAGTCGCGATACCCATACTCCAGCGGCCCCCTCAGCCGCACTCCGCATCTGTCTTGGTGGAATGAGTGGCGCGGCAAAGCTATCACCCGCCGATTGGGCGCGACGGCCTTCGGGCCGGCTACCCCCCGGTTTCGTTACCCGTTCAGTGTGGTATCCCCTGAATCCACAGCCCTCGTCCGCAGGAGCGCCCGATGAAGCTTCCCGTATTTCCCGTCGAAGGCGGATGTCAGTGCCGGGCCGTGCGCTATCGCATCAAGGCGGGACCGCTCGGCGTCTACAACTGCCACTGCAAGGACTGCCAGCGCGCCAGCGGCGCCACGCATACGATGTCCATGGTCCTCCCGCGCGATGCCGTAGAGCTGCTGTCCGGAGCGCTCGCGGTCTATGACAAGGCGGCCGACAGCGGGCGCACCGTGCGCATGCTCGGCTGCGCCGAATGCGGCACGAAGGTGTGGAACGAGCCGCTCGCCTCGCCGCAGTTTCTCATCCTCAAGCCGGGCACACTGGACGACATGAGCTGGGCGGTTCCGATCGGCAACATCTGGACCGCCAGCAAGGCGCCGTGGGTGGCGATCGACGAGACGCAGGTGAATTTTCCCGGCCAGCCTGCGGACCGCCAGCCGCTGTTCAACGCGTGGGCGCGATGGGTAGCGTCGTAGACCGGGCCTAGCGGGCGACAGGCCGCGCGCGGTTTGCTACCGGAACCTGCGGCACGGTTCTCACGAGGCCAAACGGATCGAGCCTGCCCGACAACTTGAACAGCGGCCGACAATCCGCATTCGGATCGCCTTCGAGCGCCTCGTACAGCATCTCCAGCGCGAAGTAATGCATGCCGCGCAATGTCGAGGCTGAGGCAAGCGCCGACAGGAGCGCGCCGGACGTCAGACCCTGCTCGATTCCAGCCTGGCGTATCTGGACGGCGAAGATCGCATAGAGTTCGGCCGCGGGCAGTGTCCGGTACGCCTTGAGGATCTGCAGGATTTCGAACTGGCTTCGGAGTGCCGTGGAGACCGTCGGGCCACTGAGGTTCTTACCGTGGACGCGCCGAGCGGTGAGTTCCACCGGCAGCACGAAGAAGTTCATGCCTCCAAGCAGCATGCGAACCCAGAGGTCGAAGTCCTGCAGGTTGAGCAGACGCGGATCGTAAAGGCCGACCGTCTCGTGCACGCGCCGCCGCAGCATCACCGCCGGATGGCACAGGCAGTTGCCCATCAGGAAAAAGTAACGCAGCCAATCGGCCTTGGTTGCCTCGGCCCCAACGAACGGGTGTGCGAATTCGCGGTAGCCGCCTTCCGTTACATGGCGCCCCTGTTCATCGATGAGGTGCGGCATCCCGAAGACCGCGTCGTAGTTTGGATGGTTCCTGAGAAAATCGAGTTGTTTCGCCAGAGTGTGGGGCAGGTAGTAGTCGTCGGAACCGAGCGCGGTGATGTAGTCCCCGCGCGCTGCCGTGATCCCCGTGTTCAGCGCCGCTGCCGGCCCACGGTTCTCGTCGTGCAGCAGGAGGCGAACCCGCGGATCGGAATATTGCGCGATGACGTCCCTCGAGCGATCGGACGAGGCGTCGTCAACCACGATCACTTCGAGGCTGACGTTTTGGGAAAGCGCGCTTTCAATCGTCTGCCCGACGAAGCCGGCGTGATTGAACGAGGGCACCACGACCGAGACGAGCGGGTGAGTTGACGCTGGATCAGACACTGGCTTTCACCGCATCAATCACTGCCGCTACCTGCGCATCAGACAGATGGGGACCGATTGGCAGGCTCACTACCTGCTTATGGAGGGCCTCTGTGACCGGCAATGCACCCGGAGAATATCCCATGCCCGCGTACGCGGGCTGACGATGCGGCGGCACCGGATAGTGGATGGCGGTTTCGACACCAAGGTTGCGCAGCTTCGCAGCAAACGTGTCGCGCTCCCGATGGCGCACGACGAAGAGGTGCCAAACGGGAACTGCCCATTCCGGAACTTCCGGCAAAGCGAGGGTGAGATTTCTCAGCTCAGAGAGATACGTGGCGGCGATAGTCCGGCGACGTTGGTTGTTCTGCTCAAGGCGCGCGAGCTTGGTTGCCAGGATGGCAGCTTGCATCTCATCGAGACGCGAGTTCCAGCCGATGCGCTCGTTCAGATATTTTACGCGCGAGCCGTAGTTGCGCAGGCTCCGCAATTTTTCGGCAAGCTCGTCATCGTTAGTAGTCACTGCGCCGCCGTCGCCGAGGGCGCCAAGATTCTTGGTGGGATAGAAACTCCACGCCGTGGCGTCACCCCACGTCGCAACCGGCTTGCCGCGATAGCGGGCGCCGTGCGCCTGCGCGCCGTCGGAAAGCACCTTGATGCCGCGCGACCGCGCCACCGACACGATGGCGTCCATGTCGGCGGGCTGCCCGTACAAATGCACCGGGATCACTGCCTTGGTGCGCGGCGTGATCGCCTCCTCGAGACGATCCGGATCGAGGTTGAATGTTGAGGCCACCGGCTCGACGGGCACGGGCTTTGCGCCAACGTGGCTCACCGCGAGCCAGGTCGCGACAAAAGTATGGGCGGGCACGATGACTTCGTCGCCAGGGCCAATGTCCATGGCGCGCAGTGTCAACGTGAGTGCATCGAGGCCGTTACCGACACCCATGCAGTGCCGTGTCTCGCAATAGGCGGCGTACCTTCGTTCGAAATCGTCAAGCTCGGCGCCAAGAATGTACCAACCGCGCTCCGTCACCCGATGAAGCGCAGCGTCGATATCTTCCTTCTGAGCCGCGTAATCCTGCTTCAGGTCGACGAACGGAATCACGCCGATGACCTCGGCACTATCGGACGCGCCGGGTTCCCCACGACCGTCGCGCCTGCCGGCACATCAGTGACAACGACTGCTCCTGCACCGACCATCGCTCCAGCACCGATGCGAATGCCGGGCAGGATCGTCGCGTTCGCGCCGATACTCGCGCCGTCCTCGATGTGTGTCTGCATGAACGCAGGAGGCCGACGCTTTGAGCGCGGGACCTTGTCATTGGTGAAGGTCGCGTTCGGACCGATGAAGACGTTGTTGCCGACGCGGAGCCCGTCCCAGAGATAGACGCCAGACTTGATCGTTACGTTGTCGCCGACGACCACATCGCCTTCGATGAAAGTGTGGGCGCAGATGTTGCAGTTCGCCCCGATGCGCGCGCCGGTGAGCACAACAGCGAACTGCCAGATGCGGGTACCGCTCCCAATCTGCGAAGACTGCACATCAGCCAGCGCGTGGATCACGGATCCGGAGTGCATGGTCATGTCGGCGATCCGGAAACCCAGCGAAGGAACGCCTGATGGTCGCGGATATAGTCAGCCTCGTCGTAGTGCTGGCTCGCCAGCACGAGCACCACGGCGTCAGCGGAGAAGTCGAAAAGCTCGCGCCAGATTCCTGGGCCGACAAACAATCCTTGGTCGGGACTGTCGAGGAGGACTTGCCGGCTCTGTCGGCCATCCTCGAGCAGCACGCGGCATTGTCCCGAAACGGCGATGAGAACCTGCTGCAGAGCGCGATGCGCATGCGCGCCTCGGCGCACATCCTGCTTCGTGCCGTAGATGTAATAAACGCGCTCGATCCCGAAGGGGATCGTCTGAGACGCCTCGACGGCGACCAGATTCCCGCGCCAGTCGCCGCGCACCTGAAACTGCAGCATCCGGCAATCAGCCAGCCCGCCTAAGATGACTTCCGAAGACGGCTGATCTGAAGCGACACTGCGCACGGCGTCTGCCAAGGTCACGCTGCTAACTGCCACAACCCAGTACAACCAAGCCATCCTCGCAGAGATTTCAGACGACTGCCATCACTTTGTAATGGCACACGAATTTCCGCCTTGCCGGAGGACTTCCTTGACTTCGTCCATGCCGCCGGGCTCAAAGGCCGCGGGATTGGCGGGCGACTCTGCCCGGGTTTAGGAGCGCTGGATGACCGTAGCCTTCACCTTTCCGGGGCAGGGAAGTCAGGTCGTCGGGATGGGGAAGGCGCTCGCCGAGGCCTTCTTCGAGGCCAGCGCCGTGTTCGAGGCGGTCGATGATGCTCTGGGCGAGAAGCTGTCCCAGGTGATCTTCGAGGGGCCGATCGAGACTCTTACCCTCACGGAAAATGCCCAGCCTGCGCTGATGGCGGTGAGCCTCGCGGCGCTGCGTGTGCTGGAAGCGCGCGGCGTGCGGATCAGGGAAAAGGTCGCCTTCGTCGCCGGCCATTCGCTGGGCGAATATTCCGCGCTGGCCGCGACGGGCGCGCTGAGCGTCGCCGATGCCGCGAAGCTGCTGCGCACGCGTGGCCGCGCCATGCAGCAGGCGGTGCCCTTCGGCGTCGGCGCGATGGCGGCGCTGCTCGGCATGGAACTCGAACAGGCGCGTGAAGTCGCAGCGGAAGCGACGGGCACGGAAGTGTGCCAGGTCGCCAACGACAACGGCGGCGGCCAGGTCGTGATCTCCGGCCACAAGGCCGCGGTGGAGCGCGCTGTCGACATCGCCAAGGCGAAAGGCGCCAAGCGCGCGATCCTGCTTCCGGTGAGCGCGCCGTTTCACTGCGAGCTGATGGCGCCCGCAGCCAGGGTGATGGAGATGGCGCTCGCGGCGACGGAAATACGCGAGCCGTCGGTCCCGGTTGTCGCCAATGTGCTGGCCGCGCCGATCGGCGAACCGGACGAGATCCGCAAGCGGCTCGTCGAGCAGGTGACCGGCATGGTGCGCTGGCGCGAGTCCGTGCAATGGCTGGGCGCCAATGGCGTGAACACCTTCGTTGAGGTTGGCGCGGGGAAGGTGCTGTCGGGGCTCGCCAAGCGTATCGTGGAGGGGGCCGAAACGCTGACAGTCGGCACACCTGCGGAGATCGATGCCGCGGTGGCGAAGCTGGCGTAGGGAGAGGGACGATGTTCGAGCTGACCGGAAAGCGGGCGTTGGTGACGGGGGCAAGCGGCGCCATCGGTGGCGCGATTGCGCGGGCGCTGCACAAGCAGGGCGCGCTGGTCGCCCTTTCCGGCACGAAGCGCGAAGCCCTCGACAAGCTTGCAGCCGATCTTGGCTCCAATGCTTTCGTCGTCCCGGCGAACCTTGCCGACAAGGAGCAGGTGGAGAAGCTGATACCGGATGCCGAGGCTGCGCTCGGCGGCGAAATCGACATCCTCGTCAACAACGCCGGCATGACCAAGGACATGCTGTTCGCGCGCATGTCCGACGAGGACTGGCAGGCGGTGCTGGACGTGAATCTCACCGCCGCGTTCCGGCTGTCGCGGGCAGCACTCCGCGGCATGATGCGCCGCCGCAGCGGCCGCATCATCTCGATCTCGTCGGTGGTCGCCGTCGTCGGCAATCCGGGGCAGGCGAACTATTCGGCGTCGAAGGCGGGGTTGCAGGCGATGACGCGGTCGCTCGCCGCCGAGATCGCCAGCCGCAACGTGACGGTGAACAGCGTTGCCCCCGGGTTCACCGCCTCGGCCATGACCGACGTGCTGAACGAGAAGCAGAAGGCCGCGATCATGGAGCGCGTGCCGGTCCGCCGCCTGGGTACGCCCGAGGAAGTTGCCTCCGCCGTCGTGTACCTGGCCTCCGACGAAGCCGCCTACGTCACTGGCCAGACGATCCACGTCAACGGCGGCATGGCCATGGTTTGACAGGGAAATTTGCTCCACCAGGCGCGCAGGGCAGGGGCGCTGTGCTTGGCTGGCAATGGCTGGCAAAGTGTGTTACTTGGGCGCTCAACACCGCGGGGAAAGCTTGGCTTTCTGCCGGTTACGGCGGCGAATCTGCACCGATATTCTTGGGTCTTTCCTCGGTTTTGTGCAGGGCCGATAAACGATCGCTTGCGGGGCGCTGACGCCTCCCTGATGATCATAAGAAGGGCAATGGGATTCTCAGCACATGAGCGATATCGGTGACCGGGTAAAGAAGATCGTGGTCGAGCACCTCGGCGTGGACGCCGAGAAGGTGACCGAAGGGGCGAGCTTCATCGACGACCTCGGTGCGGACTCCCTGGACACGGTCGAACTCGTCATGGCCTTCGAGGAAGAGTTTGGCGTCGAGATCCCGGACGATGCGGCCGAGACGATCCTGACGGTCGGCGACGCGATCGGCTTCCTGGAAAAGAACAGCGCCTGATCTGGGCGCGGTAAGCCGGACCGGTCTGGTAGCGATGAGCCCGGATCGCACGATCCCTTTGGAACAGACATCATGAGACGTGTGGTCGTCACCGGCATCGGAATGGTGACGCCGCTGGGCGTTGGCGTTGACGTTGCCTGGGGCAATGCCATTGCCGGCAAGAGCGGCGTGTCGCGCGTCACCGAATTCGAAGTTGCGGACCTGGCGTGCCAGATCGCGGGCACCTTGCCCAAGGGCTCCAGGGCTGAGGGCAAATACAATCCCGACGACTGGATGGAGCCGAAGGAAAGCCGCAAGGTCGATCCCTTCATCATCTATGCGGTCGCGGCCGCGGACGAGGCGCTGGAGGATGCCGGCTGGCATCCGCAGACGCGCGAGGACCAGATCGCGACCGGCGTGCTGATCGGCTCGGGCATCGGTGGCCTGCAGGGCATCGACGATGCGGCGATCACGCTGAAGGAACGCGGGCCTCGCCGCATCTCGCCGTTTTTTATTCCCGGCCGGCTGATCAATCTTGCCTCGGGGCAAGTGTCGATCCGCCACGGCCTGAAGGGACCGAACCATTCCGTCGTCACCGCATGCTCGACCGGCGCGCATGCCATCGGTGATGCCAGCCGCCTGATCGGGCTGGGTGACGCTGATGTCATGGTCGCGGGTGGCACGGAGTCGCCGGTCGGCCGTCTCGCCATCGCCGGCTTCGCCGCCTGCAAGGCGCTGTCGACGCACTACAACGACCAGCCGGAGAGAGGCTCGCGTCCGTATGACAGAGACCGCGATGGTTTCGTCATGGGCGAGGGCGCCGGTGTGGTGGTGCTGGAGGAGCGCGAGCACGCGCTGGCGCGCGGCGCCAAGATTTACGGCGAGGTGATCGGTTATGGCCTTTCGGGCGACGCGTATCACATCACGGCGCCGGCCGAGGATGGCGATGGCGCCGAGCGCTGCATGCGCATGGCGCTGAAGCGCGCCGGCATCAGCGCCGACGACATCGACTACATCAACGCGCACGGCACCTCGACCATGGCCGACGAAATCGAGCTGCATGCGGTCGAGCGTGTCATCGGCAATGCCGCCGGCAAGGTGTCGATGTCCTCGACCAAGTCGGCGACCGGGCATCTGCTGGGTGCCGCTGGCGCGGTCGAGGCGATTTTCTCGCTGCTGGCGATTCGCGACAATATCGCTCCGCCGACGCTGAACCTGGACAATCCCTCGGTCGTCACGCCGATCGATCTGGTCCCGCACACCGCCCGGCCACGGAAAGTCGACGTGGCGCTGTCCAATTCCTTCGGTTTTGGCGGCACCAACGCCTCGCTGGTCTTCCGGCGCCACGCTTGAACTGACACTCCCGTTTTCGCCAAAATCGGTGGTATGGTCCGCGCCGGCGCGGCGAATCTGCGAAGCGGCAGAAAGAGTTCGAGTGCATGGCTGACCTGCGGGTGGACTACCGGCGCGACCCATACGTTGACGACGCCGAGATGCTGTCGAAGCGCCTGTCGTCGTCGCTTGGCCGCTCGTCCCCGAAAAGCCCCACGGAAGCGCTGCAACCGGAGGCCGTCCCGCCGCCGCCGGCCCGTTCCCGCGCCGTCCGCCATCCGCTGGTCGTCTTCCTGAATTTCGTGCTGACCGTCGTCATCGTTGGCGTGGTTGCGCTGGGTGGCGGCATCTTTGCCGCCAAGGTTCAATTCGAGCGGCCGGGCGAACTTGACCAGGCTCGCGCCATCACGGTGGATCGCGGCGGCAGCCTGAACGTCATCGCCGATCAACTTCAGAAGGACGGCGTGATCTCGTCCAAGTGGCTTTTCGTCGGTGGTGTGATGCTGTCGCGGCAGCAGAGCGGGCTGAAAGCCGGCGAGTATCTCATCCCGGCACACGCCTCCATGCGCGACATCATGGAAGCGATGGTCAGCGGCAAGGGCATCCTTTACTCGATTTCGATTCCGGAAGGGCTCACCAGCCAGCAGATCGTGGATCGCCTGAAGTCGGAGGATATCCTCGTCGGCGACATCACCGAGACGCCGCCGGAAGGTTCGCTGCTCCCCGAGACGTACAAATTCACCCGCGGCGACACGCGCCAGTCGATCATCACGCGCATGCAGCGCGAGCGCGATCGTGTGGTGGCGGACGTCTGGTCGCGGCGCGCGCAGGACCTGCCGGTGTCGACGCCGGAGGAGCTGGTCGTGCTGGCTTCGGTCGTCGAGAAGGAAACCGCGCTTGCCGACGAGCGGAGCCGCGTCGCGGCAGTGTTCGTCAACCGCCTGCGCCTGAACATGCGCCTGCAATCGGATCCGACGGTGATTTACGGCCTGTTCGGCGGCGCCGGTAAGCCGTCGGGATACGTCCTCTCGCGGGCCGATCTCGAGAAGCAGTCGGCATACAACACCTACATCATTGCCGGCCTGCCGCCCGGTCCGATCGCCAACCCCGGCCGCGCCTCGCTCGAGGCCGTCGCCAATCCATCCCGCACCCGCGACCTGTTCTTCGTCGCCGATGGCTCCGGCGGGCACGCCTTTGCGGAAACGTACGAGGCGCACCTCAAGAACGTCAGCCGCTGGCGCGACATCAGCTCGAACGCCGGCGCCGCGACCGCCGCCGGTGACGCGCCAGCCGCCTCGGCGGGCGATGCCGCAAACCAGGAAGCCGCGCCGGCCGACAATACGGCAGCGCCGACGGCGAACGTGCCTGTCCCGAATGTGCGTCCCGCCGTCGCCAATCCCGCGGCTAAACCCAAGCCGAAACCTCTGCCTGGCGCCCAGACGGACGGTAACCAGCAGCCCATGGCGCTGACGCCGACCGACACACAGCCCGACCCGGAAGGTGCGGCTGGGCAATAGCCGCCCTTGAACCTTAGGGCATAGGCGGGTTTGATGCCGGTCGCGCCTGCCGCTCCGACCGATTCTCTTTTTCCGACCTGGGCCGCGCGATGCCTCTTTCCTCGATGACCGGCTTTGCCCGTGCCGACGGCGCCGGCACCGGCTATCGCTGGACCTGGGAGCTGAGGAGCGTCAACGGCAAGGGGCTGGATATCCGGCTGCGCCTGCCGGCGGGGTTCGAGACTCTCGAGGCTGTGACGCGCGAGAAGATCGGCGCGGCGCTCACCCGCGGCAATCTCCAGGCGACCCTGACGCTGCAAAGTGAGGGCGGTGCCCAGCGCATCCGCGTCAACACGGCGGTGCTCGATGAAGTCGCGGCGGCCATGGAGGTCGTCCAGCGCCGCATATCGGTGCAACCGCCGACGCTCGACGGCATCCTGGCGATACGCGGCGTACTGGAGCAGGTCGAAGGGCTCGAAGACGAGGCGACGCGCACCACGCTCGCGACGGCGATCGCCGCCGACCTCGATACCGCTGTCGCAGCCCTCGTTGCGGATCGCGCCCGCGAGGGTGCGGCGATTGCGGTGGTGCTGACCGGCCGGCTGGCGGAGATCGAACGGCTGACGGCAGCCGCCGAAGCATCGCCCGCCCGCACGCCCGAAGCAATCCGCGCGCGCCTGTCCGAACAGATCGCATCGCTGGTCGAGGCGTCGTCCGCACTCGACCCGGACCGATTACACCAGGAGGCGGTGCTGCTTGCCACCCGCGCCGACATCCGCGAGGAACTCGACCGCCTCGCGGCGCACGTCTCTGCCGCGCGCGCTCTGCTTGCGGAGGGTGGCGCCGTCGGACGCCGGCTCGATTTCCTGGCGCAGGAATTCAACCGCGAGGTCAACACGCTGTGCTCGAAGTCGAACGACCGCTCGCTGACCGCGATCGGGCTCGACCTCAAGGCGGTGGTCGACCAGCTGCGCGAGCAGATCCAGAACCTGGAGTAACAATGGCGGAAATAGTCACACTTCCCCGCCGTGGCGTGATGCTGGTGCTGTCCTCGCCCTCGGGGGCGGGCAAATCGTCGATCACACGGGCGCTGGTGCAGGAGGAGGGGGAACGCCTGTTCCTCTCCATCTCGGTGACGACGCGCGCGCGGCGCCCAAGCGAAGCGGAAGGCATCCACTACTACTTCATCGATCCGGTGCGCTTCGCCTCCATGCGCCAGGGTGGCGAACTGCTGGAATGGGCCGAGGTGCACGGCAATCTCTACGCCACCCCACGAGCGGCGGTAGAGGCTGCCCTCGCCCGTGGTCTCGACGTGTTGTTCGACATCGACTGGCAGGGCACGCAGCAGCTCGATGCCGCACTGCCTGAGGACGTCGTCACCGTCTTCATCCTGCCGCCGACGATGCGTGAGCTTCAGGCGCGCCTGGAGCGGCGCGCCGAGGACAACCCCAAGGTCATCGCCAATCGACTGGCAAATGCGACGAGCGAGATCGCGCACTGGACCGAGTACGACTACATCGTGATCAACGATGACCTGGAGCGCGCCGTATCGGCCGTGCGGTCGATCCTGGCGGCCGAGCGTCTGAAGCGGGCACGCCAGACGGGCATGCCGGCATTCGTGGCAAAGCTGCTGAAGCCTTAGCGCTGATCTGCTGCCGCATTCGCCAGCGCCACGAAGCCCGCGACGTCAATCTCCTCGGCACGACGCGTCTCCTCGATGCCCGCGGCGGCCAACAAGGGACGTGGATCGACGCCGAGCGTCCGCAAGCTCTGGCGCAACATCTTGCGGCGCTGGCCGAAGGCCGCCGCCACGACACGCTCGAGCACATGCGGGTCGCAAGCGAGCGGACTCGGCCGCGGGATCAGATGGACGACGGAGGATGTGACCTTCGGCGGTGGCGTGAACGCTTGCGGCGATACGTCGAACGCGATCTCCGCTTGGCTTCGCCAGCCGGCGAGCACGCCGAGGCGGCCGTAGCTGTCGTCACCGGCGCCAGCAACGATCCGCTCGGCCACCTCGCGCTGGAACATCAGCGTCAGCGACTCGTACCACGGCGGCCACGGCTCGGTGCGCAGCCACCCGACCAGCAGCGGCGTCGCGATGTTGTAGGGCAGGTTGGCGACCACCAGCGTGCGGTCTTGGGCTAACCGCGCCATATCGACGGCGAGCGCATCGTCGGCGATGATGGTGAGCCGCCCCGGATAGCGGGCTGCGATCTCCTCCAGCGCCGCGATGCACCGTTCGTCGCGTTCGATCGCCACGACGCGCGAGGCGCCTTCGGCAAGGAGCGCACGGGTCAGGCCGCCCGGGCCGGGGCCGACTTCGACCACGGTGGCGCCCTCGAGGCGGCCGGCGGCGCGGGCAATCCGCGCCGTAAGGTTCAGGTCGAGAAGGAAATTCTGGCCGAGGTTCTTCTTGGGCGCGATGTCGTAGCGGGCGATGACTTCGCGCAGCGGCGGCAGATCGTCGATCTGACTCATGCCGCCGCTTGGTTGCGCACCAGTTCCGCCGCCAGCCTGAGCGCGGCGGCAAGGCTCGACGGGTCCGCCTTGCCGGAGCCGGCTATGTCGAACGCAGTGCCATGATCGGGGGACGTGCGGATGAAGGCGAGGCCGAGCGTCACGTTCACCGTCTCGGTGAAGTTGATGGTCTTCGCCGGGATCAGCGCCTGGTCGTGATACATGCAGATCGCCGCGTCGTAGGTGGCGCGCGCCTTGGCGTGGAACATCGCGTCGGACGACAGCGGCCCACGCGCGTCGACGCCTTCCGCTCGCAAGGCCGCGACGGCGGGAGCGATGATCCGTTCGTCCTCGTCCCCGAAGGCGCCATTCTCGCCGGCGTGCGGGTTGAGACCCGCCACAGCTAGCCGCGGTGCGGGCGTAGCGAAGCGCGTGCGGAGTTCGCTCGCCACGATACGCGCCGTGTCCACGATCAATGCGGTGGTCAGAGATGCGGCGACGTCATGCAGCGGAATGTGGATGGTGACCGGCACCGCCTTCAGCTCGGGGCCGGCCAGCATCATCACCGGCCGCGCCGGCGCGCCGGTCCAGGTTGCCGACAACGTGCCGAGGAATTCGGTGTGGCCCGGATGGCGGAAGCCGGCATCGAACAGGGTCTTCTTCGAAATGGGCGCGGTGACCACGGCGCCGGCCGCGCCGGCACGCACGTCGCCGACCGCGCGCGCGATGGCCTCGATCACGGCATGCGCGCTGTCCGGCGACGGCTTGCCAGGGTTCGCCTTGACGGGCGCATCGAGCGGCACGACGGGGAGGGCGCGGTCAAAGGTCGTTGCGGCAGCAGATGGCGTCACGGCCTCCACGGCGACGTCGAGACCGAGCCGCGACGCCCGCTCGCGATAGAGGGCGGGATCGCCGAGGCAATAGAACGCGGGGAGATCGAATTTTTCGCGCGCTGCCCACGCCGCGAGCGTGACGTCCGGCCCGATGCCCGCCGGCTCGCCCATGGTGAGCGCCAGGGGCGGGGCGGGCTCGCGGGTTGCCATCTCGATCCTCAGCGGTACTCGATAATGGCGCGGTCGCGCAGTTCCTTGAGGTAGTCGGCGCCGAGGCTCTCGGCCTGCTTGAGATAGAGGCTGTTCTCCACCTCGTTGCGCGCCGCGCTCGTGCTCTGCACCGAGCGGGAGGCACACACGGCGATCAGCTCGATGCCCTGGTTGGTCTGCACGGGCGGAGCCGTCTTGCCGACCGGGGTCTTCTGGATTTCCTCGCCGTCCTTGCCCTGGAGCTGCGTCGAGTCGCGCCGGCCGATGTCCTTGACGACGACGCCGCGCAGCTTCTTCGCCTTGTCGAGACTCTGGTCGCAGCCCGGGAAGCTCTGGCGGAAGGCCTGCGCTTCGTTGCGGCGCTGGACGTATGCGCCGGCGCTCGATCCGGTCGGCACCACGAAGACGATCTGCTGGAGCGTGAATTCGCTGATCGTCATCGACGTCGGATCACCCTTCTCGGTGAGCATCGACTGGATATCGGCATTCTTCACCGACGCCTTGGTGGCCGTGCGCTGCTGCACGAGCTGGGCCCAGGCGATCTGGGCCCGCAGGCGCTTCTTGAGCGTGTCGGAGGAGACGCCTTCCGACGCCAGGCCGTTGCTGAACTGCGCCGGCGACATTTTCAGCCGGCCGGCAATCGAGGCGAACGCCGCATCGACCTGCGGCTGCGGTACATTTACTCCGCGCCGCTGGGCCTCCAGCATCTCGAGCGTCTCGTTGATGAGCTCGTCCTGCGCGGCGCTGTCGGACGACTTGCCGCCGCCGAGCCGCATCAGCTTGGCGCGCTGGCTGATGTCGTACGATGTGATTGGCACATCGTTGACCAGGATCGGAATAGCGCTGTTGCCGCTCGGCTTGCCGGTGGGTTTGCCGAGGTTGTCGCTGCTGGCGACGGTGACCGCGTTCGCCGGGACGGCGGTGTTGCTGCTGTTGCACGCGGCAAGGAGAACGGCTGCCGCCACCACGGCGGCTGCGCCACCGGCGATACGAAAACGAACGTGCATCACAGTACCCAACCTCACGATGCGCCCCGCCGCAGACGAGGCATCATGACGAGCGCGCGAAACTATCATGACAGACCGGGGTGGAGTAGCGCGAGAGGACCAACATGTGCGCGGCATACACAGGCAGAAAATCGGGCGAAATGATGGGCGCCCCGAGCTTCTCTAGTTCTGGAACTTGTTGAGGTCGCCGGAAATCGTACCGTCGCCGAAGGTGCGCAGCGCGATACGGAGGTTGAGCCAGCGGCTCGGCTGGTCGCTGGCGTAGGTCTCGCTGTAGGCCAGCGAAAGCGTCAGACATTCGTTGTCGAACGCAATGCCGAAGCTGTCGCTCGCCACGGTCGCCTTGGCGATGTCGTAGGTCATCGTCCCGAAGGCGCGCCAGTTCTCAGACATGTTCACCGATGCCGCCCCGCGTACCACCGAGGCCGGCGAGAAGATGCCGACATTGGGGTTGGAGCGCAGGTAGAGATACGAGGCCGATGCCGTGACCGGACCGAACGCGGTTGTCGCCTGCACTTCGCCGCGATTGACGTTGAGCGTCTTCTCGTCGAAGCGCGCGCGCGCCGACAGGCGCGGGCCCGTGCCGGTGTCGAACGAGACGCCCGCGACGTAGTCGGAAAGGTTCGTCTCCAGTCCCGAGTAGGCACCGACGTGCGAGGTTGGGTCGATGGCGAAGGAATTGGCGCCCGCGATCAGCAGCGACTGGCCGAAGGTGCCCTGGATCTGCGCGCCATTGGCGAAGGTGCCGGTGTAGTTCACACCGACGTTGGCGCGCGTGCCACCCTCGACGCGATCGAAGCCGGAGAATTTGTCGCGATCGAACAGGCTGGAGATATCGAACACCAGACTCTGCGCATCGTTGTTCGGCAACGTGCCTGCCGCCATTTCGTCCGGGCGCGCGAGGATCTGAATCTTCGGCTCGATGACGTGCGTCGCGCCGTTGGTGACGGCGAGCACCGGTAGGCTCCACTCGACGCCGACGGTCGGCATGACGCGGAAGGCGGAGTTGGCGTTGGTCAGCGTCAGGGCGGCGCTGACGTCGTCCATGAAGAAGGCGTCGCCGCGCAGAGACGCGAACGGCGTGATCACCTGGCCGCCCGGGCCGATGATCCGGCGCTGCCAGTCGAGCTGCTCCGAGAGGCGGGCAACATCGCCGGCGGTGCCATGGTAGTAGGTGCCGCCGTCGGCATCGAACCAGTCATCCTCGGCGCGGTTGGTGTTGGCGAAGTTCGAGGTGTACGTGACCTCGCCGCCGAACATCTCGCTGGTGGCGATGCGCTGGTGATCGACAACCGGCGCCACCCAGGCCTGCCGGCCCTGATTGTAGAGGGCGGGATCGCCGACGGGCGCGCTGGCGGGATCGGTGAGCACCTGGAAGTAGGACGAACGCGCCTCGAAGTAGTTGCGGTCGTGGATGCCGGTCAGATGAACCGTCGAGGTCGTGATCGTGGTGTCCTTGTTGAGGACGTCGTAGTCGCGCGTGAAGCCGCGATCGCTGGACAGCGTGCCGTCCCAGCCGAGCGTCCAGTCGGTATTGAGCGCAAATTCGCCTGTCGTCCGCACACCACCGCGAAGCGCCTGACTGGCAGGCGTGTTTGCCGGGAACATCGAAGGATTGAGCTGGTAGATGCCGGCCGCTTCCACCGTGTACTGGCCGTTCTCCGTGCGTCGGCGGTACTCGCCATCGAGCAGCAGGCCCTGTTTGGAGAACGCCTTCGGCGTCAGCGTCAGATCGGAGTATGGCGAAAACACCCAGTAGTAGGGGAGTGAGGCGAAGGTGCCGACGCGTCCGGAGTAACCGACTGAGGGAGTGAGGAACCCGGTCTTGCGCTTCACCGTCGCGTCGGGCGCGCCGAAGTAGGGCAGGTACGCGATCGGCAGCCCGAAGAACTCGAGGCTGGCGTCGGTGAAGTAGACCATGTGCTCCTGGTGATTGACGACGATCTTCGCCGCCTTCACGCTCCACAGCACCGGCTTCTCCGGGTGCTCGGCGCAGGGCTCGCAAGCAGTGTAGGTGCCGTTGACGAACGTGGTCGTCTCGCCGCCACTACGCTCGGCCCGTTCCGCCGCGAAGTGCGCATGGTCGGCAGTGTCGACGCGCAGCGATTGCACGAACCCGTCGCGGAAGTCGTCGGTGATGTCGATGTAATCGGAATAGAACGCCGAGCCCGACGGATCGACGAGCTTGACGTTGCCCGTCGCGATCAGCCGGCCGTTGCCCTTGTTGTAGGAAACCTTCTCCGCCTCGAGCGTATAGCCCGCGTAGTAAATCTTCACGTTGCCGACGGCGGCGACGGTATTGCGGTCGTAGTCGTAGACCAGCTGGTCGGACTCGACGAGCATCTTCTCGTTCGGGCTGATGGTGACCGGTGCGGAGTAGGGCAGATCGATCTGCTTGGCTGTCGCGTCGGCCGGCTGCGCACCGAACGACGGCGAGAGGAAGGCGAGCAGCGTCCATGCCGACGCGGCGGCAAAAACCGCCCACGCCCTTGGCACTGGAACGACGTGGCGCGGAGGCGCCCCCCTCATCCGTCCTCCAGGTGCAGCAGCACCGTGATGCCGACCAGCGTGGCCACAACTGCGGGTAGCCAAGCCGCCAGCAGTGGCGGCACGACGCCACCACTCCCCAAATCAGACGCAATTTTCATCACAACATAAAGCATGAAGCCTACGGCCACGCCAGTAATAATCACGCGTCCGAGGTCTCTGGAACGCGAGAATCTGAGCGACACGTTGGCGGCGATAAGTACCATTGCCAAAAGGAGAATCGGGCGCGCGAGGAGGACGTTGTACTGCAGATCGTAGCGGTCGGATGAGATGCCCGCATGACGGGCGGAAGCCGACAGCTCGCGAAGCGACCAAAACGAAACCGAATCAATCTGTAGGAAGGTTCGCTTCACCTCGTTTGCGGAGAGATTGCTCGCAAGTTCGTACGACGACACACGTTTCGGATTGCTGCTCACCGCTGTGACGGTTGCATCCTGGAGCGTCCACCCGCCGTCGTGGAAATGGGCCTTGGGCGCGTCGATGCGCTCCTTGAAATGGCCATTCGCATCAAAGGCATAGGCGGTGACGCCGACCAAGCCGAGGCCGCCATCGAACGACTGCACCGAGCCGATGATCGATGATGTGCCGTCATCGGCCTGCTGCCGGGTCCATGTCGGACCATTGCCATCCGGCGCCTCGATGGGTTGCGAGCGGGCGGTGAAAAGCTGGCTCTGCAGTGTGTTCGACCATGAGCGCAGCGTCGCCGCCTCCGGATTGTAGAGACCGGTCGCGATAATGCCGGCGATCAGCCCGACCGAGCAGGCAGGCAACAGAAACTGCCAGGCGGACACTCCGGCGGCGCGGGCGACCACGACCTCAAGCCGCCGGTTGGCGATCACGAACGCGGCGATCGAGCCGTACAGCACCGCGAAGGGCAGCGCATCCTCAACCAGGCTCGGCACCTTGAGGAGGGCCGACAGCGCCAGCAGCAGGCCCGCTGACGCTTCGCCCTGGAGAGCGCGCGTGAACAACTCGAAATACGTCACGAGCGCAGTCAGCAGGAAGGCGAGCATGAAGATGGCGGCCACCATCTTTGCGAAGTGACGCGCGAAGTAGAACGACAGGGTCCGCCCGAGCATCCTGGCCGCGTCCTATTTGGCTGCCGCGGGCGCGCGTTGCCCGACGAGCCCACTGGCGCGCGCGAACAATCGCTCGCCGATCGCGACCAGCCGGTCCGGTGGCCGCCACTGCACACCCGACAGCACGAGCAGGATCACGAGCAGGCTGAGGCCGATCGGAATGGCGTAGACGAGGATTTGCGCGACGAGGCTGGTCTCGGTCGGCAGGAATATGGGCACGATGCGGATCGCCACCGCCAGAAATGCCGCCGCGCCGATGCTTGCGCCACGACCCTGCCGCGTCGACGCTGCCTGTCCGAGGAACAGCAGCGGCACCAGGGCGAACAGGAAGCAGTAGAGCGGGGACGCGATGCGATCGTTGAGCTCGGCCCGGAACTTGGCGGGGAACTGCTGGTAGTAGGTGTCTTCGGCGTCGGGGTGGAAAAGATACGTCGTCGGCCGCTCGATCGGTTTCAGCACCGGCACCGTGCCCGTGCTCGAGAAGCTCGACAGGTCGAAGGCGTAAGACGAAAACTCGATCATCGAGATCGACTGGTCGATCTTGCTGCGTTGCTGGATCGTGCCGTTCGCCATGATCAGGAACACGCCCAGCGGATTCTCCAGGATCGCGCCGCGCTCCGCGAGGTAGGAGACGGTCTTGTCGGCCTCGCGATCGTCGGAGACGAAGATGCCGCCGAGCGACCCATCCTGATTGCGCGTGTGGATCGAAAAGGTGAGCTTGGGCGTCAGCGAGACGAACGCGCCCTCGTGCATGAACTGCGTGATGATGTTGCTGCGCACGTTGGTGATCAGCACCGTCCAGGTGCGCAGCGCCAGCGGGGAGAAGTACAGCGTCATCGACGCCACGATCAGCGTGGCGAAAAATGCCACCACCAGCACCGGCTTCAGCACTGCCGTCTGCCGCGCACCGCTGGCGTTGATGACGACGAGCTCCGCGTCCGTGTTGAGCGATGTGAATGTGTAGATCACCGCGATCAGAAGCGAGACGGGAAACACGATCGCGACCAGCACCGGCACGAGCAGCGCCGAAACCTGGAGGAAGGTGGTGATCGCCTGTCCGTTGGCGGTGACCAGATCGAACTGGGTCAACGCCTGGCTGAGCCAGAGCATCGCGCCAAGGGCCAGGAAGGTGAGGGCGGTTGCGCTGACGATCCGGCGAAGGATGTATCGCTCGATGAGCTTCATGCAGGACTCGGCGGACGGCGCATTTGCACCCGATTATGGACGGCTGGAGCGACGCGGCGCAACGCCTTGCCAAGCGACAATCCGCGCCGTATGTGGCGGCTAATTCCCGCCCTTTCACGATCAGGTAAGCGCCGCCATGACCGACCTCGCCACGATTTCGTTCGCCAAGCCCGCCGCGAAGCCCACCGGCACGGTCGCCATTCTGGTCGGAGATGATCTCACGCTCGACAAGTCGGCCACCGCGCTGGGCGTCGCGAAACTCGTGCGCCGCGCGGCCGCTACCGCCGATTTCAAGGGCAAGGCGAAGACGGCGCTGGATCTGATCGCGCCGGCCGACACCGACCTCGATCGGCTCGTGGCGATCGGCACCGGCAAGCCAGCGGACATGGGCAAGAACGGCTGGGTGGAGCTTGGCGGCGGGATCATCGGCGCGCTCGGCAAGGCGAAGAAGGCGACGGTGTATTTCGACGGCACGCCGGAGCAGGCGGCCGACCTGGCGCTCGGCATGAAGCTCCGGGCCTACAGCTTCGACAACTACAAGATCGACAAGGAGGACGCTCCGAAGAGCCGCCCGCCGACGGACGTGACCATCGCTGTCGCCGATCCGGCGGCCGCCCGCAGGGCATGGGGGACGCAGGGTGCGATCGCTGACGGTGTGATCTTTGCCCGCGACCTCGTGAACGAACCCCCGAACGTGCTGGGGCCGGTCGAGTTCGCCGACCGCGTCAAGGCGCTGACCAAGGTTGGCGTAAAGGTGGAGGTGCTGAACGAGGCCGAGATGAAGAAGCTCGGCATGCGCGCCCTGCTCGGCGTCGCGCAGGGCTCCGCGCGCCCGCCGCGCCTGGTGATCATGCGCTGGAACGGGGGCAAACCGAAGGATGCGCCGGTCGCTTTCGTCGGCAAAGGCGTCGTCTTCGATACGGGCGGCATCTCGATCAAGCCGGCCGCCGGCATGGAGGACATGAAAGGCGACATGGCGGGCGCCGCCGCGGTCACCGGCCTGCTCTACGCGCTCGCCGCCCGCAAGGCGAAGGTCAACGCGATCGGCGTCATTGGCATCGTCGAGAATATGCCCGACGGCAACGCGCAGCGTCCGGGCGACATCGTCACCGCCATGACCGGCCGCACGATCGAAATCATCAACACCGACGCGGAAGGCCGCCTCGTCCTGGCCGATGCCGTGGCCTATACGGAAGATCGCTTCAAGCCGAAGTTCATCATCGATCTGGCGACGCTGACCGGCGCCATCATCATCGCGCTCGGCCACCTGAACGCCGGCATGTTTGCCTCCGACGATGCCCTGGCCGCAGCGCTGACCGCGGCTGGCGAGGCGACTGGCGAGACCGTCTGGCGCATGCCGCTCGGCCGCGAATACGACCGCCAGATCGATTCAAGATTCGCCGACGTGAAGAACGCCGGCGGGCGGGATGGGGGGTCGATCACCGCGGCGCATTTCATCAAGCGGTTCGTCAAGAATACGCCGTGGGTGCATCTTGATATCGCCGGCACCGCGATGGGCTCGCCCCAGACCGAGGTGAATCGGTCGTGGGCGTCGGGCTGGGGCGTACGGCTGCTCAACCGCCTGGTCGCGGACAACTACGAGGGCTAGCGCCCCGCCGGCGCCTTCACCGCCCAGCCGATCGCGGCGCTGTCGGGTCCGGGGAAGCGGATCTGCACGGTGCCAATGGCCTTGAACGGGCCAAACTTCGTGTATTCCGGCGGCACGCCGTCGAACGGGTTATAGTACCAGACGAACAGCGCGCCATCGCGCTCGAGCTCCTCGGGCGTGATCCATGGGCTGAGCCGGAAATCAGCCCGCGTCATCACGTGCGGATGCTCGGGATAGAGCGCGCCCATCAGCCCGGCGGACAAGCGGTCGCCAGCCGCGATGCGCAGGGGCGCGCCGCCGGTGTTCTGCTTCCATGCCGCCCCGAGTGCGTCCGCCATCGCGCTTCCCGGCCATGCCGCCCAAAGCGGGTGGGGAAAATCGCGCGACGCGACGGTCACGACGCCGAGCAGCACCGGCAGCAGCGCGAACGCCACCGCCCACGTGAAAAGGAAGCCGGGCAGGCGCCGCACCACCGGCAGAAACAGGATGGCCGCCACAAGGCTGATCCAGATCGGCATGGGCGCAGCCCACATGTCGCGCAGGCCATACCCGCTGAGCAGCGCGAAGAGCAGCGTCACGGCGTAAGGCGCAAAAGCCATCACGAGGATGAAGCGCCACAGGCTGCGGTCGGCGAGTGGTTGGCGGTTGATGGATCGAAATCCGATCCCGCTCGCCAGCAGCACCACCGCCGGGAGCAGGTGATCGAGAATCTGGGCTCCGGAAAACGAGAGCAGTCGCGTTATGCGATCGAAGCCTTCCGGGCGGCCGGCCCGATCCTCGACGTACCTGATCGGCAGGAAGTCGGCCGACCACAGCCACCAGAGATGTGGCACCAGCAGTGCGAGGGCGAGGGCGACCGCAAGATAAGGGCCAACGGTGCGATAGGCCCGGCGCCCCTCCGGGATCGCCACCGATGCGAGGAAGAGTGCAGCGAACAGGATGACCGCGCTGTACTTGGCGTACGCCGCAAGCGCGCATGTGAAGCCGAATGTCAGCCACCATATGAGCCGCTCGGTCTTGATCGCCCGCCACAATTCCCATGTCGCGAACGCCCAGATCGGCATCTGGAGAACGTTGGCGTTGAACTCGGGCGTTGGCCAGTTGGCGTAGAACACGAGGCTGAAGATCAGGACGGCGAAGAGGCCGACGCGCGCGCCGCCTGCCTCGCGGCCGAGCAGATAGAGCGGCAGGTATGTGAGCGCCATCGCGATCTGCGAGAGCACGAATATCGGCCAGATTGCGTTGCCCGCGAGCCAAACCGCACCCATGCTCAGCCAAGCTTGGAGCGGCGGATGGGAGGCGTAGCCGAGCTGCCATTCGCGCCCCCACGCGAGGTTCTCAACGATGTCGACCGGCGCGTTCGAATAGGTGAGCACCGGCGCGAGGAACCAGAGAACCGCCTGCACGGCCAGCACGACGAGGAAGAACGATTCGGGACGTTGGTCGAAGGCGTGAGCAAGATTGTCAGCGAGGCGCTTCACAGGAAACCCGATTGGAATGTAGGGATAGCGCCGTCGCATTCGCTCCGGAGCTGTCCCGTTGACCGAGGTGCTCTTCTATCACATCCAAAACCAGCCGCTGGAGCGCATCCTGCCCGAGCTGCTGGAGCGGTGCCTCGAGCGCAAGTGGCGCGCGGTGGTGCAGCTTGGCTCCGAGGAACGACGCGATGCGCTCGACGCCCATCTGTGGACGTATCGCGACGATGGCTTCCTGCCGCACGGCACGGCGAAGGATGGCCACGCCGCGGAGCAGCCGGTCTGGCTGACCGCCGAGGACGACAACCCGAACCACGCCGAGGTGCGCTTCCTGGCCGACGGCGCGGAGGTCGCGAACTACGCCGACTACCGTCGCGTGGTCATCCTGTTCGACGGCAACGACCAGGACGCCGTGGACAAGGCGCGCGCGAACTGGACGTCGGTCAAAGGTGCGGGCCACGACGCCACGTATTGGCAGCAATCCGATCGCGGCCGTTGGGAGAAGAAGGCGTAGGGCGCATTGCGGGCGCCATTTGCCGAATGAATGGGCGCTACGCCTGCCGGAAGAAGCACCGCCTCTCCCGTAGGGAGAGGGCCGCGCCTCTTATGAGCGAAGCGAATTAGAGGCGTGGGGTGAGGGGTTATGCGCTAGCCGGAGAAGGCATAACCCCTCACCCCATTCGCCTAAGTTCGCTCACGCTCACTAAGGCTCACGGCCCTCTCCCTATGGGGGAGAGGGGCTCACCATCGGCAGACACCGTGAGTGCGCTACTCCGCCGCCGTGGCTTCTTCGACCGCGGCGCTGGCGGCGAGCCACTTGTCTTCGGCGGCTGCGATCGCGCGCACCGTGTCGGCGCGCTCCTTGGCGAGGAAGGCTGCGTCGACCGGGCGGTTGTAAAGTTTCGGGTCAGCGAGCTTCCTGTCGATGTCGGCCAGTGCGTTTTGCAGCTTGGCGATCGCCGCTTCGGCGTCTTTCACTTTCTTGCGCAAGGGGGCGCTGTCTTCGCGCCGTTTCGCCGCCTCGCGCCGCCGCTCCTGGCCGGTGCCCTTGATCGATGCGGGCGTGGCGCGACCGCTGTTGCGGCCCTGGCGGGAATCGAGCACCAGCGAACGATAGTCGGCGAGGTCGCCGTCGAAGGGCTCCACGGTGCCGTTGGCGACCAGCCAGAGGCGGTCGACGGAAGCTTCCAGCAGATGGCGGTCGTGGCTGATCAGGATGACGGCGCCGGAATATTCGGCGAGCGCCGCGACCAGCGCCTCGCGGCTGTCGATGTCGAGGTGGTTGGTCGGCTCGTCGAGGATCATCAGGTTCGGCCCGGTGAAGGTCGCGAGGCCGAGCAGTAGGCGCGCCTTCTCGCCGCCCGACAGATCCTTCGCCGGCGTGTCCATCTTCTGGCGGGTGAAACCCATGGCGCCGGTGCGGGCGCGGACCTGGGCCTCGGTTGCGTCGGGCATCAGCTCGCGGATGTGGTCGTAGGCCGATTGGGCCGGGTTCAACTCGTCGAGCTGGTGCTGCGCGAAGTAGGCGACTTCCATGCGATGGAGCCGGCGCTGCCGCCCGCCCATGACGGGCATGCGGCCGCCGAGCAGTTTCGCCAGCGTGGACTTGCCGTTGCCGTTGGAGCCGAGCAGGCCGATGCGATCGTCGTCGTCGATGCGCAGGTTCAGTTTCTTCAGCACCGGCACGTTCTCGACGTAGCCGACCGAAGCGTCTTCGAGCTGGATGATCGGCGGCGCCATCGGCTTTGCCGGGTCGGGGAAGGAGAACGGCAAGATCGTGTCGTCGGCGAGCGCCGCGATCGGCTCCATCTTCTCCAGCATCTTGAGGCGCGACTGTGCCTGCCGGGCCTTCGACGCCTTGTAGCGAAAGCGATCGACGAACGCCTGCATGTGGGCGCGCTGGTCGTCCTGCTTCTTTTTTGCCTTGGCGAGCAGCGCCTGGCGCTCGCGCCGCTGGCGGTCGAAGGAGTCGTAGTTGCCGCGGTAGAGCGTCAGCTTGCCCTGATCGAGATGGACGATCGTATCGACCGCGCGGTTGAGGAGGTCGCGGTCATGGCTGATCATCACCACCGTGTACGGGTAGCGCGCGATGAAATTTTCCAGCCACACGGTGCCCTCGAGGTCCAGGTAGTTGGTCGGCTCGTCGAGCAGCAGGATGTCGGGCTGCGTGAACAGGGTGGCGGCGAGCGCCACGCGCATGCGCCAGCCGCCGGAGAGCGCGGAGCAGGGGCCGTGCTGCGTCGCCTCGTCGAAGCCAAGGCCGGCGAGGATCGAGGCTGCCCGCGACTCCGCCGAATGCGAGTCGATGTCGGCGAGGCGCGTGTGGATCTCGGCGATGCGGTGGGCGTCGGTGGCGGTCTCCGACTCGGCGAGCAGGGCGCTGCGCTCGAGGTCGGCGGCGATGACGACATCGATCAGATGCTCGGGTCCGCCCGGCGCTTCCTGCGCGACCTGGCCGATGCGCCAATTGCGGGGCAACGAGATGCTGCCGGTCTCCGAGCCGATCTCCCCCGCGATCAGCCGGAACAGCGTCGTCTTGCCGGCACCGTTCTTGCCGACGAGACCGGCTTTCGCGCCCGTCGGAATGGCGACGCTGGCGTGGTCGATGAGCAGGCGCTCGCCGATGCGGTAGCTGAGGTCGTTGATGTGCAGCATGGCGGCGGGTTTGTGCCGCGAAGGACGGCGAGGAGCAAGGGCCGTTCGGCTAGGCGGGACGCCACTTGAGCAGGCCCAGCAGCGCCAGCCCGGCAATCAGGCCCCAGAACGCCGCGCCGATGCCCAGAAACGACACGCCCGAGGCGGCCGTTACGAACGTCACCAGCGCCGGGACGCGTTCGTCCTCCTTTGACACGGCCGATGACAGGGCCGCACCAAGGGCGCCGAGAAGCGCAAGCCCGGCGACGGCCTCGACCAGCAGCGGCGGCGAGGCGGTGACGAAGGCCGTGGCGAACGTCGCGCCGAAGGCCACGGCGATGTACGCAAGACCGCAGGCGACCGACGCGATCCACCGCCGCGCCGGATTGGGGTGGGCATCGGGCCCGGCGCAAATCGCGGCGGTAATCGCGGCAAGATTTAGCGAGTGCCCGCCGATCAGCGCCGTGCCGATGCTGCCGATGCCGGTCCATACGAAGATAGGCCCGACCGGAGGCCGGTATCCATTGACGGTGAGCACAGCGAGGCCGGGGACGTTCTGCGTCGCCATCGTGACGATGAACAGAGGCACCGCGATGCCGACCAGCGCGGTGAGCGTCAGCGACGGCATGACGAAGACGGGATGGGGAAGCAGCGTCTCGGCCGAGGCCGGTGGCAGCGTCGTCGTGGCGGCAACCACCAGCGCCGTCACCACCACCGCGATGGGGATGGCATAGGCGCGCGTGAAACGGAGCGCGATCGCCCAGGCCGCCACGATGGGCAGCGCCAGGGCTGGGGCCGCGACGACAGCGTGGACGGGAGCGAGGCACAGCTCGAGCAGGACACCGGCGAGCATCGCGCCCGCGATGGACAGGGGGATCGACGCGACTGCGCGGCCAAACGGGCGCCAGATGCCCGCGACGATGATGAGCGCCGCCGCCACGAGGTAGCAGCCGACCGCCACGGGATAACCGCCGGCCGGCGTGCCGGTTGCGATCAGCAACGCGGCGCCGGGTGTCGACCAGGCAATCGTGATCGGCATGCGCGTCCATGTCGCGAACACGACACCAAGGATGCCCTGGCCGAGGCAGATGGCGAACAGGCCGGAGGCGGCTTGCGCCGGCGTGGCGCCGGCCGCCGTGTAGCCCGCCAGCACCACCGCGAAGGAGCTGGCGAAGCCAACCACCGCGGCGAGCAGACCGGAGGAGATCGGCTGGATCAGCGAGCCGGTGGCGGAGGAGGTCTGGGTGTCGGACATGGCAAACGCGATGCGGCGGGAGCGGCTTTGTGGCCCCGCCGCAGATCAACCGCAAGGGCTCGCGAGCGCCTACCCGCAGATGCCGACCTTGATGCAGTAGTCATGCATGGCGTCGTCCAGTTCCAGATTCAGCGTATCGATACGCTGCTGGTAGACGGTGCCGATGCAGGCCTTGTCGGCCCCGCAGGTGCCGCGATCGATCAAAAACTGGTGCTGCTCGTCCTGCGCCGCGCCGCGTGCGCCCATCAGCATGGGCAGCTTCATCCGCACGCCGAACAGCGTAGCCATTTTCACGTCAAGCTCGGAGAGCGCGCGGCTGGCGCAGATAGCCTTTTCATCCGGCGTCTTGGCCTTGGCGCAGTTGAAACTGGCGGCATTGGCCGCGCCCGTTGCCAGCATTGCCGCGGCCGCAAGGCCGAGGCGGATCGCAATCCTGGACATCGTCACGTCTCCTCTCATGTGTTAATGCCGCCGCCGTTCAGCATACCGGCAAAAATACGCGCGCGCGTGCTGGACGGGCATGGCCGGCTGCCATCATTTTTGCGGCATGAACCGCGCGCTTCTGCCATTCGTCGCCCTGCTGCTCGCCACACCCGCGGCCCTTGCCGGCACCGCCGCGCCGCCGCCGCCTCCGGCCGTGACGGTGACGTTGCCGGTGGGCCATGCGGCGACCCCCGACATCATGACGTATTCACCGGACGGCAGGTTCCTTCTCACCGGCGACTATGTCCACCAGATCAAGCTGTGGGACGTCGCGACCGGCGAGCTGATCCGCACGTACGCGGGACACACCGACGCGATCACCGCGCTGACCTTCTCGCAAGACGGAGCCTACTTCGCCTCCGCGAGCGACGACACGACCGTGCGTATCTGGAACGTGGCGACGGGCAAGAACGTCAACACGTTGACCGAGCACACGACGAGCGTCGGTGCGCTGGCGTTCTCGCCCGATGGCATGCTGCTCGCGTCGGGCGATGACGACGGCGCTATCATCGTCCAGGACTTCTCCGGCGACGCCACGGGAGAGCGGAGGGCGACCGTCGGGTTTCCTGTCGCCGGCCTGAAGATCGATCCGGCGAATGCCGTGCTGGTCGCGGTCTCGCAGTCCGCCATCAACACGCTCGACCTTGCCACCCTGGAGACGATCAAGACATTCGGTCCGTCGGGTACCACGGTTGCGCCGGTGTTCGTGGCAAACAGCACCCGGGTGCTGATCCCGACATACGACGGCGCGATCGCGCTGTGGGACTACAAGAAGGCCGGGCTGGTGCAGAGCTTCGCGATGACGCCAAAGCGGAACGCGTGGGCTTTCGCTTTTCCGGACGGCAAGCATTTCCTCACCGGCGCGCTGGCGGATGATGATGACAGCGGCGCAACCATCGTCTGGAATGGCCAGACCGGCACGGAGGAAAAGCGCGTCGACTTCGGCGATGACGTCGAGGCGCTCGCGCCGGACGGAAAAACGGTGGCGCTCGGCGCGCGCGGCGGTATCTGGATCGAGGATGCCGAGACAGGCTCGGTGATCCGCAGCTTCGGCAACCGCGCTCTGGTCGGCGCTTTCGACAGCATGACAGCCGACGGGGAATTCGTCCTCACCACCTATCCGCAGCGCGACAGCATGATCTTGTGGAACCTCGACACCGGGGCCAGCGTGCGCACGTTCGATGGCGGCGGTGTCGCGGCGATTTCGCCCGACGGCGCACACATCGTCGGAGCCGAGGACCGCAAGGCGACCGGGTATGTCAACGTCTGGGACGCCGACTCCGGCGAGGTCATCGCCCACTTCAACGTTGGTGCCGGCACCATTCGCGCCGTCGCGTTCAGCGCCGACGGCAAGCGCGCCGTCATCCGCGTCGGCGATACATTGCGCACGCTGGACATGACCGCGCTCGACACTGTCGTCACCGGGCCGAAACTCGACGAGGGCGTCACCACCTTCGCGCTTTCGCCGGACGGCAAGCTCTACGCGACCGCCAACCGCGACGGCGTCGTAAATGTCGCCGCGCTGAACGCCGCCGACTCCGCTCTCGCCGCCAAGCCCGGCGCGCAAACGTTTACCGGTCTCGCCGACTACGCGAGCCTCGCCTTTTCGCCGGACGGGAAGACGCTGCTCGGTGCGGACGAGAAGGGCAACGTCGTGCTGTGGACCGTCAAGACGGGCAAGGCAGCGAAGACCTTCAAGACCGGCACCACCAACACCGCGGCCGGCTTTCTGCCCGACGGCGCATCCATGTTCGTCGCGGGCCGTGACGGCGGCCTGCGCCTGTGGAACCTGAAAACGGGCAAGGCGCTGCCGCCGTTCATGCACGACGTCGATCCCGATCTCGTGCGCCTTTCCGACAAGGGCAAGACGCTGACGACGGTGCTGAATAACGGCACGGTCTGGCGCTGGTCGATGAAGACGGGCGCTTTGCTGACCACGACGGCGCGTCTGGATGACGGCGCGGTGGTGGCGATGACGCCCGAAGGATTCCTGGACGGCGAAGGCGATTTTGCCGGCGATGTCCGGCTGGTGCGCAACCTCGACGTTTTCCCGCTGGGAGACGCGCAGGGCCAGCTCGTGCGGCCGGAGATCGTTGCCGCCAAGCTTGCCGGCGACGAGGCGCAGGTGAAGGCGGCGCTGAAGAAACTCGACCTGAATGCTGCCCTGAACGGCGCCAGCCCGGCCGACGGCAGCGCCGAAGCCAAGCCGACGCACGTCGTCATCGCGCGGGTGAAGCTCCACGAGAAGGCGGGTGCGGCCTCGGCGGAAGGCGATGAGCTGACGCCGGGCACGCAGGTCGCCGTCCTCGAAACCGAAGGGACGTGGGCGCTGGTTGCCCGTGGCGGCCAGCCCATCGGCTTTGTTCCCAGCGACACGATCGCACCCCTGCAGTAACCCCAGAGCGTGACGGCAACCGGCGCCTGTGGCATGGCGGACGCATCGCGCGGCGACTGATTCTCTGGCGGCCGCGCCATTTTTGCGGGGGCAAACATGATCTCGGGTTCCGTGAAGAAATACCTGGCCGAGCTGATCGGTACCGCAGTGCTCGTCCTTATCGGCTGTGGCGCGGTGGTGATCGGCGGATACGGCGGCACATTCCCGCTCGGCATCCTGCCCGTCGGCTTCGCATTCGGCCTGACCGTGACGGCGATGGCCTACGCGATTGGTCCGATCTCCGGCTGCCACATCAATCCTGCGGTGACCGTCGCCATGGTGACGGCAGGCCGCATGAACACGAATGAAGCCATCGGCTACATCGTCTCACAGCTCGTGGGCGGCATCGTCGGTGCGGTCATCCTGTGGCTGATCGTGACCGGCAGAGGTGGTGGATACGACGTATCTGCCGCTGGCCTTGGCGAAAATGGATGGGGTCCGGGTTACCTCGGCGGGTACTCGATGGTCGCGGCGATCATCGTGGAGATTGTTGCGACGTTCCTGTTCACCGCCGTGATCCTCGGCGTCACCCAGCCGTCGCAATCGACCAGCCACCATCCCGCAGGCCTGATCATCGGCCTGACCCTGCTGGCGCTGCATCTGGCGTTCGTGCCGGTCACCGGTCTGTCGGTGAACCCGGCGCGCAGCCTGGGCCCGGCGATCTTCGGGCATGGCCTGTCGCAGGTCTGGCTGTTCCTGATCATGCCGCTGATCGGCGGCGCCATCGCCGGCTGGACGTTCCGCGCCAAGATACTGTCCGCCGACTAGGCATTCTGCGGCAACAGGGGCTGGCGCGAGCCAATTGGCCGGCCCCTGTGATCGCCGCCCTTGCCGCCGCTGCGGCGCCCGCCTAGCGTCGACCCCATCGGGTTCCAATCAACTCTTGGGAGCGACCAACATGATCAGGACGGCGATTGCCGCGGCTTTCCTCGCGGCGACTTTTGCGACTGGCGCGATGGCTGCCGATGTCGGCGGCAAGTACGATGTGCGCGGCACCAATCCGGACGGATCCAAGTACAAGGGCACGGCGAGGATCGAGATCACCTCGAGCACGACGTGCCGCATCACATGGAATGTGGGCGCCGATTCCTCCGGCATCTGCATGCGCAATGGCGTGGCCCTGGCTGCCGGCTACGTGCTCGGCGACAAGGTCGGCCTGGTGATCTACGAAATTCGCGACGACGGCACGCTCGACGGCATCTGGACGGTGGCCGATGAGGACGGCAGCGGGACCGAACTGCTCATTCCGCAATAAGCCGACGACATCTTGCGATCACACGGCGGGCCGGGCTAAACAGCGCGACCCGCCGAACCTTTTTCGCATGACAGGGACGTCACATGGCCGTCGAGCGCACTTTCTCCATGATCAAGCCGGACGCGACGAAGCGTAACCTCACCGGCGCGATCAACGCCAAGCTGGAAGGCGCCGGCCTCCGCATCATCGCGCAGAAGCGCGTCTGGATGAGCCGCAAGCAGGCGGAGGGCTTCTACGCCGTCCATCGCGGCCGCCCGTTCTTCGACGAACTGGTCGACTTCATGTCGAGCGGCCCGACCATCGTCCAGGTGCTGGAAGGCGAGGGCGCGGTGCTGAAGAACCGCGAAGTCATGGGCGCCACCAATCCGGCGAACGCGGCGCCGGGCACCATCCGCAAGGAATTCGCCCTCTCGATCGGCGAGAATTCCGTCCACGGTTCCGATGCGCCCGAGACGGCGCGCGAGGAGATCGCGTACTGGTTCTCCGGCATAGAGATCGTCGGCTAACTAAAACGCCGCACGGGCCAAGCTTGCCAACCAAGGCCGCGTCCTGCCATTCTCGGTGCGGGCGGTCGCTGGGTTTGGTCTAGATGGACACGGATCTGTTCTTCGCCCGTCGGCTTGGCTACGGGCTGCGGACCGACGAGAAGCTGCCCGCGCCAGCACGCGAATGGGCGCTGGACCAGCTCCGGACCATCCCGCCCTACGGCTTTGTTGACGCGACCGGCAAGGACATAGCCGCTTCGGTCCCGGACTACGGTCAGCTTTACGCGACGTTTGAGAGCGGGGCTCACGCGTATGAACTGGGCCATGTGGCCCAGGACCACGTCACGCCGCTGGCAAAAAAGCTGCCGCAGGTCGATTACGAGCGCAAGTTCAACCTCGAGGTCAGCCTGCCGTATTGGGTGGGACCGGCCTGGGGCGAGTGCCTGGCGATGACCCTCACCGCCGCGCACGGCTCGGCGGGGGTCTTTGAGCGGTTCTGGGCATTCTGGTCGAACCACTTCACCGTCTCGACCCAGATATTGGAGCTCGGCGTATTCTGGGGTCCTCACCTGAGGACCATCCGGCAGCGGATGACGGGAAACTTCGCCGACCTGCTTTACGACGCCGTCGCCAACCCGGCGATGCTTATGTACCTCAACAACAACGAGTCGTTCGGCCCCCACTCGCGCAAGGGACGCGATCCCCAGAACCCGTTTCACGACCTGAACGAAAATCTCGCACGCGAACTGCTCGAGCTGCACAGCGTCAGCCCCGCCGCCGGCTACACGCAGGCGGACGTGACCGCGACGGCAAGGCTGCTCACCGGCTGGACGTTTCGCGCCGGGACGACGATCGAGGGCCGGGGCAAAGACATCTACGGCGTATTCTTCGACGCCGACCGCCACGAGCCCGGCGCCGTCACGATCATGGGCAAGACGTACACGCCGCAGGGCGACGGCTCCGGCATGCTGCGCGAGCTGGTCGATGATCTTGCCGCCCACCCCGCCACCGCCCACCACATCGCATTCAAGCTGGCGCGGGCATTCGTCGCCGACTACCCGTCCGACGACGTCGTGGGACGCATCGAGAAAACGTTTGTCGACACCAAGGGCGATCTTGTCGCCGTCCACTCGGCCGTGGTCGAAGAAGTCCTCAGCGCCGGTCCTCAGCCGGCAAAGGTCGCCGCGCCGTTGACCTGGCTGGCACAGGCCTATCGCCTTACGGGCGCGACAGTGCCGATCGGCGGCGCCGACGGTGCGGGAGGGTCAGAGTCCGTTCAGCTCGTCTGTCGGGAGCTCGGCCAGGAGCCGAACATGTGTCCGCAGCCCAACGGCTTTTCGGAGCTCAACGCCGATTGGCTGTCCAAGCAGATGATCGACCGGCGCGTCCGCCAGGCCTATCGGATCGGGCTTTCGACCCGCCTCCTGTCCGTCGAGGCGCTGACCGATTACACGGCCCGCCTGGCAGGCACGGACTCGCCGCTGGTCGCCCTGGTCCAGCACGCGGAGTCGCGGCCGGTCGCAATCGCGATGCTGCTCTCCAGCCCCCAGTTTCTGAAGATTTGAGGCGGTCCATGCCCCTGGCCAGCGATTGTTTCGAGTCCCTGACGCGGCGCTCGTTCCTGCAGGCATCGGCGGTCCTCAGTTTCGCGGCCTTGCCGGAACTCGCCTTCGGCGCGGAGGCCGGCGACACGCGTCTGCTGGTCATCCTGCTGCGCGGCGGTATCGACGGCCTGACCGCGATGCCGCCGATCGGCGATCCGGGCCTGAAGGGCAAGCGGAAGCACCTGCTGCCGGATGGGTTGCTGAAGCTCGACGGATTCTTCGCGCTGCATCCGGCGTTCCAGCAAATCCACGACGCCTACCAGAGTAACCAGGCGCTCCTGGTCCACGGCATCTCGTTTCCATACACCGGCCGCTCCCATTTCGAGGGGCAGGACATCATGGAAACGGGCGTGCTCAATCCGTTTTCATCGCGCACCGGCTGGCTCGGCCGCGCGCTCGATGTCTCCGGCCAGCGCTCCATCGGCATGGCGCTGCCCGTGCCGCTGATCCTGCGCGGCAAGAATCCGGCGGATAGCCAATACCCGACGTGGATCAGCAATCCGCCGGACTCGATCTATCAGAAGCTGGCGCCGCTGTGGGCTGCCGATCCCGACACGGCGCCGTACAGCGCGCAGCTCGCCACCAAGGTCGCTGCGGGCCTCGGCGAAGACGCCACCATGGACATTGGCATAACGGTGGACCTCCGCGTGCTTGCGCTGCAAGCGGCGCGGAAACTGGCGAAGCCGGACGGTCCCCGCGTCGCGGTGATCGACGACGTCGGGTTCGACACGCACGCGCAGGAGACCGAGTTGCTGGTGCCCAAGATGCAGGAGGTCGATCAGGCGATCGGCATCTTCCGCAACGGCGTCGGCGAGGACGTCTGGAAGAAGACGCTGGTCGTCACGGTCACCGAATTCGGTCGCACGGCGGCGGAGAACGGCTCATTCGGCACCGATCACGGCTGGGGCAGCTGTGCGTTCGTGGTCGGCGGGGCGCTGAAGAAGGGCGGCATCGTTGCCGACTGGCCGGGCCTCACCCTGGCAAATCTCTACGAAGGCCGCGATCTCAAGGCGACCATCGACGCGCGTTCGCTGTACGCGGCGATCGTCACCGCTGCGCTCGGCGTCGATCCGGATCTTGTGCAAAAGGACGTCCTGGAGCATCCCAAGGATGATCGTTTCGCACCGTTCCTCGCCTGAATAAGCCGTTCGCGCTCCGCCCAGCCCAAAATCGCCACAGTCGCGATCGAAGCTTCCCAAGCGGCAGGTGAGGGGAGCTTCCATGGGCACCGATCTCGTCACGTACGGACGCGCGCAGCTTGTTGGCTACGCAGGGTTTTCCGGCGCATTGCGCGGACGCGCCAAGCCGATAGCCATCTTTGCTGCGGCCGATATTCTTGCGGTGGCGCTGGCCTTCGGCGCCCTGCACGTCACAGGGGCCATGATCTCCGGCCACACCCCGCTGCCCCAATTGACCTCGCCGGCCGCGGCTGAGGCCGCCCCGGTCACCGCCGACATATCCACACCCTTGCCACGCATCGCGCCCCTGGCCCGCCAGGCGCTTGCTGCGATGCCGGACTCCGCGGTCATGTTTTCGCAGCCCGTCGGCATCGCGCGCGCGTTCAGCTTCGCCTCGGCCTCGGAGCCCTCGTCGTCCAGTTTCACGCCGCCGGCTGATACGACGGCGGCCGCTGCCGAGCCGGAGCCTGCGCCGGCTTCGCCGGTCATGCCTTTGCCGCGTCAGCGCCCAGTCCAGCAGATCGCGCAACGCGCGGCCGATGTCGCGACGCCCGTCATCGACGCGGCCGACGGCAGTCTCG
Organism: Bauldia sp.; assembly: GCA_035548515.1. Classification (GTDB taxonomy): domain Bacteria; phylum Pseudomonadota; class Alphaproteobacteria; order Rhizobiales; family Kaistiaceae; genus DASZQY01. The sequence continues at coordinate 29,389 of DASZSW010000016.1, read as the reverse complement.
ACCGGCTTCTGCTGCGCGACGTTCCCTCGGTCACGACAGCCGCGACCGGCGTTGTCGGCACCACCCTCGACGCCGCGACGACGACAGTGACGCAGGTGGCGTCGGCGGCGCCGATTCAGCCGCTCGCGCAGACGGTGACGCAGCCTGTAGCGCAGGCGGTGCAGTCGGTGAGCGGCGCGGTGCGGGGATTGCTGAACTAGCAGCGTCACTTCCAGCGCTTGGCCGCTTCGTCGTCGCTGTGACGATGAGCGACCCATTCTCCGCCGGGGTACTCCTTCTTCCAGAAGGGCGCGCGCGTCTTGAGGAAATCCATGATGTAGCTCGCCGCTTCGAGAGCGGCCGAGCGGTGCGCTGAAGCGACGGCGACCAGCACGATGTCGTCGCCCACCGCGATCTTCCCAACTCTGTGCACGATGGTGACCCCCGCCAATGCCCAGCGTTCCGCGGCTTCCGCGGCAATGCGCTGGATCTCCGCTTCCGTCATCCCCGGGTAGTGCTCCAGCTCCAACGCCGTAAGCCGGCCGCCTTCGTCGCGACAGATGCCGGTGAAGGTCACGATGGCGCCGACCGGGCGAAGCATGCGGAGCCGCGCCACCTCCTCCGCCATCTCGAACGGATCGCCCTCGATGCGGACGGTGATCTCGGCCAATGTCAGCCGCCGGTCATCGGCGGGAACAGCGCCACTTCGCGCGCGCCGGCGAGTGGCGTGTCAGGACCGCCGTGCACGCGGTCGATAGCGACGCGGATGGCGCGCGGCTCCGACAGCGCGTGCTCGTATTCGGGCCCGCGCTGCTTCAGCCATGCAAGCAGATCGCCGGCGGTGGCGACCTCGGCGGGGAGGGAAACTTCCTCGTCTTTCAATCCGATGCGCTCGCGCACCCACGCGAAGTAGACGAGCTTCACGGCGTCTGTTCCTCGTCTTCCATCAGGTGTCGTACGCCGGCGCGGAAATAGTCATAGCCGGTGTAGACGGTGATGAGCGCCGATACCCAGAGCAGCAACAGCCCGACATAGGTGAACAGGCCAAGGTCGCCGAAGTAGTAGCGTGCGATGCGGTCGCCGGCAGGGCCGATGAGCAGGAAGCCGATCGCCACCATCTGCATCGTGGTCTTGTACTTGGCGAGCCGCGTTACGGGCACGCGCACGTTCTTAAGGCCGGCGAGGAATTCGCGGAGGCCCGAGACGGAAATCTCGCGGGTGAGGATGACCAGCGCCGCGATCATCGACCACGAACCGATGGTGCCGTCGCCGACGAGCAGCATCAGTGCGGTCGCGACCAGCAGCTTGTCGGCGATCGGATCGAGCATGCGGCCGATGGCGGATTGCTGATGCCAGGCGCGGGCCAGATAGCCGTCGAAGAAGTCGCTGACGCTCGCCGCGATGAACACGGCGAAGGAGAACCAGCGGCTGGCGTTATTCTCGAGGTAGAAGCACAACACCAGCAGCGGCACCGCGGCCACCCGCCCGTAGGTGAGCAGATTTGGCAATGACAACGCCAGCGACCGGGCGGATTGCCGGAAGCCCGGAGTTGGCTGGGTGTACGACTGACTATCGTCCATGGGCGCCTATCCTAGCCTCACGCCCGGCGCGAGGCGACCCTACGGGTACCCCACCTATTCTGCATTCTCGTGAAAGAAGCCGTGGATGGCACGCGCCATCTCGTCCGAGATGCCGGGCACGGCCCGAAGATCCGCGACGTTGGCGCGGCTGACGGCCTTGGCCGTGCCGAAATGGCTGAGGAGCGCGCGTTTCCGCGTCGGACCGATGCCGGCGATCTCGTCCAACGGGTTGCGGGCGATGTCGGCCTTTCGGCGGATGCGGTGTGAGCCAATCGCGAATCGATGCGCCTCGTCGCGCATCCGCTGGATGAAATAGAGGACTGGGTCGCGGGGCGGCAGCATGAAGGGCTCGCGCCCGTTCATGTAGAACGTCTCGCGTCCGGCATCGCGGTCCGGCCCCTTGGCGACGCCGATCAGCGGCACGTCGTTGACGCCGAGCTCGGCGAGCGTCTCGCTCACCGCAGAGAGCTGGCCGCGCCCGCCGTCGATCAGCACGAGATCCGGCCACGGCCCCATCGTCTCGTCGTCGCGTGGGGTCACGTTCGCCGGATCGCGCGGGTTCTCCCTTACCAGCCGTGAGAAGCGGCGGCCGAGCACCTCGCGCATCATGCCGAAATCATCGCCGGGCGTGATGTCGGTCGAGCGGATGTTGAACTTGCGGTACTGGTTTTTGACGAAGCCGTTCGGCCCCGAGACGATCATCGCGCCGACGGCGTTCGTGCCCATGATGTGGCTGTTGTCGTAGACCTCGATCCGCCGCGGCGGCTCCGGCAGGTCGAACCGCTCCGCCAGTCCCGCGGCGAGCGTCTGTTGCGTCGAGGATTCCGCCAGCTGCCGGCCGAGCGCCGAGCGGGCGTTGTCGAGCGCGTGCTGCACGAGATCGCGCTTCTCGCCACGTTCGGGCACGTTCACCTGCACGCGCCGCGACATGCGCTCCGACAGCGCCTCTTCGAGCAGGACGCGCTCCTCGATGTCGTGCGACAGCAGGATCAGCTTCGGCGCCGGCTTGTCGTCGTAGAACTGCCCCAGGAACGCGCCCAGCACTTCGGGCGCTTCCAGCGCCTTGTCGGCGCGCGGGAAATACGAGCGGTTGCCCCAGTTCTGGCCGGTGCGGAAGAAGAACACCTCGATGCACGTCTGCCCGCCTTCCTGGTGGACGGCGAACACGTCGGCCTCCTCCACGGTCTGCGGGTTGATGCCCTGGTGCGACTGCACGTTCGACAGCGACGCGAGGCGGTCGCGGTAGCGCGCCGCCGCCTCGAAATCGAGCCGGTCGGATGCGGCGGCCATCGCCTTCTGCATCTCGCCGCGCACCGTCTGGCTCTTGCCGGAGAGAAAGTCGCGCGCTTCCTTCACCAGCGCACCGTATGCATCGAGCGAAATCTCGCCGGTGCATGGCGCCGAGCATCGCTTGATCTGGTAGAGCAGGCACGGCCGCGTGCGGCTTTCGAAGACCGCGTCCGAGCAGGAGCGCAGGAGGAACGCCCGCTCCAGTGCGTTGATGGTGCGCGCCACGGCGCCGGCGGAGGCGAACGGGCCGAAGTAATCGCCCTTGCGCGTGCGCGCGCCGCGATGCTTGGCGAGTTGCGGCGCAGGGTGATCGCCTGTGATCAGGATGTATGGGAACGATTTGTCGTCGCGCAGCAGCACGTTGTAGCGCGGGCGGAACCGCTTGATCAGGTTCGCCTCAAGCAGCAGCGCCTCGGTCTCCGTGCGGGTGGAGACGAATTCCATCGCCGCCGTCTGCTGCACGGCGCGATAGATGCGGCCCGACTGTGCCGCGCGCGTATAATTCGAGACGCGCTTCTTCAGGCTCCGCGCCTTGCCGACGTAGAGCACCGTTCCCTTGGCATCGATCATGCGGTAAACGCCCGGCCCATTGGGCAGGCGCTTCACAACGTCGGCGATGACCTCGACGCCGGTTTTCGCGCTGGTTGGGGCTTCGTCAGGCATTGGAGCTGGAAGACGTCGATTCCGCCGGGCGGAACCCGAGATGCTGGCCGCCGTCGAGGGCAATTATCTGGCCCGTGATGGAGCGGTTTTCAACGAGGTAGCGCACCGTCCGGCCGAAGTCCGCGAGTTCCGGCTGGCGCTGGAGCGGAAGCGATGCGATCTGCCGGGCGAAAGCCTCCGGGCTCGCATGGGCGGAGGGAAGCACCGGCCCCGGCGCGATGCCGTTGACGCGGATGCGCGGGGCGAGCGCCATGGCGAGGGTCTCGGTCGCAACGGCCAGCGCTGACTTGGTCAACTGGTAGGAGAAGTATGCCGGGCCCGGATGCCAGATGCGCTGGTCGAGCAGGTTGATCACGTTGCCTTCGGCCCCTTCCGCCAGCGCCTTCGCGAACGCTTCCGCGAGAAACACCGGCGCCGCGAGGTTCACCGCAAACTGACGGTCCCACTGTTGGCGAGCGAGCGCGCCGATGGTGTCCTTCTCGAATATCGAGGCGTTGTTGACCAGCAGCGTCACCGGGCCGAGCACCTTCGCGGCCTCGGCGATCATCTCCGTGTGGCAATCCGGATCGGCAAGGTCGCCCATCACCATCGTGGCGCGGCCGCCGCTCGCCGCGATGGCGCCGACCATCTGCTCCGCCTCGGCATGCGACTGGTGGTGGTGGATGGCCACAGCCCAGCCGTGGGCGGCCAGATCTTCAACAATGGCGCGGCCGATGCGGCGCGCGCCGCCGGTGACCAAGGCCACAGGTGCGGAACTAACCATTTGCTAACCGTGTTTAACACCAGACGGCGTCCCGCAACGGGACAGCGGAACAAAATCGCCGGTATCGCGTTCCCGGTTCGTTAACGATGTCAAGGACATAGGAGCCTCCGGCGGCGAGGCGAGGGCGCCATGATTGATCACCGCTTTGCCCGTCCCGCGCCGCATTTTGTTAACCGTTACGCCGCAATGCTCCCCCACCATAACCCGGAAGCCGGACGGATTTCGTCACTAGCGGAGTGCCTTCGGTTGAACCGGATACGAGGAGAAAAATAATGCGCATCCGTACTCTTCTGGCCACCGCTGCCGTCGGCACTCTGGCCACAGCCGCCGGCGCCGGCATTGCCGCCGCGGCGGATCTGCCGAACTACGTCCCGCCGCCGGCCGCCGCTTATACTCCGGCGCCTGCTTACTCGTGGACCGGTCCCTACGCCGGGCTGGTTGGCGGCTACGCCTGGGGCACCACGCCGGGCTGGGAAGGCGGTGGTTTCCTTGGATACAACCTTCAGACCAACCAGAACCTGGTCGTTGGCCTCGAAGGCGACGTGACCTTCGCCAACCGTGACGGCTTGAGCAACGGCCTTGCCGTCCACAACAATTGGAACGGGACACTGCGCGGCCGCATCGGCTACGCGATGGACCGCTTCATGGTCTACGGGACCGGCGGCCTCGCTGTAGGCGGCCTCTCGAGCAGCTCCACGTCCGAATCCGCGACCAAGGTCGGCTGGACGGCCGGCGCCGGCATCGAAGCGGCGCTGACCGACAAGGTCACCGGCCGCGTCGAGTACCGCCATACCGATCTGGGTGCATTCCCGACCGGTGGCTCTAACGTCGTCTCCGACGCCGTCATGGTTGGCGTCGGCTTCAAGTTCTAGTCGTCCGCCAGTCCTGACCGGACGCACTCACCAACGCCCCGTCGCGGCACCGCGGCGGGGCGTCGGCGTTTCAGGGGATTGGCGTGACGCTGATCAACCGCGCGTGACATGTGTCGGCGTTGATCTCGGGGCAGGGGCGGAATGCAAGCTCCTTGGTCAGGCAGATCCGTACCTCGGTCAACGTGTTGTTCGCACAGCGCACCGCCATGCCCGCGGCGGCCAGCCCGGGGTTTGCGGAAACGAACGCCGCTTCGATTTTCGCGGGCGTTGGCTGGCTCGGGATGTTGCCGGGCGTCAGCAGCTGCGGTGTCGCGATCTTGCGGGCAGCCTTGCCGAGCAGGGCGAAGTAGCCCGCAGGGCTGAGCCCGGAGCAGATGCCGTGCTTGCGCCACTCGTAGCCGGCGAGCCCGGTGCTCGGCATGACGTCATCGACGCCGTCGAGAATCGCTTGCGGCACGCGGGCCGGTTGGTTCGCCGGGCAATAGTCGGGGTAGCCGGTCTCGTATTCCGGCCAGAACCCGTGCACCAGGAATCCGTGGGGTGCGTCGCATTCCTCACGGCTAGCCTGGCCTGAGGCACAGGCCTCCGGCGTCCACGACAGCGAAAGCACATAAAAATCGAAGTCGCCCGCGCGACCGTCAGCTGCGACCGGCGCAGCCGCGAGCAGCAACGATGCGAGAGTGAGAACGCCTAGTAGCGGATGGAGCGGCACTGCGCGTCGTACACGTGGAACGGATCGTAACCGGCAACGCACGACTCCACATGCCATCCCTTTGAGAAGGTGCCGAGCCGCGGCCCCTCGATCACGTATACCACCTCCGCCTTGCGGCCGTTCGACAGCCACGCGGTCGCGCCGCAATAGACGCGGGTGATGCGCCCGTGCCACGGGTCGCCGACGCCGTCGAGGTGGAAGCCGTCGATGCCGGTGATCCGGATGCCCGAGTGGATCAGGTGGCGATCCTGGTAAGCGTATTTTTCGCTGATGCGCCACGTCACGCTGCCAGATTCGCAGGAGGGGCCGTGCCAACCGGAATAGGCCTGGCCGTAATCGGCGGCGGAGGCAGGGCCCGCGAGTGACGCAAGGAACAGAAGTCCCGTAAGGATGCGGCGCATCGCCTTGTCTCCCTTGGCAGATTCGGGCCGGGATCAGGATGCGCCCCGCCTCCGACTCGGTCAAGGCGACGCCGCTATTCGTCCGCCACCGTATCGAGGAGGTAACCGGCGCCTTCACCCTGGCCCAGGATTGGCACCAGCCCGGCGAGCAGGGTCTCCAGCGCGTCGGCGAATTGCCACGGCGGGTTACAGATGACGAGCCCGGTGCCGTTGAACGTGCCCTCGGCGTTCCGATCGCGCACCGTCAGTTCCGCGCGCAGCAGCCGGCGGATTCCGCTTTTGGCCAACCCAACGCGGAAACGATCCACCGCGGCGAGGTCCTTCACCGGATACCAGAGGGCGTAGATGCCGGTCGGCCATTTGCGGTAGGCGCCCATGAAGGCGTCGAGCATCGTGTCGAATTCGGCGCGCTCCTCGTACGGCGGGTCGACCAGTACGATACCGCGCCGCTCCTTCGGCGGCACGAAGGCGCCGAGCGCCAGCCATCCGTCGAGCGCGATGGTGCGCACCTGGATATCGCCCGCGAACAAAGTCTCGAGCGCCGCGGCATCCTCGGGATGCAGCTCGACCGCGGTCAGCCTGTCCTGGCGACGGAAGAGATGACGCGCGATCCACGGCGAACCGGGATAGCGGGCGAGGGGGCCACTGCCGTTCGCCGCCGCTACGCATTCGAGATACGGCGCCAGCAGAGCGTCGAGCGCCGCGTCGCGCTGCGTCTCCCATAGACGTCCGATGCCGAGGATCCATTCCCCCGTGCGCCCGGCTTCGTCGCCGGCGAGATCGTACATGCCAACGCCGGCGTGCGTGTCGATGACGCGAAAGGCGGCATCCTTCGCCTTCAGCCGCTCGATCAGCAGCGCCAGCGTTGCGTGCTTGACGACATCGGCGAAGTTTCCGGCATGGAAGGCGTGGCGGTAGTTCATGACCGCTCGGCGATCATGGCGAGCGCCTTCGGATAAAGCTTGTGCTCCTCGGCGAGCACACGCTCCGCCAGCGTTTGCGGCGTATCGCCGGGCACTACCGGCACCTCGGCCTGTGCGACGATCGGCCCCTCGTCCACGCCGGCGGTCACGAAGTGCACCGTGCAGCCGTGCTTCACTTCGCCGGCAAACAAAGCGCGGGCGTGCGTGTCGAGACCCGGATACGCCGGTAGCAGCGACGGATGAATGTTGATCAGCCGGTGATCCCAGCGCTGCACGAAATCCGCCGACAGGATGCGCATGAAGCCTGCGAGAGCCACCAGCTCGACGTCGGCGGCTTCCAGGTTGCGCTGGATTCCTGCCTCCATTTCCTGGCGCGTGTCGCCGTCAACAACAGCCGCCATCACGCCAGCCTGCCGCGCCAGAGCCAGTCCGCCCGCCTCGGCCTTGTTGGAGATGACGAGCACGATTTCTGCCGGATAGTCGGACGCCCTGGCCGCCTCGATCAGCGCCATCATGTTCGACCCGCGGCCGGAGATAAGGATCGCGACGCGCTTTCGCGCCATCAGGTCTGTCCGAGATCGAGCACGCCGTCGTATGCGACGGCCGCATCGCGGCGCGGCTCGATGCGCCCGATGGTCACTACCGTTTCACCGGAGCGGCGGAGACTCGCGGCGACCGCTTCGGCCTCGGCGGCGCTGACCACCACCGCCATGCCGACGCCGCAGTTGAACGTGCGCAGCATCTCCATGGGCGCGATGTCGCCCAGCGCCGCCAGCCACCGGAACACCGGCGGGATCGGCAGCGCCGAGAGATCGACGCGCGCCGCCATGTCGGCGGGCAGGACGCGGGGCACGTTCTCGGTGATGCCGCCGCCGGTAATGTGAGCCATCGCCTTTACCGCGCCGGTGGAGCGGATCGCCTCCAGCATCGGCTTCACGTAGATCCGCGTCGGCTGCAGCAGCGCGGCGCCGAGCGGGCGCGAATTGTCGAACGGCGCGGCGTCGTCGTAGCGAAGGCCGGAGTCGGCGACCAATTTGCGCACCAGCGAGAAGCCGTTGGAGTGCACGCCGGACGAGGCGATGGCCAGCACGACGTCGCCGGCCCGTACGTCCGGACGTGGCAGCACGCCGTCGCGCTCCACCGCGCCGACGGCAAAGCCCGCGAGGTCGAAATCCTTGCCCGCGTAGATGCCGGGCATCTCGGCGGTCTCGCCGCCGATCAGTGCGCATCCCGCCTGCCTGCACCCCTCTGCGATGCCGGCAATGATCCGCGCGCCCATCGCGGGTTCCAGTTTCCCGGTTGCGAAATAATCCAGGAAGATGAGCGGCTCCGCACCCTGCACGACAAGGTCGTTGACCGACATCGCCACGAGATCGATGCCAACGGTGTCGAGGATGCCCGTGTCGATCGCGACCCGCAGTTTCGTACCGACGCCGTCGGTGGCCGCGACGAGCACCGGATCGCGGTAGCCCGCGGCCCTGGGATCGAACAGGCCGCCAAAGCCGCCTAGTTCGGCATCCGCGCCCGCCCGCCGCGTGGCGCGAACCAGTGGCTTGATCGCGTCGACCAGCGCGTTGCCCGCGTCGATATCGACGCCCGAATCGGCATACCCCACGGGGCGAAGGGGACGGCGCGCCTCTTGGGCCATTCCGCGTGCCTCTCTGCTGGATTCGGGGTTGCCGCGCGTGGCGGGATAAAAGCGGCAAGCCGCGCGCGAATGCAAGGCCCGCCTCAGGTTTCCAACCATTCCTGCGGCGCTTGGCTTCCGCGGCCGGGAGTGCCATTTCTAGGGCAGCGGATCGGCGGCGCTGATGGCGGGTTCCGGCGCCGCGATCAGGAGACCCGGCGGCGTGACGCTTCCCAATCTCATTACCATCGGCCGGCTGCTGCTGGTGCCGCTGATCATATGGTTCATCGTCGCCGGCCAGGCTCTGCCGGCGTTCACGGTGCTGGTCGTGGCCGGCATCAGCGATGCCGTCGATGGCTTCATCGCCCGCCAGTTCGACCTGCGCTCGGAGCTGGGCACCTACCTCGACCCGATCGCGGACAAGACGATGCTGGTGTCGATCTACGTCACGCTGGCGGTAATCGCCGCCATCCCCGCCTGGCTCACCATCCTTATCGTGTCGCGCGATGTGCTGATCGTCGGCGCCGTGGTGCTGTCGTGGGTGCTTGGCGAACCGAGCTCGGTGCAGCCGCTGCGTTTGTCCAAGCTGAACACGCTCGCCCAAATTCTGCTGGCCGCGTTCGTGCTCGGCGACCTCGCCTTTCCCATTGACCTCAGCTGGGTCACGTGGGGTCTGGTCTACCTGGTCGCGGTTCTGACCGTCGGCTCTGGTGCAGTGTATCTGGTCGAGTGGGTGCGCCACATGGGGCAGGGGGAAGCGGCGTCATCGCCGCCGGCGGAAGCGCCGCGTGGGCGTGCCGGAGACCCGGCGCCATGACGCGGCGTCAGCAGGTCGCCGCATTCTGGGTGGGCGGACTGCTCGTTCTCATCCTCATGCTGTTCGTCTTCCGTCAGATCCTGCTGCCGTTTGTTGCCGGCGCCGCGATCGCCTACGCGCTGGATCCCGTCGCCGATTGGCTGGAGCGGAACGGCCTCAACCGCACTGCCGCGACGTCGGCGATCGTCGCGCTGGTGCTCGTTGCCATCGTCGCCGCCATTCTGTTGCTGGCGCCGCTGCTGCTCAACCAGACGATCGATTTTCTCCAGCGGTTGCCGAGCTACATCGCGCGGCTGCAGGAGATGTTCGGCTCTGCTCTCGACAGCGAATGGGGTCATTTTTTCGGTATCGACCCCGAGAGCATCCGCGCCTCGGTGACGACGTTCATGAGCCGCGGCGTCGATCTGCTGACCGCGCTCATCGGATCGGTGTGGACAGGTGGGCGCGCCCTGGTCGACCTGTTCTCGCTCGTGCTGGTCACGCCGTTCGTCGCGTTCTATCTGCTGCGCGACTGGGACGTGATGATCGGGCGTGTCGATCGGCTGCTGCCGCGCGATCAGGCAGACGAAATTCGCCGGCTGGCGCGCGAGATCGACCAGAAGGTCGCGGCATTCGTTCGCGGCCAGTTGCTGGTAGGCTTCCTGCTGGGCGTCTTCTACGCGAGCGGCCTTGTGCTGATCGGCCTGAACTACGGGCTGCTCATCGGCCTCGCATCGGGCATCCTGAGCTTCATTCCCTATCTCGGCTTCACGGTCGGCTTCGTGACGTCCATCACGATCGCCATCGTGCAGTTTTGGCCGAACTGGCCGTGGATCGTCGCAACCGTGGCGGTATTTCTCGTCGGTCAGTTGCTCGAAGGCTACGTCCTCCAGCCGCGCATGATCGGCCGCAACGTCGGCCTGCATCCCGTGTGGCTGATTTTTGCGCTGTTCGCATTCGGCCTGCTGTTTGGCTTCGTGGGCCTGCTCGTCGCGATCCCGGCCGCGGCCGCAGTTGGCGTGCTCCTGCGCTATGGCGTCGAGCGGTATCGCGCGAGCCCGCTCTACCGCGGCAATGGAACCGCGGCGTGATGTCGGAGCGTCGTCCGCCAACGGCGCGGCAGTTGCCGCTCACACTGCCGCATCGCGCCGCAATGACGCGAGCCGATTTCCTGGTGGGCGAGGCGAACACCCGCGCGATCGCGCTTGTCGATGCGTGGCCTGCGTGGCCGGCGCCCGTCGTGCTGCTCGCCGGTCCGGTGGGTTCGGGCAAGACCCATGTCGTCGAGATGTGGCGCGAAGCCAGCGGAGCGGCGGTCGCGGCGGCCCCGACATTGACGGACGCCGACGTCGTGCCGCTGGTCGGGGCAGGCGCGGTTGCGGTGGAGGACCTGCACCAGGGCGTGGCCGACGAGGCGGCGCTGTTTCATCTCCTCAACCTCGCGGCCGAACGCAAAGCGCCGGTGCTGCTGACCAGCCGCGTTTGGGCGGCTGCGCTGCCGGTGCGTCTGGCTGACCTCGCGTCACGGCTGCGCGCCGCACGGCCGGTTGAACTCGGCGAGCCGGACGACGATCTGCTGCGCCGCGTGCTGGTGAAGCTGTTCGCGGATCGCCAGCTCGCCGTCGAACCGCTGGTCGTCGAATACATCGTCACCCGCATGGAGCGCTCGCTCGAAGCCGCCAATGTGCTGGTCGAGGCCATCGACCACGACGCCCTGGCCGCCGGCGCGGCGATCACGCGCCGGGTTGCGGCCGCCGCCATGGCGCGGGTCTTCGACCGCGCGGACGATGGCGAAGCCTAGGCGTGGGCTGGCTTTCGCCCTTCAGCACAAACCTTGGCGAAATCGTCATAATTCACGTTTAGGGCTATATTTTCCGCCAACCGATCGCCATCTGAGACTCGATCGTCATGGATCAGAAGACCATCCCCGTTGCCGCTGAAAGCGCGACTGCCGCTGCCTCCGAAGGCGGCGCCACCGCCCGCTTGCGTCAGCGCCCGGACCGCTTCATCAATCGCGAGCTGTCCTGGCTGCACTTCAACCGCCGTGTGCTGGAAGAGGCGACCAACCAGCGTCAGCCGGTTTTGGAGCGCCTGCGCTTCCTGTCGATCTCGGCGAACAACCTCGACGAATTTTTCATGGTCCGCGTCGCGGGCCTCAAGGGCCAGCAGCGCCTCGGCATTGCGATGGTGTCTGACGATGGCCAGTCGCTGTCCGAGCAGTTGTCGAGCATCGGCAACGCCGTCGCTGCGCTGGCCAGCGACCAGCAACTGGTGTGGGCCTCGCTTCGCGGGGAGCTCAGCGCGGCGGGCGTGATGCTGGTCGATGCCAAGGATCTCGATGACAGCGAGCGCGACTGGCTGGAGCATCACTTCCTCGACGCGATCTTTCCGGTGCTGACGCCGCTGGCGATCGATCCCGCGCACCCGTTTCCGTTCATTCCCAATCTCGGGTTGACGGTCGCCCTGCATCTGACGCGCAAGACCAACGGTCAGCGCATGACCGCGCTGCTGCGCATGCCGGGCACTCTGGATCGCTTCATTCGGCTGCCGTCCACTGATGCCAGCCGCGATCGCTTCATCTCCATCGACCAGGCCGTGACGCTGTTCGTCGCGCGCTTGTTCCCGGGCTACGGGGTGGAAGGCATGGGCGCCTTCCGCGTCATCCGCGACTCCGACATCGAAGTGGAGGAAGAAGCCGAAGACCTGGTGCGCTTCTTCGAGAGCGCGCTGAAGCGCCGCCGCCGCGGCTCGGTTATCCGCCTCGAGATCGAAGCGGCGATGCCGGAAAGCCTCCGCGCTGTCGTCGCCGAGGCACTCGGCGTTTCGGGCGACGAAATCTTCCTGGTCGATGGCGTCCTGGCGCTGAACGACCTGTCGCAGATCGCCGCCATCGACCGCCCTGCGCTGAAGTTCCAGCCCTACACGCCGCGGTTCCCGGAACGCATCCGCGAGCACAGCGGCGACGCGTTCGCCGCCATTCGCGAGAAGGACCTCGTCGTCCACCACCCGTACGAATCTTTCGACGTGGTCGTGCAGTTCCTGCGCCAGGCTGCGTCCGATCCCGACGTCGTGGCCATCAAGCAGACGCTGTACCGCACCTCCAACGACTCGCCGATCGTGCGTGCGCTCGCGGAAGCCGCGGAGGCGGGCAAGACGGTCACCGCCGTCGTCGAGCTGAAGGCGCGCTTCGACGAAGCTGCCAATATCAAATGGGCGCGCGACCTCGAGCGTGCCGGCGTCCAGGTCGTATACGGCTTCATCGAACTGAAGACGCACGCCAAGCTGTCGCTGGTCGTCCGCCGCGAGGCCGGGCAGCTCAACACCTACGTCCACATCGGCACGGGCAACTATCACCCGGTGACGGCGCGCATCTACACCGATCTGTCATTCTTCTCCGCCGATCCGATGATCGGGCGCGACGTTGGGCGCATCTTCAACTACATCACCGGCTACTCCGAGCCGGCGACGATGGAGTGCATGGCCGTTTCGCCGCTGACGGTCAGGAAGCGCATCCTCGATCTGATCGCGGGTGAGGTCGCGCACGTGCGGGCTGGCAAGCCCGGCGCCATCTGGATGAAGCTCAATGCACTGGTCGATGCCCAAATCATCGACGCGCTCTACGATGCCAGCCAGTCGGGCGTCGACGTGGACCTCGTGGTGCGCGGCATTTGCTGCCTGCGCCCCGGTATCCCGGGTTTGTCGGAGCGCATCCGGGTCAAGTCGATCGTCGGCCGCTTCCTCGAACACGCCCGCATTTTCGCCTTCGGCAACGGCTTCGGACTGCCGTCTGATCAGTCGATGGTGTACATCGGCTCCGCCGATATGATGCCGCGCAACCTCGACCGCCGAGTCGAGGCGATCGTGCCGATCCTCAATCCGACGGTGCATGAACAGGTGCTGGACCAGATCATGGTGGCGAACCTCACCGACAACCAGCAGAGCTGGCGCGAATTGCCGGACGGCTCGTCCGAGCGCATCAAGCCGGGCAAGGGCGAGGCGCCCTTCAACGCGCACGAATATTTCATGACCAACCCGAGCCTGTCCGGGCGCGGTAAGTCGCTGAAGACGAATTCGCCGAAGCCGCTGCGCCGGCGCGCCAGGGAGGCCTGAGCGGTTGCCGAAGCCAGCGGCTGAAGACGCGCCGGGCCGCATCGTCAACGGTGGTGCCGTTGCCATCGTCGACATCGGCTCGAATTCCGTTCGCCTTGTCGTCTACGAGCATCTCGGGCGCTCGGCGACGCCGCTGTTCAACGAGAAGGAATTGTGCGGCCTCGCGCGGGGCGTCGCGACGCGTGGGCGCCTCGACCCCGAAGCAATCGCGTCGGCGCTTACCGCCATTCGCCGTTTCGTCGCGTTGACCGAGCAGATGCGGGCGGCCTCGCTGCATGTACTGGCAACGGCGGCCGTTCGCGAGGCCAGCAACGGCGCTGAATTCATCGCCTCGGTCGAGGCCATCGCCAAGGTCAAGGTCGCAATCCTCACCGGCGTCGAGGAGGCGCGGCTGTCGGCGCTCGGCGTGCTGTCCGGCTTCCACAAACCCGACGGCATTGCCGGCGACCTCGGCGGCGGCAGCCTCGAGGTCGTCGACATCAATGGCACCAAGATCGGCGAGGGCGAGACCTTCCCGCTCGGTGGACTGAGACTCGAGGAAGTATCGGAGAAGTCGCTCAAGAAGGCGGAAAAACTCGCGGCCGAAGCTTTGGCTTCTTCCAAGGTGCTGCCCAAGGGCGCCAAGCGCCCGTTCTATGCCATCGGCGGTACGTGGCGCTCGCTCGCCCGTCTGCATATGCGGCAGAAGGGCTATCCGCTGCACGTGATGCATCACTACGCTATCGCGCCGGACGAGGCGGCCGATTTCTGCCGCATGGTCGCCAAGCGCGACCTCGACTCCATCGACTCGATCGAGGTCGTGTCGCGCAGCCGCCGCGCGCTCCTGCCTTACGGCGCCGCCGTGCTCGAGCAGGTGATCGAGAAGATGCGTCCTTCGCAGATCATCATGTCGGCGCTCGGCGTGCGCGAGGGGCTGCTCTACGAGCTGCTCGACGCGAAGGAGAAGGCGAAGGACCCGCTGATCGTCGCCTGCGAGGAACTGGCTTACCTGCGCTCCCGCTCGCCGCGGCACGTCGCCGAACTGGGTCCGTGGTCGGAAATGGCCTTCAAGGCGATTGGCATAGACGAGACTGTCGAGGAAGCGCGCCTCCGCCGCGCCGCCTGTTTGCTCGCCGACATTCACTGGCGTGCGCATCCGGAATATCGCGGCGAGCAGAGCCTGAACCTCATCGCCCATGCCGCCTTCATCGGCATCGATCATCCTGGTCGCGCCTATCTGGCGCTCGCCAATTTCTATCGCCACGAGGGTCTGATCGACGAGCAGCTGTCGCCGCGCATCCGGGAGCTCGCCTCGACGCGGCTGATGGAGCGCGCCCGCGCGTTGGGCGCGACGTTGCGTGTCGCGCATCTGATCTCGGGCGCGATGCCCGACATCGTCCAGCGCACGCGGCTGGAGGCCAAGGGCAAGACACTGACGCTGGTATTGCCGCCCGATCTGGCGCCGCTCGGTGGCGCGCGGGTGCTGCGCCGGCTGGGGCAACTGGCGAAGATTGCCGGACTGGAACCATCGATCGCGGTCGCCGCGTCCTAGCCGCGCTACTTCCGCTTCTTCGCTTCGGGCTTTGGTTCGTCGCTCATGACGCCGAAGTCCTTCGACTTCGATCCACCCTTCGCCGTCAGGAAGCCTTCCGCCGCCAGCCCGCGCTTCAGGAGTTCACGCACGGCCGAGGCGCGGCTGGGCATGCGTTTCTCGAAACGCCAATTGTCGACCGCCTCGAGCTCCTCGGCCGTGAGCATGATCTGCAGTCGTTCGCCGCGGTTTAGTTCGCCCATCGAGATTGGGAACCCCACCAGTCGCCCAAGCTCAAATAAGCCGATGGGGTCCCTTACTCAAGCAGCGCCTTTGTGCGCTTTGGCACATTGGTGCATCGATGTGGCTTTCGCGGATTGCACGGCTTCTGCAAACGATGTGTTTAAGCACGTAGCAGCAACTTGAACGAATTCGGCCAACTATAACTTTCTTGCGGCCGGTCTCGCCTGAGTAGATGGTCCGTTGCGGGCGATGGAACGGATGCAAAGTTATGAATACCCGGATGCTCCATCCCGCCGCCGACGGTTTTGACCCGGTTGCCGAGGCCAATCATCGGTTTGCCAACCATCTCGCTATGTTGAGCGGCCTCGCGCGCCTGCATTCCGACCGGTTGGCCAAGGCGCCAACGTTGAGCCCGGCGGAAGCGGCCCAATCGCTGGTCGCACTAAGCGCCAAGATCGAGGCCATCGCCAAGCTGCACAAGATGCTGGCGAATCCGCGCGAGCAGGAGAGCATCGAGCTCGGGCCGTACCTCACCGACGTCGTCACCGGGGTCGTTGAATCGCTGTCGCAGGCTGGTGCGATCGCGTTGTCGCTGTCGCTCGATGTCGCTTGCCGCATCGATCCATCGCGCGCGCTGAGTATCGCGCTGATCGTCTGCGAAATGGTCACCAACTCGATGAAGTATGCGCACCCGTCGGGGGTCGCTGGGCGGCTGTCGGTACGCTGCGTCCGTACGGGAGCGTACGTTGTGATCGAGGTCGAGGATGACGGCGTCGGGCTGCCGCCGGGCTTCGATCCGGCAGGCAACGGCCACGTCGGCTTCCGCGTGGTGCGTTCGCTGACCGAGCAACTCGATGCCACGATGAAGTTTCACAGCGACGAGCTCGGCGTCACATTCACGCTCGAAGTCCCGTTCACCGACATAGGTATGTCGCTGGACAAGCCTCTGGCCACCGAGCGCCGCATCGCCAACGGCGCCTGAGTCGCGGCCTTATTTTTCGATCGCCACGACGTGGTTCTGCTTCACGGCGAGTGCGATCTCGCCATGCTTGAGCTTCAGCGCCGTCTCCCCGAACAGCTCGCGTCGCCAGCCCACCATCGCAGGCACCTCGGCCTTGTCGTCGCCAGCGATGGCCTCGAGGTCGTCGACCGTCGCGATGATCTTCGAAGCGACGCCGTGACTCTCGCTGATCATCTTGAGCAGCACCTTGAGCAGGTCGACAGCCGCGCCGTTGCCGTTGGTCGGCGGGCGATGCTTCGGCACCTTGGGAAGCTGATCCTTCGGCACGTCGAGTGCCTTCTTGACGGTGTTGACGATGTCTTCCGCCGTGCGCGAGCGCTCGAAGCCGCGCGGGATCGTGCGGAGTTGCCCGAGTTGCTGTGAGGTCTCCGGCTGCTGCGCCGCGATCTCGTAGATCGCATCGTCCTTGAGCACGCGCCCGCGCGGCACGTCGCGCGCCTGCGCCTCACGCTCGCGCCACGCTGCGATCGCCTGCAGCACCGCGAGCTCGGAAGGCTTCCGCACGCGCATCTTCAACCGCTTCCACGCGTGCTCGGGCTCCATCTGGTACGTCTCGGGGGAGGTCAGTACCTCCATCTCCTCGCGCACCCATTCCGTCCGGTTCTGCTCCGCCAGGCGCTGCGCCAGCGCCGCGTAGACGTCGCGGAGATGGGTCACGTCGGCGAGCGCGTATTCCGTCTGCCGCTCGGACAGCGGGCGGCGGCTCCAGTCCGTGAAGCGGGAGGATTTGTCGATGCGCGCGCCGGTCAGCCGGTGCACCAGCTGGTCGTAGGAGATCGAGTCGCCGAAACCGCACACCATCGCCGCGACCTGGGTGTCGAAGACAGGGTGCGGGATCAATCCACCGAGGTGGTAGACGATCTCGATATCCTGCCGTGCAGCATGAAAGACTTTGATGACTTTCTCATTCTTCATCAGTTTGAAGAATGAATCGAGCTCCAGCTCCGGTGACATCGCGTCGACAATCACCGCCTCCTCAGGCGAGGCCAACTGGACGACGCAAAGCTTCGGCCAATAGGTCGTTTCCCGCATGAATTCGGTGTCGACGGTGACCGCTTCGAACCGCGCCATCCGCTTGCAGGCGGCCGCGAGTTCGGCGGTCGTGGTGATCAGGGTCATGTCCCTACATAGCCCGCGAGTCCGGCGTTGTCGCTATCGCCGAACGGACGAAACGGCGAAATTTTGGACCCTGCGGCCAAGGGTCCGGCTTTGGCTGTGGCCGAAATGCAACGGGCCCGCTAACCCTTTCCGATCCTTGACAATGCACCGCCCCCATGCGCTTTTCCCGCCGCCGGAAACGGTGGTTTTCAGGCCCGATTCCGCGCCTTTTCAGTGGGTATCCCGATGCACAGGTACAGAAGCCACACGTGCGGGGCGCTGCGCGCCTCCGATATCGGAGAAACGGTCCGCCTGTCGGGCTGGGTGCACCGCGTGCGCGACCACGGCGGCCTCCTGTTCATCGACCTCCGCGACCACTATGGCCTGACCCAGGTTGTCGCAGACCCGGATAGCCCGGCCTTCAAGGCGGCCGAAAAGGTGCGGTCCGAATGGGTCATCCGCGTCGACGGCAAGGTGAGGGCGCGACCCGCGGGGACGGAGAACGCTGACCTGCCGACCGGGCAGGTCGAGGTGTTCGCCACCGGCATCGACGTGCTGTCAGCGGCCGCCGAGCTGCCGCTGCCCGTCTTCGGCGATGCCGAATACCCGGAGGAGACGCGGCTCAAGTACCGCTTCCTGGATCTGCGCCGCGACAAGCTCCACCAGAACATCCTGAAGCGCGCCGAGATCATCTCCTCGATCCGCCGCCGCATGACCGGCGCGGGCTTCTTCGAGTTCCAGACGCCGATCCTGACGGCATCGTCGCCCGAGGGGGCGCGCGACTTCCTCGTGCCGTCGCGACTGCACCCGGGCAAGTTCTACGCGCTGCCGCAGGCCCCGCAGCAGTTCAAGCAGTTGACCATGATCGCGGGCTTCGATCGCTACTTCCAGATCGCGCCGTGCTTCCGCGATGAGGACGCCCGCGCCGACCGCTCGCCGGGCGAGTTCTACCAGCTCGACATCGAGATGAGTTTCGTCGAGCAGGAGGACGTTTTCCAGGCGGTCGAGCCGGTGCTGCGCGACCTGTTCGTCGAGTTCGGGAACGGCAAGCGGGTGACCGACAAGTTCCCGCGCATCGCGTACGCCGACTCGATGCGGAAGTACGGCTCCGACAAACCCGATCTCCGCAACCCGATCGAGATGGCGGACGTCACCGACGCCTTCCGCGACTCCGGCTTCAAGGTGTTCGCCGGCCAGATCGCCGCTGACCCGAAGGTAGAGGTGTGGGCGATCCCGGCGCCGACCGGCGGCAACCGCGCCTTCTGCGACCGCATGAACTCATGGGCGCAGGGCGAGGGCCAGCCGGGGCTGGGATATATCTTTTTCCGTGACGACGGCGAGGGCGCCGGCCCGATCGCCAAGAACATCGGGACGGACCGCACCGAGGCCATCCGCGAAAAGCTCGCGCTCAAGGACGGCGATGCGGTGTTCTTCGTCTGTGGCCGGCCGGAAAAGTTCACGGCCTTCGCCGGCGCCGCGCGCAACCGCATCGGCAAGGAACTCGGCCTGACCGATGAGGACCAGTTCGCGTTTTGCTGGATCGTCGATTTCCCGATGTACGAGTGGAGCGAGGAGGAGAAGAAGATCGACTTCTCCCACAACCCGTTCTCCATGCCGAACCTCGACCACGACCGGTTCCTGGCGCTCGATGCCGGCGACCGCGACACGATCCTCGGCATCAAGGCGATCCAGTACGACATCGTCTGCAACGGCATCGAGCTTTCCTCCGGCGCCATCCGTAACCACAAGCCGGAGAT
Organism: Bauldia sp.; assembly: GCA_035548515.1. Classification (GTDB taxonomy): domain Bacteria; phylum Pseudomonadota; class Alphaproteobacteria; order Rhizobiales; family Kaistiaceae; genus DASZQY01. The sequence goes on along the minus strand of DASZSW010000016.1, from coordinate 10,044 downwards.
CATGAAGAAGGCGTTCGCGATCGCCGGCTACGGCGAGGACGTGCTGGAGGCGAAGTTCGGCGGCATGCTGCGGGCGCTGTCGCTCGGCGCCCCGCCGCACGGCGGTATCGCGCCCGGCATCGACCGCATCGTCATGCTCCTCTGTGGCGAGGAGAATCTCCGTGAAGTGACTCTCTTCCCGATGAACCAGCGCGCTGAAGACCTGATGATGGGCGCTCCGTCGGAAGTGACGGCGAAGCAGCTCCGCGAGCTGCACATCCGCATCGACCTGCCGAAGTAAGGGCTGCGCCCGAATTCAGGTTGCCCGCACCGGCGTGGAAGTCGCCGCCTCTCCCCGGAGGGGAGAGGTCGCGTTTGCCTTATGAGTGAAACGAATTAGGCAAACCGGGTGAGGGGGCTCTGCGCTTTTTCCGGCGAGGGCAATCCCCCCTCACCCTTCGCCTCTAGTTCGCTGACTCTCACAAGAGGCGAAGCCCTCTCCCCTCCGGGGCGAGGGGAAGACCCGGTTGGGTCGCGGTGAATGCCGAATGGGCACCTACGCCGAAAGCTGGCGCGAGATCGCCTGGGTGGCGACGGTAAGCGCGTGGGCTGCCGCGCCGCGGACTGACAGCAGTCGTTTGTCGGGCAGCGAAAGACTAAGCGCTGCCAGGGGGTAATGATCGCCGTCCAGTATCGGCACGCCGATGCAGGCGAAGCCATCTTCGGCTTCCTGTCGCTCGATCGAGTGCCCGTTCTCGCGCGCCTCTCCGAGCTGCCGGCGCAGCGCGCTGCTCGAGCGAATGGTGCGCGCGGTCATTTCTCCGAGAGGCCAATCGAGGATCGTCGCGCGCTCCGCCGGTGGCAGGAACGCCAGGATCGCCTTGCCGAGCGCCGTCGCATGAATGGGATGATGGTCGCCGATGCGCGCGCGCATGCGGCCAGCGTGGCTGTCGCGCACCATCTCGACATAGACGACGTCGGTGCCGTTGCTGACGGCGAGGTTCACCGTCGCGTTGAACGCTTGCATCAGGTGTTCCATCTCCGGGATGGCAACACGACGCAGCCGCGACAGGCTTTTCTCCGACTGCGCGAACATTCGCACGCGCGGGCCGATGCCGTAGCGGTCGTTCTCGACGTCGTGGCGCAGGAAGCCGGCCGCCGCCAGCGTCTGGAGGTAGCGATAAGCCGTGGTCTTCGGCAGGCCGAGTTCGCGCGCGATGTCCGTCAACTTCACGTCGTGAACCTTCCAGCCGATCGTTTCCAGCAGGCGCAAGGCCTTCAGGATCGGCTGCACGACATACGGATTTGGTGCCATGGCGGCTGCTCAATTCCGTCCGGTGGAACAGCGCACAATTTACGGCCCTGGCGCCACGGCTGTCTACTCCACGAGCGAACAGGGCGCCGACAGCCCGTCTCAGGGACACATACAGTGCAAAAGGAACGATCCGGCGGACCTTCGGCGGCGATCGCGGCGGCGGAACGCGGGCAGCTCAGCACGGCACTGGCCCTCGACGTGCTTGATGCGCGCGGCTTCAGGCATCAAGCCGTTCAGTGCGGGATCGTCCCGCGCACGACGACAAAGGTCACGGTCGGCCGCGCCAAGACGCTGCTGTGGATGGACTTCGCGCACAGCGATCCCAAGACCTACATCCTCGAGCTCGAGGCCGTGGACTCTATCGCCGCCGGCGAGATGATCATCTGCGCGACCGGTGGCTCGCAGCGCGCCGGTGTCTGGGGCGAATTGCTCACCACCGCCGCGCAGCGGTGCGGCGCAACGGGCGTCGTTACCGACGGCGCCGTGCGCGACGTTGCGCTGATGGAAGCGATGCTATTTCCCGTCTTCTCGCAACACCTCTCGGCTTACGACAGCTTCAATCGCCAGAAGGTCGTCGCCTACGACGTCCGCGTCGAAATGGGCGGTGTCACAATCGATCCGGGCGACTTGATCGTCGCCGACCGCGACGGCGTTGCTGTTGTGCCGGCGGCGATGGAAGAGGAGATCGTCGCCGCGGCGGTGGACAAGGCGACCCGCGAGGATGGCTTTCGCGCCGGCGTTCGCAACGGCATGTCGCTCGTCGACGCCTACGCCCGTTTCAAGGTGCTGTGAGGCCGGAGATGCTCAAGCTCTCCATGGTGGCCGTGCCGACGACCGAGCAGCGCCTCGCGGCGATCGCCCAGATCGGTGTTCGCCATCTCGTCCACTACGACATGGCGAACGACACGCGAAAGTTCGACGATCTCGAGGCGCTGATTGCCCAGGCGGCGCGCGCCGGGCTCGACCTGCCGGTATTGGAGTCCGGGCCGCCGATGGACCGCATCGTGCCGGGGGGAGAGGGCGCCGACGAGCAGATCGAGCATTGGGTGAGTGTGCTGCCGCGGCTCGGCCGGCTGGGGGTCAAGGTGATCTGCTACAACTTCATGCCGCAACTCGCGCATGACTGCATTGTCGTGCGCACCGACGAGGAAGCGCCGACACGCGGCGGCGCCATCACCACCGCCTTCCGCAAGGCCGACCTGCCGGCCGGTGCGCTGACCGCCGCGCCGCAAGTCCGGGAAACGGTGCTGCGCGAGAACCTCGCCCGCTTCCTGCGCCGGGTTCTGCCGGTCGCGGAAGCGGCGGGCGTGAAGCTCGCCATGCATCCCGACGACCCGCCGCTCAATCCGATCGGTGGCTTCGCGCACGTGATGTCGAGCCCTGCCGATCTCGACTGGCTGATGGAATTCGATGCCAGTCCGTCGAACGCGCTGACGCTCTGCGCCGGCTCACTGGGCGAGATGGGTCTCGACCCGTCGGAATGCGCGCGCCGCTATCGCGACCGCATCCCGTTCGTCCATTTCCGCAACATTCGCGGCACCATCGACGATTTCATGGAAACCTGGCCCGACGACGGCGATCTCGATCTGCCCGGTTTCATCTCAACGTTGCTCGATCTCGGTGTCGACTCCTACATCCGCCCCGATCATTCGCCCCGCCTCGCGACGGAGCGGCCGGGGACGGTTGGCTACGGCTTCGACGGCCACGTCTTCACCCTCGGCTATATGCGCGGGTTGATCGACGCCGCCACCGGCCGCAGCGCCTGATTGGACTGCGCTCAAACGGTAAGGAGGGAAGATCATCATGTTTGGATCAGGGACAGTAGTACGCAGAAGCGTTCTTCTGGGCATCGTCGCCGGAGCAATGGCGGCGATGACAGCAGGGGCCCAGGCCGCCGACGACACGCTCTCCAAGGTGACGGCGAGCCACGCCATCGTCATGGGATTCTACAATGAGCCGCCACATAACTGGGTCGAGTTCACCGGTGGCGGTTACAAGGGCATGGACTACGACATGGCCGCCGCCATCCTGGGCAAGCTCGGCGTGACCCAGATCGACCAGATCGCGGTCGACTGGTCGGGCCTGATACCGGGTCTGCAGGCCAAGCGCTGGGATATGCTGGCGGTCGGCATGAGCATCACCGAGGAGCGCGCCAAGCAGGTCGCCTTCACGACGCCGATCTACCAGTACGGCTCGGCGCTGATCGTGCCGAAGGGCAATCCGAAGGGCATCAAGGGGACCGATCAGTTCGCCGGCAACAAGATCGGCGCTATCCTGGGCAGCACGGACGCGGACCTGATTGCCGCCCAGAAGGGCGATCTCGTCGCGTTCAAATCGCATCCCGAAATGATTGCCGGCCTGAAGGCCGGCCGCATCGATGCGGCGCTGGCCGACGAGACCACCGCTGGCTACGCCAACGTCGTCTCTCCGGAGCCCGACATCGAGATCATGCATGACTGGCAGGGCAAGGCCGCCCGGCCGACCGGCTTCTCGGTGCGGCTTGACGACACCGCGATGCTGAAGGCGCTGAATGACGGCATTGCGGAGATCAAGAAGGACGGTACCCTCGCGCAGATCCTCGAGAAGTACGGTCTGACGGCAGACAATATCGTCCAGTAGGAGTCTTCCGAGGGAGGCCCTGCACGAAAGAAAATGCAGCCAAAGCTAAGCGACTTTCTGCTGTACCTTCCGACACTGCTGGTCGGCGCGAGGCTGACGATCCTGCTCAGCCTCGCGACGTTCTGCCTGGCGGTCGTGATCGCGCTTCTGGTCGCGCTCGGCCGCCTGTCGCGCTTCCGCCTGCTGCGCGCGGTGCTCACCGTCTACGTGGAGTTCATTCGCGGCACGCCCGGCCTCGTGCAGATCTACTACATCTTCTACGTGCTGCCGGTCTGGGGGCTGACGCTCGACGCCGCCATGGCCGGGGTCATCGGCCTCGGTCTGAATTACGGTGCCTATCTGTCCGAGGTGTTCCGCAGCGGCATCCGCTCCGTGCCGCTGACGCAGCGGGAAGCGGCGACGACCATCGGCCTCAGCTATTTCCAGACGCTGCGCTTCGTCATCCTACCGCAGGCGTTCCGCAACGTGCTGCCGCCGACCGTGAATTACTTCCTGTCGCTGTTCAAGGATACGTCGCTGCTCTCGGTCATCACGCTTCAGGAACTCACCTTCAGCGGCATGCTTCTGATTTCGACGACGTTCAACTCGTTCGTCATCCTGACGGAGATCGCGCTGATCTATTTCGTCATGTGCTACCCGATCGCGCTTCTCTCGACTTACCTCGAATATCGGCTGCACCGGCGTTCGCGGCGGCCGGGCTGGCGCGTGATGTGGCTGCGCATGATCCCGGGGCTGACCCGTGCCTGACGCATCCTCACGGACGGACGAGCGGGCGATGGACAAGACGCCAATTGTCCGCGTCGAACGCGTCGAGCAGGGGTATCACGGCGTGCCGGTGCTGCGCGGCGTGGACCTCACGGTTTCCGCGGGCGAAACGCTGGCGATCATCGGGCCGTCGGGATCGGGCAAGTCGACGCTGCTGCGCGTGATCGCGCACCTCGTGACGATCAGTGCCGGACGCGTCGTGGTCGACAATCTGGAGATCAGCAATCCGAAGGTCGATCTCAGGCGGCTCCATCAGACCGTCGGCATGGTCTTCCAGAGCTACAACCTGTTTCCGCACATGACCGCGCTCCGCAACATCACGCTGGGTCTGACCGAAGTGCTGGGGCGGCCGCGCGCCGAGGCGGAGGAGATCGCCCGCAAGTTCCTGCGCAAGGTGCGGCTGGAAGGGAAGGAAAACGCGCATCCCGACGAGCTGTCCGGTGGTCAGCAGCAGCGCGTCGCGATTGCCCGCAGCCTGGCTCTCAATCCCAAGATCATGCTGCTCGACGAAGTGACGGCGGCGCTCGACCCGGAGACGGTGAAGGAAGTGCTGGTCACGATCCGCGAGCTGGCGGAGGAGGGCATGACGCTGCTGATCGTGACCCATGAAATGGGCTTTGCCCGCGAGGTTGCGGACCGGGTGGTGTTCATGGATGGAGGCGTGGTGATCGAGCAGGGCAGGCCCGAGAAGATGTTCAAGGCCGCCGAACACGCCCGCACCAGAGCATTCCTCGAGAAGGTGCTCTAGGCAGTTACGGCTCCGGCTCCTCGGCCGGCGCAGTCGGGGCGGCCGGCGCAGCGGACGGCGGCGTGGGCAGTGTCGGCAGCGCCGCACCGGGTGTGCCGGGCGTGCCGGTGAGGCTGACGCCGAGCAGGCTGAACAGGCTCCACGGCGACGACTTTGCCGTATCGGCGACCTGCGACAGCGGCACCGGCGCCTTGGGCGCCGCCACGGCGGTGACAGAACCGCCGGTGGACAGGAATGTCTGAACGACCGGCGCCGTCTTCATGATGAGATCGCGGTCGCCAAGCAACATCAGCATGAACGGCACGCTCTTGGCGAACTGGTCGCGGAATTTCTGCGGATCGACGTTGAGCTTCGACGCCTGCAGCACGAGCGCGCGCTCGACCAGCGAGCCGTCGGTCAGGGTGCCGGAGCCGTCCTTCAGCGACAACTTGTCGAGTGCGTCGCTCGCGACTGCCATGTGCTCCGCATCGGTTGGCGGGATGGCTGCAATATCGGCCTGGCCGCTGATCGAGGCGGCGTCTTTCACCGCCAGGCTGGCGTCACGCACCGCGATGGTGCCGTCGGCGCCCCAGGTGGCCTTGGCGCCGCCATCGACCTGCAGCCGATCGTAGCCGTAGCTGGCGAGGAGCCGCTGCACGAGATCCGACGGGATGATGCCGGCGGGCAGATCAAGGCCGGCCAGCGCGACGCCGAGCGAGGTCGGGATCTTGTCGGCCCAGTTGCCGAGATCGACACGCAGACGGTCGAGCTTCATCTCGGGCGCGTTCGCAATCGCGACATCGACGCCCGCGATCTCGCCATAGCCAAGCGTGGGCACGACCGAGCTGTATTTCGCGTCGCCACCGGCAAGCGCGGTCTCAACCACATCGGCGACGGTGCTGAGTGGCGGCAGCGCGAGGTTGCCGAAGGCAATGCGCCCGATGGTGACCTTGCCCTGACCGGTGACGGCGCCGGTGAAGTCGCTGAGCGAGAAGGCGCCGATCGAATCCGTCGAGGCGTCGACCAGCGTGAGATCGCCGAGATGGACGCCTTCGAGCCCGGAGCCGTTCATCGAGAGGTCGCTGACCTCCATGCGCCCGACGCCGAGCGGCGACAGGGCCGCGCCGACGCCCCGCACGACATCTGCGGGGGATTGCGACTCCGGATCGGCCGCGGGCGGCGGCGGCGCGATGGTCGGCCGGCGCACGACGAAATTGTCGAACGCCACGCTGCCGATCTTCACGTCGATACCGGGCACCGAGACGCCGACGCCGCTGTAAACGACACGGCCCATGGCCTGATGCCAGCTCGAGTCGCCGTCGCTGCGGAAGGGGACGAGCATCGCCGCAATGTCGATGTCGTGCGTCTCGGAAGTCGCGACCGTCAGCGACACCAGCGGCTGCTGGTTGGCCGAGGTCGCGGGAACGGAAGGATCCGAGCCCGGCGAATCCGTCCGCAGCGGGCCGGCGGTGAGAGACGAGACCTTGCCGTCGCCGAAGCCGGTGAGCTTGAGGTTGGCGTAGGTGCTCCACGTCGCGATGCCAGCGATGGTCTCGACCACCGTGATCTTGCCGGCGCTGGCGGAGGCGGCGTGCGCGGAGAGTGCCGACGAGATGAGCGCGACGATCGAGCCGGTCGGCTGGGCATCGTCCCAAACTGCACTGCCGGTCATCGGCAGCGCCGGCGACTCGACCGAGGCCTGGTCGATGCGGACCGAGTAGGCGCCAGCATCGACCCGGAGATTGGCGACGTCGATCTCCTGGGCCCTGAACGTGCCCGGCGCGCCCTGTTCGAAGCCGCTGACGACGAGCTGCCCGACGGTCGCCTTGAAGCCGGGCTTGTCGGCCGCGACGGTGAGGTCGCTGACGGTCGCCTTGCCGGATGTGTCGACGGTGACACCGCCGACGCTGGCCGACCAGTTGGGCGAGGCATCGACGGCGGCGACCCACGCCCGAATGGCGGCCTCGACCGGGGTGTCTGGCACCGACGGCGGTTGGACGACCGGCGGCGAGGCCGGCGGAACGGGCGGCGCCTCGAGGACGGGGGTGGTGGCGTCGTTTGGCGCAGTTTCGATGGGTGCGCCTGCCGCGGGCGCCGCCGCAGCCGGCGGCCCAGCCGGCTCAGTCGCCTCGCTTGCAGGCGGCGGTGTCGCGGCCTCGGGCGCAGTGTTCGCCGCGGGTGGCGCTGGCGTGACAGGCGTGAGGCCGTCGGATGACGGGAAATCGGAAAGGCCGGGAGGAGATTGCCCCGGCGGTGCGGAACCGGAACCGGCGTCCTGAGCCTCAAGCGCGAGCGGGGCCAGCAGCACGGTGAGCGCGGCCGCCGCCAGTACCGCTGCCTTCAGCCGCATCGCCGCCTCTAGTTGTTGGCCGTGACCGAAAGGCCAAGCAGATCGGGGATGGTGCCCGGCGCATGCAGCGCCGCGCGCATCGCCTCGCTGAGTGGCACGGGCTGCGGCGCGGCCGCAGTGATCGTCAGCGAGCGCGGATCGGCAAGGAAGGCGGTGAACGCCTTTTCAGCCTCGTCGCGGAAGGCGGCGTTCTTCACGAAGCCAAGGAAGAAGGGCAGGGCGGCAGTGGTGATCTGCGCGCGTACGTCATCGCGCGTGCCGCCCAGCATCTGCGCCTGCATGTCGAGCATGTGCTCGACGAAGCCGCTGTTGTCGAGACGCAGCGACACCTGCTCGAGCTTGGCGGCGGCGCGGGCATCCTTGGCCTTCGCCGGGTCGGCGATGCCGCGCATGGAAAGATCGCTGACCTTGCCGCTGACCGTGATCCTGCCCATGTCGGGCGCGCCGATCGAGAACGACGTCAGCGTGACGTTGTCGGCGTTGGTGTCCCATGCGCCGTCGAACACCATGTCGGCGGTGACGCTGTCGTAGTTCAGCATGGTGATGAAGGCGCCGACGTAGGAATTGGCGAGCAGCGCCGGGCTGAGTTTCAGGCCGTGCGCCTCCCAGTGGATCGCGGCCGGCGCTGCGGCGGTGATGTCGCCGATCGAGCCGGAGACGGAAGCCAGCGTGACCGGCGTGGCGAAGCGGCGGCCGCTGATCGTGATGCCGGCGGCGGAGAAGGCGGCGAACGGGCGGATCTTGGCGCGCGCCGTCACCTCGGCGGCGGAAGGGACGACGACGGTGTCCAGACCGGCGGTGGTCCAAGTCATCTGCTCGTGGCGGGCGGTCGTCGTGCCGTTGTCGAATTCGAGGTGCGTGGCCGTGAAGCCGCCGCCGCTGCGCTCGGCAACGCCCGAAAGGACCAGCGCCGGGATGGTCACCGCGCTCTGCGCCGGCGGCGCAGATGGAGCAGCGGGTGTCGTCGTTTCGGCGGCGGCCTTCGTCGGTGCGGGGGCCGGCGCGGCGGAAGGCGCGACCTCGACGATCTTCACGTCCGACAGCGTGACCGTGTCGCCGGAGGCGGCAGCACCGGAATAGGTGAGGGTGGCCTGGCCGGTGGCGGCGACCGCCGCGGCCAGCGCCTTGCCGACGTCGTCGGCCGAAGGGGCAGCCAGCGCCGGGGCGACAACCGCCAGGAAAGCCAGGCCACCGGCCATGGCGGCGATGCCGCGGCGCGCCCGCGGCCAATGCGATTCAGCCTGTAAGATCATCAGGTTAATTCGAGAATCCTGCCCGCGCCCACCGAGGATAGTGGCGGGACTTCAAGGCAAGGACAAGGCGCGCCCGGCGGCGCGGAGGCTCAGACGTGCAGGCCGACGATGTGCAGGCTCGCTACCGCGAGCGAATACACGAGGCGGCACGTGGCGCCGTGGTTCTGGCTGATATCCCAGATCGAGGCGCCGAACACACCTACGAGGGCAGAAAGCGCGTGCATGGGAGCAGACCATACGCGCCATGTCTTGCATCGCGGCTAATGCGATTGCGATAAATTTCATTAACAGCAGATTGCTCGGAACCCGGAAAAACCGTTACGGCGGCCGGGGCGCGGGAAGGATGCGTTAGGCACGGGATTGGCCGCAGCCATGGGATTGGCCGCATCCTGCTCTGCCAGAGGGAGGGCTGCGACTTCTTGCGAGCGCAGCGAAGTGGAGCCGAAGGGTGAGGGAATGAAGCCCGTCCGAGTTGCGCGCAGGCTGCGCCGGTCATCGACCAATGCGGAGCAAAAGCTCTGGTCGCGATTGCGTAACCGCCAGTTGCGCGGCCTCAAGTTCCGACGCCAGATGCCGATCGGCCGGTATGTCGCCGACTTTGCGTGTATCGAGGGACGGATCGTGATCGAGGTCGATGGCGGTCAGCATCTTGCTGCGGCTGAGGCCGACCAGCTCCGCTCGCGGGCGATCGAAGCGGCAGGCTATATCGTCGTGCGTTTCCGGAACGACGAGGTGCTGGCGAACATCGATGCCGTGATGGCGGAAATCGAGGGCGTCGCCGCCGCTCGTGCTTAGCCCTTGTCGGCAGCGCCATAACCCCTCACCCTTTGCCTCTAACTCGCTGGCGCTCGCAAGAGGCAAAGCCCTCTCCCTATGGGAGAGGCGGCGCCGCTTATGCTGTTGGGGCGCACCGCAAGGCAAAGCCGCGGGTGGCGGTGCAGTAGCGGAAAGGCAGAACGGGACTAGCGACCCCGCGCTGACGCAGGCGGTTCCAACAGCGCCTCGGCGGGAATCCCCCACTCGCGATGCAGGCGCC